>NZ_JASCIQ010000006.1 GCF_029968035.1 Streptomyces cavernicola | reverse complement strand
TGACGACCTCGACCTCCAACGCGTCCTGCAGTTTCTGCCGTTCTTCGTGCTCGGCCTCTGCCTGAAGCCGGAGCACTTCCAGCTCGTGCGCCGCCGCGAGGTCCGGTTGCTCGCGGTGCCGGTGTTCGCGTGCGCGCTCGTCTTCGCGTACTGGGCGGCCCCGCGCATGAACGCCGCCTGGTTCTACCGCCGCGACAGCGCGCAGGAACTCGGCGTCCCCGGCTGGGTGGGCGTGCCGATGACCCTCGGCATGTTCGCCTGCTCACTGATCCTGGTCGCCTGCTTCTTCGCCTGGATCCCGCGCCGCCACTTCTGGTTCACCGCCCTCGGTGCGGGCACCCTCTACGGCTACCTGCTGCACGGCTTCCTCGCCAAGGGCTCCCGCTTCTGGGACTGGTACGAGGCCGACTGGATGCACACCCCGCTCGGCGCGATCGCCCTCACGTTCGTCGCCGGGGCGATCGTCACCGTGCTGTGCACCGCGCCCGTGCAGCGTGCCTTCCGGTTCGCCATGGAGCCAAAGATGGAGTGGGCGTTCCGCAGGGACTCCGCGGCGCTCGACAAGTCCGCGCCGGGCGGCGGCCGTTCACGCTCCCGCGCCCGGCGCAAGGTCCGCAGGGGCTGACGGTCCGCCCGGCGACGGTCGTGGTCGCCTCGAACGGTTGCGGTCGCCTCAGCCGCCGAGTTCCTTGCGGAAGGCGTCCAGGCGCTCGCGGGTGTCCGGCAGACCGAGGGACCAGAGCTGCTCGCGGGTCTCGTCGGCCAGTACGTCGTCGTGCCCGCGGCCGTCGCCCGCGGTGCGCAGGGTCTGCTTCGTACGGCGGAGCAGCTCCGGGTCGACGCCCCGCGTGCGGCCCGCCAACTGCAGGGCCGCGGTGAGGAGTTCGTCGTCGGGCACGCAGCGCAGGACGAGGCCGGCGGCGGCCGCGGCGGCGCCGTCAAGCCGCTCGCCGAACAGCACGAGCGCTGCGGCGGTCTGCGGGCCGACCAGGCGGTGCAGCATCCAGGTGTGGCCGCCGCCCGGGTGCAGCCCGATCTTCAGGAAGCGGGTGTCGAACCAGGCGGAGGCCCCGGCGATGCGGACGTCGCAGGCGAGCGCGAGGTTGAACCCCGCGCCCACCGCCGGGCCGTTGACCGCCGCCACGGTCGGCAGCGGGGAACGGGCCACGCGCAGGAAGCCGTCATAGACGCGCCGTACGCCCGCGGAGTCGCCGTCGGCCGCGGCGAGCAGATCCGCGAGGTCGGCCCCGGCGCAGAAGGCACTGCCCGCACCGGTGATCACGACGGCGGTGACCTCGGGGTCGGCCTCCAACTCGTCGAAGGCCGCGCAGACTCGGTCGACGAGGGCGCCGGAGATGATGTTGCGGCGGCCGGGGTCGTTCAGGGTGAGCAAGGCGGTGCCCTGGTCCACGGTCACGTCGAGGAGATCGCTGTCGCTCATGGTGCGCGGTGCCTTCCTGTTCTCTCGGGTTCTGGGGGTGTTTGGGGTGCTTGAGGTTCCTGAGGTTGTTCTTGGGGCTGGCTCCCGCAGACCGTACGGCACGCCTCGCTCGCCCTGCCCGGCGCTCACTCCTCCCGTGCGCTCCGAAACACCGTGTTCACGCCGAGCAGTCCGCCGTCCACGCGCAGCGTCGTCCCCGTGATCCAGGAGGCGTCGCGGGAGGCCAGGAAGGCGACGGCGGCGGCGATGTCCTCGGGCTCGCCGACCCGGCCCAGCGGATACAGCCGGCGCACCTCCTCCAGGCGGTCCTCCCGCCCCGCCCACGCCGAGGTGCGCACGGTGCCGGGGGCGACGAGGTTGACGCGTACGCCGCGCGGTCCCGCGTGGTCGGCGAGCGTACGGGTCAGGGAGGCGAGGCCGGCCTTGGCCGCGCTGTAGGAGTGGTTGCCGAAGGAGACCTCGCCGTTGACCGAGCCGATGCTGACGATCGCGCCGCGGCCCGAGGCCTCCAGGTGGGGCAGGGCGGCGCGGGCGCAGCGGAAGGCGCCGTTCAGGGTGATGTCCAGGTCGCGCTGCCAGGACTCGTCCGGCTCGTCCTCGAAGCGGGGGAGGTCGACGGTGCAGGAGGCCGCGTTGTTGACGAGCACGTCCAGGGTGCCGAAGCGGGCCACGGCGTGCGCCACTGCCGCCTCTACGTCGGTGCGGGAGGCCACGTCGCAGGTCAACGCCTCTGCGGTGGCGCCCTGTTCGCGTAGGGCGGCCGCGGTGTGTTCGGCGGCTGGGCCGTCGATGTCGGCGAGGAGGACTCGGGCGCCCTCTTCGGCCAGGCGGGCGGCTGTGGCTGCGCCGATGCCTCGGGCTGCGCCGGTGATCAGTACTCCGTGTTCCTCGAAGCGGTTCATTCCGGGGTACGTACCCGCACCGTCGACTGGGTGCACCTCGGGTCACTCCCCGCACCGTCGACCGGGTGCACCTCGGTCACTCCCCTCCCCGCCCCTTCCCGAAAGCCTGCGGCAGCTTCGGGGCTCCGCCCCGGACCCCGATCCCGTCGTTCGACTGCCGCGCCGTCGCGGCCGATCGCGCAGTTCCCCGCGCCCCCAATCCCGGACCCCCATCCCGTCATTCGGCTGCCGCACCGTCGTGGCCGATCGCGCAGTTCCCCGCGCCCCCAACACCTCGCGGCTTCGCCGACGGCGGTCTTTCGGGAAGGGGGGGAGGGGATCGATTCGGCGGCCGGCCGACCGGGGTCGACCGCTTCCGGGATCAAGCTCCGCGGTGGCCCAGGCGGACGGAGAGGTCCGCCGCGCCCTTGGCGACGAGGTCGGTCAGCTCGCGCTCGCGGTCCTCGCTCCAGCGCACCATCGGCACGGAGATGGACAGGGCGGCGACGACGGCCCCCGAGCTGTCGCGCACGGGCGCGGCCACGCAGCTGACGTCGGGGTTGGCCTCGCGGTGCTCGACGGCTGCGCCCCGATTCCGTACGGTGGCGAGTTCCGCGCGCAGCTCGTCGAAGCCGGTGACGCTGTTCGGGGTGAGCGCGACCAGCTCCCCGCACTCCTCGAGGCGCGCCTCCAGCTCCTCCTCTGGCAGCGCGGCGAGCAGCATCTTGCCGACGGCGGTGCAATGGGCGGGCAGGCGGCGGCCGTTGGCGGAGACCATACGGACGGCGTGGGTGGAGTCGACCTTCGCGATGTAGATGACGTCGACGTCCTCAAGGATCGCCATGTGCACCGTCTCGTCGCAGGTCTCGGCGACCTCCTGGGCGACGCGCCGGCCCTCCGCCGCCAGGTCGAGCTTCTCCGCGTACCGGCTGCCGAGCTGGTGGTTGCGCACGCCGAGCCGGTAGCGGCCGGGCGCCTCGGGCACGGGCACGAGGTACGAGCGGGCCGCGAGGGTGGTGACGAGCTCGTGCACGGTCGTACGGGGCAGGCCCAGTTTGCGCACGATGTCGGGCGCGGAGAGCGTGCCGTCGCCCTCCAGGAAGAGTTCCATGATGTCCAGCGCCCTGGTCACCGCCGGCACGAGTCGGCCCATGTCCGCTCACCCACCCCTCAACGTCGTTCGCCTCGTCCGATACCCGGATGCTGCCGATATCGCGAACACACGCTGGACACAGGCGAGTTCGGCGGCAGTCCGTCCCGTCGCTCCCTGCCCTCCCCGCCGCCCGTTGACACCCTTCGGGCTGCGGAGGGCCCGCATGACGACGACTGCCGCGCGAGCACGGCTGCCACATGACGACGGCTCCGGACCGGCCCCCGTGCGGGGCGTCGGTCCGGAGCCGTCGCGCGTCGGATACGTCAGGCCGCGTGGGCGTACTCGCAGGGGCAGGCCTTGTACGCGAGGCCCAGCTCGCCGTCGACGGCCGCGCTGGTGCGGCCCGCCGACTCGACGACCTGCTCCCAGGAGCCGTACTTGGCGTACAGCTGGTCGGCGGTCGGGCCGAGCGGGTTGCCGTACTTCTTCAGGTTGCGCTCCTCCAGGGCGGCGACCTCGGCGGGGGTCATGCCGGCGCGGGCGATGTCCTTGGCCTCGTTGCGCATCCGTACCAGCTCGCGGGCGACGGTCTCGGGGTTCGCCCCGGCCTGCTCCAACTCGCAGCGCCTGCGGCCCATGTCGGTGAGCAGCCCGTGGTAGCGGACGCGCACCTCACGCGCCTGGAACCGCTCGGCGGGCGTCATCTCCCTGATCCGGCAGACGACTTGCTCCTTGCTGGTGCACGCCTCCCCCTCCTGCGCCGGTGGTGCGAGCGAGGGAGTGCCCACACTGATCGATCCGCAGGCGGACTGCGGGCAGTGCAGGCCCGCCTGGTGCGCCTGCGCGGCGTCCGCGGCCGGTACGACGGCGGTGAACAGGGAGACGGCGGCGAGCGCGGGCAGCAGGAAGCGGCGGCGCAGCGGCGCGAGGGTGGGGATGAGTGACATGCCGTCATCGTTGTGCGACCGCGCCCCGCCGACCGTACGGCACGCCCGTGATCACCCGTACGGGATCTGCCAGGGAGACGCCCCTGGGCCCGGTCCCGGAGCGGGGAGAACTGCTCGGCAGCCCGCTGCGGCACCACGAGGCGCGTGCGCGCCCAAGCTGTCCGCGCAGCACACACCGACGGGTACAGGGTTCGGCGCACGGGGAGGGCCGGGCGTGACGCTCGACGCGGGGGATCCGGAGTAGAACGGGGCCTGAGCCGCCGCCCGTACGGAGCGGCCGAGTTGGGGCAGTCCGGCCACGAGAGAGATCGACGGGAGAGATCCATGGGAGGGATACATGGGAGGGATACATGGGAGAGATCGATCACAGCTTCGGGCAGGTCGGGTGCCGTACGGTGCCGCGGTGACAAATGCAACGAGCCTTTCCGGAAGCACACGTATGAACATGACCAAGACCCCGCAGCCGGCCCCGCCGTCCCCCGCGTCCGCGGCCCCGGCGTCGAGCACGCCGATCTATGACGCGCTGGTGCGCGAGTGGTACGCGGAGGGCCCGAGCGCCGACCGGCAGCGGGACGACGCCGCCGACGCCGCGTAGGCCCACCGGTCCGACCCGGTCCGGTCCGGCCCGGCGAACTGGCCGGAATTGGCCGGTCCGCAGCCCTCCAACGGCTCAACCTGGTGTTCCGCGCGCCCCGCAGGCCTGGGCAGACTCCTCCGCACACGTGATCACGGTGTACGTGTGCAAGGCCCCGCTCCGCCCGTCGGGTGCTCGGCATCGAGCACCGCGCTCCCACTGGAGGACCGTTGGACTTCCCGGACGCACCCCAGGCCCACGCCGACACCGGCCTCGCCGACACCGGCCCCGGCGACGTCAGCAGACGTCGCTTCCTGCAGGGCGCCGCCGCCACCGCCGCCCTGGCCTCGACCGTCGCGCTCCCCCGGCCCGCGGCCGCGGCCGCCGGGAGCGAGGTCGGGTACACGTTCACGGCCGCGACCAACGGCGCGGCGACGCTCGCGCCGGACGGCGCGGTGGTCGCCGAGGTGCAGGGCGTGCTGTGGTCGGTGCCCCGCTCGGGCGGCACGGCGACGCCGCTCACCCCGGCCGATCTCGAACCGACACGGCCGGTGTTCTCACCCGACGGGAGTCTGCTCGCGGTCTGCGCGTACCGGGGCGGCGCGTTCCACCTGTGGACCCTGCGGCCCGACGGCTCGGACCTCACCCAGCGCACCGAGGGCCCCTGGGACGACCGCGGTCCGGCCTGGTCCCCGGACGGCCGCCGGATCGCCTTCGCCTCCGAGCGCGGCGGCGACCCGGTGACGGGCAGCCCGTACCGGATCTGGGTGCTCGACCTGGACTCCGGCGCGCTGACCCGGCTCACGGGCGTGCCGGAGCAGAACGGCCCGCACCAGGACGGCCGTTGGGAGGACTTCGACCCGACCTGGTCCCCGGACGGGGAGCGCGTGCTGTTCGTCCGGGCCCGGGTCCTCCCGGCGGCCGCCGGTCTCGACGCCCGCACCGTGGCGTCCGTACGCGCCGACGGCACCGGACCCGTCACGACCGAGTACGCCGAGGAGCGCACCGGCACGCAGCTGGCCGCGCCCGCCCTCTCCCCCGCCGGGCGGCTCGCGGTGCTGCGCACCACGCCCGCGCCGAGCGCCTCCTGCACGCTCATGGTGGCGGGCGCGGCCGTCGCGGTGGCCGGTGACGTGCATCCGGTGCCGCCGCGCTGGACCGGCCCGGACGAGCTGCTGCTCACCGTCGACGGCGAGTTCCGGCTCGTACGCCCCGAGCAGCCGGAGCGATACGAGGCGATCCCGTTCCGCGGCGAGCTCTCCGTGGACCGGCCGCGCTACCGCGCCAAGCGGTACGACCTCGACCCGGGCGGCAGCCGTCCGGTGCGGGCGCTGCATCTGCCCGCGCTCTCGCCCGACGGCCGCCGGGTCGCGTTCGGGGCGCTCAACTCCCTGTGGCTCGCGGACACTTCGGGCGGACGGCCGCCGCGCCGCCTGGTCAGGTCCGAGGCCACGCGGTACGCGCTCGCGCCGAGCTGGGCCCCGGACGGCCGCTCCCTGCTCTACTCCGACGACCGCGACGGGCTGCACGCCGTGCACCGCCGCGACCTCGACTCCGGCCGCGAGGAGGTGCTCGTGGGCGGCGGCCGCGTGCACCCCGCGCTCTCGCCGGACGGGCGGCGGCTCGCGACGCTCGACATGGCGTACAACCTGATGGTCCTGGACCTGGACTCGGGCGAGGAGCGGAAGGTGGCCGCGCCGCTCGGGGCGGGCGGCGCGCCGGGGCGGCCCAGCTGGTCGCCAGACGGCCGGCACATCGCGCTCTGCGATCTGGCGCGGCTCAACCAGCGCTTCCGCGAGGGCTACAACGTCATCCGCATCGTCGACGTCGCTGACGTCGCCGACGGCTCCTCGCGCCTGCACGCACTCGCCCCGCACCAGTCGCTCTCCGACCGCTACGGCAGCGGCCCGGTGTGGTCGCCGGACGGTCGGCACTTCGCGCTCGTCGCCGAGTCCGCGCTGTGGCTGCTGCCGATCCGGCCGGACGGCACGCCCGACGGGACGCCGAAGCTGCTCGGCGACGAGCCGGCCGACCACCCGACGTGGTCGGCGGACGGCCGCCGGATCCTGTACCAGTCGGCTGGCCGGCTGCGCCTCGTGGACATCGCGACCGGTGTCGCCCGCACGGTCCGCGTCCCGCTCGACCACCGCCGCCCCACGCCCGCCGACACGGTGGTGCACGCGGGCCGCCTCTGGGACGGCACGGGCGGCGACGACTCGGTGCGCGAGGACGTCGACCTCGTGATCAGCGGCGGGCGCATCACCGCCGTAGAGCCGCACCGGCCGGGCCGCGCCGCCGAGCGCCGCGTCGACGCGTCCGCGCACACCGTGCTGCCCGGCCTGTGGGACGCGCACACCCACCCGTGGCAGGCCACGTACGGCGGCCGCCAGACCGCGCTGCAACTCGCGTACGGCATCACCACCGCCGTCTCCTTCGGCGGCTTCGCGTACGAGCAGGCCCGCCTGCGCGAGGCCGTCGCCGCCGGCGAGCTGGCCGGGCCTCGGCTGCTCACGACCGGCGAACTCCTGGACGGCCCGCGCCCGTCGTACGGAATGAGCCGGGCGCACACCACGAAGGCGGGCCTGCGCCGTTCGCTGCGGCGCGGGGCGACCCTGGAGTGGGACTTCGTCAAGACGTATGTGCGCGCGCCGGGTTGGGTGATGGCGGAGGCCGCACGGTTCGCGCACGAGGAGCTCGGGGTGCGCGCGGGCAGCCATCTGCTCTCGCCCGGCATGCAGCTCGGCCAGGATCTGACGACCCATCTGCAGGCCACGCAGCGACAGGAGTTCGGGCGTTCGCTGACGGCGGGCGGCCGTTCGGCGCAGGACGTCACGGAGATCTACACGCACGGCGACTTCCATCTGGTGGCGACGCCGTTCACGGCCGCCCCGCTGGTCGGCGCCGATCCGGCGCTCGCGCGCGACGAGCGGGTGACGCGGCTGATGCCGCCCTGGGACGTCGCCACGGTCGAGGCGGCGGCCGGGAAGCCGCCCACCGAGGCCCAGTTGGCGACGATCCGCTCCGAGGTGCAGATCTACCACCGCATCCTGTCCGCGGGCGGCCTGGTCGCCCTGGGCACGGACCAGCCGCTGGTGGCGGTCGGCCTGCACCTGCACCTCGCGCTGCGCGCCCTGCACCGGTACGGCCTCTCGCCCGCCGAGGCGCTGCGCACGGCCACGGTCCTGCCCGCCCGCGCGTTCGGCGCCGAGCAGGATCTGGGCACACTTCAGGCGGGGCGGTTCGCGGACCTGGTGGTGGTCGACGGGGATCCGTTCACGGACTTCGACTCGCTGGTGCGTACGGAGTCGGTGCTGCGGGGCGGAGTCCCGTACACGCGAAGGGAGTTGGTGGCCGCGTTCCCCGAGCCGACGCCGCGCCGCCTCGACGCGGCGACGCGGGAGCACTGGCAGGAGGTGGGCGAGCGGATGCGGCGCGGGAGCTGCTGCGACCTCTCGCACTGAGGGGTGAGGGGTGGAGGGGCTCGCTCCGGGCCCCTCCACCCCGCTCCAGGCTCCGGTCGGCTACCGGCCGCTCAGCTCGCGGGGCTCGCTTCCCGACACGCCTCGTGGCCCCAGCCTCGGGCGATCTTGGTGATCTTCTCGCCGACGTCGTACCGCGACTGGCAGTGGCTGCAGCGGCCCGGGAACTTCGCCTTGATCACGGCGCCGCCGCCGGTGCGCGGGGACCGGCCCGCGGCGGCCTTCTTGCGGGGGCGGGCGGCCCGCGGCTTGTCCTCGGTCTGCGGGCTCGGCTCCGGGAAGCCGTCCGCGCCGTGGGCGGTGCCGGCTGCCTGCTGCTCGGTGGCGGCGACGCTGGCGGCGGCGTCGGCGATGGCGTTCAGCGGGTCGCCGTCGACCTGGTGCGCGAGGACGTGCACGAACTTCACGTCACGGCCGTCGAGCAGCGCGTCGATGCGGACGACGAGCTCCTTGTTGGCGACGGGCTTCTTCGAAGCGGTCTGCCAGCCGTTCCGCTTCCAGCCGGCGATCCACTTCGTGACCGCGTTCATCGCGTACTGGGAGTCCATCCGGATCTCCAGCGGCACCGTCGGGTCGGTGGACTCCAACAGCTCGGCCAGCGCGGTCAGTTCGGCCACGTTGTTGGTGGTGACGCCGAGCGGGCCCGCCTCCCAGCGCTGCGGGACGCCCACGGGGTCGGCGAGCACCCACGCCCATGCCGCCGGGCCAGGATTGATCTTCGCAGCGCCGTCACAGGCCGCGATCATGCGTTCAGACATCCCTCGATCGTACGCGTCAGAACAGCGGCAGCTGGCCGGGGAAGTCCGGCACCGCATACCCGTCCAGGGTGCGCTGCCCCGAGGCGAGGGCGACTCTGCGCTTCGAGCCGGGGCAGGACACCAAGGACTCCCCGCCCACACCGGCGGGCGGATCGTGGCGGGACAACCGGCCCGCCACGACGGCGATTTCACGAGCACACTCGGGGCAGGCCCGGCGCGGAGACGACGACATGCCCCCAGTGTGCCCGGCGCCACTGACAACCGGGGCGGGGCCCCAGGGCACCCGGGCGGGCACCCCCCCTGCGCCCGGGGGCCCGCTACGCCCGGGGCCCTCGATACGCCGGGGCCCTCGCCGATCCCTGCGGATCAGGCCGAGGGCCGAGAACTCGCGGGTCGGCGCACCGCACGCGGCAAGAGGGCGTGCCCGGGAGCGTCCCCCGCCCGGAGACGGACAGAGTCCGCGGGTCCGCGAGGAGCCGAGGGGCGGGCCGGCCCTCGGGCTACTGCTGGCCGTCGCTCGCCTTGCGGAGGGCGGTGAGGCAGGCGCCGATGGCCTGCTGCAGCTCTTCGAGGCGCTGCACCATGTCGTCCTCGTAGATGTCGTCGGCGTCGTCGAGGGTGAGCTCCTCGAACACCTTCGTCGCCTTCTCCAGGCTGCTGTAGAACTTCGTCCGCCGTTCCTGGACCCGCAGTTCGGGGTCCCGCTCGACGGCCTGCTCCACGGCCTGCGTGGCGAGGTCCTTGACCGTGTCGTACGCCTCGGTCGTCCACTCGCCGACCTCTTCGTCGTCGTCCAGCTCGTCGAGCAGGGACAGGTGCCGCTCGGCCTCCTGGCGCAGCTCGGCGGGGGCCTCCACCTTCTGGCCCGCCGGGGTCTTCAGCTCGCCCTGCTCGGCGATCTGCCGTACGAACCCGATCCGGTCGGCGGCCTTCGCCTCCTGCGCGACGGCCTTCTTGAGGACGTCGGTGCGCGCGATGTCGCGGGCCAGCTCGGTCTGCAGCGCCGGGTCCTCCTTGATCCGGTCGAGCAGCGCGGCGCGGGCGGCCTGGGCGGTGGAGGGGTCGGCGAGGATCGCGGCGCGCAGCGCGGTCGGGTTCTCTGCGACCTCCAGGGCCTTGGTGGGGCGGATGCCCTCGGCCTCGGCGGCGGCGGTGATGGCGGTGCCGCGCACGGACGTCGCGCTGTTGCGGGAGACGTAGTACCGGAGCCAGGCGTCCGCGTCCGGCAGGTCGATCTCGGCGCCCGGTTCGAGGGCCTCGAACTGCGGGACGAGACCGTCGTCGGCCGCCGCGTCCCAGGCCTTGTAGAACCGCATGACGCGCTCCGGGGAGCAGCCGGCCAGCTCGCCGAACCGCTTCGCGGACACCTTCGGGGTCTCCCCCGAGGCCTGCCCGCCGGGCCGTACGCTCCGGGCCACCTTGAGGGCGAACGCCCAGCCCCCGGTACGGGCGTAGACGCCGAACTCGTGGGCGTCGCGGGCGATGCGCTCGTCCACGGCAGAGGGTTCGTCCACCTCGGCCGCTTCGGCCCCCTCGCCATCCCCTGCCGGCTCGTCGTCCGTCGCCGGCTCGTCGTCCGTCGCCGGCTCGTCGTCCGTCGCCGGGGTCCACTCCGCGCCCGCCATCAGCTCCGCGTCGGCTGCGGTGACCGGCTGCTCGGCGGGCTCGGCCGCGGCCTGCTCGGGCACGTCGGCCGGGCTCTGCTGCGGGTCGATGGGCGCGGAGTCCGACGTGGCGGGGGCGATCGCTACGGTCACAGGGAGCTCTCCTGAACTGCATTCCGACGACAACGAACAAAGCACGCATCTTATGCGCACCGGGTCGACGCCGACCTGTGTACGGCCGTCGAAGTGAGCCCGGACACGTGTCCTAGACTCGCAGCACCCGAAGCAGGAGCCGTGACAGATGCCATCCGCCGTGCAGGTCCCGCCGGACGCGTGCGCCTTCGATCACGCCGCGACGCGTCGCCACTGGCAGCGGGCGCGGCTGCGGGCCGGGGCGATGCTGCCGCTGGTCGTCCTGCTGCTGCTCGCCACCCTGACGGTGATGGGGCTGCTCGGCGACCGGCAGGAGTCGCCCCCGATGTGGATGCGGATCGCCGGGTTCGTCTGTGTCGTGGCGGCGCCGTTCGTGTTCGCGGCGGCGCTCTACTCGCTCGGCCCGGTGCTCCGCCTTCGCCGGATCCGCCGGGTCCTGCGCGAGTACCCGTGGGAGTACCGGGCGGCCGTACGCCCCTGCCCCGGTGTCAAGGACGTGATGGCGCTGCCCGTGCAGCTCAGGACTGAGCCGGGCGGCGACTGGTCGAAGGCGATGCGCGCCATCAACCCGCTGCAGCGCAAGCGCTGGACGGGCGCGATGGAGCAGGGCGCGTGGTTCGCGGGCGACCCGGAGCTCGGCGGGGTCATCGCCGAGCCGGGCGGCCGGGAGCTGATGAGCCTCGAGCGTGGTCGTCGTACGCCTCTGGACGAGTACCGGGCGATCGCCCGCGACAAGGAGCGGATGACCCGCGCGAAGCGGGCGGGCCTCGCCTCCCTGGGCGCGGGCCTGCGCGGCTGATCCGGCCGCCGCCCGCACCCCTGCCCCTGCCCCTGCTTTGAACAGAGCAGTGACGACTTGGAGTCTGCGTGTACACACAGATCGCCCCGCCGCTGACGCAGCACGCGTTCGACGACCCCGGTACGCAGCAGCACTGGACCCGGACGTTCCGCAGGACGCTCACCAACTTGCTTGTCCGGGTGGCGATTTGGGCGGCTCTGCTGATCACGTCCAAGGTGGCGGAGGACGACACGATCGCCGGGGCCGCATCCTTCTTCTTCATGATCTCGGCCTTCCTGCTGCTCGGCCCGTCCTTCAAACTGCGGTGGCTGCTCGTCGTCCGCCGGGTCCTCCGCTTCGGCCCCTGGCGGGCCGCCACCGCCGTCCGCAGGCCCGACGTCAAGCACCGGCACGGCAAGGCCGTGGAGCTGCTCATCGACTACGAGTACGGGGACGGCCCCGAGCAGCACGCGGGCGGCGGCTCGCCTGTGCTGCGGAAGGAATCGGCGGGCCCCGAGGGCGGCGCGGCGGCGGTCGCGCCGGGTGCGGTGCTCGCCGGTGCGCGCACCTGGCGGGGTGGCATCCCGTGGACGGACGAGCTGTCCCACGGGGCCTGGGTGGTCCTGGGCCCTCGGCGTCAGCCCGTACTCCTTGCCCGGCCGGGCGGCTCCGGCTTCATGACGCTTCACGGTTCCTGACGCTTCACGGTTCCTGACGCTGCACGGTTCCTGAGGCTTCACAGTTCCTGACCCTGCACGGTTCCTGAACGCTGCAGGGTTCCTGAGCTCCTCAGTGCAGCCCGCCGCGCACCCGGCTTCCGGCCGGTGTGCCGCGGCGGCGCAGGCGTGCCGTACGGGAGACGTTGGCTTTGCCCGAGAGCAGGGGGTCGACGGGGCCGCCCGTGCGGTGTTCCAGGTGGATGCCGTGGAAGACGAGGCGCGTCAGGCTGAGCGCGATGAGCGCCTCGGCCCAGTAGAACGCGGCGTAGTCGAGCAGGCAGCCGTTGGGCGGGGAGCCCGGGGCCGCGTTGCGGAGGCCGACCAGGGCGAACAGGCTCGCCGCCATCCAGCCGAGCGCGGGCCAGACGAGGCCGCGGCGCTGGCCGACGACGAGCCAGCAGGCGACGGCCACGGCGAGGGCGATCGACCACATCGCGGCGATCATGAACGAGGCCATGATGAACGTGGAGCGTGAGCGCTTCACCGTGCCCGCGATGCCGACCACCGCGTCCGCGTACTCGGTCGCCTTCGCCTCGATCGCGAAGTTCGGGTCCTGGTCGCGGTAGGTGAGGGCGATGGGCACGGTGTCCGAGCCGTTGGTGCTCGCGGTCAGCGCGAGGCGCGTCCCGTACCGGTCGAAGGGGTAGTCGGACGGGGTGCCCTCGGAGAGCGTCAGCTGGAACTCCCTTCGCCAGACGGGGCTCTGCTTGTCGAACTTCAGCTCGTCGTGGTCCGGGTCGTTGGTGTAGACGGTCATGTCGGTGTCAGCGTCCCCGACGGGGTTGGCGTACTTACCGTGCGGGACGGCGTGGAGCTGCAGCGTCATCCGCCGGTCGCCGGGGTTGGTGCGCTGCACGGTGACCTCGACGTCGAGGCGGTCCTCCGAGTGGGCGGCGCCGACGTGCACGGGGGTCTGGCGTACCTCGCGCTCGTCCAGGTAGAGGGCGACTCCGGTGGCGAACAGGGCGACCAGGACGACGAAACCGATGAGGGCGCCGCGCCAGGGCAGCTCGGCGGTGCGGCGGCGGGCCCGTTCGGCGGCGGGCAGCAGGGCTTGCACGCTGCGTGCGGGGCGCCGTGCGGCGGGCTGTGGCATGCGTCGATCCTCGGCGGTTGCGCTGCGGCGCGCCGCGTGTGGGCACCCAGTTGGCCGCGCGGGGGCCGCCCCTACCGGGGCACGAGGTCACCGAGCACCCCCGGCCCCCGCTCCTCAAACGCCGGAGAGGCTGAACCTGCCCCCACCCCACCCCACCCCATGCCGGGTGGGGCTGAATTTTCCCCCGCCCCCCTCAGAGGCCAGGGGCTGACTTTGCGGACTCGGGCTGGCTTGCCGGGGGCGCGGGGAACTGCGCGATCAACCACGACGGCGCGGCACCCGACCGACAACAGAGATCCAGGGCGAAGCCCGGTTCTTCAGGGGCGGGGAACTGCCCGACCAGCCACGACGAACCGGCAGCCGAAAGACGACCGGGGTCGGGGCGAAGCCTCGGCGGGATTCCGGGGCAGCGCCCCGAAGGCGGGGGCAGGGACGGCAACCCAAGCCCCAGAAGCAGCCCCCGAAGCGGGGACGGGGCGCAGCCCCCGAGGCAGGGGCCCAGCGGCACAGCCCTCAGAGCCGTCCGCCGAGCCCACGCGACGCC
Organism: Streptomyces cavernicola; assembly: GCF_029968035.1. Classification (GTDB taxonomy): domain Bacteria; phylum Actinomycetota; class Actinomycetes; order Streptomycetales; family Streptomycetaceae; genus Streptomyces; species Streptomyces cavernicola. The sequence continues at coordinate 250,633 of NZ_JASCIQ010000006.1, read as the reverse complement.
AGCCGCAAATGGACACAGTCGGGAAGGGGCGGGGTGGGGAACACATCGAGCCTGTCCGGCGATTGAGGACGCGAGCCCGCAGGGCGATGCCGGGCCCCGGGCCGAAGACGGAGATGGAGACGGGCACGGAGAGGACTCAGGACGCGTCCGGCACGTACTTGTACCCAACCCGCCGCACCGTGACGATCCGCCCCCGATACCCCGCCCCGAACTTCCGCCGCAGCCGGGCGACATGAACGTCCACCGTCCGACCGTCACCGATGTGCCCGTGCCCCCACACACGCTCGACGAGATACTCCCGCGAGTAAACCCGCCGAGGATTCCGGACAAGCTGAGCGAGCAGCTCGAACTCCAGGTAGGTCAGGTCGAGTTCACGCCCGTCGAGCACGGCGACGCGCCGCTCGGCATCGATCTGCAAAGGGTCGCGCTGCGCAGCGTCTCGCTGCAAAAGGTCGCGCTGCACAGAGTCACGTTCAGGCGCGAGCGCCCGCGCCTCGGGCTGGATGCCGCTGCGCGCGAACAGTTCCGTGGGGTCGGTGCCCGCAGGCAGCAGGACCAGGTATCCGACGAACTCGCGCGCATCATCCTCGCGTACAAGCCGCAAATGGCGCGGAGTATGCAGGACATTCGCGGTCACAGGGGTGCGGCTGGGTACGGCCGTGGTCATGGCTTCTCGATTCGCTGGGGCAGGTGAGTTCAGGAGGAGGAGAGGGGGAGACGAGCAGTTGGACGCGCGCCGTCAGCCGCGGCAGCAGGCAACGCAAGGAGCACACCCCACGCACGCCGCGCTGGCGACGCGACGGAAGTCGACGTGCCGGCGGCGTACGAGCGGCTGCTGCTTGCGTGACATGGCGTCCTTACTGCGTGCCCTCATGGACCCGCGTCGAGTTGGCTCAGCCAGGGTGACTCGGCGACAGCACACTGCACCACCGCAGTACCGCAGCCAACACCCTTCCCTATCAGAGTAGTAGGAAATGCCGCGGCTCCGCCAGTGGGCGATCCCACGCACAACCCCGTGGGCGATAATGCGGCCATGCGCATCTCAGCCAGAGCGGACTACGCGGTACGGGCAGCCCTGCAGCTCGCGGCCTGCACGGACAGCGGCCCCGTGAAGGCCGAGGCGATCTCCGCAGCCCAGGAGATCCCGCACAAATTCCTCGAGGGCATCCTCAACGACATGCGCCGCGGCGGCCTCGTCACCAGCCAGCGCGGCGGCAACGGCGGCTACCGGCTCGCCCGCCCGGCCGCGGAGATCAGCATCGCGGACGTGATCCGCACGGTCGACGGCCCGTTGGTGTCGGTGCGCGGAGTGCGCCCGCCCGAGCTGTCGTACTCCGGCCCCGCCGAGTCGCTCCTGCCACTGTGGATCGCCCTGCGCGCCAACGTCCGGCAGGTCCTCGACGGAACCTCCCTGGAGGACGTGGCCTGCTCCGGACTGCCCGCCGACGTCAAGAAGTTGGCGGAGAACCCGTCCGCCTGGACGAACCCCTGAGCGTTCGAGACGCCCCTCCCGCCGTCGGCGAACCGTCTCCGTCCGCACCCTCCTGACCTGCACGGTCCCGAATAACAAGACAGGTACGTCCACTTACTGAACACCCCCTTGCCTGTACGGCACTTCACGGACACTATCCCTACCAATCCAGTGGGAAAACTAGGGAAGGTACGTGCCGTCGTGAGAACGCTCATCCTCTTGGCCCTGGCCGGGCTCGGCGCCCAACTCGTGGACGGCAGCCTCGGCATGGCCTATGGCGTCACGTCCACCACCCTGCTCCTCGCCTTCGGCACAAACCCGGCGGCCGCGTCCGCGACCGTGCACCTGGCGGAGATCGGCACGACGCTGGCCTCCGGCGTGGCGCACTGGCGCTTCGGCAACGTCGACTGGCGCGTCGTCGCGAAGATCGGACTGCCGGGCGCCGTGGGCGCGTTCGCCGGCGCCACCGTCCTGTCGAACCTGTCGACGGAGCTCGCCGAGCCCGCGATGGCCCTGATCCTGCTCGGCCTCGGCGCGTACGTGCTGACCCGGTTCACGTTCCTCGGCCTGCCGACAGGCAACCTCGGCAAGCCGCTGCGCAAGCGGTTCCTCTCCCCGCTCGGCGTGGTCGCGGGCTTCCTCGACGCCACCGGAGGCGGCGGCTGGGGCCCGGTCGGCACCCCGGCGATCCTCGCCAGCGGACGCCTTGAGCCACGCAAGGTGATCGGCTCGGTCGACACCAGCGAGTTCCTCGTCGCCGTCGCCGCCAGCCTCGGCTTCCTCTTCGGGCTCGGCTCGGAGGGCGTCGACCTGGCGTGGGCGGGCGCCCTGCTCGTCGGCGGCCTGATCGCCGCGCCCATCGCGGCCTGGCTGGTCCGGCACGTGCCGCCGCGGCTGCTCGGCTCCGCCGTCGGCGGCATCATCGTCCTCACCAACGTCCGCACGCTCCTCAAGAGCGACTGGCTGCAGGCCACGGACGCCACCCAGTGGACGGTGTACGCGCTCATCTACGCGCTGTGGGCCGCAGCCGTCGCCCACTCCTTCCGCGAGCACCGCAAGCAGTCCCGGATCGCCCCGGAGACGGCGGACGACGCCGAGGAATCGACCGACCTCGCCGGCGAAGGCGCCGAGACCGCCGCGGTCGGGGCCCGGACGGGCGGCGGCAGCGGCAACGCCTGACGGCACCCGCCCCGCACCCATCAGCCCCGAACTCTCCGCCCACATCCGGGAGTTCGGGGCCATACCCAACCCCACACCCTCACCCCCCACGGCACCACGGAGGTCCACCGTGTCCGAAGCGTCCAGCGTCTCCTCGCAGCACCTGGACTCTCCCGGCGTGGACACACCGGCCCCCGGGTCCGCATACGGCCCCGGCCCCGCCGACCGCACCACCTGGCTGCGGATCGCCTCCGAAGTGGCCGACGATCTCGCGGTGGACGCCGCCGCCCGGGACCGGGCCGGGAAGCCGCCGTTCGACGAGGTGGCACGGCTGCGCGAGAGCGGCCTGATCGCCTTCCTCACCCCGCCCGGCCCCGAAGGCCGCGGCTGCGACTGGCGGACAGCGTGTAGCGTCGTACGGCAGATCGCCGCCGCCGACAGTTCCGTCGGCGAACTCCTCGGCAGGCACTACGTGTTGGCGTGGTCGCTGCGCCTCTTCGCGGGCGGGCGCAGAGCGGCCCGTATCGAGGAGCGCGCCGTGGCCGAGCAGTGGCTGTGGGGCGGCGCGACGGAGGCCGCCGAGCCGTGGTCGTCCGCCGAGCGCCTCACCCTCACCCCCGCCCGCGCGGGCCATCTCCTCGACGGGCGGCGCGAGTTGGCCTCCGCGAGCGCCGTCGCCGACCGGTACGTGCTCGCCGCGCCGCACGCGGACACGGGCGAGACCCTCGTCACCCTCGTCGACCCGGCGCACGCGGGCGTCACCTCGCTCACCCGCGACGACCGGCTCGGCCAGCGGCTCGCCGGCGCGGGCACGGTCACCTTCGAGAACGTACCAGTCACCGCGGCGCACGTACTCGGGCACGTGCCGCGCGACGAGCACGCCATCTCCCCGTTCACCGCGCTCGCCCCGCTCGCGCTGCGGCTGATGCTCGCGCAGGTCGGCCTGGGCAACGCCGAGGGCGCGCTCGCCGAGGCCCGGGACGTCAACCGGGCCTGGCCGCACGGCACTTCACTCCTCTCGGCTGCGCTCGGCGAGGCGACGGCCTCGGCGGCGCTGCCGCCGGGCCTGACCGTGTCCCACCCTGCCGCCCCCACCACACCCGGCAACGGCACCGCCACCCTCGCGACACGCCCTCAGCACCCGAACCACCTGCATCACCCACACGGCATGCACCACCCGCACCACCCGCACTCCGCGAACCCCACCGGCTCCGCCCCGTACGCCGATCCGCTGCCCGAGGACCCGTATCTGCTGCTCTCCTACGGGGAGTTGGCGACCTCGGCGCACACCGCCACGGCCGTCGTGGAGCGGGCCTCCGACGCGCTCGCGCGCGGGTTGCAGGCCGGCCCCGCGCTCGGCATCGACGAGCGGGCCGAGATCGCGGTCCTGGTCGCGGCCGCGGAGGCCGTCACCGCCCAGTCCACCCTGCGGATCACCGCCCGCATCCTGGAACTCACCGCCGCCGCCGACTCCACGGGGCGCGCCGGCGGCCTCGACCGGTTCTGGCGCAACGCGCGGATGCTGACCGCGCTCGACTCCCCCGGCCACCGGCTGCGCGCCATCGGCGACCACTACCTCAACGGCACCCCGCCGCCCCTGACCCTGCGCGCCTGACTCTGCACGCCTGGCCGTGGCCGCCTGGCTCCGGCGGATCCGGCCCGGTCGGCGTTCTTCTGCCACTTCCTCGCCGCACGTGTCTTGTTTTCTGCTGGTTCGGACTTCGCCCAGCCGGTTACATGGGGCCCGCCGGATCGCGTATTCCGTCGCCCTGCACGGAGAACTCGCCGGAGAACTCGCCGACCGTCCGAAGAGGTCGTACGAGAACTCCGCAGAGCAGTGAACTCCCGGCGTCCGTACGCTCAGGGAAGGGTTCTGGGGCCATAACTCACCGGCATATGCGGCTCGCCGCGAAGGGCCTTCTCGCGTGCCTGCCCGAGTTCCCTCGGCCGTGGAATGTCGATGTGCTGTGCCAGGAAATGGCGCGCCTCGGCGGCCGTCCGCTGACCCTGCACCCCGTCGACCTTCCGGAATTCCCCTTCGGCATGTGGATCGACGACGGTCGGGGCGACCGCATCCTGTACCGCTCGTCCGCCACCGGATACCACCGGGACCACATCGTGCTCCACGAGATCTGCCACCTCCTCGTCGCCCGCGAACAACACCCGGCAGTACGGCGGGTCGTGCCGCCCGCAGGCGGGACGCACGCAGCCGTGCCGGTCATGGCGCTGCGCGCGGCCGACCTGACGCCCGCGCCCGGCCCCGGACCCGGACCCGTACTGGCGCACAACCCCGCCGAGGAGGAGCTCGCCGAGACCTTCGCCTCGCTCGCCCTGAAGCAGGCCGGGCGGCTGCGGCCCCGCGACGTGAGCCCGGTCGAACGGCGGGTCGAAGAACTTCTTGGAGGAAGCCGTGCATGACGTCCCCGCCTGGGTCGAGACGATGCGCGGGGTGGTCCTCGCCGTCGTATGGGCCGTGCTCGTGCTGCGCGTTCCCGCGCTGCGACGGTCCGGTCAACGGCCGGTCTGGGCCGTGCTTCTGGTGCTCGCCGCCGGTTCGCTGCTCATCCAGGCCCAGGTGGGCGCCTGGGTCGACGAGGTCACGGGCGTGCCGAAGGCCGGCGAGCTGGCCGTCACGCTCATCGCGCTCACCGACTTCGCGGTCGTGTGGTGGTTCGCCCTGACGCTGCGCACCGTCGACCGGCCCACCCCGACCTGGCTGCGCCGCGCGCCCCTCGGCTGCGCCCTCGCCATGGCCGTCGCCGCCTTCGTGTTCTTCGCCCTCGCCGACGAGCAGGACCGGTACGGCGAGCAGGCGCACGGCTGGTGGGTGGCGTACGCGCTCACCTGGGTCGGGTACGGCCTCATCACGGCCGTCGGCGCGGCGGCCGTGTTCTGGCGGTACGGGCTGCGGATGCTGAGCCCGACGCTGCGCGCGAGCATGCTGCTGCTCGCGCTCGGCACCAGCGCCGAGGTGCCGTACCTGGTGATCCGAGGCATCCGCTGGTTCGACGCGGACGCCTCGCCCGCGCTCGCGCTCGCCGGGTTCTGGTGCTCCTTCGCGCGGTTCGTCCTGGTGGCGCTCGGCTGCTCGCTCGCGGCGATCGACCCGCTGCGCAAGGCCTCGCTGTTCTGGTACCGGCGGCAGCGGCTCTTCCGCCTGTGGCGGCTGCTGCGGCAGGCCACCCCGGAACTCCTCGTCGTCACACCGCAGTCGCGGCTTTCCGATCTGCTGACGTTCCGCAATTCCTGGGAGCTGCTGCACCAGCGGGTCATCGACATTCGCGACAGCATCATTTTCCTGCGGGACGGCTGGGCGTCGGAGGACCTCCTCCGCGAGGCCGCACGGCATATCCAGGAGAGCGAACTCCAGGAACGTGAACGGCTGTTGGCGACCGCCTGCTGGATCGAGGCCGCCCGCCGCGACGCATTGGCCGGGACTCCCCGCCGGCACGAGGAAGTACGGCTCGGGCTGCTCCCCGAGGTCCGCGGTTCGGAATCCACGATGCCGCGCGAAATCACCTATCTCGTACGCCTCTACCGATTCCTGAGCTCCCGTCACGTATCGGAATTCGCCGCCCGCGTGCGCCCGCCCGCTCAGGACGCGGCTACGAGCTGACACACCGTCGAGTGCTGTAAGAACTTACAGAGAATTTCACGGGGTCGTCTCGCCCCGCCTTCACCCGATATACCCCTGCCTTCTCTGCCCCATCCTGCGCAAAGGGTTGACCTCTTCGCCGGCCCGGGACTAACTTCGGCGCCGCACAGAGCAACAGGTTGCAAGACTTTGCAACCGGATTCACCCGCACACCATGGGGCCGTGGCGCGTCGGCCCTCCCACCGAGGAGGGTTGCATGGCTCATCCCGCACGATCGCCGTTCCGCAGGCCTGCCCGCACCCCGGGGCCGGTCCGCCGCTCCGCCTCCGCACGTACGCCGAATCCCCCCACCCACACCGGCGTAGCCGCGTACCAAAAGGCGCAAGTGGCGTGACCCTGCGCGCAGTTCACCCCCACACAGAGCCCCCACACAGAGAAGGATCTCCATGAGCAAGCTCAGCAGGTCCCTGGTCGCCGCCGCCGCGGCGGGCTCGGCCGCGCTATTGGGCGCCGCCGTGCTGCAGCCCGCGAACGCGAGCCCCGCCCCCGACGACGCGACCGCCGCCGCGAAGAAGAAGCCGAAGGCCTCGGCCGCCGCGGGCAAGGACGTGATCGCCAACCTGTGGTCGTGGAACTGGAAGTCGGTGGCCGGCGAGTGCACCGACGTCCTCGGCCCCTCCGGGTACGCGGCCGTGTGGGTCGCGCCGCCGCACGAGTCCATCGCCCACCCGGACGGCAACTGGTGGGACATCTACCAGCCCGTCAACTACGAGCTGAACAGCCGCTTCGGCGACAAGGCCGCCTTCGCCGCGATGACGAAGGCCTGCAACGACGCCGGGGTGAAGGTCTACACGGACGCCGTCGTCAACCACACCGCGGCCCTGACCGGCACCGGCTACGGCGGCACGCAGGTGACCGACAAGTACCAACCGGCGATGTACCAGCGCGGCGACTACAACGTCGACGTCTGCAACCGCACGATCAGCAACTGGAGCGACAAGTGGGAGGTGCAGAACTGCGAGCTGCTCGGCCTGCCGGACCTGAAGACGGGCAGTGACGCGGTCCGCTCGAAGATCGCCGGTTACCTCAACTCCCAGATAGCGCTGGGTGTTTCGGGCTTCCGCATCGACGCGTCGAAGCACATCCCGGCGGCCGACCTGGAGGCGATCGTCGGCAAGCTCGACACGACAGGGGACGGCTCGCGCCCGTACGTCTTCCACGAGGTGTTCCCCGGTCCGACGCCGCCGCCGGACGAGTACTACGGCAGCGGCAAGGTGCTCGACTTCTCCGCCGCCGACCGGCTCAAGTCCGCGTTCCAGGGCGACATCGCGTCCCTGAAGGACTTCGGCAACGGCCAGTTGCCCGCCGACAAGTCGGTGTCGTTCGTCACCAACCACGACACCGAGCGCGAGGGCCGCCACCTGTCCTACAAGGACGGTGACACGGCGGTGCTCGCCAACGTCTTCCAGCTGGGCTGGATCCACGCCGACCCGGCGGTCTACGCGGGCTTCACGTACGAGAACAAGGACGCCTCACCGCCCGCGAACGGCGACGGCTTCGTCACCGACACGGACTGCGGCAACGGCGCCTGGTACTGCCTGGACCGGGACCCGCGGGTGACCGGCATGGTCGGCTGGCGCGCGGCCGTCGGCGACACCGACGTCAGCGACTTCCAGTCCCCGCAGGGCAACGTCATCGGCTTCGGCCGCGGCGCGAAGGGCTTCGTCGCGGTGAACAACTCCGGCGGCGCGGTGACCGCGGAGTTCAGCACGCAGGTGCCCGACGGCACGTACCGTGACGTGCTGAGCGGGGACGCGGCCCGCGAGGTGACCGTCTCCGGCGGCAAGGCGAAGATCGAGCTGCCCGCGAAGTCGGCGGTCGCCTTCCACCCCGGCAACGGCTGACGCCCACCCGTGAGCCTGCGGCCGCCGCACCCCGCACCGGTGCGGCGGCCGCGGGGCTCAGCTGTCGTGCAACTGGGCGCGCGGCACGACCTGTTGCTCCTGGCCCGGACTGGACCAGAGCAGTTTCATATGGGCCTCGCCGCTCTGCTCCGCGTAGTCGATCCTCACCTTGTGTCTGGTGCCTGCCTTCAGGTCGACCTGGGCCTTGTCGACGCGCGGCCCGTGCGGGTCCCAGGCGTCGATGACCAACTCGCCGTCGATCCACACCCGCGCGCGGTCGTCGGAGACGGTGGCGAGGGTGTACGTCTCGGTGCGGCGGGGTTCGAGCGTGCCGGTCCAGCGGACGCCGAAGTCGTCCGACGCGATGTCCGGATGCGGTGAACCAGCGTATTTCCAGGCGTGGTTGACGTCGGCGTCGACCCGTGTGACCTTCGGCTCACCGGCGAGCTCCGCATTGTCGAACACCTCCTGCCTGAACCCCTTCCCGCTGCCCTCGGGGGCGGTCGGCCCTGGGTCCACGGTGAGTTCGACGACGGTACCGGTGGGGTTGGTCGCCTCACCGGAGGGTGTGAGCGCGTAGCCGTCGGCGGTCTTCGCGACCTCCACCTTCTGCCCGGAGCCGAGGACGCGCGCCGACTTCACCTCGAACGCGGTACGCGCCTTCAGCTGCAGCGCGCCGCCCGGCTCGGGCCACTGGGTGACCGCCGCGTACAGCTTGTCGCCCTTGCGGCTGACCGCACCCCACGACGGCTCCTCGACCAGCCCGCCGTACCGCGCCCCGTACACCGCCTCGCCCTGCCCGTCCGCACGCAGCCAACTGCCCATCTCCGCAAGGCGGTCGACGGACGGCTCGGGGATGCGGCCGCGGGCGTCGGGGCCGACGTTGAGGAGGTAGTTGCCGCTGCGGGACGTGGTGGCGAGGAGGTTGCGGACGAGGGTGGTGGACGACTTCCAGTTCTGGTCGTAACGCGCGTACCCCCAGTGCCCGTTGAGGGTCATGCAGGACTCCCAGAGCTGGCCGTCGACCGGCCCGTCCGGGATCTCCTGCTCGGGCGTGCCGTAGTCGCCGTCGACGACACGGCGTTTGCCGACGCGGTTGTTGACGATGAGCTCGGGGTCGAGATCGCGCAGATACGACTCCAGACGCTCCCCGTCGCGCGCGGTCCACGGATTGTGCGGGTTCTCGGTGTCCCACTCCCCGTCGAACCAGAGCAACGCCGGGTCGTACGCGTCGACGAGCTCCTTGAGCTGGGCGTACATCCGCTTCTCGTACCGGGGGAAGGTCGCCGGGTCGGGGAAGTCCGGGTCGTGCCAGTCCCAGATCGAGTAGTAGAAGCCGAGCTTGATCCCCGCGTCGTCGGCTTCCTTCTTCAGCTCGGCGAGGATGTCGCGGCGCTTGTCGAAGGCCGAATGGTCGCGCAGGTTCCAGGAGTTGACCTTCGTCGGCCACATGGCGTAGCCGTCGTGGTGCTTGGACGTGATGACGATGTACTTCATCCCCGCGTCCTTCGCCGCGCCCACGACGGCCTTCGCGTCGAAGTCCGCCGGATCGAAGGTCGCGGCCTGCTTCTCGTACGCGTCCTTCGGGATCTGGCACTCCCGCTGGATCCACTCGGCGTTGCGGCAGACCGTGCCGTCGGGCCGGGTGTACTCGCCCTCCAGATTCGAGTAGGCGCCGAAGTGGATGAACATGCCGAACCGGTCCTGCCGGAACCAGCTGGTGCGCCCGGAGGTGAACGGGTCGTCGACGGCATGGTCCGTGCCGGGGCCGGGCTCCGAACGGGCCGAAGTCCGCGCCCCGTCCGGCGCCGCGCCGGCCGCGGGCAGCGCCGGGGCCGCGAGCGCGGCGGTGAGGAGCAGGGTCAGTGCGGTGACTCTTCGCCTGGTGCGACTGCGGGGTGTGCGCATGGGGCGGCTCCCGTATTCGACTGTTTCGACTGTGTGCACCGGAGTGGAACTTGGCGGATCGCTGGGGACCGTAGAGACGAATACATCGGATGTCAACGGGGCCAACCGGCCATCGGAGGCGCGGAGTTGGCCGACATCTCGGCTATCGCTCCGATGTCTGCCGAGTCAACGAGGGTTCGCTGCGGAGCTCGCCGCGAAGGAAAGGGAACAGGGGCGGCCTGTCGCGCGGTTCGGGATGGCGGACTCCGAGCCCGAGGGGTCACCGTTCGACCGTCGCAGGTCGGCTGACCGTCCGCCCCGCGAGACGTGTGTGCCACACCACACCGCCAAAGGCATACTGTCGCCCGCCAGTTGAACGCGTGAGCCACATGCACCGCATGCGCCACATTCGCCGCATGAACGCATATGAGCCACATGCACCGCACGAGGTACAGGGGAGAAGCCGATGACGGACACGACGACGGACCACGACAGCGCGCAGGCCGGGCGGTCCACCGCCACCGTCGCTTTCAAGCCCCTGATCGCGGTGACCCCCGCGTGCGCCGAGCAGGCCGAGACCGCGGAGGCCCGCCTCCAGGCCGCGCTCGCCGAGGCCACCAGGTCCGGGTCCGACGGGTCCGGGCCGGCGTTCCGCTTCGGCCCGGTGCAGGCTGCGGCGAAGGACCTGCCGGGGGCGTCGATCGTCCGCATCATCCCCGGCTTCGGGCTGCAGGAGCAGGCCCCGACGCACGTCATGGTCCTCACGCTCCAGCAGGCGGTGCGCCAGGCGCTCTCGCTGCCGCTGGGCGACGACTCGTTCTGGGAGCGCGTCGAGGCGACCCTGACCAACACGTTCGTCGGCCTCGGCGACCAGCTGGACGCCCCGCACCTGGTCCTGCACGAGACGGACGAAGGCACGCGGTACGACTACCACCTGCTGTTCGCACTGCAGGACGAGGAGACGGACGGGTTCCTGTACGTGGTCGCGTTCTGCGTGCACGTGACGGTGGGACTCGACCGGAAGCAGGTCCTCGGCCTGTCGGTCACGGACACGGCGCCGTTCACGCTCGGCCTCGACGCGGTGTGCGTACGCCAGCCGCTCGCCTGAACACCCGCGAACTCCGCTGAGCGCTGAACTCCGGGACTACGGTGGCCGGATGGAACAGCGCATCAGCCTGATCACGCTCGGCGTCCGCGACCTGGCCCGCTCCCGCGCCTTCTACGAGGCCCTCGGGTGGCGTGGCCAGGAGGTCCAGGAGACCGTCTTCTTCCAGGCCGGCGGCCAGGGCCTGGTCCTGTGGGGCCGGGAGAAGCTGGCCGCCGACTGCGGGGTCGAGTCCGCCGAGGCTCCGGGCTTCGGCGGCATTGCCCTCGCGTACAACGTCCGCTCGGCGGACGAGGTGGACGCCCTCCTCGACACGGCCCGGCGAGCCGGCGCCCGCATCACGAAACCGGCCACGCTCTCCGAGCTCGGCTTCTACACGGGCGTCTTCCTGGACCCCGACGGCCACCCCTGGGAAGTCGCCCACAACCCGGGCTTTCCCCTGTCACCCGACGGAACACTGACGATCCCGGACATGTCCCCGCACGAGAGCTGATCGCGCCACCGACCGTGCGCGACGTAACGTCGACAGTGCACCTACAAACCGACCTCGCTCGCAGAGGAGGTCCACCATGCCGACCACACCACCCTCTCCGCAGCCCGGCCGGGACCCACGCCCCGAGGGCCGACAGGGACCGGACGCCGAAGGCTTCAGGGAGAAACCCCGCAAGCGCCGCCGAGTGTTCCTCTGGGTGTTCCTTGCGATCCAGCTGCTCTTCCTGGTGTGGGTGATCACCGGTGCCGCGTCCGCGGGCGGCACTCCCGAGGACTGTGGATCCTTGGACACGACCACCTGCAACGAGGCGGAGAACTTCGGCACCGCTCTCGGAGTCGGACTGATCATCGCCCTCTGGGCCGCCGCGGACGTCATCCTCGGCATCACGTACGCCGTCTACCGACTCAGCCGGAGAAACAGAAGACCGACCAGAGTCTGAAACCTTGCCCCCGGCGGGCGGGCCGAGGGAGAGCGGCCTGAGGCACGACCTCACGTACTCCCGCCACGCACCGCCTGCACACCTTCACGCACAGTCGCGGCGGGCCGCGAAACGCACCTCAAGACCGCCGCATTTCGGACGATCCCCCGCAAAAAAACTGATTCTGCCCGGCTGTGTTCAGTCACGCGCGTCCACGAACCCCATCGTCCGGTTCATATTGATGGCGCTTTTGTTTAGCGGGTGATGGATCGTGCGAACCTTGCTCGCGCCGCACTGGCGGACAAACGCCATCCCGATCGTCTTCATCGCGATCGAGATGCCCCGACCCCGGTGAGTTGACCTCACCCCGGTCATCTCGTTGAACACGAATTTCTCGTGCTTTGACGATGCCGCCATCCCAACCCACGTTTCTCCATCCAACGCGATCACGACGCCGCGCGGATCGTAAGAAGACGCCGCGAAGCGACGTTCGGCGTACTCCTCATATGAGAAGAACTCGCCACGTTCAGGGATGTCGGCCGAACACTCCTTGTTGAGTTCGTAGAGCGCGAGCCGCTGCTCCTGCGTGTCTCCCATCTCCGCAAGGGTCGTGAAACGGATGCCTTGGGCTCGGCATCTGGTCACGTACGGCTCGAAGCGCGATGCATTGAACCCTGCGACATCCAGTTCGAGTTTCACCCACTGGTCGGCCATGCTGTCCCCTCCGCTGAGCTTGCGCGACTGCGTCCTGCCGCCTGTGCCAGGGCGGCGGAAGGAATCATGGCAGCAGCGTCAGGGTGAGCCCAGGGCGCGTGTCCCACCACCAGGATGCTGCCGCACGCAGGGTTTCCCGTTCCGGAAAACGCCGCCTCTTGCCCCCTCGTGGTCACCCCCGGGATGATCAGACGCGGACCAACTGCGCCCGCGGAAGGGGACGTTCGCGAAGGTGACGACGCTCGCAACGACATGCGGCAAGTCGGACTGCCCCACGATCTACCAGACGGACCGGGGAACGATCCTCGTACAGGGCGAGACTCCGAAGGATCACAGAACATTCCCGCCCACGAAACCCTCGTAGGGATCCCCGTCGAGCTGATCAAGCAAGACGCTCGCCAGAACGCGGCCGGGCGTGCTGCTGAAGGCATCGTGCGGGACCAACTTGGCGTCCTCAACGCCGGCCACGAAGGTGGGGCTGGCTCTGTTCACAACAACGGGCAGCACTTCAACACCGGCTTGGGAGGCATCGGTTGCTGTGAACGAATCGGAATGTTCACGAGTTATGACGGCGTGGCCTGGCTGTCGGGGCAGCAGATCAACAATTCACTGTGCTCCGCGAAGCGGCGTCAGTAGGGTTCGGGCATGACGGATGAGAACGAGCGGGCCGTGCAAGCAGCTATCGACGGGGAGATGCGGCTACTCGATCCCGAGGTGCGCGCTTCCTCGTCCCGTGTTCTGGAGCTTCTGGACCCGGAGTTCACCGAGATCGGGGCTTCTGGACGCTGGTGGAACATGGACTCGGTCCTATCCGTGACTGGTGATGGGTCAGTGACTCCGGAGTCTCCGGTCAAGGTCAGCGAGATGACCGGGGTCGTCCTTGCTCCGGGGCTCGTCCATCTGACGTTTTTCACCGACCACAAGGGCCGTCGGGCTCGGAGGAGCTCGTTGTGGCGCCTGACGGAAACGGGCTGGCGGATGTACTTCCATCAGGGCACTCTGACCGACTGATCAAACGGGATCGCCGCTCGTGAGTGCGGGCAGGCTGCAGGGAAGAATCGGCGGCTGTCAGGCCTCGGCAGGGCTCTGAGTCTTCGCCCGTGCCGATGCAAGGCGGTAGGAGTCGGCGCCGGTCTCGATGATCGTGCCGTTGAAGGTGAGCCGGTCAACGATGGCCGCGCAGAGCCGTGACGACAGTGGCTCCTCAAGCAAGGGGAGTTGGGGCCCTCTCAAGACTGAGTCGAGCCTCCGGACCGCGTTTCTCGCTGCTGTCGTCTCAGATGCTCTGTGTCCCCTTGTGGAAGCTGCGGAGCCTGGCGGGCTGATCTTCCCCATGGGGCGTGCGGCCGAGTACCTGTGGAGCAAGACCACCAAAGCGGCGGGAGTAAGCGCTCGGTCCATGATCTTCGGCATTACTTCGCGAGCGTTCTGATCAGGAACGGTGCCGACGTGAAGACCGTGCAGAACCTCTTGGGTCACACCGACGCGTCCTGTGATTCAGGGGGCGTTTTCAACCGATCATGAACCGCCTGTGAACCCACACCCGTAGATCACCACAAAGGTGCAGGTCAAAAGAACAGACCGCCGCATTTCGGACGATCCCCCGCGTCGCCCGAAATGCGAACGGCCTGGCCGGACGGGGTCCCGTGGGGCTCCGAGCGACACGCGTTGAGTATAGTTGGCTGCGAGCCAGTCAACGCAGGAGTTACAGGATGTCTCCGCGAAGCGCAGCGGTCAACGAAGAATTGCGGCGCCGTTCCCGCGAGCGGCTGCTCGACGCGACGGTGACGCTGGTCGGCGAGCGCGGCTACGAGGCGACGACGCTCGGTGACATCGCGGACCTCGCCGGCTCAGCGCGCGGCCTGATCTCGTACTACTTCCCCGGGAAGCGCGAGCTCCTACAGTCCGCCGTGCACCGCCTGATGCATCTCACGCTCGAAGCCGCCCTGGAGCGCGAGCCGCGTACCGACGACGGGCGCGAGCGCCTCGCGCGGGCCATCGACGCGATCCTCGGCCTCGCACAGGAGCGGCCGGTCCTGATGCGGACGCACATGGCGAGCATCCTGCAGGCCGAGAGCTTCGTGCAGTGCGCCGAGCAGCAGCGGCTCGCGGAGCTCCTGAGGGACACGGTGCGGCGGTACGGGGCGGAGGACGTCGACGTCGAATACCCGCTGCTGCGCGCCCTGTTGATGGGCGCCGTGGTCGCGGTGCTGCTGCCGGGCGCGCCGATGCCCGCGAGCACCCTGCGCGCCGAGCTGTTCCAGCGGTACGGGCTCGACTGGGAGTCCGGGTTCCCGCCGGGCGAGAAGCCGCTCGGCAGCCCCAGGTCGACGCTCGCCCCGGCAAGCGGCACGAAGCCGCTCACCGGGGCGACGGGCGAGCCGGCGATCGTGCCGCAGCCCACCAAAAACCGTCGGCCGAACCAACCGAATCGGTCGAACCAGCCGAACCAGACTGATCAGTCGAAGTAGTCCGGCTGCGTCTGCACGTTGAGCTCACGCATCCGGACGTCCCCGGCCGGGTCCGTACGACTGTCGTCGATCTTCAGGACGTCGAAGCCCTTGGCCATGTCGTTCGAGTAGATGTGACCGTTGTAGTAGTACGCCGACCACGAGCCGCCGGTCCTGATGGCGTCCGTGGAGAGCGGGCCGCGCTCGAAGTAGGCGATCTCCTTCGGCTCGGTCGAGTCCGTGAAGTCCCAGACGGAGACGCCGCCCTGGTACCAGGCCTGGACCATCAGGTCCTTGCCCTTGACCGGGATCAGCGAGCCGTTGTGAGCCACGCAGTTCTCGGTGTCCGCCTGGTGGCGCGGAATCTTGAAGTAGCTCTTGAAGACCAGCTTGCGGCTGTCGCCCTTGCCCTTGATCTCGTAGATGCCGTCGGCGCCGCGGTTCGGCCCGATGGCCTCGTTGCAGGTGGCCGCGCCGCCGCCGCCGAGCTCGTCGGTGAAGACAACCTTGTCCGCCTTCTGGTTGAAGGTCGCCGAGTGCCAGAACGCGAAGTTCACGTTGTCCTGCACCTGGTCGATGACCTTCGGCTGCTCCGGGTCCCCGATGTCGAAGAGGATGCCGTCGCCCATGCAGGCGCCCGCCGCGAGGTCCTTGGAGGGCAGCACGGTGATGTCGTGGCAGCCCGTGGTCTTCGAGACGCCCGGGTTGGTGGGCCCGCCCGGGTTGCCGCCGCCGTCCGGCCCGTCACCGGGGAAGAGGACGGGGAAGCCGACGACCGCCGCCTTCTCGGGTGCGTCGCGCGGCACCTTGATGACGGAGATCCCGTCGTGCGGCGGCTGGCAGTCCGGGAACGTGGCGCTCGGCGAGTACGAGGAGACGTACACGTAGACGTTGTCGCGCTTGGGCAGCAGGGTGTGGGTGTGCGAGCCGCAGGCGGTCTCGACGGCGGCGACGTACTTGGGGTTCGCCTTGTCGCTGATGTCGAAGACCTTCATGCCCTCCCACGAGGACTTCTCCGTCGCCGGCTGCGTCGTGCTGTTGCAACTGCTGTCGCTGCGCGAGGAGTCGGTGGACAGGAACAGCAGGTTCCCGGAGACCGACACGTCGTTCTGCGAGCCCGGACAGAGCACCTGGGCGACGGTCTTCGGCGCCTTCGGGTCGCTGATGTCGAAGACGCGGAAGCCGTCGTAGTTGCCTGCGAACGCGTACTCGCCCTGGAACGCCAGGTCCGAGTTGGTGCCCGGCAGCGCGTCCTTCGGGGTGTTTCCGAGATGTTCGATGTTGTCGGAGTGGACGATCTCGTCCGGCGCGGGTATCTCGCCCTTCTCGATCGCCTTCTCGGCCTCGGCCTGCTCGCTCTTCGAGACCTCGCGCTTGGTGGGCGCGTCGCCCGGGTCGGGTGTCGCCACGGCAGGGCCTGCCGTCAGGAGTGCTGCGGCGAGCCCGGCGGCCGCGGCGAAGACGCCCAGGCGTCTGCGTCGCGCTCGGGGTTCGGTCAACAGGGTCACTGCTTGTCCTCCCTTGTAGCCGTTCAGAGTTGAACGGTTCACGGACACCGGCAGTATCGTGCTCGCCATGCTCATATCAACAGATGGCAACAGACTTGTCATGGAACTTTCTGATCACCGCCGTAGGGACTCGTGCTAGGACAGTCCGGACCGACACCCCTTCCCCAACGGCCCCCGCACCCCCGCACACCTCGTCCGCATCACCTCGTCTCCCCCCGTCTCCTCTCGTCTCCTCTCGTCTCACCTCCTCTCATCTCGTACGCCAACACGTGTGCCACTGGAGGCAGTTGTGCCGAACCGCCGCAGATCGAAGCGCTCCCACGTGCTCACCGCCGCAGCCGCGGCACTCCTCATCGGGGTCGCCCTGACGGGATGTGACTCGTCGTCAGCGGACGACCGGGCCGGCGCCGGGGGCGCGGGCAAGGACGGCCCGTCCGTGATCGCTCCGGGCAAGCCCGGCGAGGAGAACAAGCGGCTCTCGCCCGAGGAAGCCGCCGCGAAGAGCGACGACGACACCCCCAATTCGGCGGACTTCGCCTACGCCGAGATGATGATCGAGCACCACGCGCAGGCCCTCGTCATGACCGAACTAGCCCCGAAACGCGCCGAGTCGGCGAAGGTGAAGGGTCTGGCCGAGCGCATCGAGGCCGCCCAGGGCCCGGAGATCGACGCCATGAAGGGCT
Organism: Streptomyces cavernicola; assembly: GCF_029968035.1. Taxonomy (GTDB): domain Bacteria; phylum Actinomycetota; class Actinomycetes; order Streptomycetales; family Streptomycetaceae; genus Streptomyces; species Streptomyces cavernicola. The sequence goes on along the minus strand of NZ_JASCIQ010000006.1, from coordinate 233,247 downwards.
GGCTGAAGACGCACGACGCGGACAAGCGGGACGATCAGGGCGGCGCCGAGGAAGGCGGCCAGGACGGGGGCCAGGGCGGGGATTCCCACCACGACGGCCACGGCGACGGGCACGGCGACGGGCACGGCGACGGCGCGCCGATGCCCGGCATGGCGACAGAGGCGCAGCTCAAGACGTTGCGGGCGGCCGAGGGCGCGGCGTTCGACGAGCTGTTCCTGAAGCTGATGATCACGCACCACGCAGGCGCCGTGACGATGGCCACCGACCTCCTCGCCGAGGGCAACAACATCCAGATCGAGGAGATGGCCAACGACACGGTGGCCCAACAGAGCGCCGAGATCCACCGGATGCGCGGCATGTCCTGAGCGGATCCGGGTCGTCCCGAGCCGGCCCGCGCGTGCACCTCCCCTCGCGCGGGTCGCGGTGCGATGCTGGAAGCACCCCGGGCACACCCTCGGAAGGAGCCCGTCGTGCTGCATGTGGCCGTCGTCGGATCGGGACCGAGCGGGGTCTACACCGCCCAGACCCTGGTGGCGCACGCTCGGCCCCCAGGGGGCGGGCCGCCGGACGACGGGCCCTGGGTCGAGGGCGTCCGCGTCGACGTCCTCGACCGGCTGCCCTGCCCGTACGGCCTGGTCAGATACGGTGTCGCGCCGGACCACGAGAAGATCAAATCGCTGCAGAACAACCTGCGGACCGTCCTCGACGACCCGCACGTGCGCTTCCTCGGCGGCGTCGAGGTCGGCCCCGGCGGCATCTCCCCCGGGCAGCTCCTGGAGCTGTACGACGCGGTGGTGTACTGCGTGGGCGCCGCCACCGACCGGCATCTGGGCATCCCCGGCGAGGACCTGCCGGGCAGCTGCTCGGCCACCGAGTTCGTGTCCTGGTACAGCGCCCACCCGGACGCCGCCGAGAACGGCGCCGCACACCACGCGCGCCTGGGCCGCCCCCACCCTCCCGCCTTCGTACGCGACGCTCCTTCGCTCGTACGTGAAGTGCGCTCGGCCGTGGTGATCGGCGTGGGCAACGTCGCCGTGGACGTGACCCGCATCCTCGCCCGGGGCGCGGAGGAGCTCCGGCCCACCGACATGCCGCAGGGCGCCCTGGACGCGCTGGCCGGGAGTGCCGTGCGGGATGTGCACATGGTGGGCCGGCGCGGACCGTCGCAGGCCAAGTTCACGACGAAGGAGCTGCGCGAGCTCGGCACGCTCGCGAACGCCCAAGTCGTCGTCGACCCGGCCGAGTTGGCGCTCGACCCGGCTTGTGCCGACCCTTCCGCGCTGCCCGCCGCGAACCGGCGCAACGTGGAGGTGCTCAAGGCCTGGGCGGCGTCCTCCGCCGAGCTCGGGCAGGCGCGCGCCGCCCGCCGGATCCACCTGCGGTTCTTCCTGCGCCCCGTCGAACTGCTCGCAGCGGCGGGCCGGGTGGGCGCGGTGCGCTTCGAGCGGACCGTTCCCGACGGGACGGGCGGGGTGCGGGGCACAGGTCAAGTCGAGGACATCCAGGCGGAGTTGGTGCTGCGCTCGGTCGGCTACCGAGGCGTTCCGCTCGAGGGGCTGCCGTTCGACCCGGCCTCGGGCACGGTGCCGAACGACGCCGGCCGAGTGCTGCGCGCGGGCCGCGTCTCCCCCGGCGAGTACGTGGCGGGCTGGATCAAACGCGGCCCCACCGGCGTGATCGGCACCAACCGTCCCTGCGCGAAGGAGACGGTCAACTCCCTTCTGGAGGACGCCACTTCCCGGCCTCGCCCCGCCCACGAACACGACCGGGATCCCCTCGCCGCGTTGCGCTCCCTCGGCTTCCACCCGGTCGAGTGGACCGGATGGGAGTCCATCGAACATGCGGAGGCCGCCCTCGGCGCATCGCTGGGCCGCGGCTCGGTGAAGATCGCGGACTGGGACGGCCTCTTCGCCGCGGCACGTGGGAACACGCCGAGCTGACGGCACCTGCCCCGGCCGTCAGGCCCCGCCCAGCCGCCCCGCCTGCCGGGCCGCCGCGCCGAGGACGCTGTCGAGGAGGCCGGGGAAGAGCGCGTCCAGGTCGTCGCGGCGCAGGCCGCTCATCTTGGCCGTGCCACGGTAGCTCTGCCGGATCACACCGCTCTCGCGCAGCACCCGGAAGTGGTGGGTGGTGGTCGACTTGGTGACCGGCAGCTCGAAGTACGAACAGGCCAGTTCGTCCTCGGCGGCGGCCAGTTCGGTGACGATGCGCAGCCGCATCGGGTCGGAGAGCGCGTGCAGGACGCCTTCGAGGCGGATCTCATCGAGCTCGGGGTGCTCCAGGGTGCGGCTGCTGCCCGTGCTCTTCGTCGCGGGTGTCACTGCGGCTCCACTTCATCGGCTTGATCGGCCCGGCGTTCCCGAAGCCATTGTACGAGAACCCTCGTAGTTTGACAGCTCTCGTACTACGGTGGGTATCGTACTAACCGAACCGGCGCCGCCTCCGCTGCGCCGGGCAACGCCTTCCGCGAATGGAGTCCGCTGTGAGTGCCCTGTTCGAGCCGTACACCCTCCGGTCCGTCACCGTCCCGAACCGTGTGTGGATGGCCCCCATGTGCCAGTACTCGGCGGAGGCCTTCGGCCCGAACGCCGGCGTGGCGGGCGACTGGCACTTCGCGCACTACGGCGCCCGCGCCACCGGCGGCACCGGACTCATCCTCGTCGAGGCCACCGCCGTCAGCCCGGAGGGCCGGATCAGCCCGTACGACCTGGGCCTCTGGAACGACACCCAGACCGAGGCGCTGCGCCGGATCACCGACTTCCTCAAGGCGCGCGGCTCCGTGCCCGGCATCCAGATCGCGCACGCCGGCCGCAAGGCCTCCACGGACCGCCCGTGGGTGAACCGCGGCGGCCCGGTCGGCCCCGACGAGCACGGCTGGCAGCCGCTCGGCCCGAGCCCGGTGCCCTTCCGCGACGACCACCCCGTCCCGACGGAGCTGACGGTCGACCAGATCCAGGAGATCGTGGGCCAGTTCGCCGACGCGGCCCGGCGTGCGCTCGCCGCGGGCTTCGAGGTCGTCGAGGTGCACGGCGCGCACGGCTACCTGATCCACGAGTTCCTCTCCCCGCACTCCAACAAGCGCACCGACGCCTACGGCGGCTCGTACGAGAACCGCACCCGCTTCGCCCTCGAAGTCGTCGACGCCGTACGGGCGGTGTGGCCCGAGGACAAGCCGCTGTTCTTCCGTATCTCGGCCACCGACTGGCTGGACGAGGGCGGCTGGACGGCCGACGACACCGTGCGGTTCGCCCGGGAGCTGAAGGAGCACGGCGTCGACCTGCTCGACGTGTCCTCCGGCGCCAACGTGTCCGACGTCAAGATCCCCGTCGGCCCCGGCTACCAGGTGCCCTTCGCCGCCCGCGTCAAGAACGAGACGCACCTCCCGGTCGCCGCGGTCGGCCTGATCACCGAGCCGCAGCAGGCCGAGAAGGTCCTCGCCAACGGCGAGGCGGACGCGGTGCTCCTCGGCCGCGAGCTGCTGCGCAACCCGTCCTGGGCCCTGCACGCGGCCCGCGAGCTCGACGCCGACATCCACATCCCGAACCAGTACGTCTGGGCGATCTGACGGGCCAACCGCACGACCGCACATGAGCGAGGCGATCGGCGTACGCCGTGAGTGCCCCGGCCGGGCCCGGCCGACACTCCGGAGTGCGTCGATCGCCTTCGCGTACCGCATGTCACGCTCCGCACAAGGGAGTTGACGCCTCCCCGGCCGGGCGAGCCGCGGGCGACCGGCGGCCCCCGCCGCGCCCCGCCGCACGCGACGCGCGGGCCCGTCCGGGTGGTTCAGGTGCAGCCCGCACATTCCCGCGCGCCCTCCCACAGGCCGCGACGGACCCGTACGATCGGCGCAATGGACGACATCTTTCCCGCTGAGGCTCTGATCGGCGCCGAACGGCGGCTGGCCGCCGCCGTCCTGGCGCTCGATGTGGACGCCCTCGACCGGATGCTGCACCCGCAATTCGTCTCCGTCCGCCCGGACGGCCGCAGCCTGGACCGCAGCGAGGAAATAAGGGAACTCACCACGGGACGCCTGGTCGTGACCGAGCTCGCCCCCGAGGAGACCCTCGCGACCGTCAACGGCCGCGCCGGCATCACCCGCCGCACCCTGACCGCCGCTGGCGAGTGGCTCGGCACCCCCTTCCACGCGCGCGTGCTGTGCACCCGCACATGGGTCCAAGTCCCCGGCGGCTGGCTGGTGTTGCTCTCGCGCGTGGGCCCCGCCCCCGACGAGCCGGAACTCGACCCGAAGTGCGGAGTCCGGCTCACGGCGAGGTGCTGAGCCTCCCCCTCCCCTTCCTCCGCCGATGCCGAGAGGCGCGCCCGCCGGGTCCGTGTGGACCGGGCGGGCGCGCCTCTCTTCGTCTACGGCCTCAGGCGACTGCGCCTCAGGCGGCAGCGGCCTTCGCGAGGCGGTCCAGGCCCTCGATCGCCAGGCGGTACCCCTCCGTGCCGAAGCCGACGACGATGCCCGCGGCGGCCGGCGAGAGGTACGAGTGGTTCCGGAACGGCTCGCGCGCGTGCACGTTGGAGATGTGCACCTCGATGGCGCGCAGTCCGACGCCCTTGATCGCGTCGTGCAGCGCGACGGACGTGTGCGTGTACGCGCCGGCGTTGATCACCGCCCCGATCAGCCGCCCCTCGGCCTGCTCCCGGCCCGCCTCATGGATCCAGTCGATCAACGCGCCCTCGTGGTTGGACTGCCGGCAGTCCGCGGTCAGGCCGAGCTCCGCCGCGGTCTCCTCGCACAGGGCCTCGACGTCCCTCAGGGTCTGCGCCCCGTAGATGCCGGGCTCACGGGTGCCGAGCAGGTTGAGATTGGGGCCGTTCAGGATCAGTACCTTTGCCATGGCCACAGCGTACGGCGGGGTCCGCGAGGGTCCGGCGGTGGGAGAACGCGTTAGCTTCGACGCATGGGACATACGGCGAAGGCGACGGAAGCACCGCGCGAGCGACCCTCACTGCCCGAGGCGGTCGCGGCGGGGCCGGTGGTCCTGGACGGCGGGATGTCGAACCAACTGGAGTCCGCCGGGCACGACCTGAGCGACGCCCTCTGGTCCGCGCGGCTGCTCGCGGACCGCCCGGAGGCCGTCACCGAGGCCCACCTCGCGTACTACGAGGCCGGCGCGAGCGTCGCCATCACGGCCAGCTATCAGGCGACGTACGAGGGGTTCGCCCGGTACGGCTTCGACGCCGCACGCACGAGCGAACTGCTGCACCTGAGTGTGCAGTCGGCGCGCGAAGCCGCCGCGCGCGCCCGCTCTGCCGGAGTGCGCCGCCCGCTGTGGGTGGCCGCCTCCGCGGGGCCGTACGGGGCGATGCTCGCGGACGGCTCGGAGTACCGCGGGCGGTACGGGCTCTCGGTCGACGCCCTCGAACGCTTCCACCGCCCCCGCCTGGAGACCCTCGCCGCGGCCGGTCCTGACGTCCTCGCCCTGGAGACCGTGCCGGACACGGACGAGGCGGCGGCGCTGCTGCGCGCGGTGCGCGGCCTGGGCGTGCCCGCCTGGCTGTCGTACAGCGTGGCGGGGGCCCGGACGCGGGCGGGGCAGCCGCTGGAGGAGGCCTTCGCACTGGTCGCGGAGAGCGACGAGGTCTTCGCGGTCGGCGTCAACTGCTGCAGCCCGCAGGACGCCGACGTGGCCGTGCCGATCGCCGCGCGGGTGACCGGCAAGCCCGTCGTGGTCTACCCCAACAGCGGCGAGCACTGGGACGCCACGGCCCGCGGCTGGCGCGGCCCGGCCACGTTCTCGGCCGAGCGCGTACGGGGCTGGGTAGACGCGGGCGCGCGCCTGGTGGGCGGCTGCTGCCGGGTGGGGCCCGGGGAGATCGCCTCGATCGGCTCGCTCGTGGCGGGGCGCGACGACGCCTCGGCGTAGCGGCCCGTCGGCGTGAAATGCCGGATCGTCACAGGTCCGGGGCGGTTTCCGGGCCGTTGTCAGTGGCCGGGTGCAGACTGAGGCATGTCGTGACAACGAGGTCAACCGACATGTACCGGAGGTGGTCGGCATGCCGACCGATGTTCTGCTCGCCGTAGGCACGCGCAAGGGGCTCTTCCTCGGACGGAGGCGAGGTGTCGCCTGGGAGTTCGACGGACCGCACTTCAACGCGCAGGCCGTGTACTCCGTCGCGATCGACACCCGCGGCGACACCCCCCGTCTCCTGGCCGGCGGGGACAGTGCGCACTGGGGACCGTCGGTCTTCCACTCCGACGACCTGGGCGCCACCTGGACCGAACCCACCAAGGCACCCGTCAAGTTCCCCAAGGACACCGGGGCTTCGCTCGAGCGCGTCTGGCAACTGCACCCCTCGGCGGCCGAGCCCGACGTGGTGTACGCGGGCACGGAACCCGCCGCCCTGTACCGCTCGGAGGACCGCGGCGAGAGCTTCGAGCTCGTACGGCCGCTGTGGGAGCACCCGACGCGCAAGCAGTGGGTGCCGGGTGGTGGCGGTGAGGGCCTGCACACGATCCTGACCGACGCGAGAGACCCGAGGGCGATCACGGTGGCCGTCTCCACGGCCGGCGTGTTCCGCACCGAGGACGGCGGCGCGAGCTGGGCGCCCTCCAACTCCGGGGTGTCGGCGGTGTTCCTGCCCGATCCCGACCCCGAGTTCGGCCAGTGCGTGCACAAGGTCGCGAGGGACGCCGCCGAGCCGGACCGGCTGTATCTCCAGAACCACTGGGGGGTGTTCCGGAGCGACGACGGCGGCGCGCGCTGGACCGACATCGGCGGGGGCCTGCCCTCCGACTTCGGCTTCGCCGTCGCCGCCCACCCGCACCGCGCGGACACGGCGTACGTCTTCCCGATCAACGCCGACATCGACCGCGTCCCCGCCGAGCACCGCTGCCGGGTCTTCCGCACGCAGGACGCCGGCAAGACCTGGGAGCCCCTCGCCGAAGGCCTCCCGGAGACCGACCACTACGGCACGGTGCTGCGGGACGCCCTCTGCACGGACGACGCGGACCCGGCGGGCGTCTACTTCGGCAACCGCAACGGCGAGCTGTACGCGAGCGCGGACGACGGCGAGAGCTGGCAACGACTCGCCTCCCACCTGCCGGACGTGCTGTGCGTACGGGCGGCGGTGATCGACTGACAGGCCCTCCGGCCAGGCAGGGAGAACGAGGGTACGGGCTCGGGCTCGGGCACGGGGCGTGCGGCGGTTCGGGGAGTGACTCCCGGAACAGCCGCGTGCGCTCGGGCTGGGGGTCGTGTTCGCGGGTCGAACCCCGGAGCCGTGCCCGAGGACGGCTGTCCCCGGAACCGAGCTGACGGGCTGGCCCCGGGGCGGGGCTGGGGGGAGGCCCGTACCCCGGCCGTCCCTCGAAGCCGAACCCGGGGGGGAAACGCGCTGGGGGTCGTGTTCGGGGGCCCGTTCGGGGGGCGAACCCCAGAACCGAACTGAGCAGCCTCCCCCCGAACCCGAACTCAGGTTGATCGCCAGACCCGTTGCACCAGTAGGGTGACGCCGTGGCAGCACGACCGTTGAATGAAATCGTCGAACCAGGGTGGGCCCAGGCGCTGGAGCCGGTGGCTGAACGCATCGCCGGCATGGGGGACTTCCTGCGCGCGGAGATCGCCGCGGGCCGGACCTACCTCCCCTCTGGTGCGCACGTCCTGAGAGCCTTCCAGCAGCCATTCGACGAGGTGAAGGTGCTGATCGTGGGCCAGGACCCGTACCCGACACCGGGACATGCGGTGGGCCTGAGCTTCTCCGTCGCGTCCGAGGTCCGGCCGCTGCCGCCCAGCCTGCTCAACATCTACCGCGAGCTGGGCACCGACCTGGGACTGCCCCAGCCGGGCAACGGCGACCTCACCCCCTGGACCCGGCAGGGCGTGCTGCTGCTCAACAGGGCGCTCACCACCGCGCCCCGCCGCCCCGCAGCGCACCGGGGCAAGGGCTGGGAAGAGGTCACCGAGCAGGCCATCCGGGCCCTGGCCGCGCGCGGCAAGCCGCTGGTGTCGGTGCTGTGGGGGCGGGACGCCCGCAACCTCCGGCCGCTCCTCGGCGAGCTTCCCGCGGTCGAATCCGCGCACCCCTCCCCCATGTCCGCGGACCGCGGGTTCTTCGGCTCGCGCCCCTTCAGCCGCGTCAATGACCTCCTCGCCCGGCAGGGCGCGCAGCCCGTGGACTGGCGGCTGCCGTGACCGCCGCCGCGACGCCCGACGTGCCCTGGGTCGTCGGCGTCGACTCCGGCGGCTCCGGCCTGCGGGTGGCCCTCGCACCGGCGGGCGGAGACGGCCCACCCCGGACCCTGACCTCTCGTGAGCCCGTGCGCACCGGCCCCGCCGGGATCGACGCCGGGCACCTGATGCAGCAACTCGGGCCGATGGCCCGTGAGTTGATCGACGGCGCGGGCGGCGGTGCGGTCGCGGCCGTCGCCGTGGGCTCCGCGGGCATGGCGACGCTCGGCGGCGACCTGCGGGAGCGGCTGCCCGCCGCGCTCGACGGGGCCTTCGGCACGCGGCGGCTCGCGCTCGCGGCGGACGCGGTGACGGCGTACGCGGGGGCGCTCGGGCAGCGCCCCGGCGCGGTCGTCGCGGCGGGCACCGGCCTGATCGCGCTCGGCACGGACCTGCGGAGCTGGCGGCGGGCCGACGGCTGGGGGCATCTCCTCGGCGACTGCGGCGGCGGCGCCTGGATCGGCCGGGCCGGACTCGACGCGGCGATGCGCGCGTACGACGGCCGGCGCGGCTGTTCGCCGGCGCTCCGCGCGCGTGCCGAGGCCGTCTTCGACGGGCCGCTGAACGAGCTGCCCGGCAAGCTCTACCCGCGGACCGACCGGCCGGCCGTGCTCGCCTCGTTCGCGCCCGAGGTGGCCCGCTGCGCCCCGCACGACCCGGTGGCCGAGGGGATCCTGCGGGAGGCCGCGCGGCACATCGCGGAGGCGGCGGTCGCCGTGTGCCCGAGCGGGACGGAGTGTGAAGTCGCCCTCACCGGCGGCCTGTTCAAGATGGGCGCCCCCTTGGTTGTACCGCTGGAGGAGGAGCTGGCCGCCCAACTGCCCGCCGCACGCGTCTCGGTGGCGGACGGGGACCCGCTCGACGGCGCCGTCGTACTCGCGCGGGCGCTCGCCGCCGGGACGCTGCGGCTGCCACACGACGGGCGCATGCTGCACCTGCCGTAAGCCTCGCGCGAGCCCGCCGTAAGCCTGCCGAAAGCCCGCCGTAAGCCTGTCGCAAACCCGTCGTGAGCCTGCCGTAAGGGCTGCAACTCGCCATAGGCGGATGGGGTGTACGTCACAGCGCCGTGCGCCCCTGGCGTTCACCGCCCTGACCTGCAGGTGTGTCGATATGCAGCAACTCGGGCGCCGATTCCGACAGTCGAGAAATTCGCCACTGAAGGGATAAAACCGGACGGATACCACTCAGGTGGCACCTGCCCGAACAGCGGCACGCGGGAAACCAGTAGCATGCGGCGCCATGAGCTCCCCCACTGGGCCCGACAACGGCCTGCCCGTACGAATGCCGCGACCTCGACAGCCCGGTCGGCACCGCCGCCCGGAACCCGCGGTGGCTCCCGAGGGAGCACCCGCGCTGGTTCTCGCCGTGCCCGGCACACCGTCCGCCGCGACGCGCGGCCTCGCCGAAGAGGTCGTCAGCATCGCCCGTTCCGAGCTGCCGGGCCTCGACGCGAGGATCGGTTACCTCGACGGTGAGGACGCCGAGTACCCCACGCTCGCCGGCGTGCTCGCGCACACCGCCGAGCAGCGCACCGCCCGCCACCAGCAGGCGCTCGCCGCCGGCCAGGACGTGCCCGCGCCGCAGGGCCCCGTGGCCGTCGTCGTGCCGCTCCTCGCCGGCCCGGACAACGCGCTGATGCGCCAGGTCCGCCAGGCCGTCATGGACAGCCGCGTGCCCGCCGAGCTGACCGATGTGCTCGGCCCGCACCCGCTGCTCGCCGAGGCGCTGCACGTGCGCCTCTCGGAGGCCGGGCTCGCCCGCGCCGACCGGGCGCGCCTGTTCACCGTCGCCACCGCCGCGGACGGCATCATCCTCGCGACGATAGGCGGCGAGGAGGCCGTGCAGGCCGCCGGGATCACCGGCATGCTGCTCGCCGCGCGCCTCGCCGTGCCGGTGATGGCCGCCGCCCTCGACCAGGACGGCGCGATCTCCGCGACCGCCGACCAGCTGCGGGGCTCCGGCTCCGCACACCTGGCGCTCGCCCCGCACCTGATCGGCCCCGAGGTGCCCGAGGGCGTCCTCGACGCCGCCGCGAAGGACGCGGGCTGCGCCTACGCCGAGGCGCTCGGCGCGTACCCGGCGATCGGCAAGCTGGCGCTCTCGCAGTACATGGCCGCCCTCGGCATCACCCCGCCGCAGGCGCAGGGCGCCCCGCAGTCGCGTTGAGCGGCGACCAGAGCGCCTTATCGCCTGATCGACCCCAGGTCCCCTCCAGGGCCCGTCCCCCGGTCTCCGGGTGACGGGCCCTTCGCGTACGCCGACGCCCGGCTCAGCCGAAGATCAGCCACCCATCAGCGGGCCATCGCCCGAAGATCACCCGAAGGTCAGCCGAAGATGACGCAGGACGCCGCCGGGGCCGGGACCGATCCGCCGCGGCTCGGGACGCCCGAGTCCGGGTCGACGGTGAACCAAGTGACGTCGCCGGAGCGCTCGTTGGCGGCGTACAGGAAGCGGCCCGAGGGGTGCAGGGCCAGGTCGCGAGGCCAGTGCCCGCCGCAGTCGACGGTGGCGGCGAGGCGCAGCCCCGAGCCGTCCGCCGCGTCCGGGTCGGCGGCCAGGACGGAGATCACGTCCTGGCCGCGCGTGGCGGTCCACACGAAGCGCCCGTCGGGCGCGACGACGACCTCCGAGGGGTACGCGTCGCCGTCCGGTTCGCCGTCGAGCACGGGGATCTCGGCGCGGGGTGCGAGCCGTCCCGCGGCCGGGTCCCAGTCGCAGACGGTGAGGGTCGGGGCGAGCTCGCCGAGTACGTACACGGTCCGGCCGTCGGGATGGAAGGCCAGGTGGCGTGGTCCGCTGCCGGGGCGCAGCGCCACCTCGTCGTGGGCGCGCAGCACGCCGTCGGTGAGGGTGCGGACGCCGACGGTGTCGGTGCCGAGGTCGACGGTCAGGATCCAGCCGCCGCTCGGCGCGGGCAGCACCTGGTGGGCGTGCGGGCCCTCCTGCCGTTCCGCGTCGGGCCCGGCCCCGCGGTGCTGCAGTACGCGACCGGGCGTGGGGGCGGCGTCCGGGCCCAGGGGCAGCCAGGAAACGCTTCCCGAGCCGTAGTTGGCGGTGAAGAGGTGGCCCCGGGCGAGCGCGAGGTGCGTGGGGCCCGAGCCCTGGACGGGGGCTGGCGGGGCGATGAGGCTCGGCACGTCGCCGCGTACGGAATGACCGCGTACGGAATCGCCGCGTACGGAATGGCCCTGTACGGAATCGCCGCGTACGGAGAGCGCGGCGGCCGCGCCGTCGTCGGTCTCGCTCACGGCGTACAGGACGTCCCCGCCGGGCGCGAGCGCGAGGTACGAGGGGTCGGGGACGGCGTCGGTGGCGGACAGCGGGGTCAGGGCCCCGCTGTCCGGGTCGACGGAGGCGACGGTGATGCCGCGCCCTCCGGCGGAGGTGAAGGAACCGATGTACGCCCGAGCGGTGCCCACGTGCGACTCCCTTGATCGGCTGATCGGCAAAAGCGCCTGTCGCGACCGACGCTAGCAGCGGGTCTAGACCAGAGGGGAGTGCTTGGCAGGACCGGGAGTTCAGGCCCCCACGGGCGTCCGCCGGGGCCGGCGCAGCGGCACGGCGAGTTCGAGCAGGGAGTGCTCGAGGGCCCGCAGGTGGGCGAGGACCGGCTCGGTACCGGCCGGCTCGGGCGCCGTCGTCTCGCCCGCCCGGCGCTGCCGCCCGACGGCCGGGGCGTCGGTCAGCGCCTCGACGGCCGCCTCCACCCGCCAGCACGCGGCGGCGAGCCGGGCGTCGTGCGAGGCCTCCGGGTCCGCGGCGACGGCGGCGAGACCACGCACCTCGCGCGCACAGTCGTCGAGCAGCGCGAGGACCCGCCGGGCGCGCCCCTTGCGGGCCTTCATCGGGCTGAGCGGATGCACGAGGGGCGCGAGCGAGAGCCGTACGCGACCGAGGTTCTGCTCCAGCTCGGCGACGCGCGCCGCCGGGTCGGCCGCGGTGCTCCCGGCGAGCCGGGCGGCGGCCTCCGCCGTGCAGGCGTGCACGGACCACAGGGCGCGCTCCACCCACGCCTCGGTCACGGAGTGCGTGGTCACCGGCAGCAGAAGCAGTACGGCGAGAACGGCGCCGAGGGAGCCGACGGCGGTCTCGGTCACCCGGAGCGCGAGCAGGGCCGGGTCGAGCACGCCGAGCAGGCCGTACAGCATGCTCGCCATGACGGTCACGGCGAGCATCATCCAGGTGTACGAGACGGCCGCCGTGTAGAAGATCCCGAAGACGCTCAGCGCGACGATGACGGCGGCCGCGACGGGCTCGTCGTGCAGCGGCACCGCCACGAGGAAGCCGAGCACGATGCCGAGGACGGTGCCGAGGAAGCGACGGAAGCCGCGGACGACGGTCTCGCCGCGCGAGCTGGTGTTGACGAACACCCACCAGGTCGCGCCGACGGCCCAGTACCAGCGCTCGTCGGAGAGGACCTGTCCGATGCCGAGCGCGAAGGCGGCCCCGACGGTGGCCTGTACGGCCTGCCGGGTGGTGATCCGCCGGAGCCCGCTGCCACCGGTGGGCGCGGCCACGGCGGCCGGGGCGGGCGAGCGGCGCTCGTAGCACCACACCCCGAACCGGACCGTCGCCGCCGCGGCGAGGGAGAGCAGCACGGCGGCGTACAGCTCGGGGAGCTGGCCGGGCACGGTGTGCAGGAACTGGGCGGCGAAGAAGTTCATGAACGCGAAGACGCCGAGCGAGTGCCCGCGCGGTCCCCAGCGCCGTGCGTACACGCCGGCGCCGACGACCGCGAGGAAGGCGAGGTCCCGGGCGAGCGGCGCATCCTGCAGGACGGCCGCGAGCGCGAGCACCGGGAGGCCGACGAGCGGCAGCAGGGCCGTCGTCACCGCCTGTCCGCGCACGGTCGCGTCGGTCACCGTGAACAGGGCGAGCAGCGCGGCGAGGCCGCCGGTGATCGCGGCCACGAGCGAGTGCCCCACGGCTCCGCACAGCGCGACGGCGAGCCCGATCCCGAGCACGCCGCGGGTCGCGAACCGAAGCCGCACCCGACCCGGGTCCGGCGTCACGAACGCCTTCTTCAGCAAGTTGCCCCGCCCCTTCCGGCCCCCGCAGGCGGCCGTGACATGAGAAAGGCGCCGCGGAGATCCCGGAGGATCCGCAGCGCCATCGACTCGTACATCTCAGCACTTGGACCGCTGCTGGTTCAACAGCCGTCGAAACGCCTGGGCCAATGGCCCAGCGGCTGCCGGCGTCGCCCGGCCACCGAAGGGCCAACGGACCACTCGGCCGCCGGACGGCAGCCGGACGGCAGCTAGATCTTGATGCCGCGCTTCGCCAGGTACGTGATCGGGTTGATGTCGGAGCCGTAGCCGCGTCGGGCACGGATCTCCAGGTGCAGGTGGGGGCCGGTGGAGCGGCCGGTGTTGCCGCTGTAGGCGACCCGCTGCCCGGCGTGGACGCGCGCGCCCTCCCGCACGTTGATCCGGGACAGGTGGGCGTAGAGGACGTACCGCCCGTCCCGCATCCGGATCGTGACGGCCCTGCCGTACGCACCGGACCAGCGGGCCAGGACCACGACGCCCGCCGCGACCGACCAGACCGGTGTGCCCTGCGGGACGGCCAGGTCGACGCCGGTGTGGTAGCCGGCGATCCAGTCGCCGCGGACGCGGTAGCCGGTGGTGATGCGGTAGCTCCGGGTCAGCGGGCGGGCCCAGGGCCGTCCCGCCGCGGGGGCGCCCGCGGCCTCGGGGCCCGCGGCGGACTCGAAGGAACCGGCGGACCCGGCGGACTCTGCGGGGCACAGGGACCGTTCGTCCGGCCAGCGGCCGGCGTCGCCGCCCGTCCAGGACCAGGGCCCGTCGGGTGCGGCCTCGTGCGCCCAGTCCCTGTCGGTCGCAGGCCCCCAGCCGGCCTGCCGGTCCTGTATGGCGGGGTCGGCCGGGTCGGCGCAGGCGCCCGCGAGGCCGGGGTCGCGCAGCTCCCAGTCGGCCGGCAGGAACCGGGACTCGTCGACGGCCGCGAGCAGGTCCTCGTACTCCGGGTCGTAGAAAGCGCCGCACCCTCCGGTCAGGGCGCTCACGTCGACCGGCTCACGCAGGGCGCTCTCGGGCACCGGGAGGCGGAAGCCGAGGGTGCCCGCGCCGAGGAGGCCGGCCGCGAGGCCGAGCGCCCGCCTGCGGGTCGCGGTCGGAGGCGCGGGCCCGTCTCCCGGGGTCGCCGGGGTGACTGCGGTCGCGGGGGTCGCCGGGGTCGGCTGCTGTGCGGCGCTGCTGTGGTCGCTCACCTGAGGGGACATACGGAAGAGCACACGGGGTCTCCCGGCCTCCGTGCACGCCGACCGCGGCCGTCCGGAGGACCCCAGGCTTTCGCACACAGCCTCAGAGCCGGTCGGGGCCGGTCGGCCGTTGGCCCACGGCCGCGTTGCCCAGCCACGCCATTGGTACATTCGCGGCAGGACATCTCGTACGTACGGATCGAATTGCGTACGAGCGCAAGGAACGCCGCGGACGGAGCACACCGGCCCGGCGGGGGCAGGAGGCCGGGCGACATGGCTGTGGACGCACTCGACACCCGCATTCTCCGGCTGCTGCTGGAGCAGCCGCGCACGAGCGTCCGGGAGTACGCCCGGATCCTCGGCATCGCGCGCGGCACCCTGCAGGCGCGGCTCGACCGCCTGGAGCGGGAGGGGGTGATCACCGGGGCGGGGCCGACGCTCTCGCCGGCGGCGCTCGGGCACCCGGTCCTCGCGTTCGTGCACGTCGAGGTCACGCAGGGGCACCTGGACGAGGTGGGGGACGCGCTCGCCTCGGTGCCGGAGATCATCGAGGCGTTCTCGATCACCGGCGGCGGAGACCTCCTGACCCGGGTCGCCGCGCGCGACAACGCCCACCTCGAGGACATCATCCAGCAGCTGATCCAACTGCCCGGCGTGGTCCGCACGCGGACCGAGGTCGCGCTGCGCGAGCGGGTGCCGCACCGGCTGCTTCCGCTCGTCGAGTCGGTCGGCGCGGCCGCCGACCGGCGGGAGAAGGAGAAGCGGTGACGCCCCGGCAGGCCGGTTCGGGCCCTGCCTTGGCATCCTTGGCGGCATGAGCACTTCGAGCAGCAGCACGGTCCTCGCGGGCACCGCCGTCGTCTTCGATCTCGACGGCACGCTGGTGGACAGCGAGCCCAACTACTTCGAGGCCGGCCGGCAGCTGCTCGCCGCCGAGGGCGTCACGGACTTCGACTGGCCGGAGCACGAGAAGTACGTCGGCATCAGCACGGCCGAGACGCTGGCGATCTGGCGGGAGAAGTACGGCCTGAGCACGCCCCTCGACCGGCTGCTCGCCGAGAAGAACAGGCTGTACCTGGAGCTCGCGGCGGCCGAGACGCACGCGTACCCGGAAATGCGGGCCTTCGTGGAGCTGCTGCACGCGCAGGGCGTGCCGATGGCCGTGGCCTCGGGTTCGTCGCGCGCGGCAATCGCGGCGATCCTGCGGGGCACGGGTCTCGACGCGCTGTTGACCACGCTGGTCTCGGCCGAGGAGGTGCCGCAGGGGAAGCCGGAGCCCGATGTGTTCCTGGAGGCGGCCCGTCGCCTCGGCGTCGCGCCCGCGGACTGCGTGGTCCTGGAGGACGCGGCGCCGGGCGCGGTCGCCGCGCACAAGGCGGGCATGGACTGCATCGCGATCCCGTACGTGGCGGCGACCGCGGGCGACCCGGCCTTCGCCACGGCGGGCCTCGTGTTCCCGGGCGGCCAGCGGGAGTTCACGGCGAAGGCGGCCTACGACTGGCTGCTCGCGTCCCGCGCCGAGGCCTGATCAGTCGTCACCAGCCGCTTCTCCGCTGGCGTCTGACGACCCATCGGAGATCCCAACGGCCCACAGGAGTCGGCGTCCGTCGGCGTCAGCCAGCGCGGGAAGCGTGGTTCGACGACCGGGCGCAGGACGCGGCGGACCGGTGCGCTGGACAGCGCCACGGTCACGGCGACGCCGAACACCGCGAGCAGCGGCAGCGCGCCCGCGCCGAGCAGGCCCACCAGGTCGTACATCCCGTACGCCTGCCCGGTCTGGACGAGCAGGCCGTGCACCAGGAACGGGAACATGGTGAGCGCGCCGAGCGCCGTGAACGCGGTGCGCCGGGCGGGGACGAGCGCGAAGAACGCCGCGATCAGCGCGGCGGAGACCACGAACAGGCCGAGCCGCATCGCGAGGTACTCCCACGGGCCGGTCTGCAGCTCGACGTGGTTGGCCCGCATGTAGAGCCAGTTGGCGTTGATGTGCGGTGCGTTGAGGTACGCGAGGCCGAGTGCCGCGGCGAGGACGAGCGGGGCCGTGCAACGTACGGCGCGGGTGCGCAGGCGGTGGAAGTGCTCGGGGCGCAGCCGCAGTCCGAGGACGAACCAGGGAAGGAACATCAGGACGCGGGGCAGGGCGAGTTGGTAGCCGACGCCGGTGAGTCCCGCGGCGAGCGAGACGAGGACGGCGAGGGCCACGGGGAAGCGGACGGCCCGCCACAGGGGTGCGGTGATGCGCCAGAGGAAGAGCGCGACCAGGAACCAGAGGAGGTAGGTCGGCTCGGTGGGCATGAGCGAGAACGGGGCGTCGTGGAGCAGGGTCGGCAGCGCCTTGTAGGCGACGGTGAACAGCAGGTAGGGCGCCAGGACGCGGGTGAGCAGGGCCCGGATCTGCGGTGCCGTGCCGGCGAAGCCGCGCGAGAAGAGGCCGCAGAGCAGCACGAACGCCGGCATGTGGAAGAGGTAGACGACGGTGTACGCGGCCTTGACGGTGTCCATGTCCCGTACGAGTACGGCCCAGTTGTGGCCGATGACGACGAGGACCACGAGCAGGAACTTGGCGTTGTCGAAGAAGGGGTCGCGTCCGGACTGCGGGAGCGGCGCGGTCCGGGTGGTGCGGCGTCGGCGCAGGGGCCGGAGCGTCGTGGAGAGGGTCACGGGCGGCTGCTTCCTCGCATACGTGCTTTGTCGGTCCTTTCCCTCTGTGAACGAGGCGGGTCCGGTGCGGTGGTGGCGGGCAACGCGAGAGCCGTGCCGCTTTCGTGTGCGGCACGGCTCGTGTGGCGATGCGTGGCGATGTCTCTCGGGGCGGTCAGAAGGTGAAGACCGTGGCGGTGGCCGCCTCTGCCTCGCAGCTGTTGGAGAAGGTCCTCCACTGGTTCACGTGGCGGCCGTTCCACTGGCCGTAGGCGTGCACCGTCACCGGCCGGTACAGCTTGTTGCAGATCGCCTCGGGGTTCTCGGCGAGCTTCTGGATGTTTCCGCCGGAGCTGCGGAGGCTCTTGCAGGCGGCCTGCGACGACGGGTGGGTGCCGCCGGGAGGGTTGCAGGTCAGAAGCGCGAAGGAGGCTTCCGATGGGGTGCTGCTGTAGGTCCCGTCGTGCTTCATCAGCGTCAGCTTGGCTCCGGGTCGCGCCGGCTTGGGCGCTGACTCCGACTCGGCGGCGGCGACGGGCTGCGCCCCGAGGGCGATCGCACAGAGCGCGGCCGCGAGGGCCGCCCGGGTGCGAGAGATGCGTGCAGTCATAAGTCATACGTGTAGCTCTTCGCAACCCGTTGTTCCGCGACCGTCACCCGACTGGAGCGTGTCGCGCCCCGGCTCCCCGACCGTGTCAGTCCGGGCGCAGTGAGCGCCAGATGCGGTCCGGCAGGAGCTGCGCCGCCGCGTCGAGGTCGAGGTCGTAGGCGCCGGAGAGCCAGCGGCGCGCGGCCTCCTCGACCGGGCCGAGGACGAGCACGTCGAGTACGGGCGCGGGAAGTCGCTCGACCGTTCCGGCGTCGAGGTGCGGGCGGAGCCGGTCGGCGACGGCCGTTAACCGCTCCGCCTTGAACGCCCGGATCTCCGCGGCCTGTGCGGCGAGGCGGCCGGAGTGTGCGGAGCCGTGCAGGAACAGGGCCTCGTCGCGGTGGTCCGCGGTGAAGCGGAGGTACGCCGAGACGAGCGCGTGGATGCCCGCGCGGGCCGTACGGGCCTGGCTCAGCTCGGCGATCAGGGCGTCGCATAGGTGGTCGAGGCAGCGGTCGTAGAGGTGGGCGGCGAGGCCGTCGAAGCTGCCGAAGTGGTGGTAGATGCTGCCGAGGCTGACGTCCGCGGCCTCGGCGACGGCGCTGACGGTGAAACCGTGCCGGCCGGGTTCGGCGAACACCTGGAGCGCGGCGGCGAGCACGCGGTCGACGGTGGCCGCACCGCGCTGCTGCTTGGCGGGCATGGGCGGCTCCCGTCGGGGTGGGGCGATCGGAGTAGTGGGCGGGCGGAGTCGGCGATCGGAGTGGGCGGGCAGGGCGGGCCGGCAGAGCTGCGACGGAGCGGGCGGTCCGGGCGGTGCTCAAGTGCCGGGCGGCGGTGGCTGGTTGGGGCCTGGCGGTGGCTGTCGCTTCCGGTCCGCCGGGCCGCGTGCGCCTCTCGGCGGGCGGCCGGGCGGGGTTCCGGGGAGGGTCGGGCCGCGGCTGCCGCGCCAGGCGACCTCGGCCGCCTCCTGTCGTACGCGAGCGGCTTCCTCGAATTGGCCGGTCTCGACGAGGAGTTCGCTGAGGCGGACCAGGGCGGCGTGCCGCTCGCCCTGGAAGCGGCCGGGCTGTGCCGCGACGAGTCGCTGCCACTGTTCGGCGGCGGCCCGTGCCCGGTATGCGGCCTCCGCCTTGTGGCCGCGGGCCCTCAACTCGTCGCGGTCGCGGTCGAGTCGGCGGGCGAGGCGGCGCAGCTCCGCGTGGTCCGCCGCCGCTTCGAGCCCTCCCCGAGGCTCGGGCGCGGAGGCCTTCCGCACCGACCTGCGCCGCCTTGCGACCCCCCGCGCCGCAAGGCCGAGCAGCACCCCTCCGGCTGCCCCGCACACCCACACGAACTGCAGGTCAGACACCGGCGACCTCCGCACAACCCCCCGTTACCCGCAGCGGGTACCTTCCCCCGAGTCCGGCGGCCTCCGAGAAGTATGGCCTCAGCGGACGCCGAGTGGAACAGATTTCTAGAAATTTCTTCCAGTAATTGGCCGGGCGAGCGAACCGGCGACGGAGGGGAACGTGAACGAGTCAGAAGCCAAGGCCGGTCAACCCGAGGCCCTGCGGCGGCAGTTGGGGGTCTCCGACGCAGTCCTGATCGGCCTCGGATCGATGGTCGGGGCGGGGATCTTCGCCGCCCTCGGCCCGGCGGCGCGCGCGGCCGGCTCCGCGTTGCTGCTCGGTCTGGGGCTAGCCGCGGTGGTGGCGTACTGCAATGCGACGTCCTCGGCGCGGCTCGCGGCTCGCTACCCGGCGTCGGGCGGCACCTATGTGTACGGCCGGGCCCGGCTCGGCGACTTCTGGGGGTTCCTGGCCGGCTGGGGCTTCGTGGTGGGCAAGACGGCGTCGTGCGCGGCGATGGCCCTCACGGTGGGCTCGTACGTCTGGCCGGGGCATGAGCACGCCGTGGCGGTGGCGGCCGTGGCGGTGCTGACCGCCGTGAACTACGCGGGCGTGCAGAAGTCGGCGCTCCTGACGCGGGTGATCGTCGGCGTCGTCCTCGCGGTGCTCGCCGCCGTCGTGATCGCCGTCGTCGCCTCGGGCGGGCCGCCGTCCGGGGCGTCCTGGGGCGAGCACCTCGCGATCGGGGACGGGGTGTCGGCGGGCGGGGTCCTGGAGGCGGCAGGTCTGCTGTTCTTCGCGTTCGCCGGGTACGCGCGGATCGCCACGCTCGGCGAGGAGGTGCGCGATCCGCAGCGCACGATCCCCCGGGCGATCCCGCTCGCCCTCGGCATCGCCCTCGTCGTGTACGCGGCCGTGTCGGTGGCCGTGCTCGCCGCGCTCGGGCCGCGGGGCCTGGCCGAGGCGACGGCTCCGTTGGCGGACGCGGCGCGTGCGGTGGGCGCGGAGTGGCTGGTGCCGGTCACGCGGGTGGGCGCGGCGGTGGCCGCGCTCGGTTCGCTGCTCGCGCTGATCCTCGGCGTCTCCCGTACGACACTGGCGATGGCCCGGGACCGTCATCTGCCGCACGGCCTGGCCGCCGTGCACCCGCGCTTCCAGGTGCCGCACCGCGCCGAACTGGCCGTCGGCGCGATCGTCGCGGTCGCGGCGGCGACGGTGGATCTGCGGGCGGCGATCGGCTTCTCGTCGTTCGCTGTCCTCGCGTACTACGCGGTCGCCAACGCCTCGGCCTGGACGCTGACTTCGGCGGAGGGCCGGCCGCCCCGGGTCGTGCCGCTGGTCGGCCTGGCCGGGTGCGCGGTGCTCGCCTTCTCGCTGCCGGTCGCCTCGGTGATCGCCGGCGCCGCGGTGCTCGCGGCGGGTGCGCTGTTCTACGCGGTCCGGCGTGCGGCGGGCGGGAAGGGGCAAGGCGGCGGGGCGTGAGCAGGAGGGGTCCAACTCCCCTCCGCGCCATGGTCGTACGCAGGTGACGCTGGCAGGCTGACCCCATGGATCATGCTGAAGCACTGCTCATCGGCGGGCGCGCCGGCGTCGGGAAGACCAGCGTCGGCTGGGAGGTGTCCGCGCTGCTGCGGGCCGCGGTGGTCACGCACTGCGTCATCGAGGGCGACTACCTGGGGCAGGCCCATCCGGCGCCCCAGGACGACCCGCGCCGCCGCAGGCTCACCGAGCGCAACCTCACGGCGGTCTGGTCGAACTACGCGGAACTGGGCCACCGCCGGCTGATCTACACGCACACCGTGAGCGTCCTCGCCGACACCGCCGACATGTTCCGCCGCGCCATGGGTGCGGACGTGCGGATCGTACGCGTGCTGCTCACCGCGTCCGACGCGACGACGCACGCGCGGCTCGCCGCCCGTGAGCAGGGCTCGGAGTTGGAGAGCGAGCTGCGCGGCAGCCTGCGGAAGGCCCGGCTCCTGGACGAGCAGGCGCCGCGGGACACGGTGCGGGTGGCGACGGACGGGCGCACCATCGGCGACATCGCGGCGGATGTGCTCGACGCGGTGGGCTGGTCGACGCCCGGCGCGGGGCGGTGAGCCGGGTGCCCGACCCCGCTGCTCCCGAGCCTGAGTCGGACGTTCCGTCCCGGCCGCGTGTGCTGCTCGTCATGGCGGACCGGGCGCTCGCCATGCAGTTCGGCCCCGCCGAGCGCGCCCGCCTGCACGCGCTGGCGGAGGTCGAAGAGCCGCTCTCCGTACGGGAGTTGAGCTCGGCGGAGGCGCGGCGGCGGTTGGCGGCCGCCGAGGTGCTGATCACCTCGTGGGGCTGTCCGCGCCTGGACGCGGACGTGCTGGACGCCGCTCCACGGCTGCGGGCCGTTCTGCACGCGGCCGGTTCGGTGCGCGGGCATGTCACGGAGGCGCTCTTCGACCGGGGCGTCCTGGTGACGACGGCCGCCGACGCCAACGCCGAGCCGGTCGCGCACTACACCCTCGCGGCCGTCCTTTGGGCGTTCAAGAAGGCCCCGTTCCTCGCGCAGGACGCCCGTACGCACCGGGAGGACCTGAGTTACGCGGCGGGGCGCGGCGAGCTCAGCGGCGTCGGGCGGACCGTGGTCGTCGTCGGCTTCTCCCGCATCGGCGGCCGTGTGGTCCGGCTGCTGCGCGAACTCGACCTGGCCCGCGTCCTGGTCGTCGACCCGGTGGCCGACCCCGCGGCGGTCCGCGCGGCCGGCGCCGAGCCCGCGAGCCTCGCCGAGGCCCTGCCGCAGGCAGACGTGCTGAGCCTGCACGCGCCCGCGCTGCCCGAGACCCGGCACCTGATCGGCGCCGCCGAACTCGCCGCCCTGCCGCCGGACGCGGTTCTGATCAACACCGCGCGCGGCAGCCTCGTCGACACCCGGGCCCTCGAAGAGGCGTGCCGTGCGGGACTGCACGCGATCCTCGACGTCACGGAGCCCGAACCGCTGCCCGCCGGCTCGCCGTTGTACGACCTGCCGAACGTCATGCTCACCCCGCACATCGCGGGCTCCCTCGGCTCGGAGGCCCGCCGGATGAGCGCCATGGCCCTGACGGAACTGGACCGCCTCACCAGCGGCCGGCCCCCGCTCGCCCCGATCACCCGAGAGACGTTGGCGGTGCAGGCATGAGTCCCCGTAAGGAAGTTGAGGCATCGTCAGGCAGTCGCGTCTCGCCGTACACCGGCTGGGAGCGGCACCACTGGGGCGCGCTCGCCGACCGGATGCTTTCGGCTCTCGACGCCCACCGCTCCCCCGGCGGGGCGCGCATCCTGCTGCCCGGCCCGCACAGCGTCTCGGGCCCCGACTCCGACGGCCTTGAGGGGTATGCGCGGTCGCTGCTGCTCGCCGGGTTCCGGATCGCGGGCGAGGGCGGCGCCGACCCGGGCAACCTGCTCGAACGGTACGCGGCCGGGCTCGCCGCGGGCACCGACCCGCACCACCCGGAGGCCTGGCCGCGCCCCGACCTGGTCCCGCAGGCCAAGGTGGAGGCCGCGTCGCTCGCCCTGATCCTCCAGCTGACCAGGGAGTGGCTCTGGGACAAGCTCGACGACCGGGTGCGCGAGGCGACGGTGGCCTGGCTGGCCACGGTGATCGACCAGCCGTACGTACGGAACAACTGGGTGTGGTTCCGGATCGTCACGGAGTCCTTCCTGCGCGAGGCGGGCGGGCCCTGGTCGGCGACGGACATCGAGGAGGACCTGGCGTTCCACGCCACGATGCGCCGCGAGGACGGCTGGCTCGCGGACGGCGCGGAGCGCAACTTCGACCACTACGTGGGCTGGGCGCTGCACACCTACCCGCTGCTCTGGACCCACCTGTTCGACGTCACCGGCTCGCTGTGCCCGCCGGAGGTGCGGGCCCGCTGGGAGGCCGACCTGGCCCGCTATCTGGACGACGCGGTCCGCCTGGTGGGCGCCGACGGCTCGCCGCTGCTGCAGGGCCGCTCCCTGATCTACCGGTACGCGGCGGCGGCGCCGCTGTGGACGGGCGCGCTCACCGGGGCCACCCGGCTCGCACCCGGGCTCACGCGACGCGCGGCGAGCGGCATGCTCGACCACTTCGCCCTCCGCCAAGTGCCCGGCGCGGACGGCCTGTTGACGCTCGGCTGGCACCACGCCTGGCCCGCGATGCGGCAGTCCTACTCGGGGCCCGGCTCGCCGTACTGGGCGGCGAAGGGCATGCTCGGGCTCGCCCTGCCGGCCGACCATCCGGTGTGGACGGCGGTCGAGGAGCCGCTGCCGGTCGAGGTGTCCGACCAGTCCAGGACGGTCGCCGCGCCCGGCTGGCTGGTCTCGGCCCGCCGCGCCGACGGCCTCGTCACGGTCCTGAACCACGGCACGGACCACGCCCTGCCCGGCACGGTCCGCGCCGACGCCCCGCTCTACGCCCGGCTCGGCTACTCGACGGCCACGCTGCCGCCGCTCACCGGGCCGACGGTCGCGGACCCGGTGGACAACACCGTGGCCCTCCTGGACACCGACGGCCACGCCTCCCACCGCACGGGCTTCACCGCCCTCGGCACCCGCGAACTCCCCTGCGGCGCGCTCCTCGCGCTCTCCTCGGGCCGGGTGCACTGGGTGGACAGCGCGGACGACGACGGGCTCGACCACGGCTCCGGCCGCACCGGCCCGGCCGTCGAGGGCCCCGTGGTCACGGTCGCCTCGGTCGTGCGCGCGGGCGTGGAGGTCCGCCTCTGCCGGGTCGACGGCCCACCGGGGCCGGCGGTCCAACTCCGCCTGGGCGGCTGGCCGTTGAGCTCGGATACCGATCCGCGAGCGGCGTACGGGAACACCCCGGAGGCGTACGCGACCGTCTCGACGGACCGGCTGACGTCGCGGCTGTACTCCCTGGCCGGGTTCGGGGCGGCGGGCGTGCACCTGGAGGAGGGCACGGGGCCGCTGGGCCGGGCCACGGCGATCCCCTGGCTGACCGCCGACGTTCCCGCGCCCGGCACGGTCCTCGCGGCGGCGGTCACGTTGAGCGGCGAGGCCCCCGTCCGCCGCCCCTCCCTGGAGGTCCAACAGGCCGGTTCCGGGGGCCAGTTGGTGCGGATCGTATGGCCGGACGGGGCGGTGACGGAGGCTCAGCTGCCGAAGGGCTGAGCCCGCCGGGCGGTCAGCGGTGGCTCAGCACGTTCACGACCCGCCCGTCGGGGTCGCGTACGAAGAACCGGCGCACGCCCCACTCCTCGTCCTGCAGCGGGTGCACGATCTCCGCGCCGCTCGCCCGCAGCGCGGCATGGACCGCGTCCACGTCCTCGACCTCGACGCTGACGTCGGGCACGACGGGCGCGGTCTTGTCGTGCGTCATGAAGCTGATCTGGGCCGTGGGGTTGGCGGGCGACCCGAGCGTCATGATCCAACCCTGGTTCATGACCTCCTCGAAGCCGAGTGCGCCGTAGAAGTCCCGGCTCGCCTCCATGTCCTGCGTGTGGAAGTCGGGCATGGCCCGGCGGATGGTCATGGTCACTCACTCCTGTCCACGGTGCTACGACGACGGCGCTGCGTCCCTGATTCTCTCCGTGGCCGCCGTCTCCACACGTCCCCGACGCGGCCTCCGTACGGGCGCGGTCAGCACGGCCAGGCAGGCGACGACGAGCGCGACGCCCACCCAGCCGACGGCCGGGAGCCGTTCGCCGACGACGAGGACGGCGAGCACGGCGGCGACGGCCGGTTCGAGGAGCGACAGGGTGGTGGCCGTGCTCGCCGGCACATGCGCCAACCCCCAGCCGAACAGCACGTATCCGGCGAACATCGGGACCAGCGCCATGTACGCCCCCACGGCCGCGCCGGACCAGGAGGCGAGGAGCGGGCCGCCGGTGACGAGGAGCACGGGCAGGAGCAGGAGCCCGCCGACGCCGAAGACCGCGCCCATCGCGGCGCGCGAGGGGACGCCGCCGACGATGAGCCGGTGCGCGGTCCAGGAGTAGAGGGCGTACGTGGCGGCGGCGACGAGGCCGAGGGCCACGCCGAGGAGCGTGCCCGCGAGGGTGTGGCCGCCGCCCTGGCCGCCGTCCTGGCCGCCGGAGGCGGGGGCGTGCGCGGCCTCGGCGAGGCAGAGCAGCACGGTGCCGGTCAGGCCGAGGGCGGCGCCGATCTTCCAGCGGCGGGTCAACTGCCGCCGGTCCACGAGGCGTTCGATGACGGCGGAGGCGAGGGGTGCGGTGCCGATGGACACGACGGTGCCGACCGCGACGCCGGCCAGCCGCATCGAGCTGTAGAACGCGAGCGGGTAGACGGCCACGGCGAGCGCGCCGAGCAGCACGGTGCCGCGGCGGGCGCGCAGTGCGGGGGCGTGCCGGGCGATCAGGGGCGCGGCGATCAGTGCCTGCAGCAGCCCGCCGAGGCCCATGGCGACGGCGCCGATCGCCAGCGGGCCCACGCCGGGGGCGAAGGTCGCGGCGGTGCCTGTGGTCCCCCACAACACGGAGGCGGCCAGGACGGAGAGGGCGCCGAGATGCGCGGCGGGCCGGTGCGGGGTCCGCTGCGCGGGGCTGCTCACAGGGTGTCCAGGAGGGTCGCGGCGAGTGCGCGGGCGCGCTGCACGCGGGCGCCGTCGCCTTCGAGGCCGGCCCGCGCCATGGAGCCCTCCAGGAGGAACGCGAGGTGCTCCGCCAACTCGCTTGCCCGCTCGGGCTGTTCGGGCAACAGCTCGGCGAGGTGGCCGGCGAGCAGCTGCTCCACCTCTTCCTTGTGGCGGCGGACCACGGTGCGGCCCTCGTCCTCGGCGGGGAGTTCTGCCGCGGCGTTCAGCAGGCCGCAGCCGCGGAAGCCGTGTTCGTACGCGGCCGAGGCGTGGTCGGCGTACGCGTCGAAGACCGCGAGCGCCGCCGCACGGGGGCCCTCGGCCTGGTCCAGGCGGGCCCGGTAGAGGCCGAGCCACTCCTCGTGCCGGGCGTCCAGGTAGGCGGCGACCAGCTCGGCCTTCGACGAGAAGTTGTTGTAGAGGCTCATCTTGGCCACGCCGGCCTCCGCGGTGATCGTGTCGATGCCGGTGGCGGCGACTCCGTCGGCGTAGAAGCGGCGGGCTGCGGCGGCGAGGAGTTTGTCCCTTGCGGGTCTGGGGCGGGGGGCGGCTCTCCCTGGCATCGCGGCACACTCCTTGGCTAGGTAGGTCGGTCTACCTAGCTTAACGGGTACGCGACTGGTCCCGCCCCGGGCCGTTCCTTTCCCCACCCCGCCCCTTCCCGAAAGACCTGCGGTCAGCTTCGGGGGCTGCGCCCCCGGGCCCCCGCTCCCCGGGGCTGCCGCCCCTGGACCCCGATTCGGGGGCCAGCCCCCGGACCCCCGCTCCTCAAACGCCGGAGGGGCTGGATTTCGCGGAGCGGGGGGGCTGAGTGTTGCGAACTGGGGCTGCGTTGAGCACCCCAACAGGGGCGCGGGGAACTGCGCGATCAGCCACAACGGCGCGGCAGCCAAACGACGGGCGGAGGCGGGGGCGAAGCCCCGCACCCAGGGGCGCGGGGAACTGCGCGACCAGCCACCGCGGCGCAGCAGCCAAACGACGAGCGGGGGCGGGGCGCAGCCCCGCAGCCAGGGGCGCGGGGAACTGCGCAACCAGCCACAACGGCGCAGCAGCCAAACAACAACCGAGGGCCGGGGCGAAGCCCCGCACCCAGGGGCGCGGGGAACTGCGCGACCAGCCACCGCGGCGCAGCAGCCAAACGACGAGCGGGGGCGGGGCGCAGCCCCGCAGCCAGGGGCGCGACCAGCCACCGCGGGCGCGGCGGCCGAACGACAGCCGGGGCCGGGGCGCAGCTCCGAGACGGGGGCGGGGCGCAGTCCCGAGACGGGGCGGGGTGGAGCCCCGAGGCGGGGCGACGGGGCTAGGGGGCCAGCACGTCCAGTTCCTCGAGTGCCCCAAGAGTGATCTCTCGGGTCAACTCCTCCGCCCGAGCCGCATCCCGCTCCCGCACCGCCTCAGCCACCTTCACATGCAGAGTGACCGCCGCAGGGTCCGGGTCCTCGAACATCACCTGGTGGTGCGTACGCCCCGCGAGGACCTCCGCCACCACATCCCCGAGGCGGGCGAACATCTCGTTGCCCGAGGCCCGCAGGATCGTGCGGTGGAACTCTACGTCGTGCCGCAGGTACCCCTCCAGCTGGTGGCCGCGGGAGTTGGCGACCATGCCGATGGCGCACTCGGTGAGGGCCGCGCACTGCTCGGCGGTGGCGTTCGTGGCGGCCAGGCCCGCGGCGGTCGGCTCGACGGCGGAGCGGAGCACGGTCAGCGAGCGCAGCTGCCGCGGCCGGTCGGCGCCGGCGAGACGCCAGCGGATGACCTGCGGGTCGTACACGTTCCACTCCTGCGTCGGCAGCACCGTCACGCCGACGCGGCGGCGCGACTCGACCAGGTGCATCGACTCCAGTACGCGCACCGCCTCGCGCATCACGGAGCGGGACACCTCGAACTCCTTCGACAGCTCGTCCATCCGGAGGACGCTGCCGGGCGGATACTCGCCGCCCGTGATCGCGGGCCCGAGGCTCTCCAGTACGCGGGCGTGCAGCCCTCGGACCTGTGCAGTCATGGCGTAACTCTACGAGTTGGGAATACCCGAAGATAAGTCTGACTTTTAAGTCACAGGGTCTTGAATTCCTCTGACCTTATGGGTTTCAGTGTCGTGACACACGACCCCGGCCGTGTGAACCGATGTCGAAGAAGACAGCGAGGCGCAGCAATGGACACCCCCCACGTCGTCGTAGTCATGGGCGTGGCAGGGACCGGCAAGACCACGATCGGCCCCCTGCTCGCAGAACGGCTCGGCGTCCCGTACGCCGAAGGCGACGACTTCCACCCCGAGGCGAACATCGCCAAGATGTCGGCCGGCACCCCGCTGACCGACGACGACCGCTGGCCGTGGCTGGACGCCATCGGCCTCTGGGCGCACGGCAGGGCCGGGCTCGGCGGCGTGGTCAGCAGCTCGGCGCTGAAGCGGAGTTACCGGGACCGGCTGCGCTCCGCCGCCCCCGGCCTCGTCTTCGTCCATCTGACCGGTTCGCGTGAGCTCATCGAGGACCGGATGTCGCACCGCCAGGGCCACTTCATGCCGACGGCGCTCCTGGACTCGCAGTTCGCCACGCTCCAGCCGCTCGGCGCCGACGAGGCCGGTGTCGACGTGGACGTGACGGGCAGCCCCGAGGAGATCACCGATCGCGCGATGGACGCCCTCCGGGCCTTGGACACGGCCGGCGGCGGCACACCCGCCTCCCGTAGCCACCCCTCGTAGCCACTCCCCGTAGCCGCCTCTTCGTGGCCACCCCCTCGTAGCCACCTCCCCGTGGCTACCCCCGCACGACGGCCCTCCGCAGGGGGCCGCCTCGCCGCCTTCCCCCGGCGGCATCCCGGCGCGTGCGCACACACCCCGTGCGCCTGCGCCGCCCCTCCCCCGTAAACACCCCTCTCCTACAAGGAGAACACCGTGACCAGTCTCAGCGTGGAGATGTTGGCAGCGGACGCCGTCGAGCCGATCACCTCTGCGGGCCACGCCCAGCTCGGGATCGCCGTGCTCGCGGGCATCGCCGTCATCGTCCTGCTCATCACCAAGTTCAAGGTGCACGCGTTCCTGGCGCTGACCATAGGGTCGCTCGCGCTCGGCGCCTTCGCGGGCGCGCCTCTCGACAAGGTCATCACCAGCTTCACCGCGGGGCTCGGCTCCACGGTCGCGGGCGTCGGCGTGCTGATCGCGCTCGGCGCGATCCTCGGCAAGCTGCTCGCGGACTCCGGCGGCGCCGACCAGATCGTCGACACCATCCTCGCCAAGGCCGGCGGGCGGTCCATGCCCTGGGCCATGGTGCTGATCGCCAGCGTCATCGGTCTGCCGCTGTTCTTCGAGGTCGGCATCGTGCTGCTGATCCCGGTCGTCCTGATGGTCGCCAAGCGCGGCAACTACTCGCTGATGCGCATCGGCATCCCGGCCCTCGCCGGCCTCTCCGTGATGCACGGCCTGATCCCGCCGCACCCCGGCCCGCTGGTCGCCATCGACGCGGTCGGCGCCAACCTCGGCGTGACCCTGGCCCTCGGCGTGCTCGTCGCGATCCCCACCGTGATCATCGCGGGTCCGCTGTTCTCCAAGGTCGCGGCCCGCTGGGTCGACATCCCGGTGCCCGAGAAGATGCTGCAGACCTCGTCCGACGGGCCGTCCGACGCCCTCGACAAGCGTCCGTCGAAGGACGTCGCCAAGCTGCCCAGCTTCGGCGCGACCATCGCCACCGTGCTTCTGCCCGTCGTCCTGATGCTGTCCAAGGCTCTGGTCGACATCGTCGTGGACAACCCCGAGCACACCGTGCAGCGCGTCTTCGACGTGATCGGCTCGCCGCTGATCGCCCTGCTCGCGGCCGTCGTCGTCGGCATGTTCACCCTGGGCCGCGCCGCCGGCTTCTCCAAGGGCAAGATCACGGCCACGGTCGAGAAGTCGCTCGCCCCGATCGCGGGCATCCTCCTGATCGTCGGCGCGGGCGGCGGCTTCAAGCAGACGCTGATCGACTCCGGCGTCGGCCAGATGGTCCTGGAGATCTCCGAGGACTGGGCGATCCCGGCCCTCCTCCTCGCCTGGCTGATCGCCGTCGTCATCCGCCTGGCCACGGGCTCCGCCACCGTCGCGACAGTCTCCGCCGCCGGTCTGGTCGCGCCGCTCGCCGCCGACATGTCGACCACGCACGCGGCCCTGCTCGTCCTCGCGATCGGCGCCGGCTCGCTGTTCTTCAGCCATGTGAACGACGCGGGCTTCTGGCTGGTCAAGGAGTACTTCGGCATGAACGTCGGCCAGACCATCAAGACCTGGTCGACCATGGAGACGATCATCTCGGTCGTCGCCGGAGGCCTCGTCCTGCTGCTGTCGCTGATCATCTAGCCCGCCCGCGCGCCCTGCGGGCATCCCCGGCCGGAACCCCTTCCGGCCCGACCGACCCGCCCCGCCCGACACCACGGCTCCCCCGGCCGTATGTCGCGGCAGGGCGGGTCGGTCTTTGCGTACGGCGGGTCGTCCGGCGGGCTCCTTCTCCTGCAGCGACCCCTTCTCGTACAGCAGGAGAGCAGCGGATCCCGGAGGCCCCGAGCCGTCGACTGCCGTGCGGATCAAGCCACTTCGGCGTTGCGGAGACACACACGGCAACTCGGTCATTACCGTGCGTACTTCGAGTGGGCGGGTCCCCGACGGGCCGCTCCCGTGCCGTACGAGGAGGTCCTGAGTGCAGCCGACCGGCCGCCTGCCATGAACCGCACCGACCTGCGTGCCGCGCTCGCCGCCGCGGGAGTGCCCGAGGGCCACTACCGCATCGAAGGCGTCCACGAACCGGCCCCCACGCCCCCGGACTTCCTGTTCCTGCGCAGGTCGCCGGACGGCGCGTGGGAGACCGGCGCGTACGAGCGCGGCTTGTACGAAGTGATCACCCATCACGGTACGGAGGCCGAGGCCTGCGCGGCGCTGCTGCGTCTGCTCACCTGACGGGCCCCGGCCCCGACCGGGTCGTGTCCGTCCGGACACGACCTCGGCCCCGGAGCGTGCGACGGCACGGTCCGGGGCCGATCCCCTTCCCGCTCCCCTTGCCCCCGCCCCCGCCCGTACGGAGAAAGACCTCGCATGCGTGCGCCCGCGCTCCCGTATCGACAGCTCAACAGCCTGGCCACCTGGTTCCTGGGGACGGCGGCGCTCGCCGCGGGTGCGGCGCTGCTGCTCTCCATCGGCCCTTCGCCGGCCGAACTCCGTTCCCTCGCGGGCGAGGTGCTGATCACTTCGGTGGGCATCGCCGTCCTGGTGAATCTGGTCAACAAGCGCCGGGACCGGCAGGAGTTGACCGAGGCGATCGGGCTTCGCCACGACGTCGAGCAGAGCGGTCTGCTCGCGGTGGGCACCGACTACCTCGACCTGCTCGACTGGGACCGCGGCCTGTCCCGCACCCGCACCCTCGACGTGTCAGGGGCCTGGTCCACGACCTGGCGGGCCGCGCACCGCGAGGAGTTGCTCAGGCTGGTGCGGCGGCCGGGCGCGAAGGTGCGGTTCTTCCTGCCGGACCACACCGACCCGGCGTGCGTGTCCGCGCTCGCCGCCCGCTTCCACCCCGTCTACACGGAGCACGACGTACGGGCGAAGGTCCAGGAGGCGGTGGCGGACTGCGTCCGGCTCGCGGCGGCGGGTCCCGCGGGGGCGGTGGAGGTCTGGGCCTGCTCGGGGTTCCGGCCGTCCACGATCTACCGCATGGACGATGCGCTGGTCGTCACGCAGTACCACGCGCAGCCGGACCGGCAGTCGGTCCCGTGCCACGCGTACCGTCCCGGATCGCCTCTCCACTCCTTCTACGAGCGGGAGTTGGCGGCGATCCGGGACGCGGGCAAGCAGATCTTTCCGTGAGCCGGGTGTTCTCGTACGGTCGCGGGCTCAGCTCTGGGGTTCAGCTGTCGGGTTCAGCTGTCGGGCTCAGCTCTTGGGTGTCTGGTTGAAGCGCAGCATGTTGCCCGCGGGGTCGCGGAAGGCGCAGTCGCGGACTCCGTAGGGCTGGTCGACGGGTTCCTGGAGCACGTCGCCGCCGGCGGCGCGGATCCGCTCGAAGGTGGCGTCGACGTCGTCCGTCTGGAAGATGACTCCGCGCAGCAGGCCCTTGGCGAGCAGTTCCGCCATGGCCTGGCGGTCCTCGGGTGCGGCGTTCGGGTCGGCGAGGGGCGGTTCGAGCACGATGCTCACGTCGGGCTGGTCCGGCGAGCCGACGGTCACCCAGCGCATGCCCTCGAAGCCGACGTCCTTGCGGACCTCCAGGCCGAGCACGTCCCGGTAGAAGGGGAGCGCCTTGTCGTGGTCGTCCACGGCGATGAAGCAGGTGGAGAGGTTGATGTCCATGCGCTTCACGCTAGGCGCGGGGCGCGGGCTTCGCTTCTCCGTTCCTGACCGGTCGGGTGTAGACCTTCGCGACGCACGCCGGGACGGCGGCCCCGGCCGCGTGGTCGCGCGCCCGGTAGGCGCTGGGGCTCTCGCCGACGAGCTCGGTGAAGCGCGAGCTGAACGAGCCGAGCGAGGTGCAGCCCACCTCGAAGCACACCTCGGTCACGGACAGGTCGCCGCGCCGCAGCAGCGCCTTGGCGCGCTCGATGCGGCGCGTCATCAGATAGCTGTACGGGGTCTCTCCGTACGCGGCGCGGAAACTGCGGGAGAAGTGGCCGGGCGACATGAGGGCGACCCGCGCGAGCGCCGCGACGTCGAGCGGCTCGGCGTAGTCGCGGTCCATGACGTCCCTGGCCTTGCGCAGCCGGACGAGATCCTCCAGGTTGCTCACTCGTCCAGCTTCCCACAGGCCCGGGAACCGCTTCGGTCACGGGCAGTGATGACCGGAGGCGTTCGAGGAGGGTGCGGGCGGCCGGGCCGCTCGGGCCGCCGGCCGGCCAGGCAAGGGCGACCCGGCCACGGAGGGCGGGGTCGGCGAACGGGGCGGTGCGCAGGCCGAGTTGACGCTGTTCGCCGGGGTCGAGTCGGCGTACGACGGCTACGCCGAGGCCGCGGGCGGCGAGTCGGGCGAGGAGTTCGGGGGCCGCGGCCTCGAAGGCGATGCGGGGTGTGAAGCCGGCGGCGGCGCAGGCCCGGTCGAGGACGCCTCGGATGCCGGTGCCGCGGGGCAGGCCGATCAGCGGGCGGTCGCGCAGGGCGGTGAGGGGCAGGCCGGTGTCGGGCACGGCGGTCAGGAGGGGGTCGCCGGGGGCGGCCGCGGCGACCAGGGGCAGGTCGACGAGGATCTCGTGCGCGAGGTGCGGGCCGAGGTAGGCGCCGGTGAGGCCGACCACCGCGATGTCGAGTGCGCCGTCGGCCAGCGCTTTCAGCATGCGCTCGGAGGTGTCCTCGGTGAGGGCGATGTCGACGCCGGGGTGGGCGTCGTGGAAGTCGGCGAGCACCCCGGCCACGTCGAGTGCGTGCGCGGCAGCGCCGGAGACGAACCCGACCCGGACATGGCCGCGCAGCAGGCCGGTGCACTCCGCGACGGTGTCGCGCAGCCCTTCGGCGGCCGCGAGGGCGGCACGGGCGTACGGCAGTACGGCCTCGCCGATCTCCGTGGGCGTCACGGTCCGCCCGGAGCGGTGCAGCAGGGGTTGCCCCAACTCCCGTTCAAGCTGGCGCACTTGGGCGCTGATGCCGGGCTGTGCGAGGTGCAGCCGGGCGGCGGCGCGGGTGAAGGAGGCCTCTTCCACGACGGTCACGAAGTACCGCAGCTGCCGCAGTTCCATGGGGAGGGATTCTAGGGAGGAACTGTTCGGGGAGGGTTCCAGAAGTACGGGTTCTGGGTGCGATAACGAACCTCTCTTGGACTTCCGGTGTTGCCGCGTTGATCGTTGGGGCATGGAGTTGAAGAGTCTGATCGCCGCCGAACGCCGGGATCTGGCCGACCTGTTGGACGGTCTGACGCAGCAGCAGTGGGACGCGCCCAGCTTGTGCGCGGGCTGGCGGGTGCGGGAGGTCGCGGCCCATATGTCGCTGGGTTTCCGGTACTCGCTGCCGCGGCTGCTCGGGCAGCTCGTACGGGCGCGCGGGAGTCTGCACCGGATGACGGACCGCCTCGCGCACGCGGACGCGGCGGCCGCGTCGACCGGTCAACTCGCCGACTGGCTGCGGGAGAACGCCGAGCACCCGTGGGCGCCCCCGGTCGGCGGCCCCGCTGCGGCGCTCGGGCACGACGCGGTGCACGGTCTCGACATCACTGTGGCGCTCGGCCTCGGCCGCAGGATTCCCGAGGACCGCCTCCGGGTCCTCCTCGACCAGGTCTCGTACAAGAACGCCAGGTTCTTCGGTACGGACCTCACCGGGGTGTGTCTGCGCGCCGACGACGTCGACTGGTCCTTCGGCAGCGGCACTCCGGTGACCGGCTCCGCCCAGGACCTGCTGCTGTTCGCGTACGGGCGGAAGGTGCCGGAGGGGCGGCTCGTGCGGGGTGCGAGGGGTGCGCGGGAGGGCTGAGTGAAGCTCGGCGAGTACGGGCGTTGCTCTGTGTTGCGGGGGGGGCGGACGAGGGGGCGCGGACGAGAGGGTGCGGGCGCAGGTGGCGGAGCTGCCGGGCTTCCGGTGGTGAGTCGGGCTGCCGCCACCCGTCGCCTCGTCCGGGCCGTCAGGCCTCGGCGACCGCCTTGGCCTTCTCCTCGGCCGGCTCGACGGGAGCGGTGTCCGTCGGGGCGGCGGGGGAAGCGGTGGTGGTGGGAGCCGCGGTGCCGAACCAGACCGCGCCCTGCTTCTCCTCACGCTCGATGGCGCCCTTGCGCAGCAGGCCGTTGAGGGCGTTGCGCACGGACTGGGTGCTGGAGGCCCGCTCGGGGTGGTTCTGCTTCAGCTCGTCGAAGATCTCCCGGACGGTGCGCCGCTCCGGGGAGTGCCCGCCGAGCAGGCCGGCGATGACGTCCTGCAGGGTGGGTCCGCCGGTGGCCTTGGGGGCGGCGGTGCTCTTGGTCTCCGCCTTGGGCTCTGCCTTGGCCTCTGCCTTGGTCGCCGTCTTCGGCGCGGGCTTGGTCGCGGCCTTGGCCGCGTTCTTCGCCGCCGACTTGGTGGCCGTCTTGGTTGCGGCCTTCTTGGCTGCCGTCGCGGGCTTCTTGGGGGCAGCGGCCTTCTTCGCGGTGCCCGTGGCCTTCTTCGCGCTCGCCTTCCGGCCCGTACGGCGCTGCTGCGGCACCGAGTCCCCCGCCGCCTTGGCCTCGTCGGTGACGGACGCCGGGGTTGCGGCGGGCTCGCTCTTCGGCGTGGTCTCGTGGCCGAGCGCCGCGAGCATGCCGCTCAACGCGGTGTGGTCCTCGCGGAGTTGGGCGAGACGCGCCTCAAGTTCCTTCTGCTCCTGCTCGTTGCGAGCGAGTTCCTGAGCGAACTGCGGGGCGTACCGGTCCTGGACCGAGGAGTTGCCAATGTCGTCAGACACAACGGCTCCCTTTCGTCGAGTTGTTGGAGACGTGCCCGGATGCTACTCACGCAGGTGTGCCCGACGTCCACCGAAGTCGCATTACCTCACCCTTGCGCGGGGCGGGAGTTGAGGAAATCGGTACCTGAGGCGTACGGGCGTCACGGCCGTGGCGCAACACCGCGGCGACGTGGGCGATGATCTGCCGCATGACGAAGGACACGGTGGCGGGAGGCTCGGGTGGCTACGACGACGCCGATGCCTGGCGTGCCCGGTTGGGGTGGGCGTTCGGGCTTGTGGCGGACGACCCGCAGGTCCGGGCCGCGGCGCTCGCGCACCTGGACGAGGCGAGGGCGGCAACCCGTGCCGCGCTTGCCCGGTCCAACGAGTACTGGCGGCTGACGCTGCCGCTCGGCCCGGAGGAGCAGTACCGGGAACCGGCCTTCAGGAAGGCGCTCGACGCGTACTACGAGACCCTCAGGCACTCCCTGCCCAGCGGCCTCGGGGACGACGGGGTGAGGGAGCGGAGCATCACCGCCTGGCCGGGTCTGCCGTACGCGCTGCTCTTCCTGGAGTGGGAGGCGCGCTTTCCGCAGGAGTGGACGGCGCACGCCAAGGACTGGGGAACGAAGCAGCGCCTCATCCGCCGGCTGGCCGTCCCCGACCACACGGACGACGTCAGGGCGAAGCTCACCCAGCTCGTCGAACTCGCCGTGCTACGGGCCCACCGGTGCAAGGACCGCGAGTACGTGCGCGTCGCACGGGCGGTCGACGGCCCGGAGCTGCGCCGCAAGCTCGCCGATGCGGCCCTTACGGACCGGCCCTGGGCGCGGCTGCACGCCGGCTACGTCCTCCACCTTCTCGACCGCCCGGAGCTGCCCAACACCCGCTATGTCTGGCGGAGTTGGCTCGCTAGTCCCGGGGAGACGTGTCCGGGCGGCGCAGGAAGAAGTTCATGGCCGTGAGTGTGAGCACCGGTTCGTCGCGCTGGTTGAGGACCTCGACGCGGGTGCGGACGAGGCCACGGTCCGGCTTGGAGCGGGAGACGCGGGCGTCGAGGACCGTCGTACGGATGGCCAGGGCGTCGCCGGGGCGTACCGGCTGCACCCAGCGCAGCTCGTCGATGCCGGGCGACGCGAGGCTCGACGGTCTGCCGACGAAGTGGTCGGCGTACAGGCGCATCATCACGGCCGAGGTGTGCCAGCCGCTCGCGATCAGGCCCTTGAACTGGCTGCGCTCGGCGGCCCCGGGGTCGGTGTGGAAGCTCTGCGGGTCGAAGCGGTGGGCGAAGTCGAGGATGTCCTCCTCGGTCACGGTGATGCGGCCGAAGGTGTACGTGGCGCCGGGGACGTAGTCCTCGTAGTACCGGTCCTCGACGGGGGTGGCGAAGTCGGCGCTCGGCGGGATCGGAGCGGTCATGTGGGCCGCCTTTCCGGGGGAGTCGGGGCGCGCAAGGCATTCCGACGGCATTCTGTACGACCGCGGGGAGCCGCTCGCACGGGCCGCGGTCGTCAAGTACGCGCGTGTCAGGCGGAGTTGACCGGCCCC
Source organism: Streptomyces cavernicola (assembly GCF_029968035.1). Taxonomy (GTDB): domain Bacteria; phylum Actinomycetota; class Actinomycetes; order Streptomycetales; family Streptomycetaceae; genus Streptomyces; species Streptomyces cavernicola. Next base: position 196,866 of record NZ_JASCIQ010000006.1, on the reverse strand, counting down.
CCTGCTCCGCCGGCCGCCGGGACGGGCGTGAGATGATCGTCCGCCGGGTGCGCGGGGTGCGTGCCCGCCGCAGGTCGGACGGGGCCAGCGGCCTCGGCGGAAGGGGTTGGCCATGCACGCGAGTTCCCTGGGCGACGACGGCGCGACCCTGGGCCCGCTGGAGCCGGGGCAGGCCGAGGAGTTCCTCGCCCACATGGACCGGGGCCGCGAGTTCATCGGCCGCTACAACGGGCTGCCCGACGTCGTCACGGACCTGGAGTCCAGCCGGTCCTACCTGCAGGCGTACGCGGACAAGACCACCGCCGACTCGGGCCGGATCCGCGGCATCCGGTTCGCGGACGGCACCCTGGTCGGCGCGGTCATCCTGCGCACCATGGACCTCGCGCAGGGCGTCGCGGAGGCGGGCTGCTGGCTCGAACCGGCGGCCGCGGGCCGCGGGCTCGTGACCCGGGCCGCCCGGCAGGTGATCGACTGGGCGATCGTGGAGCGCGGCATCCACCGCGTCGAGTGGTGGGTCGCCGCGGGCAACGCGCCGAGCATCGCCGTGGCGCGGCGGCTCGGGATGAGCCGCGACGGCGTGCTCAGGGAGAGCTACCTCTACCGGGGCGAGCGGCACGACATGGAGATCTGGTCCGTGCTCGCCCCGGACTGGCGGGCGTTCCACGGCAACCCCGCCTGACGGCAGGGCAACCCCGCCTGACAGCCTCGCCGACCCTGCCTGAGAAGCCGACCCGGCCTGAGAACCGGACGACCCGAAGAACTGGAGCAACAGCCATGCGCAGCGCCGTCGTGACCGCCGAGGGCGACCGGATCCGCTGGGTCGAACTCCCGGGCCGGGAAGACGCGCCCGCCCGCGTCTACCTGCACGGCCTCGGCGCCACCTCCCCCGCGTACTTCGCGGACGTCGCCACCCGTGCCCCGCTCGCCGGGCACCGCTCGCTCCTCCTGGACCTGTTGGGCCACGGCATCAGCGACCGCCCCGAGCACTTCTCGTACGCCCTCGAAGCGCACGCGGACGCCGTGGCCGAGGCGTTGCGCGCCGCGGACGTGACCGGCGCGCAGGTCGTGGCGCACAGCATGGGCGGCTCGGTGGCCGTGCTGCTCGCGGCCCGGCACCCGGAGCTCGTGTCCCGGCTCGTCCTCGTCGACGCCAACCTCGACCCGCTGGAGCCCGAGCGCGGCGCACTCGGCAGCCGGGGCATCGCCGCGTACGGCGAGGAGGAGTTCCTGGCGGGCGGCTGGCGTGAGGTGCGCGAGCGGGCCGGGGCGCACTGGTGGTCCACGATGCGCCTCGCGGGCCGCACCGCCCTGCACCGCAGCGCGGTCCGGCTGGCCCAGGGCTCCACGCCCACGATGCGCGAGCTGCTCGTCGGCCTGACGATGCCGCGTGCGTTCCTGTACCCGGAGGCGGACGGGCCGGTGCCGGGCGCGGAGCAGCTCGTGGCCGCGGGCGTCGCCCTGCTGCCCGTGCCCGACTGCGGGCACAACGTGATGCTGGACAACCCGGAGGGGTTCGTACGGGCCACGGCGGCGGCGCTCACCTCCCAGGGCTGACCGGGTGAAGGGCGGGGGCCGGGCAGCCGTCTCAATAAGTGAGAAACGACCTGGTCATCACCGGGTGCGCTGCGGGTATCGTTCGCGCCGCAAGCCGACCCCGGAGGGAAGCAGCACATGTCCACGCTCCCGCAGTCCAGCAGCACGGCCATCGATCACGAGCAGGCGGCCGCCGACTACGCGGCCCTGCTCGACCGCTCACTCTCGCTGAACCTCACGCGCGGCAAGCCCGACCCGCGCCAGCTGGACCTCGCGGGAGCACTGCTCTCCTGCGATCTGTCCGACCACAAGGCGGCCGACGGCACGGACTGCCGGAACTACGGCGGCCTGCAGGGCCTGCCCGAGCTGCGGGAGATCTTCAGCGGGCCGCTGCAGGTGCCGGCCGACCAGCTGGTGGCGATGGACAACTCCAGCCTGGCGCTGATGCACGACACGATCGTGCACGCCCTGCTGAGCGTGCTGCCGGGCGCGGAGCAGCGCTGGTCGGACGAGCCCGACGTGGCGTTCCTGTGTCCGGTGCCCGGCTACGACCGGCACTTCGCGCTGTGCGAGCGCTTCGGCATCGAGATGATCCCGGTGCCGATGACGGCCGAGGGCCCCGACATGGACGTGGTGGCCGAGCTGGCCGGCGGCGACCCGCGGATCAAGGGCATCTGGTGCGTGCCGAAGTACAGCAACCCCTCGGGCGTCACGTTCAGCGAGGCGACCGTGCGCAGGCTCGCCGAGATGGAGACGGCCGCGCCGGACTTCCGGATCTTCTGGGACAACGCGTACGCGATGCACCACCTCACCGACGAAGAGGTGGAGGTCGCCGACCTGCTCACGGCCTGCGCCGACGCGAGCCACCCGGACCGTGCGTTCGTCTTCGGCTCCACCTCGAAGATCACGTTCGCCGGTGCGGGCGTCGCGTTCTTCGGCTCGTCGCCCGCGAACGTGGAGTGGTTCCTGAAGCACGCGGCGAAGCGCACCATCGGCCCCGACAAGCTGAACCAGCTGCGGCATGTGCGCGTCCTGAAGGACACCGACGGCGTACGGGCGCACATGGCCCGCCACCGCGAGCTCCTGCGCCCCAAGTTCGACCTGGTCGAGCGGATCCTGCAGCGTGAGCTCGGCGGCACGGACCTGGCGACGTGGTCGCGTCCTGAGGGCGGGTACTTCGTCACGCTCGACGTGCGGGACGGTCGGGCGCGCGAAGTGGTGCGGCTCGCCGGTGAGGCGGGGGTCGCGCTGACGCCCGCCGGTGCGTCGCATCCGTACGGGCGTGACCCGCAGGACAGCACGATTCGCATCGCGCCCAGCTTCCCGGGGCTGGAGGAGCTGGAGGAGGCGATCGTCGCGTTGGCCGTTTGCGTGCGGTTGGCTTGCTCGGAGCAGTAGGTCTTTTTGACCTGACCGACGCGGCCCGTCCGGCGCCGTGGGGTTGGGCACCGCAGGTCGCCCTGCGGGCTCGTCCTCACGCGCCGGACGGGCTTGTTTTGTTCCCCTCCCCGCCCCTTCCCGAAAGACTGCCGTCGGCTACGGGGGCTCCGCCCCCGGACCCCCGCTCCTCAAACGCCGGAGGGGCTGGATGGTTAGCTGGATTTACCGAACACCGCCACCGTCCTGCCCGGCACCGTGAACGTTCCCGAACTCGCCTCGTAGCGCGCGGACTTGACGGTCTCGTCGGCGCCTGAGGCCTGGGTGGGGTGGAGGGCGTACGGCGTTCCCTGTGCGGTCTGCACTCGCTGGTGCTGCTCCTGCGGCGTCGCGTTGAAGACCACCACCAGGTCGCCGAGGGTCATGGTGATGACGCCGGGGGTCTCGGCCGCCGTGCCGGAGAGCGGGAAGGCCAGCTTGTGCTGCACCTCCTCCGTCGTCGCGAGCTTGAACTCCGGTGCCGTGCTGCGGATCTTCAGGAGGTCCTGGTACGCCGCCGACGTGCCGTTGATCTCCGTGCAACCCGGCGTGGTGGTCGAGGCCGAGAGGAGGGGCTTGGCATACGGCCACTTGGACTGGTTGTCGGGGGCGGGCGGGAGGCCTCGGCCCATGCCGTTGCCGTCGCGGCAGTCCCAGTGCAGGGCGTTGAACCAGTCGCCGCTGTCGTACGAGTTGCGGTCGAGGGACTTGGAGCGGAGCAGGTCGGTGCCGGCCTGGGAGAGGGCCGGGCCCTGGGACAGCGCCGCCGTGGCCATGGCGAGGACCTGCATGCGGGCGCGGTCGGCGCGGCTCGTCGTCGCGGGGAGCTTGAAGGCGAGCGCGTCGTAGAGGGTCTCGTTGTCGTGCGCGTCGGCGTACGCGAGGGCGTCGCCCGGGGCGGCGGCGTACCCGGCGGGGGCGCCGTTGTAGTCGACGTCGGCACCCTTGACCGTACGGCCCGACGAGTCGGTGAAGGAGTAGCCCGCGAGGTTGCCGGTGAGGCCGACCTTGATGAGGTCCTGGTAGTGCAGGAGGCGGGCCTTCTGCTCGGCCGGAGTGCCGTTCGCCTGCGAGGAGTTGGGGTCGGTGAACAGGCCGCTGGCGAAGCCCTGCACGCCGGGGTCCTCGTCGAAGGGGCCACCGCCGCGCACCGCGTCCCGGGCGCGGTCGGAGAACGTGGCGATGCCGGTGCCCGCCATGTTCTGCTGGGTGGCCTGCTCGAAGCGGGCGTCGTTCGCGATCTCGCCGAAGTTCCAGCCCTCCCCGTAGAGGATGATCTTCTTGCCGTCGACGCCGTCCTTCGCCGGGGTCAGCTCGTCCAGGGCCTTGCGGACGGCGAGGATGTTGGCCTTCGGGTGGTGGCCCATGAGGTCGAAGCGGAAGCCGTCGACCTTGTACTGCTTGGCCCAGGTGACCAGGGAGTCCACGACGAGTTTGCCCATCATGGCGTTCTCGGGCGCGGTGTTGGCGCAGCACGTGGAGGTGGCGACCGTGCCGTCCTCCAACAGCCGCTGGTAGTAGCCGGGCACGATCTTGTCGAGCACCGACTTGTCCGCCTGGCCGCTCGCGACGGTGTGGTTGTAGACGACGTCCATCACGGTGCGCAGGCCCGAGCCGTTGAGGGCCTGCACCATCTGCCGGAACTCCACGGTGCGGCGGGTGCCGTCGGGGTCGCTCGCGTACGAGCCCTCGGGCACCGTGTAGTGCAGCGGGTCGTAGCCCCAGTTGTACGCGTCCTTGCCCGCGGCCTGCCCGACGCACTCCTGCTGGGACTCAGAGTCGGGCGCGTACGACTCCAAGTCGCAGTCGGGGGTGCCCTGTTGGTCCTTGCGCTCGGGGATCGTGCCGATGTCGAAGGCGGGCAGGAGGTGCACGTACGAGGTGCCGGAGCGGGCGAGGGAGCGCAGGTGCTTCATGCCGTCGGAGTTCTCGTCCGTGAACGCCCGGTACTGGCCGGGGTGTCGGGACGTGCGGTCCTCGACGGAGAAGTCGCGGATGTGCAGCTCCTGGATCTGCGCCTCGCGGGCCGGCACGGCGGCGGGCTTGCGCAAGGCGTTCCAGCCCTCGGGGGCCAGCTTCGGGTCGTTCAGGTCGACGGCGAGGCTGCGCTCGGAGTCGGCGGTGAGGGCGGTGGAGTACGGGTCGGTGACCTTGTTGACGACGACCTTCTGGACGCTGGGCGCCCACACCTTCACCACGTACCGGTAGGCCTGGCCGGCCCAACTCGCGGGCCCCGTGGCCGTCCACACCCCGGAGTCGGCGTCGCGGCGCATGCGCACCGTACGGCCGCCGATCTCCAGGGACACCTGCTGCGCGGTGGGCGCCCACACGGCGAGCGTGGTGCGGTCGGGCGCGAAACTCGGGCCGAGCGTGGCCTCGGTGGCGCGGGCGCTGTAGAGGTCGTCCAGGACGCCCTGGGTCTGCACGCCGGTCGCGGCGAGGAGTGTGCCGTCAGCGGCGTGCCGGGTGGCGACGAGCTGCCCGGTGAGGGCCGTGCGGACGCGGTCCTGGTCCCGAGGGTCGATACGGAAGGCCGAATAGCCCTTCAGGTGCGGGTACTTGGCGCGCTGAGCGTCCGTCAGGCCGCCGTCGACCGGGGTCAGGCGGATGCGCTCCGCCGTGCCCTGGAGTGCGCCGTCCTTGACGGTGAGGCCGCCGTCGGGCGCGTACCGCAGGGCGTGCACGGCGCCGTCGGCGGAGCCGGCGGGCTTCCAGGCGAGGGTGTCGCGGTCGATCCACTGCGCCTCGGACTTCGTCACGTCGAGAGGCGCTTCCGCGGTGGCCGCCGCCGGGGCGGTGAGCGGGGCCGCGGTGGCCGTGAGGGTGAGGGGCGCGGCCGTGGCGAGCAGGGCGAGGGCCACGGTGGCGGCGGTGCGACGACGAGGTGAGCCGGTCACGGGATTCTCCTCAGGAGGTGGGTCGGCCGCCCGGCATGCGGGGACATGGATGGGCCGGGCGGCCGGTCTGTGGGGGTGCGGCTCGCTCAACCGGGGCCGCACCAAAGGGAGTTCAGGACGTCACGCGCTTACGCAAGTTCTTCCGCAAGACATTGCATCGGTTTTACGTTCCCGGCGGAGACTCCGGTCCGGCCGGCCGAGAGCCCCGCGAGGGGCCCTACGCGCCCGGCCGGTCGGGCCGGTCACCTCCGGGCGCGGGCCGAGGTGGAGCCGCGTACCACCAGCTCCGGCTGGAACACGAACTCGGTGCGCTGCACCGGGTTTCCGTCGATCTCCTCGAGCAGCGCCCCGACCGCGGCCGTGGCCATCGCCTGCACCGGCTGGCGCACCGTGGTCAGCGGCGGGTCGGTGAACGGGATCAGCGGCGAGTCGTCGAAGCCCACCACCGACACGTCCCCCGGCACGGACAGGCCGCGCTCACGGACCGTACGGACCGCGCCGAGCGCCATCAGGTCGCTGCCGCACACCATCGCCGTGCAGCCCCGGTCGAGCAGCGCGGCCGCGGCCGCCTGACCGCCCTCGACGGTGAACAGGGTGCGCTCCACGAGGAGTTCGGCCTGCTCGGGCCCGAGCCCGAGGAACTCGTGCAGAGCGGCCGTGAAGCCCTCGGCCTTGCGCCGCGAGGGCACGTACCGGGTCGGGCCCACCGCCAGGCCGATGCGCTCATGGCCCAGCTCGACGAGGTGGCGTACCGCCATGCGCACCGCCGAGCGGTCGTCGGAAGAGACGCAGGAGACGGGGATCTGCTCGTTGAAGCCGTTGATGAGGACGAACGGCGTGCCGCGCTGCACCAGTTCGCGGTAGCGCGTCGGGTCCGCGGACAGGTCGGCGTGCAGACCCGACATGAACACGATGCCGCTGACGCCCCGCGCCTCCAGATGGCCGACCAGCTCGTCCTCGGTGGCGCCGCCCGGCATCTGCGTGCAGAGCATCGGCGTGTAGCCGTGCCCGGCCAGGACCTGCTCGATGACCTGCGCGAACGCCGGGAAGATCGGGTTGGTCAGCTCGGGGATCACCAGGCCGACCAACCCTGCGCTGCGCCGCTTCAGGCGTACGGGCCGCTCGTAGCCGAGCACGTCGAGGGCGGCCAGAACCCGGTGCCGGGTGGCGGCCGCGACGCCCGCGCGGCCGTTGAGCACCCGGCTCGCCGTGGCCTCGCTGACGCCCGCCTGCACGGCGATGTCGGCGAGGCGCGGCGCGGCGGACCGGACGACGGCCTCCTCCCTCGGCAGGGTCACACCGCCCACCAGACGGCGGTGTCGGCGGGCAGCAGCACCTCGCCGCCCGCAACCTCCTCCAACTCCCCACTGGAGAGCAGGACTTGGCCGGGCGCGGGCAGCCGTACGGCCTCGCCCGTGGCGTTGACCGTGCACACGAAGCCGGGCCGGGCGAACGCCAGGACTCCCTCGGGCGTGTCGAGCCACTCGACCGACTCGCCGGCGCCGAGCCCCGGCTGCGCGCGGCGTACGGCGAGCGCCCTGCGGTACAGCTCCAGGGTCGAGTCGGGGTCGCCGCTCTGCGCCTCGACGCTCAACTCGCCCCAGCCGTCCGGCTGCGGCAGCCAGCTGCCCCCGGCCCCGAAGCCGTACGAGGAGCCCTCGACGGTCCACGGGATCGGCACCCGGCAGCCGTCACGGAAGCCGTCCTGGCCTTCGGCGCGGTGGAACGACGGGTCCTGGCGCACCTCGTCGGGCAGGTCGGTGACGTCGGGCAGGCCGAGCTCCTCGCCCTGGTAGAGGTAGGCCGAGCCGGGCAGGGCCAGCATCAGGAGGGTGGCGGCGCGGGCGCGGCGCAGGCCGAGTGCGCGGTCGCCGGGGGTGCGCAGCTGGGTGCCGGCGCCGGGCGGGTTGGCGAGGCGGGTGGCGTGCCGGGTGACGTCGTGGTTGGAGAGCACCCAGGTGGTGGGGGCGCCGACGGGGCGCATCGCGGCGAGGGAGCTGTCGATGACGGCGCGCAGCTCGCGTGCGTCCCAACTGGTGCCCAGGTACTGGAAGTTGAAGGCCTGGTGCATCTCGTCGGGGCGGACGTAGTGCGCGGTGCGCTCCACGGTGGGCGTCCACGCCTCGGCGACGAGCACACGGTCGCCCGCGTATTCGGCGAGGACCTGGCGCCAGCTGCGGTAGATCTCGTGCACGCCGTCCTGGTCGAAGAACGGCATCACGTCGTTGCCGAGGAGCTTCAGCTGGTCGCCGCTGCCGATGTCGGGCAGCCCCTCCGCCTTGACCAGGCCGTGGGCGACGTCGACGCGGAACCCGTCGACGCCCATGTCCAGCCAGAACCGCAGGATGGAGCGGAACTCGTCGCGTACGGCGGGGTGTTCCCAGTTGAAGTCGGGCTGCTCGGGCGCGAACAGGTGCAGGTACCACTCCCCGTCCGCGACGCGGGTCCAGGCGGGGCCGCCGAAGATGGACTCCCAGTCGTTGGGCGGGAGTTCGCCGTGCTCGCCCTTGCCGGGGCGGAAGTGGTAGCGCTCGCGCAGCGGCGATCCGGGGCCCTCGGCGAGGGCGCGCTTGAACCAGTCGTGCCGGTCGGAGGAGTGGTTGGGCACCAGGTCGACGATGACGCGCAGGCCGAGCGCGTGGGCCTCGCGGAGCAGCGCGTCGGCGTCCAGGAGGTCGCCGAACATCGGGTCGATGGTGCGGTAGTCGGCCACGTCGTAGCCGCCGTCGGCCTGCGGCGACGCGTAGAACGGGCTGAGCCAGACGGCGTCGACGCCGAGGTCGCGCAGGTGCGGCAGGCGGGCGCGGATGCCGGCCAGGTCGCCCATGCCGTCGCCGTTGCCGTCGGCGAAGCTGCGCGGGTAGACCTGGTAGATGACGGCGTGGCGCCACCAGTCGGAGGCCTTGGCTGCGGTGGGTTCCGTGGGCGTGGGGGCGGCGGCAGGGGCAGCGAGATGCTGGGTCATGTCTTCCCTGGGTTCGTGTGGGGTGGGCGGCGCGTGGGTGAAGTCGCGAGGTGTGCTCAGGACTTCATCGCGCCCGCCGTGAGTCCGGAGACGAGGTGCCGCTGTGCGAATCCGAAGATCACCGCCGCGGGTACGGCCACGATCACGGCCGCCGCGGTCAGCGAACCCCAGTCGCTGGTGTACTGGTTGACGAAGGTCTGCAGGCCGCCCGCGAGCGTCAGGTTCTCCTCGCCGGTCATGAACGCGGAGGCGTACGCGACCTCGGCCCAGCCGGTGATGAAGCTGTAGAACCCGGTGACGGCGAGGCCCGGCTTGGCGAGCGGCACGATCAGCCGCCAGAACGTGCCGAAGGGGTTGAGCCCGTCCACCCGGCCCGCCTCGTCGATCTCGACGGGGATGGAGTCGAAGTAGCCCTTCATCATCCAGGCGCAGAACGGCACGGCGATCGTCAGGTACGTGATGACGAGGCCGACCGGCTGGTTGAGCAGTCCGAGGCTCGCGAGAAGGTTGTAGAGCGGCACGATCAGTACGGCCACGGGGAACATCTGCGTGATCAGGAGCAGCCACATCAGCGGCCGCATGCCGGGGAACTTGAAGCGGGAGACCGCGTATCCGGTGGTCGCGGAGATGAACACGCCGATGACGGTGGTCAGTCCGACGACCAGGAGGGAGTTGCCGAGCCAGCTGAGGAAGTACGTGTCGCTCAGGACGTGGTCGTAGTTGCCGAGGGTGAAGTCCTTCACCAGGGCGGTGGAGAACGCCTCGCTCTTCGGCTTGAACGACGTCACGAGCAGCCACATCGGCGGCAGTACGGCGACGGCCGAGGCGATGAGCAGCGTCACGTGCAGGACGACGGAGGCGAGCTGCCCGCGCTCACCGCGCGGCCTGAACTTCCTTGCAGCGGTGGCTTGTTCGGTGGTCATGGCGGTCACCACACCTCTCCCTGCTTGCGGAGCGCGCGGCGGTAGATCACCGCGAAGAACGACAGGAGCAGCAGGATGAGCACGCCCCAGGCGGCGGATCCGGAGAAGTCCCGTGGGCTGACGACGAAGGAGAGGCGATAGGCGTACGTCACGAGGATCTCGGTGGCGTCGCCCGGCCCGCCTCTGGTGAGCAGGAAGATCACCGGGAACATGTTGAAGGTCCAGATGGCGCTGATGAGGACCACGGTGCTGCTGACGGTGCGCAGCCCCGGCAGGGTGATGTGGCGGAAGCGCTGCCAGGCGTTGGCGCCGTCCATCTCCGCGGCCTCGTACAGCTCGCCGGGGATGGACTGGAGTCCGCCGAGCATGGCGACGAGCATGAAGGGCACGCCGAGCCAGACGTTGACGGTGATGACGGAGAGCTTCGCCCAGGTGGGGTCGTTGAGCCACGGGATCGCGTCGATGCCGCCGCCGGCGAGGAGCTGGTTGAGGATGCCCTTCTTCTCGTTGAAGAGCAGCCGCCACGTGAACACGGACACGAACGCCGGGACCGCCCAGGGCAGGATCAGCGCCATCCGGTAGTAGGAGCGGCCCGCCAGCTTGCGGTTGAGCATGGTGGCGAGGGCCAGGCCGAGCGCGAAGGACAGGGCCACGCAGGACACGGTCCACACCACGGTCCAGCCGAGCCGGTCCCAGAACACGCTGTCGCTGAGGATCGCCGTGTAGTTGTCGAGCCCGACGGACTCGTACGTGGCGGGTATGTGGTTGACGCCTATGTGGCGTTCGACGTTGGCCTCGTTGGCGTTCGTCGTGGACAGGTAGACGCCGCGGACCAGCGGATATCCGACGATCACGCCGATGACGAGGACCACGGGGGCGACCATGCACCACGCGTACCAGTGGGTGGACAGCGAGCGGCGCAGCCGTCCCGGATTCTTGCCGTCGTGGCGCCCCGGGCCGCGGACGCTCTTCGTGTCCGCGGCCCGTGCCACAGGCCGGCCGGTGTCGACAGCCATGGGGCGTTCAGCCCTCCTGTTCTTCACGTTCCCGTGCTTCACGTTCCTTGAAGGGCTTCGGGTTACTTGTAGTCCTTGAGGAGCTTGCGGTACGCGTCGCCGACGCCCTTCGCGCCCTCGGCGGGCTTGGCCTTGCCGCTGAGGACCTTCTCCAGCTGGAGGCGGATCGGCTCGAACAGGGCGTTGCTCTCCGGGATCCACGGCCGCTCGACGGACTTCTCGACGGCGGGCTTGAAGAACTGCACCATCTGGTTGTCCTTGACGGACTGCTGCTCGTACACGGAGGTGCGGGTGGGCAGGAGGCTGAGCTTCTCGGTGGTCTGCTGCTGCACCTTCGCGGAGCTCATGTACTTGATGAACTCGTAGGAGGCGTCGAGGTTCTTGGACCCGGCGTAGGCGGCGAGGTTCCAGCCGCCCTGCGGGGAGCCCTGGCCGCCGGAGGTGCCGGCGGGGACGGGGGCGACGCCGAGGTTGCCCTTGTCGCTCTTGAACTCCTTGCCCTGCAGGGCCCCTTCGATGGACCAGGGGCCGTCGAGGGCCATGGCGACGTCGCCGTCCTTGAAGGCGTTCAGCTGGTTGTTGTAGCCGTCGCTCGCGTCGGTGACGGCGGCCTTGGAGTCGACGAGGTCCTTCATCACGGAGAACGCCTTGGCACCCTCCTCGTCGTCGACGGTGACCTTCTTGTTCTTGGCGTCGAGCAGGTCACCGCCCTCGCCGTAGAGGTACGGGAGGTAGTAGTACGGGTCGTCGCCGCGCAGGTAGAGGGCGGTGGCGCCGGTCTTCGACTTGATCTTCTTCGCGGCGGACTTGATGTCGTCGACGGAGGTGGGGACGCCCACGCCGGCCTTCTTCAGGAGCTTCTTGTTGTAGAAGAGGGCGAGCGTGTCGATGGTCTGCGGTGCGGCGTAGGTCTTGCCCTGGTACTTGGTGCTGGCCGCGGCCTGCTTCAGGTAGTCCGTCTCGTCGTCGAGTGCGGCGGTGTCGTCGAGCGGCGCGAGGTAGCCGAGCGAGGCGAAGTCCTGCGTCCAGGCGACCTCGGTGCGCATCACGTCGGGGGCGCCGGAGTTGCCGCCGGCGGCGTTCTTGAACTTGGCGTTGGCCTCGCCGAACGGCACGTTGACGTAGCGCACCTGGACGCCGGGGTGCAGCTGCTCGAAGCCCTTGGCGAGCTTCTCGTACGTGGCCTTCTCGGCGTCGTTCGAGGTGTCCCAGAAGGTGACGGTGCCGGAGAGCTTGCCGCCCTTGCCGCCGCCCTGGGTGCTCTCGCCGCCCCCGCAGGCCGTCGCTGTGATGGCCAGGGCCGCGATCAGCCCGGTCGCCGCTGTGCCACGCCGCATGTGAACTCCTTCAACTGATCCCGGAACAGAGGGAGATCGCCCCGGAAACGGGCATCTCCTGCGGGCCGCTCTCGACGCGGCGCCGGGTTGCCAGGAACGTAACAGCGATGAAAAGCCGCCGAAAGACCTTGCGAGAAATTTCTGCAAGGAACCGTGATCGTTACGCCCGCGTGTCCTGCGCATTGCACTGGTTCCCGCCGCCACAGGCCCGGCATACCCCCGTAAAACCCGGAGATAATCTCGCAATTACCCGATCACGGACGGCGACAACCGGCCGCCGACCTCCCCTGGATCCGGCCGACGGACCTCTGCAAGAGGCTTGCAAGAACCTGTCAGGAAGAGCGTGCAAGGGCGGTGGGCAAGCCGACGGATGGCGGGTACAGTCCGCCCATGACCGCACGGCTCGTCGACATCGCAGCCCAGGCGGGGGTCAGCGAGGCCACCGTCAGCAGGGTCCTCAACGGCAAACCCGGCGTCGCCGTGACCACCCGCGAGGCAGTGCTCGCCGCCCTGGACGTCCTGGGCTACGAGCGCCCGGTACGGCTGCGCCGCCGCAGCGAGGGCCTCGTCGGCCTGATCACCCCGGAGCTGGACAACCCGATCTTCCCGGCGTTCGCCCAGACCATCGCCCAGGACCTGACCCGCCAGGGCTACACGCCCGTGCTCGCCACCCAGACCCCCGGCGGCTCCACCGAGGACGAGCTGACCGAGATGCTCGTGGAGCGCGGCGTCAGCGGCATCGTCTACGTCTCGGGGCTGCACGCCGACACCACCGCCGACACCGGCCGCTACGAGGCGCTGCGCGCCAAGGGCGTCCCGTTCGTCCTGGTCAACGGCTATGCGCCGGCCGTCACGGCGCCGTTCGTGTCGACCGACGACCGGGCCGCGGCGCGCCTCGCGGTCAGCCACCTCGCGGCGCTCGGCCACACCCGTATCGGCCTGGCCGTGGGCCCGCGGCGGTTCGTGCCGGTGATCCGCAAGATCGAGGGCTTCCAGAGCGCCCTGCGGGAACGCCTCGGCCTGGCGGAGGCGGACACGGCGGACCTGGTCCAGCACTCGCTCTTCACCCTGGAGGGCGGCCAGGCGGCGGCCGCGACCCTGCTCGCCCGCGGCTGCACGGGCATCGTCTGCGCCAGCGACATGATGGCGCTCGGCGCGATCCGCGCCGCCCGCGACCTGGGCCTGCGCGTCCCGGACGACGTCTCGGTGGTCGGCTTCGACGACTCCCCGCTGATCGCCTTCACCGACCCGCCGCTCACCACGGTCCGCCAGCCCGTGCACTCCATGGGCCAGGCCGCCGTCCGCGCCCTCCTCGAAGACCTCGCGGGCACGCCCGCGCCACCCGGCGAGTTCCTGTTCCAGCCGGAGCTGGTGGTACGCGGATCCACGGGCGCGGGCCCGCGCAGCTGAACTCCCTTACTCCGACGGCGAGTTGACGCCCCCGTACACCCACTCGCACTCCTCGCCCAGCTCCCGGACCCGTACGAACCCGGCCTTGCGGTAGAAGCCCAGCGCCCGCTCGTTGTCGACGTGCACGAGGAGGCGGACGCGGCGCACGCCGTCCTGCGCGCGGGCCCAGTCGACGGCGGCCCGGAACAGGTCGGCCGCCACCCGTCCGCCCCGGTGCTCGGGCCGCACGAACACCGCGACGAGGTGCGCCTGCCGCTCGGCGATCCGCTCCCCCATGAAGTCCTCCGTGCCGGGCTCCTCCAGGATCACCGTCACCGTGCCCGCGAACCCGCTCCCCGGGCCTTCGGGGCTCTCGGCGACGAACTGGCGGTGGGGCCCGCCCGCGGAGGAACGCGCGGTGCGGTCCTTCCAGTGCGCGTCGGACCGCGCCTGCGCCTGCTCGTAGGTCTCCATGAACGCGATGGCGGCGAGCGGATCGCGCAGCGCGGCGAGGCGCAGTTCCTTGGCGGCGCTCCACTCGTCGGCGCGGACCTCGCGCACGGTGGTGTCGGCGGTGTCGGCGGTGGTCATGGCGTCCATGGTTCTGCCGCACCGCCCGCGACGGCAACCCATTTCCGTCGGCATCCTGCCGTTCCCGCTGGTCAGGGGCGCGCCTTGGACGTTCCGCCGAGGTGGCCCGGCGGCCCTGGGCGGGACTGCGTCTTGCCTGCGCGCGGGCCGAGCGCCTGGACTGCCGAGGTCACCGCAAGGAACAAGGGAACAAGGAAGCAAGGAGCACCTTCATGCTCGACGGCTGCACGCCCTGGCCCGAGGAGTTCGTGGACCGCTACTGGGCGGCCGGGCACTGGAGCGGCTGCACGCTCGACAACCTGCTGCGCCTCTGGGCCCTCGACCACGGCCCCCGCACGGCGCTCGTGCACGGCGCGACCCGGCTCACGTACGCGAACCTGGACCGGCGCGCGGACCGCATGGCCGCCGGGTTCCGGCTGCGCGGCATCCGGCCCCGGCAGCGGGTCGTCGTGCAGCTGCCGAACGTCCCCGAGTTCGTGGTGGCCCTCTTCGGACTGCTGCGCGCCGGCGCGGTGCCGGTGCTCCTGCCGCTCTCGTACGAGGCGCCTGAGGTGGCGCGTGTCGTACGGCTCACGGAGGCCGTCGGCTATGTCTGCCCCACGGCGTACAACGGCGTCGACCACATGGCGACGGCCGCCGCCATCGCCGCCCAAGGCCCTTATCTGCGGCGGGTGTTCACCTTCGACCCACCGGGCGCGTCCGCGTACGGCGGCGGGCTCAGGACCGACGTGTCGGGCTGCCACTACGCCCCGCTCGGCTCGGTCGACGCACCGCCCGAGCCCGCGCCGCCGCTCGGCGCCGACGACGTGGCGTTCCTGCTGCCCTGCGACGACAGCACGGCCGCGCCCACGCTCGTGCCGCGCACCCACGACGACTACGCGTACCAGGCGCGGGCCGCGGCGGACGCGGCGGCGCTCACCGCGGACGACGTGTACCTGGCCGCGCTGCCCGCCGCTTCGGCCTTCGGCCTCGGCGGCCCTGGCGTCATCGGCACGCTCTGCGTGGGCGGCACCGTCGTCCTGGCCGAGGACGCCGACCCGGGCGTGTGCCTCCCGGCCGTCGAGCGGGAACGGGTCACGGTCACCTCGCTCACGCCCGCCGCAGTCGACCACTGGATGTCTCAACTTCCCGCTGTGCGGGCCGACTTGAACAGCCTGCGGCTCGTGCAGGTGGGCGGCGGCCCGTTGCCGTACGCGACCGCCCAGCGGATCGGCACGACCCTGGGGTGCGGCCTGCAGCAGGTGCACGGCACGGCGGCGGGGCCGCTCACGCTCACCCGCCTCTCCGACGCGTACGAGACGGTCCTCGGCACACAGGGACGCCCACTCTCCCCCGACGACGAGATCCGCATCGTCGACGCCCACGGCAGCGACGTACCGCCCGGCGAACCCGGCGAGCTGCTCTTCCGCGGCCCCTACACCCCACGCGGCCACTACCGCGCACCCGAACACGACGCGCGCGCCTTCACACCGGACGGGTTCCTCCGCACGGGGACGGCGGCGCGGGTCCTGCCGGACGGGACCGTTCTCCTCCTCTGACTCCGACTCCGACTCCGACTCCGGGCCCCGTATCGCGCTGAGGCGCTCGCCCTCGAACTCCCACGGCTACCGCTGAAGGCCTTCGCGTGCCGGGTCACCGCACGGCGGACGGTGAACTCGCTTCCCGCGCAAGCACGTTGGGGGTGCCCGACCCGTCAGCCGGAACCGTCCAGACGTCGCTCTTGCGGCCACCTTCACCGCTCGGCAGCGCGTACGCAAGGGTGTCGTCGTCGAGCCAGGCTGCCTGGTCGTCCACGTTGCGCCGCTCGGCGACGGGGTGTTCGTGCATCGTGCGCAGGTCGAGGACGTACAGCCGCCACGGGTCCGAACTCCCTTCCCGTACCCGCTTCTTGAACGCGATGCGGGTGCCGTCCGGGGACAGGGACGGGCACTCCACGTTCGTGCGCAGGGCGCGCGCGGACCAGCGGCGCATGTCGCCGCGGACCAGGTACGTCCGGCCCTTGGTGGAGACGGTGGCGTAGAAGCGGTTGTCGTCGTCGGCGAAGGTGACACCCCAGTAGTTGACGTCCGGGGAGTGGTAGCGGCGGCCGTCGACGGTGAGGGGGATCTCCTCCATGTTCTTGACGAGGTAGCCGGTGCGGGTGTCGAGGATCGAGGTGCGGGTGGAGAAGGACGAGCCCGCGTAGGAGTCGCCGGTGGCGAACATGGTCCAGGACAGCATCCGGCCGGAGGCGGACACGCGCGCCCGGTCGGGGATGCCGGTGAGCGCGATCCGCCGCTTCTCGCGCAACTCCCGGTCCAGGACGACCGCGTACGACTTGGGCGGGATGCCGGGCCGCCGCTGCAGGCAGAGCGCGGTGCCGCCCGCCGCGTAGAACCGCGCGCAGGCCGGACCGCCACCGGTTCGGCGCTGCCCGGCCTTTTCCGGGGCGTCCAGGGGTACGTGGGCGATGCGTCCGTCGTCCGTGCCGCCGCGCTCGTCGCGTACGTACAACTGCCCTGCCGTGAGGCCGAACTCCGAGGCTGTGGCGGCCGGTTGGGCGCGGCGGGCGGCCTGCACGGTGTAGGCGACGGCGACACCCGCCAGGACGGCGGCGGCCAGGGCGACGGCGAGGACGCGGGTGCGCAGGGAGGCCCTCGGGGTGAGGTTCATGACGCGGCACCTTCCGAACAGGCGTCTGCTGTCCGCGCGTTGAAGTGATCGGGCCTTCCGGATTCGACGCCCCGCAACAGCCACGCCGCCGCGCTGAGTGCCACGAGCAGCGCCAGTACGGCCGCCGTCAGGGCCGTGGTCGTACCCCACCACGTCCATGCCGCGCCGAACCCGGCGGCGGCGAGGAGGCGGCTGAGGGCCTGGCCCGTCTGCACCACGGCAAGGCCGGCGGCGCGGCGTTCTGTCGGCAGGAACGGCCCGGCGAGCGCCATCAGGACGCCGTCGGTCGCCGCGTAGAAGACGCCAACGAGCAGCAGGACGCCCACGAGGAGCGCCGTGCCGCCGAGCGGGGTGAGGAGCAGGGCGTACGCGGCGGCGAGTGCGGCATGGCCCGCGAGGAACGGCACGCGGCGGCCGATGCGGTCGCCGAGCCGGCCCGCGGGCACGGCGAGCAGCAGATACACGGCGGCCGCGCCGAGCGGAAGCAGCGGGAACCAGCTCTCGGCGAAGCCGATCCGGCGCTGCAGCAGCAGATACACGAACGCGTCGCCGACGGTGGCCGCCCCGAGCACCGCGGCGGCTGCGAGGATGCGGCGGAACGAAGGGACTTTCAGCAGGTCACGGGCGCGCGAAGGGGAGGCCCGGGGGGTGCGTGTCGCCGCGCGCGGCAGGTCCCGGCGCCCCGGCACGAACGCCACGAGCAGGAGCACACCGAGCAGCCCGCAGCAGAAGCTGACGACGAACACCGCGTCGTACGCGTCGGCCGTGGCCCACAGCAGGGCGAACGCGGCGAGCGGGCCGAGCAGCGCACCGGTCGTGTCCATCGCGCGGTGCACGCCGAAGGCGCGGCCGAGTTGGTCGGGCGGGCTGCTCAGCGAGATCAGCGCGTCGCGCGGCGCGGTCCGTACGCCCTTGCCGATCCGGTCGGCCGCGAGAGCCGCGCCGATGCCCGCGGTGGCGCCGCCCGCGAGGAGCAGGCCGAGGCGGGAGAGCGCGGAGAGGGCGTAGCCGCCGCCGGCGACGAGTTTGTGGCGGCCGCCGCGGTCGGCGGCGTGCCCGCCCGCGAGCCGCACGACGGCGGTGACGGCGTTGTAGAGACCGTCGAGGAAACCGAACTGCAGCGGGGACAGGCCGAGTTGGAGAACGAAGTAGAGCGGGAGCACGGCCGTGACCATCTCGGATGAGATGTCGGTGACGAGGCTGACCGCGCCGAGCGCGAGGACGGGTCCGGCGACACGGCCGCGCCGGGGCGCACGGCCCGAGGTGGCGCCCGCGCCTGTGGTGGCGAGATACATACGCGCCTGTCGTTCTATGGGTCAGTGGCACATGTATGACGGGCTGGTGTCGGCTGCCTGCCCGTCGCTGCCGATGAGCTGCCAGTCGAATCCGTCGTCCCCGAAGTTCAGCTTCACCACCCCGAAGGTGTCGGTGATCTGCTTCTCGCTGTTCGGCTGCACCTCCTCGATCTTGTACGGGTGGGCTCCGCCGGTGCCGGCGAGGATCTCGACGATGCCCTGCGGGTCGGCGTTGCCGTCGGCGTCCTGCGGCGCGAACCGCTCGTAGTGGTGGTCGTGGCCGTTCAGGACGAGCTCGGCGCCCGCGTCGTCGAGCAGCTTCCACACCGGGCGGCCGACGGGGTCGTTGCCGTGCTCGCCGGAGGAGTACAGCGGGTGGTGCCAGTACGCGGCCACGCACTTCTTGTCGTTTGCGGCGAGGTCGGCCTTCAGCCAGTCGAGCTGCGCGTCGTCGTCGAAGCTGTTCGAGTCGAGGGCGACGAAGTGCCAGTTGCCCTGGTCGTAGCTGTAGTAGCTCTTGCCCTCGGGGTAGGCGACGTCCCCGAAGTACGCCTTGTACCCGGCGAGCGGCCCGTCCGGGTCGTACGTCTCGTGGTTGCCCGGCACCGGCCGCGTCTTGTCCTTGAACGCGCCCCAGGTCGTGTCGTAGTAGCGCTCGAAGTCCTGGAGGCGGGCGTCGTCGTACTGGTTGTCGCCCATGGTCATGACGAACGACGGGGCGATCTTCTCGACCTGCGCGGCGGTCTTCGGGTGCTCGCATCCGCTGTCGTCGGCGGTGCACTGCTCGGCGATGTCGCCCACGGCCACCGCCGTGAAGGCGGCGCGCGGCCGCTGCGCGGGCGCGGCGTCGGCGGCCCCGGCGGGCGACCAGAGCAACGCGCCCTCGACGACGGCGAGCGCGCCGCCGAGCGCGGCGGGAATCACGAACTTCCGCTTCCGGAACGGGGATTCGGGACGGCGGGCTATGTGCGTACGGGTGATGTGGCTGCGCGACATGGGGGGTCTCCTCGGTCGGCGTGGGGGGAGCCGTCGCGAGGAATCCTGGCGATGCGCCATGTACGCGTCAAGATACCGGGACGCACTTTGTTAGGAAACTTTACTACCACTCAACTGCCGTCACCGGCAGCGGCGTTGCCCCGCGAACCTGCTCTGGATCTTGGTCCGTCCGCGTGCACCGACGGCCGGGATTCCGCCCGTTGTCAGTGGCGCACGCAAGACTGGGGAGTCGGGCAGTCCGACGCTTCGAGGAGGAGAAGGACGATGACAGATCTTGAACTGGCGGCGGTGCAGGCGTACGTGAGGCTCGTGAAGGGCGTGCGTGCGACGCTCGACGACACGTCACATCCCGCAGGCGCGCCACCCCTGCTCCACGAACCCATGGCCGAGACCGACCGCGCACTGCGGGCGGCGGGCTTGGCCGGCAACGAACAGCGCCTGTTCCAACTGGTGGCGGACCTGATGGCGGAGAACGGGGTACGGCAGGGGGCGTAGGGGGCCTTCGGGGTTGAGGGGACCCGGAACCCGGGACCCGGGACCCGAGGGCGGGGCACCAACCCCCGCCCCCACCCCCGGAGTTCATGCTCAAGCCACCAGCAGTCGGAGGCCGAGCTCTGCCGCGTCAAGGGCGACGAGGTCGCGGTTGCGTTCTGCCCAGCAGCCCGAGGCGAGGTCGTCGCGCAGGCCCTCCACCGCCCGCCGCTCGGCCTCCGCCCCGACCCTGGTCCAGACGGACACCGCGCGGCGCACCTGCTCGTCCAAGTACGCCTCGGGCCGCCGCCAGTGGGCCTCGAAGAAGCCGTCGGTGCAGTCCCAGGGGACCAGCACGGGCTCAGCGCGGCCGCCGATCGCGCGGGTCAGGTCGGCCAACGAGGGCCAGTCGGCGAGGAGTTCGCCGAACTCGGGCAGGTAGTCGCGGGTGAGCCAGAACCGTTCGAGCCACCCGGTCGTGCTCGCGTCGTACGTGAAGACCACCACGCGCCGGGCCACGCGCCGCATCTCCCGGAGGCCGGCGACCGGGTCCGGCCAGTGGTGGACGGTGCTGACCGCCATCGCGGCGTCGAAGGACCGGTCCTCGAACGGCAGGTTCTCCGCGCTCGCCGCCACACACGGAGCCGCGCCCGCCGGACGCTGCGCCCGCATGACCGCCGACGGCTCCACCGCCGTCACGTCACGGTCGCGGGGCTCGTACGAGCCGGTGCCCGCCCCGACGTTGAGGACGGTCCGCGCGTCCCCGAGCGCCTCCCAGATCCTGGCGGCGATCCGCGGCTCGGTGCGCCGCGTCGCCGGGTAGGCGGACCCGATGGTGTCGTACAACTCCGCTCCGAACACCTTGAGTTGCTCCTCCGGCGTGGTCCTGACCCCCATGGCACGCGCCTCCAGTTCCCGATCGATGGCCGTCACCATGGCCGCGGCCCGGTCGCGCTGGTCGAGGAGGAGGCCGCGCAGCCGGCGCAGGTGGGCGACCGCGTCGGTGGCCGGATCGTCGACGAGAGCGGCGATCTCGCGCAGCCCGAAGCCGAGCCGCCGGTAGGCGAGCACCTCCCGCAGACGCTCCACGTCGCCGGCCGCGTAGGCCCGGTACCCGCCGGCGGTCCGCGCGGACGGCCGCACGAGGCCGATCCTGTCGTAGTGATGCAGCGTACGAACGGTCACACCGGCCAACTCGGCCACCCGCCCGACGGTCAGACGCTCCAGCTCCTCCATGCAACGGACTATGCGGCATGACGTGACGTCAGGGTCAACGGCGCCTGGATCCGTCCGACCTGCACTCGGGAGGGGGCGAGGCGGGAGGGCTACCGCTCAGCCCGGCTGGTGTGCGTGGGGGGGGGGGAGGCCGGTGACCGAGAACCAGCCCGTCCAGCGCTCGGGGGCGAGGCCGCAGGCCGGCGATCCAGCCCGTCCGGCGCCTGAGGACGAGGCCGCAGGCCGATGAAGGGGGCTGGGGCGGAGCCCCAGGCGGGGTCCGGGGCGGCAGCCCCGCGGACAGCACCCCGTACGACGGTGCGGATCGCCCGACCCGAACCCCGCAGACCGAGCCCCGCGCAACCAGACGGAACGGTCGACACAAGCCCCCGACCAAGGCCGGCCAAGCCCGACAAGAGCTCGGCCGGACCTCGCGGAACCGTCGACCCGAGCCCCGAAAAACAAAGCCGCTCATCCGCGCACCCCACATCACAATTGAATCTCGCTCCCCCGCACCCCCTTGCCCAGCCCCGTGTAATCGTTTCCAATCCTCCGTGTAATCGATTCCACGGAACCCACGAAGAGGTGGTCCGGAGATGGCGGGCATCAAGGATGTCGCGGCCGCGGCGGGCGTGTCCGTCGCCACGGTCTCGCGCGTGCTCAACGCGCACCCCTCCGTCAGCGAGGACGCCCGCAGCCGGGTCCTCGCCGCCGTGGACGAGCTCGGCTACCGCCCGAACGCCGTGGCCCGCTCTCTGCGCACCGCCCAGACCCGCACCCTCGGCCTGATCATCAGCGACGTGATGAACCCGTACTTCACGGAGCTGGCCCGCTCGGTCGAGGAGGAGGCAAGGGCCCTCGGCTACAGCGTGATCATCGGCAACGCCGACGAGTCGCCGAAGCTCCAGGACGACCACGTGCGCACCCTGCTCGACCGCCGCATCGACGGACTCCTCGTCTCCCCCACCGACGGCGGCTCCCCGCAGCTGCTCGACGCGGCGCGGGCCGGAACGCCCACGGTCTTCGTGGACCGCTGGATCCCGGGCGTGGACGTGCCGGTCGTACGGGCCGACGGCAGCGCCGCCGTCCGCGACCTGGTCGCCCATCTGCACGGCCTCGGCCACCGCAGGCTCGCGATCATCGCGGGCCCGGCCGCCACCACGACCGGCAGCGAGCGCGTGGACGCCTTCCGCGCGGCCCTCGGCGCGTACGGGCTCGAACTGCCCGAGGAGTACGTGGGCCAGGGCGACTTCCAGGCGGAGAGCGGCCGGCGCGTCACCGAGGCGTTCCTCGCGCTGCCCGAGCCGCCCGAAGTGGTCTTCGCCGCCGACAACCTGATGGCGCTCGGCGCGCTCGACGCGATACGGGCCCGGGGCCTGCGCATACCCGGCGACATCGCGCTCGCCGCGTTCGACGACATCCCCTGGTTCGTGCACACCGATCCGCCGGTCACGGCGATCGCCCAGCCGACCCGCGAGCTCGGCCGCGCCGCCGTGCGCGCGCTCACCGCCGTGATCGAGGGCCGCCGCGCGCGGTCCGTGACCCTGCCCGCGCGGCTCGTCGTACGCCGCTCGTGCGGCGAGCCGGGCGCGCCACCCGGCACGGCACCCCCAGCCCGACCAGACCAGTCACCGACCCCCCGCCCCCGACCGAGGAGCAACCCGTGAGTCATCCGGACGAGTTGCTGCGTATCGAAGGGATACGCAAAACCTTCCCCGGCGTAGTCGCGCTCGACTCCGTCGACTTCGACCTGCGCCGCGGCGAAGTGCATGTGCTGCTCGGCGAGAACGGGGCCGGCAAGAGCACGCTGATCAAGATGCTGTCGGGCGCGTACCGTCCGGACAGCGGCCGCATCCTGGCCGAGGGGCGCGAAGTGCGCATCCACGGCGCGCAGGACTCGGAGGCGCTCGGCATCGCCACGATCTACCAGGAGTTCAACCTGGTGCCCGATCTGACGGTCGCCGAGAACATCTTCCTGGGCCGCCAGCCCCGCCGCTTCGGTCTCGTCGACCGCAAGAAGATGGAGGCGGACGCCGCCGAGCTCCTGAAGCGGGTCGGCGTCGACGTGTCGCCGCGCACCCGGGTGCGGGAACTGGGCATCGCCCGGCTGCAGATGGTGGAGATCGCCAAGGCGCTGAGCCTGGACGCGCGCGTCCTGATCATGGACGAGCCGACGGCCGTGCTCACCTCCGAGGAGGTGGAGAAGCTCTTCGCGATCGTGCGCAGGCTCCGTGAGGACGGCGTCGGCATCGTGTTCATCACCCACCACCTGGAGGAGATCGCCGCGCTCGGCGACCGCGTCACGGTCCTGCGCGACGGCCGCAGCATCGACCAGGTGCCCGCGTCCACGCCCGAGGACGAGCTCGTACGGCTGATGGTGGGCCGCAGCATCGAGCAGCAGTACCCGCGCGAGCGCACCCCGGCCCGACAGGGCGACGGGGAGCGGCCGTTGCTGTCGGTCCGCGGACTGACCCGGAACGGCGTGTTCCAGGACGTGAGCTTCGAGGTGCGCGCCGGTGAGGTCGTCGGCCTCGCCGGTCTGGTCGGCGCGGGTCGTACGGAGGTGGCGCGGGCGGTGTTCGGCGCCGACCCGTACGACGAGGGCCGGGTCGACGTGCACGGCGAGCGGCTGCCGCGGCACGACGTGAACGCCGCGATGGGCGCAGGGATCGGCCTCGTACCGGAGGACCGCAAGGGCCAGGGGCTCGTCCTGGACGCGTCCGTGCAGGAGAACCTGGGCCTGGTCACGCTGCGGGCGGCCACCCGCGCGGGCCTCGTGGACCTGAAGGGGCAGCGGGCCGCGGCCGTCGACGTCGCCGAGCAGCTCGGTGTGCGGATGGCGGGCATCGACCAACATGTGCGCACGCTCTCGGGCGGCAACCAGCAGAAGGTCGTCATCGGCAAGTGGCTGCTCGCCAAGTCCCGTGTGCTGATCCTGGACGAGCCGACCCGCGGCATCGACGTGGGCGCGAAGGTCGAGATCTACCAGCTGATCAACGAGCTGACCGCGTCCGGGCACGCCGTCCTGATGATCTCCAGCGATCTGCCCGAGGTGCTCGGCATGAGCGACCGGGTCCTCGTGATGGCGCAGGGCCGCCTCGCGGGCGAGCTCAGCGCGGACGAGGCGAGCCAGGACGCGGTGATGGCCCTGGCGGTCTCCGCGCCGCCCACCTCCGAAGTACCCCTCAAGAAGAACGACGACAACGCAGTGGAGGACCCCGATGGCCGCTGACACGCTCCAGAGCAAGACGGGCGCGGGCAGCGCCGGAGCGGTCCGCCGCTTCCTGCTCGAGAACGGCGCCCTGAGCGCGCTGATAGTCCTGGTGGTGGCGATGTCGCTGCTCTCCGGTGACTTCCTGACCACCCAGAACCTCCTCAACGTCGGCGTGCAGGCCGCCGTCACGGCGATCCTCGCGTTCGGTGTGACGTTCGTGATCGTCGCGGCGGGCATCGACCTGTCGGTGGGCTCGGTCGCGGCGCTCTCGGCCACCGTCCTCGCCTGGACGGCCACTTCGCAGGGCGTGCCGGTGTGGCTCGCCGTGCTGCTCGCCGTGGCCACGGGCATCGCCTGCGGTCTGGTGAACGGCGCGCTCGTCGCGTACGGCAAACTCCCGCCGTTCATCGCGACGTTGGCGATGCTGTCGATCGGCCGCGGTCTGTCGCTCGTCATCTCGCAGGGCAGCCCCATCCCGTTCCCCGACTCGGTCTCCGTGCTCGGTGACACCATCGGCGGCTGGCTGCCGGTGCCCGTGCTCGTGATGATCGCGGCGGGCCTGCTCACGGCGCTGATCCTGGGCCGTACGTTCATCGGCCGCTCGATGTACGCGATCGGCGGCAACGAGGAGGCCGCGCGCCTCTCCGGTCTGCGCGTGCCGCGGCAGAAGCTCGTCATCTACGCCCTGTCGGGTCTGTTCGCCGCCGTCGCGGGCATCGTGCTCGCCTCCCGTCTGGTCTCGGCGCAGCCGCAGGCCGCGCAGGGCTACGAGCTGGACGCCATCGCCGCCGTGGTGATCGGCGGGGCGAGCCTCGCGGGCGGTGTCGGCAAGGCGTCCGGCACGCTCATCGGCGCGCTGATCCTCGCGGTGCTGCGCAACGGCCTCAACCTCCTCTCGGTCTCGGCGTTCTGGCAGCAGGTCGTCATCGGTGTCGTGATCGCGCTGGCGGTGCTCCTGGACACGGTGCGGCGCCGGGCCGGCAGCGGCTCCGGCGGCGGCGCCGTTGGTGCGGGCGCCGGCGGTGCGAGCGGCAACGGCGGCAAGCGCGGCGCGTTCAAGCTGGCGCTCGCGGCGGTCGTGGTGGCGGCGGTGCTCGGCGCGATGTCGCTGTTCAACCAGGGCCCGGCCGGTACGACGACGAAGGTCGGCATGTCCCTGTCGACGCTGAACAACCCGTTCTTCGTGCAGATGCGGAAGGGCGCAGAGGCCGAGGCGAAGAAGCAGGGCGTCGAGCTGACCGTCACGGACGCGCAGAACGACCCGTCCCAGCAGGCCAACCAGCTGCAGAACTTCAGCGGCGAGGGCATGAAGTCGATCGTCGTGAACCCGGTGGACTCGGACGCCGTGGGCCCGTCCGTACGCGCCGCCAACAAGGCCGACGTGCCGGTGATCGCCGTCGACCGCGGGGTCAACAAGGCCAAGACGGCCACGTTCGTCGCGTCCGACAACGTCGAGGGCGGCCGGCAGGCGGCGAAGACGCTCGCCGAGAAGCTCGGCGGCAAGGGCACGGTCGTCACGCTGCAGGGCACCCCGGGCGCCTCGGCCAGCCGGGAGCGCGGCAAGGGCTTCGCCGAGGGCATCAAGGCGTACCCGGACATCAAGGTCGTCGCCAAGCAGCCCGCGGACTTCGACCGCACCAAGGGCCTGGACGTGATGACCAACCTGATGCAGTCGCACCCCGACATCGACGGTGTGTTCGCGGAGAACGACGAGATGGCCCTCGGCGCGGCCAAGGCGCTCGGCTCCAAGGCCGGCAAGTCCGTGGCCGTGGTCGGCTTCGACGGCACGCCCGACGGGATCAAGGCGGTCGGGGCGGGCACGCTGTACGCCTCGGTGGCGCAGCAGCCCGACGAGCTGGGCCGGATGGCCGTGCGGAACGCGGTGCGCGCGGCGCAGGGCAAGGACGTGCCCGCTGAGCTGAAGGTGCCGGTGAAGGTCGTCACGGCGAAGAACGTGGGGGACTTCAAGTGAAGCGCGCAGGCATCCTGAACCGCCGACTGGCGGGCGCACTGGCCGAGTTGGGGCACGGCGACGGTGTCCTCGTCTGCGACGCGGGCATGCCGATACCGGACGGGCCCCGTGTGGTCGACCTGGCGTTCCGGGCAGGCGTGCCGTCGTTCGCGGAGGTGCTCGACGGGCTCCTCGACGAGCTGGTGATCGAGGGGGGTACGGCGGCGGTCGAGGTGACCGAGGCCAACCCGGACGCTGCGGGGTTGCTGGCCGCGCGCGTCCCGGATCTGCGGCTCGTCCCGCACGAGGAGCTGAAGCGGCTGACGGCCGGGGCCCGCCTGGTCGTCCGCACGGGGGAGGCTCGTCCGTACGCGAACGTGCTGCTGCGGTGCGGGGTGTTCTTCTAGCTTCCCCCTCCCCGCCCCTTCCCGAAAGTCCTCGCCGGACGGGCCTCCTCAATCGCCGGAGGGGCTGGCTTTCAAGGGGCGCGGGGAACTGCGCGACCGGCCACGACGGCGCAGCGGCCGAAAAGCAGCGCCGTCGTGGCCGGTCGCGCCCCACGCGGCGCAGCCGCCAATGTCACAGCCCCGCGCCCCTGCCGGGGCAAATTCAGCCCCTTCGGCGTTTGAGGAGCAGGGGTCCGGGGGCGGAGCCTCCGCAGCCGACGGCAGTCTTTCGGGAAGGGCGGGGAGGGGATCAAATACCAGCCCGTCCGGCGTTTGAGGACGAGCCCGGAGGGCGATCCACGGCCACCGAGTCGACGGCGCGCCTCCTACTCGCCCCCTTCGATCCGCACCGCCCCCACAGGGCAAGCCCGCACAGCCTCGCGTACCAGCGGATCCCCTCCCCCGTCCGCCCGGCCCGGCAGCACCTCGCTGAGGCCGTCGTCGTCCTGGGTGAAGACCCCGGGGGCCGTCAGGGCGCACATCCCCGCACCCATGCACCGGTCCCGGTCGACATGCACGCGCACGCGCCTCTCCTCCTCCATCGCAGCGCCAACTCCTACCAGGTGACGGGCAGTTCGAGCATGCCCTGGATCGTGTCGCCCGGCTTGAACGGGATCTCGTCCGCCGGCACCGCGAGCGCGAGCCCCGGCAGGCGGCGGAACAGCGTCCCCAGGGCGATCTCCATCTCCGCGCGGGCCAGGTTCTGCCCGAGGCACTGGTGGATGCCGAAGCCGAAGGCGACGTGGTGCAGGGTGCCGCGGTTCCAGTCGAGCCGCTCGGGCTCCCCGTACACGTCCGCGTCGCGGTTGATGAGCGAGGTGGGGAAGACGACGCCGTCGCCCGCACGGATCGTGGCCCCGGCGACGTCGATGTCCTCCTTGGCGACGCGCAGCATGCCGTCGGCGATGGACAGAAAGCGCAGCAGCTCCTCCACGGCGGCGGGCATCAGGCCGTCGTCCGCGCGCAGCGCCGCGAACTGCTCGGGGTGCTGGAGCAGCGTGTACGTACCGAGGGAGATCATGTTCGCGGTGGTCTCGTGCCCGGCGATGAGCAGGATCGTCGCCATGGCGACCAGCTCCTCACGGTCCACCGCGCCCGCGGCGAGCTGCTGCGCGACGAGGTCGTCGAGGAGTCCCTCGCCGGGGCTCTGCACCTTCGCGTCGATCAACTGCAGGAAATACGCCTCGAGTTCGTCCCGCGCCGCCTCCACGTCGGCCGCCTTCGGCCCGCGCAGCAACCGCCGCGACTGCTCCTCGAAGAAGTCGTGGTCGGCGTACGGGACGCCGAGGAGCGCGCAGATCACCATCGACGGCACCGGCAGGGCGAACGCCTCGACGAGCTCGGCCGGCGGGCCCTGTTCCTCCATGGCGTCGATGAGCCGGTCGACGGCCTCCTGGATACGCGGCCGCAGCGCCGCGATCCGCTTGACCGAGAAGCTGGGGATCAGCATGCGGCGCTGGACGTTGTGCAGCGGATCGTCGACGCCGAGGAGGGCGACGCGGCGGTCCTTCACCTGGGCGACGCGTTCGCTGGGCAGCGGGAAGCCGTCGGTGGTGCGGTCGCTGGAGAGCCGGCCGTCGGCGAGCAGCGCACGCGCCTCGGCGTGCCCGGTGACGGCCCACACGGAGCGGCCGTCGTAGAGCGTGACGCGGGTCAAGGGCCGGGCGTCGCGCAGGGGTTGGTAGGCCTGGGGCGGGTGGTAGGGGCAGGTGCGGTCCTGCGGGAACGCGACTGCTTCGGTTTCCGTCATGCTGACCTCGCAAGCGCTCTGCTGTCGTTGTTGCCGGCACTATTCGATGCCCCAGGCATCTAGAAGGTCCACGCTCGCACCGGCCAGATCGAGGGCCGCCCCGCTGGCCGGTTCCCGCCGCAGAGCCCCGGCCCACGGCCCGTCACGGCCGTTCGTCACCGCAGGTCAGGGGTAGGTCAGCGGCGTGCAACGGTCCGCTCCGTGCATCCGTACGAGACCAGCCTCGGCCTGATCGCCCCGTGGACGAGGGCCGGAAAGACGCCAGGCAAGGGCGGCCGCAGATGCGTCCCGGCACCCGCCCCGCCCGGAAAACGGCCCCACGCCCCACGCCCCGTCGGCCCGGTGCCCCGGCGCCCCGGCCTCAGGAGCGGTACACGTCCAGGCACCCACACCCCTGGCCTCAGAAGCAGTACACGTCCAGGCACCCAGACCCCTGGGCTCAGAAGCGGTAGACGTCCAGGTGCCCGCACATCCCGAACCTGCCCTGTTCCGCGGGCCGTCGGGACCGCACCGCCGCGTCGGCCAGATGCGAGACGTCCCCGGCGGCGAGCCGGTCGAGCTGGTCCCCGGTCGCCGCGGCGGCGGCCGCCGCACCCCGTTCCCACCGCTCCCGCCAGTCACCGAGCCGATGCCGTACGAGCTCGGCGGCCGCGGCGTGGAAGTCGGCGAGGGCCTGCGGGTCGCGGGCGTCGCGCAGCCGCCGGTACCCCTCGACGGCGAGGTCCCGGCGGCCGCGCGCGGCCCGTGCCTTCTCGGCGCGCGGCGCGTCCTCGGGGATCGCGGTGGCCGCCGCGTACGCCGCCGGGTCGGCCAGGTGCTCCGGGGGCAGCGTGAGGACGGCGTCCCCGGCCTCGGGCAGTCCGCTGTTCTGCATCAGGACCACGATGCGCAGGCCGTCCACCTCGACCAGGCGGTGGATGGTGCCGGGCGTGAACCAGGCGACGGTGCCGGCCTCCAGCGGGGTCTCCTCGTACCCGGAGGCGGTCAGGGTCTGCACGGAGCCCCGGCCCGCCGTCACGACGTACCCCTCGCTGCAGGTCAGATGCATGTGCGGGGTGCCGCCGCGGCGGCCGTCGGCGGCCGGCCAGTGGTAGACGCTGAGGTGCGAGACGGCCACAGAACCCGGCAGTCCGGTGAAGGGCTCCGGCGGCGGGGCGGCGGCTGCGGCGGCCGGGGGCTGCGCGAGCACGTGGTCCGCTCGCCGTTCGGAGGACGTCGCCACGGGTACTCCTCGGGGTCCGGCGGGCACTGGCGGGCATCGGCGGGGCGATCGGCACATGGGCGCACAACACATCGGGCGAACGACGCCTGGGCCGACGCCACATGGGTCCACGCCACATGAGCCCAGGCCACATGGGCGTACGGCACATACGGCAGCTCAGCAAGCGCTTTCCCCCGCCTGGTGAACGTAAGCCGTGGCCTGCGGCCGGTCAACGGTGCGTGCCGCCATGTGGCATTCCGACAGAACCCGCCCCGAACCTCACTCCCCGTACGGCGACCGCCCGCACTGTGAGACGGACATGCGATCACCGCATGTCGTCCCCCTCCCCCGTACCGCCGACCGGGCGACTGGACCATACTGGAGCCTCCACGCGACCCCCACAGAACGACTCCATGCCTAAGACGAGCTCATCCGTGACCGCCGCCCCCGACACGACGTGGCTGGGCCATGGGCGCCACCTCGGGCCCGAGCCCGAGCAGGACGTCCGGCGCAACCTCATCGCGCTGAAGTCGATCGGCCTGATCGACGACTTCCTCGACCTCGCGCCCGACGACTCGTCCCCGGCCGAAGTGGCAGGCATGCCCGGCCTGCCGGATCCGTTCGAGTCCGAGGACGACAAGGCGACCCCCGCGCCCACCGCGCGCCGCCTCTTCGAGGCCCGCTGGCGGGTCGACGAGGACGTCACGGTCCGCGCCCAGCTCACGACGTACGACGCCCCGGGGCGCAGGCGCGGCGGCGGCGCGGTCTCCTGGGTGCTCGCGGCCGAGGCGGAGAAGTCCTGGGACCTGGAGTGGCTCTCGCCCGCCACGGTGTTCTGGCCCGACAGCGAACTCACGCCCTGGGACCACGACGTGGTGCCGGGCCCGCGCCTCCGTGGCACGCACCGCCTCGTCGCGGACGACGACAAAGACCTGCGCCGACTGCTCAAGAACTGCACGCGCGGCAGCTGGAACATCCACGTCGTCGTGCACGAGGCGATGACGCCCGACGCCCGCGGCCTGGAGCCCCTCGCCCCGTATCTGCCGCCGAGCCTGCGGCACCGCGTGGTCGAACACCGGGCGGCGCCCGAGCAGTTCGACATCGTCAACTGGGCCATGAAGGACCTGGACGTACGGGTGCCGCGCGGCGGCGCGGTCGTCCTGCCCTCGTCGCCGCCCGTGCCGGGGTACGACGCGGAGCGGTTCTCGGTGCGCAGTGTGTTCCTGGACGGCTCCGAGCCGACCGAACTCATCCAGAAGATCACGGAGTTCGCGCGTCTGCCCCGGCCGCTGACCGCAGACGCGGAGCAGGCCGTGGAACAGCTGCGCCGCCACTGGCACCTGCTGACGATCGAGGAGGAGCTGGCCCGTACGCGCGAACTGGTCACGAAGTACGCCGACGCGCTCGACGCGATGACCAAGTCCCGTGACCTGTACCGGGAAGCGGCCGAACTCGCACAGGCCGCCCTGGCCGAACGCGGCGAGTCCGCGCCGCTGCCCGCACAGCCGTCCGCGCCGCTGGTGCCCCGGCCCGAGGGCTCGACGCTGTCCACGACCCTGACCAACGCCTTCGGGCGCTTCCGCGAGGCGTCACGGAAGGGCAACCGGAAGTAGGCGGCACCGGGGCCTGACACGCCAATCCCCTGGTGGGAAACCGCAGTTGAGGCCCCTGGCGCACTCCGGTCGCGCCCCGGGTGATATCCATCAGGGATGGCTCTCATTCACCAGAC
Source organism: Streptomyces cavernicola (assembly GCF_029968035.1). Classification (GTDB taxonomy): domain Bacteria; phylum Actinomycetota; class Actinomycetes; order Streptomycetales; family Streptomycetaceae; genus Streptomyces; species Streptomyces cavernicola. The sequence goes on along the minus strand of NZ_JASCIQ010000006.1, from coordinate 165,879 downwards.
CACCCTGAAGCCCACCAAGTTGGAACTCCTCACCGACTGGCTGCCGTCGCGCGCCTGGTACGCCGGTACGGGGGCCGCCCCCGAGCTCCGGAAGGCGGGCGGCTTCCGGCTCGACGACCCGGAGGGCGAGGTGGGCATCGAGTTCATGGTGGTCACCGATGTCTCCGGCGCCGCGCCCGTCACCTACCACGTGCCGCTCAGCTACCGGGGCGCCCCGCTCGACGGTGCCGAGGACGGTCTCGTCGGGACGACGGAGCACGGGGTGCTGGGCAAGCGCTGGGTGTACGACGCGGCCCACGACCCGGTCGCCGTCGGGGAGTTGCTCGCCCTGCTGCAGGGGCGTGCGCAGGCACAGGCGCAGAACGAGACCGACGTACCGGACCGGTCGGTGACCGCGGAGTTCGACGGACCCGAGTTCGGGTCCTCCGTCGGCCCGCTGTCCATCGCGGACGACGAGCGGGGCACCCGGATCCTGGCGAAGACCGCAGGTGTGGCCGCGGCACATGTGGAGCTGCGGATCCGCCGAGTGCTCGGCAAGCAGGAAGCCACGGCAGGGCAGCCCGCTCCGCAGGGGCACATCACGGCCGACTGGAAGCTGCCCGAGGACGGCGGCACGGAGCGGGACCGGTTCGTGGAGGCGTCGGCGGGCCCGGACGTACGGGAGCTGTGAGCTGAACCGCGGGCCGGCGCCCCGGCCCCGCTACGAGCGGCGCCGGGGCTTGCCCTTCTTCGCCGGACCGCCGCCGGACCGGGAGCCGCCCGCCTTGGCGCCGGTGCGCGAGGACTTGCCCACGGGCTTGCCGCCGGACTTGGCCCCGGACCGCGTGCCCGCCTTCGTACCGCCGGACTTGGCTCCGCCCGGCTTCCCGGACGACGCCTGCGTGCCCTTCTTCGGCGGCTTGGTCTCCTCCTGCCCGCCCCGGCGTCCGCGCGTGCTGTTCACGGTGCGGCCGCGCACGATCCCGATGAAGTCGTCCACCAGGTCGGTGGTGCGTTCCTCGGGCCAGGCGAGGGCGACCTGCGACTGCGGGACGCCGTTGATGGTCCGGTACGTGAGGTCCTTGCGGTGGTGCAGCCGGGCCAGGGACTGCGGCACGACGAGGAGGCCGATGCCGGCGGCGACCAGTTCGATGGCGTCGGCGGTCGTCGCGGGCCGCTCGAACGCGGGCTGCCCCGGCGGCTTCTCCCAGTCCAGGGTGTCGTCCAGCGGGTGCAGCACGATCTCGTCGGCGATGTCGTCGGCGGCGACCTCGTCGAAGGCGGCCGCGAGGTGGTCCTTGGGGATCACGACGACCGAGGTCTCGGTGTAGAGCGGGATCGCGCTGAAGTAATCCCGGTCGACGGGCAGGCGCACGAGGCCCGCGTCCGCCCCGCCGTCCCGCAGCAGGTCGAAGGCCTCTGCGGCCGGGACCGCGACGAGGTTCAGGGGGATGTCGGGCAGCCGCTCGTTCCAGATCCGCACCCACTTCGCGGGGGTCGCGCCGGGGACGTAGGCGAGCCGGAACGAAGGGGTTGCTTCCGAGCCAGTCACTCCGCCAGGTTACCGGGCGTGGTCGTGGGCCGGTCACCCGGAGTGGCCGGAGGCCGCCGGCCCCGCGGGCGCGGGGGCCGTCCCTCCCGGCAGCAACCCATGGCCGTTCCCCGTGGCCGTTCCCCGTGGCCGTTCCCCGTGGTCAGAGGGAGGTCGTTCGGCTCGTTACCCTTGACACCATGACGACGCAAGCGAACTCCCAGACGATGAAGCCCGCGACCGCGGCGAAGAAGCTGGGCGTGTACCTCCAGGCCACCCCCGCCGAGTTCCAGGAGGGTGTCGTCTCCCGCGCGGAGCTGAACGCGCTGCAGGCCGACCCGCCGGAGTGGCTCCAGGAGCTGCGCCGCAACGGCCCGCACCCGCGTCCGGTGGTCGCCTCGAAGCTCGGCGTCTCCATCGCCGGTCTCGCCCGCGGCGGCGTCACGGAGCCGCTCACGACAGAGCAGATCGAGGCCCTGAAGCAGGAGTCCCCGGAGTGGCTGCAGAAGGAGCGCGCCACGCAGGCCGAGGTCCGCAAGGAGGCGATCCGTCTGAAGGAGAAGAAGGCGGAACAGGCGCAGAAGGCCGCCGCCCAGGACCGCTGACCCGCACGGCCGGCCGACCCGCCGGCCGCTGGAGACGACAGCCCACCCATACGTCCGGGCCGGGACCGCCCCTCTCACCGAGGGAGGCGGTCCCGGCCCGTCGTACGCCGGAGACATGGGCCGGACCCACATAGTGCCGGGCCCTACACCTCTACGCGGTTCTCCAGGATGTCCTCGGCTGCCGCGAAGGTCGGCTGCCACCAGGTCGTGACGGGCTCCCAGACGCGGATCCTGCCGTCGATGTCCAGGTCGTCGGCGGTGAAGAGCGCGCCGGGGTGGGCGGGGGCTCCGGCGACGGTGATGTCGTCCACGAGGCGGGTCTCGGGGTCGTCGAGGTCCTCGATGGTGCGCACCGCGGCGTGGCCGCTCTTGCCGGGCGCCAGGACGTACGGGCCGCTCTGGCCGAACGGCTCGGGCAGGGCGGGGCCGTCCAGTTCGCCGAAGGTGACGGTGGGGATGCGGTCCACGGCGCACTTCTTCTTGCTCTCGTTGGTGACGCTGATGTGCAGCACGTTGGGGTAGCCGCCGGCCTCCGGGTCGACGGTGACGGCGGCCACGCGCACCTGGTTGGCGCGGCACTGCGGCGTCGCCTTGCCGCGCGCCTCGGGGGCTGCGGGCCGGCCGGCGGCCGCCCCCGAGGCGGTGAGGAGCAGGACCGCGGCGAGCGCGGCGGTGGCGGTGCGGCGGGTGAGCATGGCGGTTCCCTCGCGGTTCACGGTCGGAAGGGTCAGTTCACTGGATGCGTACGCGCGTTGTCCGGTGTGACACACGAGGGGCGCGGTCGGTTGTACGTGCGGCTGCGGGCGGGGCCGGTGTGTGCCTCGTAGCCATGTGGTGATGCCCCAACTCCTCACGGGGCGACGGGTTTCGGGGGTGTGCCGGCGCCGAAGGGGCGGCCGCCGAGCGCCTCGCGGCCGTGCGGGGCGGTCCAGCCCGCCGGGTCGGGGCCGAGGGCGACGATGCCGGTGGGGTTGATGCCGGTGTGCACCTGGTAGTAGTGCCGTTTGATGTGGTCGAAGTCCACGGTGTCGCCGAAGCCGGGCGTCTGGAACAGGTCGCGTGCGTACGCCCACAGGACCGGGTCCTCGGAGAGCTTGTAGCGGTTGCACTTGAAGTGGCCGTGGTAGACGGCGTCGAAGCGGACGAGGGTGGTGAAGAGCCGGATGTCGGCCTCGGTGATGGTGTCGCCGACGAGGTAACGGCGGTCGACGAGGCGCTGCGAGACCTCTTCGAGGCGGCGGAACACATCACGGCAGGCCTCCTCGTACTCGCTCTGCTCGGTGGCGAATCCGGCGCGGTAGACGCCGTTGTTGACGTCGCGGTAGATGCCCTCCATGACGGTGTCGATCTCTTCGCGCAGCGGCTCGGGGTAGAGGTCGGGCGCGCCGGGGCGGTGCAGGGCGGTCCACTCGGTGGCGAGGTCGAGAGTGATCTGCTTGAAGTCGTTGGTGACGAGCTTGCCGCTGGGGACGTCGACGATCGCGGGCACGCTGACCCCGCCCGGGTAGTCCCGCTCGCGGGCGTCGTAGGCCTCGTGGAGGTAGCGGATGCCGAGCACCGGGTCGCGACCGCCGGGGTCGAGCGTGAAGCGCCAGCTGCGGTCGTCCTGGATGGGGTCGGCGACGGCGAGGGACAGGGCGTCCTCCAGGCCGAGCAGGCGGCGCGAGACCAGGGCGCGGCTGGCCCAGGGGCAGGCGCGACTGACGACCAGGCGGTAGCGGCCCGCCTCCACGGGCCAGCCGTCGCGGCCGTCGGCGGTGATGCGGTCGGCGAAGTGGCTCTTGGACCGCTTGAACTTCCGGCGCCCGTACGCGGCGTTGCCGTAGCCGCTCTCGTCGGAGCCTTGTGTGCTGGAGCTATGTGTGCCGGGGCCCTGTGTGCTGGGGCCCTGTGTGCTGTCGGCGTCGTCGTCGGGGGCGGTGCCGTCGGTGCTGGTCACGGCCGGTCCTCTCCGTCGCAGGTCGCGCTGTCCGCACCGCGTGCACGGCTCGCACTCCGCGCACTCCGCGCGCCCCGGGCAACTCCGGGCACTCCGCGCGCTCAGCGTGCCCAGCGTGCTCATCAGGTCGCGTGCGCTCGCGCCGGCTCGCACTGCGGTGTCGCGCGCCGGGCTGTGCTCCGGCCCGCTCTGCCACCATCGCGGGCGCAGGGGCACCCGCGCAATCACAGAGCCCCGCCCCTCCCCCTCGGCCGCCCTCCTTCGCCGCTGTCTCGCGGCCGTGACCAGCGGAATCGCCCCGCTCGGCGGCCTGGAGGAACTTGCCCCTGGCGTCACAGTGGCACCATACTGACGCCATGGATCTCACGCCCTATGTCGACCACCTCCGCCAAGAGCTCGCCGTCGCCGCGGAGGCGGGCGGCGAGGAGAGCCGCGCGCTCGCGGAGCGGCTCAGCGCGCCCCTGGAGTCCGCCGCCCGCCTCACGCTGCTCGAAGCGCTGTCGGCGGCGATGGCCGAAGTGACCCAGGACCTGGCCCCCGGCTCCGTCGACGTACGGCTGCGCGGGCGCGACCCCGAGTTCGTGGTGACGGCCCCGCCCGCCCCTGAGTCGTACGGCGAAGAGGCCGAGGCGCCCGCGCCCGCGGCGGCCCCGCCCGCGCCGGTCGACGGGGAGGACGGCGGCACGTCGCGGATCAACTTCCGGCTGCCCGCGCATCTCAAGGCGCGCGTCGAGGAGGCGGCGGGGCGCGAGGGGCTGTCGGTGAACGCATGGCTGGTGCGTGCGGTGGCCACCGCGGCGGACGGGAACACCGCGGTGCGCTCCCCCGCTCGCGGGCGCGGCCGCGGTCACCAGGGGTTCACGGGCTGGGTCCGCTGACCCGGACGCCCAGGGCCTGTCGTTGGGATCCTGCCGGGGTCGCGGGGTCGACGCGACCGGCCGATGCCCGCCGGCCGGATCCGGCCTGACCCGAACGACAGGCCCTGCCCGGAAACCCCGCAGGAGCCCATCACAGCCAGGAGGAGCAGGACCGCCATGCCTACTTTCGACACCCCGGAACCGATCTCGGTGACCCTCGAGTTCGACCTGGGCTCCGCACGGATCGTCGCGGGCGAGCGCGGCGACACCGTCGTGGAGGTGCTGCCGCGCAACGGCGCCGACGACAACGACGTGCAGGCCGCGCAGCAGACCAAAGTGACCTGCTCGGACGGCAAGTTGCTGGTCAAGGGGCCGCGCAAGCGCTCCCTTTTCGGCCGGCCCGGCAGCCTCGACATCACGGTCGAGGTGCCGGCCGGCTCGGACCTGCAGGGCGGTTCGCCGATGGGCGACCTGGTCTGCGAAGGGCCCCTCGGGGCTTGCGAGTTCAAGACCTCCCTCGGCTACCTGCACGTACGGGAGGCGGCCACGGTGCGGCTGCGGACGAGCCACGGCGACGTCACCGTGGGCCGGGTCGACGGCACGGCGGAGGTGTCCGGCGCCGGCCGGATCCAGATCAGCACCCTGGGCGGCGCGGCCACGGTGCGCAACGGCAACGGGGACACGACCATCGGCGAGGCGGTCGGCGACCTGAAGGCCACCTCGTCCAACGGCCGCATCTCGGTGGACGTGGCGCACGCCTCCGTGGAGGCCAAGTCGGCCAACGGGCACATCCGGGTCGGGGACGTCGCCCGCGGCCGGATCACGCTGCGCACCGCGGCCGGTGACCTGGAGGTCGGCATCCGCGAGTCCACTGCGGCCTGGCTGGACGTGAGCACGGCCGTCGGTTCGGTCCTCAACTCCCTCGGCCCCGCGGCCGGTCCGCAGGACACGGACGAGACGGTCGAGGTGCGGGCGAACACCAGCGTCGGCGACATCGTGGTCAGGCGCGCCTGACCCCTCGAACCTGACCCCGCTCGCCTGATCCCTCGTCAACTCCCTTGGCGGGGGCGTCAGTACGGCCGGTCGCCCGCGATCGCGACGCGTTCGGCGACCCGCCGCGCGTCGCCGTAGTCGTTCACGGCGTAGTGCTGCGTGGCGCGGTTGTCCCAGAACGCGATGTCGCCGGCCTGCCAGCGGAACCGCACCTGGAACTCGGGCACATGCGCCTGCTGGAAGAGGAGCCGCAGCAGTTCGTCACTCTCGGCCCGCTCCAGGCCGTGGATCCTGGTGGTGAACGATGTGTTGACGAACAACATACGACGCCCGTTCTCGGGGTGGGTGCGCACCACAGGGTGGGTGACGGGCGGGAACAGGTCCTGCATCGGGGCGAGCCGTTCGGGTCCGTAGAAGCGGCGGAAGCCGGGCAGGAAGTCGTGCTCGGCGGTGGCCCGGTCGATGCGGGTACGCACGTCCTCGGGCAGGTTGTCGTAGGCGGCGGCCATGTCCGCCCACATGGTGTCGCCGCCGCGCGGCGGGATCTCACGGAGTTGCAGCACCGCGCCCATGGCCGGGCGGGTCCTGAAGGTGACGTCGGTGTGCCACACGTTCTCGAAGCTGGGTGTGGCGCCCGCGCCCTTGTCGAAGCGGACGACGTCGTCGCTGTCGCCCGTGTCGAGGAGCGGGTTGGTCTCCAACTCGCCCCAGTTGCGGGCGAATTCGCGCTGCTGCAGGGAGCTGAGGTGCTGCTGCCGGAAGAACAGCACCTTCCATTCGAGCAGTGCCCGGTTCAGTTCCGCGCGCAGCTCGGGTGTGAGCGGCCGGGACAGGTCGACGCCGCTGATCTCGGCCCCGATGGTCGCCGACTGCGGTGCGAGGTCGAAGAGTTCGTACGGCCGCGACGGCGCGCCGTCCGGCAGGCGGCGCAGTACGCGGTGGCCCTCGTAGAGGCCGTTCGGGGGGATCTGGGCCGTGCGCAGCGTGGGCACAGCGGGGCTGTGCGTGGTCGTCGAGGTCATCGACAGGCTCCCGGTGGCTGAGGCGGGTCGGCGGCACGACCCGGCCGGGCGTTCCCCGTGACGCACGGCCCTGCGGGCCTGGAGGTGCGCGGTCACGGGGAACGCCCGGGTGGGACGCGGTGCGCCCGCCGGTGGAAGGGGTGGCAGTGCGGTCGCCGTCGGCGGTGCGGGTCGCCGCTCGCGGGGTCGGGGACACCGCGAGGCGGGCGAGGCCGGTGCCGGAGGGCGGCGGCGCGGGGACAGAGCCCCCTGGAACAGGAGGCGTCCGCTACAAGCCGCTGCGCGCACAGCCGCAGCGGTCCGGCAGGGTGCCGGAGCGGGCTGCGGTACAGGTCAGGTGCGCGATCACGCCCTCATCCTGCGGCCCGCGCCGCCGCCCGGTCAAGCCCGCGTCAAGCCCGCCCGCCCACCGGTACGGGCGGTCCGCTCAGCGCCCGCGCACCGCCGCGCCCAGGAACGGCACCGTCAGCCAGGGGCTGTCCGGGTCGGTGACGAGGGCGCGGTGGGCGTCCAGGACCGTCGTGTACCAGCTGCCGAACTCCTCCTCGTCGAAGTGCAGACAGCGGCCGAGCACATAGCCCGCGGAGAACTCCTCCCACGAGTGGTACGCGGCCCGCGCCCCCGCGCCGGCCCGCTCGATCGCCTCGTACATCTCGGGCTCGGTGGCGTAGCGCGCGCCGCGGCCCCAGCGGGCCATCTTCGAGGCGCGGCCGACGTCCCAGGCGGCGACGGTACGCACCAGGCCCCCGGGCGGCAGGAGTCCGTCGGCGCGGAAGCGGGCCTCGTACCGCATGATCTTGCCGACGAGGCCGCGGAGTTCGACGACGAAACCGTCCAAGTCGGCGTCGGCGCCCGGCTGGTGGTCGCCGCCGGAGCGCCGTACGCGTTCGCGGAGGGTGGCCTCGACGGTGTCGCGCCAGGCGGCCTCCTCGACGATCGCGGTGTTCGCGCCTTGCGCGAGCAGCAGCTTGTCGCGGGCGGCGAGCACGAAGTCCCAGTACCAAGGGCTGACTTGGCGGGTAAGGAGGCGTTCCTGGATCTCCAGCCAGTCGGCGCGGCTGTCCACGCCCCACCATTCGCTGAGCCGCTTGATCTCGTTGCGGTAGCCGATGCCGTGCCAGTGCAGGGTGTTCCAGGGGTCGCCGTTGCCGTAGCAGAGGTGGGCGCCACAGGCCAGGCCGTGCAGGAGCGGGCCGATGTCGGGGACGCCGTTGCCGCTGCGACGGGTCACGACGCGGTTGCCGAACGCGTCGGACGCGTACATGTCGTCCCGCAGCGCACCCCAGAGGTCCCGCTCCTCCTCGTCGACGGCCAGCAGGAGTTGGCAGGGCGTGGACAGGTTGACCATGAGGACGTCGACCTCGGCGGGCACGATCTGGGCGATCCGGGCCAGGTTGGCGTACTCGTACACCAGGTCGGGGTGCGGCCGCGGCAGCAGGCCCTCGGTGTAGACGGGCGCCCAGACGCGGCCGTTGCTCTCGCTGGTGAACATGGGGAACTCGTCCTCGCTCGCGGCGTCCGCGTCCTCCCGCCGCACCGGGTAGTACACGCCCTCGGCTGCGAGGACGCGCAGATAGGCGTACGTGTTGTCGCGGCGGAGGAGGCGGTGGACGTGCTGTTCCACGTCGGTCGGGGCGAGCCAGCGGACGCCGTCCTCCGGGTCGGGGATCTGCGGGAAGAGCTCGTCGTGCGCCACGTCCTGCACGTCGTCGACCTGCTCTTCCGCTGCGCCCCCGTCGGCTGTCTGCATGCCGTTTTCCCCTCTGTGTGGATCTTCCGGGGGCACGCTATCGGACGTACGGGGCCCGGTTCACGCACGGCTTGAACTGCGGGCGGGCAGCGGCTCCTTCGCCGCGCTCCCGGTGGTCGCGGGTCGCGGCAGCGGCCTGAACTCGCCCGCCAGGCCCAGGAGTTGGGCCTCGTGGCAGGTTGCGGCGGCCTGGGGTGCGGGGATGTGTCCGCTGTCGTCGAGGTGGACGGCGCAGGCGGTGGTGGCATCGGCGAGCCGTTCGAGGGCCGCCGCGGTGCGTTCGGCGCCCGCGGTGCGGCGGGCCAGGGGCGGGAGTTCGGCGGCGGCGCGGTCGATGGCGGCACGTGCCTCGGCGAGGGTGCGGTACGCCTCGCGGCGCAGGGTCCAGCGGTCGGCGCGGCCGTCGTGTTCGGCGAGCACATGGTGTACGTACACATGGATGGCGGCGCGGGCGGCGGTCAGGCGGGCGGTGACGCCGCCGGACTCATGTGGCCAGGGCACATGTCCGACGACCAGGACGACGGCGCAGGCGAGGAGGGTCTCGCCGCAGCGCACCCAGGCCATCTGCGGTTCGCCGCCGAGCATCGCGAGGGCGAGGACGAGGGCGGTGACGGCAGCCGTCTGTGCGGCGAAGTGCCGGGCGGCGACCGGGATCAGAGCCCCGCAGGCCCCGGCGACGGCGACGAGTCCGGCCGGCTGCGGAAGGAGCGCGGCGAGCCCGGCGAACAGGGCCGCGCCGACGACCGTGCCGAGCGCCCGGCAGAGCACGCGCGAGGCGAGCGGCCCGAGGTCGGGTTTGACGAGGAACACGGCGGTGGCGGGCAGCCAGTACCAGTGGGTGTGGTCGAGGGCCTGGGCGACGGCGGTCGCGGTGCCGTAGCAGACCGCGACGCGCACGCCGTACTCGCGTCCTGCGGGCCCGATCGCCTTGCGCAGTACGGCACTTGGGGCGGGGCGGCGGGCGTGCAGGGCTTGGGCGGTGCCCTTGTCGAAGGTGTCGGCGGCGTGCAGCAGGGCGTCGTCGAGGGCGCACAGTGCCGCATCCCCGCGCGAGGGAGCGGGCAGCGGTCCGGCAGGGGCGGCGGCGCGTACGGCGGTGGCGAGGCGGCGCGGGCCGACGGCGGCGCCGGGCAGCGGGGCGTGCCGCGACCAGGCGAGGGCGGTCGCGGCCTCGGCGAGCGGCAGGGCCGCCGCGTACTGGGCGTGCACGCGGCGCTCGGCGGCGGTGCTCGCCGTGCGGCGCAGGCGGGGCCCGGACAGGGCGTCCTGGGCGTGGTCGAGGGCGGCGGTGAGGGCGGCCCGGCGGGTGCTGGCCGCGGGGGTGCCGACGGCTTCGAGGAGCGCGGCGACGGCGTCGTAGACGGCCGCGACGGCGGCGCGTTCCCCGTCGAAGCGGCGCGGCCCGCCGCTGCGCGCGGCCCGGCCGGGCAGGGCGATGCGCAGGACCAGGAGGAGGCCGGCGCCGGCGACGAAGAGGAGGGCCCGCTCCCCGGCGGGCTCGGGCAGGGGCATGCCCGCGCCGACGGCGGTGGTGACGAGGAACTGCGTACCGCAGGCGGAGGCGACGGGCCCGACCGCGCTCAGCGTCCCGCCGATGAGCCCGCACAGCACGAACACGGCACTCAACTGCCAGGCGTGCGGGGCCTGTTGGGCGGTCTCCGTGCCCAGGAGCAGTCCGAGGCCGCCCGCGAGGGCGGGTGCGCCGAGGCGGGTGACGGCGGCGCGGCGGCTGCCGGGCCGGTCGTTGACCCCGGCGAGCATGGCGCCGAGCGCGGCGAACACCCCTGCGCCGGGCCGGTCCGCGAGGACGGCGGCGAGCAGCAGCGGACCGCAGGCGAGGGCCCCGCGCAGCACCGCGTCCCAGGGCACGGGCCCCGCCTGTGCGGTCAGCGCGTGGCGCAGCCAGGGCGGTGCGGATACGGCGTACTGGGGCACGGTGCGGGCTCCTGTCGTCTCGATCTGGTTCACCGGACGACGTCGGCCTGTGCGTGCGGTCGAGCGTAGGGGGCGTTGTTGGAGGGGAGGGTACGGGCGCGTTTCCGGGGTGTGACATGGGTGCAGGCGTGGTTTCGCCTCCGCGCGGCGGTGCGTACGGTCGAGGGGACGCGATGTTTGCGACGGGGAGGGTGCGCAGTGGTCGACAGGGCAGCGGGCGAGCAGCGCGGCGGCACGGACGACGACGGGCCGCCTCCGGGGCCGGGGACGGGCGAGCCTGATCTCGCGGTGTCGGTGGTCGTGTACCGGGTGGGTCAGGAGCTGGGTGCGGGCGACAAGGTGCTTCTGGCGTCGTTCGAGGCGGCGCTCGTGGAGTCGGGGATGGAGAACCTGGACCACGGCGAGGGCGACTCGCTCGGCGTGTTCCAGCAGCGCCCGAGCATGGGGTGGGGCACGCCGGAGCAGGTCACGAACGTGGCGTACGCCGCGCGGCAGTTCTTCACGCGGGCGCTGACCGTCGACGAGGAGAACCCTTCGCTCACGCCGGGGCAGCTCGCGCAGGCCGTGCAGGTGTCGGCGTATCCGGAGCGCTACGACCGACGCGAGGCGGAGGCACGGGAGTTGATGACGCGAACGGTGGAGGAGCTTTAGGGGGTTGGCCGGGGGGGCGGATCGGCGGTCAGGTCAGGAACTCGGCGGACAGCGAAGACCCTGTCCCGGTCGAAGTCCAGCTCGCCGGGCGGGAGTTGGGGTGCGACGGTCGAAGGCGGTCTCCGCGACGTCGGGTGCGGTCACGGTTCAGCGCCCGCCGGTGCCGGTCGTGATGTGCACGGGGCCGCCGTCGGCATTGACATTCCGCACCCAATGCCCCTGCAACTCAAGGGAGTTGCCCGTGCGCACCGGTCCCCGCAGTCGCTCGCTGTGCAGCGTACGGCCGTCCTGAGTGACCGTCAGCGTCGGGCGGACGGAAAGCGGTTCGGCGGCGCGTACGAGGAACCGCAGGGAGTCGTCGGCGCGGGCGTCGCACGGCAGGCGTCCCGGGGTGATCCAGCGCAGCGGCGGCGCGACCACGAGCCTGGGGCCCGCCGGTTCGGCTGCCGCACGGCCCTCGCGGTTCTCGTGGGCGAGCAGGCGGCGCACGGCCACCGCGGCCGCGTGCCCCTCGGCGGCGGCGGTCGCGGCGGTCTCCACGGCGTGCAGGACGTTGCCGACGGCGAAGACGCGCGGGACGTCCGTACGGAACTCGGTGTCGACGAGCGGGCCGCGCGTCGCCCGGTCGAGACAGACACCCCCGCTGCGGGCGAGTTCGGCTTCCGGGACGAAGTCGCCGGTGAACACGAGGGTGTCGCACGGCAGTTGGGCGGTGCGGCCGTCCGCGTGCCGGACACGTACGCCGGTGAGCCGGCCGCGGCCGAGCACCTCGGTGAGCATGGTGCGGGTGAGCAGCGGCACGGTGCGGCGGAGCCGGGCGTCGGCGGCGCGCAGCGGCGGAACCTGCGGCCGGTCGAGTTCGGTGAGCTGGGCGACGACGGCGACGCCCGCGTGGTGCAGGGTTTCGAGGGCGGCGTACGCGACGGGCTCGGCGCCCACGACGACGGCTCGGCGGCCGATGTACCGCCCGTACAGGTGCACGGCCTGCTGGAGTTCGCCGGTGGTGTGGATCCCGGCGGGCCGGGTGCCGGGCACGAGGCGGGCGGCCCGGGGGCGTTCGCGGGCACCGGTGGCGAGGACGACGGCGCGGGCGGTGATGCGCTCCAGGCCGTCGGGGCCCGTGACGTCGACGGTGCGGGGCGCGGGCAGGTCGGTGACGGTGACGGAGGTGCGGACCACGGCGCCGGCGTCGGTGGCGGCGCGCAGCCGTCGGGCGGCGAAGCGCGGCCCGCTGGTCCAGGGGGTGCCGAAGCCGCCGTGGTGGCAGAAGCGCGGTGCGCCGCCCGCCTGCGGTTCGCGTTCGAGCACCTCGACGGTGCCGCAGTCCGCGGCGGCCAGATGCTCGGCGACGGTGAGGCCCGCGGGCCCGGCCCCGACGACGAGCACATCGACGTCACGCTCCCGCCGCCCCACACCCGTGCCTCCCTCGCTCACCATGACCTCAACTCCCCGCCCTGACGCGACAGTTCACCGTCGAGCAACTCCCGCAGACCCGCCCCGCAATGGAACCCCTGACAACGCCCCGCCCGCGCCCGCGTACGCCGACGCAGGCCCTCCAGCCCCGCCGGCGGCACCGTACTCGCCAACGCGTCCCGGATCTCGCCGAGTGTGACGCGCTCGCAGTGGCAGACGATGCGGCCGTAGTCGGGGTCGGCGGCGATGCGTTCGGGGTTCTGGTAGGGGCGGGGAAAGCGCTCGCCGAGGTTGGGCATGTGGACGGGCGGCAGGCTGGTCGGTGCGCCGAGGTCGAGGCCCGCTTCGGCCAGGAGCCCGGTGACGTGCGCGGCGATGGCGAGGGAGGCGGTGAGCCCGGTGGAGCGGATGCCGCCGACGGTGACGCTGCGCCGCTCGGCCCAGGAGTCGATGCGGTAGTCCTCCTCGTCGGTGGCCGCGCGCAGCCCCGCGTAGACCGTCGTGACCTCCTCCTCCAGGAGTTCGGGGAGGATCTTCTCGCCCTGGGCCCGCAGGGCGGCGAGGCCTTCCTCGGTGGAGTGGGTGGCGGTCTTGTCGTCGAGGTCCTCGGCGGTCGGGCCGAGCAGCACGTTGCCGAAGACGGTCGGCGCGACGAGGACGCCCTTGCCGAGCGCCGTCGGCACCGGCAGCAGGATGTGCTGTACGAGGTCGCGGGCGGGCTTGTCGAAGACGACGAGTTGGCCTCGGCGTGGCGTGACGGTGAAGGTGTCGCGGCCGAGCATGCGGTCGACGGCGTCGGCGTGCAGCCCGGCCGCGTTGACCAGCCAGCGGGCGTGCAGCGGGCCGCGACCGGTGTGCAGGGTGTGGCCGGTCGCTCCCGGGTCCCAACTCACGCTCAGCACCCGCGCGTTGAGGTGCAGGTCGACGCCGGCGCGCACCGCCTGGGTCGCGTACGCGAGCGGCGTCGTGAACGGGCAGACGATGCTCTCGTCCGGCACCGCGAGCGCGCCGAGCGCACCGGGGCCGAGGTGCGGTTCGCGGGCGTACAGTTCGTCGGCGTCGATGAGGCGGGCCGCGTCGTAGCCGTTGCGGTCGGCCTTGGCGGCGAGACCCGGCAGGGCGGCGAGCTGCTCCTCGTCCCAGGCGACGAGGAGCGCGCCGACCGGCTCGACGGGGATGCCGCACTCGGCCGCGTACGCGCTGAGCAGCCGGTGGCCCTCGCGGACGAGACGGGCCTCAAGGGTGCCGGGGGTGGCATCGAAACCGGTGTGCAGGATCGCGGTGTTGGCCTTCGACGTGCCGTCGCCGACATCGCCCGCCGCCTCGACCAGGGCGATGCGCAGCTGCCGATGGCGGGCCAGCTCCCGGGCGATCGCGGCGCCGACGACGCCCGCGCCGACGACCACGACGTCGTACGGGCGTGCGTCCTGCAGCGGTCCGTAGCGGGTGACGTCGCCGGGCATGGACGGGGTCGGCAGGGCTGCGGCTCGGGGCGCCAGGGCACTCTCCGGGTCGGGGGCCGGAAGCGGGGCGGGGGCTTTCGCGCGTACGGGGCCTTCCCCGCGTACGGGGCGTTTGGCGTGCACGGGCGTCGGCCCCTCCGGTGGCTGTGCGGTCATGCCGGGCTCCGTTCGACGAGTGCGGCGACGGCCTCACGGAAGCGGTCGAGGCGTAGCGCCGCTCCGTCCGCGCCGATGCGCGGCTCGTACACGGTGGCGCGCCCGCGCCGTGGGACGACGTCGCGCGGGGTGAGCGTCGGGTCGAGGCCGATGCGGGCCACGGCCGCCGCGCCGAGTGCGGTGGCGTCGGGCAACTCGGCCACCTCCACCGGGAGTTGGAGCAGGTCGGCCTGGGTCTGCATGAGGAGGGCGGAGCGGGTGAGGCCGCCGTCGACGCGCAGCGAGCGCAGCGGTGCGCCGAGGTCGGCGGCCACGGCGTCCGCGAGCTGGACGACCTGTGCGGCGATCCCCTCGCAGAGGGCCCGTACGACATGGCCGGGTGCCGTGTCGAGACCGAGGCCGGTGAGGGAGCCGCGGACGTCGCCCCGCCACCAGGGCGCGGCGAGTCCCGCGAGTGCGGGCACGAAGGTGACGCCGCCCGCGTCCGGGACGCTGCCGCCGACCGGGTCGAGGTCGGACGCGCCGCCGATGACGCCGAGTTCGGAGAGCCAGCGCACCGCGGAGGCCGCCGTGTACACCTGACCGTCGAGGCAGTAGCTGCTGCGGCCGTCGAGGCGCCAGGCCACGCAGCTGACCAGGCCCGAACCGCCGCGGCGCGGCCGGTCGCCGGTCGGGGCGAGCAGGAACGCGCCCGTGCCGTAGGTACACTTGGCGCCGCCCGGCTCGGTGACGTCCTGCGCGAGGAGCGCCGCCTGCTGGTCCACCAGGAGCCCGGTGAGGGGGAGTTCGGGGCCGAAGGCGGTGGTGGTCCCCACGGGGCCGGCGGCGTCGACGACGCGCGGCAACGGCTCGTCGGCGAGCCCGAAGAGGTCGAGGGCGCGCGGCGACCAGGCGACCGTGTCGAGGTCGAGGAGCTGGGTGCGGCCCGCGGTGGCGGCGTCGGTGACGAACGCGCCGGTGAGGCGGTGCACGAGCCAGGCGTCGCTGGTGGTGACCGCGCCGCGGCGCGTGCGGTGGCGGCGGATCCACATCATCTTGGGCGCCGCGAAGTACGGGTCCAGGGGAAGGCCCGTGAGGTGCCTCAACTCCTCGGCGTACTCGGCGAGTTCGTCGCAGAGCGGGGCGGCGCGGCGGTCCTGCCAGACGACGGCGTCAGTGAGCGGCTCGCCGGTCTCCGGGTCCCAGGCGAGGACCGTCTCGCCCTGGTTGGCGAGGCCGACGGCGGCGACGGGTTCGCCCGCATCGGCGAGAGCCGCGCGCCCGGCGGCCACCACGGAGTCGAACAGCTCGGCGGGGTCCACCTCGACGAGCCCGCCGGGCAGATGCCGTGGGCGTACGGGTGCGGAGCCGGCGCCGATCACACCTCGCTCCGGGCAGACGACGAGGGCCTTGGTGCCGGAAGTGCCCTGGTCGACGGCGAGCACCGGGCGGTCGGGGCGGGCTGCGCGGTCGGCTGTGATCACCGCGGAAGCCTGCTACAGCCTCAGCGGGGCAGTCAAGGACCCCTCCGCTCAGCGGAGTTGCGCCTGAACTGAACCGCCGTCAGAGGCCCGCGGTGCACGCTCGCGCGCAACTCGCACGCGCCTCACACCCACCCCGCACGCCGGCGACTGCGCACGCAGCCGCCCACGTAACCCGTACGCGCAAATCGGCACACGGACCGGTCGCGCCATGATCAAGCCACTTTTCTCGACCCAGCCAGATTCGGAACCTTCCGCTCTACACTGATCGCCGACCAACGTCCCACCACAGCACGGGAGTTCGGGCGGAACGCCGAGGCGATCCGACCGCGCGGCCCGCCCACAACCATGCCCACCCCCAGGCAGACCAGGGTTCACCAGAGGATTCATGCCGATGCCGCACGCCCGCCCGGTGTACCACCCCGCCGGGCACGACGCCGCCCTGCGCGCCGTGCTGCAGGACCTCAGAGCCGGCCGCTGGGTCTCCACCCGCACCCTGCTCGGCGAGACCCGCGACTGGGCCACGTGGACACAGCGCACCCAGATCCTGGCCACGGCCGTGGCCGGATCCGACCTGTTACGGGTGTGGCACGCCGAGGAGCCGCACAGCGTCGCCCTCGCCGTGCTGCACGCGCGCGTGGCCGTCGAACGGGCCCTGCGCGCCCACCGGTCGGGCCACCGGCACACCGCCGAGCTGTGGCGCGAGACGGCCGAGGCCTGCCGGTACGCCTCGCAGGCCGCCCCCGACGACCCGGTGCCGTGGATCGGCCTGCTCGCCCTCGCCCAGCTCGACGACGGGCGGCGCCGGGAGGAGCACCGGATGCCCGCGCCCGAGCCGATGCTGTTCGACGGCCCCTGGCAGCTGCTCGCCCAGGCCGACAAACGCGACCCCGGCAACCGCGAGGCGTACCACCGCATGCTGCAGTTCGCGTACCGGCACCGGCCCGGCACGTCCATGACCGCGGCCGTCAACTTCGTTCAGTGGGCGGCCTCTTCGGCCCCCGCCGGGTCCGCCCTGCACATGCTTCCGCTGTACGCGCGCGTGGAGCGGTACCGCCGCGAGGGCGGCCAGGAACGCGCCCTCGACCTGCACTGGATCTCCGAGGAGGCGACACGCGGGGCGCTGCACGCGCTGCACATGTGGTTCGACCACACCACCCCGGCACCGGAAGCGCGGTCGCTGCTCGACCTCAACCACCTCGCGCACGCCCTGTGGGGCGCCCACCGATTCGACGACGCGCTCCGGGTGTTCGACGCCCTCGACCCGTACTTCACGGTCGTCCCCTGGTCGTACCGCACCGCCACACCCGGCTCGTCCGAGGCCGCGGCCGACCTGTTCACTCAGGCCCGAGCCCGCTGCCGGGCCGCTGCCGGGCGCCGGGGCCGCGACCGCTCCTGACCCGGCCCCGCCCCCCTCGTCCCCCTGCCCCCTGTCCCCCTCCGGAGGTACGCGCGTGTCCCGCCCCACCTTGTCGAATTCCGCACCTCCCCCACCGGTCCAGGACGAGGAGGCCCGGCTCAGGGAGCTCGGCTACCAGCCGGTCCTGGCCCGCCGCATGGGCGGCTTCGGCAACTTCGCGATCAGCTTCTCGGTGATCTCCATCCTGTCGGGCTGCATGACGCTGTACGGCTTCGGCCTCGGCACCGGCGGGCCGGCCGTGATGATGTGGGGCTGGGCGGGCGTCGGCCTGTTCGTGCTGTGCGTCGGCCTCGCACTCGCCGAGGTCACCAGCGCATACCCCACCTCGGGCGCCCTCTACTACATGGCGGACCGGCTCGGCGGGCGGCGCTGGGGCTGGTACACGGGCTGGCTCAACGTGCTCGGCCTGCTCGGTGCGATCGCGGGCATCGACTACGGCGCGGCGCTCTTCACCGGCGCGCTGCTCGACCTGCAGTTCGGCTTCGAGGCGACGCCCGGCTCCACCTTCGTGATCTTCCTGGGCATCCTGCTCCTGCACGCCCTGCTCAACCTCTTCGACGTGCGGCTCGTCAGCCTCCTCAACTCGATCAGCGTGTGGTGGCACCTGGCCGGTGTCGCCCTGATCGTCGGCGTGCTCGTCATCGCCCCGGACAGCCACCGCACCCCCGGCGAGGTGTTCGGGCACTTCGTCAACGACACCGGCTGGTCCAACCCGCTGTACGTCGCGGCCATCGGCCTGCTGCTCGCCCAGTACACGTTCTCCGGCTACGACGCGTCCGCGCACCTGTCGGAGGAGACCTCCAACGCCTCGGTATCGGCGGCGCGCGGCATCGTGCGCGCCATCTGGGCCTCCTGGATCGCCGGTTTCGTCCTGCTCGCCGGCCTCACCTTCGCCATCCAGGACTACGACAAGACCGCCGCGGCCGACGTGCCGCCCGCCCAGATCATGATCGACGCCGTCGGCACGACCGGGGCGACCGGACTGCTGCTCGTGGTGATCGTCGCCCAACTCTTCTGCGGCAACGCCGAGGTGGCCGCCGCGAGCCGCATGGTGTTCGCGTTCAGCCGGGACAACGCGCTGCCCGGCTCGGCGCTGTGGCGCAAGGTCAGCACCCGCAACCGGACCCCGGTCCCGGCCGTGTGGCTCTCCGTCGGCCTGGCCGCCGTGATCGCGGCGCCCTCCCTGTACTCGGAGACCGCGTACGGCGCCGTCACCGCCATCAACGTCATCGGCATCACGCCCGCGTACGCCATCCCGATCTTCCTGCGGCTGCGCGCGGGCGACCGGTTCACACCCGGACCGTGGAACCTGGGCCGGTGGAGCAAGCCGGTCGGCTGGATCGCGGTGATCTGGGTGGCCTTCGTGACCGTCCTGTTCTGCCTGCCGCAGTCCGCCCCGGTGACCGTCGACTCGATGAACTACGCGGCCGTCGCCCTCGCCGTGGTCCTGGTCCTCGCCACCGCCTGGTGGTTCGCCGCCCGACGCTCGTACAGCACCCCGTCCGCGTACGGCTCGGAGCGTGAGCAGGCGGAGATCTCGGAGGGCATCGTCTGAGACGCACCCCACCGAAGTGACGTGCTGTGCCCCGCTGTTGACGTTCAGGCGGGGCACAACACGTGGTTGTTCATGTCTCGGGACCACTGCGGAACGCCTACGACCATGGTGTACGCACCCATATGGCGAGCGCTGTGGTCCGCCTAGCCTCCAGCCGTCGAAGCCGTGCGGCTGCCTCTGGAGGCCCCATGTTCCCCCTCGCCACCCCTCGTCCGCGAAGGCGCCGCCCCGCCCTCGCCGCGTTCGCGCTCGCCGCCACGGCCGCACTGCTCCCGCCGCCGGGTCCGGCGCGGGCCGCACCGGAGGAGGGCATGGCGCACTGCCCCCACATGTCCGCGCTCCACATACCTGACGCCGCACACCAACAGGCCGCCTGCCTCGACGAGTTGACGACCGCGGGCACCATGGCGTCCGGCCACACCGACCCCGCGGACTGGGCCGGCCTCACACCCGAGGCTCTCCCCGTCCCGCGCGGCGTGCCCGGCATCCAGATCGACGGGTACTTCCCGGACTCCTCCCGCAGCAACACGAACCACTCCTGGAACCACGACTCCCAGTTCGTCCTCCGTCTGCCGGACCGCTGGAACGGCGGCCTCGTCGTCACCGGTACGCCGGGCAACCGCGAGCAGTACGCGAACGACCGGGCCATCGCCGACTGGGTGCTGTCCCGCGGCTACGCCTACGCAGCCACCGACAAGGGCAACACGGGCGCGGCCTTCCACCGCGACGGCCGCCGCCCCGGTGACGCGGTCGCCGAGTGGCACACCCGCGTCACCCAACTCGCCCGCGCCGCCCGGAAGGTGACCGCCCAGCGCTACGGCCGGCCGCCCGCACGCACCATCGCCACCGGCATGTCCAACGGCGGCTACCTGGTCCGCCGGCAGCTGGAGAACCACCCCGAGCTGTACGACGGGGGCGTGGACTGGGAGGGCACGCTCTGGCGCGAGGAGGGGCCGAACCTCTTCACGTTCCTGCCGAGCGCGCTGCGCCACTACCCGGCCGTCGCCGCGGGCGGCCCGGACGCGGAGCGGGCCCGCGCGGCCCTGCACGCCGCGGGCTTCCCGGCCGGGTCGGAGTTCCTGTGGCCGTACCACCACCGCGTCTACTGGGACCTCACGCAGCGCCTCTACCGCGAGGAGTTCGACCCGGACTTCGACGGCGCGACCGAGGCCGGCACCCCGTACTGCACCCCCGGGACCCCCGAGACCCCGGGCACGCCGGGCTGCGACGCCGACTACGTGTACGGGGAACGGCCGGACGAAGTGCGGCGCGCGGTGCGGCGGGTGGCCCTGACCGGGCGGATCGGGAAACCGCTGCTCACCGTGCACGGCACGCTCGACGTGCTCCTGCCGATCCGGGAGAGCGCCGACGCGTACGCGGAACTGGTGCGCTCGGCGGGCCGCGGCGCACTGCACCGCACGTACCGCATCGAGGACGGCACCCACACGGACTCGCTCGTCGACACCTTCCCGGACCGCCTCCGCCCCCTCGTCCCCTGCCACCGCGCCGCGTTCACCGCCCTCGAACGCCACCTCGACCACGGCATACGACCGCCTGCCGGCGGCACGGTGCGCAGGCCGGCGGGTGCGGACGCGGCCGAACTGCTGCGGGAGTGCGGGCTCGACACGGGGCGTTGAGCCGCCGCGCGGACAAAGTCCGAAAACGTCGGCCCCTCCTACCCACTACACCTAGATTAATTCCGAAGTTCGGAATATCTTTTCCGCTGCATCGCGCAGCTGGCGACCGTCCCCCGCACAGACGGCATGCCGCGCACCCCGGAAGGAGAGGCCTTGCACAGCCCTGCCCACGTTTCTGCGCCGCTGGTCCGCAGAGCCGCCGCCGAACTCATCGGCACCGCGTCCCTCGTGGCCATCGTCGTGGGCTCCGGCATCCAGGCCGCCGAGCTCAGTGCGGACATCGGCGTACAACTCCTGGCCAACTCGCTGGCCACGGCCATCGGACTCGGTCTGCTCATCGTCCTGTTCGGACCGGTCTCGGGCGGCTACCTCAACCCCGTGGTGACACTCGCCGCATGGTGGGCGGGGCGGCACGACGGCACGGGGCCGCGCGCCCGCGACGCGGGTGCGTACGTCGCGGCCCAGGCCGCGGGGGCGGTGGGGGTGCGCTGCTCGCGGAGGCGATGTTCGGGCGCGCCTCCATCTCGTGGTCCACCCAAGTGCGGGTCGGGGACCGGCTGCTGCTCGGCGAGGTCGTCGCCACGGCGGGGCTTGTGCTGCTGATCTACGGGCTGGCCCGGATCGGCCGGCCGCAGCTCACGCCGGTGGCGGTGGCGGCGTACATCGCGGCGGCGATCTGGTTCACGTCGTCCGGTTCCTTCGCGAATCCCGCGGCGACGATCGGGCGGGCCTTCAGCGACTCGTTCACCGGGATCTCTCCCGCGTCCCTGCCGGGGTTCGTCATCGCTCAACTCGCGGGCGGCGTCATCGGAATCGCCCTCGCGACACTGCTGTTCGGCCGCACCCCCGCAACACCCCCGCCGGACCCACCCACCCGCCCGATCCTCCCGGCGGACTAGCGCCCCCGGGCACCCCCACTCCCGGGGCTCCGCCCCAGCCCCCGGCCGTCTTTTCGGCTGCCGCCCCGCCGTGGCCGATCGCGCAGTTCCCCGCGCCCCTGCCGGGGCACCAACCCCTCACCCAACCCCCAACCCGCCCCCTCTCGAAAGCCCGCGCGCTTTCGTTCGGCTGCAGCACCGTCGCGGTCGATCGCGCAGTTCCCCGCGCCCCTAAATTCAGCCCCTCCGGCGTTGGAGGAGCGGGGTCCGGGGCGCAGCCCCGAAGCGGGGTCCAGGGGCGGCAGCCCCGGGGTGCGGGGGCCGGGGGCGGCAGCCCCGGGGAGCGGGGGGGCGCAGCCCCGGGAAGCGCGGGCCGAAGGCGCAGCCCCGAAGCGGGGTCCAGGGCGGCAGCCCCGGGGAGCGGGGGCCTGGGGGCGCAGCCCCGGGGAGCGGGGGCCTGGGGGCGCAGCCCCCTGAGCTGACTGCAGGACTTTCGGGAAGGGGCGGGGAGGGGCAGCGCTCGACGGTCACCGAGTCGACGGGGCGGGGCGGGGCCGGCCGCCCGCGGCCTACCCCAACTCCCCCGCGTACGGCGGCTCCGCCCCCGCCCGGGAGCAGGTGAGGGCAGCCGCCCTCGCCGCAAACCCCAGTACGTCCCGCCACTCCTCACCCCCCAGCTCAACCCCCGCCCCACCGAGCGCCCCATGCTCATCAAGCCGATGCAGCAGCGCCGCGTTGACCGTGTCACCCGCCCCGATCGTGTCCACGACGTCGACCGCGACCCCCGGCACATCGATCCGCGCCCCCTCCCGCGTCAACGCCGTCAGCCCCTCCCCGCCCCGCGTGATCACGACCGCCGCGGGCCCGAGCGCCAGCCACCCCTTCGCGGCTGCGACCAGGTCGTCCGACCGGGCCAGCCAGACCGCGTCCTCCTCGGACAGCTTCAGGAGGGACACGTACGGCAGCCAGGCGCGGAACCGGTCCCGGTACGCGTCCGGGTCGGCGATCAGGCCGGCCCGGATGTTCGGGTCGAGCGCCGTGAACGTGCCCCGCTCCGACTCCCGCCGCATCAACGCCTCGTACGCGCTGGCGCCGGGCTCCAGTACGAGCGAACACGTACCGAAGGACACCGCGCGCGTCGAGTCCGGCAGCGCGGCGGGCAGTGCGAACAGGCGGTCGGCCGCGCCCTCGACGTGGAAGCTGTAGGAGGCCGAGCCGTCGGCGGCGAGGTGGGCGACGGCCAGGGTGGTCGGCTCGTCGCCGCGCTGCACGAGCGAGGTGTCGATCCCGTCGGCGGCGAGCCCGCCGAGCAGCGCCGTGCCGAAGTGGTCGGTGGAGAGCCGCGAGCAGAACGCCGTGGGCGAGCCGAGGCGGCCGAGCGCGACGGCCGTGTTGTACGGGCCGCCGCCCCGCTTGGGCAGCAGCGCGGGCAGTTCGTCCTCGGCGGCGGGCCCCGCCGGGACGAGGTCGATGAGGGCTTCGCCGGCGACGACGATCATGGGCTGGCCTTTCTCGTGGCGGTACGCAGGTAGCAGTAGCAATACACAGGTAGCGGTACGCAGGTGTGGGTGTGCGGATCAGGAGTGTCGTACGGGGGTTCACGCGCCGTCGGCCGGACGACCACAGCCGCACGACTCCCGGTGCACGAACGCGCACGGCAACCGGACGGTCCGCGGGGCCTGTCGGGGTTCGGCGAGCCGGTCGACGAGGAGGCGCAGGGCCGTCGCGCCGATCTCGCGGCTCGGCTGGTCGACGACGGTCAGCCGGGGCTCGAACACATCGGCCCAGGCGAAGTCGTCGAACCCGGCGAGCGCCATGTGGTCCGGCACCACAAGCCCCACCGACCGCAGGGCACGCAGCGCGCCGATCGTCATCGTGTTGTTGGCGGTGACGAGGGCGGTGGGCGGCCGGTCGAGCTCGAGCAGCTCGGCCGTGGCCCGCTCGGCGCCCTCGGCGCTCGACTCGCCGCCGACGACGAGCGCCGGGTCGTACGCCAGGCCCGCGCGGTCGAGGCCGATGCGGTGGCCGGCGATGCGCTCCGTCGTGGTGGAGAGGCCGGGCACGCCGGAGACCAGGGCGATCCGGCGGTGCCCGGCCTCGGCGAGGTGTGTGACCAGCTCGGCGACCGGCCCTGTGTTGTCCGCGCACACCTGGTCGTGCTCATCCCCGGCGAGGCGGTCCAGGAACACGGTGGGGATCCTTGCGCGCCGCACATGGTCGAGTAGCGCGTCCGGGCGTGCGGACGGCGCGACGAGGAGCCCGTCCACGCGCCGTTCATGCAGCAGCTTCACCGCCCTCAGCTCGTGCTCGGGGTCCTCGTGCGGGTCGGCGATCAGCAGGCTGTAGCCGTGCTCCAGGGCGCTCGACTCGACGCCGCGCAGGATGTCCGTGAAGTAGGGGTTGCTGGTCGCCGACACCGCGAGCCCTATCGAGTGCGTGCGCGAGGTCACGAGCGAGCGGGCCAACGTGTTGTGGGTGTAGCCGAGTTCGTCGATCGCGCCCAGGACCGCCTGGCGGGTGGCGGGCCGCACCGGCCGGGTCCCGTTGACGACATGCGACACCGTGGCCACGGACACGCCCGCGCACCGCGCCACGTCCACCATGGTCGCCACCGTTCTCCTTCCCGACTCTTCCCGTCCGGACCGCGCCGGGACCGGGCCCCGGCGGATTCGCGGGCCCGAACCTACCTCACGAAACGCACGGCGTAAACGTTTGCGCAATCGCTTGCGCACCCCTGCCATTTGCCATATCAGCAACTAGGTTTGTCAGGACCGTAGGTCCGGGTGCACTCTCCTCACACCGTGACGACGCGGCGGGAACGACGAGGCGAAGGAGTGCGGCGATGACCGAGACGGCAGTGAACGACAAGAACGACGAGAAGGCCCACGGAACGGCGGACGCGTACGACGTCGTTGTCGTCGGCGGCGGGGCGGCCGGGCTGAGCGGGGCGCTCGCGCTGAGCCGGGCACGCCGCTCCGTCCTGGTGATCGACAGCGGCCGCCCGCGCAACGCGCCCGCCGAGGGCGTCCACGTCTACCTGGGCCGGGAGAACACCCCGCCCGCCGAGCTGATGGCCGACGGCCGCGAGGAGATCCGCCGCTACGGCGCGGAGATCCGCGAAGGCGAGGTGGTGGCCGCAGAGCACGACGACGCCGCGGCACGCGCGGGTTCCGGCATCGGCTTCCGCGTGACGCTGGCCGACGGCACGGCCGTACGCGCCCGGCGGCTCCTGGTCACGAGCGGTCTCGTCGACGAACTCCCCGAGCTGCCGGGCCTCGCGGAGCTGTGGGGCACGGGCGTGCTGCACTGCCCGTACTGCCACGGCTGGGAGGTACGCGACCGGCGCATCGGCGTCCTGTCGACCGGGCCGCTCGCCGTGCACCAGGCGCTGCTGTGGCGGCAGTGGAGCGACGACGTCACGCTCTTCCTGCACACGGGCCCGGAGCCGGACGACGAGAGCTATGAGCAGTTGGCGGCGCGCGGCATCACGGTCGTGGACGGGAAGGTCGACGAGCTGGTGCGGGCCGACGGTCGCCTCACCGGTCTGCGGCTCGCATCGGGCCGGGTCTTCGACCTCGCGGCCCTCGCCGTCGCGACCCGGATGAACGCCCGCGCGGACTGGCTCACCCCGCTCGGCGTCGAGCTCGCCGACCAGATGGTCCAGGGCACCATGGTGGGCCGCCACATCCCCACCGACCCGACCGGGAGGACGGACGTGCCCGGCGTGTGGGCGGCGGGCAACGTGGTCGAGGTGAGCAGCCAGGTGATCGTCGCGGCGGCCGCGGGCGTACGGGCCGGGGCCGCCCTGAACGCCGACCTGGTCTCCGAGGACACCCGAGCCGCCGTGACGGCCCACCGTGCGGCCGCCGACCGCGAGCTCGCCTCGTCCTCTCAAGTCGCCCTATAGGAGCGGGAGTTCAGGACGTACCGCGACCGCCGGCCCCGCCCCTTCACCAACTCCCCGCCGCCGCCTCGCACAACAGCCCCGGCGGGCGCGGCGTCGCACCGTCCGCGCCGTGCTCCACGTCGTACAGGAGGTGCTGGATGGCGAAGACCGCCGACGGGCAGCCGAGGGAGACGGCCTGGGCGAGGGCCCGGTGGGCGCGGCGCCAGGCACGGCTGCGGCGGCCGGTGAGCCGGTCGACGAGCGCGAGGCCGTAACTCCCGAGGCAGCGGACCAGCAGATCGGTCTGCGCCTCCGGGTCCCGCAGCGCACCCCGGATCTCCCGCAGCGCCCCGGCCGGTTCGCCGCGCAGCGCCCGCACCACGCCGAGCAGCAGCCGGCTCAACGCGGCGGGCGGGCCGTGCGCGGGGGCGGCGGGCACGATGTGGGCGGCGTCCCCTAGGAGCGTCGCCGCCCGGTCCAGGTCGCCGCCGCCGAGCGCCACCAGGCCCTGGACGAGGGCGACATGGCCGGCCGTGGCGACATCCCCGACCAGGACCGCCGCCTCCCAGGCCCGGCACAGCAGGTCCGCCACGCCCTCACCCCCGCTGCCCGCCGCCAGCCACGCGGCGAGACAGAGCCCGCGTCCGTAGAGCGGACCGGTCCCGTCGGCCAGCGGAAGCAGCCGTTCGACGACCTCGCGCCCCTCCGCGGCGTGCCCGCAGACCGCCCACCAGAACCACAGGTCGAGCACCATAGCCAGGGCGCTGTCGGCCTGGATCTCGTCGCGCGGCGGCCGCTCGAGGGCGGCCTGGATGTTCGCCGACTCGTCCCGTACGAGGAGGGTCGCGCGGGTGGGCTGGCCGGCGCGCCAGAGGTCGTGCACGCCGGTCGCGACCCTGCTGTACCAGAGCAGGTGCCGGTCGGCGGCCTCGTCGGACTCACCCGCCGCGTGCAGCCGTTCGGCGCCGAAGTCCCGCGCGGCGCCGGTCATGCGATAGCGCGGCGGCAGCACCCCGCCCGCCTCCCGTACGGGTTCGAGGATCGCGGCGGCGGCGAGCCGGGCCAGGCACGCCGGGATCTCGCGCGGGTCGAGCCCGCCGCCCTGGCACAGGAACACGGCCGCGTCCTGGGCGAAGTCCCCGGTGGCGACGGAGAGTCGGGCCCACACGAGCCGGGCCGAGCGGTCGCAGAGCGCGTACTGCGCCTCCATCGCGGCCCGCAGCGAGCGCTGCCGCCGCACCGGCTGCGACTCGTCGCGCAGCCAGCACTGGCCCGCGTCGAGCAGCCGCGCGAGCCGGGGCAGCGGGAAGCGCGCCACCTGCGCCGCCGCGAGGACGATCGCGAGCGGCATCCCGTCGAGCCGCTCGCACAGTTCGCGCACCTGCCGACGCCCGGCCGCGTCCGCCTTGAACCCGCGCTGCACGGTCCGCGCCCGCCGCAGGAACAGCTCGACGGCGGGCCCGTCTCCACCGTCCGGCGCCGACGCGGGCAGCCCGCCGAGCCGCACCACCTGTTCCTCGCCGAGCCCGAGCGGCTGCCGCCCGGTGACGAGGACGCGTACGCCCGGCGCGTGCTGCAGGACGCCCTGGACCAGGCGAATGCACTCCGAGTGCACCGGGTCGACGTCGTCGAGCAGCAACAACACCCGCCGCGACCGCAGCCGGTCCACCACGTCCCGTACGCCCCCGGGCCCGCCGCCGAGCGCCCGCGCGAGCGCCCGCACCACTCCCCCCGACACGTCCCCCGCCCCCTGTCCCGGCCGGTCGTCCCAGCAGGGCACCCGCAGTACGCCCTCCACCGCGGCCTCGGCCGGCAGCGAGCGGCGGGCGAGGACGGCCGCGGTCCGGGCGACGCTGCTCTTGCCGACGCCCGCCGCGCCGACGACGCTCACGAGGCGGCCCGCCGCGAGCAGCCGGCGCACCACCGCCAGCTCCGTGTCCCGTCCGAGGACCGCCACGGGCGCCCGTACGCGCCCCTCACCCCGGCGTCCCACCCCACGCTGGTGCTTGCGCACGCCCCAACTCCCCGTTGACTCCCAGCACACAGCCGCCGCACACGCGGGTCCGGCCCGAACCACCATCCCGTGCAGAATCGTCACTGCAACGAAAACGGCGAAAGCTCCAACTGTCCGGAGCCCTATGCGGTATCGCGCGCTCCGCCTCTACCACGCACCACAGCTAAGGCCAGGCACTGTGTGCGAATCGGAGGCCAGGGGTCGGGACGGTGGCTCGGGGCGGGGGTTGTGGGCTCGGTTCGGGCGGTGATCCGGATGCCCGCAATTCAGATGATCGATACATGCATGCGGCGGCGCGCGGCGGGTATCCGCGTTCCAGGTGAGGAGCGCTTCGAGGCGTACGTCGAGGAGTTGCGCACCGACCCGCCGCACCGGCCCACCTCGTTCACGAGGCGCGCCCGGCGGCGGGAGCTGGACGAACGAGCACCACAGGAGAGGGCCGCGATCATGCCGACCGGCTGCAGTACTTACGCGGGTGCGGCTTTCGAGGGCCGCACGGACAGCGCCGTACACGCCAGGAATCTGGTGTCGGAGTTCGTCGCCCGGCTCCGCGCGAGCGCCGCGTTCACCGTGCCTGCGGAGGCGCTCGGCGCCGCCCTGCTCGTGGTCACGGAGCTGGTCACGAACGTGGTGAAGCATGCCTCGGGCCCGTGCGTCCTGGAGCTCGAACTGGCCTCTGACGTTCTGGACATCACGGTGTGGGACACGGAGCCCGCGCTTCCGGTGATGGCGGCGCCGGATGCGCTGCGCCCTTCCCGGCACGGTTTGGAGATCGTGCATGCGCTGAGCCGTGCGGTGACGGTGGAGCAGCGGGCGGGCGGCAAGCGCGTGTGCGCGAGTGTGCCGCTGTCCTGACGACACACAGGGGCCTGCCGACACGCAGGGAACCCGATGTCACACAGGGAGCCTGATGCCCCGCAGGGGGTCCTGACCGCACATGGGGGCCAGGCCCATATCCCCAAGTCGCCCTGTGGGGCGGGGCGTTGGGGTGGTGAAAGGTATAGGGAGGCCGTCGTGGCGCGCCGCAGGCGCATCCGGCCGTCCCGCCGAGGGGTTTCGGCCACCGGGCAGTGCGGACCCAGGGCCGGCCGCGGACGGGTCAGGCCGCGGCGACCTCGAGGGTGCTGAAGTCGAGGACGCGGTCGGCTTCGCGCAGCGCCTCCTCGGCGGCTTGGCGCACCTCGGCAGGAACGTCTCCCCTCTCTTCCACCAGGTCGGCGTAGATAGGAGCTTCGGCACTGTCAGCGGGGCTCACCGTGGATCTCTTTCCCTCGGGTACATGTCTCGTGCTGCCAGGCGACAGCGAGAGGTGAGTCTACGAGTTCGCCTCCCGGGTGTGCAGGGGGGTCGATAAAACTCTTCGTCACCAATTCGTCACGGGTGGGGACGGAAACATGACCCCATTCCGGGACAGGACCGCCCTGAACGCACCCGATCATGGCCGGAATCCGTCCTTCCTCGTGACGCAGACCACTCCACTCTCCGAGCCGCCTTCGCGCTCCTTGCGGCGTACACCACACCGCACGCCCCTCGTGCGGTACGTCACATGCCGGGCGACTCCGGACGGTCCGGGGCGACCTCGACGCCCGGCCGGCCGGGGCGGGGCGAGTCGCCGGGCGGCCGTCGGAACAGGCCCGCGGAGAGGAAGGGCACGCCGAACACGGGGGCGCTGTCCGGCTGTTCCGCCATCGGGCGCAGTTCGACCTCCTCGTACCTGGCGAACAAGCGGCGCAGGTCGTCCGGCGCGTAGGCGAGTCCGCCCTCCAGGCTGCGGCGGCGGTAGAACTCCTCGTCGGGGAGTTCGGAGCCCATGCGTCCCGCGGCGAAGCAGGTGAGGGCGAAGTGTCCGCCCGGCGCGAGGGCACGGTCGAGCAGCGCGAGGTAGCTGAGGCGACGGTGCGGGGGCAGGTGGTGGAGGCAGCCGGAGTCGTAGACCAGGTCGTAGGGCTCGGCGGGCAGTTCGGCGGCGAAGACGTCGGCGCAGTGGAAGCGGACATCGACGCCGGCCGCGCGGGCCCGTTCCTCACCCCAGGCGACAGCGGCGGGCGACAGGTCGACGGCGTCCACGGCGAAGCCGCGAGAGGCGAGATGGACGGCGTTGCGACCGGGCCCGCAGCCGAGTTCGAGCACGCGGCCGGGTGCGGCGATCAGCCCTCGGTCGAGGTACGCGGCGAGGTTTTCGTCCGGCTTGTCCACGAAGAAGGGGATCGGGCGGTTCCGGTTGGCGTAGAACCCGTCCCACCAGGAGGCGCCGCTCTCCTCGGTCCACCGGTCCGCGCCGCCGTCCGCGAACAGCCGGTCGAGCACGCCGAGCAGATCGTCCGTGGTGCGTATGTCCCGCTTCATCCCCACCCCTTCGCGTACGACCGACACTCGGCCGCACCCGGTCGAGCCTACTGCCCGACCAGTCCGCCACGCAGGGAGTTTGCGCAGGTCAAAGCTTGTTTTCCGGCTCCACCCCTGGGCCCCGTTCCGTCCGGCCCTCAGGCCCTCCGGGCCGGCTTCACTTCGCCGCGTACGTCCGATCCGTGCGGGTTCGCCGCCGCCCCCTCCGTACTGAGGAGGACGACGACCGCGCCCGGGTCGAGGGCGAGGGAGGCGCGGCGCTGTTCAGCGCCGGGGCCGGCCAGGGCCGCGCGCACACCGGCGAGCGGGGCCGCCCCGCACGGGCCGGAGGAGACGCCCAGGGCCGCGAGCACCTCGGCCGCGCGGGCGCTCTCGGCGTCCGTGACGGCGATCGCCGCGTCCAGGCCACCGCGCAGGACGGGCCAGGCGAGGCTGGAGGGCGTACCGCAGTTCAGCCCGGCCATGGCCGTCTCGCCGGTGGGCACGGTGTGGAGCTCGTCGCGGGCGAGGCTCGCCAGGACGCAGGCCGCGGACTCGGGCTCGACGGTGAGCAGCGCCGGGGGCGGGCCGGAAGGGCTCCCTTCGCGTGCGCGGGTACCGCCGTAGGAGGTACTGCGGTAGTGGGTGACGACGGCCTGGGCTAGGGAGCCCACGCCCGCGGGCACGACGACGAGTCCGGGCAACTCGGCACCGGCGTCGGCGAGTTGGGCGTCGATCTCGGCGCAGAGCGTGGAGTAGCCCTCGACGATCCACGCGGGCACCTGCTCGTAACCGGGCCACGCGCTGTCCTGGATCAGAAGCGAGTCCGGCGCGGCGGCGGCTTCGGCGGCGCGGCGCACGGCGTCGTCGTACGGTCCCTCGACCCGAGTGACCTCGGCCTGTTCAGCGGCGATGGCGCGCACCGCGTGGGGGTAGACGCCCTGCGGCACGAACACATGGGCACGCGCACCGAGCAGTCGGGCCGTACGGGCCACGGCGCGCCCGTGATTGCCGTCGGTGGCGCACACCAGGGTGACTCCCGGGTCCGCCGTGCCTCCCGCCCGCTCCTCAAGCGCGCGGTGCACGGCCCAGGTTGCACCGAGGGCCTTGAACGCGGGCAGGCCCAGGCGGGCGGACTCGTCCTTGACGAACACGCGCGCGACACCCAACTCAGGAGCCAAGGCGGGAAGTTCGGTGAGGGGTGTCGGGGCGTATCCGGGCAGCGCGGCGTGGAAGGCGCGCGCCCCGGCCGGGGCCGGGGCGCAGGTCCAGGCACGGGCGGCGGGGCGCGCCCACCACATAGGGGCGCGGCCTACAGAAGAGGCCTCTTTTGTGGTGTTGGCTGACACATCTTCAAGCGTGCGGGTGCGAGGGCCTTTCGGTCCAGGGGGCGGCGGCGTCAATCGGTCGCCGTCCACGAGCGGAGCTTCTCCGGGTTGCGTACGGCCCAGAGGCGGGTGATGCGGCCGTCCTCGATCTCGAAGGACATCACCACGGTCGTGACGCCGCCGTCCTGCACGACCAGGCCGGGCTCGCCGTTGACCGTCCGCTCCAGGACGGTCCGGTCGACGGCGCCGGCCGAGACGGCGGTGAGGTACTCCGCGATCTCGACGGCGCCGCGCATGGGGTGGAGCCGGGCCCTGACCAGGCCGCCGCCGTCGGCCAGGCCGGTCACCGCGGGGTCGAGCACGCCGACCAGCGCGGACACGTCCTTCGCCTCCCAGGCCCGCTTGAACTCCCGTACGACATCGGCCCGTTCGGCCTTCTGCTGCGGGGCAGGGCGGGACGCGCGCAGGCGGCTGCGGGCCGACGAGGCGAGTTTGCGGCAGGCGGCCGGAGTGCGGCCCACGATCTCGGCGACCTCGGCGAACGAGTACCGGAACACGTCGTGCAGGACGAACGCGACCCGCTCTGCCGGGGTCATCGCGTCGAGCACCACGAGAAACGCCATGTTGACCGACTCGTCGAGCGTGACGCGGTCGGCCGGGTCCGCGGTCCGGTCGCCGATCCGCCCGGCGGGCCACTCCGACCGGTCGGGCACGGGTTCCGGGAGCCACGCGCCCACATAGCTCTCGCGGCGGGCGCGGGCCGAGCGGAGCTGGTCGAGGCAGATCCGCCCGGCCACCTTGCAGAGCCAGGCGCCCGGCGAGTCCACGGCCTGCCTGCGGTCCAGGTCCATGGCGTACCAGCGGGTGTACGCCTCCTGCACCACGTCCTCCGCGTCGGCGAGGGAGCCGAGCAGCCGGTAGGCGAGGTTGAGCAGCTGCCGCCGCTCCCCCATGATCACGCTCACCCCCGGCTCCGGTTCCCGCCCCGACGCGAAGCCGTCCTCGCCGTGCTCCTGCTCGCCGTCCATGGTGTCGCCGCTCCTCCGCTGTCGTCCGCCTGTGTGCGCGTCGCACATGTCTCACCTCTACGACGAGGCAACCGCCCGATGTGTGAGGTCCGGGGCTCCGGCGGCGGGGACCTCACATTCCGCGGGGCCGTGCCGTCGTACAGGGCGTAGGGACGCAAGCACAGCTCGGCAGAGGAGAACACCATGACCGCACGGCTCGACATCCACACCCACCCCGTCGTCGCCAAGGCCATCAAACATCTCGCCACGGCGGGGACGGCGATGGCGGACTCCGCGCTGCCGCCCGCCACAAGGGAGTTGGTGCTGCTTCGCTGCAGCCAGATCAACGGCTGCGGCATGTGTGTCGACATGCACACCAAGGAGGCCGCGCGGTCCGGGGAGTCCTCGGTCCGGTTGCACCTGGTGGCGACGTGGCGGGATTCCACCGTGTTCACCGAGGCCGAGCGCGCCGCCCTCGCGCTCGCCGAGGAGGGCACCCGGATCGCGGACGCGGCGGGCGGCGTCCCGGACGACGTGTGGGAGAACGCCGTCAAGCACTACGACGAGGATCAGCTCGGGGCGCTGCTCGTCACGATCACCGTCATCAACGCCTTCAACCGCCTGAACGTGATCACGCGGCAGGCGGGCGGCGCGTACGTGCCCGGCCAGTTGGGCTGAGCCCGGCCGGACCGGCTGAGCCCGGCCGACTCCGAGCAGCAGCCCCGCCCCGCCTCCTATGTGGCCGGACCACATGTGGCCCGGCCACAGATACAGCACCCACGTACGATGACCGCACAAGCCGTCGCTCAAGGCCGGCGGCCTACCGGGACCGGGAGGGGCTGCCGTGATCATCTTCGGCACGAAGAGCTATCTGTACCAGCTGGCCATCGTCACGCTGGTGTGCGGCAACTGCGGGAATCCCGCGGCCCATTCGCTGCGCAAGAAGGTCACGAAGTTCTCGCTGTTCTTCGTGCCGCTGTTCCCGATCGCCACGTCGTACCAGACCCAGTGCACGTTCTGCGGGACCGAGCACAAGGTGCCGAAGGAGCAGGCCGACGGTCTCCTCGCGCACGGCACCGGCGTCCAGGGCGGCCAGGGTGCGCCCGGTCAGCCGCAGCCCGGCGGCCCGTCGCACGGCAACAACCCCTACGCGTAAGGGGCGCGCGGGGGCGCACGCCCGGCTGTCACTCCGGCCGTTACCCCGGACGGGCGAGCCCGGGTGACGCGCCCGAGTGGCTCCGTGCGCCGTGCGGTGGCGGAGGGACATCGTCGTCGGGGGTCCGTCGCGGGGCCCGTCGCACCGGTCCTCACGGGCCGGGGCGACGGCAGGCTCGTACGGCGGCCCCGTGCCGATGTCGCCGATGCAGAGAGGGCCTGGTGTTCGCGTGGCCATCCATCCTCCGTCCCCTTCCCCGCAGCCCGCGCCCGAGGAGCCCGCGTCCGCCGGGGGCGGCCCGCACGCGCGGGCGGCGGCCCGGCCCAGCGGGCCCGGCCTCACGGTGGTGAAGTGGCTGACGACCACCGACCACAAGGCCATCGGCACGCTCTACATGGTCACGTCATTCGCGTTCTTCCTGTTCGGCGGCGTGCTCGCGCTCGTGATGCGTGCTGAACTGGCGCGCCCTGGCAGCCAGTTGATCTCCAACGAGCAGTTCAACCAGGCGTTCACGCTGCACGGCCTGATCATGCTGCTGATGTTCGCGACGCCGTTGTTCGCCGGTTTCGCGAACTGGATCATGCCGTTGCAGATCGGCTCGCCGGACGTGGCGTTCCCGCGGCTGAACATGTTCGCGTACTGGCTCTATCTCTTCGGCTCGCTGATCGCCATCGGTTCCTTTCTGACGCCGGACGGTGCGCCGAGCTTCGGCTGGTTCATGTACACGCCGCTCTCGGACGGCATGCACTCACCGAACATCGGCGCCGACATGGTGCTGATGGGCCTCGCGCTCTCCGGGTTCGGCACCATTCTCGGCTCGGTCAACTTCATCACCACGATCATCTGCATGCGGGCGCCGGGAATGACGATGTTCCGGATGCCGATCTTCACCTGGAACGTGCTGCTCACGGCCGTGCTCGTGATCATGGTGTTCCCGGTCCTCGCGGCGGCGCTGCTGGCTCTTGAGGCGGACCGGAAGTTCGGGGCGCACATCTTCGACCCGGCCAACGGGGGCGCGCTGCTGTGGCAGCACCTCTTCTGGTTCTTCGGCCACCCGGAGGTCTACATCATCGCGCTGCCGTTCTTCGGGATCGTCTCGGAGGTCATTCCGGTCTTCGCGCGGAAGCCGATGTTCGGCTACATGGGACTGATCGGCGCGACCATCGCCATCGCCGCCCTCTCGGCGACGGTGTGGGCACACCACATGTACGTCACGGGCGGGGTGCTGCTGCCGTTCTTCTCGTTCATGACGATGCTCATCGCCGTGCCGACGGGCGTGAAGTTCTTCAACTGGATCGGCACCATGTGGAACGGCAGCCTCTCCTTCGAGACGCCGATGCTGTGGACGACGGGCTTTCTCGTCACGTTCCTGTTCGGCGGCCTGACCGGCATCGTCCTGGCCTCGCCCCCGATGGACTTCCACGTATCGGACTCGTACTTCGTGGTGGCGCACTTCCACTACGTGGTGTTCGGCACCGTGGTCTTCGCGATGTTCGCCGGATTCCATTTCTGGTGGCCGAAGTTCACCGGGAAACTGCTCGACGAACGTCTGGGCAAGATGTCATTCTGGACGCTTTTCACGGGATTCCACGGCACGTTCCTGGTGCAGCACTGGCTCGGCGTCGAAGGCATGCCGCGGCGTTACGCGGACTATCTCGCGGCCGACGGATTCACCGCCCTCAACACCGTTTCGTCGATGAGTTCGTTCCTGCTCGGCCTCTCGGTCCTGCCGTTCCTCTACAACGTCTGGAAGACCTCGAAATACAGCGAGCCGGTCGGCATGGACGATCCGTGGGGGTACGGGCGTTCTCTTGAGTGGGCCACCGCGTGCCCGCCGCCGCGGCACAATTTCGAGGCGCTTCCGCGTATTCGCTCCGAGTCCCCGGCATTCGATCTGCACCACCCGGAGATCGCCGCCATCGAGCAGGCCGACGCGGAGCGCCTGCGGTCCGGCGGCAGCAGCGGGGACCGCGTCAAGTAGGCGGCGAATTCGAGCGGTTGAGACTTGACGGTCCGGGTTCCTGGATTCAAGGTCCGGGCCGTCCAGAGGGATTTCGCGGGGGCTCCGTGGTGCACCGGAGCCCCCGCCGCGTATGCCTGGCCAGCCGCCTCCGGCGTACGCGTATCCGACCCGGACACGCCGTGCGGCCGTCGGCGCGCACCACCCCGTCCACGCCTCGACTGCCGGCGCCCGGTCATCGGATAGGAATGCAGTTTCACAGAATCGCCATAAGCGTGCGCCGACCCCCATTGCCCCGGACGGGTGACGGAACCAAGGCCTCCGCTGTGGCAGTTCTTCGCCCTGTGTAATCGACGCTGGTCAACTCCCCGATGACGTACGGGGAATTCGTGGACCCGATTCGAACACTTCGGGCAAAGATCAGACGATCGAGCGGCCGTCTCTCCCGTACCGCACGGCCAGTACGGTGTCGCCATGCCCGAACTCACGCTCCTGCGCCCCGAACACGCCCCGGCTCTCCTCGACTTCGAGCGGGAGAACCGCGCCTATTTCGCGCGCTGGGTACCGGACCGGGGCGACTCCTACTTCGCCGAGTTCGCCGACCGGCACACGGCGCTCCTCGCCGAACAGGCCGCAGGCGTCTGCCACTTCCACGTCCTGGTCGACCAGGACGGCTCGGTCCTGGGCCGGGTCAACCTGGTCGATGTGGCGGACGGCACCGCATCCCTCGGCTACCGCATCGCGGAACGCGCGGCCGGCCGCGGCCTCGCCACGAGCGCCGTACGCCGCGTCCTCGCGCTCGCCGCGGACACATATGGCCTGCGCACACTGCTCGCCGAGACGACCGTGGCTAACGCGGGTTCCCAGGCGGTCCTGACCCGTACGGGGTTCGTCCCGGCGGGCGAGACGACGCTGGACGGGATGCCGGGCCTCCAGTTCACCCGCGAGCTGGTCGGGCGGGCCGCCGACCGGAACGGACGACACTGACCAGCCGCTCGTACCGCCTCAGTCCCCCGCAGCCGGGCCCAGCTCCACCGCCGCCGGCACCAGGGCGATCTGCTGGGCGGTCCAGCAGTCCGACTGTTCCGTGGCGACGAAGTTGCCGCACTGCGCGCACTCCAGGTTGGGGCCGTCGCAGCCGTCGAGCCCGCAGCAGCCGTTGACACGGCCCCGGCGGGTGGTGGTTCGGGTGTTGCGCAGGTCGGCCTTGGCGAGGATCACGCCGTCGAGGGCAAGGGACTTGTAGAGGGCGCGGACGTCCCAGGTCTCGGTGGGGCGGATCCGGGAGGCCGCTGCGCGGGGCGGCTCGTAGGCGAAGGCACCGGGGCCCACCCGGGACGGGCAGTCGCCGACGCCCTGCCGGCTGTACGGCATCGGGGCCTTGTCGGGGTCGGGCAGCGCGACCTCCACGACGGGGCCGGTGATGACGGTGTGGCAGCTGCGGCAGCGGAAG
This sequence comes from Streptomyces cavernicola, assembly GCF_029968035.1. Classification (GTDB taxonomy): domain Bacteria; phylum Actinomycetota; class Actinomycetes; order Streptomycetales; family Streptomycetaceae; genus Streptomyces; species Streptomyces cavernicola. Next base: position 129,506 of record NZ_JASCIQ010000006.1, on the reverse strand, counting down.
GTCAGCGAGGGCGAGGAGGAAGAGGGCGAGCGGGAGGAGAGGGAGGTGGGCATGGGCCCATGGTCGCCCCACATGTGTGCCGGGCACACCCCGAATAGCACACCTCGGATAGCACGGCCGCCCGGCAGCGCGCGTAATTAGATGGCCAGGGGTGGCGCGCGCTGCGTAGCGTGCGCCGGTCGGCATTCCGGCGGACCAGTGCGCGTATGCGCAGCAGAAGGAACGGGGCGGTCGTGGTGGAGCAGCCGGGCTGGGTGGACGCGGGGTACGGCGCCGTGGCCGACGCCTTCGCGAGGAACTTTCAGGATTTCCCCGAACTGGGCGCGGCCACCACGGTGTTCGTGGACGGCCGCAAGGTCGTGGAGCTGTGGGGCGGCGTCGCGGACGAGCGCACCGGGCGGCGCTGGGAGCAGGACACGGTCGTGCCGGTGTTCTCCTGCGCGAACGGCCTGGTGGCCGTCTCCGTACACCTGCTCGCGCAGGAGGGCTTGCTCGATCTGGACGCGCCGGTGGCCGATTACTGGCCGGAGTTCGCGCAGTACGGCAAGGAATCCGTGACCTGCCGCATGGTGCTCGGGCACCGGGCCGGTGTGCCGGTGCTCGACGCGTCGCCGTCGTTCGAGGAGATCGCCGCGTGGACGCCGGTGGTGCGGGCCCTGGAGGAGCAGAAGCCGCTGTGGGAACCGGGGGCGGCGTACGAGTACCACGGTCAGGTGCTGGGCTTTCTGCTCGGCGAGGTGGTGCGGCGGATCACCGGGCGCACGCCGGGGGCGCACTTCCGTGAAGTCGTCGGGGAGCCGTTGGGGCTGCGCGCGTGGATCGGTGCGTTCGAGGCGGAGTCGGCGGGGCGGGCCCGGCTGGTCGAGGCGGAAGGGCGACCCGCGATGCCGGAGCCCGAGCATCTGCTGACGCGGATCGTGACCATGAACGGGGCGCTCAACTTCCCCGGCCTGGACGGGCCGCGCGGCTGGAACGACCCGGACCTGTTCGCCATGGAGCTGCCGGGCTCGGGGGCGCTGGCCTCGGCGAGCGGGCTCGCGGGCCTCTACGCGGCCGCCGCCACCGGCGTCGACGGCTCGCCCCGGCTGCTGTCCGAGGACACGGTGTCCGAAGCGGTACGGGAACTGTCCTCCGGGACCTCCTGGTCGGGGCTTGACATGGGGGTGCGGTGGGGGTCGGGCTTCCTGCTCGACTCGGCGGCGTTCCGGCCCCTGCTCGGGGCGCGCAGCTTCGGCAACGACGGTGCGGGCGGGCAGTTCGGCTTCGGGGACGACGAGTTCGGGGTGGGGTTCGCGTATGTGGCGAATCGGATGGTGGGGTGGGGGGACGATCGGGCGAACCGGCTGATTGACGCTGTCCGCTTGTGTGTTGGGGGGTGAGGGCGGGTGTGGGGGCGGGTGGGTTCTTCCCCCTACCCGCCCCTTCCCGAAAGCCTGCGGCAGCTTCGGGGCTGCGCCCCGGACCCCCGGCCGTCGTTCGGCTGTCCCACCGTCGTGGCTAGTCGCACAGTTCCCCGCGCCCCCTCACAGGGCTCCACCCCGGACCCCGCCGCCCTTCGACTGCCCCGCCATCGTGGCCGGTCGCGCAGTTCCCCGCGCCCCTTACGGGGCCCCGCCTCCCTGCGCCCCTGACAGCCAGCCCCGGGGCGGAGCCCCAGTTCAGGGAAGGGGCGGGGAGGGGGAGAAATCCGTAGCGGTTAGAGTGCGCCGACGGGTTCATCCGCCGTTCCGGGAGGTCGACTTGGGCACCATAGAGACGTTCGTCGACGCCACGTCGACCCCGCACTTCGACTCCGTCGAAGACGTGGAAGCGCGGCTCGCCGGAGTGGGGTACCTCGCCTCCCCCGCCGTGGCGACCACCGTCTTCCTCGCCGACCGCCTGGGCAAACCCCTCCTCGTCGAGGGCCCCGCGGGCGTCGGCAAGACCGAGTTGGCCAAGGCCGTCGCCCAGGTCGCGGGGGCCCGCCTCGTACGGCTGCAGTGCTACGAGGGCGTGGACGAGGCGCGGGCGCTGTACGAGTGGAACCACGCCAAGCAGCTGCTGCGGATCACCGCGGGCCGCGACGAGAGCTGGGACGAGACCCGTACGGACATCTTCAGCGAGGAGTTCCTGCTCGCCCGGCCGCTGCTGACCGCGATCCGGGGCGGCGACCCGAAGGTCCTCCTGATCGACGAGGTCGACAAGGCCGATGTCGAGGTGGAGGGCCTGCTCCTCGAAGTGCTCAGCGACTTCCAGGTGACCGTGCCCGAGCTGGGCACCGTACGGGCCGAGCGGCGGCCGTTCGCGGTGCTCACGTCGAACGCGGCGCGCGAGCTGTCCGAGGCGCTGCGGCGGCGCTGTCTGTTCCTCCATATCGGCTTCCCCGAGGAAGAGTTGGAGCATCGGATCGTACGTCTGAAGGCGCCTGGGCTCGACGCGGCGCTCGTCGAGTCCGTGGTGCGGGTGGTGGGCGCGCTGCGGGCGATGGACCTGCGCAAGGCCCCGTCGGTCGCCGAGACCGTCGACTGGGCGCGCACGCTCCTCGCCCTCGGCGCGGACACGCTTGACGAGACCGTCGTACGCCAGACCCTCGGCGTCGTCCTCAAGCACCAGGAGGACGTGGCGAAGGCGGCGGCGAAGCTGGACCTGGACGCGGTGTGAGTGCCCTCTCCGGTGCGGGTGTGGCGGAGCGGCTGACCGGGTTCGTACGGGCGCTGCGCGACCAGGGCGTACGGGTCGGCACCGGCGAGAGCGTGGACGCGGGCCTCGCGGTGGCGGCGCTCGGCCTGGCCGACCGGGAGCGGCTGCGGGCGGGGCTCGCGGCGACGCTGCTGCACGGCGAGGGCCAGCGGCCGGTGTTCGACCAGGTCTTCGACCTGTACTTTCCGCGGACGGTCGGGGCGCCCGGGGATCCGTCGGCGGCGGCCGAAGTCCCCCTGGATCGGGATGAGTTGAGGGCGCGGCTCGCCGCGGCGCTGGCCGAGAACGACGCGGCGGCGATGGCGCAGCTCGCCGCGCAGGCCGTTGACTCGCTCGGCGGGTACGGGGAGTCGCCCGGTTCGGACGGCTGGTCCGCGTACCAGACGCTGGAGCGGCTGCGGCCGCAGACCCTGCTCGCGCGTGTCCTCGCGGCACTGCGCGAAGGCCAGGACGAGCGGGCGGGGTTCACGGACCGGCTCACCGCCGACGAGATCCGCCGGCGCATCGAGGACTTCCGGGGTTTGGTGGCGACCGAGGCGCGGCGGCGGGTCGCGGAGCGGCGCGGGACCGACTCGATCGCGCGCCGGGCCGTCGCCCCCACCGCCGACCGTGTGGACTTCCTCGTCGCACACCAGGGCCAGCTGGCCGAACTGCACCGCACGGTAAGGCCGTTGGCGCGGAAACTGGCTTCGCGGCTCGCCGCGCGCCGGCGTCGGGCCGCGCGCGGGCGGATCGACCTGCGCCGTACGGTGCGCGGTTCACTGTCGACGGGCGGGGTGCCGATGCGGCCGGTGCTGCGCAGGCGGCGGCCCGGCCGGCCGGAGTTGGTGCTGCTGTGCGACGTGTCCGGTTCGGTGGCGGGGTTCGCGCAGTTCACGATGTTGCTGGTGCAGGCGTTGCACGACGAGTTCAGCAAGGTGCGGGTGTTCGCCTTCGTCAACAGCGTCGACGAGGTGACCGACCTGCTCGACCGCGGCCGCGCCGACCCGGAGGGGCTCAGCGCCCGCATCCTGTCGGGTGCGGAGGTCACGCGCTTCCACTCCAGCAGCGACTACGGCACGGCGCTCGGCGAGTTCGCGGAGCGGTACGTGTCGACGCTCGGCCGGCGCGCCTGCGTCTTCGTCCTCGGCGACGCCCGCACCAACCGCACCCCGCCGAACGCCGACGCGCTGCGTCACATCCGCGACCGGGCACAGCGCGTGTACTGGCTCAACCCGGAGCGGCGCGCCCTGTGGGACACGGGCGACTCGGCGGCGTCGGCGTACGCGGAGGTCGTCGACATGTACGAGTGCCGCACGGCACGCCAACTCGGCGCGCTGATCGGCCGGTTGGTGCCGGTGTAAGCCGCCCCCCCGACGCACGGCACCCCCGACTGTCGGCCGCAGAGGCGGGTGTCACAGGATCGCTCGCACCGGCGTCTTGTGTGCGTACGGCGCGGGCACCGGGCCCGCGCCACCACCGTGAGGACGTACGCCATGGAACCCCGTTTCGACCTGATGCAGAGCCCGACCGCCGCGAAGGTCGCCAAGCGGTTCTTCAACGCCGCGCTGCCGCTTGAGCAGTCGACGCTGCCGAAGGGCCTGCGGGAGCTGGTGCAGCTGCGGGTCGCCCAGCTCAATGACTGCGGCTTCTGCCTCGACATCCATTCCAAGGAGGCGGCCGCCGCCGGGGAGAGCGCGCTGAAGCTGAGCCTGGTCGCCGCCTGGCGGCACACCACCGTGTTCAGCGAGGCGGAGCGGGCGGCGCTCGCGCTCGCCGAGGAGGGCACGCTGCTCGGCGACCGGGGCGTGACCGACGAGACCTGGGCGGCGGCGCGCAAGCACTTCGACGACGACCGGCTCGGCGCGCTGGTCTGCACGATCGCCCTGATCAACGCGTCCACGAGGATGAACGTGATCGTGCACAACCCCGGCGGGTCGTACGAGCCCGGCATGTTCGCCGCGTACGCGGACTGAGCACCCCGCGGGGTCGGACCTCAGGTGAGGATCGCGCCGAGGGCCACGAACCCGCAGATCAGCACGAGCAGGATCGCGAGCAACGGCCAGACGAACCGCAGGTACCTGTCGTAGCCGACCTTGGCGAGGGCGACGCCGCCGATGGTGACCGCCGTGGTGGGGGCCCACAGGTTCGTCCAGCCGCTCGCGGCCTGCCAGGCGGTGACGACGACGGCACGGGAGACGCCCGCGAAGTCGGCGAGCGGCGCGAGGATCGGCATGGCGAGCGTGGCGTGCCCGGAGGTGGACGGGATCAGGAAGGCGAGCGGCAGGTTCACCAGGAACACGATCACCGCGAACAGCCCCGACGAGGTGCCCTGCACGACGCCCTCGATGGAGTGCAGGACGGTGTCCGTGATCCGGGAGTTGTTCATGATCACGGTCACGCCGCGGGCCAGCATGATGACGAGCGCCGGGGAGATGAAGTCGCCGGCGCCCTGGGTGATCGCGGAGCTGAGCTTCTGCTCGCCGAACCGGGCGACGATCCCGACCAGGACCGCCGCGCAGAGGAAGAGGGCCGCCAACTGCGGGAAGGACCAGCCGAGTTCGAAGCCGTACGGCTCGGCGTCCGCGTCGCCGGTCAGGGCGCTGGACCAGGGCACCACCGAGAAGATCATGAATGCGAAGACCAGGCAGAGCAGGGCGAGCACGGCCTTGTGGAGCCGGGTGAGTTCGGGGGCCTCCTCGGTGGCGGCGACGGACTGCTCGCGGTCGCCGGGCAGGAAGCCGCAGACGGAGCGGTCGGGGTTCTTCTGCACGCGCGTCGCGTAGTGCACGACGTATCCGATGGTGACGGCGGTCAGGACGAGCCACATGACGAAACGGAGGACGATGCCGTCGCCGAGGGAGATGTCGGCGGCCGAGGAGGCGACGCCGGTCGCGAACGGGTTGACGGTGGAGCAGAGCACGCCGACGCCCGCGCCGAGGATGGACGCGCCGACGGCGACCATCCGGTCGTAGCCGAGGGCGAGCATCATCGGGACGAGCAGGCCGTAGAAGCCGAGTGTCTCCTCGGCGAAGCCCTCGACCGTGCCGAGAACGGAGAAGACCAGCATCACGCCGGCGATCAGCAACGCGCCGCGGTGGCGCAGGCGGTGGGCGAGGCGGGCGATGCCACGGTCGAGGGCGCCGGTCGCGAAGACCACGGTGATGAACGCGCCGATGGCGAGCACGAAGAGGAACACGCCCGCGCTGCCGTAGAGGGCGCCGGTCAGGTCGGGCCCGACCTGGCCGGTCTTCTCGTCCTGCCCGCCGTAGAGGCCGTTGACCGGCGCGAGGAACAGGTCGTTGAGACGGTCGACGAAGCTCTGCGTGGCCGCGACGCGGTGGTACGTGCCCTGCACGGGCGCGCCGTCCGCGTTCCGCTCGTACGCGCCGGGCGGGATCAGGAAGGCGAGGAGCCAGACGGCGACGGTGACGAGCACGAGCACGGTGAGGGCGCTCGGAAACGTGAACTTCCCTCCGCGGTCAGGCTGTTGGGGCTCTTCCGTCGTACTCGGACCGCTCATCGGGAGGCGTCCCCGCGGAAGTCGGCCGCGTACTCGCGGACGAACGCGCACAGGGCGAGGACGGTGTTGCGGAGTTCGGAGAAGAGCACGCGCTCGTTGGGGGCGTGCAGGTTGCACAGGCCGTCCTGCGCGCCGAAGAGCAGCACCTCGGCGTCGGGCGCGGCCTGCGCGAGCCCGTTGACCAGCGGGATGGATCCGCCGGTCGCGACGTGTGCGGCGTCCTCGCCCCAGGCCTCCTTGAGCGCGGTGCGGGCGGCGCGGTAGGCGGGCCCGTCGGTGGCGGCCTCGTAGCCGGGGCCGGTGTCGCCGGGTGTGACGGTGAGCGGCACGCCGAAGGGGCGCAGCGAGCGCAGGTGGTCGACGAGCAGCGCCTGCGCCTCCTGCGGGTCCTGGCGCGGGTGGAAGCGCAGGTTGAGCTTGGCGCGGGCGTACGGCACCACGGCGGAGGCGGCGCCCTCGACGGCCGGGGCGTCCAGGCCGACGACGGTGACGGCGGGCCCGCTCCACAGGCGCTCCCCGAGCGTGCCGGAGCCGAGCAGCGGCAGCTCGTCGCGGACGCCGGCGAGGGAGCGGAACTCGTCCTCCGTGTAGCCGGGGCCGGGCCAGGGGGCGCGGCGCAGCCCGGCCACGGCGACGTCGCCGTGCACGTCGTGCAGGGTGGCGAGGGCCTTGACCAGGACGAGCAGCGCGTCGGGCGCGGCGCCGCCGAACCCGCCGCTGTGGCGCGGCTCTTCGAGGGTGCGGACCTCGACGACGACCTCGCTCGCGCCGCGCAGCCCGGTGGTCAGGGTGGGGGTGCCGGGGCGGAGGTTGCCGAGGTCGGCGATGACCATGGCGTCGCAGGCGAACCGCTCCGGCCTCGTCTGCGGGTACGCGTCGAAGGCGCTGCCGTACTCCTCCTGGCCCTCGAACACGATCTTCACGCCGACCGGGGGCCGTCCGCCGTATGCCCGGAGCAGGCCGAGGTGGGCGATGACGTTGGCCTTGTCGTCCGCGACGCCACGCGCCCGCAGACCGCCCGCGACCGGCGTCGGCTCGAACGGCGGGGACAGCCACAGCGACTCGTCGCCCGGCGGCTGTACGTCGTAGTGGGAGTAGAGCAGCACGGTGGGCGCGGCCGGGTCGGGCGGCGGGATCTCGGCGAAGACGACGGGCGCGGTGTCGGGCAGGTCGATGCGGTCGACGTTCGCCACGCCCGCCTCGCGCAGCAGCCGTACGAGCAGGTCGTGGGCGTCGTGCACGGGGCCGGCGGGGAAGCCGGGGAAGGCGATGGACGGGATGGCGGCCAGCTCCTCCAGGTCGGAGCGGAGCTCGTCCATCAGGGCGTCGACGGTGGCGGGGAGGGTGTCCGGGGTGTCGTCCGACATGGGTTCCTCTCGGCCGCGGGGTCCTCGCTGTACGCGCCGAGCATCGCGGAGGTGGGGGTGGGGCGCATCTGGGGGCGCCTGGTTCCGCACCGTCGATTCGGGCGCCGTCGATCGCCCTGCGGGCTCGTTCCTTCCCCTCCCCGCCCCTTCCCGAAAGCCTGCGGCGCTGTCTTTCGGCTTGCCCGCCGTCGTGGCTGGTCGTGCAGTTCCCCGCGCCCCTATCGGGGCACGGGTCGCCGCCGAATTCAGCCCCTCCGGCGTTTGAGATGGGGGTCCCCCCTGCTCGAGCGCAGCCGAGAGCTTGGGGGAGGGGTCTGGGGCGGAGCCTCAGTTACGGGAAGGGGCGGGGCTGGGGAAGAAGAACGCCGCCGGACAGGTGACCCTCAAGCCGCCCTGCGGGCCACGATCAGCCTGCAGCGTGGGCTCCCGTCGCGCCGCCTGCCGAACTCCTCCAGCACCCGCAGCTCGACCCCGAACCCCGCCCTCTCCAGATCCGCGCGGACAGCGCCCAGCGGCCACGTCCGGTAGTACATGACGAACGGCAGCCGCCGCACCCGGTTCCGTACCCGCATCGCCGCGTCGAAGCCGAGCAGCGCCCAGTACGCCGGGGTGCCGAAGCGGGGCGGGGCCGCGACCGGGAAGGCGAACGCCCCGCCGGGGCGCAGCACGCGGTGCACCTCGGCGAAGAGCCCCGGCCGCTCCGCGGGCAGGAAGTGGCCGAACGCCCCGAAGCTGACGGCCAGGTCGAACGCCCCGGCGGCGAACGGCAGCGCCCGCGCGTCGCCCCGTACGAGCTGCGCCGGTTCCCCCGCCCGGTCCGCGGCCGCCCGCGCGAGCATGCCGGCGCTGAAGTCGAGGCCGGTGGCCCGCCGGCGGCAGACCGCGCGCAGCACGTCGAGCCCTGCGCCGGTGCCGCAGCACAGGTCGAGCCCGGTGTCGAAGGGGCCGAGGCGGGTGAGGGCGGCCTCGGTGGCTTCGAGGATGCGGTCCGGGGTGCGGAACGGGGTGTGGTCGAACTTCGGGGCGAGCAGGTCGTAGCCCCGCTCCACGGAGGTCAGCGCCTGTTCGGCCAGTTCGCGAAGGGTCGGCCCCTGGGAGGTGAACATTCCGTCACCCTAGCTGCGGCTCCTCGTTATTGACTCTGTGTCAATTTTTGCCGACCCGTTACTTCCCCGTCGGGCTACCTGCCCGTAACTTGGCTGGAGCACGACGCTCCTCCCCTACGCAAGCTCACCCCACGAGCCGCAAGGAGACCGTTCGATGCTGTCCAGGTCCCGAGCCCCGCGCGCACTGCGCCCCCTCGTCGCTCTGCTGCTGGCCGCCGCCGCACTGACGACGCCCACCGCCGCCCAGGCGGACGCCGCCCCCACCCAGACCGCCTCGTCGAGCAGCGGCTGGAACGACTACGACTGCAAGCCGTCGGCCGCGCACCCCCGCCCGGTGGTCCTCGTGCACGGCACGCTCGGCAACTCCGTCGACAACTGGCTGGGCCTCGCCCCCTATCTGGTCGACCGCGGCTACTGCGTCTTCTCCCTGGACTACGGGCAGTTGCCGAACGTGCCGCTGTTCCACGGACTCGGCCCGGTCGAGAAGTCCGCCGAGCAGCTGGACGCGTACGTGGGCAAGGTGCTCGCCGCGACGGGCGCCCGCGAGGCCGATCTGGTGGGCCACTCGCAGGGCGGGATGATGCCGCGCCACTATCTGAAGTTCCTGGGCGGCGCGGACGAGGTGAACGCGCTTGTCGGCATCGCGCCGAGCAACCACGGCACGACCGTGAACGGCCTCACACAGCTGCTCGACGCGTTCCCCGGTGCCCGTGACTTCGTCGACGAGAACGCCCCGGCCCTCACCGACCAGGTCGCCGGTTCCCCGTTCCTGACCAGGCTGAACGAGGGCGGCGACACGGTCCCCGGCGTCAGGTACACGGTCATCGCGACCAAGTACGACCAGGTCGTCACGCCGTACCGCACGCAGTTCCTGGACGGGCCCGGTGTGAACAACGTGCTGCTGCAGGACAAGTGCGCGGCCGACCTGTCCGGGCACGTGGCGATCGGCCTTGCCGACCGGCTCGCGTTCCACGAGGTCGCGAACGCCCTCGACCCGGAGCACGCCACGCCCACCACCTGTCTGTCCGCGACGAGTTGAGCCCGTTCACGAGTACGGCTACGAGTACGGGACCGGCCGAGCCCGAGCAGCCGGTCCACCTCGGCGGCCTGGTCGGCGGCGTTCCCCGCGCGATCGCCCAGCTGGCGGGAGCGGGAGGGGGAACAGGGGTCGGATCAGCGGTGGGTGTCCGTGAGGCGCTGGATCTCGTCCACCGCTTCCTTCAGGCCGACGCCGGTGATCTTCCGGTACTCCTTGATCGCCTTCATCCGCTCGCCCTGCGCAAGGAAGATGTGGACCGGGGCGAGGTTCGGCATCAGGCCGCCCGCGTCGACGCCGAGGTGCTCGATGATCAGGTCCAGCTTGCGCTCCACGCGGGCGGTCCTGCGCTCAGCGCGCTTGATCTTGCTCTCGATGGCGCTGGCGACGAAGAACAGACCGAACAGCATGATGAAGATGCCTATTTCCATGGCGGTTGATCCTAGCCCCGGCTCACAGCCACACGTTGTCGTTGACGGACCCGAGGCCCGTGCCCGAGAGGCGGCGGTGCAGTGCCAGCGCCTGGTCCTCGGTGAGTGACGCGACGTGGTCGGCCGCGGCCCTCAACACGTCGCCGTGCCCGGCGAGTTCCTCGGCGCGGTCCGGCGGCAGCAGCTCGGGCGACTCGTGCGTCCAGCGCAGCAGTTCGCCGACGATGCGCCGTTTGCCGTGCTGCTGGGTGGCGAGGGCCGGCCGGTCGATGACGTACGCCCACACCAGTTCCTTGAGCAGATCGCAGGCGGCGCGCCGCTCGGCGGGGATGACGAGGCGCGCGCCATAGCGGATGGGCGCGCTGCCGCCGACGTCCAGGGTGATGCCGCGGGTGAAGTAGTCGATGAGGTCGGAGGTGCGGCGGTTGACCGCGACGGCGTCGTCGTGACTGCCGGTGTAGGGCGCGGGCACGGAGAGGCGTTTGCCGATCTCGGTCAGCAACTCCTGTGCCGCGCCCCGCTCGAAGGGCTCGCCGGTACGGGCCCGCTTGTCCTGCACATAGTCGAGGAAGCGCCGCACCTCGCGCTCGGTGTCGCCGCCCGCGGCGCCGGGCGGCGGGAAGAGGGAGGCGAGCGGGATGTGCCCGGTGCGGTAGAAGTCCTCGACGTCGTGGCAGGCGTACGTGACGTCGTCGGCCCAGTCCATCACCTGTTCCTCGACGGGCACGGCGGTGTCCGTACGCCCGTTCCGCACCCAGGCGAACGCGGTCCGGTCGGCGTCGTACACGCCCCACTTGAAGTGCCGCGCGGGGTTGTCGACGAGCGGGGCGCGCTCCCACGGGTACTTCGTGGCGGCGTCGAGACAGGCGCGGGTGAGGTGGAGTCCGCGGTGGCCGGGGTACTTGTGGGCGGCGAGGTAGGTGACCACGCGGAAGGTCTGCGCGTTGCCCTCGAAGCTGTCCAACTGGCTTGACTGCGCGCGGAGTTCGTCCATGGTGGCGCGCAGCGCGGTCTCGCCCGCGTGGCCGAAGGGCGGGTGGCCGATGTCGTGCGCCATGCAGGCCGCCTCGACGAGCGCGGGGCTCGGCCCGCCGTACTTCCGCTGCAGCCGCTCGGCCATGCGGCGGCCGAGCTGGGCCACCTTCATGGAGTGGGTGAGGCGGGTGTGGTACGCGCCGAGCTCACCGCTCGCGACGACCTGGCTCTTGCCGGCGAGCGCCCGCCACTGCGTGGAGTAGAGGATGCGGTCCACGTCGTGCTCGAAGCCGGACCGCTGCCCGTCGTCGGACACCCGGCGGCGCAGGGAGTGCTGTTCGAGGTCGTCGTCGCTGTACTGGGCGGGGCGCATGGCCGGATCGTACGCGCGCTTCCCCCGTCGTTACGGAAGTTCGGCCAGGAAGTCCCGCACGAGGGCGTTGAACAGGTCGGGGCGTTCCATGTTGGGGTAGTGCGCGGTGCCGTCGACGGTGGCGGTGCGGCCGTCGGGGACGGTGCGGGCGAGGCGTTCGGCCATGGCGAGGTGGTCGTCGGAGGCCAGCTCGCCGTTCAGTGTCAGTACGGGCGCCTTGATCCCGGCGGCGCGCTCCCAGGTGTCGGTCGGGAGGATGCGCAGGTCGGGGCCGGGCGAGGCGTGCTTGGCGAGGGTGCTGGAAGCCATGTCCCGCATCAGGGCCACGACTTGCGGGTCCACCTCGTCGAGGGTGCGCCGGGGCCCGGCCGCGAACTGCAGATACGCCTCGACCCAGGCCGCCGGGTCGCCCGCCTCGAAGGCGCGCTGCTGCTCGGTCTGCACGCCGAGGACCCAGGGATCGGCGAATTCGGGCTCGCTCGTACCGGCCGCGGTGACGACCAACGCCCGTACGAGATCAGGATGTTCGAGCGCGACGTCGACGGCGGTGCCGCCGCCCATGGAGACGCCGGCGACGACGGCGGGGCCGAGGTCGAGGTGGTGCAGGAGCGCGGCCACGTCGTCCGCCGGGCGGAAGGGCCCGCTCGCGTTGTCGGAGCCGCCGTGGCCGTGGGCGTCGGGCGCGAGCACCCTGAACTCCGTTGCGAAGTAGGGCACTTGGGCGTTCCACATGCGGTGGTCGAGGAAGCCGCCGTGGAGCAGGACGAGGGGTCGACCGGGGCCGCCGGAGTCCCGGTAGGCGAGGCGGTCGCCGGCGACGGTCAAGGAGTGGAGGTCCGAGGGTCCAGCACCAACAGTCATGACAACCAAGGTGTCATACGCGTGGACGGGTGACAACCCAGGTGTCATCTGGGTGCAATCATGGGCCGCGTGACCGAAGCGAAAGAGCCACTGCCTCCCGACCTCCTCGCCGAGCGCCTGGCGGAGGTGTACGCCCTGGTCGGGCCGCTGTACCGGCGCGCGCAGCGCAACGTGGAGCTGAGCCTGCCGGTGGCGGGCCTCACCGTCGGCGTGCGCGCCGTGCTCGACCTGCTGCGGGTCAACGGGCCCATGACGGTGCCGCAGATGGGCCGGGCCCAGGCGCTGAGCCGCCAGTTCGTGCAGCGGATGGTCAACGACGGGGCGGCCCTCGGCCTGGTCGAGACGGCGCCCAACCCGGCGCACCGCCGCTCCTCGCTCGTCCGGCTCACCGATGAGGGCCGGGCCGCCATCACCGCCGTCGTCGCCCGCGAGCACGCCCTGCTGAGCCAGGTGGACGGCGACCTCACGGAGGCCGAGGTCACGGCCTGCCTGCGGGTGCTCTCGCGGATGCTGGCGCTCATCGACCACGTCGACTTGGGCTGAGGCCTTCCTTCTGCCTCACACCCCGTCAGGCACCCTTTGCGGCAAGGCCGTTGTGCATTTGGTGATGCAGCACGGGCAGCGCATACGTCTCGTACGACTCGGCGACGTCCGTTCCGCCTGCCTCCGCGTCCAGGGCGAGGGCCGCGGTCCGGCCCCACCACTCCGTGCCGCCGTCCTCGATGCAGCGCAGCAGGATGCCCTCGCGCAGCCCCCACGGGCAGATCGTCAACTCGTCGATGCCGGTCAGCTTCATCACGGTGTGCGCGACCACCGCCCCCGCCAGGGACTGCCGGGCGCGCGCCGCCGAGATCCCCGGCAGCTCGGCCCGCTCGGCGCTGCTGCGGCACGCCAACTCGTCCAGGGCGACGCGCAGATCGGCCCGCGCGAGACGACGTGCCGTGAACGGCCCCAACCGTCCGGGCGGCGCCCCGCACAACCGCGCCAACTGCTGGAACGTACGCGAGGTCGCCGCCGTCGTCCGAGGCGTCTCCCAGCGGACGCGGGCGGCCGCGTCCCGCATCTGGTGGCGTACGTGCCGGCGCAGCGCCTTGACCCGGCGAGGCGCGGGCGGGTCCTGCGGGCCGAAAAACTCACGGGTGAGGCGGCCCGCGCCGAGCGGCAGGGACAGGGCGAAGTCCGGCAACTTCGAGCGGCCGAAGGCGACTTCGAGGGAGCCGCCGCCGATGTCCAGCATGGCGAGCGGGCCCGCCCGCCAGCCCATCCAGCGGCGCGCCGCGAGGAAGGTCAGCTCGGCCTCCAGCTCGCCGGGGAGGATGTTGAGGCGGAGCCCGGTGCGGGCGGTGACCTGCTGCAGTACCTCCGCCCTGTTCGGGGCGTCCCTGACGATGGCCGTCGCGAAGGCGAACGGTTCGGTCACGCCCCAGCGGCGGCCCTCCGCGAGGGCGGCGGCGACGGCGTCCACGATCAGGTCGACCTGCTCGTCGGGGACGTGGCCGCCGCGGTCCACGTGTTCGGCCAGGCGTAGTGCGCGCTTCGCGGTGTGCACGGGCAACGGGACGGCGCCGTCTGTGTCTGCGACGACCAGGCGTGCCGTGTTCGAGCCGACATCGATCACTCCCATACGCATTCCTTCCCGGTACCCGGTGCGGGGGTCACCAATGCGAAGCACTTCCGGACGGGCTTCGCCTTTTGCTCCCCTCCCCGCCCCTTCCCGAAAGTCCTCAGCAGACAGCCCCGGGGTCTCCGCCCCCGGCCCCCCGCTCCTCAAACGCCGGAGAGGCTGGATTTGGGGAGGTGCCCCGTCAGGGGCGCGGGGAACTGCGCGACCAGCCACGACGAAGCGGACAGCCGAAAAGACTGCCGGGGGTCCGGGGCGGCGAAGCCCCCGGCTCCCCAGGGGCGCGGGGAACTGCGCGACCAACCACAACGACGCGGCACCCGAAAAAGCAACCGGGGTCCGGGGCGGCGAAGCCCCCGGCTCTCCAGGGGCGCGGGGAACTGCGCGATCAGGCACGACGGCGTGGCAGCCGAAAAGAGACTGCCGGGGCCCCCGTAGCTGTCCGGCAGGACTTTCGGGAAGGGGCGGGGAGGGGAGAAGAACCCGCCGGAGGCGGGTCAGTGGGCTGCGGCCGGGATCTCCGCCGTCGTCTTGCGCGTAGGCGCATCCTCACTCACCGGAACATGAACCCACACCGCCTCCGACGGCACGCCACGATCATCGACAGCCACCACCATGTACCAACCAGGCGGCACCAGCGCCGGGTTCTTCGGCAACGTCACCTCCACACCCCCCTCCGTACGCTCGAAGTCGAGAGCGACAGACCGCTGTTCCACGTTGGTGACATGCGTGAACGCCCCGGGCCGCATCAGCCGCATCCGCTTGATGGACGCCGCGTCCTTGCTGCTGAACTTCGTCTTCCCGCCCAACCGCACACTGCTCCGCCCCCCGTTGGGGTCCCGCAACTCGGGCCGCTCGCCGCCCTGGTGCAGATACGGGGGCGTGTAGAGCTCGATGCTCTGCTCGAACGTGGCCAGCTTGGAGTTGGCCTTGTCGGCGAAGAGCGAGTCGGAGCCGAACGTCATCACCCGCCCGTCCGGAAGCAGCAGCCCCCCGGAGTGGTAGTTGCGGCCCACGAGCGGCGCGGCGGCCGACTCGAACTTGTTGCTCTTCGGGTCGTAGAGCGAGGCTTTGAGAACGTTGCTGTCGCCCTTGCCTCGGTAGTCGCCGGAGCCGTTGGTGGTGAGCACCTTGTCGTCCGGGAGGATCACGCTCGTGGGATAGCGGGCCTTCTCGTACAGCTTGGGCCCGTCGACGAAGCGGGGGTCAGGCGCCTTGAGGTCGGCGAGACGCGTGCGGTCGGTGGCCTTCTCGGACTCGCCGACTCCGCCGCCCCCGAGCACCATGTACTTCTGGTCCTGGGCCGGCGGAAGGAGCACCGACATCGAGGTCTCCAGGACGTCCGGGTCGCTCATGCCGGGCACCTTGGTGAACTCGTTGGAGTCCAGGTCCCACAGGCCCGGTTCGCGCCCCCGGTCGTCGGGCCCGTACCCGGCGTTGGAGCCGGTGTAGAAGAGCCGGCCGTCGTCGGCGAGGAACAGCGCCGGATAGGTGGGGAAGAAGCGGGACTTGGGGAGGTAGCGCCACTTCTTGGTCTTCGGGTCGTACACCTCGTTCTTGCCCGGCACGACCTGGCCGATCTCGTCGAGCCCGGACACGGAGAGGACCTTGCCGTCCTCCAGGGTGGTCAGGGTCGGGTACCAGCGGGCCTCGCCCATCGGGTCGACCTTGATGTACTTCTCGGCGACCGGGTCGAACTCGTAGGCGTCCTTGATGCCTTGGAAGTCCTTCTTGTCGAATGACAGCTTCTGCGCGATGCCGTAGACGTTCTTCTTCTCGTCGCCCTTGAGGCCGGAGATGCGGTACTGGTCCTGTGCGCCGGTCTGGTGCTCCTCGCCCTTCTCGGTCGCCTCCACGTACACGCGCGCGCTGCTCGCGGTGACCTTGACCTTGCCGGTCTTGGGGTCGGTGGTCTTCTTCGCGCGCGGCACGACCAGGCTGACCTGGGACTCGAAGGTCTTGCCGGTCTCCTGGCCGGTGAAGCGGGTGCCGGCGGGCAGGGTCTTCGGCTTGTCCGGGTTCTCGTTGTAGACGATCATCAGGCCGCCGGCCTTCTCCACATCGCCCTTCAGTGACTCGTAGCGCTGCGTCCCGCCCGCCACCAGCAGGTTGCCGTCCGGGAGTTGGGTGTGCCCGGCGCAGAACAGGTCGGCGGGGGTCTCCACGTTCTCGAAGGTGTTCTTCACGGGATCCCACAGCACGGTGCGGAAGGTCTTCGCGTCGAACATCTTCGCGTTGTTGCCCGAGCCCGCGATCAGGAGCACCTTCCCGGTGTGCAGGAGCGCGGCGTGGATGGTGTTGATGCGGTACTTCTCGGGGACGTCCACAAGCTGCCACTGGCCGTTCCGCGCCTTGTACTCCGGCTGATCGATCTCGTACGCGTGGTACTTCTCCGAGGCGAAGTCGTACACCGCCGGGCCGTTGGTCGCGGCAAGCACCAGGACTACTCCGCTGCCCAGCAGGAATCGGCTGGTGCGGCGGTTCGGACGGAATCCCATCGACTACTCCCCATGAGGCACTTCAGCGACGACCGTAACGCCCACGAATGGGCGTTTTGAACGTTTTGCACTCTATGACGAGTCCGGACATTAGTCCTGGATGACGGTAGGGACTTCGGCGCCCGACCGAGCGCCGCAGGCCTGCCGGGACCGGTGGCCAGATGCTTGCGGTTCTGGTCCATCTGGCCACTGGTTCGGCCGGGGGCGTGCGCGCAGGATCGAGGCATGAGAATTCTGTGGATCTTCGCCCACCCCGAACGGCACTCCCTGAACGGCGCCTTGCTCGACGCGGGCCTGCGCACCCTCGACGCCCTCGGGCACGAGCACCAGGTGTCCGACCTGTACGCGATGGGCTGGAAGGCCGTCGTCGACGCGGAGGACTTCCGGGGCCCCGACCCCACGGACCGACGCCCCGAGGGCGACCGCCTGTTCGTGGGAGACGCGCAGGAACAGGCGTACGCGCAGGGCGAGTTGAGCGCGGACATCCGTGCCGAGCAGCGGAAGCTCGACTGGGCGGACGTCGTCGTCTTCCAGTTCCCGCTGTGGTGGTTCGGGCCGCCCGCGATCCTGAAGGGCTGGTTCGACCGGGTCCTCGTCCAGGGCTTCGCCTTCGGCCTCAAAGACGAGTCCGGCACGACGCTGCGGTACGGGGACGGCGGGCTTGCGGGCAAGCGCGCGCTGATCGTCACCTCGGTCGGGGCCCGCGAGTCCGGTTTCGGGCCGCGCGGCATCCACGGCGCGATCGACGAGGTGCTGTTCCCGCTGCTGCACGGCACGTTCTGGTACACGGGCATGGCCCCGCTCGCCCCGTTCACCGTCTACGGCGCCGACCGGATGACCGCCCCGGACGCCCGCACCACCACCGAGGCCCTGAGCGCCCGACTGCGCGGACTCCCCGACGAGGAGCCGCTGCGCTACCGGCACGAGCAGGGCGGCGACTACGACGAGGACCTGGTGCTGCGGCCGCACGTCGCACCGGGAAGGTCCGGGGTCGCGGCACAGCGTCTCGACGTACGGGAGCGGGTGCGGGCCGTCACCGCGTGAGGCCGGCACACTTCCCCAACTGCCGTTGCGCAGCGTGCAATTCGAGTTGCGGCACTTGTCCGGCAGGGGTCACACCCGTCACTGTGTCCCCATGGACCGCCCCACAACTCCCGGCACCGATACGCCCCGCGAACCCGAGGGCGGCCTCGGCAGGCGGCGCTTCCTCGGTGCGCTCTCGGCCGTGGGCACCCTGGCCACCCTCTCCGGCGCGAGCGCCGAACCGGACCCGTCCGGGCCGCAGCCGCGCCCGCGGCCCGCGCCGCCCCGCCGCGCGAAGTCGGGCCCGCGCCCGCTGCTCATCGGCACGTACACCTCGGTCGAGGGCGGCGGCAAGGGCATCTCCGTGGCCTCGTACGACCCGACCGACGGGAGGATCACCGCAGGTCAGACCCTCACCGGCGTCGACGACCCGTCCTATCTGGCGGTCCATCCGGACGGGCGCACGTACTACGCGGTGAACGAGCGGGAGCAGGGCGGCCTGACCGCGATCCGCTTCCGGGAGGGCGGGCCGCACGAGGTGATCGGGCGGCGCGAGAGCGGCGGCGCCGCGCCCTGCCACCTGTCCGTGCACCCGAGCGGGAAGTGGCTGCTCAGCGCCAACTACGGCTCGGGCAGCGTCGCCGTCCACCCGATCGACTCGTCGGGCGCCCTCGGCGAGCGCACCGCTCTCGTCACGCACGACGACCCGGCGCCCGGCCCCGGCCAAGAGGGCCCGCACGCCCACCAGTTCGTCACCGCCCCCGACGGCGACCACCTGCTCGCGGTGGACCTCGGCACGGACACGGTCTACACGTACCGGCTCGACCTCCCGGCGGGCTCCCTGACCCGCGTCGCCCAGGTCACGCTGCAGCCCGGCGCGGGACCGCGGCACCTCACGTTCCACCCGTCGGGGCGGTACGCGTACGTCGCCTGCGAGCTCGACAACACCGCGGTGGTCTGCGCGTACGACCCGTCGAGCGGCCGCCTCGCGCCGGGCGAGCCGCAGGAGACCGGCACCGGGTCCGGCACCAGCTATCCGGCGCAGTTCGCGGTCACCCCCGACGGCACGTACGCCTACCTCGCCAACCGGGGCCACAACAGCCTCACCCGGTACGCGATCGAGTCCGACGGCGCGCGCCTCCGGCTCCTCGACACCGTCCCCGTGGGCGGCGACTTCCCCCGCCACATCGCCCTCTCCCCCGACGGCACCCTCCTCTTCGCCGCCAACCAGCGCTCCAGCAGCGTCACCGGCTTCCACATCGACCCGACGGACGGCCGCCTCCACCCGACGGGCGAGGACCACCCCTCCCCTGTGGCGGTGTGCGCACTGCCCCTGTGAGCCCAGTCCAAGGGCGGCCCGGGACGTTCACCTCTCCCAGGGGGCCGCTTCTCCCGGGCGGTCACCTCTCCCAGGGGGACGCCTCGACCGCGGTGATGTCGCCCGCCACGAGCAGCCCGAAGAGCCGAAGCACCTCCGCACGCGCCGCCAAACTGTCGAGCACCCTCCGCACCGTCTCCGGCCCCGGCTCGTCGACCGTGACACCCAGGGCGTCGTACATGAACCAGCTCATGCGCCCATTGGCTCACGCCGCCGGCGCCCGCTCGACCGCGCGCGCACGGATCGCGCGCGAATTCGACCCCGGGGCGGAGGTGCGCTGCGAGGGGGCGGGGGCGCGTCGCCTCTCCGTGGGCGGGTTGCCGTGCTCGGTGCGCGGCTTCGAGGCGGGGTGCTTCGGTGCGTGCCCGGGGGTGGTCGCCGGTATCGTCCTCGGGGTGGCCAGCAGGTGTTTCCGGCCGAGGGCCCGGTCGGTGCCGGGGTCCTCGGTGGGGGGGGGCGGAGCTGGGGTTACGCGGTGTGCGGACCGGCTCTGAGGTCCGGTCGGCCGGAGTGGGCACCTGCCCGGGGCAAACGGCTATTTTCGGCCTGAACTCCCGCTGGCCGAGGCACAGTTGACGGCAGCGCGCAACGCCACAAAGCACCCGGCAAAGGGTGCGAAACAGGGCAACGCGCCAAGGAGGACGCAGGCATATGCCGCCAGCACCACCGGATCGTGTGTTGCCAAATCCCTTACGGGGCATCGCTGGCTGTGCAACAGTCATAACCGGCTCTTCCGTCAGCCCTGGTCGCACCGCGCCTGCATCGGAGTACGTCATGCCGTCCCATCTGTTTGCGGACCGCCCCGCACCTCAGCCGCCCGAGCGCGGCACGGTCGACGCGCTCATCTCCCAGACGCAGCGGCTCCGCGTCGACGTCGACGCCGTACGCCGCGACACCGTGCATGCCGAGACCGACCCGCAGGGCCGCTGGCAGCGCGCCCTCTGCGAACTCGCCGTCCACCAACTCGACGACCTGAACGCCCACTTGGGCCAGCTGCGCGCCGGCATCCCCGTCGACGCCCCCGAGGACGAGCCCGTCCCCGAGTTCACCGCTGCCCCGGCGCGGCCCGAAGCCCCGCGCGGCTCCCTGCTCAGCCGGGTCGGCAGCGCCGAGTGGAACCTCCTCACGGACGAGGTGACCTGGTCCGGCGAGCTCTACGCCATATTCGGCTGGGACCAGGCCAAGCAGCCGCTCACCCTCGACGAACTCCCCGCCCTCGTCCACCCCGACGACCAGCGACTGCTCACCACGATGGTGACGGACTGCCTCGTCGACGGGCGGCCCATCGACGGCGAGTTCCGCATCGTCCGCCCCGACGGCGACGTGCGCACCGTGCACATGATGGGCGAGCCCGTCCTCGACTCCAACGGCATGACCGCCTCCATGTGGGCCGTCCTGCGGGACGTGAGCGAACTGCGCCGCAGCCAGCTCGCCGTACGCGAGACCAGGGAGTCCCTGCAGCGGCAGCAGCACCTCGCCGAGACCGAGCACCGTGTCGCCGTGGAACTGCAAGAGGCCGTCCTGCCGCCGTGGCGCGGCCAGCTGCAGTTCCCGCACGGCAGCCCCGCATCCCTGGACCTCGCGGCGCACTACCTGCCGTCCTCGTCCAGCGCGCTCATCGGCGGCGACTGGTACGACGCCATGCAACTCCCCGACGGCGACGCCCTGTTGAGCGTCGGCGACCTCACCGGGCACGGCGTCACCGTCACCTCCGGCATGGCGATGCTGCTCGGCGCGCTGCGCGGCATGGCCGTCGCCGGCTCCCGCCCCGGGCCGCTGCTCGGCCACCTCAACCAGATGCTGGACGCCTCCGTGCAGCCCGCCCTCGGCAGCGCGGTGTGCTGCCGGTACGACCCGGTGCGGCGCATCCTCACCTGGGCCCAGGCCGGACACCCCGCTCCCCTGCTGTTCCGCGGCGGCACCGGGCGCGCCTTGACACCGCCCGACGGCGTGCTCCTGGGCGCCACCACCGGCGCCGTGTACGGGCAGGCCGAGGAGCGCCTGGAGATCGGCGACCTGCTCGTCCTCCACACCGACGGCCTGGTCCCCGGACGCGACGCCGCCACCGGCGCGGAGCGACTCCTGGCGCTGGCCCCCCGGTTCGCCGGGGCGCGCGGCGCGCAGGACTGCGTACGCACGGTCGTCGAGACGTTCGGACAGACCGAGCGCGAGGACGACGCGTGCGTACTGATCGCCAGGGTCGGGGCTCCCTGAGGGGCGCAACCATCGGGCGCCCCTGAGAGGCCGGCGGAGCCGCCTCTCAGGGGCGCGGGGCTGTGTCGATCTGCGGCTGGCGCCGCGTGGGCGCGAGGACGGACCACCGGCCCGTCACTCGGCGACGATCCGCCACCCGGCAGACGAGCCCCCGCTGTCGGGGCGGCCGGCGAAGGTCCTCACGCCTTCGTGCTCTTGCCTGTCGCCCCCTTCGACCGCTCCTTCGGCAGCGCGAGCTGAATCTCCTCACGCAGATCCTGGATCTTCGGGTACGAGGCGTACTGGCCGGTGAGCCGGTACATCTCGCGCAGCCGGTCCCAGGTGCGGTGCGAGGAGGTCTCGCCCATGGACACCAGGGCCAGGCGGGCATACCGGTCGGCCTGCTCCGGGTCGTCAGCGATGAAGCAGGCGGAGGCCAGCGAGATGTAGTCGAAGATCTTCGACCGCTGCCGCCCGCCGACCCGCAGCTCCAAGGCCTCCTTCGCGTGCCGTTGGGCGATGCCGGACGCGCTCGGGTCGTGCTCGGCGAGCGTGCGGTACGCCAGGGCCTGCATGCCGTGCATGTCGGCCTCGTCGAACATCTGCATCCAACTCGGCGGCGGCACATCGCCCTTGTCGGAGACGAACAGCTCCTCCGCCTCGCCGAGGGTGCGCCGCATCGCCTGGCCCTTGCCCAGGGCGGCCTGGGCCCAGGCCTCGATGGTGTGCAGCATCGCCTGCGTACGCGGCAACACCTCGTCGCCGGAACCGGACTTGGCGAGCTTCATCAGGTCCAGGGCGTCGTCGGGCCGGCCGAGGTGCACCATCTGGCGGGCGCCCCGGGAGAGCGCCTCGGCGGCGCGCGGCCGGTCGCCGCCCTCGCGCGCGGCGTGCGCGGCGATGACGAAGTACTTCTGGGCGGTGGGCTCCAGGCCGACGTCGTGCGACATCCAGCCCGCGAGGACCGCAAGGTTGGCGGCGACGCCCCAGAGGCGGCGCTGCAGATGGTCGGGGTGGCGGTAGGCGAGCATGCCGCCCACCTCGTTCAACTGGCCCACCACGGCCTTGCGTTGCAGTCCGCCGCCACGGGAGGCGTCCCAGGCGCGGAACACCTCCACCGAACGCTCCAGCTCCTCGATCTCCTGCGACCCGATGGGGGCGGCCTCGTACCGGTCGTACCCAGCGGGGTCGGCGTGCAGGGGGTCGTGGGAGCGGGGTGCGTCGGCGGTCAGGGCCGGGTCGGTGTGCAGCCAGTCGTGCATGGCGCTGCTGAGTGCGGAGCCCGCGGCGAGCGCGGCGCCCGCGCCCACCAAGCCGCGTCGGTTGAGCATGAGGTCCATTCCCGTGAATTCGGTGAGGACCGCGGCTGTCCGCTCGGGCGCCCAAGGCAGTCCGTCGGGGTTGTCCTGCTGCCCCTTGCTCTGCCTTTTCCCCGTACGCCCGTGCCGGACCAGACCGAGGTCCTCGATGGTCACGACACGGCCGAGTCGCTCGGTGAACAGGGCCGCCAGGACCCGCGGCACGGGATCGCGTGGGATCTCTCCCATGTCGATCCAGCGCCGCACCCGCGAGGTGTCGGTCGCCAGCTGCGGATGGCCCATGGCCGCCGCCTGCCGGTTCACGAGTCTCGCCAGTTCGCCCTTGGACCAGCCGGCCAGGCCGAACAGGTCTTGCAGGCGAGTGTTGGGTTCGCTGCTCACGTCAAGCCCCCAGGTTCTCGGCTGAGTTGACATTAACCGCCTGTCAGATGCGGTGCGACTATTCGCCAGGGTTCGCCAGGGTGCGCTACGTGGTGTGCCACGCGCCGGGAGGTGTCAGGTAGATATGCGCCACCCCGCCCCGGCGGTCGTACGGCACTCCCCAGGGTGCGGCACTTCGGCCGGGCCGGGTGGCCATGTGACTCGTCGGCACACGAAGGGATCTGTCTCGCCCATGTACGCAGCATCGTCCTCCGTGTCCGCTCCGCCCCGGCCCCAGGCCCACCGTCAGGGCAGCGGCCCGTACTTGGCACCGTCCCGGCAGGCGGTCCCCGCCATAGGCGGCCGGATGCGGCGCCCGGCGCCCGGCACGCAAGCGATCAGCGGCAGACTCGACCTGTCCGGCGCCCAGGGCGCGCAGTTGCGTACGGCCATCGCGTCCGTGCTGCGGATCTGCCCGGAGTTCAACCCCGTGCAGGTGCTGCGGCGCAGCGGACGCTCCGTGCTCCTGGTCGGCACCACCGGACGCTCCACCGCGGTCGCCAAGTGCTTACTGGACCACTCGCCCGCCTGGTCGGAGCGGATCCAGCACGAAATAGCTTCATACCGCGCGTTCGTCCGGCACCGTCCGCCGGTACGTGCGCCGCGGCTCATCGCCGCCGACCCGGTGGGCGGCACCCTGGTCATCGAGCGAATGCCCGGACGGGTGGCGGCAGTTCAGCGGCACCCCGTGGAGGCGCCGCCGCGGGCGGACATCCGTGCGGCGCTCGGCGCGATCTGCCGGCTCAACGCCTGGCGGCCGCCGGCAGGCATGTTCAACGCCCCGCTGGACTACGCCTCGCGGATCTCCCGCTACCACGAGCTGGGCCTGCTCACCGACCGGGACCTGGGCGACCTGCAGAAGCTGCTGCACGGCATCGCGCACTCCGCGGGCCCCAGCGGCATGGGCCAGTTCTGCCACGGCGACGCGCTGCTGCAGAACGTCCTGCTCTCCCCGGCAGGGCCGGTCCTGGTCGACTGGGAGCACGCGGGCTGGTACCTGCCGGGGTACGACCTGGCGACGCTCTGGTCCTGTCTCGGCGACGCCCCCATGGCGCGGCGGCAGATCAGCCAACTCGCCCAGTCCGCGGGCCCGGCGGCGCGCGACGCCTTCCTGGTGAACCTGATGCTGGTCCTCACCCGGGAGATCCGGACGTACGAGACGGCCGTGCAGCGCGCCATGAACGAGCAGGCCCCGACGGCGCCGGGCCAGAACCCGTCCGGCGCGGTGCCGAACGGTGAGGAACAGCGGCTGCTCCTGCGCCGACTGCACGACGACTGCGCGCTCGCCCGCAGGGCGGTTCGCGCAGCGGTCGGCACTCGCTGAAGGCCGGCGCACCGGGGCTCGGAAAGCAGGCCACCGCCGAGGGGGGTGCAGGGCCGGGGGGACTCCCCCCGGCCCTGCTTTTGCGTTGACGGGAGAGCGAGACGCTACGTATCGTCTCATGTAGAGACTCCCATAGAGGCCCGCACACGGACGCCCTCACGTAGCCGCCCGCGCTCAGCCGCCCGCACGCAGACGCCGGACAAGGAGCCCCATGGACCACCGCCCCGCACGCCACCACCGCACCGAACACTTCGTCGAGGCAGCCCCCGGCACCCGCCTGTGGGTGGAGGAGTGCGGCCCCGCCGACGCCGAGGCGCTGCTGCTGATCATGGGCGCGCAGACCTCCGGCCTCGGCTGGCCGGACGCCCTCGTCGACACGCTCGCCGAGCACTGCCGCGTCATCCGGTACGACCACCGCGACACCGGCCGCTCCAGCCGGCGCTTCAACGAACAGCCGTACGCGATCGCCGATCTCGCGGTCGACGCGGTCGCCGTCCTGGACGCCCTCGGCGTGGCCCGCGCCCATGTCGTCGGCCTCTCACTCGGCGGTCTCCTCGCCCAACTCCTCGTCGCCGACCACCCGGACCGGCTGCTCAGCGCCACCCTCATCGGCACCAGCTCCCTGAGCACCACGCCCTACGTCGACGCCGCCGGGCACGAGACCCCGCCCGAGCGCCTGCCCGGGACCGACCCCCGGCTGCTCGCGCTGTGGGCCGAGCCGCCCCGAGTCCGGTCCCTGGAGGAGGAGTTGGCGTGGCGGGTGGAGCACTGGCGGCTGCTCTCCGGCGAGCAGCTGCCCTTCGACGCGGCGGAGGCCCGCGCCCTGGAGCGGCGGATCGTCGAGCACACCGGCCACCACGAGAACAGCGCGGCGCACGCCCACGCGGACCCCTCGGGCCTGCTGCGCACGGAGGAGCTCGCCGCCACCGACGTGCCGGTCCTCGTCGTCGCCGGCCCGGCCGAGCCGGTGTTCCCGCCGCCGCACGCTCAGCACCTGGCACAGACGGTCCGGGGCGCCCGTCTCGTCGAGATCCCGGGCATGGGCCACGCACTGCCCCGCCAGGTCCTGGACCCGCTCGCGGCGGCGATCCTGGCGCACGCGGGTGCGGCCTCGTACCGGTGATTCTTCCCGTACCTCTGTAACCTGCGGCGACAAAGGTCCCCCGGGCATCCTTTCCGCTGCGACATGCCCGTGTCCATCCGTGCTGACACCCATGTCGGGGCTTCTGACGCGGATGACAAGATGTCGCTCTTGCCGCGTTCGCGCTCCGCGCCGGCGCGGCCCAGTTCACCAGCAAGTCAGGGGACCAGGGAGGGGACAGGCTGTGCCTGCTCCACGGATGAGCACGACGCCGCTGCCCGGCATCGGCGTCCAGTACGACCTCACCACACGTGAGGACCGCCATGTCTCGGTGGTCGCGCACCGGGACGGCACGCGCACCGTCAACGTCTACGAGGCCGACGACCCGGACGCGTGCCAGCAGTCGCTGCATCTGACGGGGCCCGAGTCGGCCTCGCTGATCGACGCGCTGATGCCGGCGCACCACAGCCCGAACGTGCTGCACACCACGGATCTGGGTCTGGTCGCCGAGCGCATCGAGCTGTCGACGCACTCGCACTTCAACGGGCGGGTGCTCGGCGACACGAAGATGCGGACGGACACGGGCGCGTCCGTCGTCGCCGTGCTGCGCCGCTCGGGGGCGGTTCCGTCCCCCGCACCGGACTTCCGGCTCGCCGGCGGGGACACGCTGATCGTGATCGGCACCCGTGAGGGCGTCGAGGCGGCCGCAGCGATCCTCGGGCAGGAGTGAGCGCGTGCACTCTGCTCTCTTCCTGATCGAGTTCGGGGCGATCATCCTCGCCCTCGGGCTGCTCGGCCGGTTCGCCGGACGGTTCCAGTTCTCGCCGATCCCGCTGTATCTGCTCGCCGGGCTCGCGTTCGGCGAGGGCGGGCTGCTTCCGCTCGGCGCGAGCGAGGAGTTCGTGGCGATCGGCGCCGAGATAGGCGTGATCCTGCTGCTGCTCATGCTGGGCCTGGAGTACACGGCCACCGACCTGGTGTCCAACCTCAAGACCCAGTACCCGGCGGGGCTCGTCGACTTCTGTCTGAACGCGCTGCCCGGTGCGCTCGCCGCGCTGCTGCTCGGCTGGGGTCCGGTGGCGGCGGTGGTGCTCGCGGGCGTCACCTGGGTCTCCTCGTCCGGTGTCATCGCGAAGGTGCTCGGCGACCTCGGCCGGGTCGGCAACCGGGAGACCCCGGTGATCCTCAGCGTCCTCGTCCTGGAGGACCTGGCGATGGCCGTGTATCTGCCCATCATCACGGCCCTGTTGGCGGGTGTGAGCCTCGCGGCGGCGAGCGTCACCCTGGCCATCGCGCTCGGCGTGGCCGGGCTCGTCCTGTTCGTCGCGCTCCGCTACGGCCGGGTGATCTCCCGCTTCGTCTCCAGCGACGACCCGGAGAAGCTGCTGCTCGTCGTGCTCGGCCTGACGCTGCTCGTGGCGGGCATCGCCCAGCAGCTCCAGGTGTCGGCCGCGGTGGGCGCGTTCCTCGTCGGCATCGCACTCTCCGGCGAGGTCGCCGAGGGCACGCACACGCTGCTCAGCCCGCTGCGGGACCTGTTCGCCGCGGTGTTCTTCGTCTTCTTCGGCCTGCACACCGACCCGGCGAGCATTCCCCCGGTGCTGCTTCCGGCGCTCGTCCTGGCCGTGGCCACGGCGCTCACGAAGATCGCCACCGGGTACTGGGCGGCCAAGCGCGCCGGGGTCGGCGTCAAGGGGCGCTGGCGGGCGGGCGGCACGCTGGTCGCGCGCGGCGAGTTCTCCATAGTCATCGCGGGCCTCGCCGTGACGGCCGGGATCGAGCCGTCCCTCGGCCCGCTCGCCACGGCGTACGTCCTGATCCTGGTGATCGTGGGCCCGCTGACCGCGCGCTACACGCAGCCGGTCGCCGGGTACTTCATCAAACGTCGCCAGGGCTCGGGCGACTCGGGCGGAGCGTCCGCCTCCACCGCGCCCGCGCCCGCGCAGGAGCAGCCGGAGGCGGCCGAAGTTCAGGGCGGAGCGCAGCCCTAGCGCCATCGTGCGGCAACCGCGGGGAGGCGGCGAGCAGTTGCTCGCCGCCTCTGTGTTTCCAGGACGTTTTCCCGTACGAAAGGTCAGTCGTTTCCCCGTACGAAAAGGTCAGTCGCCGGCGACCTCGATCCTGCCGTCGGCCGGGGCCGAGCCGTTCGCCTTGTTCGCGCTGTTCGCCTTGCTCGCGGTGATGTTCTGCAGGAGTGCTGCGAGGTCGACTCCCGTGGTGGAGCCGATGAGTTCGACGCCCTGGGCGACGTTGTCGGCGACGGTGCGCGGGAGTTGGCTCGCGCCGTCCGTGGAGATCACCGTCATCTTGTCGATGGCGCTCATCGGCTCGGCGGCCTTGGCGACGACCTGCGGCAGCACCTCGACCAGCATCTGCAGCACGGCCGCGTCGCCGTACTGTGCGAACGCGTCGGCCTTCTTCTGCATGGCCTCCGCCTCGGCCGCGCCCTTCGCGCCGATGGCCGCGGCCTGGGCCTCGCCCTCGATGCGTACGGCCTCGGCGAGCGCGGCGCGGTGCAGCTTCTCGCCCTCACCGGTGAGGCGGGAGCGCTGCGCGTCCGCCTCGGCCTGCTTGACCAGGGCGATCCGGCGGGCCTCGGCCTCCTGCTCGGCCTGGTAGCGGGCGGCGTCGGCAGGCTTGCGGACCTTGGTGTCCAACTCCCGGTCGGTCAGGGCGGCTTGGCGCTCGGCGACCTTCTCCTGCTCGGTGAGGACCTCCTGCTGGCGTGCGGCGTCGGCGAGCGGTCCGGCGGCGTTGGCGCGGGCGGCGGCCTCGTCGGTCTCGGCGCGGATCTCGGCCTGCTTGAGGGCGAAGGTCCGCTCGGCGACGGCGATCTCCTCGGCGGCCTTCAGGCGGGCCTGTTCGGCGGCGCGGCGGGCGACGGCCTCGGCGATGTCGGCCTCCTGCTTGGCGCGGGCGGCCTCGGGCCGGCCGAGGTCCTCCAGGTAGGAGCCCTCGGTGGAGATGTCCTGGATCTGGAAGGCGTCGAGGACGAGGCCCTGTCCGGACAGGGAGGCCTCGGCCTCCTCGGCGACCTGCCCGGCGAACGCGGCGCGGTCGCGGATGATGTCCTCCACGGACATCCGGCCGACGATGGCGCGCAGCGCGCCGGAGAGCACTTCCTGGGTGAAGCCGACGATGCCGTCCTGCTGCATGAGGAAGCGCTGGGCGGCGGCGCGGATGGAGTCCTCGGTGCCGCCGACCTTGACGATGGCGACGCCTTCGAGGTTCGCCTTCACACCGCGCAGGGTGACGGCGCCGCGCACGGCGATCGGGATGTGCCGCGAGGACAGGTCGAGCGTGAACCTCTGCTGCACGAACGGCACCACGAAGACGCCGCCGCCGACGACGACCTTCTGACCGCTGTTGTCGGTGACCACCCGGCCCGTCGCGGGGTCGGTGGACTTCTTGCCGCGCCGCCCGGTGACGATGAACGCCTCGCTGGGCCCGGCCACCTTGTAGCGGGTGACGACGACGAGAGCGAGCAGGACGAGGAGTACGACGACTCCGGCGACGGAGAGCGCTACTGGGCTCATCGGGGTTCCCCCTTGGTGCCCGCCGCTGCGGGCGCTTTCGAGATGTACGTGTGGTGGGGCGGGGGGCCGCGCGGGCCCCCGGTGTGCCGTGCGCCCCGGGTGTTCAGCGTTCTACGGGGCGGACCGCGACCGACGTGGCCGACAGGGTCCGCTCCACCCAGACTTCGGTGCCGCGCGTGACGGGCTCGGCGCACTTCGCGGCCAACTTGACGG
Source organism: Streptomyces cavernicola (assembly GCF_029968035.1). Classification (GTDB taxonomy): domain Bacteria; phylum Actinomycetota; class Actinomycetes; order Streptomycetales; family Streptomycetaceae; genus Streptomyces; species Streptomyces cavernicola. The sequence goes on along the minus strand of NZ_JASCIQ010000006.1, from coordinate 100,570 downwards.
GCTGGCCCGCGAGTTGGAGCAGCACTTCGCCGTACCCCTCGGACGGGATGGCCGTGACGACGCGTCCCGCACTGCCTACGAGGTCGTCGCCACGCGGGGATTCGGTGGAGTCCCGGAGCAGGGCGCGGCTGGCCCGCCACACCCCGTACGCGGTGACGAGTCCCGCGCCGGTGCCGACGGCGGTGGCGGCGACGGTCCCGAGGCCGGTGGTGCCGAGGGTCAGGGCGCCGCCGAAGCCGAGCATGGACAGGAACCCGGCGACGACGGGCAGCGAGAGCCAGCCGTCGAGGAGTCCGTCGACGGCGCCGCCGAGGAGCCCTTCGAGCAGTCCGTCGAGGACGAGGGAGAGGGCGAGGAGGACGACCCCCGCCATGCCGAGACCTAGAAACAAGGTCACCGCAACCGCCTCCTCACCCGCTCGTCCCCCGCTTGTCCCCCGTGGACGATTAGAGATTTCCACGGGAGGCGCTGCCGCGTCATTGCCGGTTCTCGGCAGTCTTTACGCGCTGTTGATGCCGGGACTCGGCGGTACGGGAGGGCCGCTCAGGCCTCTGCGGCCGCCCTTCTCCCGGAACTTCGCCCGAACAGGTGGACCGGGCACGGATGTCCGCCCGGCCACCGGCGGCGCGGGCCCGGCGGGCACGGTCCGTGTCGCTCCTGTTCAGCGGGGCTTCAGAGGTCCAGGCCACTGACGCGGCGCAGGCGGGTCGACGTGCGCCGGAGAAACCCGCCGGGAACCGTCCTGACATGGGAAATCCCGGTCCCGTAGGCATGATTGACGGATCGTCGGAGAGCCGATACCACTGACTCCCACGTTCGGCCCCGCACCCCCCATAGCGCCCCACCGCCCCAGGAGGCAGCCTTGCGAAGGTCAGACCATGCCAGAGATGTGACCGTGCGCAGACGTCTGACGAGGACCTCGGGCGCGGTCGCGTCGGCCGCCCTGCTGCTGCCGCTCCTGGCCGCGGCGCCCTCCGGGAGCGGCAGCGCCCCGGGGGCCGCGTCGGCGCGGCTGCAGAGCGCGTTCGCCGCGGCGGCCGCCGAGTACCAGGTGCCGCAGAGCGTGCTGCTCGGCGTCTCCTATCTGCAGTCCCGCTGGGACGGGCACGCCGGCGCCCCCAGCGTCAGCGGCGGCTACGGCCCGATGCACCTGACGGATGCGCGCACCGCGATCAAGGAGGCGCCGCACCACAGCCACGGCACGGAGGACGCCCGCGGCGACACCGCCCGCCCCGCGCGCACGCCCGAGGCGGAGCTGCCCGACCCGGCCGAGCTGCCCGAGCGCCTCAGCACCCTGCCGAGGGCCGCCGAGCTGACCGGGCTCAGCGCCGAGGAGTTGCGCACCGACCCGGCGGCGAACGTCCGCGGCGGTGCGGCCCTGCTCGCCGCGGCTCAGCGCGAGGCGGGCGCGGACACGGACAGCGCGAACCCGGCGGACTGGTATGCGGCGGTCGCGAAGTTCTCCGGCGCCGACGACCAGGCTTCCGCGGCCTCGTACGCGAACGAGGTGTTCGCGGTGATCCGCGACGGCGAGGAGCGCACCACGGACGCGGGCCAGCGGGTCCGGCTCACCGCGACCAGGGGTGTCGAGCCGGATGCGGCCCGGATGGAGAAGCTGGGCCTTCGCCGCGCGTCGGCCGCCGCGACGGACTGCCCGGAGACGATCTCCTGCGAGTGGGTGCCGGCCCCATACGAGGAGTTCGGGGAGGAGGACTACGGCAACCACGACAAGGCGGACCGGCCGAACGACCAGAAGATCCGGTACATCGTGGTGCACGACACCGAGGGCACCTGGGACACCGCTCTGAAGCTGGTGCAGGACCCGGAGTACGTGTCGTGGCAGTACACGCTGCGCTCCACCGACGGCCATGTCGCGCAGCACCTGAAGCTGAAGGACGTCGGCTGGCACGCGGGCAACTGGGCGATCAACTCGCAGTCGATCGGCCTGGAGCACGAGGGTTTCCTCACCAAGCCGGACGCCTGGTACACGGAGGCGATGTACCGCAGCTCGGCCCGCCTGGTGAAGTACCTCGCGAAGCGGTACGACATCCCGCTGGACCGGCAGCACGTCCTCGGCCACGACACGGTGCCGGGCACGACGACGTCGACGATCCCGGGCATGCACACGGACCCGGGCCCGTACTGGGACTGGCAGCACTACTTCACGCTGATGGGCAAGCCCTTCGAGCGCACGGCCGGGTCGGACGGCGGTCTGGTGACCGTCGCGCCCCAATACGGCGAGCACAAGCCGGAGTTCACGGGCTGCACGGAGGCAGGCGAGAAGTGCCCGGCGCACGGTTCCAGCGCGGTGCGGCTGCACACCGAGCCGAGCGACGACGCCCCGCTGGTCAAGGACATCGGCCTGCGGCCGGGCGGCGGTGACTCGACGATCGGCGTGAACGACCTGGGCTCGCGGGTGTCCACCGGCCAGCAGTACGCGGTCGCGGACCGCGAGGGCGACTGGACGGCGATCTGGTATCTCGGGCAGAAGGCCTGGTTCAAGAACCCGAAGGCGCAGCCGACCGCGGTGGACGCCGAGGGCGCGACGGTCACACCGAAGGCGGGCGCGGAGGAGATCCCGGTCTACGGCCGGGCGTACCCGGAGAGCTCGGCGTACCCCGCGGACATCAAGCCGCAGCCGGTGTCGCCGCTGCCGTACAAGCTTCTGAAGGGCCAGAAGTACGCGGTGGGCGGCAAGGTGCCGGGCGAGTACTTCTACTCGCCGACGTTCGACACGTCCACGCACAAGGTGGTGCGCGGCAAGGACACGTACTACGAGATCCAGTTCGGGCACCGGGTCGCGTTCGTGCGGGCGGCGGACGTGCAGGTGGTGCCGTCGGGTTCGTAGAGGTACGGCCGGACAGCTCGCCGGGCCCGGATCTGCGTGTGGGGGCAGATCCGGGCCCGGCGTATGTGTGTGGGGCTGTTTCGGCTGGTCAGCCCTGCTGGAAGAGCTCCGCGGGCAGCGGCTTCAGGAGGGCGTAGAGGTCGTCCGTGATGGGGCGGTCCCAGGCGGCGATGGTCACCAGGACGTTGTCGCTGCGGTCGAACTGGACGCAGGAGATGCGGCTCTCGGAGAGCTTGAGGCGGCGCACGATCAGCAGGTTGTCGCCCTGCATGACGGGGACGTCCTCGGTCTCGACGACCTCGATCTCCTCGTCGTTCTCCAGGGCGAGCAGCAGCTGCGCCACCTCGAACGGGACGTCCTTCTCGCCGACCTCACGGGCCGGGGAGCCCTCGGGGAGGTTGCCGATGACCATGGCGGGGCCGCGGCCGCCGAACAGGTCGTACCGCAGGAACACGCCCTGGCAGGTGCCGTCGGGGGCGGGCAGGAGGCCCGCGCCGAGGTTGCCGGGCCAGTCCCCCGGATCCATGGCCAGGACGTCGAAGTCCGGGCCGGCGGGGGTGGGGGCGCTGCGGCGGCGGAGGAAGGACATGCCGCCCATGGTACGTGGCTTTCGACGCGGCCGGACGCCGGGCCCCGGTCGGCCCGCTCCCCGCCGCCGACGGCATGCGCGCCGGTCAGACCCCTTGCGGGCGGAAGGTGCGGCGCGCACCGAAGGGCGATGCGCCGCCCTCCTGTTCGGGGCCCAACACCAGCCGTACGGGGGCGAGTTCAGCCGGTCGGGGCGGCCTGGGCCGCGTCGGCGGCCAGCCGCTCCAGGAGGGCGACGGCCTCCTCGGCCCGCTCGTACGGCACGAACAGGTGGTCGTGGTGGAAGCCCGCGACGACGTTGCAGCTGAGGCCCGCGTCGGCGAGGAGCGCGGCGACGGCGGCGGTGAGGCCGACCGCTTCGAGCGCCGAGTGGACGCGGAGCGTGATCCACCCGGCGACGTACGCGTACGGGAGCCCGGCGGCGTCGGCCTCCTCCTGCCGTACGACGAGGGTGCGGCCCTCGTCCTCGCGGACGGTGACGACCGGGTCGAGGTGGGGCGGGGGCGGCCCGGTGACGGTGGCGTACACGTATGTGTGCGGGTCGAGGTGGGGGCGCAGGCCGGTGAGGAGGCGGGTCAGGTCGCGCTCGGCGGGGCCGTGACCTGGGGGTTCTGTCGCGGGGTTCTCGTGCATGGGGTCAGGCTAGGCCCTGTCTTCAATCTCCCGTCGTCCGCCCGAAGGGCGGGCCCCGCGGCGTCCGGTGCGTGCGATCGCAAGGCGCGGGAATGGTCTCGTAGCGGAGCTACTAGGGCATTTCCGCAACGCGGCGAGCGTGCGTGCCGGGCGTCGCGGGGCAGGCGGGAGATTGAAGACAGGGCCTAGGGCAGCGTTCAGAGGGCGTCGGCGCGGTGGCGCCGCTGGTGGCGGGCGACTCGGGCGCGGTTGCCGCAGGAGGGTTTGCACCACTCCTGGCGCGGGTGCTCCTTGAGGAAGTAGCGCACGCAACGCGGGGCGTGGCAGGCGCGCAGCCGGTCACGGTCGTCGCTCGCGAGGAACGCGGCGGCGGCGCGGGCGAGGCCGGACACGAGGAGGTCGACGGGCGGGGCCGGGGCGGCGGGCCGGTACGTGAGCTCGGCTGGGCCGGGCTCCGGCCAGGTGAGGCGGGGCGCGACGGGGACGCGGGCGGCGGCTGCGGCGAGCCGGTCGAGGGCCTCGTCGGCGGGGAGCAGCCGCTCGGCGTCGGCGGGGCTGGGCGGTGCGGGGCGTACGGCGCGGGCGAAGAGGGTGCGTACGGCCCGGCGCAGGTCGCGTACGGCGGTGAGGGCGGCCGGGTCGGCGGTGAACGGGGCGAGCGGGTCGGGCAGGGCTGCGGCCTCGGCCAGCTCGGCGGTGTGCGCGGCGACCCAGGCGGTGAGGCCTTCGGCGTCTTCGAGGTCGTCGGCGACGCCGCCCCGGCCGTCGTGGCGGACGGTGAGGGCGAGATCGAGGACGAGCTGCGCTGCGGACATGCGCCCGATGCTAGCTTCGCCGTGACCGGTGGTCGTGGGCTCGGAGGGGGTACGGGATGGGGTTCGGGACGGGTCGGGTGCGGGTCGATCACTGGCGGGCGGGGCTCACGTGTGTGCCGGAGTCCGTGTGGGGGCGGGTGGACGCGGAGGAGCTGATCCTCGCGGACAACCTGCTCACCGCCGTCTCCCCGCGCCTTGCCGGGCTGACCCGGCTGTGTCTGCTCGACCTCGGGCACAACCGCCTCACCGAGCTGCCCGAGGCGATCGGCGACCTGCCCGCGCTCACCGGGTTCCTCTACCTGCACGACAACCAACTCGCCGTGCTGCCCGAGGCGTTGGGCCGTCTGAACCGGCTTCGGTATCTCAACGTCGGCGAGAACCCCCTGGACCGGCTGCCCCAATCCCTGGGCGGGCTACGGGAGTTGGTGGAGCTGCGCGCACAGCACGCCCGGCTCGTCGAGCTGCCCGACTCCCTGGGCGAACTCGGCGCGCTGCGCGAGCTGTGGCTGCGCGGCAACCGGCTGACCGCGCTGCCCGACTCCGTACGGCGGCTGCGGGAGTTGCGGGAGGTCGAGCTGCGGGAGAACCGGTTCACGGCTGTGCCTGCGGCGCTGCGCGGGCTTCCGCTGCTGCGGCGGCTGGACCTGCGCGGCAACCAGGTGCGTGAACTGCCGGACTGGGTCGAGGAGTTGCCCGTACTGGAGAAGCTGGATCTGCGGTGGAATCCGGTGGAGGTGCCGGTCGCGGTGGAGGCGCGGCTCGCCGCGCGGGGGTGCGTGGTGCTGTGGTGAGCGGGGCGGCGGAGCTGCTCGCGCGGCTGCCTGAACGGTTCTGGTCCGTGCCGTACAAGGGCTCGCGGTTTCCCGGCGCGGCGGACGTGCTCGCGCGGCCCGCGCTCCGGTTCGGCGCCAACTGCCAGCTGTTCGCGTACGCCGTGCTCGGGCACTTCGGGATCGGCGTGCCGCCGCTGCGGTCGAGCGAGCTGTGGCACGACACGGCCGCCACCGTGCACGTTCCGGCGCCGGGCCCGCTCGACCTGGTGCTCTTCAACGGGGACGACGATCCGTACGGGGCCCATGTGGGCGTGTGGGCCGGGGGCGACGCCGTGCTGCATCTGTGCACGGAGGCGGGGCGGCCCGCAGTGTGGACGCGCGCGGAGTTCGCCCGGCGGGCCCGCTACCGGGTGCTGTTGGGGGCCAAGCGGGTCGTACGGGATGGGCCGAACTAGGCACCCTGCGGCGGGAGTTCGCGGGGCCAGCGGTCCGCCGAGCGGAGCAGGTCGATGAAGGCGCGCTCGGCCGGGGAGAGGAGCCGGTCGCGGCGGCGGACCAGGTTCACGGGGCGGGGGCGGGGGGCCGGGCTCGTCGGCAGGACCACGAGGGTGCCCGCGCGTACGTCGTCGACGATGGCGTGCTCCGAGATCAGGGCGATGCCGAGGTTCGCCGCCACGCACTGCTTCGCGGCCTCGGGCCCCCACACGGCGCCGCGCGACGCGGTGTCCAACTCCCATTCGGAGAGCGCCTGTTCCTGCAGCACCCGGGTCTGCGAGCCCGGTTCGCGGAGCAGGAAACGGCAGTCGGCGAGGTCCTGCGGGTGTACCTCCGCGCGCCCGGCGAGGGGGTGCGCGGGGGACGCGACGAGGACGAGACGCTCGTCGAGGACGGTCTCCGTGAGGAGTTGGGAGGCGGTCGGGACGCCCGCGACGACGGCCACGCCGATGTCACCGGCCAGGAGGCGTTCCAGTACGGCCTCGTTGTTGCCGACGAACACGTCGCACTCGATGCCGGGGTGCTGCTCCTGGTAGCGGGCGAGCAGCGGCGGCAGCAGATACGTGCCGACCGTCGTCGAACCGCCCACCAGGAGCCGGCCCGAGGCGAGGCCGCTGACCTGCTGCACGGCCGCGACCGCCTCCTCGGCGAGCAGGAAGACGCGTTTGCCGTACTCGGCGAGCACCTCGCCCTCGGCGGTGGGCCGGGCGCGGGAGCCGGAGCGGTCGATGAGGGTGACCTTCAGGGACTGTTCGAGCCTGCGCACCTGGTTCGAGACCGAGGGCTGGCTCATGTAGAGGCGGTGCGCCGCCGCGGAGAAGCCCTGGTGTTCCACGACCTGCATGAAGATCCACAGTCGGTGGAGGTTGAGTTCCACGCACGCCCCTCCCCACTCGCCGGGCGAGCCTCGTCGATCACCGGGCGCCGAGCCTAGCCCGCGCCCCGGCCTGCGGGGGAGGGCTCGTACGCGGTCTCTCTCGGCCCGGGGGGCTATGGCCGCCATAGCGAATCCGGTGGTTCTTCCGCCCCCGCCGCCGGTGCTACCCATGAAACGCGGCACGGCGAACGAGGAGGCCGTCCGCGAGACTTCGACCTCAGGGGTGGATCCGTACATGACCGAGCCGCTGACTGTGAACGGGCGCCGCTACCACCGGCCCCACCGGCCCGTCGTCGTCGTGTGCATCGACGGCAGCGAGGACGCCTACCACGAGCGGGCCATCGCGGACGGCCGCATGCCCTTCCTGGAGCGGATGCTGCAGCGCGGGGCCGACCTGCGGGCCGACTGCACCATGCCGTCCTTCACCAACCCCAACAACCTGTCCATCGCGACGGGTGTGTCGCCCGCCGTGCACGGCATCTGCGGCAACTACTTCTACGACACCGAGTCCGGCGCCGAGGTCATGATGAACGACCCCGGACTGCTGCGCGCGCCCACGCTGTTCGCGGAGTTCTCGCAGCGCGGGGCGAAGGTCGCCGTCATCACCGCCAAGGACAAGCTGCGCCGGCTCCTGGGCAGCGGCCTCAAGGACGGCATCTGCTTCTCCGCGGAGAAGGCCGACCAGGCCACCGAGGCGGAGAACGGCATCGGCAAGGTCCTGGAACGCACCGGCATGGAGCTGCCGTCGGTGTACAGCGCCGAGCTGAGCGAGCTCGTCATGGCCGCGGGCGCGGACATCCTCGACAAGGACCGGCCCGACCTGATGTACCTGTCGCTCACGGACTACATCCAGCACAAGCACGCCCCGGGCTCGCCGGTCGCCAACGACTTCTACGCCATGCTCGACCAGTACTTCGAGCGGATCGACGCGCTCGGCGCGGTCCTCGTCGTCACCGCCGACCACGGCATGAACGCCAAGGCGGGCGGGGACGGCGCGGCCCGTGTCGTCCATCTCCAGGACGAGCTGGACGCCCGGCTCGAACCGGGCGCGGCGCGGGTCGTGCTGCCCATCACCGACCCGTACACCGTGCACCACGGCGCGCTGGGCTCGTACGCCACCGTCCATCTGCCCGCGTCCGCCGACCGCGCAGCCGTGGCCGCCGGCCTCGCCCAACTGGAGGGCGTGGAGGAAGTGTTGACCCGGGAGGCGGCCTGCGAGCGGTTCGAGCTGCCGGGCGACCGGATCGGCGACCTCGTCGTCATCGCCGAGCGCAACACGGTCCTCGGCACGACACCGGCCCGGCACGACATCTCCGGCTTCACCGAACCGCTGCGCTCGCACGGCGGGCTGACCGAGCAGAAGGTGCCGTTCCTCGTCAACGCCCCGGTCGAGGGCCTGCCCGTCGACCACCGGCTGCGCAACTTCGACGCGTACTGGATCGGCGCCGCGATCGCCGCCGGCGAGCCGCTCCCCGCCGCCTGACCGGCCGGTCCTGCACCGCCTGACCCGGCCGGGCCCCGTCGCCTGACCCACCGGGTCCCGCACCACCCGACCGACCGGCCCCGCGCCCGCCTGTGCGCGGGGTCCCACCGGACCGCCCGGCCGGACCGGCCTTCTCCGGCCGGGCGTACCCACCCCACAGCCAGGGCCCAACAGCCGCCCCCCACGCACCCGTTATCGGCACCGAGGACGAGGGACAGGACACCGCCATGGCCGACCTCGCACCACTGCAGGGCAGTTCACGGACCGTCAGCGGGGCCACCGGCGCCGCTCGCTGGCGCTGGCGGATCTTCGCCGTCACCTGGCTCGCGTACGCGGGCTTCTACTTCGTACGCCAGGCGTTCTCCGTCGCCAAGCTCGGCATCCTGGAGGACCCTGCCGTCAACGTCGTCCTCACGGAACGGTTCCTCGGCGTCATCGACGCCGTCTATCTGGCCGCCTACGCGGTGGGCCAGTTCCTGTGGGGCATGTGGGCCGACCGGTTCGGGCCGCGGGTCGTCGTCATCGGCGGCATGGTCGGCGCGATCGTCGCCGCCTGCGTGATGGGCGTGAGCAGTGCTCTGCTCGTCTTCGGCGGCGCGATGGTGCTGCAGGGCCTCGCACAGTCCACGGGCTGGGCGCCGCTGTGCAAGAACATGGGCAGCTTCTTCCCCGTACGGCAGCGAGGGCGCGTCCTCGGCCTGTGGAGCACCAACTACGCCTTCGGCGGGCTCGCCGCGCCGCCGTTCCTCGGCTGGATCGCGTACTCCCTGTTCGACAGCTGGCGGATCGCGTTCTTCGCGGGCGCGGCGTCGCTCGCCGTGGTCCTCGTCCTGTTCGTGCTGCTGCAGAAGAACTCCCCTGAGGACGCAGGGATTTCGGCCGTAGAGGAGGAGACGGGCACAGAGACCGGTGCGGAGACCGCGACCGAGGCCGAGGGAGGTTCGGCGAAGCCGCGGCGGGCCGGGCTCGCGCTCTACCGGGAGACGCTCCGCGACCGGATGGTGCTCACCCTGGGCGCCTCCTACTTCCTCCTGAAGCCCGCCCGATACGCGATCCTGCTGTGGGGTCCCGTGCTGGTCAGCCGCCGGCTGCCCGACATCGACAAGGTGGGCGCGGTCCTCATCCCGATCGCCTTCGGCGTCGCGGGCGTCGTCGCCCCGATCGTGGTGGGCTGGCTCTCCGACAAGCTGTTCGGCTCGCGCCGCGTGCCGCCGTGCGTGCTCTCCCTGGCGCTCCTGACGGTGACGCTCGCGCTGTTCATGCCGCTCACCGCGACCGGCAGCGTCCCGGTGATGGTCGCGGTGCTCGCCGTCATCGGTCTCACGGTGTACGCCGCCGACTCGATGATCTCCTGCGTCGCGGCCGTCGACTTCGGCACCGACAAGGGCGCGGGAACCGCCGCGGGCCTCGTCAACGGCTGCGGTTCGGTCGGAGCGATCCTCGGCGGCCTGCTGCCCGGGTTCCTCTCCGGGGACGCGCTGTTCATCGGCTTCGCGGGGGCCGCGCTGCTCGCCGGACTCCTGATGCTGCCGCACTGGAACCGGCGGCCGCGCAACGCGGCCGCCGCCTGACGGACCGGCCGGGAGACCTGGTCCGGCACTCCCCCGGGCCCGGCCGGGCGCCTCGACACCTGCCCCGGCCGGGCCCGGATCTGCCCAACTCCCCGCGCATTCACCCTCGTTGCACCTCGCTGCACCTCGCTGTACCTCGTCGTGCCTTCACCGCACCCTGCCGTACCGAGAGAGGTTTCCATCATGAGCGTCAACCAGGCCGACACCGTCGTCGTCGGCGCCGGCATCGTCGGACTCGCGCACGCCCTCGCCGCCGCGCGCCGCGGGGAACGCGTGGTCGTCTTCGAACGGGACGAGTTCGCCGTGGGCGCGTCCATCCGCAACTTCGGCATGATCTGGGCCGTCGGACAGCAGCGGGGCGCGATCTACGAACGTGCCCTGCGCAGCCGGGAGATCTGGCTGGAGATAGCGTCCAAGACCGGCCTGTGGGCCGAGCAGAGCGGTTCGCTGCACCTCGCCCACCGCCCCGATGAGGTGGCGGTCCTGGAGGAGTTCGTCGCCGCCACCCCGGCCGCCCGGGACCGCGGGGTCGCCATGATGACCGCCCGCGAGGCCCTCGACAGCAGCCATGTGGCCCGCCCCGAGGGCCTGTTGGCGGCGATGTGGAGCCCGACCGAGCTCAACGTCGACCCGCGGCGGGCGATCCCCGCCGTCGCCGAGCACCTGATCTCCGAGTACGGCGTCGACATCCGCTTCGGCACGACCGTCCGCTCCGTCGACCTGCCCACCGTGTCGACCACGGCCGGCGAGTGGCGGGCCGGGCGGGTCTTCGTGTGCAGCGGCAACGACTTCGCCACGCTCTACCCGGACGCGTTCGCCGACAGTGGTCTGGTCCGCTGCAAGCTGCAGATGATGCGTACGGGGGTCCAGCCCGGCGGCCGGCCGCTCGGCCCGATGCTGTGCGGTGGCCTGACGCTCCTGCACTACGCGGCGTTCGACGGCCTCACCGCCCGCGAGGCGCTCGCCGCGCGGATGAACGAGGAGCTGCCGTACCACCGCGAGCACGGCATCCACGTCCTGCTCTCGCAGACCGCCGACGGCCGCCTCACGATCGGCGACAGCCACGCGTACGGCCTGACCCACGACCCGTTCGAGGACGAGGGCATCAACGAGGCCGTCCTCGATTACCTGGGCACCTTCGCCGACCTGCCGGACCCGCGCGTCACCGAGCGCTGGACCGGCTACTACCCGTCCCTGCGCGACGGCCGCACGGAACTCGTGGTGTCGCCCGAGCCGGGGGTCACGGTGGTCAACGGGGTGGGCGGGGCGGGGATGACGCTGTCGTTCGGGTTGGCGGAGGAGGTTGTGGGGGGCTGATCGAATCTCCTCAACCGCCGGAGGGGCTGATTTTTCAGCCCCTCCGGCGGTTGAGGAGCGGGGTCTGGGGCGGAGCCCCAGTTCGGGAAGGGGCGGGGTGGGGAACTGCAGACGGCGTGAGGCCCCGGCGGGAAACGGTTCCCGCCGGGGCCTCTGTGATGCGTGGGGGCGGCGTCAGTAGCCGATGCAGGCCGAGTGCCACTCCGTGTAGAAGTCGAACACTTCGGGCGAGCACTCGGGCGGCCCGTACTGCGAGGCCTTCGCCCCGACATGCGGCAGATGCGCGTACGCCCCCACCCCCGGCCGGTTGACGTGCAGCATCCCCGCCTCGAACCGCTCCACCGCCTCGAACGCCCGCGCCTGCGAGGCCGTGAACACCGTGCCGCTCATCCCGTACTTGACCGAGTTCGCGATCCGGATCGCATCGTCGAAGCCGTCCGCGTCGACCACCGCGAGCACCGGCCCGAACACCTCCTCCTGCGCCAGCTCGCTGTCCCACGGCACGTCCCGGATCACCGTCGGCTGCACGTAGCACCCCTCGGGGAGATCCGGCCGCTCCTCGGGCCCGCCGCCGCAGAGCACCTTGCCGCCGTCGCGCTGGGCGCCCGCGATCGCGGCGAGCGCGGCGTCCCTGCGCACGGTGTTCACGACCGGGCAGAGCTGCGAGGCGGGATCGTCGCCGGGGCCCACGCGCAGGCCCGCGACCCGCGCCACGAGGAGGTCCAGGAACCGGTCCCGTACGCGTACGTCCACGACGGCCCGGCTGGTCGCGCTGCACCGCTGGCCCGCCTGCCCGAACGCGCCGTGCACGACCGCGTCCACGGCCTTGTCCAGGTCCGCGTCGTCGCACACCACGACCGCGTTCTTGCCGCCCAACTCCAGTTGCGTACGCAGGAGTCGGTGCGCGCCGCCGGTGTGGATGGCGGTGCCGACGCCGAGGGAGCCGGTGAAACTGATGCCCGCGACGGCCGGGTTGGCGACCAGGGCCTCGCCGGCCGCGACGTCGCCCTGTACAAGGTTGAGCACCCCGTCCGGCAGGCCCGCCTGCTGGAACACCTCCACGAGGAGCGCGGACGTGAGCGGGGTGAGCGGCGACGGCTTCAGCACCGCCGTGCAGCCGGAGAGCAGTGCGGGGGCGACCTTCCACATCGGGATGGCGAGCGGGAAGTTCCACGGGGTGACGAGGCCGACCACGCCGATGGGGCGGCGGAAGGTGTACGCGAAGGTGCGGTCGTCCTCCGCGGGGACCGTCACGCCACCGAGCGTACGGGCCTGGCCGGCCGTGAACTCCAGTACGGCGAGGGCGCGTTGGACCTCGCCTCGGGCCTCCTTGAGGAGTTTGCCCTGCTCGCGGGTGATGGCCGCGGCCACCTCTTCGGCGCGTTCGGCGAGCAGCCGGCCGGCCTCGGTGAGGTGGGCCGCGCGTTTGATCGGGCCTAGGGCGCGCCAGGCGGGGAGTGCGGCGGCTGCCGCGTCCACCGCCCGGTCGGCGTCGACTCCGCCGGACTCGGCGAACTCCCCGAGTACGTCGGAGAAGTCGGCGGGGTTGACGTTCTCCCTGGTGAGCCCCGATTCCGCGCGGGCCCATAGCCCGTCTACGAAGTTGAGCCGAAGGTGCTGTGACACAGACTTGCCCTCCCCTTCGCCTGGCCCGCGCCGGCGCGGTGCGCCGACCTCGGGCCTGTCTTTCGGATCAGGCTCGCCCAGCGGGGAGGGCTGCGACAATGCGCGATTCCCCAATGCCCGCAATAGCGACGGCCTATCGCTCCCTCGGGGCCCGCCCCCGACCCGCCTGCCGCCCGGGGGCTGTTCCTTCCCCCCACCCCACCCCTTCCCGAAAGACCGCCGTCAGCCCGGGTGCTGCGCCCCCGGACCCCCGCTCCCCAGGGCTCCCGCCCGGCCCCCACCCGGGACTGCCACCCCTGGACCACACCACGGGGCTGCCGCCCCCAAACCCCTACCCGGGACTGCCGCCCCTGGACCCCGCTTCGGGGCTGCCGCCCCTGCCCCGCCTCGGGGCTCCACCCCGGACCCCATCCCGGGGGCCAGCCCCAGCCCCCCTCCCCCAAGCTCTCGGCTGCGCAAGAGCAGGGGGGACCCCCATCTCAAACGCTGGAGGCGCTGTCTCCTTCGGCAGCCGGCGCGGGGACGCCTGCGGCGGCTCGGAGCATCGACGTACGCACAGACGGGCCCCGCCCGGCCCTGTCTCCACGGTACGCCCGGGTGGGCGGCCGCCTGTTCCGTACAAAGTCCTGTTCCGTACAAAGTCCTGTTCCGCGCAAAGTCCCGCCCCGCTCTTGATCACCGCACGGCGCAGGTGTGAGGGTGACCGAACGTGCTCCTCTGGTTCGGATGTGCCCTCTAGTGCGGAGGAATCGACATAGTGGCTGGTCACCGGGCGGACTTTCAGTACGAGATCTATCTGAACGGCATGACGGGCGCGGTGCCGCGGCTGCCCACCGATCTGACGCGTCTGGAGGAGCTGGTCGAGCGGCGGCTCGGGCCGGGCCCGGTCGGCTACGTGGCGGGCAGCGCGGGCAGCGGCAGCACCGCCGCGGCGAACCGGGCTGCGCTCGACCGGCGCCGGATCGTGCCGCGGATGCTGCGGGACGTGCACCAACGGGACCTGTCCGTCGAGGTGTTGGGGCGCACGCTGCCCGCGCCGCTCGCGCTCGCGCCCGTCGGCGTGCTCTCGATCATGCACCCGGACGCGGAGTCGGCGGCGGCGCGCGCGGCGGCCGCGCAGGGCGTGCCGTTCGTGCTCTCCTCCGCGTCGAGCACGCCGATGGAGCAGGTCGCGGAGGCGATGGGCGACGGCGAGCGGTGGTTCCAGCTGTACTGGGCGAAGGACCGGGAGGTGACGAAGAGCTTCCTGGACCGGGCGAAGGCCTCCGGGTTCACGGCCCTGCTCGTCACCCTCGACACCCCGCTGCTCGCCTGGCGGCCGCGCGACCTCGACCAGGCGTACCTGCCGTTCCTGCATGGTGTGGGCACCGCGAACTACTTCACCGACCCAGCGTTCCGGGCGGGCCTCGCCAAGCCCGTGCACGAGGACCCGAACGCGGCGGTCATGCACTTCGTCGGCATGTTCGCGGACCCGGCGAAGACCTGGCCCGACCTGGCGTTCCTGCGGGAGAACTGGGACGGCCCGATCGTCCTGAAGGGCATCCTGCACCCGGACGACGCGCGGCTCGCGGCGGACGCGGGCATGGACGGCGTGGTGGTCTCCAACCACGGCGGCCGCCAGGTGGCGGGCTCGATCGCCGCGGCCGACGCCCTGCCGCGCGTCGCGGAGGCGGTCGGCGACCGGCTGACCGTCCTGTTCGACAGCGGGGTGCGCACCGGCGACGACGTGTTCAAGGCCCTCGCCCTCGGCGCGCGGTCGGTGCTCGTGGGCCGGCCGTACGCGTACGGGCTTGGCCTCGACGGTCAGGCGGGCGTGGAGCACGTGATCCGGTGCCTGCTCGCGGAGTTCGACCTGACCCTCGCCCTGACCGGGCACGCCGCGCCGGGCACCGTGAGCGGGGACGACCTGGAGACGGGGACGGCATGAGGGACCGCATGAGGGACGGCATGAAGGACGGCATGAGGGACGGCATGGCCGATGCCGCCACGGAAGCCCGCGACGAGCGGCACGTCCTGGCCGTCGTCCCGCCGCACGTCGGCGGGCGCGCGGCCGGGGCCGGGTTCGCGAAGCTGCTGCCCGCCCCGGCGCGGGTCACGGTCGTGGAGTCCGTCGACGAGGACCTTCAGGCGCTGCGCACGGCCCGAGCGGTGATCACGGCGCTCTCCCCTGTGACGGCCGAACACCTCGCCTCCGCACCGGAGTTGAGGCTGGTGCAGTGCGCGAGCCACGGCTTCGACTACGTGGACGTCGACGCGGCGCGCAGCCGTGGCGTACCGGTGTGCACGATCGGTTCGAGCGGCGCGGAGCAGCAGAACGTCGCCGAGCAGACCTTCGCCCTGATGCTGGCCCTCGCGAAGCAGTTGGTGCCCGCGCACACCGCCCTGGTGGAGGCCGACTGGGCGCTGCCCCGCCTCAAGCCGTCGCTCACCGAGCTGTCCGGGAAGACCCTCGGCATCGTCGGGCTCGGGCAGATCGGGCAGGAAGTGGCGTTCAGGGGGCGGGCGTTCGCGATGGACGTGGTGTACGCGGGCCGCCGCCGCGCCGCGCCGGAGGTCGAGCAGCGCCTTGGCGCGCGCCGGGTGCCGCTGGACGAGCTGCTGCGCACGTCGGACTACGTGAGCCTGCACGCGCCGCTCACCGAGGCGACCCGTCACTTGCTGTCCCGCGAGCGCCTCGCCCTGCTCAAGCGGACGGCGTTCGTGGTGAACACGGCGCGGGGCGCCCTGATCGACCAGGCGGCGTTGGCGGACGCGTTGGAGTCGGGGGCGGTGGCGGGGGCGGGCCTCGACGTCTTCGACCCTGAGCCCCCGCCGGCCTCGCTACGGCTGCTGCGCGCGCCGAATGTCGTGCTGTCCCCGCATGTCGGGGGTGTGACGCGGGAGACGGTCGTCCG
Organism: Streptomyces cavernicola; assembly: GCF_029968035.1. Taxonomy (GTDB): domain Bacteria; phylum Actinomycetota; class Actinomycetes; order Streptomycetales; family Streptomycetaceae; genus Streptomyces; species Streptomyces cavernicola. Next base: position 84,650 of record NZ_JASCIQ010000006.1, on the reverse strand, counting down.
CATCTCCCTCGCGGCGGCGCGGAACGTGGCGGGGTTCTTGGCGGGCGAGCCCCCGCAGGACGTCGTCAACTAGGCGGATTCTTCCCTCACCCCGCCCCTTCCCGAAAGTCCTGGCGGACGGCTCCGGGGGCTGCGCCCCCAGACCCCCGCTCCCCGGGGCTGCCGCCCCGGACCCCACCACGGGGCTCCGCCCCGGACCCCATTTCGGGGGCCAGCCCCCGGAACCCCCGCTCCTCAAACGCCGGAGGGGCTGGTTTTTCAGGGGCGCGGGGCTGTGACATCAGCGGCTCCGCCGCGGGGCGCGACCAGCCACGACGACGCGGCAGCCAAACGACAACCGGGGCCCGGGGCGCAGCCCCGAGCGCTACGTCAGGTCGAACTCCCCCGCCCGCGCCCCCAGCACGAACGCCCGCCACTCCGCCGGGGAGAAGATCAGGGACGGGCTGTCCGGACTGCCAGCGTTGCGCATCGCGATGAACCCCTCCACGAACGCGATCTGCACATCCCCACGCCCCCGACTGCTGGACTGCCACGCGGCATCGCTCAGATCGAGTTCGGGCTTCTGCCAACCCGCAAAGGTCTCCTCGGCGGTGGTGCTCTCGGCCACGTCCGTACTCCTCCCGGTACTGCCCGTTCGGTCTGCGGGCCAGCCTAGCGAGCGGCACGGTCGCCGCACAGGCCACGGAAGGAGGACAGAGGAGGACATGGAAGGGGCCCCTGAGCCGCCCCGCGCCGAGCAGCCCGCTCAACTGCTCGGCGGCTCCGCCCCCACCAGCCACATGGCGAAGAACTGCGCCCCGCCCCCGTACGCGTGCCCGAGCGCCTTGCGGGCCCCGTCGACCTGGTGCTCGCCGGCCTGGCCGCGTACCTGCAACGCCGCCTCGGCGAAGCGGATCATGCCGGACGCGCCGATGGGGTTGGTGGAGAGGACGCCGCCGGACATGTTGACCGGGAGGTCGCCGTCGAGTTCCGTGACTCCGGACTCGGTGAGCTTCCAGCCCTCGCCCTCGGCGGCGAAGCCGAGGTTCTCCAGCCACATCGGCTCGTACCAGGAGAACGGCACGTACATCTCGACGGCGTCGATCTCGCGGCGCGGGTCGGTGATGCCGGCCTGGCGGTAGACGTCGGCGGCGCAGTCCTTGCCCGCCTGAGGGGAGACGAAGTCCTTGCCGGCGAACATGGTGGGTTCGCTGCGCATCGCGCCGCCGTGCATCCAGGCGGGCGGCCGGGGTGAACGGGCCGCGCCCGCACGGTCGGTGAGGATCATCGCGCACGCCCCGTCCGACGACGGGCAGGTCTCCGAGTACCGGATCGGGTCCCACAGCATCGGGGACGCCTGCACCTTCTCCAGGGTGATGTCCTGCTCGTGGAGGTGCGCGTACGGGTTCTTCAGTGCGTTGCGGCGGTCCTTGTACGCGACGACGGAGCCGACCGTGTCGGGGGCTCCGGTGCGTCGCATGTACGCGCGCACGTGCGGGGCGAAGAAGCCGCCCGCACCGGCGAGCAGCGGCTGCTGGAACGGCACGGGCAGCGAGAGGCCCCACATGGCGTTGGACTCGGACTGCTTCTCGAAGGCCAGGGTGAGGACGGTGCCGTGCACACGCGCGGCGACGAGGTTGGCGGCGACCAGGGCGGTGGAGCCGCCGACGGAGCCCGCGGTGTGCACCCGGAGCATGGGTTTGCCCACGGCGCCGAGCGCGTCGGCAAGGTACAGCTCCGGCATCATGACGCCCTCGAAGAAGTCGGGCGCCTTGCCGATGACGACGGCGTCGATGTCGGCCCACGTCAACTCGGCGTCGCCCAGGGCCCGTTGGGCGGCCTCGCGGACGAGTCCGGCGATGGAGACGTCCTTGCGGGACGCGACGTGCTTGGTCTGGCCGACGCCGACGACGGCCACGGGTTCTTTAGCCACGGGCTTCCCCTTCGAGTACGGCGACCAGGTTCTGTTGCAGGCACGGCCCGGACGTGGCGTGGGCGAGGGCGCGGTCGGAGTCGCCGCGGTGGATGCGGGCGGCGGCCTCGCCGAGCCGGACGAGCCCGGCGGCCATCACGGGGTTGGCGGCGAGGGCACCACCCGAGGGGTTCACCGCCACCTCGTCCCCCAACCCCAGCGCCTTGCGCAGGACGACCTCCTGCGAGGTGAACGGTGCGTGCAACTCGGCGGTGTCGACGGGCCGTTGGAACGCTCCGGCCTTCTCGGCGGCGAGCCGGGTCGACGGCGAGTCGGTGAGGTCGCGCACGCCGAGCGAGTGCGCCTCGATGCGGTGGTCCATGCCCCGGATCCAGGCGGGCCGCTCGCACAGCTCACGCGCCCGGTCCCCGGCGGCGAGGATCACGGCTGCCGCGCCGTCGGACACGGGCGGCGCGTCCCCGGTGCGCAGCGGCCGTACGAGATAGTCGCCCTGGGCACGCGAACCCCGCACCTGGGCACGGGCGTTGGCGAGGGCCGACTCGCGGCTGCGGGCGGCGACTCCGGCCAGCGCGGCCTCGTCCGTCTCCCCCGCGTCGATCAGGGCCTGTGCCTGCAGCGCGGCGAGGGCGACGGAGTCGGGCCACAGCGGGGCGACGTAGTACGGGTCCAACTGGCGGGTGAGGACGTCGCGTACGGAGCCGGGCGAGGATTTGCCGTACGCGTAGACGAGGGCGGTGTCGACCTCGCCGGTGAGGATCTTCACCCAGGCCTCGTAGAGCGCCCAGGCGCCGTCCATCTCCACATGGGACTCGGAGATCGGCGGCCAGGCGCCGACGCCGTCGAGGGCCATGGTGAAGGAGAAGGCGCGGCCCGCGAGGTAGTCGGAGGAGCCGGAGCAGGTGAACCCGATGTCGCTGGTCTTCAGGCCGGTCTGTTTCAGGACCTGGTGCAGGACGGGCATGAGCATCTCCACCTCGGAGTGCTCGTCGCTGGTGCGGACGTGGTCGCTCTGCCCGAAGGCGACGATCGCGACGTCCCGCAGGGGTCCGGCGGCGGCCATCTAGACCATCTCCTTGTACGTCTCGTAGTCGGCGTCGGGTTCGCCCGTGGGCCGGTAGTGGTCGGGGTAGCGCCCGCCCTCGCGCCACACCGGTTCGACCCTGAGCCCCATCCGCACCTGGTCGTACGGGATGCCCGCGATGCGCCCGTGCAGGGCGAGGTCGGCGCCGTCGAGCGCGATGTGGGCGTAGACGTACGGCACTTCGATGGCTGCGTTCTCGGTGTTCTTTGCCTTGATGTTGACGATGCAGTACGTGGTGACGGTGCCCGCAGGGCCGACCTCGACCTGTTCGTCGGTGGCGACGCCGCAGGTGGGGCAGGCGCCGCGCGGCGGCACGTACACCTTGCGGCAGGACGGGCAGCGCTCGCCGACGGCCCGCTGCTCGGCGAGCGCGTTGATGTACCCGGTCTGCGCACGGCCGGGCGCGTACGTGTAGTCGAGCCGGGCGGGGGCGACGATGCCGGTGACGGCGTCCTCGAACTCCCCGTCGTACGGCTTGAGTTGGGCCTCCTCCGCGCTTTCGTGCGGTTCGAAGCAGGCGATGTCCGTGATGGCGCCGACGCGTTCGGCGGCCCAGCGGATCCGCACACGCATGCCGGTGTGCACGGCCTCGGGCCCGTCGACGTCGAGGGCGTGCAGGAGGGCGGTGTCGGCGCCGTCGAGGGTGACGAGCACCCAGGCGAAGGGGGTGTCGAGGGGCTGTCCGGGGCGCGGTTCGTGGTTCCAGGCCCAGGTGGTGACGGTGCCGGTGGCGCCGACCTCGACGAGGTCGCGTATCTCCTCGGCGGTCACCGGGTCGTACTCGACGGGCGGGACGAGGACCTTGCCGTCACCGGTCTTCACCCCGAGCACGGTCCGCTCGCGCAGCCCCGTGAGGAAGGCGCTCTGGACGGGCCCGAGGGACCGGGTGAAGGGGAACTCGACGATGAGGGGGGCTTTCAGTACTTCAGGCATAGGACGTGGACTCCTTGGTCGTCAGGCTCGCCGGTAGACAGGGGCTCGCTTCTCCGCGAACGCCTTCGCTCCCTCCTTCGCGTCGTCCGTGGCGAAGATCGGCCACCCCCGCTCCAGTTCGGCCTTCAGCCCGTCCGTCTCGGTCATCTCGGCCGTCTCGTACACGGACGCCTTGACCGCCTCCACGGCGAGTGGCCCACAGGCGTTGATCTGCTCGGCGATGGCGAGGGCCTTGTCGAGTGCGGTGCCGTCGGGCACGACCTGCCCGACGAGCCCGATCGAGGCGGCCTCGGCGGCGCTGTACGGCCGTCCGGTGAGCAGCATTTCGAGCGCGTGCGTACGGGGGATCTGCCGCGGCAACCGTACGGTCGAGCCGCCGATGGGGAACAGGCCGCGCTTCACCTCGTACAGGCCGAAGGTGGCGGACTCGCCGGCGACGCGGATGTCGGTGCCCTGAAGGATTTCCGTGCCGCCGGCGACGCAGTGGCCCTCGACGGCGGCAATGACGGGTTTGCGCGGGCGGTGGTGGCGCAGCATCGCCTTCCAGTGCAGATCGGGGTCGGCCTTCATCCGGTCCCGGTACTGCTCGCCCTCCATGCCCTTGCCGGCGAGGGCCTTGAGGTCCATTCCGGCGCAGAAGTCGCCGCCCGCGCCGGTGAGGACGACGGAGCGGATCGTGTCGTCCTCGTCGGCCTCCAGCCAGCCGTCGTAGAGCCCGACGAGCAGCGGCAACGAGAGCGCGTTCTTGGCCTCGGGCCGGTTCAGTGTGAGCACCAGAGTGGCGCCCTCACGCTGCACGGTCAGGTGTTCCGTCCCACCAGTTCGCCCCATGGTTGAGGTCCTCCCGTCTCAGACCTGGAACAGGTTGCAGGAGCCGGGGTTCCAGTTCAATAGCTTTCTGACAGCCAGTCAGATTTCTTGTCGCGCCCCTTCACAGTTGTGCCGGGCGACGCTCTAATGACGGCCGAGCCAACAAACCTTCCGGGGTCAGGAGGAGCGGTGGAGTACAACCTTGCCGACCTGTTCGAGTCCGTCGTCGACGTGGTGCCCGACCGCGAGGCGCTCGTGTACGTCGACCACCCGGGCACCGGCACGGAGCGCCGCCTCACGTACGCCGCACTCGACGCGGCTGCCAACCGCCTCGCCCACCATCTGATCGACAGCGGACTGCGTCCGGGCGAGCACCTCGGGCTTCACCTCTACAACGGGGTGGAGTACCTGCAGACGGGGCTCGCCTGCCTCAAGGCGCGGCTCGTGCCGGTGAACGTCAACTACCGTTACGTGGAAGAGGAGTTGGTGTACCTCTACCGCGACGCCGACCTCGCCGCGCTGGTCTTCGACGCCGAGTTCACCGAGCGGGTGGCGGCCGCGCTGCCCCGTACCGAGAAGCTGCGCCACCTGGTCCGGGTGGGCACTCCCCCGGCCGGTGCGCCCGCGCTGGACGCGGTGGAGTTCACGCAGGCCGAGGCGGACGGCTCGCCCGAGCGGGGCTTCGGGGAGCGCTCCGCCGACGACCTGTTCATCATCTACACCGGCGGCACCACGGGCATGCCGAAGGGCGTGATGTGGCGCCAGGAGGACCTGTTCTTCGCGGGCCTGTTCGGCGGCGACCCGGCAGGCGACCCGGTCACGCGCCCCGAGGAGCTCGCCGAGAAGGTCGCCGCGGGCGGCGGCGGCCTCACGTTCTTCCCCACTCCCCCGCTGATGCACGGCACGTCCACGCTGACCTCGTTCGTCGCGTTCAACTACGGCCAGCGCGTGGCGATCCACCGCAAGTACGTGCCGGAAGAGGTGCTCCGTACGATCGAGAAGGAGAAGGTGTCGAGCGTCTCCCTCGTCGGCGACGCGATGCTGCGGCCGCTCATCGACGCCCTCAACGGCCCCTGCAAGGGCACCGACATGTCGTCGCTGTTCAGCGTCTCCTCGTCCGGGGCGATCATGTCGGAGACGGTGCGCGCCGAGTTCCAGGCCCTGGTGCCGAACGTGCTGCTCCTGAACAACTTCGGGTCGTCCGAGTCCGGCTCCAACGGCAAGGCCACCGACGACTCCGGGCCCGAGAAGGGCTTCCGCCTGGAGGTCAACGAGCGTACGCGGGTGGTCGATCCGGCGACGTACGAGCCGGTGGCCGTGGGCGAGCCGGGCCGCCTGGCGCAGCGCGGCCATGTGCCGCTCGGCTACTACAACGACGAGAGGAAGACCGCCGAGACGTTCTTCCAGAAGGACGGCGAGCGCTGGGTGCTGCTCGGCGACATGGCGACCGTGGACGAGCAGGGCATCGTGACCGTCCTCGGCCGCGGCTCGCAGTGCATCAACTCCGGGGGCGAGAAGGTGTATCCGGAAGAGGTCGAGCAGGCCCTCAAGTCGCACCCGGACGTGTACGACGCCCTGGTGGCGGGCGTGCCGGACCCGAAGTGGGGCAATCATGTCGCGGCCGTGGTCCAACTCCGGGACGGGGCCGATGAGTTGACCCTGGACGCCGTCCAGAGCCACTGCCGTACGCACGTCGCCGGCTACAAGATCCCGCGCCAGCTGGTCGTCACGGACCGCATCCAGCGCTCGCCCAGCGGCAAGGCGGACTACCGCTGGGCGAAGGCGGTCGCGGTGGAGGCGGATGCAGTTGGGGCGGAGGCGGACGCGGCGGGCTGAGCGAAAGCCGCCCGGCCGGAACCTTCAGCTGGGGCCACGGCCCGTCACCGCAGCAGGCCGAAGGCCTCGTCGGCGTCGGCCACGGCCTCGGGGTGGACGTCGCGCGCCGTACGGCCGTCGGCGATCTTCTGCCAGTTGACCCGGGCGAGCACCCGCTGGACCGCGAGCACCTGGGCCGCTCGCACCCGCCCCCGGACGCCTTCGCCGAGGGCCTCCGCCAGGACCTCCTCGTCCTCCAGCTGGTAGCGCGTGAGCCGTCCCGCCAGGCTCGGCGTGGTGAACACGAGGCGGTGGAACGCGACCACCTCGGGATGGTCATTGAGGCCGGTCACCGGGTCGTACCGGTCGAGGCCGCCCCGGAAGTGCCGGCGCAGCGCCGTCATCGGCTTGGTGCCGGACCTGCGCTCGCGCACGACGCGCGCCGCCTCGCCCTGGTGGTCCGCGAACCTGTGCAGCACCAGGTCTTCCTTGGTGGGGAAGTACCGGAAGAGCGTCGGCTTGGAGGTCTCGGCCGCCGCCGCGACGTCGTTGACGGAGACACGGTCGAAGCCGTGCTCCAGGAACAGCGAGACGGCCGCGTCGGCGATGGCGTCGCGCGTCCGCGCCTTCTTGCGGGCCCGCAGTCCCGTCGGCTCGTTCATCGGACCAGCGTAACATTCGTTACCGGGTTGCTTTTTTAACTCGGTAACGTTTTCATCGTCGGCATGCATCAGACAGACATTCCTCCCGTGCTCGTCACCGGGGCGACGGGCCGGGGCGGCCGCCTCGTCGTCGACCGGCTCCTCGACGCCGGGGTGCCGGTCCGCGCCCTCATCCGTCGCCCCGAGGCGGCGGCCACGTTGCCCGCGGAGGTCGAGGTCTTCACCGGCGACCTCACCGCGCCCGCATCGCTCGACCCGGCACTGCGGGGCGCCGACTCGGTCTTCCTCGTCTGGACGGCGCCTCCGCAGACCGCCGAGGCGGTCGTCGAACGCCTCGCGGCCCACGCGCGGAAGGTCGTCCTCCTCTCGTCCCCGCACCGGACGCCGCACCCCTTCTTCCAGCAGCCCAATCCCATGGCGGCGCTGCACGCCGACATCGAGCGGTTCATCGCGGCCGCCGGGATCGAGTCGACGGTCCTCCGGCCGGGGATGTTCGCGTCGAACGCCCTGACCTGGTGGGCTCCGGCGATCCGCGCGGGCGAGGTCGTCCGGTGGCCGTACGGCGCCGCCGAGGCGGCCCCGGTCGACGACCGCGACATCGCAGCCGTCGCCGCACGGACCCTCCACAGCGACGAACACACGGGAGGCGACTACGTCCTCACCGGCCCCGAATCGCTGACCCAGGCCCAGCAGGTGGCCGCCGTCGGCGACGCCCTGGGGCGGCGGATCGCCTTCGAGGAGATGACGCCGGACGCGTTCCGCAGCCTGTCGGCGGGTACGGCGCCCGGTGCGGTCGTCGACATGCTGCTCGCCGCCTGGAGCGCGGCGGTCGGACAGCCCGCGTACGTCACCACTGCGGTCGCCGACATCCTCGGGACACCGCCGCGCACGTTCCGCCAGTGGGCCGCCGACCACGCGGACGCGTTCACGGAGAGCCCCTGACCTCGCCCAAGTGCGGGCGCCACAGCGGTAATTCGGGTGCGTGGTCCGTACGGCCGCCCTAGGGTGCGGGGCCATGACCAGTCGACTGTTCGCGATCTCCTTCAATGCCACCCGGCCCGCAAGCCTCGCGCGGTTCTGGTCCGGGGTCCTGGGCCGGGAGTTGGCGGAAGAGCCGGAGGGCGACCTCGCGCTGCTGCCCCCTGACGCCGCCGGACAGCGGGGGTTCCGCATCCGGTTCCTGTCGAGCCAGGACCCGGCCACGCGTACGAAACTCGGCCAGAACCAGGCCCACTTCGACCTGACGAGCGCCTCCCCCGAGGAGCAGCGGCAGACCGTCGCCAGGGCCCTGGAGCTCGGCGGGCGCCATATCGATGTGGGGCAACGGCCCGAAGAGGGGCATGTGGTGCTCGCCGATCCGGAGGGCAACGAGTTCTGTGTGATCGCGGCGGGCAACGAGTTCCTCGCCGACACCGGGTTCATCGGCGCGCTCGCCTGCGACGGCACGCAGGCGGTCGGCTACTTCTGGAGCCGGGCGCTCGGCTGGCCGCTGGTCTGGGACCAGGACGAGGAGACCGCGATCCAGTCGCCGGACGGCGGCACGAAGATCACCTGGGGCGGTCCTCCGGTCGCGCCGAAGAAGGGCACGAACCGGCTGCAGTTCGAGCTGGCCCTCCCCGCCGACGCCACGGCCGCCGACCGGGAGGCCGAGACCGACCGCCTGATCGCCCTCGGCGCGACCCGCACCACGGAGGCCGAGGCCGCCGACGCCCCGGTCCGGCTGGTCGACCCCGACGGCAACGAATTCACCGTCCAGGCGTCTCGCTAGCGGTACTTGAGGGCACTCCACACGCCCTGATCAGCCCGCCGGCCCCGCAGAGGTCCGTACGTCCGCGTTGGGGTCCGACGGGGACTTCGCCAGGGCGGGCACGGCCGGGCCCGGCGGGGCCGCGCCACGTGCCGCCGCCGCGCCCGCGTGGGCCTGCCAGGCCCAGGTCAGCGCGGTGGCGCCGGCGACGAGACTCAGCAGCGCCGCAAGGGCGAGGACGACGCGGGCAGAACCGCGGAGGGTCGTACGGCGCAGCGCGAGCAGCACCAGCCCCAGGAGCAGCGCGAGCAGCAGGAAGCCCGGGGCCCATGCCCTGCCGGCGTCCAGGGCATTGAGACACGAGTCGGCCAACGGACCGGTCTCGCCGCAGAGTTCGCCGTCGTACCCGTCCGTGCCGAGCGCGACGACCGCCCACCACAGCGCGGCCGCCGGCAGCGCACCCCAGACGGCGCAGGTGAGGACATTCGCGGTGCGGTTCATGCGGCGAGGCTAAGCCCGCTTGCGCGCAATCGACCCCTCAGCTAACCGTAAGGAAACCTTCCTAACCTCTTGACGCCAACTGGAAAGAACCCTAACTTTCCCGCCACCCCCACCTCACGGAACAGCGCGGCCCCACCCCCACCACACGGCTCGGCGCACCACACCCGTCACTCCCCCACCGTGCCGCCGTGCCTCGAACACCCCCCACCCGGACGGACTTTCCTCAGGAGGCGCACCTCCATGGCCAAGCACTCCCCCACCCGCGGCCGCCCGGCCAAGGCGGCCCTCGGCCTCGCGCTCTCGGGCGCGCTGCTCTTCACCCTCACGTCCCAGTTCGGCGCCGACGCCGGAGCCGTACCGGCGAACTCGGAGGCGGTCGCACCGGCCGGTTCCGCCGTCGCCCGCAACGGCCAACTCGCCGTCTGCGGAAAGAAGTTGTGCAATGCGCAGGGCAAGGCGGTCCAGCTCAGGGGCATGAGCTCGCACGGCACCCAGTGGTACGAACAGTGCCTCACCGACGGCTCCCTCGACGCACTCGCGAAGGACTGGGGCGCCGACGTCCTGCGCGTCTCGACGTACGTCCAGGAGGGCGGGTACGAGACCGACCCGGAGAAGTTCACGAAGCTCGCCCAGCGGGTCGTGGACCAGGCGATCGAGCGCGGCATGTACGCGGTCGTCGACTGGCACCAGCTCGACCCCGGCGACCCCAACGCCAACACGGAGTCGGCGAAGAAGTTCTTCACGGACATGGCCACGAAGTACAAGGACCAGCCGAACGTCTTCTACGAGATCGCCAACGAGCCCAGCGGGGTCTCCTGGTCGCAGATCAAGTCGTACGCCGAGGAGGTCATCCCGGTGATCCGGCAGCACGACCCGGACGGCGTGGCCCTCGTCGGCACCCGCGCCTGGTCCTCGCTCGGCGTCTCCGAGGACGGCGACGAGCGGGAGGTGATCGACAACCCGGTCGACGCCGAGAACATCATGTACACCTTCCACTTCTACGCGGCCTCGCACGGCGACGACTACCTGCGGACGCTCTCCCGCGCCGCCGACGAACTCCCCATGTTCGTCACGGAGTTCGGCACGCAGAACTCGGCGGGCGAGGGCGCCAACGACTTCGGCATGGCCCAGAAGTACCTCGACCTCATGGCCGAGAAGGGCATCTCCTGGACCAACTGGAACTACTCCGACGACGACCGCTCCGGCGCGGTCTTCAAGCCCGGCACCTGCTCCGGCGACCAGTGGACGGGTACGGACGTCCTCAAGGAGGCGGGCGTCTGGATCCGGGAGCGCGTCAAGGGCTGAGACCCGGCCCGCGCACAGCTACCGCGGCCCGAGGACGCGCTTTGTGGGGGCGCACCCCGGGCCGCGGGTCCACGTCCGTCGAGTCCAGGTCCGATGGGTCTAGGGCCTGTCGTTTGGATCAGGCCGGATCTGGTCGACGGTGCGGGTCGGTCGAGTCGAGCGGGGTGATGGGGGTACCTCCCTGCTCGAGCGGAGCCGAGAGCTTGGGGGAGCGTGCAGCTGCAAGGCGGAGGAGGGCGACATGGCGGAGCCATGGCAACCGACGACAACGCCGCAGATGTGCGTGCCACGCCCCGCGACCCCGGCAAGATCCAAACGACAGGGCCTAGGTCCGACGCCCGATGCGGCCCAGCAGGAGCGCTCGCTAGGGTCCGGTCGTCGGCTGCCGGTGGGCGGTGGCCACAGGACCATCAGGGAGACCCATGCCGGCCGACGCCTCGGCTCACCTCCGCATCGCCCGACCGTCCCGCGACCTGGGGGCGGTGGAACGGTTCTGGGTGTCGGGTCTCGGGCTCGACGTCCAGTACCGGCACCCGGCGGACGGCACACCCGGCCGCCACTCGCTCCTGATGGTCGGCTGGCCCGGCGCCGCATGGCACCTGGAGCTCGTCCACGACCCCGCCGCCCCCGTGGAACCCCGCCCGACCCCGGAGGACCTCCTGGTCGTCTACCTGGACGGGCCGGTCCCCGCCGACCTTGTCGAGCGCATCGAACGGCACGGCGGCCGGCGGGTTCCCGCCCACAACCCGTACTGGGACGAGTGGGGTGTGACGCTGCGGGACCCGGACGGTTATCTGCTCGTGCTCTCCACCAGGAACTGGGGCAGCGGCCGGCACGCTGTCCGACCCGAGTGAGTTTTCTGAGTACGACGACTCATGTGCCCGGCGCCGCAAGGGGGTTGGGTAGGGGCATGAGCAACCCCCAGGCCACAACCTCTGCCTCTGCCAATGCCGCCCCCGCCCGGTCGGGCGCCCGCACCGCGCTCTCGTTGGCGGGCCCGCTGGTCTCCACGGTCGTCACGGTGGCGATGGCGTTCTTCGCGCATCTGATCGTGGTCCTCGGGGCCTCCGCCGCCGAGGACCACGGGGGCGCGTCCGCCTCCGTCCTCATCGGGCTCTTCCAGTTCGGCCTGCTCGTGCCCCTCTGCCTGCTCGCCACGGCCTGGGCGCTGGCTTTCAAGCCGCAGAGCGGGGACCGCCGCATCGTCTACTGCTTCTGCGCCCCCGTCTCCGTCCTCGTGCTCTCCGTCGTGACCCTCGCGTTCTCCGGCTGAGCCGCAAAGCCGCAACTCCCTTCCTGCCACCTTAAGTTCACCTCCCGCTCACCCCGTGCCGGCGCGGACGGTGGCAGGGTCCGTACGCGGAGAGAGGGAGCGTACGGAATGGGGACGAGAGCGGGGCAACAGCGGCGCGCAGGCGCGTCCGTGCGGCGGGGGCTGCTCGCGGTGCTCGCCGCCGCGGCGGTGCTTGCGGGCAGCTGTACGGGCGGAGGCCGGGCCCCGGTCACGCCCGAGCAGAACCACCCCGCGCACACGCCCACACCCACGCACAGCCCGACCCGCCCCGCGCTCCCCCGCCTCCTCTCGCCCCCGCCGCCCCCGCGTGAGAAGCCCGTGCTCCCCGCCGCCGGCCGGTCCGCGCCGGTGCTCGACCGGGTGCCGACCCGCGACCGGGTCGTGTTCCTCACCATCGACGACGGCATCGCGAAAGACCCTCGGTTCGCGCGGCTGATGCGGCAACTCCGGGTGCCGTTCAGCATGTTCCTCACCGACTCCATGGCCGGCGACGACTACGGCTACTTCGACCGGCTGCGGCACGGCGGCAACCGCGTACAGAACCACACGCTCACCCACCCGAGCCTGACCGGACTCCCGTACGCCCGCCAGCGTGCCGAGATCTGCGGTCAACAGGCCCGCCTGAAGCGGGAGTTCGGGCGGACGCCCACCCTGTTCCGCCCGCCGCGCGGCCACTACGACCGCACCACGCTCCGCGCCGTGGCCGACTGCGGGCTGCGGGCGTCCCTGCTGTGGGGCGTCAACATGCAGCCCGACGGTTTGCGGTACGACAACGGCGCCGACCGGCTCCGCCCCGGCGAGATCGTCCTCTTCCACTTCTTCCCGCCCGAGCGCCTCGGCGGCCGAACGCTCACCGACCTCACGCTGGAGCTGCTGCGCACGATCACCGAGCAGGGGTACGCGGTGGCGCGCATCGAGGACTACGTGTGAACTCTTGACGCACGATGGTGGGACGACCGTGCACCCCCTCGGGACGGAGACACGCGATGACGGCATCGGAACCGGAACTCGACCCGGCGGAACGGCTCGACCTGGACGGGCTGCGCGCCCTGCAGCTGGAGCGGCTGCGCGCCACCCTGCGGCACGCGTACGAGAACGTCCCGTTCTACCGTGCCGCCTTCGACGCGGCGGGCCTGCGCCCCGAGGACTGCCGCGCGCTCGACGACCTGGCCCGCTTCCCGTTCACCACCAAGGCCGACCTGCGGGACAACTACCCCTTCGGCATGTTCGCTGTGGACCGCACCCATGTGCGCCGCATCCATGCCTCCAGCGGTACGACTGGCCGGCCCACGGTCGTCGGCTACACAGAACACGACCTCGATGTGTGGGCGGACACCATGGCCCGCTCGATCCGCGCGGCGGGCGGCAGACCGGGCCACATCGTCCATGTGGCGTACGGATACGGCTTGTTCACCGGCGGGCTCGGCGCGCACTACGGCGCGGAACGGCTCGGCTGCACGGTCGTGCCCGCGTCCGGCGGCATGACGGCCCGGCAGGTCCAGCTCATCCAGGACTTCCACCCCGAGGTGATCATGGTGACGCCCTCGTACATGCTGACGCTGCTCGACGAGTTCGAGCGCCAGGGCGTCGACCCGCGCTCCACCTCCCTCCAGGTGGGGATCTTCGGCGCGGAGCCGTGGACCGAGCAGATGCGCCGGGAGATCGAGGAGCGGTTCGCGCTCGACGCGGTGGACATCTACGGCCTGTCGGAGGTCATGGGCCCCGGCGTGGCGCAGGAGTGCGTGGAGACCAAGGACGGGCTGCACCTCTGGGAGGACCACTTCTACCCCGAGGTCGTCGATCCGCTGACCGGCGACGTGCTGCCCGAGGGCGAGCAGGGCGAGCTGGTCTTCACCTCGCTCAGCAAGGAGGCGATGCCCGTGATCCGGTACCGGACCAGGGACTTGACCCGTCTCCTGCCGGGCACGGCACGCCCGTCCTTCCGGCGGATGGAGAAGATCACGGGCCGCAGCGACGACATGGTGATCCTGCGCGGCGTGAACCTCTTCCCCACGCAGATCGAGGAGATCGTCCTGCGCACCCCCGGTGTGGCCCCGCACTTCCAGCTCCGTCTGACCCGCGAGGGCCGGCTCGACGCCCTGACGGTCCGCGCCGAGGCCCGCGCGGAGGCGAGCCCCGAGCAGCGGGCGGAAGCGGCGCGCGCGATCGCGGCGGCGGTCAAGGACGGGGTGGGCGTCACGGTCGGCGTGCAGATCGTGGACCCGGAGACGCTGGAGCGGTCGGTGGGGAAGCTGCGCAGAATCGTCGACGAACGGCCGAGGTAGGTGCATCCGTACACGACCACTACGCGACCATGAGGTCATGACTACCCCGCCTTTGCAGGCAGTTCAGCTGCCCTCGTACTCACGCGCCGAGCAGGTCGAGATCCTCGGCGACGGCGACGACCCGTTCGGCGTCGCGCACACCGGTCTGGCGTGGCTGCCCAAGGAGGTCCACTTCGGGATCAGGCTCGACGGCAGCCTGGTGGCGCACGCCGGTCTGCTGCGGCTGCCCGTGACGGTCGGCGACGTCGACACGGAGCTGGTCGGCGTGGGCGGGGTGGCGGTCGCCCCGGACGTACGGGGGCGGGGTCTGGCCCGGCAGGTCCTCGCGGCGGCGCTCGACCACGCGCGTTCCATGGGTCCACGGCACGCACTGCTGTTCTGCCGGCCGCCGCTGGTTTCGCTCTACGGGCGGCTCGGGTGGCGTCTGCTCGACGAGGAAGTCCTGGTCCAGCAGCACGCGGGCGTGGTGGTGATGCCGCTGCGCACGATGTGGGCGCCGCTCCACGAGGACGCCCCGTGGCCGGGCGGGAAGCTCCGCCTGCGCTCCTTCCCCATGTGAACGCCCAACACCTTTTTTGATCCCCTCCCCACCCCTTCCCGAAAGCTTGCGGCGCTGCGTTTCGACTGCTGCGCCGTCGTGGCTGGTCGCGCAGTTCCCCGCGCCCCTTAAAACCAGCCCCTCCGGCGTTTGAGGAGCGGGGGTCCGGGGGCTGGCCCCCGTGCCGACGGCAGTCTTTCGGGAAGGGGCGGGGAGGGGATCCAAAACTCACGACAACCGGTCTCGCAGCTCCCGCTTCAGAATCTTGCCGCTCGCGTTTCGAGGCAGCTCCTCCACGAACACCACCCGCTTCGGCGCCTTGAACGCGGCAAGCGACTCCTGCGCGTGAGCGACGAGTTCGGACTCGTCGACCTCCCCGCGCCGCACCACCACCGCCGTGACCGCCTCGATCCACCGCTCGTGCGGCAGCCCCACCACCGCGACCTCGGCGACCTGCGGGTGCGTGTAGAGCGCGTCCTCGACCTGGCGTGAGGCGACGAGGACTCCGCCCGAGTTGATGACGTCCTTGACCCGGTCCACGACCGTGAAGAAGCCCTCCTCGTCCCGCACCGCCAGGTCGCCGGAGTGGAACCAGCCGTCGCGGAACGCCTCGGCCGTCTCCTCGGGCTTGTCCCAGTAGCCCTCGCACAACTGCGGTGAGCGGTACACCACTTCACCGGCCGTGCCGTCCGGCACCGGCTTGCCCGCCTCGTCCACGACCCGTGCCTCGACGAAGAGGACGGGCCGCCCGCAGGAGTCCATCCGGCCCTCGTGCTCGTCGGGCCCGAGGACCGTGGCGAGCGGGCCGATCTCGCTCTGCCCGAAGCAGTTGTAGAACGCGAGCCCCGGCAGCCGCCCGCGCAGCCGTTCAAGCACCGGTACGGGCATGATCGACGCCCCGTAGTACGCCTTGCGGAGCGCGCCCAGGTCGCGGTCGGCGAACTCGGGGTGGTTGGAGAGCGCGATCCACACCGTGGGCGGGGCGAACAGGCTGTCCGCGCGGCCCGCTTCGACCAGGTCGAAGATCTGCTGCGGCTGCGGGGCGTCGATGATCGTGTTCTCCGCGCCGACCGCGAGATACGGCAGCAGGAACACGTGCATCTGCGCCGAGTGGTAGAGGGGAAGGGAGTGCACGGGCCGGTCGGCCTCGCTCAGGTCGAGGCTGTGGATCGCGGAGACGTACTCGTGCACGAGGGCGCGGTGCGTCATCATCGCGCCCTTGGGGTCGGCCGTCGTGCCGGAGGTGTAGAGGAGCTGCACCAGGTCCTCGGCGTCCGGCTGCGGACCGTCGTACGGCGGGGCCGCGGGCAGCAGCGACAACAGCGCGCCCTCGGCGTCGCGCAGCGCCAATGTCCGTACACCGTCCGGGAGTTGACCCATCAGGTCGGGGTCGGCGAGGACGAGCGCGCTGCCGGACTGGCGGACGATGTACGCGAGGTCGCCGCCGGTGAGGTTGTGGTTGACCGGCACGTGCACGAGGCCGGCCCGCGCGCAGCCGAGGAAGCCGATGAGGTACGCGTCGGAGTTGTGCCCGTACGCGCCGACCCGGTCGCCGGGGCGCAGGCCCTGGTCGAGCAGCACTCGGGCGGCCCGGGAGACCGTGTCGTCGAGTTCGGCGTAGGTCCAGGCGCGGTCGGCGTAGCTCAGCGCCGTCCGGTCGGGGGTGCGGCGGGCGCTGCGGCGGAGCATCCCGTCGACCGTGTTGCCGCGCGCGCCGCCGCCCTGCGCAGCGCCATCGCCTCGTACGTCCGTCTTGGCCTGATCCTCCGTCATGGCGTGATCCTCGGCCTCGGCACGGCGGGCGGTCAAGACATCGGCGCGCACCGCGCGAGCCGCCACCGCGATCCCCCTGGCACCACTGATGCGCCAACCCCCTCACTTGTGACGCCATCAGTGTGCCACTATGGCGTCACCGGTGGCCGACTGATCGGCCGGCCCACCGTCCCGTCGTACGGAGGACCTCCATGACGCACGAGTCCGCGACGCACGAGTCCGCGACTCATGCAGACGCGGCACCCGAGTCCACCCCCGCATCCGCCCCCGCCGAAGTGACCGCGTTCCCCACGGCCCGCCACACCGGCTGCCCCTTCGACCCGCCGGCCGAACTCTCCGCCCTGCGCGAGGAGTTGCCGCTGCGCCGGATGCGGTATCCGGACGGGCACCGCGGCTGGCTCGCGACCGGCCACGGAGCGGTCCGCGCGATCATGGCCGACCCCCGGTTCAGCGCCCGGTACGAGCTGCTGCACGTGCCGATGCCGGGCTTGGAGGGCGTCGAGATCCCGCCCGCCGCCCCCGGCGACTTCACCGGCATGGACGCCCCTGACCACACCCGCTACCGCCGCCTGCTACGACCCTCTTCGACCAGCGGGCGAGCACCGAGGACAAGGGTGCGGCCCACGGCGCGATCGAGTCGTACGTCAAGGAGCTCGTCGCCGCCGAACGGGCCGAGCCGACCGACGACCTGCTCAGCGACCTGACGGAGACCGACCTCAGCGACGACGAACTGGCAGGCGTGGGCGGCCTGTTGCTCGCCGCGGGGCTCGACACCACCGCCAACATGATCGCCCTCGGCACGTTCGCGCTCCTGCGCAACCTCGACCAGCTCTCCGCCCTGCGCGCCGAACCCGAGCTCGCGGACCAGGCCGTGGAGGAGCTGCTCCGCTACCTCACGGTCGCCGACCCCGCCGTGCGCACCGCCCTGGAGGACGTCGAGGTGGAGGGGCAGCTGATCCGGGCGGGCGACACGGTCACGCTCTCCTTCCAGGCCGCCAACCGCGACCCGGCGAGGTTCCCCGAGCCCGACCGGCTCGACCTGCGCCGCCGGGCCGTCGGACATGTGGCGTTCGGACACGGCGCCCACCAGTGCCTCGGGCAGCAACTGGCCCGGGTGGAGATGCGGATCGCCCTGCCCGCCCTGCTGCGGCGCTTCCCCACGCTGCGGCTCGCCGTCGACCCGTCCGAGGTGCCGCTGCGCGAGCAGAACAACATCTACGGCGTACGGGCCCTGCCGGTCACCTGGGACGAGAACTGAACGGGGCGCGTACGTACGCGCGTACGCGAAGACACGTACGCGAAGAGGAGGGAGCACGACCGCCGTCACGGTGAGGAACTGGCCGCCGGGGCCGCGCCCTCAGGAACTGTCCGCCGGGGCCACACCCTCACGGGCTGATCGCCAGGAACACGAACGACGCGAACAGCGTCAGGTGCAGGCCGCCCTGGAGGAGCGTCGCCCGGCCCGTGATCACCGTGAGGACGCTGACCACCACGGTCAGGGCGAGCATCACCATGTGGGTGGCGCCCAGGCCGAGCAGCAGCCGTCCGTCCATCCAGATGGAGGCGACGGCGATGGCGGGAATGGTGAGGCCGATGCTCGCGATCGCGGAGCCGTGCGCGAGGTTGAGGCTGATCTGGGTGCGGTCGCGGCGGGCGGAGTGGTACGCGGCGAGGGTCTCGGGGAGCAGCACCATCAGGGCGATGACGACGCCGACGAACGCCTGCGGCAGGCCCGCCGCCGCGACTCCGTCCTCGATGACCGGCGAGATGGTCTTGGTGTCGCCGACCACCGCGACGAGGGCGACGAGCAGCAGCCCGAGGCTGAGGAAGGTCTCCCTGGTGCTCGGCGGGTGGGCGTGGTCGTCCTCGTCGAGGACCTCGCCGTCGCGGGTGACGGGCAGGAAGAACTCGCGGTGCCGGACGGTCTGCATGGCTACGAAGAGCCCGTACACGGCGAGCGAGACCACTGCGGCGAAGGCGAGTTGGGCGCCGGTGAACTCCGGCCCCGGCTTGCTGGTGGTGAACGTCGGCAGGACCAGGCTGAGCGTGGCGAGCGTCGCCACGGTGGCGACGGCGGCGACGGTGCCCTCGGTGCTGAAGGGCGCGACGCCGCCGCGCCACGCGCCGACGAGCAGGGCGAGACCGACGATGCCGTTGCAGGTGATCATCACGGCCGCGAACACGGTGTCCCGGGCGAGCGAGGCACTCTTGTCCCCGCCGTCGGCCATCAGCGTGACGATCAGGGCCACCTCGATGACGGTCACCGCGACGGCGAGCACCAGGGAGCCGAAGGGTTCGCCGACCTTGTGCGCGACCACCTCCGCGTGGTGCACGGCGCAGAGCACCGCGCCCGCGAGGAGGACCGCGACGAGCGCCACCAGCCACCCCGGCAGGTCGCGCCCCCAGGTCAGGCCCAGGACGACGAGGGCGAGCAGCGGCACCACGACGGTGCCCGCCTTGGTGAGAGGGCCGGGTTGGGAAGCCATGCGCACACGCTCTCAGGCGGCTGTCGGTTCCGCCGCCCGAACTGCGCCGACCCGCCGGGCTCGTGGCGACTGCCGTGCAGGCCGGTGCGGTGCGGGGGGTGCCGGGCCGTACGGGACCGGTGCGGGGCCGCTGCTCAGAGTGCGCGCTCGCGGCCCTCCCAGTACGGTTCGCGCAGCCGCCGCTTGTAGAGCTTGCCGTTGGGGTCGCGGGGCATCGCGGCGATGAAGTCCACGGACTTCGGCCGCTTGTACCCGGCGAGGCGCTGCTCGCAGTGGGCGAGGACGTCGGCGGCGAGCGCCTCCCCCGCGGTGTGGCCCTCGGCGGCCTCGACGACGGCCTTGACCTCCTCGCCCCAGTCGTCGTGCGGGATGCCGAACGCGGCGGCGTCGGCGACGGCGGGGTGTCCGAGGAGCACCGACTCGATCTCCGCGGGGTAGATGTTGACGCCCCCGGAGATGATCATGTCGATCTTGCGGTCGCGCAGGAAGAGATAGCCGTCCTCGTCGAGCACCCCGAGGTCGCCCACGGTGAAGAAGTCGCCGATACGGTTCTTCCGGGTCTTGCCCTCGTCCTTGTGGTACGCGAAGCCGCCGGTGCTCATCTTCATGTAGACGGTGCCGAGTTCACCGGGCGGCAGCCGGTTCCCGTCGTCGTCGAAGACCGCCAGCTCGCTGATCGGCCAGGCCTTGCCGACGGTCCCGGGCTTCTTCAGCCAGTCCTCCGCCGTGGCGAACGCGCCGCCGCCCTCGCTGGCCGCGTAGTACTCCTCGACGCAGTTCCCCCACCACTCGATCATGGCCCGCTTCACATGGTCGGGGCAGGGCGCGGCGCCGTGGATGGCGTGCCGCATCGACGACACGTCGTACCGGTCCCTGGTCTCCTGCGGCAGGGCGAGGAGGCGGTGGAACTGTGTGGGGACCATATGTGTGTGCGTGCAGCCGTGCCGGTCGATGAGGCGCAGCATCTCCTCCGGCGTCCACTTGTCCATCAGGACGAGCGGGTGCCCGATGTGCAGGGACGCGCCCGCGAACTGCAGTACGGCCGTGTGGTAGAGCGGCGAGCAGACGAGGTGGACGTTGCCGTCGAAGGGCTTGACGCCGAAGATGCCGAGGAACCCGCCGAGGTACGACTCCTCGGGGAGCTTCCCGGACAGCGGCCGTCGGATGCCCCGGGGCCGGCCCGTGGTGCCCGAGGTGTAGTTCATGACCCAGCCGAGGGTCCGGTCGTCGGGCGCGGACTCGGGCCGCCCGTCGAGGAGTTGGCCGTACGGGCGGAATCCTTCGACCGCGCCGACCGCGTACCGGTGGCTGTCCGGGAGCTGCGCCTCGTCGGCGGCGGCGCGGGCGGCGTCGGCGAAACGCTCGTGCGCGATGAGCACCTTGGCGCCGGAGTCGGAGACGATCCAGGCGATCTCGGGGCCGACGAGGTGGTGGTTGACCGGGACGAGGTAGAAGCCGGCCTGGGCGGCGGCGAGGTAGGCGGTGAAGAACTCCACTCCGTTGGGGAGCACCACGGCGAAGGCGTCGCCCTTTTCGAGGCCGGCCTCGCGGAGGGCGTGCACGAGTTGGTTGGCCTTGGCGTGCAGGCGGGCGGCGGACCAGGCTTCCCCGTCGGGGGCGTGCAGGACGATGCGGTCGGGGTCGGCGGTTGCCTGCGCCCAGAAGCCGTTGGGGTTGTCGGGCATGTGCGGCATCCCTTCTGCGGGGTTCTGTGTCTGGCCGGGTGCGGGTCTCGTCGTGGCTGAGAAGGCGCGGCGCAGCCGCATGCCTTCAGGGGCGCGGGGAACTGCGCGAGCAACCCCCACCGGCCCGCACCCCGCGACGAAACCCCGTGGGGCAGCCGCTCATCGGCCGGCAATCCGATTCACACGGTCAATCGCCCGCTCGAACCCCCGAGTCAACTCGTCGAAGACAACCCGAACGCTCCGCTCCGCGTTCATCCGCCCCACGATCTGCCCCACGGGCGTCCCCAACAACGCCTCCACCTCGTACTTCTGGATTCGGGACACCGCCTCCGCGACCAGCAGGCCCTGCAGGGGCATCGGCAACGGGCCAGGACCGGCCGGGTCGTCCCACGCGTCGGTCCACTCCGTGCGGAGCTGGCGCGCGGGCTTGCCGGTGAGGGCGCGGGAGCGGACCGTGTCGGACGAGGTGGCGGCGAGGAGTTTCTCGGTGAGCTTGCGGGAGTGCAGCTCGGCCTCTGTGGTGGTGAGCCATATGGAGCCGGTCCACACACCCTGAGCGCCCAACGCCAGTGCGGCGGCGATCTGTTCGCCGCTGCCGATGCCGCCCGCGGCGAGGACGGGCAGCGGGGCGACTGCTTCGACGGCGTCCGGCGTGAGCACCATGGAGGCGATCTCGCCGGTGTGGCCGCCCGCCTCGTAGCCCTGCGCGACGACGATGTCGATTCCCGCGTCGGCGTGCTTGCGGGCGTGCCGGGCGCTGCCCGCGAGGGCGGCCACGAGGACGTCATGGACGTGGGCGCGCTCGATGACGTCGGCGGGCGGTGAGCCGAGGGCGTTGGCGAGGAGTTTGATCGGGTAGTCGAAGGCGACGTCGAGCTGGCTGCGGGCGACCTGTTCCATCCAGCCGGTGATGCGCCAGCCGGAGGCCTCGCCCTCGGCGAGTTCGGGGACGCCGTGCTTGGCGAGGGTGGCCTGCACGAACTCCCGGTGCTCGGCCGGGATCATCGCCTCGACGTCGGCCTCGGTCAGTGTTTGATCCCCTTTGGCGTCGACCTTCTTGGCGGGCATCACCACGTCCAGGCCGTAGGGCTTGCCGTCGGTGTGCTCGTGCACCCAGTCGAGGTCGCGTTTGAGGTCGTCGGGGGCGGTGTAGCGGACTGCTCCGAGCACGCCGAAACCACCGGCCCTGCTGATGGCGGCGGCCACGGCGGGGAACGGCGTGAAGCCGAAGATGGCGTGCTCGACTCCGAGTTTCTTGCTCAGCTCCGTCTGCATGCGCGCAGGATGCCGCAGCGCGTCGGCCGACGGAAGAGATTTTCTGATGCAGTGTCAGATTCTTTGCGGGGCAGGCGCCTTGGCCTCGCAGGGTTGACACCGCCCAGGCGCGGCAAGAAAGTTTCATCTGCCGAGTACGTGGCCGAAAGAATCTTTCACGCGGGGAGGGCCGGGAGATGGACGGCGGCGGTACAGAGGTCGACAGAGCCGACGGGGTGAGCGGTTCGGAAGTAGCCGATGACAGGGGACTCTCTCGGCGGCGATTCGGCGCCGGGTTGCTCGCTCTGGGCGGAGCCGTCGCCCTCGTCCCCTTCCCGGCAGGACCGGCCGCCGCGGCCACCGGGGGCACCGCGGTCACCAGAGCCACCGGGTCCGCTGCCGCCGAGGACCGCCCCACGCTCCGCCACGGCTCCGCGGAGCGCGCCGGGCTGCTCCCCGGCCAGCTGCGCCAACTCGTCGCCGACGCCGAGAAGTTCCTCGGCCCCTCCCCCAAGCATCCCTGGTACGCGGGCGCCGTACTGCTTGCAGGCCGCGGCGGCACGGTGGCTCTGCACCAGCCGATCGGCATGGCGGTGCGCTACTCCGCGTACGACGACGAGACCGACACCGGCGTGGAGTTCCTCCCGAGCAGCAGATCCCGGCGACCGCCGACACCGTGTACGACCTGGCGTCCGTCTCCAAGCTGTTCACGTCCATCCTGGCCGTGCAGCAGATCGAACGGGGCGCACTCGGCCTGGAGGACCGGGTCGCCCAGCACCTCCCCGAGTTCGGCTCCGCCGGCAAACAGGACGTGACCGTACGTCAACTCCTCACGCACACCTCGGGGTTCAGGGCGTGGATCCCGCTCTACAAGGAGCCGACGTACGAGGGAAAGCTCCGCCTGATCTGGGACGAGGAGTTGGCCGCACCGCCCGGCACCAAGTACCTCTACTCGGACCTCAACCTCATCTCGCTCCAACTGGTCCTGGAGAAGCTCACCGGACGGCGGCTCGACGTGCTGCTCCGCGACGAGATCACCGGGCCGCTCGGGATGCGCCGCACCCGCTACAACCCGCCCGCGTCCTGGCGCCCGCGGATCGCCGCCACCGAGGACGCCCGGCTGCCCTGGTCGGGGCTCGAACGCGGCCTGGTGTGGGGCGAGGTGCACGACGAGAACGCGTTCAGCCTCGGCGGGGTCGCCGGGCACGCGGGGGTGTTCTCCTGCGCGTGGGACCTCGCCGTCCTCGGCCGTACGCTGCTCAACGGCGGCTCGTACGGCGAGGCGCGGATCCTCGCGCCCGAGTCGGTGGAGCTGATGTTCACCGACTTCAACACGGACTTCCCCGGCGACGAGCACGGACTCGGCTTCGAGCTCTACCAGCACTGGTACATGGGCGCGATGGCCACGCCGCGCACCGCGGGCCACACCGGGTTCACCGGCACGTGCCTGGTCCTCGACCCGACGACCGACTCGTTCCTCGTGCTGCTCGGCAACTCGGTGCATCCGGTGCGGAGTTGGCGGTCCGGGTCCGCGCCCCGGGTGGCGGCGGCGAACCGGCTCGCCCGCGCCGTTCCGGTACGCCCGGCGCGGGGCCGCGCCGCCTGGTACTCCGGGATGGCGGGCTCCACCACGGCCACGCTCACGCTGCCCGACCTCAGGCTCACCTCGGACCGGGCCCTGCTGCGCTGCTCCCTGTGGTGGGACACCGAGCCCGGCTCGGACCTGCTGCACCTGGAGGCGTCCGACGACGACGGGACGAGCTGGCGCCCGGTCCCGTTCACGACCCGACGCACCGGCCGGCCGCCCGAACACCACACGTCCGGTTCCGTCTCCGGCTACTCGGGCCGCACCTGGCACGACCTCACCGCGGAGCTCGCGGGCGCGGGCGGGATGCTGCGGTTGCGATGGCGCTACGTCACGGACCAGTTGTACGTGGGGCGGGGGGTGTACGTGGACGGGCTCCGCGTGGAGGACGGGGAACGGGTCGCCTTCGACGAGTCCCGTCCGGGGGATGCGGGCGAGCTCAAGCCCGCGGGCTGGGCCCAGTCCCCAAACTGACCCCAAGGGACTCTTCCCCCACCCCGCCCCTTCCCGAAAGACTGCCGTCGGCATCGGAGGCTCCGCCCCCGAACCCCCGCGCCCCGGGGCTGCCGCCCCTGGACCTGCTTCGGGGCTGCCGCCTCTGGACCCCACCACGGGGCTCCGCCCCGGACCCCATTTCGGGGGCCAGCCCCCGGAACCCCCGCTCCTCAAACGCCGGAGGGGCTGAATTTGCCCCCCCACCCCTCAAATCCCTCAGGGGCTGGATTTTGCGAGCTGCGGCGAGATTCAGCCCCGGCAGGGGCTGATCTTTTAGGGGCGCGGGGCTGTGACATATGCGGCTCCGCCGCGTGGGCGCGAGCAACCACAACGGTGCCGCAGACAAACGACGACCGGGAACGGGGCGAAGCCCCGGTTCATTCAGGGGCGCGGGGAACTGCGCGACCAGCCACGACGGCGCAGCAGCCGAACAGCATCCGGGTCCGGGGCGGAGCCGGACACGCAGGGGCCCGGGGGCTGAGCCCCCGGGCCGGGATGCCGCAGGTTATTCGGGAAGGGGCGGGGTGGGGAAGAAAAAACCCGCCCGCTCAGTACTGCTGCGGAGGCTGCTGCCCGTACGGCGCCTGCTGGCCGTACGGGGCCTGCTGACCGTACGGCTGCTGCTGGTACGGAGCCTGCGGGGCCGGAGCCGGAGGCTGCTGCTGGTAGGGGGCCTGCGGAGCCGGCTGCTGAGGCTGCTGCTCGTACGGCGCCTGCGGCTGCTGCTGCCCATAGGCCGGGGCCTGCGGCTGCTGCTGGCCGTAAGCCGGGGGCTGCTGCTGCGGGGCGTACTGCTGCGGCGCCTGCTGCTGGTACGGAGGCTGACCCCCCTGCTGCGGGGCGTACTGCTGGTGCTGCGCCGGCCCCGCGTGGGCCGCGAGCGAGCTGCCCGCAGGGACGTAGTGCACCCGACCCGTGGGGTCAGGCACCTGCACATACCCGGCCGCCTGAAGCTTCGCCTCGTGCTCCGTGTGCTTCTTGCGGTGGTAGAACACCATGCCCACAGCCAGCAGGATCGCGAACACCCAGAACGGGATCCAGAAGACCGCCGCGTCCGCACCGTCGCGCATCAGGCGGAGCAGCACCACGACGGTGATCGGGATGATCGCCAGGACGCGGCGCTTCTCGTTGTGCCGGCCGGACAGGTCGAACTGGACCTGCGTCTTGAGGAGTTCCGGCGCCTGCGCGGGCAGCGGCGGCACCGGACCGCCGGAGGCCGCCTGCGGGAACTGCGCCCACATCTGCTGGGCGCGCTGCTGCGCCTGCGGCTGCGCGTCGGGGACCAGCAGGAGCTGCGTACCCTTGTTGACATAGCGGGCGTCGGCGTACTGGTAGCCGAACTGCTCACCGAGGTGCGCAAGTCGGGACAGTTTGTTCACGGTCGCCCACATGCTGGTGACCTCGACGGGCGCTCCCTGCGCCATCAGGCTCACCATTTTGCGGACCTGGCCACTGCTCACGGTTCTCCCTCCCCGGCGGGCAGACCTTGCACGTTCCGCCGTCGGGCCAGCCTCCCACACCTGAGCGGCCGGTTCCGCCCCCGGTCACCGGCCGAGAACCACCATCGCGGCGTTGTGTCCCGGAATGCCGCTGACGCCCCCTCCGCGCACCGCCCCCGCTCCACACAACAGGACATTCGCGTACACAGTCTCCACACCCCAACGCCCGGCGCCCTCCTGCGCGTACGGGAAGGACAGCTCGCGGTGGAAAATGTTGCCGCCGGGCAGCCTGAGGTCCCGTTCCAGGTCGAGCGGGGTCTTCGCCTCGATGCAGGGGTGCCCGTGCGCGTCCGGGGCGAGGTAAGCGGCGGCGACGAGTCCGTTGTGTCCGCCCCCGACGATCACCTCGTCGTGGACGGCGTACGCGGGGGTCGGCATGGGCTCTTCGTAACACGGGGGCGGAATGTCAGCCCGTCCGACGGCGCGCCCCCGCTACGACCCCCGCCGTGCCGCGATCCGCGAGTACAGCTCCGCCGCCTCCGCCGCGCGCCCCAGCTGCTCCAGGCACTGGGCCTCGTCGTGGCGGGCGGCGAGGGCTTCGGGGTGGCCTGCGCCGAGGGCGCGTTCGCGGGAGTCGGCGATGGTGCGGTACGCGGCGAGGGACTCCTCCCAGCGGCCGAGCCAGCCGCAGCCGACGGCGACCTCGCGGCGGCTGACCTGGGTGTCGGGGTGGTCGGCGCCGAGGGCGCGCTCCCGCGCGGCGCACACGTCGCTCGCCTCCTCCAGGGCCTCCTGCCAGCGGCCGAGGCGGCCCAGGTTGACGCCGATGCCGTGCCGGGCGCGCAGCGTCTCCGGGTGGTCGGCGCCGTGCACGCGGGCGCGGTCGGCGGCCAGGTCGCGGTAGAGGGCGAGGGCGTCGGCGCTGCGGCCCAGGCGGCCGAGGCTGATGCCCACCTCGTAGCGGGCGGCGAAGGTGTCCGGGTGGTCGGGGCCGAGGGCCTGCCCGCGCGCCTCGGCCACCTCGTGGTACGTCTGCAGGGCCTCGGGCCAACGCCCCAACTGGCCGAGCGCGTACGCCACTTCGTACCGCGTGACGAGGGTGTCGGGGTGTTGCGGGCCGAGGACGCGGGCGCGGGCCTCGGCGACCTCGGCGGCCGTCCGGTGCGCCTCCTCCATGCGACCGATGCGGCTGAGGTTGTAGGCGAGGTTGTGGCGGCAGCGCAGGGTGTCGGGGTGGTCGGGGCCGAGGTCCGGGGAGCGCTCGCGGCCTGCGAGCACGGCCGTGTAGACCTCGTGCGCCTCGAAGTGGCGGCCCAACTGGCCGAGTACGTAGGCGATCTCCTGGCGGGCGCCGAGCGTGTCGGGGTGATCGGCGCCGAGGGCGCGCTCACGGCCGCGTACGACGTGTTCGTACTCGCTCAGGGCGTCGGCGGGGCGGCCGGTGCGGCTGAGGGTGACGGCGACTTCGTACCGGCTGGCAAGGGTGTCGGGGTGGTCGGCGCCGAGGGCCTGTTCGCGTTCGGCGGCGACGCCGCGGTGCACCTCGACGGCCTCCTCCCACTTGCCGAGGCGGCTCAGGCTGAGGCCTGCGGTGTGCCGGGTGGCGAGGACGGAGAGCAACTCCGGTGGCGCGGTGGAGCGTTCGGGTCGGCGGGGCTGGCCCGCGTCGGGGGTGCGGCGGCCGTCGATGCGGGAGATCCACTCGCCGGTGAGGCCGGCGGCGGCGTCGAGCGGGACGGCGCGCAGGTCGACGGCGCCGGTGGCCTTCGGCCCGGTGGTCATGCCGCGGGTCCAGTCGGGCAGTTCGGCAGGCTTCGTGGGCTGTGCGGGGACGCGGGCGGCGGGGGCCGGGTGGGCGAGGGTGCCGCCGCGGGCGGCGGTGATGCGGTGGGCGAGTTCGCGGGCGTCGCCCGGCCGGTCGTCGGGCGACTTGGCGAGCAGGTCGAGGACGATCTGCTCCAGGAACTCGGGGAGTTCGGGCCGTTTCGAGCGGGGCGGCTCGGGGGTGGTGTCGCGGTGGCCGAGGAGCACCGCCCAGGCGTCGCCGTGGTCGAAGGGCGGGGCGCCGGTGGCGATCTCGTACAGGACGCAGCCGAGGGAGTAGAGGTCGCTGCGGTAGTCGATCGGCTCGCCGCCGATCTGCTCGGGCGACATGTAGTGCGGGGTGCCCATGGCGATGTTGGTGCCGGTGAGCTTCGCGGTGAAGCCGACGTCGTGGCCGAGGCGGGCGATGCCGAAGTCGCAGATCTTCACCGTGCCGTCGGTGAGCCGCATGATGTTGGCGGGCTTCAGGTCGCGGTGGATGATGCTCTGGTCGTGGGTGTAGGCGAGGGCGTGCGCGATCTGTTCGGTGACCTCGACGATGTCGGGCACGGAGAGCGGGCCCTGTCCGCCGTCGTCCATCAACTGGCTGAGGTTGCGGCCTTCGAGGAGCTCCATCACGAGATAGAGCACGCCGTCGTCCTCGCCGAAGTCGTGCACGACGGTGATGCCGCGGTGCTGCAGGGACGCGGCGACGCGGGCCTCGCGCTTGAAGCGTTCGCGCAGGACGTTGCCGATGCCCGGGTCGCCCTGCTGCGGGCCGAGCGGCTTGAGGCACTTCACGGCGACCTGGCGGTCGAGCGACTCGTCGCGCGCCCGCCACACCTCGCCCATGCCGCCGCGCCCGATCAGGTCGAGCAGCCGGTACCGGCCCTGGATCAGCCTGGTTTCCGCCATCTCGTGGTGTCGCCCCCGTCGCCTCGCATCGCCCTCCCCGGCCCGTCCAGTATGGCTGCCTGCCCGCGCAGTTTGAACGGTGCGGGCCGGCTGCCGGGGCCGAGCCGTTCCATCGCCCGCAGAATGTGCTTGGGCGGCAGCTGCCAGCGCAGATGTGCGGGGATGCAGCGCAGGATGTTACCGGCGGCGCGCAGCCGAAGATCCACCACCCCCGGCGGTGGCGCGCTCCTGCCGTACAACTCGTGGGCGTACGGGGGCAGTGCGGCGTACGCCAGGTTCGCCACGCGCCGCCAGCCCAGCTCGCGCGCGGGGGCGAGGAGCGGGGGCGTGGGCGGGTGCCGCAGGAACTCGTCCACCTCACGCGCCTCCGCGGTGACGGTGAGCTCGGGTCGTACGCGCGCGAAGTAGGCCCGCATCGCGGCCCGGTCGGCGGGTACGTCGGCGGGGTCGAGGCCGATGAGGCGGGCGCTCTCGCGCTGTTCGTCGATGTAGCGGTCGGCGTGCGCGGGCGTGAGCGGGAACCCGGAGCGGCGCAGCACCTCGACGTAGCTGGCGACCTCGGCGCAGTGCACCCAGAGCAGGAGTTCCGGCTCGTCGACGTGGTAGACCTCGCCGGTGTCGGGGTCGGTGGCCTTGAGGCGGCGGTGGATGCGGCGGACGCGGGCGGCGGCCTCTTCGGCGTCCTGCGCGGTGCCGTAGCTGATGGCGCCGACGAAGTCCGCGGTGCGAAGGAGCCGGCCCCAGGGGTCGCGGCGGAAGTCGGAGTTCTGCAGGACGCCGCGGACTACGCGCGGGTGCAGGGCCTGCAGGTACAGCGCGCGGATGCCGGCGATCCACATCATCGGGTCGCCGTGCATCTGCCAGGTCACGGTGCCGGGCCCGAAGTACCCGGGGTCCCCACCGGCGTCCACGCTCACGTCCCGCACGCCGACACCTCCCTGCTCGTTACCCAGGGTAGGACGGGCTGGGCGGCGGGTGGGAGGGGCCGAGGTCAGCCGCCGTACGGGTGCGGGTCGAGGTGGCTGAGGCGGTAGGGGAACGCGTCGGGCATCTTGCGCCAGCCCTGGCCCTGGAACTGCACGGAGCACCAGGAGCCGTCGGAGAAGCCGATCTCGTGGCAGCCGCCGACGACGTCGCTGCGGTCCCGGATCCAGCCGATGTGCCGGACGTCCATGGACCAGCCTGCCTCGACGCGGCGGGGCGTGCCGCGGAAGGACCCGGCGTGCGAGACGTGCACGAGCTGGAGGCGGCGGTCGGTGACCTGCATGACGGTGTCCGCGCCGTTCTTGGTGCGCGGGTGCAGGCCGCGGACCAGCTGCCCGGCGAGGCTGTCCCAGCCGCCGTGGAAGGGCTTGCCCGGACGCTGCTTCTCGCCCGAGCCCCCGTCGAAGAGCGCCTCGAACAGCGCTGTGAACGGGTTCCAGTTCATGGTGGTGAGCACCAGGAACACGTACCCCGGGGCCGCGCACCAGCTGTAGAGCGTGCGCCGTTCGCCGTGCAGGGCGCGGGGGCGGCGGAACCTTCCCGGCTTCGGCGCCCGCATCGCCACCCCGGCGGCGTGCGCGCCGCGCAACGTCTCCCCCGCCGGCGCGAGTGCGCGCGCCTGCTCGACTGCGTCCCGCGTCCGCTCGGTCGTCCTGCCCATGTGGAGTCCTCCCCCGCTGCGTGCTGTTGCGGGGGCGATTCCATCACGTACGACCGTGCAAGATCGATTCCGGTGCCGGGCAAGGGGGGTTGGGGCCGGGTCGTGTCCGTAGAGTCCTGCCGTTGGCCCGGAGGGCGGGCCCTGCGGTGTCCGGGGCGCCTCGGGGGGACGCCCTCTGGCCGTCAGGCTTCCAGTACGACGACGGCCTCGTCGGTGTACGCGAGGAACGTCAGGGTTTCGTGGAAGTAGAGCTCGATCTGGTGGGCGTCGTGGGCGGTGTAGCCGATGGCGACGTCCTGGCCGAGGCGGAGTTCGAAGTCGCCGCCGCGGGTGGAGAGCACGAAGCCGCCGCTGAGGGCGGGGGCCCAGATCGGGGAGCCGTCGAGCATGCGGGCGAGGTGGGCGGCGATGGGGTAGCCGTGGTCGGAGGTCTCGCTGACGGCTCTGTACTCCTCGGCGCCGAGAAGGAGTTGGTAGGGGCCGTCGACCCCGGCGAGGCGGAGTTCGGTGAGGGCGCGGCTGACGGCGTCGGGGTAGTCGCGGGCCTCGGCCGGGAGGCTGACCACCGGGTTGGAGGAGCAGGCGCGCAGGCCGTCGATCTGGGCGGCGGTGTAGCCGTCGAAGATCGTGCGGTCCTCGACGTAGGCCATGGTGCGGGCGGCGTCCTTGACGGGCTGCCAGTCGGAGTCCTGGGCGCCGCGGTCCACGTCGTCGACGGCGGAGCGGTCGACGGTGAACGGGACGCGGAGTTCGACGAGCGGTCTGCACTCGCGGAGCCGGGCGGTGACGCCGGGGGCGGGCGGGGTCATCTCGATGAGGTGGCCGGTGCCGAGGGCGGAGAGCCGCGGGCCGCCCGCGTCGGGGACGTCGACGACGCGGCGGCCCGCGACGTGGCGGCGGAAGGTGCGGCGGGCCTCTTCCTCGATCTCGGCCCAGGCGGCCGGGGTGATCGGGGCGAGTTCGCGGTGCAGGTTGGTGACGACGGGGGGCGTCATGGCGTTCCTTTCAGGCTGCCGATGCCGAGGGAGCCGCCGGCGACGGGAACGGGCGCGGGTTCTGGCGCGGGTGCTGGTGCGGTCTCGGGCGCGGGCGCGCGTTCGGGCTCCGCCTCGACGGACTTGGGCTCAGGCGCGGCGGGCTCGGGGACCCCGGCCGGTACGGGGTGTTCGGCCGGCGCGGCAGCCTCGTTCGCGGTCCCGGGCGGCGGCGGGGCGGGGAAGTCCTCCAGGAGTTCGGCGCTCGGCACGAAGAAGAGGCCGCCGGTGACGGCCGTGGAGAAGTCGAGGATGCGGTCCGTGGTGCCGGGCGGATCGCCGAGGAACATGTTGCGCAGCATCCGCTCGGTCACGTCGGGCGTGCGCGCGTAGCCGATGAAGTACGTGCCGAACTCGCCGCGGCCGAGCTCCCCGAACGGCATATTCTCGCGGACGATCTTCCGCTCCGTGCCGTCCTCGTCGGTGATCGTGTTGAGGGCGACGTGCGAGTTCGCGGGTTTGACGTCGTCGGGCATCTCGACGTCGTCCGTCTTGCTGCGGCCGATGACGCGTTCCTGCTCGGCGACGCCGATCGCGTTCCATGCGGCCATGTCGTGCACGTACTTCTGCACGATGACGTAACTGCCGCCCCTGAAGGGCGGATCCTCGTCGCCGATGTACACCGCGTCCCGCGCGGCGCCGCCCGTCGGGTTCTCGCTGCCGTCGACGAAGCCGAGGAGGTCGCGGGCGTCGAAGTAGCCGAAGCCGTGCACCTCGTCGACGACGGTGACGGCGTCGCCGAGCGCGTCGAGGATCAGCCGGGCCAGCTCGAAGCACAGGTCGAGGCGGCGGGCGCGCAGGTGGAAGAGCAGGTCGCCGGGGGTGGCGGGGGCGGTGTGCCGGGGGCCCCGCAGGGCTTCGAAGGGGTGCAGTTCGCGGGGGCGGGGCCCGGCGGCGAGGCGGTCCCAGGCCTGCGAGCCGATGCCCGCGACGCAGGCGAGCCGGTCCTCGGCCGCGCGGAACGAGACGGAGCGGACGAGTCCGGCCAGGTCCTGGAGCGTCTCGCGCACCGTGTCCTCGCCGCCGGGGTTCACGGTGGCGACCAGGAACACCGCGGCCTTGGCGGGCGGGGTGATGACGGGTTGCGCTGCGACCATGGGACTCCCGTCGGACAATGAGCACAAAGCGGACTGATCGGTCAGCGTCAGCCTAGGCGGGGGCGTCCGAGGGTGCAGCCCCGCGCACCGTCGCGGGCAGTTCCCCGCGCCGCGCGTACGACCGCCCCGGAGCACCTCGTACGACCGGGTCCGCTCATCGCCGTACGACCGCGCCCCGAAAGGGTTGAGCAGCTTGAGCATCGACGAGGAACGGCAGGAAGTCCGCGAGCCCGAGGTGGGCCCGGCCCCCGACGGCGAACCGGAGTTCAGCCCCTATCACCACCCGGCGGCGGGCTGGGGTGCGGCGAAGAGCGTGACGTCGTTCCTCATGCGGGAGCGGGCGTACGTGGACGGGCCGCGGGCGATCATGAAGATGAACCACGAGCGGTCCGGCTTCGACTGTCCGGGCTGTGCGTGGCCGGACGACACCAAGGGCCTGCACCTGGACATCTGCGAGAACGGCATCAAGCACGTCACGTGGGAGATGACCCCGAAGCGGGTGGGCCGTGAGTTCTTCGCCGCGCACTCCGTGTCGGAGCTGTTCGAGTGGAGCGACTACGACCTCGAAGACCAAGGGCGGCTGACCGAGCCGATGGTGTACGAGGCGGAGTCCGACCACTACGCGCCGATCAGCTGGAAGGACGCGTTCGAGCTGGTCGGCAGCGCCCTGCGCGGGCTCGACGACCCGAACCAGGCCGCGTACTACACCTCGGGACGGCTCGGCAACGAGGCGACGTTCCTGTACCAGTTGATGGCGCGCGAGCTCGGCACCAACAACCTGCCGGACTGCTCCAACATGTGCCACGAGGCGAGCGGTCGTGCCCTGCAGGCCTCGCTCGGCACGGGCAAGGGCACGGTCGACCTGAAGGACTGGGAGACGGCCGACGCGCTGTTCATCTTCGGTGTCAACGCGGCGTCCAACGCGCCCCGCATGCTGACCGCGCTCGCCGAGGCGTACCACCGGGGCGCGCAGATCGTGCACGTCAACCCGCTGGTGGAGGCGGCCGCGACGCGCACGATCGTGCCGCACGACTTCCTCGACATGGCGCGGTTCAAGACGACGAAGACCAGCACCCTCAACCTGCAGGTGCGCATCGGCGGCGACATGGCGCTGATCCGCGGCATGGCCAAGGCGATCATCGAACAGTCGGCCACCGATCCGAAGGCCCTGGACCGGGAGTTCATCGACCGGTACACCACGGGCTTCGACGCGTACCGGGCGCTCTGCGAGGCCACGTCCTGGGACGAGTTGGAGGAGCAGTCGGGCCTCGCCCGCGCCGACATCCTGAAGGCGGCACGGGTGTACGAGGAGGCCGACCGCTCCATCGTCAGCTGGTGCCTGGGCCTGACCCAGCACGAACACGGCGTCGACACGGTGCGCGAGATCGTCAACCTCCTTCTGCTGCGCGGAAATCTGGGCCGTGAGGGCGCGGGCCCCTCCCCCGTACGCGGGCACAGCAACGTGCAGGGCAACCGCACCTGCGGCATCGACCACCGGCCCACGGAGGCGTTCCTCGACCGGCTCGCCGAGGTCTGCGGGATCGACCCGCCCCGCGCGCACGGCCTCGACACGGTCGGCACGATCGAGGCGATGCGGCGCGGCGACGTGAAGGTGTTCGTCGGCATGGGCGGCAACTTCGCGCTGGCCGCGCCGGACACGCCCGTCACGTACGAGGCGTTGCGCAACTGCGAGTTGACCGTGCAGGTCAGCACGAAGCTGAATCGCAGTCATGTGGTGCACGGCAAGCGGGCGTTGATCCTGCCGTGCCTCGGCCGTACCGAGAAGGACCACCAGCGCAAGGGCGTGCAGAGCACCTCCGTCGAGGACTCGATGAGCATGGTGCACCTGTCGCTCGGCATGAAGCGGCCCGCCTCCGACCAGCTGCTCTCGGAGCCGGCGATCGTCGCGGGCATGGCGCGCGCGGCGCTGCCGGACAGCCCAACGCCGTGGGGGTGGTACGTCGAGGACTACGACCGCATCCGCGACACCATGGCCCAAGTCCTCGACGGCTTCGAGGACTTCAACCGTCGGGTACGGCTGCCGCTCGGCTTCCGCATCAAGCAGCCCGCCCGTGAGCTGGTCTTCCTCACCCCGTCTGGGCGGGCCGAGTTCTCCGCCGCGCCGCTGCCGAACGTCGTCCCCGAGCCGGGCACGCTCGCGCTCGGCACGATGCGCTCGCACGACCAGTGGAACACCACGATCTACTCGGACAACGACCGCTACCGAGGCATCAAGAACCTGCGCACCCTGGTGTTCATGAACCGGGCCGACATGCGGGAGCGCGGCATCGACGACATGGCCCCCGTCGACATCACGAGCACGGCGCGGGACGGCAGCACGAGGTCGGTCGAGGGATATCTGGCGGTGCCGTACGACATTCCTCGGGGGTGTGCGGCGGGGTATATGCCGGAGATGAATGTGCTGTGCGCGTTGGGGGATTTCAGTACGCAGAGTGATCAGCCGATCATGAAGCATGTTCGGGTGGTTATTCGTGCGGGTGGGGGGCGTTGAGGGTCGGCATCTCGTCTGCCGGGTTCCGTTTTGCTGCCGGGTGCGGGTTTCGTCGTGGTTGCTCGCGCAGTTCCCCGCGCCCCTGAGATGGGCACTTCGTGCGCCATCTCCCGAGAAGGCGCGGCGCAGCCGCATGCCTTCAGGGGCGCGGGGAACTGCGCGACCAGCCCCCACCGGCCCGCAGCTTGATAAGTCGCGCCGATCAACCCATCGGAATTTCCGCTTTGACCCGTCCCCGGAATGCCCCGGAGAATTCTGGAATCCAGAGACAGGGAATTCCGCAGGGAAAGGCGCGACGAGAACATGGCCCCGCACAAGGAGCGAGCAAGAAACCGCTGGCTCCCCGCAGGGGCCGCCGTAGCTGTCGCCGGGTGGGGGGCCAACCAGTTCACGCCGCTCTCCGTCGTGTACCGGACGCAGGAGCACTGGCCCGCCGTGCCGGTCGCCGCCATGTTCACCACGTATCTGCTCGGCCTGCTGCCCGGTCTGCTGCTCGGCACACCCGCCGCGGACCGGCTCGGCCGGCGGCGCGCCGTACGGCCCGCGCTCATGCTGAGCGCCGCCGCCAGCACGCTGCTCGCGGCGGCCGCCGTGGATCCGAGCGCGGTGTACGTCAGCCGCTTCGCGACCGGGCTCGCGGCGGGCGTGCTCCTGACCGCGGGCACGACCTGGCTGCGGGAGCTCTCCGTCGGAACGGGCACCCCCAACTCCGGGACAGGCAGGGCCACTTGGGCGACCGGTGGCGGCTTCGCGGCCGGGGCGCTCACGGCCGGGGCGGTCGCCGAGTGGCTGCCGTCGCCGATGGTGCTGCCCGCCCTCACGCACGCCCTGCTCGCCGTCGCCGCCCTCCTCGCTACGCGTCGTACCCCCGAGACCGTGCCGCCGTTCGCGGGCCGCCGCCCCGAGCCGCTCGCCGCTCCGCTGTGGCGCGGCGCGCTCCGCCACCCCCGGTTCGTACGGGTGGTGCTCCCGGCAAGCCCTGCGGTGTTCACGGCGGCGACCGTGGCGTACGTCGTACTGCCGCCGCTCGTGGCCGACCGGGTGCCCGGCTACGCCCCGCTGTTCAGCGGGCTCGTCACGGCGCTGACCCTGGGCACGGGCATCGCCGTACAGCCCCTCGCCCACCGGCTCGACCACGCCCACAGCGCGCGGGCCACGCTCGCCGCGATGCTCGCCGTGATCGGCGGTCTGCTGGTCAGCGCCCTCGCGGTGGACGGGAAGTCGGCGGCGCTCGTCCTGGCCGCGGCGGTGCTGCTCGGCGCCGGGTACGGGCTGACGCTCGCGTCCGGGCTCCGGGAGATCGAGCGGCTCGCCCCGTCGCGGGACCGCACCTCGGCCGCCTCGCTCCACCAGGGCGTCGCGCACAGCGGTTTCCTCACGCCGCTGCTGCTCGCGATCACGGCGGGCTCCGCGTCGTACCCGGCCCTGCTGGCGGGCCTGGCGGCCGTAGGGCTGCTCTGCCTCCTCTTCACGGCCCGCCACAGCAGAAGCCACCTGCCCGCCTAGGGGCGCGGGGAACTGCGCGACCAGCCACGACGGCGCAGCAGACGAAATACAGGCGCCGCAGGCTTTGGGGAAGGGGCGGGTAGGGGAACAAGCCCTGACCGCAACCACACACAACCCGCAGGAGGCACAGGCACAAAACACCGGCCTACAGCAAACCTGCGGCACCGCTTAAGAAAACCTCGATGGACCAGCCGCGCCGCGTACGGAAGAGTCGGGCGCGGCGGTCGGGACGGCCGCCACCCCCACCAACGCTCACCCCGTGCCGGGCCGTGCCTCGCCATGCCCGCGTGCGCGACGAGAAGGAGTCGAGCCGTGAAGGCACTGGTCAAGGAGAAGGCCGCACCGGGACTGTGGCTGACGGATGTCCCCGAGCCCGCCATCGGCCCCGGGGACGTGCTGATCAAGGTCCTGCGCACCGGCATCTGCGGCACCGACCTGCACATTCGCGCCTGGGACGGCTGGGCGCAGTCGACGATCGAGGCGCCGCTGGTCGTGGGGCACGAGTTCGTCGGCGAGGTCGTCGAGACCGGCCGTGACGTGACGGGGATCGACGTCGGCGACCGGGTCAGCGGCGAGGGCCACCTGGTGTGCGGTACCTGCCGCAACTGCCTGGCCGGACGCCGCCACCTGTGCCGGGCCACCGTCGGCCTGGGCGTGGGCCGCGACGGGGCGTTCGCCGAGTACGTGGCGCTGCCCGCGTCCAACGTGTGGGTGCACCGGGTGCCCGTGGACCTGGACATCGCGGCGATCTTCGACCCGTTCGGCAACGCCGTGCACACCGCTCTGTCGTTCCCGCTGGTCGGCGAGGACGTGCTGATCACCGGGGCCGGGCCGATCGGCCTGATGGCGGCTGCGGTCGCGGCGCACGCGGGGGCCCGCAACGTCGTGGTCACCGACGTGAGCGAGGAGCGCCTCGACCTGGCCCGCAAGGTCGGCGTCAGCCTCGCCCTCGACGTCTCGAAGTCCACGATCGCCGACGGCCAGCGGCAGCTCGGCCTGCGCGAGGGCTTCGACATCGGCCTGGAGATGTCCGGCAACCCGGCCGCGATGCGCGAGATGCTCGCCAACATGACGCACGGCGGCCGGATCGCCATGCTCGGCCTGCCCGCCGAGGAGTTCGCCGTCGACTGGGCCCGCATCGTCACCTCGATGATCACGATCAAGGGCATCTACGGCCGCGAGATGTTCGAGACCTGGTACGCGATGTCGGTCCTCCTCGAAGGCGGCCTCGACCTGTCCCCGGTGATCACCGGCCGGTACGCGTACACCGACTTCGACGCCGCCTTCGAGGACGCGGCGAGCGGCCGCGGCGGCAAGGTCATCCTCGACTGGCAGACCGGCTGACCCAGCCTCCCGAGCGCCCTCAACTCCCCTCTCCCGTAAGGACTTTCACCGTGTTCGACAACGTACGCGACGACCTGCGCGCCACCCTCGACGAGATCACCGCGGCCGGCCTGCACAAGCCCGAGCGGGTCATCGGCACCCCGCAGTCCGCCAGCGTCGAGGTGACGGCGGGCGGCCGGCCCGGCGAGGTGCTCAACTTCTGCGCCAACAACTACCTCGGCCTCGCCGACCACCCCGAGGTGATCGCGGCCGGGCACGCGGCGCTCGACCGCTGGGGCTACGGCATGGCCTCGGTGCGCTTCATCTGCGGCACGCAGGAGGTGCACAAGGAGCTGGAGGCGCGGCTGTCCGCGTTCCTCGGCCAGGAGGACACGATCCTCTACTCCTCCTGCTTCGACGCCAACGGCGGCGTCTTCGAGACGCTCCTCGGCCCCGAGGACGCGGTGATCTCGGACGCCCTCAACCACGCCTCGATCATCGACGGCATCCGCCTCTCCAAGGCCCGCCGCTTCCGCTACGCCAACCGCGATCTCGCCGATCTGGAACGGCAGTTGAAGGACGCGTCCGACGCGCGCCGCCGACTGATCGTCACCGACGGCGTGTTCTCCATGGACGGCTACGTGGCGCCGCTCGCCGAGATCTGCGACCTGGCCGAGCGGTACGACGCGATGGTCATGGTCGACGACTCGCACGCCGTCGGCTTCGTCGGCCCCGGCGGCCGGGGCACGCCCGAGCTGCACGGCGTCATGGACCGCGTCGACATCATCACCGGCACCCTCGGCAAGGCGCTCGGCGGCGCCTCCGGCGGCTATGTCGCGGCCCGCGCGGAGATCGTCGCGCTGCTGCGCCAGCGCTCGCGCCCGTACCTGTTCTCCAACAGCCTCGCGCCGGTGATCGCGGCCGCGTCGCTCAAGGTCCTCGACCTCCTCGAATCGGCCGGTGACCTGCGGGAACAGCTGGCCGCGAACACCAAGCTGTTCCGTGAGCGAATGACCGCGGAGGGCTTCGACGTGCTGCCCGGCGACCATGCCATCGCGCCCGTCATGATCGGCGACGCCTCGGTCGCGGGCCGGATGGCGGAGCTGCTCCTGGAGCGCGGCGTGTACGTGATCGGCTTCTCGTACCCGGTGGTGCCGCAGGGCCAGGCCCGGATCCGCGTACAGCTGTCGGCGGCGCACTCCACGGCGGACGTGAACCGGGCCGTGGACGCGTTCGTCGCGGCCCGCGCGGAGCTGGGCGCGGCGGACCAGGGCTGAGACCAGGGCTGAGAGCAGGGCTGAGAGCAGGGCTGAGACCGGGGATAATCGGAAGCATGATCGAGGCGCGGCGGCTGCACATCCTCCGGGCGGTGGCCGACCACGGCACCGTGACGGCGGCCGCCGCCGCGCTCTATCTCACGCCTTCCGCGGTGTCGCAGCAGCTCGCCGCCCTGGAGCAGGAGACGGGCCACAAGCTGGTCGAGCGCGGCGCGCGGGGCGTACGGCTGACCGCGGCCGGCGAGATCCTGCTCACCCACACCAACGCGGTCCTCGCCCAGCTGGAGCGGGCGGAGGCGGAGCTCGCCGCGTACAGCACGGGTGAGGCGGGCACGGTGACGCTGGCGTCGTTCGCGACGGGCATCGGCCTGGTCGTGGGCCCCGCCCTGGGCCACCTGGCCGTGACGTCCCCCGGCATCCGGGTCCGCGTCCAGGACACCGAGGGCGACGCGAGCCTGGCGATGCTGCTCGACCGGCGGATCGACGTCGCGGTCGCGGTGGAGTACCGGGGCGCGCCCGGCGCCGACGACGACCGGATCACGCGCGTGCCGCTCTACGCGGAGCCCTTCGACGCGGTCCTCCCGGTCGGCCATCGGCTCGCGGGCGCGGAGTGGATCCGGCTCGGCGATCTGGCGCAGGACACGTGGATCGGCCCGTACCCCGGCAATCCCTGCCACGACGTGGTGGTCCTGGCCTGCGAACACGCCGGGTTCTCCCCGCAGTTCGAGCACTCGTCGGACGACTTCCGCGCGGTGGTGGCGCTGGCCTCGGCGGGCGCGGGCGTGGCCCTGGTCCCCCGCTCGGCCCTGCGCGGCGCGGATCTGGCGGACGCGGCGGTACGCCCGGTAGATGCTCCCCCAAGCTCTCGGCTCCGCTCGAGCAGGGGGGACCCCCACTCCCCCGAGCGCAAGGTGTTCGCGGCGGTGCGCCACGGGGCGGAGGCCCACCCGCTGATCAAGCCGGTCCTCGACGCCCTGCGGAAGGCCGCGGCCGGCTGAGCGAACGCCCTACGGCGGGCCGCCGCCGGAAACCCTCAGCTGGTCGTCGGCTGTTCCGAAGGGGTCCGGGGCTCGTGGGTGGCGGCCCAGGAGGCGAGGAGGCGGAGGCCCTCCTCGGAGGGGGAGCCGGGTTCGGCGGTGTAGACGGTGAGGGTCAGGCCGGGCTCGGCCGCCAGCTCCAGGCCCTCGAACGCGAGGGTGAGTTCGCCGACGACCGGGTGCCGGAACCGTTTCCTGCCGGTGCCGTGGTGGCGGACGTCGTGCGCGCCCCAGCGGGTGCGGAACTCCTCGCTGCGGGTGGACAGTTCACCGACGAGGTCGTGCAGGTCCTTGTCGTACGGGTTGCGGCCCGCCTCGGCGCGCAGGATGGCGACACCCATGTCGGCGAAGCGCTCCCAGTCCGGGTAGAAGCGCCGGGCCGCGGGGTCGAGGAAGTCGAAGCGGGCCAGGTTCCCCTGGTTGACGGGGGATGCGTAGAGGTCGCTGTAGAAGGCCCTGGCGAGCTGGTTGGTGGCGAGGACGTCCAGGCGGGCGTTGCGGACGAACGCCGGTCCCGCGGTGATCGCGTCGAGGGTCCACTGCAGGCTGCGGTGCGGCTGCCACTGGCCCTTGGCGCGGCGGCGCCGTGGCCGGGTGAGGGCGTCGGAGCCGTCGGCCGCCCGCGCCAGGTTGAGGAGGTGGGCGCGCTCGGCCTCGTCGAGCTGCAGGACCCGGGCGACGGCCTCCAGGACGCCCGGGGAAACGCCGGCGAGGTTGCCGCGTTCGAGTTTGGCGTAGTACTCGACGCTCATGTCGGCGAGGGACGCGACCTCGCTGCGCCGCAGGCCCGGCACGCGGCGTCGGGAGCCCGCGGGCAGCCCGGCCCGCTCGGGGCTGATCCTGGCGCGCCGCGAGGTCAGGAACTCGCGGACCTCGTCACGGTTGTCCATGTCTCGACCGTACGGCGGGAGCGCCGCCGGAGCGATGTACTGCCGGTACACCCCTTGTCCGTGACTCGCTGCCCGCGCGGGGCGGCGGTTTCCTGGATGGCGCGGCGCACCTGGTCCGCCCCTCGCAGGGCAGGACGGGCGCTCGTCCCCACCCATACAGCACGTAAGGAACCCCCTCATGCGCGGAGCAGTGATCCACGCCCCCGGCGATGTGCGCTTCGAGACGCTCGACGACCCGCGGATCCTCAAGCCGACCGACGCGATCATCCGTACCGCCGTCACCTGCGTGTGCGGCTCCGACCTGTGGCCGTACCGCGGTGCGGAGCCGACCGACGGGGCGCACCCGATGGGCCACGAGTACGTGGGCTTCGTGGAGGAGGTCGGCAGCGAGGTCACGGCGGTCCGGCCGGGGCAGTTCGTCGTCGGCTCGTTCGCCACCTCGTGCAACGCCTGCGCGAACTGCCGGAACGGCTACCAGTCCGGCTGTCTGCACCGCGAGTTCATGTCGACCTGCCAGGCCGAGTACGTCCGCATCCCCAACGCCCAGGGCACCCTGGTCGCCACCGACGGCGTGCCGGACGAGGCGTTCTGGCCCGGTCTGCTCGCCGTGTCCGACGTGCTCGGCACCGGCTGGTGGGCCGCGGATGCCGCCGAGGTCAGGCCCGGGGCGACCGCTGTGGTCGTCGGGGACGGGGCGGTCGGACTGTGCGGGGTGATCGCCGCGAAGGAGTTCGGCGCGGAGCGGATCATCGCCATGTCCCGGCACGAGCCCCGGCAGAAGCTGGCCCTGGAGTTCGGCGCCACCGACATCGTCACCGAGCGCGGCGACGAGGGCGTGGCCCGGCTCAAGGAGCTGACCGGCGGGATCTGCGTGGACTCCGTCCTGGAGTGCGTCGGCACCGCCCAGGCCATGCAGCAGGCGCTGCGCTCGGCCAGGCCCGGCGGCAACGTCGGCTTCGTCGGCGTACCCCACGAAGTGGCCCTGGACGGGCAGGAGTTGTTCTTCTCGCACGTCGGCCTGCGCGGCGGCCCGGCCCCCGTACGCCGCTACCTGCCGGACCTGGTCGCGCGTGTCCTGTCCCGCAGCATCGACCCCGGCAAGGTCTTCGACCTGACCCTGCCCCTGGAGCAGGTCGCGGAGGGCTACCGGGCCATGGACGAGCGGCGCGCGATCAAGACGCTCCTCAAGCCGTGACCTTCGCGGCGCCGGCCTTCCGGTTCAGCGTCGTACGCGCGGCATTCCGAGGCCGATCCACGAGATGATCTCGCGCTGGATCTCGTTGTTGCCGCCGCCGAAGGTGAAGATCACCGCCGAGCGGTAGCCGCGTTCCAGCTCGCCGTGCAGGACGGTGCCCGCGGAGCCTTCCTTCAGGGGGCCCGCCGCGGCGACGACCTCCATCAGCCAGGCGTACGCGTCCCGGCGGGCCTCGGAGCCGTAGACCTTGACCGCGGAGGCGTCCTGCGGGGTGAGGGTGCCGTTCTGGACGGCGTTCACCATCTGCCAGTTGAGGAGCTTCATCGCGTCCAGCTTGGTGTGCGTGCGGGCGAGGCGCTGCCTGACCCAGCCGAGGTCGATGACGCGGCGTCCGTCGGCGAGCTTCGTGGCGGCCGCCCAGCGCTGGACGTCGTGCAGCGCGCGGATCGCCATCGTGCCGTGCGCGGCGAGGGTGACGCGTTCGTGGTTGAGCTGGTTGGTGATCAGGCGCCAGCCCTTGTCCTCCTCGCCGACGCGGTTCGCGACGGGCACGCGGACGTTCTCGTAGTAGCTGGCCGTCGTGTCGTGCGAGGCGAGGGTGTTGATGACGGTGCAGGAGTAGCCGGGGTCCGAGGTCGGCACGAGGAGCATGGTGATGCCCTTGTGCGGCGGCACGCCCTCCTCGGGGACGGTGGTGCGCACGGCGAGCCACACCCAGTCCGCGGTGTCGCCGTTGGTGGTCCAGATCTTCTGGCCGTTGACGACGTACGTGTCCCCGTCGCGCACCGCTTTCGTCTTCAGCGCGGTGAGGTCGGTACCCGCCTCGGGCTCGCTGTAGCCGATGGCGAAGTCGATCTCGCCGGCGAGGATCTTCGGCAGGAAGTACGCCTTCTGCTCGTCGGTGCCGAACTGCATGATCGTCGGCCCGACGGTGTTGAGCGCCATCAGCGGCAGCGGTACGCCCGCCTGTGCGGCCTCGTCGAAGAAGATGAACTGTTCCATCGGGCTCAGCCCCCGGCCGCCGTACTCCTTCGGCCAGCCCACGCCGAGCCAGCCGTCGGAGCCCAGGCGGCGCACGGTCTCGCGGTAGAACCGCTTCTGCTCCGTGGGGTCCTCGTAGCGCGCGTACGCGTGGTCGGGGACGAGCTCGGCGAAGTAGGCGCGCAGCTCGGTGCGCAACTGCTGTTGCTCAGGCGTGTATTCGAGGTGCACGGCCCCTCCAGACTCTCGCGGTCCTGCGGCGGCGCACACGGTAGAACGTGTTTCAAGAATACGGAAGGGGCGGGCCGGATCCACCAACTCACCTGCCGGTAACGGAGGTTGAGGTCTACGCGCCTCAACTCCCCATCAACTACTGAGCGTAGTTGAAGTTGACATGGGCTTTATGTGGCGGAGAAGTAGTGGCCGCACCCACGGAACACGCTTACGAACACTCTGAGCGGGAATGATGGCTTCGACACCGTCGCGCTCCCCGGCTGGCGGGGAGCCAAGGGCGCCGCAGCGACACTCGGCGCCGACCCCGTTTTCGTCACTCCTCGTATAAGGAGCTGAGTCTTCCAGGTGGGCCATGAAGTTCTCTGAGCCGGCCTTCGGCCTCCAACACCGCTCAGTGGGCGAGACGCTGGTGCTCGTCCTGTACGGCGAGATCGACGCATGGGCCCATCAGGTGCTTGCGCCACGCCTGACGGGTCTGCTCGTCGAACTCCCCTGGCGCGAAGTCGTCGTGGACCTGCGTCCGGTGACCTTTCTGGACGCGAGCGGACTGCGGCTGCTCGTCCGCGTCAGACGCCACTGCACGGCGCGCGACGC
Organism: Streptomyces cavernicola; assembly: GCF_029968035.1. Lineage (GTDB taxonomy): Bacteria > Actinomycetota > Actinomycetes > Streptomycetales > Streptomycetaceae > Streptomyces > Streptomyces cavernicola. Next base: position 41,007 of record NZ_JASCIQ010000006.1, on the reverse strand, counting down.
CCGGGTGTTCCTGGTCCGCGGCGTCCCGCGGGTGCGGCGCGTCCTGCTGCTCACCGGGCTCGACCGGTGCTTCACGGACTGGGAGTCGCTGCCGCCCGAGCTCGAAGCGCCACGACGGCCGTGCGCGGCCTGCGGACCGCCGTCCGTGCACGACGCGGCGGGGCGCACGAGCAACGGCGTGCACCGCGCGATCCCCTGACAGGACATCAGCCTGACTCCCCGACAAGGCGTCAGGCGGATTCCTTGACAGTGCATCAGCCGATGCGTCAACCTCGCCACGCCGAAGCGAAACAAGCCAACTCCGCTTATTTGCCGGGGAGTTCGGGGAGTAACGCCTCCGGCGCGACTCTTCACACAACCTCCCCACGGGGTGTCCTGAAGACGTCTTGTTACGTCAACTCCCCCCGTCTAATACTGCGTTCAGCACTCGAGCATCAGGGGTCACAAGCACAGAGCTTGGCCCGGTCGATCGAAACGACCGGGCACTGACGGGGGAAACTGATCAAGTGCGCGTGGCGCCGCGCCCGACCAGACGCGGCGGCGCGCGGCGCGGTGTCGCGTCCCTCTGCCACCTCTTGGTGCCTGTCAACCGGTGCCTGAGAAGGGATAGGAGGGGGAATGCCGACGCATGCAGTGAACGCTGCCAAGCCGACGTATCCCGGCGTCTACGTCGAAGAGCTTCCCAGCAGTGCCCGCACCATCTCGACCGTCACGACCTCGGTGACCGCGTTCGTGGGCCACACCCGGCGCGGCCCGCTCAACGAGCCGGTGCGCATCACCAGCTTCGCCGAGTTCGAGCGCCGCTTCGGCGGCCTCAGCTCGCAGAGCGCCGTCGGCTACGCGGTGCACCAGTTCTTCGGTAACGGCGGCACCGTCGCCGTGATCGTCCGGGTGGCCAAGGCGCGCAGCGGCAAGGCGGCCTGCGTCACCCTGGAGTCCACCGAGGGCAGCAGCGAGTGCCCCGTCCTCGAGGTGCACGCCAAGGAACCCGGCGTCTGGGGCAACGGCCTGCGCGTCGCCGTCGACTACGACACGCCGTGCCCCGACGAGACCTTCAACCTGCGCGTGTACGACGCGCGCGGCGGCGCCCGCGAGGCCTTCACCGGCCTCTCCATGGACGCCTCGCACGGCCGGTACGCACCGACGGTGATCAACTCCGGCTCCCGCCTGATCCGGGTGGAGGCCGTCGGCGAAGGCCGGCCCGACCCGTCGGGCACCGTCTCCAAGCCGTTCGGGCACGAACTCCCGGACCTGGCCGTCGACTTGACGGTGAAGATCGGCGAGGTGGAGCGCGAGTTCACGCTCTACGACCCGGACGCCGACGGCGAGGCGCCCTGCAACGTCACCGAGCTCGCCCAGCTCCTGGAGCGCAAGCTGCGCGCCCTGCCCGACGCGCCGGGCAAGCACGCTTTCGCGGGCGTCGAGGTGACCGCCTTCGGCCGCCGCGTGCAGGTCGTCGCGGGCTCCACCGACCCGGACGACGTGGTCCGCTTCGTCGGCGAATGCGCCAACGACCTGGGCCTCGAAGCCTCCGTCAACCCGCCGGTCTTCCCGCTCGACGGCGGCGAGGACGGGGACGCGCCCGGCCCGCGCGACCTCATCGGCAGCGAGTCCGGCAAGACCGGCATCCAGGCGCTGCGCGACGAGCCCGACGTCAACCTCCTCGTGCTGCCCGAGCTCGCCGCGTACGAGTCGGTCGAGGACATGGTCACCGTCGTCTCGGCGGCCCAGCGGCTCTGCCAGGAGCGGCGGATCTTCCTGCTCGTGGACGCGCCCAGCACCTGGGTCAGCGTCGACACCGCGCGGGCCGGGCTCGCCGCGTTCGAACCGGTCCGCGGCAACCACTCGGGCCTGTACTTCCCGCATCTGCAGCTCACCGACCCGCTCACCGGACGGCTCCGCTCCTTCCCGCCCTCGGGCGCGGTCGCGGGCGTGTTCGCGCGTACGGACGCGGAGCGCGGCGTGTGGAAGGCGCCGGCCGGCACCGAGGCGCGGCTCGCGGGCGTGCACTCGCTCACGGTCAAGCTCACCGACCGGGAGAACGGCCTGCTCAACCCGCTCGGCGTGAACTGCCTGCGGACCTTCCCGATGGCCGGCCCACTGGTCTGGGGTGCGCGCACCCTCGAAGGCGCCGACGCCCTGGACAGCGAGTGGAAGTACGTGCCGGTGCGGCGGCTCGCCCTGCACGTCGAGGAGAGCCTGCACCGCGGCCTGCAGTGGGTGGTGTTCGAGCCCAACGACGAGAACCTGTGGCAGCAGATCCGCCTCAGCGCCTCCTCGTATCTGCACAACCTGTTCCGGCAGGGCGCCTTCAAAGGCGGCACGCCGCGCGAGGCGTACTTCGTCAAGTGCGACCACGACACGACGACGGACGAGGACATCGCGAACGGAGTGGTGAACGTGCTGGTCGGCATCGCACCGGTGAAGCCCGCCGAGTTCGTGATCGTCAAACTCCAGCAGACGGCCGGGCAGTTCGCGCTCTGACGCCTCGCGGAAACGAGCCTGTTGATCGAGAAGGAATCCGATGCCTGAGTTCACAGTCAACGCCCAACGCTTCGATCCGTACAAGAACTTCAAGTTCCTGGTCCTGTGGGACGGCCGTACGGTCGCGGGCATCAGCAAGATCAGCCCGCTGAAGCGGACCACCGAGGTCGTCAAGCACCGGCACGGCGGCGACCCCAGCTCGCCGCGGAAGTCGCCGGGGCGCTCCGAGTTCGAGGGCATCACCCTGGAGCGCGGCGTCACCCACGACCCCGAGTTCGACCGCTGGGCCAACAAGGTGTGGCAGGTCGGCGCCGGTCTCGGCTCCGAGGTGTCGCTCGCCGACTTCCGCAAGGACATCGTCGTCCAGGTCCTCAACGAGGCCGGCCAGGTCGCCGTCTCGCACAAGATCTACCGGGCCTGGCCGAGCGAGTACCAGGTCCTCGGCGAGCTGGACGCCAACGCCAACGCGGTGGCCATCCAGTCGCTGAAGCTGGAGTGCGAGGGCTGGGAGCGGGACTACGAGGTGCCCGAGCCCGAGGAGCCCTCCTTCCTCAACCCGGCCTGATCCAGGGTCGGTTGAGGTTCGAGGGGAGCGACACAGTCGGGGCGACGCGGCATCGGAAACGGGGGCGGGCATGGCGAGCACACAGGCCGCCGACCTCCTGGCCACCTGGGAGGCCGGGCTCGGGCAGGACGGCTTCGGCCGTGCCCTGCTCCTGCACCGCGCCGCGCGCCCCGAGTTCGCGGGCGACAGCGGGGCGCTGCTCGCGCTGCCCGTCGGGCAGCGCGAGGCCGACCTGTTCGCGCTGCGCCGCGCCCTGTTCGGGGACCGCATGCAGGTGCGGCTCGACTGCTCCGCCTGCGGCGAGGACCTCGAACTGGAGCTGGACGCCGGGGAGTTCGCACGCTCCCTGACCCGGTCCGAAAACGCCAAAGCCAAGGCGCTCACCGTTTCCGAGGGCGCCTGGAAGGTGGAGTTCCGGCTGCCGACCGTCGCCGATCTTGCGGCGGCGGCCCGGCAGCCGGACCCGCGGCGCGCCCTGCTCCGCACCTGCGTGACGGCGGCTCTGCGAGACGGTGAGCCCGCGGCCGTCGACGCACTGCCCGCCGCGCTGGAACAGCGCATCGCCGAGGCCGCCGAGGCCGCCGACCCGGCGGCCGACGTGAGCCTCAACATCAGCTGCCCCGAATGCGCGGCGGCCACCCGGGCCGAACTCGACATCGCCTCCTACCTGTGGACCGAACTGGACGCCTGGGCCCGAGACGTCCTGCTCGACGTCCATCTGCTCGCCACCGCCTACGGCTGGAGCGAGCCCCAGATCCTGGCGCTGAGCCCGCTGCGGCGCCGCTACTACCTGGAGCTGTGTGCGCCATGACCGACCCCACCGGGCCGTCGACGGGCCCGGATCACACGGACTTCCTCGACCGGCTGCTCGCCCGGCACCGGCCGGCCGCCCCGGCGCGCCCCGGTGTCGTACGCGTACAGCCGCGCCTCGCCGGGCCGTTCGAGCGCGTCGAAGCGGTACGGGGTCCTGCGGCGGAGCCCGAGGACACGGCGCCGCTCTGGCCGACCACACCTCAACCAGCGGTGTCCGACGGCAAGTTGGGCGCGCCGGTCCGCGAAGTGCGGCAGCTGACCGAACGCGAGCGGACCGTCGTGCGCACCGAGCGCGAGCCCGCCGCCGAGCAGCCACAGCCGCCGCGCCCGGCACCACCCCCTCCCCCGGCGGCCCCGCTGCTGCGGCCCGCGGCCGACGCCGTGCCCCGGCTGCGCCCCGTACCGGACGCGACACGCCGTACGCACAGCGACAGCGCGCCCGCGGCGCAGCGCGACACGCCCGCGGCGGCGCTCCGCCCGGCCGGGGACACCACCGGCACGCCCGGCCGTCCGGTCGCGGCGCTGCGGCCGAGCGGTGTGGACACGGCGGCGGCCCGCGAAGCCGTGCGGCAGAGCGGTGCGCGACGCCGGGGGCAGCCGCAGGAGCAGGTCGTGCAGGTGCAGATCGGGCGGCTCGAAGTCACCGCCGCAGGACGGGAGTCCACCACCCGCCGCCCGGCCGCGCGGGAGCGGCGCGAGGCGACCGTGAGCCTCTCCGACTACCTGACGCGGGGGCGCGAGTGAACGACGACATACCCGTGACGCACGACGACACAGGCGTGACGCACGCGCGCACGGTGGAATCCGTAGGGCCCGAGGGACGCGAGGAACCGACCCCATGAGCAACGCACTTGCCATCGCCCACGTCACCCAGGCCCTCGCCCTGCTCATCGAGGCCAACCTGCAGCCCGAGATCGACATGGCCGTCAAGGTCGAGCCGCGCAAACCGCCGGCCGACCCGCCGACCGAGCCGACGATCACGGTGTTCCCGTACCAGGTCACGCCCAACACCTCGCAGCGCAGCAACGACCTGCCGAGCCGCGCCTCGGACGGCACGCTCCTGAAGCGGCCGGCCGCCGCGCTCGACGTGCACTTCCTGATCAGCGCGTACGGCGAGGAGAGCGAGCTCGTCGGGCAGCGCCTCATCGGCTCGGTGGTCCGGACCCTGCACGAGATACCCGTACTGCCCGCCGACGTCATCGAACTCGCCGGTGAGCGCCCGTACTTGGCGGGCAGCGACCTGGCGGAGGCCGTGCAGCGCGTGCGGTTCACGCCCACGGTCATGGACATCGACGAGACGTCCAAGCTCTGGGGCATGCTGCACCAGACGCCGTACACCCTGTCCGTGGTGTACCAGGCGGCCCTGATCTTCATCGAGGGCCGCGAGACCCCGCAGCCGGCGCGGCCGGTGGAGCGGCACACGGTGCGGGTGGCGCCCTTCGGGGCTCCGGGGGCGCCGGAGCGGCCGGGGGCCGGACCTTCTGCGACCGACACGCCCTCGGCCAACACGCCCGAGGTCGACCTGCCGGAGGCCGAGCCGCCGCGGGCCGACACGCGGAAGCAGGAGGCGGCGAGGGCTCCGGCTGCCAAGGCCCCGGAGAAGGCTGTGGCCAAGACTCCGGTGAGGACCCCGGCCAAGCGGGCCGCCAAGTCCCCCGCGCCTTCCCGTAGTTCGGGCACACCCTCCCGTACCGCCCGTGGCGGCAAGCGGGCGGCGCGGCCCGCGAAGGACTCGGGCGGTACGGGCGACGCGGCGACGGACGCGGAGAGCTGAGGCGACGGCGTGGCGCATTCGGGGGCAGGTGAGGACATGGCGGCGGACAGCAACGACGGCTCGGCCCGCGTACGCGGCGGCGCCCTGCCGTTGGCCGCGGAGATCGCGCGCGTACTGGCACGGGTCGACGCGCACGCGGAGCGGGCGGGGCACGGGGGCACGGAAGCGGAGGGGAGCGCCGGGGCCGGGGCCGACGCGCCCCGGACCGACACCGACGCGCCCCGGGCCGGGGCCGGGGCCGGGGCCACGGCTGATGAGCCTGCGGGCGCCAGGGCCGACGGGCGTGTCGACGCCCCGCTCCCCGACACCACTCCCGCCGCCTCCGCGCCCCTCACCGCCCTCGCCGCCTGCTTCGGCCTGTCCTCCTTCGAGCGGGACCTCGTACTCCTCACCGCGGCGCAGGAGTTGGAGCCGACGGCGGCCGCGCGGTGCGCTGCCGCGAGCGGGGATCCGGAGCGGGCGTACCCGACGTTCTCGCTCGCGCTCGCCGCGCTCGGCGAGCCGCACTGGAGCGCGCTCACGCCGGTAGCGCCGCTGCGCCGCTGGCGGCTCATCGACCTGGAGGACGAGTCCCGCCTGACGACGTCCCGGCTGCGGCTCGACGAGCGCATCCTGCACTTCCTCCTCGACTCGCCCTACCTGGACGCCCGGCTGCACGGCCAGTTGCGCCGCGCCCCGGCGCCGGACGCGCTGCCGCCCTCGTACGACCTGGCCGCGAGTCGGCTCTCCGGTGCGTGGACAGCGGGGGCGCGGCCCGACGCGCCGATGCTGGTCGAGCTGGTGGGCGGGGATCTGCGCAGCCGGGCCGACATCGCCGCCGCGGCGGCGGCGCGGTCGGGGCTCGGCCTGTACGCGATGGCCGCCGACGACATCCCGACCGACGCCGCCGAGCGCGACAAGCTCGCCCGGCTCTGGCAGCGCGAGGCGATCCTGCTGCCCGCGGCGCTGCTCGTCGAGGTCGGCGAGTTGGACCGGGACCAGCATGCGGCGACCGACGCGTTCCTCGCGGGCGCGGCCGTGCCGGTGGTGGTGTCCAGCCCCGACCCGCGCCAGACGGACCGGGCGCGCGGCGCGCGGGTGAGCGTGCCGCGCCTGGACGACGAGGAGCAACTCGGCCTGTGGGCAGGGGCGTTCGAGGGCGTCGCGGACATCGACGAGCACGAACTGCGGTCCCTGGTGGCCCAGTTCCAGCTGCCGCCGCACGTCGTCCGTACGGCCGCGTCGACCGTCAGCCGCGACACGCCGGGGCTTGCCGGTGACGACGAGCTGGACCCGGCACGACGCGCCTGGAACGCCGCCCTCGACGAGGCCCGGATCGGCATGGACGAGCTGGGCCGCCGGATCGAGCCCGAGGCCGGCTGGGACGACCTGGTGCTGCACGAGCGGCAGACGAGCGTGCTGCGGGAGATCGTGGCGCACGTACGGCAGCGGGCGACCGTGCACCAGGAGTGGGGCTTCGCGGCGACGCTGCGGCGCGGCCTCGGCGTGACGGCCCTCTTCGCGGGCGGTTCGGGCACGGGCAAGACCCTGGCGGCCGAGGTGATGGCGAAGGAGCTCGGGCTCGACCTCTTCATCATCGACCTCTCGCAGGTCGTGTCGAAGTACATCGGCGAGACCGAGAAGAACCTGCGGAAGGTCTTCGACGCGGCCGAACGGGGCGGCGCGCTCCTCCTGTTCGACGAGGCCGACGCGCTGTTCGGCAAGCGCAGCGAGGTCAAGGACAGCCACGACCGGTACGCGAACCTGGAGGTCAGCTACCTCCTGATGCGCATGGAGGCGTACCGGGGACTGGCGATCCTCACCACCAACATGAAGAAGGCCCTCGACACGGCGTTCATGCGCCGTATCCGCTTCGTCGTCGACTTCCCGTTCCCGGCGGAACACGAGCGCGCGGAGATCTGGCGCCGCGTCCTGCCGCCGCAGACCCCGACGAAGGGCATCGACCCGCAGCTGCTCGCCCAACTCACCGTCGCGGGCGGCTCGATCCGCAACATCGCCCTGTCCGGCGCGTTCCTCGCCGCCGAGGAGGGCGACCGGCTGCAGATGCGGCACATGCTGGCCGCGGCCCGTACGGAGTACCTGAAACTGGAACGCTCCTTGACGCCGACGGAGGTCCGCGGATGGGTGTGAACGAGAACAGCGAGCCGCGCGAAATCCGGTTGGACATCGGCGAGTTGGTCCTTGACGGCTTCGGCCCGGGGGTGGACCCGGGCCGCGTGTCGGCATCGTTCGAGCGGGAGTTGACCCGTCTCGTACGAGAACACGGCGTGCCGCTGGCGGCTGCGGGCGGCGTGTCCGTGGACGCTCTCTCCGGCCTGCCGCCACTCCCCGCCGGCCTGTCGGCGCGTCGCCTCGGGCAGGAGCTGGCGCGCGCGGTGCACTCGGGTCTTTCGGGGCGCGGGGAGGTGACCCGATGACGACCTCCGCGTCCCAGGACGCACAGGCGGCGGACCGGGCCGCGGCAGAACGCCGCCGCAAGCGCAAGGAACGCGCCGCGAAGAACCGCGCCCCCGAGCCGAAGAACATCGTCAGCGGCGCCGGCCAGCCCCTGGACGCGGGCGTACGCCGGGAGTTGGAGGAACAGCTCGGCCACGACCTGAGCGCGGTGCGGTTGCACACGGACCGGGATGCGGGGGCGCTGACCGGACTCCTCGGCGCGGACGCGGTGGCGGTCGGCCAGGACGTGTTCTTCGGCGAGGGCAAGTACCAGCCGGGCACGGAGCAGGGGCGTGCGCTGCTTGCGCATGAGCTGCTGCACACGATCCAACAGCCGTACAGCAGCGGCGCGTTGACGGCCGGGCGCGAACTCGGCGCGGTGAGTGCCCCGCACCAGGCGGCCGAGCGTGCCGCTGAGGACAGCGCCCAGGCCGTGGCGCGCGGCGAGCAGCCGGCCGCGGTCGAGCGGGAGTCCGGCACGCCGACGTGGATGCGGTACGCGACCGTGCACGCCGACCGCGGCCGCCTGGAGCAGCTGGATCCGGCCGCGGTGGTCGACCGGCTCGCCAACACGGTCATCCGGTCGCTGCGCTCGGACCCGACGGACAGCGCGCAGCGCGTCCGCGTCTCCCTCGCCGCGCTCTCGGAGGAGCTGCAGGAGCGTGTCCTCGACCGTCTCGAGCACCGGCTGCTCACCTCGGAGCACGACTTCGTGGCGGACCTGGTCGAGGAGATCCACGAGGACGGCCCTGACGAGAGCGAGGCCACGGCACGGCAGCGCGGACTGCTCGCGCCCGAGGTCGAGGAGGACACGGCCGACGACGTACGGGCGGAGCGCGCGAAGGAGCAGGAGGACGCCGAGCAGGAGCAGGCGCGCAGCGAGCGGACCGGGCCTGCTCCGGGCCCGGAGAAGGAAGGCTCGGACTCGGACTCCGAGCCGGCCGCGGGCAGTACGCCGGAGAACGCGGGCGGGACCATTCCGCAGGGCGGCACTCCTGGTGCGGAGGCCGGAGCGGCCGAGGGCGAGAAGGAGTCCGACCCGAAGACGGGTGGGGACGCGTCCAGCACCAAGGGGGACGGGGAGCAGCCCACGTCGCCTGCCGCGCAGTCGGAGCAGAAGCCGGGTGCGGAGGCATCCGGCAAGCCAGGAGCCCAGGCCGGCGGGGCCAAGACTGACGGAGCCCAGGCCGGGGCCAAGGCCGGCGAGAAACAGGGCGAGAAGCAGGGCGCCGGTCAGACCGGGCAGAAGGACGGCCAGAAGGGGCAGCAGGAGGACAAGGGCAAGCAGGGCGACAAGAAGGACGGGGACCGGGCCGGGGCCGAGGAAGCCGAGAAGAAGGCCGAGGAGCAGGCCGGGCAGGAAGACGCGGCGGCGCGGGACGCCGCCGAAAAGGAGGCTGCCAAAGAGCGGGAGAGCGCCGCCGCTGCCGAGGCCGCCAAGAAGGACGCGCCCGAGCGCGACGAGGGCTCCCCCACGACCGCGGGCAAGGACGATCAGCTCCCGGGCCGGTCCGGGACGCTCGACGGGGCGCGCGCCCAGGACGAGTTGGGCGAGGAGGAGCGCGAGGAGGCCGAGGACCGGGGCGGAGACTCCGAGGTCGAGGTCGGCGGCGGTGAGGAGAGCGCCTGGGACGTCAAGCTCAGGCCTGAGGACTTCCTGCCGGAGCAGGACCTCGATGTGTCGAACGTGCCGACGTCCGACCAGATCGACGAGTCCTCCGCGAGCGCCACCGCACCCACCCCGTCCTTCCAGGCCCCGCCGCCGACCAAGGCGGACAAGGTGCACGCGGCGCGCGAGCGGGAGGACGAGGAGGACGCCGAGCGGGAGGCGGCAGCGGAGAAGGACGACCCGGGCACGGACGACTCTCCGCCGGTGCCGGGCGCGGAGGAGTCGGCGGCCGAGGAGTCCCGCCGTAAGAAGAGCGAGCTCGACCCCGAGCAGAAGTCCGAGCCGAAGCCGGGGCTCGGGGTCGCCTCGAAGGACCCGAAGCAGGGCGATGATCCGAAGGCGGGCCCGGCGGCGGCCGAGGCCACCGTCCAGGACGCCAAGGACCGTACGAAGGAGTCGGGCGGCGACACGGCGGAGAAGGCCGCTAAGGAGGAGAAGGGCACGCCCACGGCGGGCGGGCCGGGTGACAAGGCCTCGGGCGGCGGCGACAAGGGCTCCGCGGAGTCCCGTTCCGACACTTCGGCCAAGGACTCCCCTGCGGACTCGGCCAAGTCCGGCGCGGAGGGTGACAAGGCCCCGGCGGGCGACAAGGCGGCGGCCGACGAGGGCGCGAAGGGGGCGGCGAAGGCCGAGGAATCCCCCGGCCCGCAGGAGTCGAAGGGGCCGAAGGAGCAGGGCGGAAGCGACGCGGGTTCGTCGCAGAGCGCCGATTCGGGCGGCGGTTCGGCGGAGTCCGACTCCTCCGGGTCGGCAGCCGGTCAGTCCACCACGCCGGACAACTCCCCATCGGAGTCCGGGGGTCCGGGCAGCTCGGGCTCTCGTACGGAGTCGTCCTCCGCCTCTCGTACGGAGAAGCCGAGCCCGCGGGCTCAGGAGCCGCGTACGGAGAAGCCGAAGGAGGAAGCGCCGCAGCAGGAAAGCAAGGCCGAGCCCACGGCGGAGGGCAAGGCGGAGAGCAAGACCGAATCCGGGGGCGGGGACTCCTCCGGCGGCAAGGCCCCATCAGCTGCACCGCGGCGCGGTGGCGGGGGATCGAAGGGCGGGGGTGGTGGTGGCGGGGCCAAGGGAGGCGCGGCCAAGGGCAAGAAGGGTTCCAAGGCCGCCCCGAACCTGTCCGGAGTCTCACCGGAGGAAGGCCTCTCCACCGCGTCGAACCTCAAGCCCCACCAGGCCGTCGAGGCGATGGACAGCGTCGGCGGGGCGGTGGACAAGGACGTCGGCAAGGAGCACAAGCAGCTGGCGTCCAAGCCTCCCGCGATGGACCGTCCCACGGGCGCGCCGAAGACGCAGCACGGCAAGCCGGACTCCGAGGAAGCCGCGGAGTACAACCAGGACAAGGCCGCCAAGGCCGACGACGCGAAGGACGAGAAGGCCGAGGTCAAGGGCGAGAAGAAGCCCGAGGGCAAGATCGAGGCCGAGGAGATGGAGGAGCCCGACTTCTTCGACCAGGTCGGGATGATGGCCGGGTACGCGATCGGCTGGGTCGGCGAGAAGATCGGCCTCGACTGTTCGGCGGAGGATCTGGCCGCGCAGTTCGCCGGGATGCCCACCAAGGACGAGGCGATGAAGCAGGCCCAGAACGGCACCGCGCCCGGTGTCGATATGAAGGGCCAGGCCGACGACAAGGCCGAGGAGCAGGGCGGCAACACCGACGACAAGAGCCAGGAGGCCGCCGAGACCGGTGCGGACGACGCCGGCCGGAAGATGGGCGAGGACCAGGTCTATCCGGACGCGCCGAAGGAACGGCTCGAGGGGAAGGTCCCGAAGGAGCAGGGCGGGAAGGCGAAGGTCGGCGGGGGCGGCGCGAACACCGGTGCCGTACCGCCCGAGGCGGCCTCGGAGGTCGCCGAGCATGAGCGGAAGCCGCAGTTCAAGAAGGCGCTGAGCGACGGCCGTCAGGACATGGGCAAGGGCCGGGAGAAGAAGGACCGGGACACCCGTAAGTCCGAGGAGAAGCACAAGCGGCAGGTCGACAAGGAAGTCAAGTCCAACACCAAGGAGCAGACGGGCAAGCGCGAAGGCGTACTCGACGACGTCGACAAGCAACGCACCGACTGGACCAAGGAGCAGGACGACGAGCTGAAGAAGCTCGGCACGAAGAAGTCGGACCGGGAGAAGAAGGTCCGCGACGACGTCAAGAAGGAAGAGGAGGACACCGACAAGGACGTCGAGAAGGAGAAGGAGACCAGCGACAAGGACGTCAAGGACAAGGGCGAGAAGGCCGAGGAGGACGCGGAGAAGAAGAAGGACGAGAAGACCAACGACTCCAAGAACTGGCTGTCCAAGGCGCTCGACTGGATCAAGGAACAGTTCATCGCGCTGCGGGACAAGATCGTAAAGATCATCAAGGATGCCCGTGACGCGATCATCGGGGCGCTGAAGAAGTTCAAGGAGACGGTCGAGGGCTGGATCAACGCCGCCCGCGAGGGCATCGTCGAGATGATCAAGAAGTTCATCGAGGACCTGATCGAGTTCGTCATGTCCTTGGTGGAGGCGGTCATCGAAATCGCCCGCCGTATACGGAAGTTCATCACGGACCTGATCAACGCGGCGCTCGCCTTCGTGACCCGGCTCGCCAACGCGCTGAAGCAGATCATGAAGGATCTGCTGGAGTCGATAGCGAAGCTGCTCAGCGACATCCTGAACATGCTGAAGAAGATGCTCCTGGACGTCCTGAAGGCGTGCAAGGAAGCCTTGAAGGGGGTCCTCGACTTCGCGACGAAGTTCATCTCCGCGTTCGGCGAGTTCATGATGATCCTGGTCGACATCCTCTCCGACCCGGGCGGCTGGCTGAGCGGCGCGAAGAACTCGGCGTACGACGGTGCGAAGAACCACCTCTTCAACGAGGTGAAGAACGCGGTCAAGCAGTGGTTCAACGACAAGGTCAAGGAGATCACGGGCCTGACCGAGGCCGTCTGGAACAAGCTGATGAAGGGCGGGTGGACCCTAGAGAAGATCGCGAAGGAAGTCTGGGACGCGATCGTCCCCCAACTCCCCTTCATCATCGGCGAGATCGTCATCACGAAGGTCCTGGCGAAACTCATCCCGGGCGCGGGTTGGGGCGCGGCGATCCTGGAGGCGATCCAGGCGGCGATCGGCTCACTCGGCGAGATCCTGAAGGCGATCGGCGCGGTCATCACCTGGCTGAAGTCGGTACGCCAGGGCGGCGCGGGCGTCCTCTTCGCGAAGGCGATAGCGGCGGGCGTGGTGGTGCTCCTGGAAATGGCGTACGAGCTGCTGCTCAGCGGAATCGGCAAGTACGTGTCGAAGGTCGGCCGCCGCTTGAGGGGCGTGGCGGCGGGGCTGGGCAAGGACAAGGGCGGCGCCGGCGGGGACAAGGGGAAGGACGGCGGGGGCGACCCGCCGGCGGGGAACAAGGGCGGAGACAAGGGTGGCGACAAGGACGCCCCCTCGTCGACTCCCCCGAAGACCCAGACGCAGCCGGCCACACCTCCGGCGAAGGTCCAGCCTCCGACGAAGCCGAAGGACAAGGACGGGCCGGGCAAGCCGAAGGACCGGAATGCGCCCGCCAAGCCCAAGGACAAGGACGGCCCGGACAAGCCGAAGACGCCTCCGGCAAAGCCGAAGAACCAGCCGGGCCCGGCCAAACCCAAGGACAAGGACGCCCCGGACAAGCCCCAGGACAAGAAGCCGACGCAGGCACCGGGGAAGCCGAAGGACAAGGACTCCGACTCCCCCTCCCCCAAGCCGACGAAGCCCAAGGGCCCCACGCCCAAGAACGATAAGACGGACGGCAAGTCCGACGACAAGAAGAACGCCCCGAGCGACAAGTCCACGAAGCCGACGCCGCCGTCCACGAAGGACAAGAACGGCAAGCCGAAGGACAAGGACCAGCAGTCCGACAAGGACAAGCAGGACACAAAGCCGACGCCACCGGCCAAGCCGAAGCAGGACCCGGGCAAGAAGGACGACCCGGACAGCACAAAGAAGGACCCAGGCAAGGACGACAAGGGCAAGGACCAGGACAAGACCGATCGGGACGACAAGAAGGACACTGACGGCAAGAAGGACACTGACGGCAAGAAGGACACCGACGGCAAGGACGGCAAGGACGGCAAGGACGGCAAGGACAAAGACGAACCCGGGCGGCCGAAGAGCGACAAGGCCAAGGAAAAGATTCGGAAGGACGAGGAAGACCAGGCAACCCAGCAGGCAATTGACCTGCCGACGGTCAGGTACACCGACGCCGACGACGGCGAACGGCACACCCTGCGGTTCCACGGCCGCGGTCCCCGGGCTCCGCTGTACATCCACAGCACGCCGCAGGAGGTGCCGTCGTTCATGCGGGACTGGCGCAAGGACCTCCAGAGGCAGGAGGCCAAGAAGGACAAGGCGCGGCAGCTGGAGTACCTGAGAGAGGCCGGCAAGAAATACGGGGAAGCAAAGAATATCCAGGCCCGAATTCCCGTGCAAACGGATGAGGCGAAGAAAAAGACCGAAGCCAACAAGAAGACGTACGACCTCGCGCAAAAGATGAAGGAGTTCGCGAAGGAGGCGAGGAACCGGCTCTACTTCGACATTCCCGAACCGAAGTTCCATCCCTTCCATGACGTGTCACTGCGCGAGAATCAGCGGCGACCGGAGGAGAATCACGAGCACGAGTACCTCGGCACGTCTTCCAAAACGGTGTTCGGCGGAAAGGGAGAGGATGCCGGCGAGGCGGCGTGGGGCCAGCCACCCGGCTGGACCGACATCGTGAACCGGGGGCTGAGCGAGGGCTCTCGTTGGGTACGCATGCATCTGCTGCCGGAGCGGATCGGCGGGAAGGCGAAGGGGAACAATCTTGTCCCGGCCCGGGGTCCGGAGTCGAACATCAACTTCCTGAACAACATCGAGCAGGAAGCCTACGACGCCATTCCGGACAGGACGAGGCTGATTTGGTACAAAACCGGCGCGAAGTTCCAGCATTCCGATTTCCCTCACCTGCCCAGCTATATCTATGCGCAGTACGGAAGTTACGAAAAGGTCGGCGGGACAGGGAAGAGACGGGAGGACTGGCAGCAGAGAGGTCAGATGAAGTACTGGGATCAGAGCCCTGATCCCGTCGCTGAGAACGAAAAGACGCGTCTGGCGATCAACAGCGTCGGCGGTCCTACCATCCGGGGCAGGCTCCTCGGGGGCAAGCATCCAAACCTCGCCCAGCACTTCGTCGATGCCCGCAAGAAGATGCAAGAAGATGGTGGCACGTTCACGGAAATAGGCGGAAAGGCTCAGCTGGAAGAGGTCATGCGAGATCACGCCAAGGGCACCAAGATCTCCTTGGCGGGCTTGGGAACCATGGCGGATAAGTACGAGAAGCTCATCGACGACGGCGAAGTGAGCTGGAACTAGGGTGTGCCATGACAGACAATGATGATTCCGAATTTCGGTATCCATTCGAGGCGCATTGCGCCAAGGCCCTCCAGGAGATCAGAGAGGCCGCCGAGATCGACGTACACCGAGCCCAACGTGGCGAAGTCCCCTATGCCCTCGACGATGCTCAGAGCGTGTTCGAGAGTCTCGCGAAGAACAAAGATCTGCCACTCAGTCGACGGTTTCAGGAATACTTCTTCCGTTACGGACAAGTGGAGGCGGCCTGGCGATCCCGGCGCGCCGATTCAAAGCTCGTCGGCGAGTTCAGACTCATTCACATCATGGCTGCGCTGGTCAACAAGCGAATGGACAAGACCTGGAAAGGCGAGGACGACTGGGAGCGCGCCCTCTACAGCGAACTGCGCTACTTCGACGACACGCCCCAAACCGGTTCTGGCCGCATGGCCCTCCTACGTGCCACCCCGGGCGCGACGGATCCCGAGGTGTGGTTCTTCGACATGCGCCAGGGTGCCATGCCGATGGATCTGGACTACCCGGGCTATCTGGAAGCACTGTTGGTCACCAAGGGCGTCATCGGCTGGCAATACCTGTACTGCCGGCCGGATCACTGCGGTCTCGGATTCGTTCCCCTCGTTGAAGGCCTCAAGGAAATGCTTGAGGTCTTCCCCCGGCTCTTCCCTGACCACGACTACACGGACCTCCAGTCCCGCCTCCAGGAGCGCCTGTGACCCGCTACGCCAACATCCCCAAACCCATCCGCTCCGGAATAGTGCTCGTCGATCCCGAACTCGGCACGCCCCAGCGCGTCATAGTCCTCCAGTTCAACCCCGACACCCTGGAGCGGAGCCTCTCCCCTCAAACCGCGGGCAGCGGTGGCGACTCCGGCGGGGGTGGGGCCGGCAGCGGCGACCGGAACGAGGCCCTGCGCCTCAAGGGACCCGCCGCCGAGACCTGGAAGTTCACCGCCGAGATCGACGCCACCGATCAGTTCGAGATCGCCGCGCCCGATGGGATCCACCCCCAACTCGCCGTGCTTGAAATGCTCGTGCAGCCGACGCCCGCCCAGCTCCGCGAGGCCAGCCGGCAGTCGAAGAAGGGGACCATCGAGATCAGTCCGATCGAGATGCCGCTCACCCTCTTCACCTGGGGGAGCAAGCGCGTCATGCCCGTGCGGCTGACCGAACTGTCCATCAACGAATCGGCGTTCGACGTCAACCTCAACCCGATCAGAGCGAGTCTCAGTATCGGGTTGAAGGTGCTCACCGTCAGCGATCTGCCCATGGGGCACCGGGGCGCCGAGCTGTACTACGCGCACCTCGCGCAGAAGGAGCGCCTCGCCGGGGCCGCACGGACGGCGGGGCTCGGGACCCTCGGGCTCAACTCCGGGCACATAGGCGCAGGAAGGAGCTGACGGACACCACATGAGCAGCAACATCGACGGCATCGAGCCCTACGAGAGCGCCCTCGACGCGATACCCGGGGCGCACCCCTACCCCCGTACCAGCCGCTACCACGACGCCGAGATCGGTGTGCACCGGCTGCCGGACGGGACCGAAGTCCGGTACGCCAAGCGGCGGTTGCTGCCGCCCATCGAGGAGACCGCCGACGGCGACACCCAGACGCACACCGTCAGTACCGGTGAGCGGCCCGACCTCCTCGGGCAGCGGTATTTCGGGGACCCGAGCCAGTGGTGGCAGATCGCCGATGCCAACCCCGTACTCGATCCACGGGAGTTGACCGAGGAGCCCGGACGCCAGGTCGACATACCTCTCGCCGGGCACTTCCCCCGAGGGGACAGCCGTGGCTGAACTCCCCGTCGGGCGCGGCCCCGTTCACATCACCCTGCACATGGGGCCCCAGCTCGCCCGCCCCGTGCCCGCCGAGGTCGCGGAGGCGCTGCTCTCCGCTCAGATCACCGCCACCGCCGGGGAGCGGAGCGGATTCCAGCTCGCCTTCGACCTGACCAAGAACGGGTTGATCAGCCGCACCCTCCTCCCCCAAGGCTTCTTCGACCCCAAAACCCGCCTCATCATCACCGTCACCGTGCGCGGCACCCCCGAAGTGCTCTTCGACGGGCTGATCGTGCGGCAGGAGGTCGGGGCCAGCAACCAACCCGGGCACTCCACCCTCACCGTCACCGGCGAAGACCTCAGCCTCGCCATGGATCTGCAGGAGCGGACCGACAAGTACCCGAATCTGCCGCCCTCGCAGCGGGTTCTCAACATCCTGCGCCGGTACTCCGGTTACGGCATCCGGCCCGACGTCTACGCCGAGAAGGTCTCCCAGCCGCCCCGCGAGAACCTGCGCGTGCACTACCAGACCAGCACCGATCTGCAGTACATCAATGAGCTGGCCAAGGCCAATGGGTATGTGTTCTATCTCGAACCCGGGCCCAACCCTGGCCAGTCGTCCGCCCGTTGGGGTCCCGAGGTGCGCGTCGGCATCCGGCAGCACGCGCTGAACGTGAACATGGACGCCAACTCGACCGTCGACCAGCTGACGTTCGCGTACGACGGGACCGCCCGCGAGGAGCCGCAGGCGCGCTGGCAGGATCCGAGCACCCGGCAGTCCACTCCGCTCCCGCAGCCGTCCATCAGCCCGCTGCGCCCGCCGCTCGGCAGGCGGCCGACGCCGGCGTTGAAGCAGCGCAGGCTGTCCGGGACCGCCAAGTTCCAGCCCGAGCAGGCCGAAGCCGAGCTTCTCGCCCGTGCCGCCACCTCCGCCGACGTGATCTCCGGGTCCGGTTCGCTCGACGTCAACCGGCACGGGTATCTGCTGCAGCCGCGGCAGCTCGTCGGGGTGCGCGGGTCCGGGCGGGCGTACGACGGGGACTACTTCGTGAAGTCCGTGACGCATGTCCTGCGGCCCGGGTCCTTCCAGCAGAACTTCACCCTCAGCCGGGAGGGCTTGGAGGCGCGCAGCGCCTACGTACGGCCGTAGACCAGCAGACGCAGACAGAGACACCGCACACACCAGGAGCAGCACAGCATGGCCGCACCCAGCAACCGCTACCTCGGCAAGTTCCGCGGCCGAGTCGTCGACAACAACGATCCGCTGCACATCGGCCGGGTCACCGTCGAGGTTCCGGACGTGCTCGGGGACGAGCCGTCGACCTGGGCGTTGCCGTGTCTGCCGTTCACCGGGCCGCAGGCGGGGCAGTTCGTGGTGCCGTCGCCGGGGGCCGGGGTGTGGGTGGAGTTCGAGCAGGGGGATCCCAGCTTCCCGATCTGGACGGGGTGTTGGTACGGGGAGCAGGACGAGTTGCCGGACGACGCGCGGCGGCTCGTGCAGCCGGACTCGCAGGTGAAGCCCGTGGTCGTGCAGACGCCCGGCGAGCACAAGATCGTGATGAGTGATCCGGCGGGTCCCGACGAGGGGATTCTGCTGCAGGCCAAGAACGGCGCGTACATCCGGATCACCGAGGAGACCGTGGTGATCGCCAATGGGGCCGGGGCGGAGATCACCCTCGAGGGAAACGAAGTCCGAGTCAACAACGGTCAGTTCAGCGTCGCTGCGAAGCGATAGAGACGGGGGACGAAGAGACGTGTCCGGGATATCCGGGAATCTGCTCAGTGCGGGTGCGGTGGTCAGCTGTCCGCACGGCGGGCGGGCCGCAGCGGCGACAGAGCGCGCGGCCGTGCGCATCGACGGCGCGCCCGTCGCCACCGCCGCGCACCCCTTCACGGTCACCGGCTGCCCGCACACCGTCGACGGCGTGCCGTCGCCGTGCGTCGCGGTGCGCTGGGACGCCGGGTCGAGCGGCGTGACCATCGACGGCGCTCCGGTGCTGCTCGACACCTCGGCGGCGCAGTGCTTCACGGCGGCGTCGGTGCCGCAGGGGCCGCCCGTAGTCCACAGTGCGCAGCGAGAGGTGAGCGTCCGATGAGCGCCCGAGGCCAGGCCCGTACCCGTGTGCGCAGTGACTGGGCGTTTCCGTTCCGCGTGGACCGGCGCGGGCGGACCGCGCACGCGGACCATGACGCGCACGTACGCGATCTGATCGAGCAGGTGCTGTTCACCAGCCCCGGCGAGCGGGTCATGCGGCCGGACTTCGGGTGCGGTCTGCTCGATCTGGTCTTCGCGCCCAACAGCCCGGAGTTGACCAGCACGTTGGAGCTGTCCGTGCAGGCGTCGCTGCAGCGCTGGCTGGGCGAGTTGATCGAGGTGGAGGCCTTGGACGTGTCCGGTGAGGAGAACGTCGTACGGGTGGGTCTGGCGTATGCCGTACGGGCCACCGGGACCGTGCGGGACGAGGTCTTCGAGGGGAGGGCCGCGGCGTGACCAGCGCAACCACCGACCACGCGGCCGGCGACCACTCCGGCACGAGCCGCCGGGCGCGGATCCGGGCGGCACAGCTGAACGGGGTCGACGCGGTCGAGGTGAGCGACGACGGGTTGGTCCTGACCGTCACGTTCCTCGGCAAGGCCCCGCACGGGCTGTGCGCCGAGAACGTGCGGATCGACGGGGGCCGGCGGATCACGGACGTCCAGGCCGTGGACATCAGCGTCGAGCGGGAGGAGGACCCCGAGCTCGACGACCGGCTGTACGTGACGGTCGACCGGGCCGGGGACACGTCCCGGTACCGGCTGTCGATCGTGGAGACCGATCCGTACGGGCGGCCGGGTGACGTGCCGTTCCGCGGGTTCGAACAGCGGTACCACAGCGCGGAGTTCAGCTTTCGGCCGGACTGTCCGACACCCTTCGACTGCCGGGACGAGACGCGGGACGAGCCGGAGTTCCCCGCCGCGCCCGTCGTCGACTACACCGCCCGCGACTACGACACCATCCGCAAGCTGCTCCTCGACCGGCTCGCCCTCACCACCCCCGACTGGGTGGAGCGCAACCCGGCGGACCTCGGCATGACGCTGGTCGAGTTGCTCGCGTACACGGGTGACCAGATCAGTTACCAGCAGGACGCCGTCGCGACCGAGGCGTATCTGGACACGGCCAGGCGGCGGGTCTCCGTACGGCGGCATGTGCGGCTCATCGACTACGCGATGCACGACGGGCAGGCGGCGCGGGCGTACGTGGCCGTGGAGACCGTCGGCGAGCACACGCTCCTGCCGGGGACGTACCGCTTCGCGTCAGTGGACGTGCGCTCGCTCGACCCGCACGACCGGCCGGAGCCGGGCACCGTCGTCGACGACGGCGACCTGACGGACCTGGACGAGCGGGGCTCGGTCGAGGTGTTCGAGCCGGTGGCGGCGGACGAGCCGCTGCGGCTGCGGGCGGCGCACAACGCGATCCGCCTGTGGACGTGGGGCGGCGACGTGTGCGCGCTGCCGAAGGGCGCCACGGCGGCGACGCTGCGGGACGCCTGGCAGGACCCGGAGACGTGTGCCGCACGTCAACTCGACCTGGTTCCCGGTGACTTGCTGATCCTGGAGGAGGTCAAGGGGGCGCGTACGGGCACGCCGGGCGACGCCGATCCGAGCCGGCGGCAGGTGGTGCGTCTTACGTCCGTCACGCCGGGGCTCGACCGGGTCGAGGACCAGCCGGTCCTGGAGGTGACCTGGGCGGCCGAGGACGCGCTGCGCTTCCCGCTGCGGCTCACGGCGCTCGGCGGGCGGAACTGCGAGCCGGTCGAGGACGTGACGCTGGCGCGCGGCAATGTGGTGCTCGTCGACCACGGCCGGACGCTCGGCTGGTGCGGTGACGGACTCGCGGAGACCGTGACGGCCCCGCACGATCCGGCGGTCGCCGGGGACTGCGCGCCGCCCGTCTTCGGGTGCGTGGACCGCGAGGAGGGCAACGCGCCCGGACGGCTCGTCAACTCCCTTACGGACAAGGCGGATTGCGGCAGTCAGCTGACGGCCGACGAGGTGCGCGAGCTGTTCGCCGTCGTCGGCGACGCGGCCGTCACGCGGGCCGGGATCGGCCTGGAGCGGGCGGGCACGCGCGAGGAGCGGGTGGTGCCGGGCACGGCGTACGCGCAGGCGGCGGCACTCAGGACGCTGCTCGCGCAGTCCGTGTACCCGGGGATCGTGCCGCGCTTCCGGCCGCGCCTGTCCCGCTCCCCCGTCGCGCAGGTCGGCCCGTACCCGGACCCGGCCCTGGTGGCGGCCGGTCAGGCGGACCGGCTGGCGGCGATCCCGGGCCGGGTGCGGCAGCGCCTGGTGGAGCTGTGGCGCAGCGCCCGGGACTGCGACGGGCTCGGTGACGAGGAGATCGACGAGCTGACCGTGGTGTTCGGCCTGAAGGTCGTCGAGCGCTTCGAGCTGCGCGCCCATCCCGTACGGGCGCTGCGTGAACTCCTTCACCGGGAGGACCAGTTGCTGGCGCAGAAGCGGCGCCGTCTGGAAGTGCTCACGGCGCGGGCGCGTGCGGGCACGGTGCTGGACGGGCACATCGCCTGGGAGATCGCCCACAGTTGGGGCCCGGCGTACGCGGCGGGCCTGCACCCGGACGAGCCGGTCCTTCGCGGCTCTGCGGGCGCCGCCCTCGATCAGGACCCGCGGCGTGCGCTGCCCGCCGTACGGGTGCATGACGGGGAGCACGTGTGGGAGCCGCGCCGCGATCTGCTCGACTCGGGGCCTCGGGACCGGCACTTCGTGGGCGAGCTGGAGGACGACGGCCGGCTCGCGCTGCGCTTCGGCGACGGGGTGCACGGGGCGCGGCCCGCGCCGGGCGCGCGCCTGGAGCTGCGCTACCGGCTCGGCGGCGGCACCGGCGGCAACGTCGGCGCGGAGGCCATCAACCACCTGGTGATCTGCCGCGACCCGGACGACGAGGCCGCGGGTGCGCCCGTACCGGTGGCGGGGGTGCGCAACCCGCTGCCCGCGACCGGCGGCGTCGAGCCCGAACCCCTGGAGCAGGTACGGCAGTTGGCGCCGCTCGACCTGCGGCGTACCCGGCTGCGTGCCGTCACCGCCGAGGACTACGCGGCGCTCGCGGCGGGCCTGCCCGGAGTGCAGCGGGCGGCCGCCGAGATCCGCTGGACGGGCAGTGTGCAGGAGGCGCACGTCGCGGTCGACGCACACGGCACCGGCACACCGTCCCCGGAGCTGCTCGACGCGGTGGCGCACTCCCTGGAGGCATACCGGCGGATCGGACACGACCTGGTGGTGGGCCCGGCCCGGACGGTGCCGCTCGACATCGCGCTCACGGTGTGCGCGCTGCCGGGGCACCAGCACGGGCAGATCCTCGCCGAGCTGTACCGCGTGCTCGGCACGGGACGCCTGCCCGGCGGGAGGCTCGGCTTCTTCCACCCGGACGCGTTGACGTTCGGCGAGCCGGTGCGGCTCAGCCGCCTGGTGGCGGTGGCCGCCGCGGTGCCGGGGGTGGAGAGCGTGCAGGTGACGCGGCTCAAGCGGCTGTTCCACGAGGAGCGCGGAGAGAGGGAGGACGGCGTGCTGCGGCTCGGCCCGCTGGAGATCGCCACGTGTGACAACGACCCGGACCGGCCGGAGAACGGCCTCCTGGAGATCACCCTGGGGGGTGCCCGATGAGCGACGCATGCTCCTGCGGCGGCGCGTGCGCCGCCGGCGGTCACGACGAGCGGCGGGCCCCCGTCGCCCCGCACAACCCGCCAGGGCGTACGGCCCTCAACTACCGAGTGGGGACGTACGGTTCGTTCCTGGCTGCGCAGGTGGACCGGCTCGCCTCGCCCGCCTATCCGGCGCTCGCCGGGCTCACCGTCCGGACCCCGGACGACCCGGCGGTCGGGCTGCTCGACGCGACGGCGGTCCTCGGCGACCTGCTCACGTTCCACTCGGAGCGGATCGCCGACGAGGCCTATCTGCGGACCGCGAACGAGCACCGCTCGCTCGTGCTGCTCGGGCGTCTGGTCGGGCACCGGCCGCGCCCCGGTGTCGCCGCGTCCACGCATCTCGCGTACCGCCTGGACCGCGATCCGCGGGCCGAGTCGCTGCAGGTGCTCGTCCCGCGCGGGGCGCGCAGCCACAGCGTGCCCGCGTCGGCCGAGGAGGACGCGCAGACCTTCGAGACCGCCGAGGACCTCACGGCGCGCTGGGACTGGAACGAGCTGAAGGTGCGCCGCCGGCGGCCCACGCTCATCACCCCGGAGGACCTGCAGCGTCGAGCCGAGCTGTTCGTGGAAGGCACCTCGACCCAGCTGCAGACCGGCGACAAGCTGCTCTTCGTCTTCGGTGAACAGGCGGGCGGGGAACGGAAGTTGCTGCCGGTGGCGCGGGTGCGTGTCGACCGGGACGACGACGTGACGGCGCTCGCCCTGCCCCGCTCGGCCCCGCCGAGCCTGGGCGAGCTGGTCGACGAGGCGCAGCGCTGGATCGCCGCGCCGGAGGGCCCCGGCGAGCCGGGCGAGGAGCCCCCGACACCTGAGGTGCCCAACCCGCGCCCGATCAGCCGGTACATCGAGGACTTCGACGAGCAGGTGCTCGCACCCCTGCGGGAGACCCTGCCGTCGGCGGGCACGCCCGAGCGGTTCGCGGCCCGGCTCGCGGGCCCGGTCGAGCGGCTCGGCGAGGCACAGGTGCTCGCCGCGGCGTACGAGGACGTCGCGGCGTGGTTCGAGCAGCTGGAGGCGGTGCTCGCCGAACTCGCCGAGCGTGCCCTGGAGTTGGCGCCCGCACAGCCGGTGGGCGAGGAGGAGTCCCCGGGACCGGTCGAGGCGACGGCGACAGGCGAGGCGGGCGACCCTCTCGCCGCACTCGGGCAGCTGCTGCCCGCCCTGAGCAGCAAGGCGTCAACACGGGTGCGCAGTACGGGAGTCGGCAAGCCCGGCGCCGATCCCGTACGGCTGCTCGCCGCCCTGCACCCCGAACTGACGGGGCCGTTGCAGCGGGCCTGGCGGGGTGTGAAGGCGCCCGGCGGAGGACAGCAACTGCTGCGCGCGACCCTGGCGATGCGGGCGCGGGCCACGCCGTTCGGTGCGACCGCGCCGCTGAAGCCGGTGCAGGACGACCGGGGCCGGGTGGTGCGCACCGCGGACTGGCCGCTGACCGGGGCCGTCCTGGCGTCCGTGCGGGTCGTCTTCGACACGTCCGGGAAGGTGCCGGAGAAGGCGGAGTTCCAGTACGTCGAGGGTGCGGGCGCGGACCAGCGGTCGGAGAACCTGATCGGCGCGCAGCCGGTGGAGTTCCCGCTCGGCCCCGGCCGGGTGCAGCTGTCGGCGCGGGCCGGGCAGGACCGGGAGCTGAGCTGGCTCGGCCGGCGTCCGACCGACTCGCAGGAGCCCGGGGTCACGGCCCGGCTGCTCGCGGGGCTTCCGGAGCGCGGCCTGTTCGTGTCCCGGCCCGACGACGAGGGCAACGTGCAGGTGATCGTGCACAACGGCGAGCCGCGCGAGGTCGCGCTGCGCCCCGGCGAGTCCCGGCAGTTCACGCACGGCGAGTACGAGGTGGCGGTGTCGTACACGGTGGGCGGCTCGCCCTCCCATGTGGAGGTGGTGATCGCCTCGAAGCCGGAGCCGCTGAACCGGAACGTGCTGCAGCTCGACTCGGTGTACGACCGGATCACGGTCGGCAGTTGGGTGGCGATCGAGCGGCCGCGCAAGGGCAAGGACCCGAAGGACGGCGGCATCCCCGGCGACCCGAAGCTGTCCTTCGTGACGACGCAGGTCAAGGCGGTGCGCACGGCCGCGTACACCAACTACGGGATCACCGGGCGCGGCACGGAGCTGGTGCTCGCCGACCCGTGGCTGGACGAGTTCGACGTGCTGCTCTCGCACATCCGGGACACCACGGTGCACGCGGCCGGCGAGGCCCTGCGGATGGCGGACGAGCCGCTCGGCGAGGACGTGCACGGCAACGAGCTCGAACTCGCCGCGCTGTACGAGGGGTTGCAGCCCGGCCGTACGCTCATCGTGTCCGGTGAGCGCAGCGACGTGCCCGGCGCGACGGGGGTGGAGGCCACCGAGGTCGTCGTCCTCGACAAGGCGGAGGCGGTGGCCGACGCCGTGCCGCCTGGCGGCGCGCCGCACACGCGGCTCAGGCTGACCACGGACCTGGCGTACCGCTACCGCCGCGAGACCGTGAAGGTCCTCGGCAACGTGGTGGCGGCGACGCACGGCGAGGGCCGCGACGAGCCGATCGGCAGCGGCGACTCGGACCGTACGAACCAGACGTTCGCGCTCTGGCAGTCGCCGCTGACGTGGCTCGCCGCCGACAACCCCCTCGGTGCGACACCGGTGTTGGAGGTGCGGGTCGACGGGGTGCTGTGGCACGAGGTCGACAGCCTGGCGGGGCGCGGGCCGCGCGAGCGCGTCTACATCAGCGGGTCCACCGCGGACGGCCGTACGACGGTGACGTTCGGGGACGGTGTGCACGGGGCGCGGCTGCCCAGCGGGCACGAGAACGTGCGGGCCCGCTACCGCTTCGGCACCGGCCGGGCCGCGAACGTCCCGGCGGACCGGATCACGCAGGCGGTGACGCGGCCGCTCGGCGTCACCGCGGTCACCAACCCGGTGTCCGCGACGGGCGGTTCGGACGCGGACGGGCCCGGCCTGACCCGCCGGACGGTGCCGCTCGCGGTGGCGGCGCTCGACCGGCTCGTCTCCCCCGTCGACTACGAGGACTTCGCGCGCTCCCGCGCGGGCATCGGCCGCGCCTCCGCGCGCGAGCTGTACGACGGCCGGCGGCGGCTCCTGCACGTCACGGTGGCAGGCACGGACGACGTGCCCATCGCCGAGGACGCCGACGTGCTGCGGGCGCTCAGGTCGTCCCTCGCGGAGTACGGGGACCCGCGGCTCGCGGTGCGCGTGGACGTACGGGAGCTGGTGCTGCTGCTGCTCGCCGCGCGCGTGAAGGTGGCACCCGACCACACCTGGTCGGTCGTGGAGCCCCGGCTTCGGCAGGCTCTCCTTCGCCGACTCGGCTTCGAGGGGCGGGAGTTGGGGCGTCCGGCCGCGCTCTCGGAGGTCCTCGCGACGGCGCACTCGGTGCCGGGCGTGGACTACGTGGACGTGGACGTGTTCACGGGCGTCCCCGCCTCGGCGACGCCCGCCGAGCTCCTGGAGATCGTCCGCGACCCGGGCGAGCCGCGCGCGGCGGTTCCGGCGCGCACGGCGACGTACGACGAGCGGGTCCACACGGTGCGCGAGGAGGGCGGCGAGACGCTGTCCTCGGTCTGCGCACGGTACGGATTGCCGCTCGCCGAGCTCCTGCGCCTCAACCCCGACATCGTCGACACGCGGCGTCTGGAGAAGGGCCGCACGGTGTTCGTGTTCCGCGGGATCCGCCCCGCCCAACTGGCGCTGCTCTCGCCCCGCGCGGCGGACACGGTGGTCCTTACGGAGGTCAAGTGATGGCGCCCTTGACCCGCTCACCGCAGATCGCCCTCCGGGCTCGTCCTCAATCTCCCCCAGCCTTCGGCCGGGAGGTGCCCCCAGACGGGCTGGATTTGCCCTCGCGCCGCCCCCGACCCACGCAGTTCGTACAGGAGGTCAACTGATGTCCAGGGAACCGGACTCGCTCGCGGAGCTGCTTCCGCAGTGGCATCGGCTTCGGGATGCCGGTGACACCGAAGAAGCAGCGCCGCTGCGGGCGCTGCTCGCGGTGATGGCGGAGCAGCTGGACCGGGTGCGGGACGGCGTGGAGCAGGGCTACGAGGACCTGTTCGTGGAGACGGCGGCGCCCTGGGTTCTGCCGTACATCGGCGACCTGGTGGGGCACCGCACGCTGCCCGGCTACGAGCGGGTCCTGACGACGGGCCTCAAGGGGTCGAGCCCGGCGGCCCTCGCGCAGGCGCTCGCGCCGCGCGCGGACGTGGCGGCGACGGTCGCGCACCGCCGCCGCAAGGGCACGCTGCACCTCCTGGAGGAGATCTCCGAGCAGGTCGCGGCGTGGCCGGCGCGGGCCGTGGAGCTGTCCCGGCTCGTGGCGCACCAGCAGCCGGTGAAGCTCCTCGCGGACGGCGCGCCGCACCGGACGACGCGCGGCCGCCTCGTCGACGTACGCGAAGGGGCCGAACTCGACCTGGCGGGCGGTCCGTTCGGGTCGACGGCCCGCACGGTCGACGTGCGCCGCGCGAACTCGGCGCGCAGGCAAGGGAGTTCGGGTCCGGCCGGGGTGGCGCTCTTCGTGTGGCGGCTGAAGGCGTACGCACTGACGCAGTCGCCCGCGTACTGCATCGACCGGGCCCGCAACCTGTACACGTTCTCGATCCTCGGCAACGACAGCCCGCTCGTGACGAAGCCGGTGCCGGAGCCCTCCGCAACGCATATCGCGACGGTCGACAACGTGCCCGCGTTCATCCGCCGCCGCCAGCTGCATGACCGGCTCGCCGACTACTACGGGCCCGGCAAGAGTTTCGTGATCCGGCGCGACGGCGAGGACCGGCCGGTGCCGATGTCGGACATCGTCGTCGCGGACCTGTCGGACTGGCGCTACCGGCCGAAGCGCGGCCAGGTGGCGGTCGACCCGGAGCTGGGCCGGATCGCGTTCGGCTCGCGCTCCGCGCCCCGGCAGGGCGTGTGGGTGGACTACCACTACGCGTACGGGGCGGACATGGGCGGCGGCGAGTACGAGCGCACGCGGCCCGAGCGGCCGGACGCGGAGTTCTACCGGGTCGGCCCGGACGAGCCGTACCAGCGGATCATGGACGCCTTCCGGGCCTGGCAGCACGACCGCAGGGCCGGGCGGTGCGGGCCCGAGGGGATCGTGGAGATCACGCACAGCGGCGCCTACCAGGAACAGCTGGACTTCGACCTGGACCCGGGCGACCGGTTCGAGCTGCGGGCGGCCGAGGGCGCGCGGCCGGTGATCCGGCTGCTCGACTGGTACAGCAACCGGCCGGACGCGCTGAACATCCGCGGCCTCGACGAGGACTGCGCACCCGGCGAGCGGCCGCGGGTCACACTCGACGGGCTGCTCGTCGCCGGACGCGGCATCAACGTCACGGGCCCGGTCGACGCGGTCGTGGTCAGGCATTCAACTCTCGTACCGGGATGGTCACTTGAGCCGGAGTGCGACCCGCACTCGCCGGAGGAGCCGAGCATCGTCCTGGAGCGGACAACGGCCTGTCTGCAGGTCGAGGACAGCATCCTCGGCACGATCGAGGTGATCGGCGACGAGGTGTCCGAGGACCCGCTCGACATCCACATCCGCGACAGCGTCCTGGACGCCACCGGCAGCGACCGCGAGGCCATCTCCGCCCCGGACTGCCGCCACGCGCACGCGGTCCTGCACCTGCACCGCTCGACGGTGATCGGCGAGGTGCACACGCACGCCGTGGAGATCGCCGAGAACGCGATCTTCACCGGTCGCGTGCACGTGGCCCGGCGCGGCGTCGGCTGCGTCCGCTACTCGTACGTCCCGCCGGGCTCCCGCACCCCGCGCAGGCACCGCTGCCAACCGGACCTGGCGGGCCCGTCCCCGGAGGCGGCGTCGCGGGTGCGCCCGCTGTTCGTGTCGGAGCGGTACGGGACGCCCTGGTACGGGCAGTTGGCGGACCGCTGCGCGCCCGAGATCCGGCGCGGCGCGGACGACGGGGCCGAACTCGGCACGTTCCACGAGCTGTACCGGCCGCAGCGGGAGGACAGCCTGCGCGCCCGGCTCGCCGAGTACGTGCCCGCGGGAGCGGACGCCGGGATCTTCTTCGTGACATGACGTGACGTGACCACCCCATGCGCGCGGGACGCGCCTCAACTCTCGTGCCCTGCCACCGACTTGCTGAACCGCACATTCCTGAACCAGGGGGACCCCCTTCATGCACGCTGACCTCTCCCGCTCGACGTTCCGGCCCGGCCGGCACTACTCCGCGGTCCTCGCCCAGCAGGGCCGCGTGCAGCTGGACGCCGACGCCAACGAGCAGGCCGCCATCCAGCTCCACCAGGCGCGCACGCTCGCCGCCGACCTGATCGGGCGGCACGGCGGGCCGCGCGAGAACGCGGGCTTCCACATCCACTTCCCGGGCGACAACCGGGAGATCGAGGACCTGGAGATCCACGGCGGCCGCTACTACGTCGACGGCATCCTCTGCGAGGCCGACCGGCCCGCCGACGGGGACGCCGTACCGGACGAGGGCGACTCGGCCGACGACGACGAGGAGGCCCCGGCGGGCCCGACCGTGTGGCACTACTGGGACCAGCCCGACGCGTACCGCGACCCGGAGCGGCCCGGCGACCGGCTGCCCACCACGTACCCGTACGTGATGTACCTGCAGGTGTGGGAGCGGGCGGTGACGGCCGTCGAGGACCCGGCGCTGCGCGAGGTGGCGCTCGGGGCGACGCTCGTGGACACGGCGGCGCGCGCGAAGGTCGTGTGGCAGGCCCTGCCGCTGCCCGCCTCGCAGCTCGACCTGGACGACCCGGACGGCGCCGACCCGGCCGAGGTGCGCTCCGCGTTCGACAAGTGGGCGCGGGAGCAGGCGTCGACGGCCCGGTTCGCGGCGCGCGCGCAGCGGCCCGAGCACGCGGACGAGGACCCGTGCCTGGTGAAGCCCGAGGCGCGCTACCGGGGCCCGGAGAACCAGCTGTACCGGGTCGAGATCCACCAGGCGGGCGCGGCGGACGAGGCCACCTTCAAGTGGTCGCGGGAGAACGGCTCCGTCGTCTTCCCGGTGGAGGAACTCGACGGGACCTGGGTCGAGTTGGCCTCGCTCGGCCAGGACGACAAGCTGGACCTGGACGTCGGCGACCTGGTCGAGTTCGGGGACACCGCGTACGTGTCGCGCCTGGAGCCGCTGCCGCTGCTCCGGGTGGAGGAGCTGGACCTGCCGGGGCGCCGGGTGCGTCTGTCGGGCGAGCCGGACCCGCGGGTGGGGCGCCGCCCGGAGCTGCACCCGTTCCTGCGCCGCTGGGACCACCGCGAGGGCGTGCGCCGCAAGGGCCGTACGGCAGCCCTTCGGGGCGGCGCGGTCAAGGTCGAGGAGGGTGTGTGGCTGCCCCTGGAGGACGGGGCGGAGGTGTACTTCGAGAAGGGCGGCCGCTACCGCGCAGGCGACTACTGGACGGTCGCGGCGCGCACGGCGACCGGTGACGTGGAGTGGCCGGTGAACGCGGCCCGCAAGCCGCTGCTCGCCCGCCCGGCGGGCATCGTGCGGCACTACGCGCCGCTCGCCCTTGTCAAGGGCGAGCAGGAGCCGGTGGACCTGCGGCTCGCGTTCAGCGCGCTCGCGACCCGCTCCATCCCGCACGCGAGCGAGGCGGACCTGGCGGCGGAGGCGCGGGCACGGGACGAGGAATACGCGGCGGAGAACGCCGCGCCGTCCGGGATGAGCAGGTCGGAGACGACGGCGGCCGCGGAGGCGATCGTCGACGAAGGGGGGCTGTGATGGCCAAGCCGCTGTCGGCGGGGAAGCTGGTGGAGATTCTGCGCGCGGAGGGCCTCACGGTCCACGAGGTGCGCAACTGGCGCCGCCACAACCGGAACACGAAGGGCCCGTGGGGTCCGGTGAACGGCGTGATGATCCACCACACGGCGTCGTCGGGCACCGAGGGCTCGGTGAACCTCTGCTACGAGGGCCGGGCGGGCCTGCCGGGCCCGCTGTGCCACGGCGTTATCGACAAGAAGGGCGAGGTGCACCTGGTCGGCAACGGCCGCGCCAACCACGCGGGCCTCGGCGACCGGGACGTGCTGAGCGCGGTCGTGGACGAGCGGCGGCTGCCCGCGGACAACTCGACGGACACGGACGGCAACCGGCACTTCTACGGCTTCGAGTGCGTGAACCTCGGCAACGGCAAGGACGAGTGGCCGGCCGCGCAGAAGGAGGCCATCGAGCGGGTGTCGGCGGCGATCTGCCGGGCGCACGGCTGGACCGAGCGCTCGGTGATCGGCCACAAGGAGTGGCAGCCCGGCAAGGTCGACCCGCGCGGCTTCACCATGGACGGCATGCGCAAGCGCATCGCGGAGCGGCTGCGCGGCGGGGGCGGCAAGGACCCGATGCCGAAGCCGCAGCCGAAGCCGGAGGACCCGCAGCCTAAGCCCCGCCCGAAGCCCGAACAGCCCGCGGGCCACGCGGAGTTCCCCGGCAGCGGCTTCTTCCACGTGGGCCAGGTGCACCCGGTGATCGAGGCGATGGGCAGGCGTCTGGTCGAGGAGGGCTGCGGCCGCTACGACGTGGGCCCGAGCCCCGAGTGGACGGACGCGGACCGCAAGTCGTACCAGGCCTGGCAGCAGCACCTGCGCTTCAAGGGCAAGGACGCGGACGGCATCCCGGGCAAGGTCAGCTGGGACCTCTTGAGGGTGCCCAAGTCCAAGTCCTGAAATTCAGCCCCTCCGCCAAATCCAGCCCCTCCGGCGTTTGAGGAGCAGGGGTCCGGGGGC
Organism: Streptomyces cavernicola; assembly: GCF_029968035.1. Taxonomy (GTDB): domain Bacteria; phylum Actinomycetota; class Actinomycetes; order Streptomycetales; family Streptomycetaceae; genus Streptomyces; species Streptomyces cavernicola. The sequence continues at coordinate 9,748 of NZ_JASCIQ010000006.1, read as the reverse complement.
TGGCCCCCGAAGCGCCGCAGGCTTCCGGGAAGGGGCGGGGCGGGGAGAAACAAGTGGGCCGTGTGGAACGGGGCATGCCGTTCCACACGGCCCAAGCCGGGCTACGGCTTCATCTCGTACGCCCCCGAAAGCGCCTCCACCCGCTCCCACACGCGGCCCGAGCGACCCTCGTCGACAACCGGGCGGCGGACCGCGCCGAGCGCCCAGGTCTGCTGCGCCTCGGTGGCGGAGTCCTTGCCGTGCAGCTCGACGGCGTGCGCGGAGAAGTCCCGTACGAGGACGGCGAACAGCTCGTCCAGGACGTCGGCGTCGAGTTCTGTCAACGCGGCTTGCTCCAGGACGAGTTGGGCGTGCACGACGAGCGCGAAGAGCTGGCCGACGGCGAGCAGCAGGTCGAGGTCGCGGCTCTGCGCCTCGTCGGGCGCGGCGGTGCGCACGAACTCGCAGAGCGCGTCGGTCTGTTCGCGGAAGCGGGCGACGTTGGGCAGGTGCGTGTAGGCGTCGAAGGCGGGCCGCCAGTCGTGGAACCGGACCGAGCCGAGGCCGCGGGCGGGTCCCTGGCGGAACAGGAAGTCGTCGTCGGCCGCGTCCAGGCGGGTGGGGACGGCGGGGTACTCGGCGGGGTCGAGGAGGTGGTTGCGCATGAACTTGAGGATCAGCGCGAGGTTGACGTGCACGGTGCCTTCGAGCTTCGGCAGGCCGCGGATCTCGACGGCGGCCTGGGCGAAGTAGTTGTCCTTCTCGAAGCCCTTGGCGGCGATGACGTCCCACATGAGGTCGACGACCTTCTCGCCCTCGGTGGTCACCTTCATCTTCGTCATCGGGTTGAAGAGGAGGTAGCGGCGGTCGTCGGGGCCCGCGGTGCGGAAGTAGTCGACAGCGCGGTCGCTGAACAGCTTCATGCCGACGAGCCGGACGTACGCGTCGGCCAACTCCCGCCGCACATGCGGGAAAGCGGTGACGGGGCGGCCGTACAGGATGCGGTTCCGGGCGTGCGTGACGGCCTCGTACATGGCGTGCTCGCAGATGCCGATGGACGCGGTGCACAGGTTGAACTTGCCGACGTTCACGGTGTTCAGGGCGGCGTCGAAGGCGGCGCGGCCGGTGTGCAGAACGTCCGCGGCGGCGACCGGGTAGTCCTCAAGGCGGAACTCGCTCACGAACTTCGACGAGTCGACGACGTTCTTCACCAGGTGGTACGCGTCGTGGCGGCTGTCGGCGGCGAAGAAGACGTAGCCCTCGGGTCCCTCGACGTCGGTGCGGCGGCCGAAGACGGAGACGAGGCCGGCCTCGTTGCCGTTGCCGATGTAGTACTTGGAGCCGGTGGCGCGGAAGCCGCCCTCGCCGTCGGGGGTGAGCAGCATGTCGGTGTTGTAGATGTCCGCGCCGTGTGTCTTCTCGGACAGGCCGAACGCGAACACCTCGCCGTCCGCGAGGAGCCCGGCGGCGCGGGCGCGGGCGGCGGCGTTGTCGCTCTGCCAGACCGGGCCGAGGCCGAGGATGGTGACCTGCCAGGCGTACCAGTAGTCGAGGCCGTAGAAGCCGAGGATCTCGTTGAGTGCGGCGATCCGGGCGGTGTCCCAGCGCTTGTCCGACTCGCCGTCCCCGGCGTCGGCGGCGGGCGTCAGGAAGGTCGCGAAGAGGCCCTCCTCGGCGGCGAAGGCGAGGAAGTCGGCGAGCCAGGCACGGTCGCGGTAGTCCTCGATCAGCCGCCGCTTGCCGCGCGCCTCGAACCAGTCGACGGTGGCGCGCAGCAACCGCCGCGTCTCGGGGTCGAAGTGCGCCGGGTCGTAGGTGTGCGGGTTGAAGAGGAGCTGGTCGGCCATGAGGGTGCCGCCTTTCGCAGGTGGGGGGCGGGGGTTGAAAGTGGTGCTTCAGCGCTCGGGGCGAAAGCGGTGCAGGGTGGCGAGCACGTCGTCGAGCCAGGCGATCATCATGCGTTCGTACGCGATGCCGCCGCGCAGCACGGCGTGCTGCAGCTCCCGCTCGGCGTGGGCCGGGCCGTAGGGGCCGCCGTCGGTGCGGTCCGCGAAGTCCCGTTCCTCACCGGCGAGATAGCGGGCGAGGCGGTCGGTGTGCGCCTGCCGGTGCCGGTCGACCTCGCGGATCAGGGCGCTCGGGTCGTCGAAGGCGGCGCCCCTGATCTTCACGGCGAGGTCGTGCCGCACGCTCTCGGGCTCGATCGGGTCGTGCAGCCAGCTGGTGAGCGCGGCCCGTCCGAGGTCGGCGACGGAGTACTCCTTCTTGTCCGGCCGCCCGCGCTGCGGGACCTCACGGACGTCGACCCAGCCGTCGGTCTCCATCCGCTTGAGCGCGCGGTAGATCTGCTGGTGGGTGGCGGTCCAGAAGTATCCGATGGATCGCTCGAACCGCCGGGCCAGCTCGTAGCCGGAGCCCGGCTGTTCGAGAAGGGACACGAGGATCGCGTGCTCGATCGCCATGCGGGGATCTTGCTATGCAACTTGTTGCATAAGCAAGCGGGTGCGGCCCGGGTGAGACACGCCTCACCCCCGGCGTCTCCCCCACCCCGCCCCTTCCCGAAAGCCTGCGGCGCTTCGGGGGCCAGCCCCCGGACCCCCTCCCCCAAGCTCTCGGCTGCGCTCGAGCAGGGGGACCCCCATCTCAAACGCCGGAGGGGCTGAATTTGGGCAGCTGTACGTGCCCCGACAGGGGCGCGGGGAACTGCGCGACCAGCCACGACGAAGCGGGCAGCCAAAGAACAACCGGGGTCCGGGGCGAAGCCCCGATGCGGGGTCCAGGGGCGGCAGCCCCGGGCAAGGGGGTAGGGGCGATGCCCCGAAGCTGTCCGCAGGACTTTCGGGAAGGGGCGGGGAGGGGAAGAAAGAAGCCCTAGCCCGACACCGTCGCTCCGCCACCACGCCGCACCCGAGCGACCACCTCCTCAAACACCCCCGCAAGCAAACCCCCCGCAGGGACCGGGCTCCCACTCACCGTGTACCACTCCTCCGCCCCGACGTACTGCACGGTCACGCCCACCGCCCCGCCCGGCAGCTCCTCGACAGCGACCGTCAACTCCCCCGTCACCACGCCGACTTCGTCGGTCATGACCCCGCCGGGCCCGGCCTGCACATCCGCCACGAGTCGCCGCCCGCTCACGCCCCGCAGGTCCCCAGCATCTCGTCGAGCTCGCTCTTCTCCGCCTCGGTCACGGTCAGCTCGTACGTCGTCTTCACGGAGACCCAGGCCCGCCCGTACACGCACCAGTACGTCTTGGCCGGCGGCTGCCACTCGTCCGGGCCCTGGTCGCCCTTGGAGCGGTTGGACGAGGCGGAGACGGCGATCAGCTGCGGGTGCGTGAGGTCGTTGGCGAACTCCTCGCGCCGGGTCTGCGTCCAGTCGTCCGCACCGGAGCGCCAGGCGTTGGCGAGCGGCACCATGTGGTCGATGTCCAGGTCGGAGGAGTCGGTGAACTCCTCGTCGTCGTAGACGCTCTCCCAGCTCCCCGACACGGCCCGGCACTCGTCGTTCCGCCGTACGTCGGTGCCGTCGCGCTCCAGGACGACCTCGCGGGTGTCGCAGTTCTCGCCCTGCTCGGACCAGTGCGGGAACTTCTCCCGGCTGTAGCCGCTCATCGAGCCCTGCGGCGCGACCTTCAGAGCGGCGAGCTGCGTACGGGCCTGTTCGACGGTCGGCACGCCCGGCAACGTCCCGGCCTCCTCGCCTCCACCGCCGCCCGCACCCGTGTCCGTGTCCGTACCGCCGTCGGAAGCGCTGCTGCTCGCGGACGGTTTGCCGTCGGTCGCGTCCGGCGCGGCGGTGCCGCCCGTCGGCGAGCACCCGGCCACGGCGAGCACCGCAAGGACCGCCAGGCCCCGCCCCCACCACTGCTGACGTCCCATGAGACCCGCACTCCTCTCGACCCCGAACCCCGTCGCGCCGCAGCCTATCCACGGGCCGGGCTCCGCCAACGGGCGGCAACTCTCCGCTCACGCGGTCGACTTGTCCCCCGTGTCGTCCCCCGTGCCGCGCACGGCCCGACCCGCCGGTCGGCGGCGCGGCGGGCTCTGATGAGATCAGGGGGACGGAATCCGCCGCCGAAGGAGCACGACCCCGATGACCGACGCACTCACCGCCGCCGCGCAGGCGAGCCCCGGCCTGCCCGTGAGGGGCGCACTGTGAACGGCCGTTCGGCGCCCCTGGGCGGTTCCGGGCCGAGGTTCCGGGTCGGTGCGGCGGCCGCCCGGCCGTGCACCCTGGTCGTGTGCCGGGGCTGCTGCTGCGGCAACCCGCGCAAGTACCCGCGCATCGACCACGACTGGCAGCTCGACCGGCTGCACGCGGCCGCCGCCGACTCGGGCGGCCGGGTCGCCGTGCGCGTCTCGGACTGCCTCGGGCCCTGCGACCAGGCCAACGTCATCGTCGTACAGCCGTCGACGGCCGGTCGGCAGGCGGGCGGCAAGGCGACCTGGATCGGCTTCGCCATGGGCGACGACTGCACGGAGGAGCTGATCGCCTGGGTCACGGCCGGAGGCCCCGGAGTGGCCGCTCCCCCGGCCGCGTTGGAGTTGCAGTTCGTGCCGCCGCCCCGGGAGGCGAAGGCCGCGCGCACGCGCCGCTGAGGAACACCGCGCGCGCAGCGGGCCGGTCAAACGATCAGTCGGTCGGTCGGGTCAACCGTCCGGGAGGTGACCGTCCAAGAGGTGTCGCCCCCGGCCTGTCAGGCGGTGCAGCACATGCGTCCCCTTCCGTTCGCTCGCCACAAGGCCCGCGTCCCGCAGCACCTTCAGGTGGCCGCTGACCGTGGAGGCGGGCATGCCGAGGCGGGCGGCGACCGCGCCCGTGGTGTGCGTGACGGTCAGCGCGCCGAGCACCCGGCAACGGCCCGCGCCGAGCAGCGCCGCCAACGCACCCGCGTGCCGTACTCCGGAGCCATCGGACGCGCCGGACCGGGCGCCGGAGGGCCGCCCACCCACGAGAGCCCGCCCGTGCCCGTGGGCCTCGTCGCCCGCGAAGGTCCGCTCGCGCCCGCCGAGCCGCTCGTGTCCGGCGGCCGGATACACCACCACGGGCGGCAGGTTGGGGTCGGCGATGGCGATCGGCACGTTGTAGCAGAAGTACGACGGGACGAGCCGTACGCCGCGGCCGCGCAGATGCAGTTCGGCGTCGACCGGGTAGGGCGCGCTGAGCACCGGGTCCCGCCACACGAACGGCACGAGCGTGGCCAGGACGCCGACGACGCCGCCGTCGAGGGCCGCGTCCCGCTCCTCCCGGCCGGCGGCGACGAAGGCCTCGATCTCGCTCCAGTCCGGGGCGATCACCTCGGTGTGGAACCGTAGGACCGCGTCCGCGACCCGGTCGAGCAGGGCCCGGTCGCCGGCGGCGAGCCTGCGGGTCCAGGCGGGCAGCGGCCGGTGCCGTGCCGCCTCGCGCAACTCCCTGGCCAGGCGGGACGCGGGGGTGGCGCGCAGCGCCCGTACCGCTTCGGTGAGGCCCTCCTCGGACTCGGCGGGGGTCAGGAAGTCGGGGAAGTAGGAGGCGTCGACGGGCGCCAGGTCCAGCAACATGCGGCAGGTCGTACGGAGTTCGCCCTGCCGCAGCCGCTGCGCCGCGCGCCGGCGCCAGGGGTGGAGGCGGGCGGGCAGGCAGCCGGGAGGTGTGTTGAGCACATGGAGCCCGAGGAACGCCTCCCACATCGGGTCGGCCGTCCTCGCCAGTTGCACGTACCGGAAGTCCCGGTCGCTGAAGTGGATACGCAGCGCCCCCGCCATGCGAGGAGAGTAACTCCCTTTGCCACAAGGGGATTTCGGTTCAGCTCGAACTCCCGTGGCCCGCCCGCGCCGAGGTCTCCCTAGCATCCGATGCGCCCCGTCTCCGTACGCGAGTACACGGGGCGGCGAGCACGAACGCCCCACCCCCGTACGGGCGCACCCCCCACTCGGACAACCCTCCAGGAGCCCTGATGCGCAGACGACTCGTCCCGTCCGTCCTGACGACCGGCCTCGCCGCGAGTGCCGTGCTCGCCGCGCTGATCAGCCCGGCCGGTGCGCAGGACCGGCCCGCGCCCACCTCGGTCACGGCCGCCGGGCACTCCACGCGGGCCGGCACCGCCCTGGTGAGCGGGCGGAACGAACCCGGCACGCGGATGCACGTGGAGCCCGTGCGCACCTCGAACGTGCGGACCGTCGAGGTCGACTACCAGGTGCAGGAGACCGGCTACTGGTGCGGGCCCGCCGCGACCCGGATCGCCCTCTCGGCCCGCGTGGCCGTCCCGGACCAGGCGACGCTCGCCGCCGAGCTGGGCACCACGGAGTGGGGCACGGGGCACATCAGCCAGGTGACGCAGGTCCTCAACTCCCGGGTGGACGCGGGCCGGTACGTGACGCGGGAGATGCCGGACGACCCGCCGACGCAGGCCCAGAAGGACCTGCTGTGGAGCGACATCGTCGCGGACGTCGACCACGGCTATCCGATCGTGGCGAACATCGTGGCCCCGCCCGGCAACCAGCCGCCCGGCTACCCGTCGGACCAGACCGTCTACCACTACTTCACGGTGATCGGCTACGACGACGTGCAGGGCACGGTGCTCATCGCCGACCCGGCGTCGTTCGGCGGCAACCAGATCTACTGGCTGTCGTTCGCCCAACTCGCCTCCCTGATACCGCCGAAGGGCTACGCGGCCTGACCTCGGCCCGTACCTGCGCGCCCCCGCGCGGCCCCGGCGCCGTCCCTCACGGCTGCCGGGGCCGCAGCACTCCGGCGAGGCCGAGTGCGAGCAGCCCGGCGAGCGGTACGACGAGGAGGCCCGCGCGCAGCGACGTCGCGTCGGCGACCGCTCCGACGGCGGGCGGCGAGACCAGGAAGCCGAGCCGCATCAGCCAGGAGACGACGGTGAGGCCCGTGCCCGGCCTGAGGCCGGGCAGTTCGTCGGCTTCGTGCAGGGCGGCGGGCACCGTCGTCGCCACCCCGAACCCGGCGGCGGCGAAGCCGAGCACGGTGCCCCAGACGGTCGGCACGGCGAGGGCGAGCCCCATGCCGGCCGCGGCGAGCAGCCCGCCGGCACGGACCACGGCCCGCTGCCCGAACCGGTCCACGAGCCGGTCGCCGAGGATCCGGCCGACGAACTGCGCGCCCACGAGGGCGATGAAGCCGGCGGCGGCGAGGGTCGCGGAGGCGCCGAGCGCGTCGGCGAGGTACACGGCGGCCCAGGAGTTCCCCGCGTCCTCGACGAGCGTGCCCGCGGTGGCGATGAGGACGAATGCGGCGAGGACGCACCAGGTCGGCAACCGGCCCGCCGGACGCGGCCGCACCTCCCGGCCCCCTTCGCCGCCGCCCGATGCCGCCAACTCGCCCTCCCCGCAGCCCTGTTCCGGCGCGCCGTCCGCTCCCGGCGTACCGCCCGCCCCCGGCAGGCAGTACGGCAGTGCGACGCAGGCCGCGAGGCCGAGCAGCACCGCCGAGGCCGTCAGATGGGCGGTACGGGACAGGCCGACGGCCATCGCGCCCGCGGCCATCGCCCCGCCGGTGACGGCGCCGATGGACCAGACGGCGTGCAGGGAGTTGATGATCGAGCGGCCGTAGCGGCGCTGCACCTGCAGGCCCTGGGCGTTCTGGCCGACGTCGACGATCGCGTCCATCGCCCCGGCCAGGAACAGTCCGCCCGCGAACAGGACGGCCGTGTCCGCGGAGCCTGCGGCGAGCACGCCCGCGCCGGTGAGCAGTGTGCCGAGGACGGCCACGCGCGCCGAGCCGAACCTGCGGATGAGCGCCCCGGCCGCGAGCCCGGCCACGACGGCGCCGACCGGGAAGGCGGCGACCGCGAGCCCGTACTGCGCGTTGGCCAGACCGAGGTCTGCCTTGATCTGCGGATATCTCGGCAACAGGTTCGCGAACAGCGCCCCGTTGGTGAAGAACAGCACGGCGACGGCGGCCCGCGCCCGCCGCACGGCCTGCGCGGGCCGGTCCCGTACGTCGACGTCGGCAGTCATACGGCGACCCTACAAGCCAGGCGTACGAACGTACACTCCTCCCCGTCAGCCTTACTCGGCCTGCGATACGAGCAGTTCCACCAGGCGCTCGATCCGCTCCTGCGGGTCCGGGCCGCCGGGGTGGGCGGTCATCAGGAGGTGGTGCACGGCGCCGACGACGGCGAGGGCGGCGGCAGCGGTGTCGAGCGTCGGCGCGATCCGGCCGAGCCGCTGCTCGGCGTCGAGGTACGCGGCGATCGCCGCCTCGATCGCGTCGAAGCCGGGCGCACCGGACTCCAGGGCCTGCCGCACCCGCAGGGTGGCCGCCGGGCGGGAGAGGGCGAGCGCCGAGATCGTCGGGCCGCCGGACCGGAGCAGGGCGAGCGCGACCGAGCCGAGCGTCGCGGCCACGGCACCCTCGCCCGCGCGCGCCGGGAGTTCGGAGGCCTGGTGTGCGGCGCGGGCGAAGCGGTCGAGGCACAGTTCGGCGACGAACGCGTCGAGCCCGGCGAAGTGGGTGTGCAGCAGCCCCTTGGAGCAGCCCGCCTCGTCGGTGACCGCCCTGCTGGTCAGCGCGCCGGGCCCGTCCCGTTCGAGCACTCGCTCCGCGGCGGCGAAGAGCCGCTCCCGCGCATCCGGTATCGCCACTCCTCGCGGCGCCACAGGACCACCCCACCTTCTTTTCGCGACCGGTCAACACCCGCTCTCTCAAAGGACGTTGAGAGTTTGGGCGCTTGCCCATACTGTTTGGGCGTACGCCCATCATAGGTTCGCCGGCACCGGCCCCAGCAGGAGGCAACAGATGCGTGACGTCGTCAACACCGAGCAGGAACAGTCCTGGAACGGCCCCGAGGGTGCGTACTGGGCGGACAACCAGGACCGTTGGGACGCGGTCAACTCCGGCTTCAACCAACCCCTGCTCGACGCGGCCGGGTTCGGGCCCGCCGGCCGGGTCCTCGACATCGGCTGCGGGGCCGGGCAGACCTCACGGCTCGCGGCGCGGCGGGCCGGGTCGGGCGGCCGGGTCCTCGGGATCGACCTGTCGGCCCCGATGCTCGACCGGGCCCGGTCGAGTGCGGCGCGCGAGGGCCTGGACAACGTGACGTTCGAACGGGCCGACGCCCAGGTCCACCCCTTCTCGCCCGGCGCCTTCGACGCGGCGATCAGCCGGTACGGGGTGATGTTCTTCGCCGACCCGGTCGCCGCGTTCGCCAACATCGGGGGCGCCCTGCGCTCCGGCGGCCGGCTCGCGTTCGTCTGCCCGGCCGAGCCCGAGGGCAACGGCTGGCTGGCCGCCATGCTGACGCTGCGCGAGTACCTGCCGATCGGCGACTTCGGACAGCCGGGCCGGCCCGGCATGTTCGCCTTCTCCGAGCCGGACCGGGTCCGCGCGGTGCTCTCCGAGGCCGGCTTCACCGACGTCGACACCGAGCATGTGGAGGCGTCCGGGATCTGGGGGCGGGACGCCGAGGACGCGGCGGACTTCCTGCTCGCGACCGGCCCCGGACGCCAGCTGACCGGCCAGGTCTCCGCCGAGACGGCCGGGCGCGCGCGTGCCGCGCTCATCGAGCATCTGACGGCGTACGAGGAGCGCGACGGGGTCAGCCTGCCCAGCACCGCATGGCTGGTGACGGCCGTGCATCCCTAGGCCCTGTCTTCAATCTCCCGTCGTCCGCCCGACGGGCGGGCCCCGCGGCGTCCGGTGCGTGCGATCGCAAGGCGCGGGAATGGTCTCGTAGCGGAGCTACTAGGGCATTTCCGCAACGCGGCGAGCGTGCGTGCCGGGCGTCGCGGGGCAGGCGGGAGATTGAAGACAGGGCCTA
>NZ_JASCIQ010000059.1 GCF_029968035.1 Streptomyces cavernicola | reverse complement strand
GGAGAGGTCGGCGACCTTGAAGTCCTGTCGGTTGGCGACAGTCGTCATGGCGAGCTGCTCCTCGTAATGGGTCGAGGTTGGGCATGGCTGATCTGCGGTGACGAGCATAGGAATGCCCGGCACTCGCAGCGCAGTCGTCCGAGGCCCTCTCTCCCTCGGACAGCCCGAGGGGCCGCCCGACCGCCATCAGCAGCGACGTCTGGCTGGGTTACGAATCTACACCGATCGGCCCAGCGAGCCCCAGTCCGCCTCCTGCCGCGTCAGCTCTGCGGGTTGCCCCCACCAGGCATAACAATTGGGACTTTTCGACTTTTGAATCTGGGCGTACGTGTTGCAGGATGCCTTGGGATCGGGAACATATGCGCGATCTCGTTTCATGAAGGCGTAAGGAGATCCACGTGACCAGTCCGAGCGAGCCGCCCCAGGCCGGGGGCCCGGCAGGGCAGAGAAAGTTGGTCGCGGTGACGGCCTGCCCGACCGGCATCGCCCATACGTACATGGCGGCCGAGAAGCTGCAGCAGGCCGCCGAGGAGCTCGGCATCGACATGAAGGTGGAGACGCAGGGCTCCATCGGAGTCGAGAACGCACTGTCCGACAACGATGTCAGAGACGCGGACGGCGTCATCATCGCCGCCGACAAGGAGGTCGATCTCGACCGCTTCGCCGGCAAGCAGATCCTGAGCGTGGGCGTAGCCGAGGGCATTCGCCACCCCGAGGAGCTGATCGAGCGGGTGCAGAGCGCGCCCGTGCACGGCGGCGGCGGTTCCGCGCCCGCGGGCGGCGGGGCGATAGGCACCGGCGGCGGTGGCGGCGGCAAGGAGCGCAGCCTCGCGTACAAGGCGCTGATGAACGGCGTCTCGTACATGATCCCGTTCGTCGTGGTCGGCGGTCTGCTGATCGCGATCTCGCTGTCGCTCGGCGGGCACACCGACCCCCAGGGCGGTCTGGTCATCCCGGAAGGCTCGTTCTGGAAGCACGTCAACGACATCGGCGTCATCGGCTTCACGCTGATGGTGCCGATCCTGTCCGGCTATATCGCGTACGCGATCGGGGACCGGCCCGCGCTGGTGCCGGGCATGATCGGCGGCTGGATCGCCAACACCGGTGAGCTGTACGACTCCGAGGCGGGGGCCGGATTCATCGGCGCGATCGTCACCGGCTTCCTGGCCGGCTATCTGGTGCTGTGGATCAAGAAGATCAAGGTGCCGAAGTTCGCGCAGCCGATCATGCCGATCATCGTGATCCCGATCGTGGCGACGTCCGCGCTCGGCCTTTTCTTCATCTACGTCATCGGCAAACCGATCGCGTGGATCTTCGAGCATCTGACCAGCTGGCTCAGCGGGATGACGGGCACCAGCGCGATCCTGCTCGGCGCGCTCCTCGGCCTGATGATCGCCTTCGACATGGGCGGGCCGGTCAACAAGACGGCGTTCCTGTTCGGCGCGGGGCTGATCGCGAGCGGCAACCAGACCGTCATGGGCATGTGTGCGGCCGCCATTCCGGTCATGCCGCTCGGGCAGGGGCTCGCGACGCTGATCCGCAGGAAGCTCTACACGGAGCAGGAGCGCGAGACCGGGTTGGCAGCGCTGTTCATGGGCTTCTTCGGTATCTCGGAGGGCGCTATTCCGTTCGCGGCCGCTCGTCCCGCGCAGGTCATTCCGGCGAACATGCTGGGCGGTGCGGTGGCCGGTGCCATCGCTGGTCTGGCCGGGGTCGAGGACGCGGTGCCGCACGGCGGTCCGATCGTCGCCGTGCTCGGCGCGGTGGGCGGCGTGGCGATGTTCTTCGTGGCGGTGGCGATCGGTTCGGTGGTGACGGCGCTGGCCACGGTCGCACTGGTCGACATCAGCGAGCGCAAGCTGCGTGGTGCCGGGAGTGCCGAGGCCGGTGCTACCGAGCCGGTGCTCGCAGGAGTCGGAGCCGGCGCGGCGGGCGCCGGGGTCACAGGTGTGGCTGCCGCGAGCGCCGCGCCCACCCTGCGGAAGAGCCTGAAGCCCCCGCGTACGACGGACGCGGAGCCCGAGCCCGCGCCTGAAGACGCAGCCCCCGCAGCACCCGCACTCCAGCCCGAGCCAGAGCCCGAGCCCGAGCCCGACGGCGAAGTCCTCTCCGGCTATCTCACCGACCGGACGGTGAAGCTCCAACTGGACGCCCAGGACAAGGAGTCCGCGATCCGCGAGCTGGCCGGCATGCTGGCGAGCACCGGCAAGGTCGCGGACACCGAGGAGCTGGTGCAGACCGCGCTGCGGCGCGAGGCCCAGGGCACCACGGGTCTCGGCGAGGAGATCGCGATCCCGCACGCCAAGACGGACGCGGTGACGTCGCCTGTGGTCGGCTTCGCCCGGTCGCCGGAGGGCATCGAGTGGGGCGCGCTCGACGGTACGCAGGCCAAGCTGATCTTCATGATCTCGGTGCCGGAGGCGGCCGCGGGCGACGAGCATCTGCGGATCCTGGCGCTGCTCTCCCGCAAGCTGATGGACACCGGCTTCCGCGAGCGGCTGATGTCGGCGCCGGACAAGCAGGCGGTCGTCGACGTACTGCGTGAGATCCAGTGATCAGGCGCTAGAACCCGGAAATCACGTACAGCCCTAGAGCCCGAAATCACGTACAGGAGAGCCGAAAGCACGCACTACAAAGAAGAGTTGGGCCCCGCACCCAGAAGGTGCGGGGCCCAACTCGTTCACAACAGGTCAGTGATCCTCGCCCGCTCCCGGGCCCCCCGGGGCCTTGGCCGGGTTGACGCCGGCGGCGGCCGCGGACTCGCTGTAGATGTCCGGCTCCAGGTAGATGACGCGGGCGATCGGGACGGCGGCGCGGATGCGCTCCTCCGCGGCGTTGATCGCGCTCGCGACCTCGGCCGCCGTGTCCTCGTGCTGGACCGCGACCTTCGCGGCGACGAGGAGCTCCTCGGGGCCGAGGTGGAGCGTGCGCATGTGGATGACGCGGGTGACGGTGTCGCCGTCGACGAGCGCCTTCTCGATCTTCTCGACCTCGTCGATGCCCGCGGACTCGCCAAGGAGCAGCGACTTGGTCTCGGCGGCGAGGACGATCGCGATCAGGATGAGCAAGACGCCGATGCAGAGGGTGCCGATGCCGTCCCAGACGCCGTTGCCGGTGGCGAGGGCCAGGCCGACGCCGCCGAGGGCGAGGATCAGACCGACGAGCGCGCCGAGGTCCTCCAGGAGCACGACGGGCAGCTCGGGCGCCTTGGCCCGGCGGACGAACTCCTTCCACGACAGGCTGCCGCGGATGGCGTTGGACTCCTTGATCGCCGTACGGAACGAGAAGGACTCGGCGATGATCGCGAACACCAGGACGCCCACCGGCCAGTACCAGTGCTCGAGTTCGTGCGGGTGCTTGATCTTCTCGTAGCCCTCGTAGATGGCGAACATGCCGCCGACCGAGAACAGGACGATCGAGACCAGGAACGCGTAGATGTAGCGCTCGCGGCCGTACCCGAAGGGGTGTTGCGGTGTCGCCTCGCGCTTGGCCTTCTTGCCGCCGACGAGCAGCAGGCCCTGGTTGCCCGAGTCGGCGAGCGAGTGCACGCTCTCCGCGAGCATCGACGACGAGCCGCTGAAGAGGAAGGCCACGAACTTCGCTACCGCGATCGCGAGGTTGGCGGCCAATGCCGCCACGATCGCCTTGGTCCCGCCTGACGCGCTCATGAGTGCCCGTTGTCCCTTCGTACATTCACGTACGTCTCGTACGTCCCAAAACTCGCCGTGCCCATGCCGTGCGGTGGGTCATTGTTGCAGCACGGCCGGAGCGAGGTGAGTCAGGCCACCACCGTCGCGCGGAAGAGGGTGCCGTTTCCGGAGATCTCCGTCATCTCCCCCGCAGGGACGAAAACCGACTCTCCAGGGGCGAGTTCCAGCTGTCCTGTGCGCACGTTTCCGGCGGTGCAGAGCAGGATCTGGGGCGTACGAGCCGTCAGGTCGCGGGGCGTCGAGCCGGCGGGCAGGACGAAGCGGGAGAGGCGGAACTCGTCGGTCGGGGTTTCGTAGACCTCCTCGCCGTCCGGGTCGGCCTCGGGGCGCAGGACGCCGGGGTCGGTGGCCTGGAAACGGACGATGCGCAGGAGCTCGGGCACGTCGACGTGCTTGGGGGTGAGGCCGCAGCGCAGCACGTTGTCGGAGTTGGCCATGATCTCGACGCCGAGGCCGTTCAGGTACGCGTGCGGGACGCCGGCGCCGAGGAACAGGGCCTCGCCGGGCTGCAGTCGGACGTGGTTGAGGAGCATGGCGGCGATCACGCCGGGGTCGCCCGGGTAGTCGCGGGCGATGAGCGCGTACGGCTCGTAGTGGCCGCCGATGCGTTCGGCGGCGGCCGCGGCCTCGGTGACCGTGGCGGCCATCTCGTCGCGGTCGGCGGCGAGTACGGCGGTGAGGACCTCGCGCAGCGCGGCCTCTTCGGGGTGGGCGTGCAGCAGATCGACGTACGGCTTCAGGGAGTTGACGTCGAGGCCTTCGAGGAGGCGGGCCGCGTCGTCGGGGTTGCGGAAGCCGCAGAGGCCGTCGAACGGCGTGAGCGCGCAGATCAGTTCGGGCTTGTGGTTGGCGTCCTTGTAGTTGCGGTGCGGGGCGTCGATCGGGACGCCGCGGCGCTGCTCGTCCTCGTACCCCTCCTTGGCCTGGGTGAGGTCGGGGTGGACCTGGAGGGAGAGCGGGGCGCCGGCGGCGAGGAGCTTGAGCAGGAAGGGCAGTCGGGGGCCGAACTTCGCAACCGTCTCGGGGCCCAGCTCGGTCTCGGGGTCGGCCGCGATCACCTCGTTCAACGGGCCGCGCTCGAGGCGGGAGGGCGCGCCGGGGTGGGCGCCCATCCACATCTCGGCCTGCGGTTCGCCGGTCGGTTCCACGCCGAGCAGCTCGGGGATGGCCGTGGTCGACCCCCAGGCGTACGGGCGGACGGTGTTGGAGAGGCGGTCCATACGGGGCTTCTTTCGTACGTGGGTCACGCGGCCGCTGCGGACGGCGTCCCGGTCCGCGCGCGGGCAGCGGTGGGCTGTCCGGGTCGGCAGTGGCGGGCGGCGTCCGGCGGGGCCGGGGGTGCAGTCGGTGGGCGTGGGTCATCATCGGGCCCCCGAAGCGAGCGCCAGGTAAACGGCGGCGAAATCCGTGACGGCGATCAGCTCGGCGAGCGTCTCGAGTTCGGTGCCGTCCTCGGGTTCGAGCTCGCTGATGGCGGTGTCGTGGCTGAGGGCGAGTTCGCGGGCGGCCGGGGCGGCGCTGAGGACGCCGTCGGGGCGGTCGCGCAGCAGGACGGCACGCGCGCGTAGTGCCTGTTCTTCCTCGACCCGGTCGCGGAAGAAGTCGTCGGGGTCGCCGCCCGCCGCGAGGTCGCCGAGGAGCAGGGGGCCGTGGGCGGGCAGCGCCTCGGGGAGCTCGGCGGCGAGCGCGGGGCTGCCCGCGAGTTCGCCGAGGGATGCGGCGAAGCGGCGGCCGACGGGGCCCGCGGCGGGGCCCTCGGTCCAGATCAGCGGAAGCGACTCGTCCAGTTCGGCGGCGAGGGTCTTGGCCGGGTTGCTGTATGTGGCGATGGCGGGGCCGCAGCGCTCGGCGGTGGCGTCGAGCCGGTCGGCGACCTTGTGCAGCGCGTCGGGGTCGGCCTCGATCAGGCCGGTGCGGCCGAGGAGGACGAGCAGGGGCGTGAGCAGGGCCCACAGGGCGTCGGGGCCGACGAGGGCCAGCTCCTCGTACTCCTCGTGGAGCGGGGTCGCCATCGGTACGGCCAGGCCGTGCTTGCCGCCGATGGTCTCGGTCAGCGGGGCCTTGGCCGGGGCGACGGAGACGACGTTGAGGCCGCGCCGGTAGGCCTGTTCGGCGAGGACTTCGAGGCCGGGTTCGGTGCCGTCGGGGGTGGCGATGAGCAGCAGGTCGACGGGGCCCGCCCAGCCGGGGAGCGCCCAGCGGAGGGCTCCGGCGGCGGGGGCGACGCCGGTGGGGCGCAGCCGGACGACCGGGCAGCCGGAGCCGGCGAGCGTGTCGAGCAGGTCCGCGACTCCGGTGGCGGCGGTGCCGGGGCCGGCGACGAGGACCGCGCGGGGGCGGCCTTCCGGCTTGAGTTCGGTGAGGCCGGCCTCGGCGGCGTGCCGCAGCGCCGTGCGCACTCTGGCGCCTGCTTCTGCGGCGCCGCGCAGCAGGCCTCGGCGGTCGGCGCGGCCGAGCGCCTCCGGATCGTCGAGCAGCGAGTCGTCGAGCACGGCTGGGGGCCTCCGATCGCCGGTGCGTACGGCAGTGGGATTCGGTGCGTACGGCAGTGGGGCGGAGGTCGGCCGGAAGGCCCGGCCGCACCTCGCGCGGCCTGCCTAGGCGGGGCGGCGGGCCTCGTCGACGAGGAGCACCGGGATGCCGTCCTTGACCGGGTAGGCGAGGCCGCAGCCCTCTCCGGTGCAGAGCAGCTCGGCGTCCGCCTCCTTGAGGGGGGCGTGGCAGGCCGGGCAGGCGAGGATCTCCAGGAGGCCGGCTTCGAGCGCCATGGAACGGTTCCCTTCGGGTGGCTGACCGGCAGTGGATCGGCGGTCAGAGCTTGGTCGGATCGGAGCGTGGTCTCGGACGAACGGTGGTGGCTCGGGACCCGCCCCTGACCTGGGCCTGTGCCCGGGTCAGGTCTATGGAATGCAGCCTGGTCAGCCTACCGCCGCGCGGGTTCCGACGCCGGGCCGCAGGGGCCGCGGCCGGCGGCACGGGGCCGTCCGGCCTGGGGCGGTCCCGTGCTCGTCGGATGGCGTGCACGACGGCCGACGGTGGTACGGGATCCGCCTGCGGTCCTGCTGCCCTGCGCCGCTGGTCGTACGGCTCTGTCGTGCGGTCGTACGCCCCTGCCGGTGGTCGTACGCCCCTGCCGGTGGTCGTGCGGCCCTGTCGGTGGCTGTGGCCCGGCAGGGGCCCGTATCGGCGGAGGCAGCGGCCGGGGCCAGTGGCGCTCAGGCTCTGACGATGGCGAGGACCTCGTCCCGGACCCGGGCCATCGTGTCGGCGTCCCGCGCCTCCACGTTCAGCCGGAGCAGGGGCTCGGTGTTGGACGGGCGCAGGTTGAACCACCAGTCCCCGGCGGCCACGGTGAGGCCGTCCAGCTCGTCCAGGGTCAGGCCGTCCCGCCCCGCGTAGGCCGCCTTGACCGCAGCGGCCCGGCCCGCCTGGTCGTCGACCGTGGAGTTGATCTCGCCCGAACCCTCGTACCGGTCGTACTCCGCGACCAGGGCCGAGAGCGGGCCGTCCTGGCCGCCCAGGGCCGCGAGGACGTGCAGCGCGGCCAGCATGCCCGTGTCCGCGTTCCAGAAGTCGCGGAAGTAGTAGTGCGCGGAGTGCTCGCCGCCGAAGATCGCGCCCGTCTTGGCCATCTCCTCCTTGATGAAGGAGTGCCCCACGCGCGTGCGCGCGGGCGTGCCGCCGTGTTCCCGGACCACCTCGGGGACCGACCAGGACGTGATCAGGTTGTGGATCACCGTGCCCTCGCCGCCGTTCCTCGCCAGCTCACGCGCGGCCACCAGGGCGGTGATCGCCGACGGGGAGACCGGCTCGCCGCGCTCGTCCACCACGAAGCACCGGTCCGCGTCGCCGTCGAAGGCCAGGCCGAGGTCGGCGTCCTCCGCGCGGACCCGCTTCTGCAGGTCCACGATGTTCGCCGGGTCCAGCGGGTTGGCCTCGTGGTTGGGGAACGTGCCGTCCAACTCGAAGTACATCGGCACCAGTTCGAGCGGCAGGCCCGCGAACACCGTCGGCACCGTGTGACCGCCCATGCCGTTGCCCGCGTCCACGACCACCTTCAGGGGGCGGATCCGCGTCAGGTCGACGAGGCCGCGGAGGTGGGCGGCGTAGTCCTCGAGGCTGTCGCGCCCGGTGATCTCGCCCGGCGTCGCCGCCGGAGCCGGAGCGCCGCTCACCGACCACTCCTCGACCAGCCGCCGGATCTCGGCCAGACCCGTGTCCTGCCCGACCGGGGCGGCGCCCGCGCGGCACATCTTGATGCCGTTGTACTGCGCCGGGTTGTGCGACGCGGTGAACATCGCGCCCGGCAGGTCGAGGGCGCCCGACGCGTAGTACAGCTGGTCCGTCGAGCACAGCCCGATCTCGGTGACCGCCACCTCGCGCGCCGCCGCGCCACGCGCGAACGCCCGCGACAGGCCCGGCGACGACGGCCGCATGTCATGCCCCACCACGATCGCCTGGGCGTCCGTGACCTGCGCGAAGGCCGCGCCGAACAGCTCGGCCAGGGACTCGTCCCACTGATCGGGGACCACCCCGCGTACGTCGTACGCCTTCACGATCTGCGCCAGATCAGCCACGGCCAACCCTCCTGGAATCCTGTGCGGTCCCCCAACGTACCGGTCGCCGCTGACAGTCCGGCACGAGCCGGGGCCGCCGGGGCACGGCGAGCGTATCGGCCGTGTCCCGGCGGCCCGCAGGGCTTCGTGACCCCGGCGTCACGGCCGGAAACCCCATGCGTCCGGGGCGGGAACATCAGGGCAACATCCACCCCAGCAGGAACGTGCTCTGGGCGACGACGATCAGACACATCACCAGAAGCAGGCCGATGCTCCAGGGCAGCACCTTGCGGAGCAAGTCGCCCTCCTTGCCCGCGAGTCCGACGGCGGCGCAGGCGATGGTGAGGTTCTGCGGCGAGATCATCTTGCCGAGCACGCCGCCGGAGCTGTTGGCCGCGGCGAGGAGTTCGGGCGAGAGCCCGGACTGCCGCGCGGCCGTCACCTGAAGGGCGCCGAAGAGCGCGTTGGCCGAGGTGTCGGATCCGGAGACCGCGACGCCGAACCAGCCGAGCACCGGCGACAGGAACGCGAGCCCCGCACCCGCCGCGGCCACGAAGTGCCCGATGACGGCGGCCTGTCCGGAGAGGTTCATGACGTACGCGAGCGCCAGGACCGAGGTGACGGTGAGGATCGCGAACCGGAGTTCGTGCACAGTGGCGCCCCACTCGCGCAGCGCCACGCGCGCGTGCACCCCGATGACGGCGGCCGTGAGGAGCCCGGAGAGCAGCACGAGGGTGCCGCCGGTGGACACCAGCGGCAGCGTGAACGCGTTCGCGCCCACCGGATTGCCCTCGGGGTCGGCCACGTCGAGGAACGGCCAGTCGAACACCTGCGTGGCCGCGTCGAGGATGCTCTTGACCGCCGGTATCTGGGCGAGCGAGAAGACGACCACGATGAGGGCGTACGGGGCGTAGGCGCGCAGCACTTCGGGGCGGGGGTCCTCGGGGTCCAGGTCCTCGCTGCGGACGCCGGTGAGGACCGCGGCGCGCACCGGTTCGGCGGCCGGTTTGCGGGCGCTGGGGACCGCTACGAGGGCGGCCGCGCCGACCAGGGCGGCCCCGATGTCGGCCAGTTGGGCGGAGACGTAGTTGGACGCGACGAACTGGGCGGCGGCGAAGGCGGTGCCGCAGACCAGGGCGGGCAGCCAGGTCTCGCGCAGACCGCGCTTGCCGTCGACGAGGCCGACGAGCACGAGCGGCACCACAAGGGCGAGGAGCGGCGTCTGACGGCCGACGACGGCGGCGACCGAGTCCAGGGGCAGGCCGGTGACCTGAGCGAGCGTCACGACCGGTGTGCCCATGGCGCCGAAGGCGACGGGCGCGGTGTTGGCGACGAGGGCGACGACGGCCGCGCGCACCGGCTGGAAGCCGAGCGCGACCAGCATCACGGCGCTGATCGCGACCGGCGCGCCGAAGCCGGCGAGAGCCTCCAGGAGCGCGCCGAAGCAGAACGCGATGACGAGTGCCTGAATGCGCGGGTCGTCGGAGAGCCGCCCGAAGGAGCGGCGCAGGATGTCGAAGTGCTCGGTGCGGACGGTCATCCGGTACACCCACAGGGCGTTGACGACGATCCACATGATCGGGAAGAGCCCGAACAGCACGCCTTGCGCGCCGCTCGACAGGGTCTGCCCGAGCGGCATCCCGTACGCGAGCCAGGCGACGAGTACGGCGACGGCGAGGCCGATGAGGCCCGCGCGGTGGGCCTTCATCCGGACGGCGCCGAGCAGGACGAGAACGGTGACCAGGGGTAGTGCGGCGATCAGTGCGGACAGGCCGAGCGAGTCGGCGACGGGTTCCAGTTCCTGTACGAACACACGGGCCTCCCGGGCCCCATGAGGCTCTGTCGCCTCCCGTCCATTCCGGCATGCGGAAAGCGATCACTCACGGGTGGCGGAATCGTCGTGTCCGCGACAAGGGGAAGTCAATGACCCGTACAGCAACGATTGTTGAAGAGGAAACGTCAGTCGCTCAAGGGGCTGCTGAGAGCGGTGGGTCAGTTCTCAGGGGAGCGCAGGACTCGGAGGTGGCCGCGGCGTGCGACCTCCATCGGGTCCGCCGAGCGTGCCCCGCTGCCGCCGGCCTCGGCCGCACGCTCCTGCGGGCGGGCCGCCTCACGGACGGCGTTGGCGAGCGCCTCCAGATCGTCCCCGCTCGGACGCCCCGGGGCCGACGTGTCGGCGAGGCGGACGACCTCCCAGCCGCGCGGCGCGGTGAGGCGCTCCGAGTGCTCGGCGCACAGGTCGTAGCAGTGGGGTTCGGCGTAGGTGGCGAGAGGGCCGAGGACCGCGGTCGAGTCGGCGTAGACGTACGTCAGCGTCGCGACGGCGGGACGGCCGCAAGCGGTGCGCGAACAGCGACGTACAGGGCTCACGACGTTGGACGGTACCGCACTCTTGAGCGGGCCGCGACGACTCTCCCCGAGGTCACTCCCCCGTGTCGCAGTGTGCTGCCTCACACAAGGCCCTCCGAAGGTACCGCACTGACCTGCGCAAACCCCAAGAGGAGCCGGAATCAACGGCGTTGAGCGCCACCCCGATCCCGTGCAAATGCCGTCATTTGCCATGAGTCCGGTGGTCTCGGTGGGTTACAGAATCGAGCCCAAGGTTGGCTGGAATGGTCATCGGGCGACACGCCCTGTGCCGTCCGGATGTACCGCGGGCATCGGAGGCATCTCTCCCCCGCCGGGTTTCGGGCTCCACGCGCGCGTAGTGCCCGTGTGGCGGCCGGTGTCAGTGCGGAGGATTACGCTTCACCGGTGATGGACAAGTCCGTACCGCCCCGCGCGAGCGAGCCCAGGATCCGCCGCAGAGACCGGCACGGCCGCGGCATGCGCGGACCCGTGGCGCCGCCGCAGGTGCCGCTCTCCGCGAGCCGGGCAGAGGTCTTCGCCGACCTCGTACAGGACTCGGTGGAGCGGCTGGAGCGGCGCTGGCCGCAGCTCGCCGACATCGAGTTCCTGGTCCAGGACGTGCCGTACATGAACGGCGGGGCGGGTCCCGGCGAGCTGCTCGGCGACGAGGCCGTGCCGCTGGGCGGGACGGTGTCCGCGCGTGACGACCTGCCCGCGCGGATCGTCGTCTACCGCCGCCCGGTCGAGATCCGTACGAAGAGCCGCGACGAGCGCGCGGCGCTGGTGCACGAGGTCGTCGTGGAGCAGGTCGCCGAGCTGCTCGGCCTGTCCCCGGACGCGGTCGACCCGCGGTACGGCGAGGACTGACAGCCCGTACGGACTCGTACGCCCTCGCGGTGGCCTCGTACGGGAAGGGGCGAGGCCGCACGACCCCGCCCCTTCCCGTAGGAGCCGCTACTTCTGCAGCACCGACAGGTCCTGCTCGGCCTGCGGCACCGTGATCGTGCCGCGGTCGTCCGGCAGCGTCTGGATCGTGAACATCGGCAGGCCGTCCTCCGGCAGCTCCAGCATCCGTGCCGCGTGCACCGTGCCCGAGACCTGCTCGACCGTGAGCGCGTACGTGCCCTTCAGGCCGCTGGGCGCCGGCGGCTCGACGGCGAGGGTGGTGCCGCCCTTCACCGTGTACGTCTTCGTGACCGGCCTGCCGCCTTCCGAGCCCGCCGAGGCCGTGACGCGCACCTTGGCGGTCTTGTCGGGCGCCACCAGGGACAGCGTCGAGCCCTTGGCGCGGTTGTCCGCGGCCGTGGCGCGGTCGCCCACCGGGGCGGTCGCCGGGATGAACGCCGTCTCCTGCCGGGCGCCCTTGCCGCGCGTGACCCGCAGCGCGGCGACCACCGGCACCGAGTCCTCGCTGGGCGTGAGGAGGAGCGAGCCCGCCTCGCCCTTGGTGACGTCGCCGAGGTCGACCGCTGCCGTCATACCGCTCTTGACGTGCAGCGTCTCGTTGCCCGCAGGCGTGATCGAACCGGTCGGGCCCGCAAGGGCGACCTTCAGGTCCGCGTCCTCCTCGCCGGGCGCGAAGGCGACCAGGCGCACAGACGTGGCGTCCTTCGGGATGCCGGGCAGGACGACCGTGCCCGCGGGGTCGGCCGAGGCCGGCAGCCAGTCGCCGCCCAGCTCCTCGTCGGCGGCCTGCACCGCGGCGCCCACGCGGCCCGCGCGCGCCGTGACGTGCGCCGTCACGTTGGTCTGCGGCTCGTCCGTGAGCGTGGAGAGCAGCACCGGGACGCTGGAGTGCGGCGGCACCTGGATGTCCTCCCCGACGTTCGAGTCCAGCTCGCCGCGCGGGCCGAACAGCTCGATGTCGACGACGGCGGCCGTGTCGTCCGGGTTCGTCAGGTGGACGTAGTCGCTCCGCTCCTTCGCGGTGCTCGCGCCGGGGAACCAGAAGTCGGTGTCCGGGGCGCCGCAGGCCAGGCCGTGCACCCCGCGGCCGCTGCCCGCGCCGATCGTGGTGGTCTGCTGCACCGTCCAGCCGGGCGCGAGCGCGCCGTCGGCCGAGCCCACGAGGGCGGGGGCCTCCGCGCCCGAGGCATCCTCGGTGACCGGCTCGCCGACGCCCTTCGCGGCGAGGACGGGCTTGCCCGCCCCGGCCGGCTCCTTCGCCTTCTTGTCGCCCTTGCCGGACTCGTCACCCTTGTTGTCGTCCCCCGACGCGCGCGTGGCGCCCACGAGTTCGGCCGTGCCCTTCCCGCCCGCACCGGCGGCGGACTTGGGCGTGAACGACGTGTACGCGGTGTCCGCGAGGTCGGAGGTGCTCGGCGCCGGGCACAGCAGGCTGCTGCGGTCCACCGGCCGCTGCTCGGCCGCCTTCGCCGGGCCGTCGGCCGCGCTGCCGTCCGGTGCGGTGAGCGTGGCGAACCCGGTGACGACGGCCAGCGCTCCGCCCGCGGCGATCAGGGACAGGGTCGTGCGGTTCACTGCTGGCTCCCGTCGGGGCGCTCGCTGTCGGGCCTGAAGTCGGCGCCGCCGTATGGCTGTTCATAACCCTCGTAGCCCTCGTACGGCACGTACGGCGGGGTCTGCGGCGGCTGCGGCGGTACGGGCGGCGGGGGCGGGGGTGCCGTCGGCGGCATCGCGGGGTCGGCGGGCTGGGCAGGCGGGGTCCCGTAGCCGTAGGACTCGTACGGGCCCGGTTGCACCGGCTGACCTGGACGGCCCGGCTCGTCGAACGTCCCTGCGGCGCCCGGCTGTTGCGCGTAGGCGTCGGGCGCGTACGCCCCTGAGCCGTACTGCTCGTAGCCGCCCGGCGGGTACTGCGCGGCCTGGTACTGGTCCTGGGGATACGCGGACTGGCCCGACTGGCTTGCCTGGCCCGGCTGTTCCGCGGCCGCGTACGCCGCGGTGGCCCACTCGGCGGGGGCGTCGTGCGTCTGCTGCTGCGGGACTGCGGCGGCGGCCGGGGCCGGGGCGGGCCGGGGCTCCTCGGGCGGCGCCGCGTGGCCCTGGGCGGCCGCCTCGGCCTCCTGGGCCGCGCGCAGCCGGCGGGCCCGCCGGCCCTCGCCCTCGACGGGCTGCGCCGGGACGGTGACGGGCTCGTCCGGAAGGTCGTCGTCCACGGTGTCCCGCCGGCCCGGCAGGGCCAGGACGACCAGCACCACGACGAGCGCGCCCTGCGCCCAGAGCCAGCCCGTGTGCGTACCGGGAGTGTCGTACGTGACGTCCAACCGGCCGCCGGACGGGGGCAGTTCGAAGCCCTGCGCCCAGCCGTCGACGGTCTTCCGGGCCAGCTCCTCGCCGTCCACCGTCGCCGTCCAGCCGTCGTCGGCGGAGTCCGCGAGGCGGAGCGTGCGGCCCTCGGGGCCCGCGGGGATGTCGGTGTGGATCTCGACGGGGCCCGCCGCGACCGGCTCGGGCGCGCCCGACGGGGGCACGACGGCGGCACGGGCGACCTGCCGGTCCACGCGCCACAGGGCCCTGCCGTCCTGCTGGCTCAGCCTGGTCAGGCCGGGCGTGGCGTCCAGGACGCGGCTCATCGCGCGCGGGGCGCCGTTCTCAAGCAGGACGTACCGCACGGCGAAGTCGCCGAGCTGGTCGACCTGGTCGGCGCCCGAACCCGCGACGAGGTGGGCGACGGTCTTGTCGAGGCGGTCGTTGCCCTCGCCCGCTGCGGCGAGTTCGGCGTCGCCCAGGCGGGCGCCCGAGCCGCGCACCAGCACGTACCCGACCTCGGCCTCGGATTCGCCGTCGATGACGAGGGTGCGGGGCTGGTCAGCAGTGCCGGACTCCTCGGCGACGAAGGCCGGGACCTGGGCCGGGTCGCGCCGTTCGAGGGGGCCGTCGGCGCCGCGCACCATCCAGCCGACGGCGGCGACGAGCGGGCCGAGCACGGCGGCGACGGCGATCAGGGCGGCGACGGGCTGGCGCCAGCCGAAGCTCTGCTCGGCTACGCGCGTGTGCGCCCCTTCGGCACCGACCACGGCGGCGGCTAGCAGCGCGATCCCGTACACGAGCGTGGCCGGGCCGGCCCAGGCGGAGCCGTTGCTGAGGGCCGCGAAGACGAAGCCGGTGAGGGCGACGGCCCAGGCGGTGTGGATCGCGAGGTTCCGCTCGCCGCGCAGCAGGGCCGCGAGGGCGGCCAGGACGAAGCCGATGAGTAGCAGCCCGCCGCCCGCGCCTGGCCCGCCGCGGCTGATGCCGAGCAGGTCGAGCCCGGAGGCCGAGCCCGCGCCGTAGTCGAGGCCGGTCGACTCGAAGAAGCCGAAGGGCAGCAGCGAGAGCGACCAGGGTGCGAGGACGAGCAGCGGCACGCCGAGCTGGGCGAGGACCCGCAGTCCGTACGCGCTCAGGTCGGCGCGGCGCACCACGAAAAGGGCGATGCCGAGCACAAGGGCGATGGGCCAGACGACCGGGGTGAAGGCGGTGGCCACGGTGAGCAGCAGCGCGTACGCCCAGGTGGCGCGCCAACTGCCGCGCGCGTCCGGCGTCTTCAGGAGCAGTCCGCTCGCGGCGAGGCCCGCACGCGCGATGAGCGGAAGCAGCATCGCGAGGACAGCGGTGCCGAGGTGCCCGCCCGCGAGCGCGCCGGTGGCTGCGGGCAGGAAGGCGTACGCGACGGAGCCCCACGCGCGCAGCAGGCGCGACTCGACGAGGGGCCTGGAGGCGAAGTAGGCGGCGGCGCCGGCCAGCGGGACCGAGCAGACCAGCAGGACCGTGACGGCGAGTCCGGTCGAGCCGAACAGGACGGTGGCCAGGGCGGCGACGAACGCGAGGTACGGCGGCGCGGACTGGGTGCCTCCGGTGCCGACGGGGTGCCACCCGTCGACGTAACGCCCCCACAGCTCGGAGACGTCGGCCGGGACGGGCAGCATCGCGCCGCCCGCGAGGGCGCCGCCGCCGAGCAGCGCGCGGCAGGCGATCAGGGAGACCAGGAGCAGCACGCCGAACAGCACGGGTCCCGGCTTGCGGCCGATCCGCTTGAGGCGCGCGAACTGCTCGACCTCCAGGAACTCGGCGTCGTCCCCGCCGGGCCCCGACTCCACCGCGCCGTGCCGGCCGCCGGAGGACGTCTCCGGGTCGGAGCGGCCGACGAGGTTGGAGGCGACCTGCTCGACGGTGAGGCGGACGGTGGCGCCGGGCGGCGGGAAGAGCGGCCGCAGCTCGGCGGCCTCCACTTGCGGTTTGCCGCGGCGTTTGCGGGCGCCGAGGATCCGCTCCGGGCGGAGCAACACCCCGAAGAGACCGGCGACTTCGTCGAGCGCCTGGCCGGGCACCTTGCCGACGAGGTAGGCGAGTGTCCGCAGGAGCGTGCCGAGCACGAGGCGGAGCAGCACCCAGGGCAGCGCCGCCGCGCGGGTGTTGACCAGCAGGGTGTAGACGGCGCCGGCCTTGTCGACGCGGTGCGGGCTCGCGGCAGTGCGGCCGACGCAGTCGACGGTGCGGCGCTCACGCGCGGAGGCCTCGGCGTGCCGCAGCACGGCGTCGGGTGCGATGAGGACGCGGTGCCCGGCGGCCTGGGCCCGCCAGCAGAGGTCGACGTCGTCCCGCATCAGGGGCAGGCGACGGTCGAAGCCGCCCAACTCCTCGAAGACGTCCCGGCGGATGAGCATGCCGGCGGTGGACACGGAGAGGACGGGCCGCACCTGGTCGTGCTGGCCCTGGTCCTGCTCACGCCGGTCGAGGTTGGTCCAGCGGCGGCCGCTGTGCGCGATGGAGACGCCGACCTCGAGCAGCTGCCTGCGGTCGTACCAGCCGCGCAGTTTGGGTCCTACGACGGCGACTTCGCGGTTGGCCTCGTGCTCGCGCTCGACGGTGCGCAGGAGCTCGGCGAGGGCGTCGGGCTCGGGGGCGCAGTCGTCGTGAAGGAGCCAGAGCCACTGGACCGGTTCCCCGTACGGGAGTTCCGGCATGTCGTACGCCTCGTCGCGCCAGGTGCGCGTGACCGGGTCCCAGCCGCTGGGGCGCTTCAGATAGGGCAGGTCGTCGGGCGTGAGCACGCGCGCGGTGCGGGCGGCTTCGTCGACGGCGGTGCCGAATCCGGAGCGGCGGGCGAGGTGCAGGACGCGGTCGGGGCCGAGGGCGTCCGTGACGATCGCGGCGGAGTCGTCGGCGCTGCCGGTGTCCGCGGCGACCACGTTCTGGACGGGGCGCTCCTGGCCGAGCAGGCCGCTGAGGGCGTCGGGCAGCCAGCGGGCGCCGTCGTGCGAGACGAGGACCGCGGTGACGACGTGCCTGGGGAACTCAGGCGTCTGGGCCTGGGGGGAAGCGGCTGCGGCAGCGTCGTACTGGCCTGCCGAATGGCTGTGCACGGACATCGAGGTACGGGCCCCGGTTCGATGGACTGCGGTGGACGCACGGGCCGGGTCGTGCTCGGCGGGGGCGTCTCGGACGGGGCCACACTAACGGCTGAGCAAACAGCGGTCCGCCGCCTGTGGATAACCCACTGGCGGCGGACCGTTGGTTACGTCGGGGTGTGCGCCTTTTGCTCGGCGCGGGTCGGGGTCGGGTGGTATTCGGTCGCGAGGCGATCGGCGGGTGTTCAGACGGCGGCCTTCTTGAGTCGTCGGCGTTCTCGCTCCGACAGGCCGCCCCAGATGCCGAATCGCTCGTCGTTGGCGAGTGCGTATTCGAGACATTCGGACCTGACCTCACAGGCGAGGCAGACCTTCTTGGCCTCGCGGGTGGAGCCGCCCTTCTCCGGGAAGAAGGACTCGGGATCGGTCTGGGCGCACAGTGCGCGCTCCTGCCAGCCGAGTTCTTCGTCCGCGTCCTCGACCAGCAGTTGCTGGAACAGCTCGGTCATGTGCGCCCCTCGTCTGTCTGTGCAGTCCCCGTGATGCTGCCGTTACCGATTTCGGCCGAACGACACGAGTGAAATTACAAGTGTGCCGATCCGGGCCAGTCAAGCCGGGATCTGCTATTGGGTCCCTTATTCACTCTGCGGAACCAAGGCTTTGCGGAAAGTGTTCAAATCGCCTTAAACCTGGACACTTCTCGGCGCCACTCCCGTACAGCCTGCCGACACCCGTAAAGACGCACCGGAGAGCGGTCCCGTTGCCGGGGCGCACACCGAAGCGACCTCGATCACGAACGAGTCACGAGACGACAACGACGTTTACGCACCCGGATGCAGCGCCACCTGTCCGATCCGGCCAATGCACAAACCTTTCGGCAGAACGAACAACCGGATACGGTGAACGATATCCCGCAATCCGGACATCAGGTTGACAGCAGACGTGTGAACCGGTCTCCTGTTGGGCATGCTCGCGAACTTGGCGCTCACTCTGATCCACACCGGTGGATCTCACTGTGCTGCCCTGGAGAGCTGTCGCTGTTCCTGTTGCTGTTGAGCCCATCGCGCTCCAGCCGTTCCGCACCGCCGAGCCCCCGCCGGGGCCCCGCACCTCGCGCCCGCACCCGGGCCACCCCTCGCTCGTGACCCGAGCGGACGTCCGCGGATCCACGGACACCGACACCCCGCACCTCTCCCCGCCGAGGAACCCCCGCACCGATGAACAGCGACAGCGACCTGCAGATCGCCGGCGACATCCTCGAGGTCCAGCACCTCCTCCAGCCCGCCCGTGAACACCCCACCACCGTGGCCGAATTCGCCGGGCTCGCCCGCGCCATCGCCGCCGACCGCTCCCAGTGGGAGCACCTCGTGGAGTACGACGCCACGAGCCGCTGGTACCACCGCCTGCGCACCGGGCCGGGCTACGAGGTCTGGCTGCTCAGCTGGGTGCCCGGACAGGGCAGCGGCCGCCACGACCACGGCCCCTCCTCCGGCGTACTGACCGTCCTTCAGGGCGAGTTGACCGAACGCGCCGAAAGCGGCACACGCGCGGTGGCGGCCGGGGCGCAGCGGGTCTTCGCACCCGGCTATGTGCACGAGGTCGTGAACGACGCGCTCGAGCCCGCCGTCAGCCTGCACATCTACTACCCCGGCCTCACCGAGATGCCGATGCACGCGCCCCAGTGCTCCTCGTCCGTGGCCGATACCGAGCGGGCCGCCGTCACCGCCTGAACCGCTGTCGTACCCACCTGACATGCTGGGCGCATGCGCATTGTGGTTCTGGCCGGGGGCATCGGTGGTGCCCGTTTCCTGCGCGGTCTCAAGGCCGCCGCGCCCGACGCCGACGTCACCGTCATCGGCAACACCGGTGACGACATCCATCTGTTCGGCCTGAAGGTCTGCCCCGACCTCGACACGGTGATGTACACGCTCGGCGGTGGCATCAACGAGGAGCAGGGCTGGGGCCGTTCGGACGAGACCTTCCAGGTCAAGAGCGAACTCGCGGCGTACGGCGTCGGACCGGAGTGGTTCGGCCTGGGCGACCGGGACTTCGCGACGCACATCGTGCGGACGCAGATGCTGGGCGCCGGATACCCGCTCAGCGCCGTCACCGAGGCGCTCTGCGAGCGCTGGCAGCCCGGCGTGCGGCTGCTTCCGATGTCGGACGACCGGGTCGAGACCCATGTCGCCGTGGAGATCGACGGAGAGCGCAAGGCCGTCCACTTCCAGGAGTACTGGGTGCGGCTCCGCGCCTCGGTGGACGCGCTCGCCGTGGTCCCCGTCGGCGCCGAGCAGGCCAAGCCCGCGCCGGGCGTCCTGGAGGCGATCGCCGCGGCGGACGTGGTGCTGTTCCCGCCGTCCAACCCCGTGGTCAGCGTCGGCACGATCCTCGCCGTGCCCGGCATCCGCGAGGCCATCGCCGAGGCCGGCGTGCCGGTGATCGGCCTCTCCCCGATCGTCGGGGACGCGCCGGTGCGCGGCATGGCCGACAAGGTCCTCGCCGCCGTGGGCGTCGAGTCCAGCGCCGCCGCGGTCGCCGAGCACTACGGCTCGGGGCTGCTCGACGGCTGGCTGGTCGACACGGTGGACGCGGACTCCGTCGCGCGCGTGGAGGCCGCCGGGATCCGCAGCAGGGCGGTGCCGCTGATGATGACGGACCTGGACGCGACCGCCGCCATGGCCCGCGAGGCCCTCGCCCTGGCCGAGGAGGTACGCGCGTGAACGCGCCCGCGTACCGCGTCTGGGCGGTGCCCGGACTGCCCGAGGTGAAGGCCGGGGACGACGTGGCGAAGCTGATCGCCGCCGCCGAGCCGGGCCTCGTGGACGGTGACGTCGTGCTCGTCACCTCGAAGATCGTCTCCAAGGCGGAGGAGCGGATCCTCGCCGCCGCCGACCGGGAGGCGGCCATCGACGCCGAGACGGTACGCGTGGTGGCGCGCCGCGGACCGCTCCGGATCGTCGAGAACCGGCAGGGTCTGGTGATGGCGGCCGCGGGCGTGGACGCGTCCAACACCCCTGCGGGAACAGTCCTGTTGCTGCCCGAGGACCCGGACGCCTCCGCGCGTGCGATCCGCACGGGCCTCAAGGACGCGCTCGGCGTGGACGTCGGCGTGCTCGTCACCGACACCTTCGGCCGCCCCTGGCGCAACGGCCTCACGGACGTGGCCATCGGCGCCGCGGGCGTGCGCGTACTGGACGATCTGCGCGGCGGGACCGACGCGCACGGCAACCCGCTGAGCGCCACCGTCGTGGCCACCGCCGACGAACTCGCGGCGGCGGGCGACCTGGTGAAGGGCAAGGCCGCCGATCTGCCGGTCGCCGTGGTCCGCGGGCTCCCCCAGGTCGTCGGCGAGGACGCGGCGGGCGCACGCGCGATGGTGCGCGTCGCCGCGGACGACATGTTCCGGCTCGGCACGTCGGAGGCGGTGCGCGAGGCGGTCACACAGCGCCGCACCGTGCGCAGCTTCACCGACGAGCCGGTGGACCCCGGCGCCGTGCGCCGCGCGGTGGCCGCCGCCGTGACGGCGCCCGCGCCGCACCACACGACGCCCTGGCGGTTCGTGCTCCTGGAGAGCGCGAAGGCGCGTACGGAACTGCTCGACGCGATGCGGGACAAGTGGATCGCGGACCTGCGGGCCGACGGCAAGTCGGAGGAGTCCATCGCCAAGCGGGTGCGCCGCGGGGACGTGCTGCGGAACGCGCCGTACCTCGTCGTCCCCTGCCTGGTGATGGACGGCTCGCACACCTACGGGGACGCGCGCAGGGACGCAGCCGAGCGGGAGATGTTCGTCGTCGCGACCGGAGCCGGCATCCAGAACTTCCTGGTGGCGCTCGCCGGGGAGCGGCTGGGTTCGGCGTGGATCTCGTCGACGATGTTCTGCCGGGACGTCGTACGCGCGGTGCTCGGCCTGCCGGAGAGCTGGGACCCGATGGGGGCGGTGGCGGTGGGGCGTCCGGCGGAGGAGCCGCGGGGCAGACCCGCGCGTGCGGTGGGGGATTTCCTCGTCGTGCGGTGAGGCGCCGGTCTTTCGGGTGCTGCGCCGTCGTGGCTGGTCGCGCAGTTCCCCGCGCCCCTGGACGGCGCCCTTCGGGCCCGTCATTTCACAGCCTGCCGATGTCGACCCTCGGCATCTTCGGAGTACGTCGCGGCGGGGTGCGGCCGGAGAGCAGGATGATGCGGGCGGCGCGGTGGCGTTGGCCTCGGTAGGGCTCCAGGAGTTCGAGCATCCGCGCGTCGTCGCTGTCCCGCTCACCCGCCAGGGCGTACCCGACGATGCCGGGCAGGTGCACGTCGCCGACGGTCACCGCGTCCGGGGCGCCGTGGCTGCGCTGCACGGTCTCGGCCGAGGTCCAGGGGCCGATGCCGGGGACCGACTCCAGGCGCTTATGGGCCTGTTCGGGCTCCATCGCGGCCGCCTCCTCCAGGCGGTGCGCGACACGTACGGCGCGCAGGACGGTGGACGCGCGCTTGTCGTCGACGCCCGCGCGGTGCCATTCCCAGGACGGGATCATGCGCCAGGTGCGCGGCTCGGGCATCACGCACATCCGCTCGGGGACGGGGCCGGGCGCCGGTTCGCCGTACTTACGGACCAGGAGGCGCCAGGCGCGGTACGCCTCGTCCGTGGTGACCTTCTGCTCCAGGATCGACGGGATCAGCGACTCCAGGACCAGGCCGGTCCGCATCAGCCGCAGTCCGGGGCGGCGCCGGTGGCTCGCGGCGACCAGGCGGTGCCGCGGCTCGAAGGCGTCGGGTTCGTCCGACTCGCCGAGCATGCCCGGGAGTTGGCCGAGCAGCCAGCCCGCGCCCGGACCCCAGGCGTCCGCGTGCGCCGTGCCGGAGCGCAGCGCGACCCGGAGCGTGCCGGGCCCGTCGGGCGTACGGCTGGCGCGCCAGAACGAGCCGTCGGGCGTCGCCCGGTACGTCGGATCGCCGGGGCCGCGCCGCAGCGGGCCGAGGACCAGGCCCAGGTCGAGAGGGCCGGGCGGGGTCCAGCGGCGGGACTCGGCGGCGGCCTGGCGCGGGACGGTTCCGGCGCGTGCGGGCACCGGCCTCTGCGCGAAGCGACCAGCCACGGGATTCCTCGGAGTACGACGGACGGGACCCTCTGAGCGTAGCCCCGCGCGGGGCGCGGGCCGCCCTGCTGGCCGGAGGCTACTGGTCGGAGGAGAACCGCACGCTGCCGTCGCCCAGCTCCGCCCCGCACCACACGCGGACGCCGTCGCGCAGCTCGTTGTCCGCGCCGACCCGGGCGCCGTCGCCGATGACCGCGCCGGACAGGACCGTACGGGCCCCGATGCGGGCGCCCGCGCCGATCAGCGAGTCCGTGACGACCGCGCCGGGCTCGACCACCGCGCCCTCCAGGACCGCGCTGCCGGAGATCCGGGCGCCCTCGCCGATCCGCGCGCCCGCGCCGACGACCGTGCCGCCGGTCAGCTTGGCGTCGGCGGCGACCTCGGCGGTGGGCAGGACGAGCCGGTCGCCGCGCCTCCCCGGCACCGCGGGCGAGGGCGCACGGCCGAGCACGAGGTCGGCGGAGCCGCGGACGAAGGCCTGCGGGGTGCCGAGGTCCAGCCAGTACGTGGAGTCGACCATGCCCTGCAGATGCGCGCCGGAGGCGAGGAGCTCGGGGAAGGTCTCGCGCTCCACGGAGACCGGGCGGCCCTCGGGAATGGTGTCGATCACCGAGCGGCGGAAGACGTACGCGCCCGCGTTGATCTGGTCGGTGACGATCTCCTCGGGCGTCTGCGGCTTCTCCAGGAAGGCCTGCACGCGGCCGGTGCCGTCGGTGGGCACGAGGCCGAAGGCGCGCGGGTCCTCGACGCGGGTGAGGTGCAGCGAGACGTCGGCGCCGGAGGTCTCGTGGGTGGCGACGAGGGCGCGGATGTCGAGGCCGGTGAGGATGTCGCCGTTGAAGATCAGCACTGGGTCCTCGGGCGCGGAGTGCAGCCGCGAGGCGACGTTGCGGATGGCGCCGCCGGTGCCGAGCGGCTCCTCCTCGGTGACGTACTCCAGGTGCAGTCCGAGCTCGGAGCCGTCGCCGAAGTACGGCTCGAAGACCTCGGCCAGATACGAGGTGGCGAGCACGATGTGCTCGACGCCCGCCGCGCGCGCCCGCGCCAACTGGTGTGTGAGGAACGGCACTCCCGCGGCCGGGACCAT
The DNA here is from genome assembly GCF_029968035.1 of Streptomyces cavernicola. Lineage (GTDB taxonomy): Bacteria > Actinomycetota > Actinomycetes > Streptomycetales > Streptomycetaceae > Streptomyces > Streptomyces cavernicola. The sequence goes on along the minus strand of NZ_JASCIQ010000059.1, from coordinate 13,774 downwards.
CGGTTTCGGCGTGTGCACGGTGAGCGGCCTGAGCCGGGTGCCCTTGCCGCCGACCAGGAGGATCGCTTCTGTCACCGTTCGCCTCTGCTTCCTGCCGGGGGCGGGGCCTGTCGTCGTACGCCGGACTGGTCGGGTCCGGGTGCGGCCGGACTGGTCTGGTCCGGCCGGTCAGTGTAGGCAGACCGTTCACGGGCGTTTTCAGTTGCGTCTGTGTGCGTGTTGTTACGTCTGCTGGTCGTTTCCGCCGGTCGCGAGCCCTGGGCCGGGGCGGCTCCGAGCTGCCCCGGCCGGTCGGTTCAGCGGCCCTGGTACTCGGCCGACGACGTACGTGCGCTGCCGAGCCGGCCGTAGAGCCGGCTCCCCGGGCACTCCGTGGCGAAGCCGTCACGGTGCCCGGAGATGACGTTGAGCCGGACGCTCACGCCCTTCTTGTACAGGTTGCTGCCGGCCGACTTCAGGAGCGCCTTGCCCTTCGGGTTCGCGCCGTACAGCCCGAGCTTCCAGGCGGTCAGTCGGGCGACGGCGTTCACCGCGGCCTTCGGCGGGTTGGTGTTGCTGTACGTGCCGAGGACGGCGATGCCCATGCTGTTGCTGTTGAAACCGAGAGTGTGGGCCCCCAGGACGGGTTTGGCCACACCTCCGGCACGTCCTTCGTAGATGTTTCCGCACTTGTCGACGGCGAAGTTGTAGCCGAAGTCCCGCCAGCCGCTGCTCTTCACGTGGTAGCGGTAGATGCTCCGCAGCAGCGAAGGCGCCTGTGAGCAGCTGTAGTTGTTGCCGGACGCGCTGTGGTGCACGAAGGCCGCGCGGACGGACTTCGTGTAGACGAAGTTCTTCTCGCGCAGCTTTTCGTCCGCGCCCCAGCCCTTGCGGGTGGTGATGCGCGGACGCGGCCCGATGTACGGCTTCGCGGCCGCGGCCTGGACGACGCCGCGGGACTCGATCAGGTCGCTCTCGGTCTGCTCCTTGGTCTGCTCGGGGATGACGGAGGCCCCGATATCGGCGAGGTCCGCGTTGACCGCCGAGCTGGCGGCGCTCTCCGCGCTGAGCGCCTGCGACTTCGCGCCGTCGGCCTGCGGGCCCTGGGTCGGCGGGTCCTGGCCGGGGTCGACGAGTTCGAGGCGCAGGCCGGTCGGCAGGGGGGCGGGCTTGGCGGAAGTCGGCTCGGCGGAGGCCGGCTCGACGGAGGCGGTCTTGACGGCGGCGGGTTCGAGGTCGGCGCGGTCGGACTCGGCGGAGTGGCCGGGGTGTTCGGGGTGCTGGGACTGGCCGGAGTGTCGGCTCTGGCCGGAGTGCCGGGAGTCGCCGTCGGGTCGGGCGGCGGGGGGCGGGGCGCTCTCCACCCGGATCTCCACGCCGTCCGAGTCGCCGACCCACAGCGGCGCCGTCGAGCCGCGCAGCTTCGCGCCGGACCGCTCCTGGCTGTCCAGGTCGGCGGCGTGCTCCTGGTTGTGGGTGTCGACGTCCTGCCAGCCGGACCAGCGGTCGGTGCCGGTGGCGCGGGTGCGCACCTGGACGCGGCCGTGCAGCTCGGCGGCCGGGTCGTCCCAGACGACGCCGACCAGGGAGAACGGCAGGACGTCGCGCCGGGTCAGGCCCTGCGTCGCGGCGGAGCCCGCGGCGCGGTCGGAGCCGGCGAGCGGGGTCAGCGGCAGCGACTGGGTGGAGCCGGGCACGGAACCGGCCGACTCCGCCGCCGGGGCGGCGACCGCGGCTCGTACGTCCTGCGGCACGGCGAGCGGCAGGGCCAGGGCTGCCGCACAGGCGACGCCGATCGAGGAAGCAAGGTATCCACGCATGGCGTCGATCGTGCGGCAGACCTGACATACCCGCACTTTGTATGACGCACCCGGATGCTCTTCCCTCGAAGGGAACTGACGGTCCGTCGACCTGGATCCGGTCGCTTCGCTGCGCCGACCGGGCGGACGCGCGACGCCCCCGACGCGTACCCTTGCGCCCGTGAACGCGACCGACCGCACCCCCGCCGACCTGCTGCGATCCGCGCTGGCCGAGGATCCGGCCCGCCCTCTCGTGACGTTCTACGACGACGCCACCGGCGAACGCGTCGAATTGTCCGTCGCCACCTTCGCCAATTGGGTGGCCAAGACAGCCAATCTGCTCCAGGACGACCTGGGCGCCGAACCCGGCGACCGGCTCGCGCTGTTGCTGCCCGCGCACTGGCAGACGGCGGTGTGGCTGCTCGCCTGCTCCTCGGTCGGCGTGCTCGTCGACGTGGGCGGTTCGGCGGCCGACGCGGACCTCGTCGTCAGCGGCCCGGACACCCTCGACGCCGCCCTCGCCTGCTCCGGCGAGCGGGTGGCCCTCGCGCTGCGCCCGCTCGGCGGCCGCTTCCCGCAGCCGCCCGCCGGGTTCGTGGACTACGCGGTCGAGGTGCCGAGCCAGGGCGACCGCTTCGCGCCGTACGCCCCGGTCGACCCGCAGGCGCCCGCGCTGGCCGTCGGCGGTACGGAGCTGACGGGTGCGGAGGTCGTACGGCGCGCGCTCGCCGACGCGGCGGAGCTGGGCGTCGGGGCCGGTGCGCGGCTGCTGTCGGCCCGCTCGTACGAGACGTGGGAGGGCCTGTCCGCCGGCCTGTTCGCGCCGCTCGCGGCCGGCGGGTCCGTGGTGCTCTGCCGGCACATCGAGCAGCTCGCGGAGGGCGGCCTGGAGAAGCGGGTCGAGAGCGAGCGGGTCACGGCGACGGTGCGCTAGGGGGTGTCTCCCCCTAGAGCCCGTACGTCGATCACTTCCGCCTCGCCTTCCGCCTCGCCCTCTGCTGCGGGCCGCGAAAGTCCACCCGTCCGGCGCAGGTGAGCGCCCGGCCCGCAGGCGAGGGAGGGCCGCGCCGGGCCATGGTCGTAGGAGCGCTTCACGCGGAGCGCGGCCGCACTGCCTACGCCACGAGGGGTGGACCACGACGTGACCGACACCGCAGGCACCCCCGCCGAACCGGACCAGCCGGCCGACGACGTGTCTGAGGCGAGTCGGTCCACGGCCACGGGCGAGCCTGCGGCGGCGGGCGGCGGGGCCGAGCGGACGACGGAGGGCGAGGAGGCGGGGGGCGAGGACGCGCCCCCCGCCGATACCGGGCGGCCCCCACCCGCTCCCGAGAACACAGACCCCGCCGAGGCGACGGACGACGAGGCCGAGGGCCCAGCAGCCCCCGCCGAGCCGACGGAGACCGGCGAGGCGGCGAAGACCGGTGCCGCCGGCACCACCGCCAAGGCCGTAGAGGCCGACGGGACAGCCGAGGCTCCCGAACCCGCAGAGTCCGCAGCGGCCGTGGAGCCCACCCGGACGCCAGGGACCGACGGCTCCGCAGCGCCCACCGAGGCCGCCGCGCCCGCCGAAGCCCCCGAGACCGACAAGGCCGACAAGGCCGACAAGGCCGCAGTGCCTGCCGAGGTGACAGAGGCTCACGAGACCTCAGCACCCACCAAGGCCGCCGCGCCCGCCAAAGCTGCCGAGCCCGCCGAGCCGTCGGAGCCCGCAGAACCCGCCGCCGCCGACCAGCCCACCGAAGCCACCACCACCCCCGACGGCCCCGAAGCCAACCCCGAAACCAACCCCCAGCCCAGCTGGACCCGTTGGACCCGTTGGACGTCGCAATACTGGCTTCGTTGGGCTGCGCTCGGTGTTGCCGTCGTCGTGCTCGCCGCCGCCGGCGTCGGGTGGAGTCTGTACAAGAAGCTGGAGGGGAACATCACCGAAGACACCGGCACCGCCGCCGAGTTGGAGCGGTACGAGCGGGAGCGGCCCATGCCGACCGTGCACGACGCGCTGAACATCCTGCTGATCGGCTCGGACACCCGGGCCGGGGAGGGCAACCGCCCGTACGGCCGGGATCCGGGGACGCAGCGGTCGGACACGACGATCCTGTTGCACCTCGCGGCCGACCGGAAGAGCGCGACGGCCGTGTCCCTGCCGCGCGACCTGATGGTGAACCTGCCCGGCTGCCACCGGCCCGACGGCTCCCGCACGCGTCCCCAACTCGCCCAGTTCAACTGGGCGTTCGAGTTCGGCGGGGCCGCCTGCACGATCCGTACCGTCGAGAAGCTCACGAAGATCCGCATCGACCACCACATGATCGTGGACTTCCAGGGCTTCAAGAAGATGGTCGACGCCGTGGACGGGGTCGAGGTCTGCCTCAAGGAGCCGATCAACGACAAGAGCGCCAAGCTGAAGCTCGCCGCGGGCCGGCAGAAGCTCAACGGCGAGGAGGCGCTCGGCTACGTACGCGCCCGCAAGTCCCTCGGCAGCGGCAGCGACACCGAACGCATGGACCGGCAGCAGCAGTTCCTCGGCGCGCTCGTCAACAAGGTGCGCAGCAACGGCGTACTCCTGAACCCGACGCGGCTCTACCCCGTGCTCGACGCGGCGACCTCCTCGCTCACCACGGACCCCGCGATCGCCGGTTTGACCGACTTGTACGAGTTGGTGCGCAGCATGCGCAACATCCCCACAGACCGCGTGCAATTCCTCACCGTCCCCCGTCGCTCGTACACGTACGACCCCAACCGGGACGAGCTCGTCCAGCCCGACGCGGGGCGGCTGTTCGACCGGCTGCGCAACGACGCGACCGTCGAGGTCTCCCGGCGGGGCTCGGATCCCGGTGGCGGCGAGAAGGGCTCGGGCGACGGGTCCGACACCGGCCCCGAGGGCGATTCCACCGCCGACCCCGTCTCCGAATCCGCCTCGAACGCCGAGGAATCCGGGGAATACGAGGAGGATTCGTCCGAGGGTGGCTACTGGGACGACGAGGGCTCGTGGGTCGACGAAAAGCACGGAGGTCGCGATTCCGGTGTTGACCGGGTCACCCCCCGGACGACCGGCGACGACAAGCCCGACGAGCCGACGCGGTCTCCGAGCCCTGCACCGACCTTCCGCGGAAACACCGCCGCGGGAACGAGTTGTGAGTAAAGGCGTCACCAAACCGCTTGAAGTCGCGGTCGGTTAAGGGCGGTATTGCCCAGTTGTAGGGAAGTGGAATGTGTCACCGCCGTCGCGTCGGCCTGAACTGGTCGGATAGCGTGAGCGATCCGGTGCGCCCGGCCGACACGTTTCGGCGGCGCACTGTGGACCGAGTGACCGGGCGCCTTTTTTATGGAGGGGGAGGCGCCGCGTGGCCCCGACGGAGGACCAAGCAACCGTGGACGCGCAAGGCCGTGGGCGGGCGGACAATATCGACCCCGCAGACCAGTGGGTACTCAACCCGCAGACCGGCGACTACGAACTGCGACTGAGCCCCTCCGCAGGGCAATCATCGGGAATTCCGTCGCCCCGCAGATCCCCGAACGCCGAGCGCCCCGAGGCGGGTGAGCGCCCGCGCTTCTCGGCCCCGACCCGCCGCTTCCCGGCGGCGAGCGGCCCGATCGGTCCCGCCGGACCGTCCGGACCGTCCGGCCCCACCGGCCCCTTCGGTCCTTCCGGACCCGTAGGACCGAACGGACCGAACGGACCGGACGTGACGGGCGGACGCGGCCGGCCGAACGGCCCCGGAGCCCCCGGCGGCCCGAGCGGCATCGGCGGACCGGCAGGACCGAGCGGCCCGGCAGGCCCCGGCCGTCGCAGGTCCCAGGCCGCGGAGGAGCCCGAGGAGTCGAGCCGCGAGTCCAGCCACGAAGTGCCCGGACCGCGCAGGCGTCGCGGCCGGCCGGAGGACAGCGCCCCGCCGAGCACCGGCCGGCGCAGGCCCAAGCCGAAGAAGTCCAAGGGCCAGAAGGCCCTCAAGTGGGGCGGCGGCACCCTGGCGCTGCTGCTGCTCGCCGCCGGCACCGGCGGCTACCTCTACTGGCAGCACCTGAACGACAACATCACCGCCGTCGACGACGACGGCGCGGGCACCGGCGGCTTCAGCAAGGACCGCCCGATCAACGTGCTGCTCATCGGCACGGACAAGCGCACCGGCAAGGGCAACGCGGGCTACGGCGACAGCGGAAGCGCCGGGCACGCGGACACGACGATCCTGCTGCACGTCTCCAAGGACCGTACGAACACGACCGCGTTGAGCATTCCGCGCGACATGATCACGGACATCCCGGACTGCCCGACCACCCAGTCCGACGGCTCGAAGAAGACCATCCCGGGCACAAGCCAGACCCGCTTCAACGAGAGCCTCGGCCAGAGCGGGCGCAGCCCGAGCTGCACGATGCGTACGGTCACCGAGATCACCGGCATCAAGATCGACCACTTCATGGTGGCCGACTTCAACGCGGTGAAGACCCTCTCCACGGCCGTCGGCGGTGTGCCGATCTGCCTCGCCAAGGACATAAACGACCCCAAGTCGCACCTGAACCTGCCCAAGGGCCCGCACAACGTGAAGGGCGACGACGCGCTCGCGTTCGTCCGCACCCGGCACGCGGTGGGCTTCGGCGGCGACCTCGACCGCATCAAGCTGCAGCAGCAGTTCCTCACCTCGTTGATGCGCAAGATGAAGTCGAACGACACGCTGACCAGCCCGAGCAAGATGCTGGACCTCGCCGAGGCCGCCACCAAGGCGCTCACCGTCGACTCCAAGATCTCCGACCTGAACAAGCTCAAGGACCTCGGGATGGAGCTCAGCAAGGCGGACCTGGAGAACATCTCCTTCGTCACCGCGCCCGTCGTCGACAACACCGACGGGGCGACCGTGCTGCTCGACGACCCCAAGGCGAAGCCGCTGTTCGCGATGTTGCGCGCGGACAAGTCGCTCACCGAGGTGAAGAAGGAGAAGAAGGAGAAGCAGGACGCCCTGCTCAAGGGCCCGAAGTCCGAGGCCTCCGAGGTCCGCGTCAACATCTACAACGGCTCGGAGACGGCGGGCGCCGCGCAGTCCACGGTCACCTGGCTGCAGACCGACGAAGGCGTCCTGAAGTCGAGCCAGTTGGGCAACGCGCCCAAGCCGCAGGCCAAGACGACCCTGGAGTACGACCGGGACCAGGCCGACCAGGCCCGCAGGCTCGCCGACATCATGGGCCTGCCCGCGTCCGCCATGAAGCCGGGCAAGAGCGAGCAGAACTCTCAGGGTCTGCCGGCGATGAAGCTCGTCCTCGGGGACGACTTCCAGGAGGCCGGAACCCCCATTTCCGCTCCGTCGAAGGCGCCGGAGGGAATCCAGAAGGTCGAAGCAGACAAGCCGGTCTGCGCCAAGTAGCACCCGAGCCCCACCCCGGGCCCGGCCACGAGCTGGGCCGGGCGGGCCGGGAATGGGGAGGGGCTGGTGCATGAGGCAGGACAGCGTACGAAAACGGGAAACGGTCCCCGGTCCGCGCAGCGCCGACGAACTCGGCTGGGACGAGAGCCTCTACGAGGACGGGGCTGACGACGGGGACAAGGGCGAGTCCGCAGCCGGCAGCGGCGGGCGCAAGCGGTCGGGGGGCCGCGAGCGCACCGCCGCCGCACCGCCGCGGCGCAAGGGCCGCCGCGCGCTGCGCTGGTTCGCGATCGTCCTGGCCGTACTGATACTCGGCACGGCCGGCGCCGGATACCTCTACTACGAGCACCTCAACGGCAACATCGACTTCTCGCCGATGCCGGAGGGGAACCGCGCGCCCGAGGCCACGCCGAACGCGGCGGGCCAGACCCCGCTGAACATCCTGCTCATCGGCTCCGACGCCCGGGACAGCGCCGAGAACCAGAAGCTGGGCGGCGCCAAGGAGACGTTCAACGGGACGCCCCTCGCGGACGTGCAGATGCTGCTGCACCTCTCCGCGGACCGTACGAACATGTCCGTGGTCAGCATGCCGCGCGACACCCTGCTGCAGATGCCGGAGTGCACCGACCCAAAGAGCGGCAAGGTCTACCCCGCCACGCAGGGCCGGCTGATGACCAACGCCAGCCTGGGGCGCGGCGGTCCGGGCTGCACGGTGCTCGCCTGGGAGAAGCTGACGCGCATTCACATCGACCACTTCATGATGGTCGACTTCGCCGGCGTGGTGTCCATGGCGGACGCCATCGGCGGCGTGCCGGTCTGCGTCGACGCGAACATCCACTCGCGCGACGCCCAGGGCCACGGCTCGGGCCTGAAGCTGAAGAAGGGCACCACGTACATCCAGGGCGAGCAGGCCCTGCAGTGGCTGCGCACCCGCTACGGCTTCGAGGACGGCAGCGACATCGCCCGCGCCAAGGCCCAGCACATGTACATGAACGCGATGGTCCGCGAGCTGCGCGAGAACGCCACCCTGACCAGCCCCAACAAGCTCCGCAGACTCGCCGAGGAGGCCACCTCCGCGCTCCGGGTCGACGAGGGCCTGAACACCGTCAAGAAGCTCTACGACCTCTCGGGCGAGCTGAAGCGCGTACCGCCGTCGCGCATCACCATGACGACCATGCCGTACGAATACGTGGGCGCCCGGGTGCAGCCCAAGCCCGGCGACGCGGAGCAGCTGTTCCGGCTCGTACGGGACGACCTGCCGCTCGACGGCAAGGACAGCCCGGCGCAGAAGAAGAAGCGGGACGAGAAGCGCGAGAAGGCCGAGCAGGCATCCGACGACCCGGCAGCGGAGCCCGCCGAGATCGGAGTGCGGGTGCTCAACGGCACCGCGACCGACACCACCGCACCGGTGCCGGGCCGCGCCTCCGCGGTCGCGGCGCTGCTGCAGGGCGAGGGGTACGCACTCGCGGCCGCCGACCAGTCCTCGCTGCCGCGGCAGGAACGTACGGTGATCCGCTTCCCCAGCGCCGACCTCGAGGGGGACGCGCAGGCCGTCGCCAAGTCCCTGGGCCTGCCGCTGAGTTCGGTCGAGGAGTCCACGGAGGTCGCGGCGGTCACGCTGGTCGTGGGCTCCGACTGGCAGAGCGGCGACGTACCGCCGAAGCCGGACGAGCAGGACGAGAAGACGCCGGACTCGGCCGACGCCATGAACGGCGCGGACGACAAGGCCTGTATGCACGTGAACCCGAACTACACCTGGTAGCAGGGGAGTTCGGGTTCACGGAGGCGTTACGCCGCCCGGTCAGGCCTGCTTCAGGACTGCCGGGCGGCGCGAGGCGATGACCTTCTTGGCGAGCGAGCGCGGGCTGGTCAGGAAGCCCCAGCCCCACGACATGTGCATGGTCGCGAGGGCGACGGGGATCTGCGCCCGCGCCTTCAGCGGCAGCCCCTTGCCCGCGGGCACCGAACCGGCCACGATCGCCGCGAGATAGCCGCCGGGGACCACGAAGCCCCACGGCGTGAGCAGCGCGCCCACGACGGCGCCCGCGGCGATGGCGCACACGGCGGTCGGCGGCGCGAGATAGCGCAGGTTGATCGAGCCCTCGTGGTACCGGGCGACGACGTGGCGCCAACGCCCGTAGTCCTTGTACTGCTTGGCGAGCGCCTTGACGCTCGGCCGCGGGCGGTACGAGACCTTCAGCTCGGGCGAGAACCAGATCAGGCCGCCGGCCTCGCGGATGCGGAAGTTCAGCTCCCAGTCCTGGGCGCGGATGAACTCCTCGTTGTACCCGCCCTGCTGCTCCAGGGCCTCGCGGCGGAAGACGCCCAGGTAGACCGTCTCGGCGCGCTGGGCCTCTCCCCCGGTGTGGAAGGCGGCGTTGCCGACGCCGATCTTCGACGTCATGGCGGCGGCGACCGCGTGCTCCCAGTCGTTCTCCCCCTCGGCGAACATCAGGCCGCCGACGTTCATCGCGCCGGTCTCCTCCAGGAGCCGGACGGCGGTGGCGATGTAGTTCGCGGAGAGCATGCCGTGGCCGTCGACGCGGACCACGATCGGGTGCTTGGACGCCTTGATCGCGGCGTTCAGCGCGGCCGGCGTGCGCCCCGTCGGGTTGGGCACCGTCTTGACCCTCCCCCACTCATTGGACGCGGTCTCGGCGACCAGCTGGGCGGCGATCTCGTCCGTCCGGTCCGAGGACGGGCCGAGCGCGACGACGACCTCCATCTCGCCGGCGTACTCCTGCTGGAGGATCGCCTCCACCGCGTGCCGCAGGTGCCGCTCCTCGTTGAGGACGGGCATGATCACCGATACCGCCGGGTGCTGCACGGCGGACTCCTGGATTTTCTCGCTCATCAGACGTCACGTTACCGCGAACGGGGGACACGGACGCGCCCCGTCCGAGTCGCTGCCCCGGGCCGCATTTCGTATCGACTTACGGTTGCACGCGTCCCTGCGCCCGTTCCGCGGAGGTGTCCCGCGTTGTCCCGTCCGCCCCGCCAACCCGCCCGTACCCCCCGGCAACGGCCACGGCCGCAGGCGCAGCCGCCGTCCCGTGCGCGACGGCGGCAGCCGGCGAAGCCGCGGTGGGCCATGCGGGTGGCCACGTCGCTGTCCATGGTGGTGCTCGCGGCGGCGGGCATCGGGCACGCGGTCGTCACCGGCCTGGACACCGGGATCTCCCGCGTGGACCCGTTCCGCGACATGAAGAACCGCCCCTCGGCCGGCGACGGCATGAACATCCTGCTCGTCGGGACGGACGGCCGCGACAAGATCAGCGAGGCGCAGCGGACGAAGTACCAGCTCGGCGGCGCGCCCTGCCACTGCACGGACACGATCATGATCGTGCACATCTCGGCGGACCGGAGCCGCGCCAGCATCGTGAGCCTGCCGCGCGACTCGTACGCGGAGGCCCCCGCGCACACCGACCAGAACTCGGGAGAGAAGCACCGCACGCACCCGATCAAGCTGAACTCGGCGTACGCGGAGGGCGGGCCGAACCTCACGGTGCGCACCGTCGAGCACATGACGAAGGTGAAGATCGACCACTACCTGGAGGTCGACTTCACCAGCTTCATGAAGACGGTGGACGTCCTCGGCGGCGTGGAGATCTGCACGACGAGCCCCCTGAAGGACTCGTACACCGGACTCGACCTGCAGCCCGGCCGGCACCAGCTGAACGGCGGCGAGGCCCTGCAGTACGTGCGCTCGCGGCACATCGACGGGGCCGCGGACCTGAGCCGGATGCAGCGGCAGCAGCGGTTCATGGCGGCGGTGATCGCGAAGGCCACGTCCTCCGGGGTGCTGCTCAACCCGGTGAAGTTCCGCGATGTGACGCAGAGCGTCCTCGGCTCGGTCCGGGCCGACCGCAGCTTCGGCACCGACGAGATGCTCGCCCTCGGCCGGGCGATGCGGAACTTCACCCCGGCGTCGTCGGAGTTCGCCTCGGTCCCGATCGGCAAGATGGGATACGCGGTGCCGGAGATCGGCTCGACGATCAAGTGGGACGAGAAGAAGTCGAAGAAGCTGTTCCAGGCGCTGCGCGACGACAAGCCGCTCTCCCCGCAGCAGCCGCGCACGGCGAAGCCGAAGCCGAAGGCGCTCGCGGTGGACGTGGCGCCGCAGCAGATCCGGGTGCAGGTCGAGAACGGCACGAAGACCGAGGGGCTCGGCCTGACGGTGGACAAGGCGCTGCGCGGGACGGGCTTCCGCACCACGGGCGCCCCGGTCTCCGTGAAGAAGCCGGGTTCCGTGCCGCAGACGGTGGTGGCGTACGACCCGCGCTGGGACCGCTCCGCGAAGTCGCTCGCGGCGGCGCTGCCGGGGTGCCGGCTGAAGCCGGTCAACGGCCAGGGCTCGCTGCTCAAGGTGATCGCGGGTGCGGACTACAAGGGCGTGCAGCGGGTGCAGGCGGAGGACCCGTACCAGGGGGAGTTCGGCGTGGCCAAGGGCGACGAGGTCGTCTGCAACTGAGCGGGTTCTGCGGCGGTTTTTTTATCCCCTCCCCGCTCCTTCCCGAAAGCTTGCGGCGCTTCGGGGGCCAGCCCCCGGACCCCCGCTCCTCAAACGCCGGAGGGGCTGGTTTTTAGGGGCGCGGGGAACTGCGCGACCAGCCACGACGGCGGGAAAGCCGAAAACGCACGCCGCAGGGACTGCTAGTCCTCGATGCCGTCCGCCGCGCGCCGGTCGCGGAGCTCCTTGATCGCGCGGCGCCGGGCGAGCCGGTGGGTGCGGCGGATCTGGGCCTCCTGATAGCGCCGCTTGTCCCGCTCGGTCTCCGGAACCACCGGAGGCACCGTCCGCGGCTTGCCGTCGGCGTCGACGGCGGCGAAGACCAGATAGGCGGAGCCGACCTGCTGAGCGGGCGTCGACTCGTTCCAACGCTCGGCGAGGACGCGGACGCCGACCTCCATCGAGGTCCTGCCGGTCCAGTTGACCTGGGCCTTCACATGGACGAGGTCGCCGACCCTGACCGGCTCCAGGAAGACCATCTCGTCCATGGAGGCGGTCACCGCGGGCCCGCCGGAGTGCCGGCCCGCCACGGCGCCCGCCGCGTCGTCGACGAGTTTCATGATCACGCCACCGTGCACCGTGCCCAGGAGGTTGGTGTCGTTGTGGGTCATGATGTGGCTCAGCGTGGTCCGGGAAGCCGCAGTCGGCTTGCCCGGAATATCCGCCTCCGGGGGACGGGCCTGGTCTGTCATGCCGTCCACCTTATGCCGGGCCGCTTTGCATCAGCTCTGCAACAGCCGGGCCTCGAACCCCACCCGGGGCTTGTCGGGCGCATCGTCGAGGCCTGCACACTGGTGCGTATGAATGACTGGCCCAACCGAGACCAGGGGTACGGGCGTGGCAGCGCGAACCCGGAGCCCGAGGGCGCCCGCGTGATGCGTCACGTCCAGCGTGGCGGAGCCCCCCGTCCCCCCGCCGCCCCGCCGCGGTCGGCCGTGCCCCCGCAGCAGGGATACGGCTACGACGACGGTTACAGCGAGGGCCAGGTCTACGGCGGTGGCGGCCGCGGCGGTCGCGGCCGGGGCCAGGACGACGGGTACTACGACGACGGGTACGACACCCGCCCGGCGCCGAACTGGGGCCGCCGGATCAAGCGCGGCTTCATCACGCTCCTGGTCGTCGTCCTGGTCTGGGGCGTCGGCACGTACTTCTGGGCGGACGGACAGCTCAAGCGCGAGGTCGACCTGGCCAAGGTCATCGAGCGGCCCGGCGCGGGCGAGGGCACGAACTACCTGATCGTCGGCTCCGACAGCCGCGAGGGCATGACCGCGGCGGACAAGAAGCGCCTGCACACCGGCTCGGCGGGCGAGGGGTCGAGCCGCACCGACTCGATGATGATCCTGCACGTCGGCTCCAACGGCGACACCCTGATCTCGCTGCCGCGTGACTCCAACGTGGAGATACCGTCCTTCGTCGGCTCGGACTCCGGCAAGAAGTACGAGGCCACCGGCCGCACCACCAAGCTGAACGCCGCGTACTCCGAGGACGGCCCCGAGCTCCTCGTCCGTACCGTCGAGCACAACACCGGGCTGCGGATCGACCACTACGCGGAGATCGGCTTCGGCGGCTTCGCCAAGATCGTGGACGCGGTCGGCGGCGTGGACATCAAGGTCGAGCAGCCGATGAAGGACAAGAAGTCCGGCGCGGACTTCGAGCCCGGCACGCACACCATGAACGGCGAGCAGTCCCTGGCCTTCGTCCGGCAGCGCTACGGCCTCGCCGGCGGCGACCTGGACCGCACCAAGAACCAGCAGAAGTTCCTCTCGGCGCTCGCCAACCAGACGGCCACCCCGTCGACGATCATCAACCCGTTCAAGCTCTACCCGACGATGGGCGCGGGCCTGGACACGCTGGTCGTGGACAAGGACATGAGCCTCTTCGACCTGGCCGAGATGTTCTGGGCGATGAAGAGCGTCTCGGGCGGCGAGGGCAAGTCGATGAACATGCCGGTCTCGGGCAGCGTCAACGGCAACCTGGTCTGGGACAAGGCGAAACTGCAGCAGCTGGTCGAGCAGCTCAAGAACGACGAGAAGGTCACCGTCAGCGACGAGTGAGCCGTCAGGCACGTGCGTACGCGAAGGGCCCCGCCGGTACGGATCGGCGGGGCCCTTCGCGTACAACTCCCGTATTGC
>NZ_JASCIQ010000058.1 GCF_029968035.1 Streptomyces cavernicola | reverse complement strand
GGGCCGGGTTCACTCCGCGCGAAGGTGCACCACGTCGCCCGCCCCGACCGCCTCCCGGCTGCCGTCTGCCGTCGTGACGACGAGCCGGCCGTCCGCGTCGAGGGCGGTGGCCTCGCCGACCAGGGCGCGGTCGCCCGGGAGTTCGGCCCGGACCCGGCGGCCGAGGGTCGCGCAGCCCGCCGCATACGTCTCCTGCAGGCGGGACGCGGCCGGGTCGCCGGCGGCCGCGCGCCAGTCGCCGTACCACTGCTCCAGGGAGCGGAGCAGGGCGCGGACCAGCGGGTCGCGGTCGGTGGACTTCGCGCCGGCGAGGGCGAGGGAGCCCGCGCCCGGCACGGGGAGTTCGTCGGCGCCGAGGGTGACGTTGACGCCGATGCCGAGGACCACCCCGGCCGCGTCGCCCGCCCCGGCCCGCTCGGCGAGGATGCCGCCGGCCTTGCGCTCCTCGCCGTCGACCGTGACGAGCAGGTCGTTGGGCCACTTCAGGGCGGTGTCGACGCCCGCGGTGCGGGAGAGCGCGGTGGCCGTGGCGACGCCGGCGAGCAGCGGCAGCCAGCCCCACCGCTCGACCGGCACCTCGCGCGGCTTGAGCAGCACGGAGAGGAAGATCCCGGAGCGCGCGGGCGCCGTCCAGCTGCGGTCGAGGCGGCCGCGCCCGGCAGTCTGCTCCTCGGCGATGAGCACGGCGCCCTCGGCGTCGTCCACGGCACGGGCCGCGAGGTCGACGTTGGTGGACCCGGTGCTCTGCACCACGTCGAGAACCGTCCAGAGCCCGCCGGGCCGGACCAGCGCGCGGCGCAGCGAGGCTGCGCTCAGCGGCGGCCGGTCCAGGTCGGACCAGGGGCCGGAGCCGGTGCTCGAAGCAGGGTTCGAAGCGGAGGTCGGCGTGGGGTTCGACGACGGGTCGGGCGCAGATCCTGAGGACTTCGATGGCGTCATGCAAGACAGCCTAGGTGTGGTAAATGCCGCACTGCCGAGGCGTGCCCACGCCATTACGCTACGGATCAGTAGCGAGCCGAATTCCCCACCCCAGCGCACGTCCCCATGAACCCGTGACCAGCCAGGGAGCCGCAATCCCGATGTCCGAGCCGGAAGCGCAGAGCGCCATCGACATCCACACCACCGCAGGAAAGATCGCGGATCTGCAGCGCCGCATCGAGGAAGCGACGCACGCCGGGTCGGCGCGAGCGGTGGAAAAACAGCACGCCAAGGGCAAGTTGACGGCCCGTGAGCGGATCGACCTGCTCCTGGACGAGGGTTCCTTCGTCGAGCTCGACGAGTTCGCCCGGCACCGCTCGACCTCCTTCGGCCTGGACGCCAACAAGCCTTACGGCGACGGTGTGGTGACCGGTTACGGCACGGTCGACGGCCGCCCGGTCGCGGTCTTCTCGCAGGACTTCACCGTGTTCGGCGGGGCCCTCGGCGAGGTCTTCGGGCAGAAGATCATGAAGGTCATGGACTTCGCCCTGAAGACGGGCTGCCCGGTCGTCGGCATCAACGACTCCGGCGGCGCCCGCATCCAGGAGGGCGTCATGGCCCTCGGCATGTACGGCGAGATCTTCCGCCGCAACACCCACGCCTCGGGCGTCATCCCGCAGATCTCCCTGATCGTCGGCCCCTGCGCGGGCGGCGCGGTCTACTCCCCCGCGATCACCGACTTCACGGTCATGGTCGACCAGACCTCGCACATGTTCATCACGGGCCCGGACGTCATCAAGACCGTCACCGGTGAGGACGTCGGCTTCGAGGAGCTGGGCGGCGCCCGTACGCACAACTCGGCCTCGGGCGTGGCCCATCACATGGCCGGCGACGAGAAGGACGCGATCGACTACGTCAAGTCGCTGCTCTCGTACCTGCCGTCGAACAACCTCTCCGAGCCGCCCGCCTTCCCGGAGGAGGCGGACCTGGAGACGAACGACGAGGACCGCGAGCTGGACACGCTGATCCCGGACAGCGCGAACCAGCCGTACGACATGCACACCGTCATCGAACACGTCCTGGACGACGGGGAGTTCTTCGAGACGCAGGCCATGTTCGCGCCGAACATCGTGACCGGCTTCGGCCGGGTCGAGGGCCACCCGGTGGGCATCGTCGCCAACCAGCCGATGCAGTTCGCCGGCTGCCTCGACATCGACGCCTCCGAGAAGGCCGCGCGCTTCGTGCGGACGTGTGACGCCTTCAACGTGCCCGTGCTGACCTTCGTGGACGTCCCCGGCTTCCTGCCGGGCGTCGAGCAGGAGCACACCGGCATCATCCGCCGCGGCGCCAAGCTGATCTACGCCTACGCCGAGGCCACGGTCCCGCTGATCACGATCATCACGCGCAAGGCCTTCGGCGGCGCGTACGACGTCATGGGGTCCAAGCACCTCGGCGCCGACCTCAACCTGGCCTGGCCGACCGCGCAGATCGCGGTCATGGGCGCCCAGGGCGCGGTCAACATCCTGCACCGCCGCACGATCGCCGCGACCGCCGAGTCCGACCGCGAGGACGTCCGCGCCCAGCTGATCCAGGAGTACGAGGACACGCTCCTCAACCCGTACACGGCCGCCGAGCGCGGGTACATCGACGCGGTCGTCATGCCGTCCGAGACCCGCCGCCAGGTCGTCCGCGGACTGCGCACGCTGCGTACGAAGCGGGAGTCCCTGCCGCCGAAGAAGCACGGCAACATTCCCCTGTAGGCCTTTAGGAGGACCCATGATCAAGGTCGTACGGGGCAACCCGACCCCTGAGGAGCTGGCCGCGGCGCTCACCGTGGTCCAGGCGCGGGCCGCCGCGCTCGCCGCGTCCGCGGTGCAGGGCGGCGCTCCCGCGCCGGCGGACGCGTGGTCCGACCCGGCCCGCGTGGCCCGCACCCGCCTGCCGCAGCCGGGCCCGAACACGTGGTCCCGCACGTACTGGCCGGTGTAGCCCGGCCGCCGACGGCTTCGGGGGCTACCGCCCCCGGGCCCCGGCCGTACTTCGGCTTTCCCGCCGCCGTGGCTGGTCGCGCAGTTCCCCGCGCCCCTTGAAAACCCGCCCCACGCCCGCAAAATCCAGCCCCTCCGGCGCTTGAGGAGCGGGGTCTGGGGCGGAGCCCCAGTTCGGGAAGGGGCGGGGCGGGGAACAAAGTAAGTACCCGTACTCAGGCGTGCCCGCCCCCTACGCGCGACTATCGAGCTCATGCTCTGGTCCGACCCGAAAGACGAGCCACCGGAGGAACTCCGGGAAACTCAGGCGATGTTGAGGCGCGCGGGGCTCCTCCTCGCCCTCGCCATGATCCTGGCGATGCTCGTCCTGGGCGCACCCTGACCGAACCGAGGCCGACCGCGTAGGCAACCATGAGGTCGTCCTTTCCGTCCTACTCCAGCGGAATGGACTGATCGAAAGGATCGGCTTCGGTGAACAGGCCTCTGCGGCACATAGCCGTGTTCTGCGGGCTACTCGTGCTCGCACTGCTGATACGTGCGAACTGGATCCAGTACGCACAGGGCGAGCCGCTCGCCAAGCACGAGAAGAACCGCCGCGTCGCCATCGACCGGTACGCGAAGCCGCGCGGCGACATCATCGTCGACGGCAAGCCGATCACCGGGTCCAAGCTGGTCGAGGGCAACGACTTCAAGTACAAGCGGACGTTCAAGGACGGCCCGATGTACGCCCCCGTCACCGGCTACGCCTCGCAGGCCTTCGGCTCCAACCAGCTGGAGAACCTGAACGACGAGCTGCTCTCCGGGTCCGACGACCGGCTGTTCCTGAAGAACACCCTCAACATGTTCACCAACGAGGAGCAGCGCGGCGGCGACGTCGTCACCACCATCGACCCGGACGCGCAGAAGGCCGCCTACGAGGGCCTCGGCAACCTCAAGGGCGGCGTCGCGGCGCTCGACCCCGACACCGGCCGGGTCCTCGCCCTCGTCTCCACCCCGTCGTACGACCCGTCCACCTTCGCGGGCATGTCCGACAAGGACGCCAAGGCCTGGGAACGGCTGCAGAAGGACAAGAACAAGCCGCTGAACAACCGCGCGCTGAAGGAGACGTACGCCCCCGGCTCCACCTTCAAGGTGCTCACCGCGGCCGCCGCCATCGAGTCCGGCAAGGTCACCGACATCGACGCGCCCACGGACACCCCGGAGCCGTGGCTGCTGCCGGACACCAGGACCGAGCTGCCGAACCTGAACAAGAGCGGCGTCTGCGAGAACGCCTCGCTCAAGGTCGCCATGCAGTACTCCTGCAACACGGTCTTCGCGAAGCTCGCCGCCGAGATCGGCAAGGACGACATGCGCAAGACCGCCGAGAAGTTCGGCTTCAACAAGCGCGACCTGGACATCCCGGTGCGGGCCGGCGTCTCCGTCTACCCGAGCGACATCAACAGGCCGCAGACCGCCCTCACCGGCATCGGCCAGGGCTCCCTGACCGCGAGCCCGCTGCAGATCGCCATGATCGCCTCCGCCGTCGCCAACGACGGCAAGCTGATGCAGCCGCACATGATCGACGAGCTGCGCGGCCCGGATCTGAGCACCCTGGAGAAGACCGAACCGAAGGAGATGGCGCAGCCCGTCTCCGCCGAGACCGCGGACAAGGTCCGCGAGGCGATGGTCTTCACCGCCGAGCAGGGCTCCGGCCAGCCCGCCCTGATCGACGGCATCGAGGTCGGCGCCAAGACGGGCACGGCCCAGCACGGCGTCGACAACAAGCTGCCGCCGTACGCCTGGTTCATCTCGTACGGCAAGAACGCGGAGGGCAAGAAGGTCGCCGTGGCCGTCTTCGTCGACCCGGGGAAGGACATCCCGCGCGACCAGATCGCGGGCGGCAAGCTGGGCGGCCCGATCGCCAAGGCGGTCATGCAGGCGGTGCTGCAGAAGCGCTGAGCCACCCGCTCTTCGCGCCGCACGGTCTCGGGCGCCTCGCGGACTCCCTCGCTCGGGGAGGGGGTCCGCGGGGCGCCCTTCGTCGTACGGGCCTCCTGTTCGTACGGGCCTCCTGTTCGTACGGGCCCGGCCGCGGCCCCCGCCACGCGCTGGCTACCCTCTCCCCATGACCGATCAGCGCCGCCGCCTCGTCCTCGCCTCCCAGTCCCCCGCCCGGCTCGGGCTCCTGCGTCAGGCGGGGCTCGACCCCGAGGTGATCGTCAGCGGGGTGGACGAGGACGCGCTCACCGCGCCGACCCCGAGCGAGCTGGCCCGCGTCCTGGCGGAGGCCAAGGCCGAGGCGGTCGCCGGGCGCGAGCAGGCCGCGGGCGCCCTGGTCGTCGGCTGCGACTCGGTCCTCGAACTCGACGGCGAGGCGCTCGGCAAGCCCGCCGACGCCGAGGAGGCCACCGCCCGCTGGAAGTCGATGCGCGGCCGCGCGGGCGTGCTGCAGACCGGGCACTGCGTGATCGACACCGCCACCGGCCGCCGCGCCTCCGCGACCGCCTCCACTACCGTCCGCTTCGGGGAGCCGTCCGACGCGGAGATCGCCGTGTACGTCGCGAGCGGCGAACCCCTGCACGTGGCAGGGGCGTTCACGCTCGACGGCCGCTCGGCGCCCTTCATCGACGGCATCGAGGGCGACCACGGGAACGTCATCGGCATCAGCCTGCCGCTCCTCCGCAAGCTGCTCGCGGAGCTCGGCGTCGGCATCACCGAGCTGTGGGCCCCGGCCTCCTGACCAGCCCCCGACCAGCCCCCGACCAGCCCCTGACCGGCTCCTGACCGGTCACCCCCCGGATCCTGCGCCGCGCGGGCGGATACCATCCTCGGGTCGTTCGCAGCCTTGTTCACAGGCGTGTTCACAGGCGTGTTCACAGGCGTGTTCACAGGCGTGTTCTCAGGGTTATTCGCATCGCATGTTCCGGGGGAGAAGATGAGCAACTCGTTCGGCCCGCCCGACGGCGGGTTCGGCCCGCCGCAGGGACCGCCAGGTCCGCCGCAGGGACCGCCGCCGGGCGGCTTCCCCCCGCAGGGCCCGCCGCCGGGCATGCCGCCCGGTGGACCGCTCGGCCCGCCGCAGGGACCGTTCCCGCCCGGGTCGCCGCGCGGCAGCACCAACACGACCGCGATCGTCCTCGGCATCGTCGGCGTCCTGGTCCTCGCCGTGATCGCCGTCGCCGTCTTCATCATCATCCCGAACCCCTTCGGCGGCGGCAGCGACAACAACTCGTCGAGCTCCTCCGGCGTCTCGGCCGCGCCCACCGCCGACTCCTCCGGCTCCGGCGGCATGGACTCCGAGAACGGCGCCGACGCCACCACGGCCGCGCCCGACCCGACCGAGAGCGCCTTCAAGGACGTCACCAGCGGCGACTGCCTGCCGGTCTGGGACACCGGACACGGCGGCACGAGCACCGTCGAGTGGAGCTCCGAGCAGCCCCCGGACCCGGTCTCCTGCAAGAGCGAGGACGCCCTCGTCCAGGTCACCGGCACCACCGGCGGCTGCGACAGCGGTACGAACGAGGCGACCTGGACGTACTCCTCGCCCACCTCGGGCGAGACCACCCAGCTCTGCCTCTCGCGGATCTACCACAAGGGCGGCTGCTTCCTGGCCAACCAGGAGAACGGCAAGATCGTCGGCATGGGCCCGATGACCGCGGTCGACTGCACCGCCAAGAAGGTGCCCAGCGCGTACAACCAGATCATGCACATCACGGGCGTCTACAACACGTCCAAGGGCACCGACCCCAGCCTCTGCCGGCGCGTGCAGAACGACCAGACGACGTACTGGTCCTGGACCGTCGACGACGGCGACACCCTGCTCTGCACGATGGTCTACCAGGGCTGATCCCCCGGCCCCGGCCCCGGCCCCGGAGACGTCGACTCCCGCCCTGCGGCGGCCCGTTCACCCCGAGCCGCCCCCGAGCCGCCCCCGAGCCCGGCCCGAGCGCCCCGAGCCTCAGGCCGGGCTCGGGCCGTCCGCGGCCGCCGGTGCGCCCGCCGCCCCGGCTTCCCGCCCGTCCTGCCCCGCGGGCTTCCCGTACGCGACGAGGGTCAGGACCAGCAGTCCGAGTACGACCGTCAGGAACGCGAAGGCCGGCCAGCCGACCAGGCCGACCGAGAACGCGCCGAGAACGCCGTGCAGCACCGCCGCCGAGATCAGCAGTACGCGGCCGAAGCCGCCCGGCGCCCGGTCGCGCAGTCCCGTACGCAGCAACACCGCGCCGCACACCAGCAGATAAAGCCCCATCAGACCGCCCGCCGCCCAGGAGCCGACGGTCATCGCGTGCGGGTCGAGCCCCGCCAGGGACATCTGCTGGTTCTCCACGACAAGGCCGAGGAACCAGTTCAACCACGCGATCCCGACCGCCTCCACGACGATCACGAGCGCCGCTGCCAAGGCCACCGGTCTGCGCGCCACGGGCCCCCACCCACTTTCCCAAGCCGTTACCCCCGGTACATCCGAGGGCGCCGCAAACGCTACTAACGGGTAAACCCCGGGACAAGACTCCGTGGCGCGGCAAAGATTGCTACCGCCATTCGTAGGGACTCCACAAAGAACCAGATCGGCCACTGCCCTCACAGACAGAGACCTGCGCCACACCGTCCCGTTACTGTGCGGTTCAGGATCCCGTCGTACCGTGGTGCGACAAGGGATTTCGTGACTCGAACGACCCCCGAATAACACTCCGTGTGGGCAAGCTCACGGTTGGGGACGGGTCGATTGGCCGTGTCGGCAGTCCCTAAACTCAGCTTGTTTCAAGGAGGGAGCCAACGTGCGCAAGGTGCTCATCGCCAACCGTGGCGAAATCGCTGTCCGCGTGGCCCGAGCGTGCCGGGACGCCGGGATCGCGAGTGTGGCCGTCTACGCCGATCCGGACCGGGACGCGCTGCATGTCCGTGCGGCCGACGAGGCGTTCGCCCTGGGCGGTGACACCCCGGCCACCAGCTATCTGGACATGGCCAAGGTGCTTGCCGCGGCGAAGGACTCGGGTGCGGACGCGGTCCACCCCGGGTACGGGTTCCTCTCCGAGAACGCGGAGTTCGCGCAGGCCGTCCTCGACGCCGGCCTGATCTGGATCGGCCCGCCGCCGCAGGCCATCCGCGACCTCGGCGACAAGGTCGCCGCCCGGCACATCGCGCAGCGCGCGGGCGCCCCGCTGGTCGCGGGCACCCCCGACCCGGTCTCCGGCTCCGCGGAGGTCGTCGCCTTCGCCGAGGAGCACGGCCTGCCCATCGCGATCAAGGCCGCCTTCGGCGGTGGCGGTCGCGGTCTGAAGGTGGCCCGCACCCTCGAAGAGGTGCCGGAGCTGTACGACTCCGCGGTCCGCGAGGCCGTCGCCGCCTTCGGTCGCGGCGAGTGCTTCGTCGAGCGCTACCTGGACAAGCCGCGGCACGTGGAGACGCAGTGCCTGGCCGACAAACACGGCAACGTCGTCGTGGTCTCCACCCGTGACTGCTCGCTGCAGCGCCGCCACCAGAAGCTCGTCGAGGAGGCCCCCGCGCCGTTCCTCTCCGAGGCGCAGAACGCCGAGCTGTACGCGGCGTCGAAGGCCATCCTGAAGGAGGCCGGCTACGTCGGCGCCGGCACGGTGGAGTTCCTCGTCGGCCTGGACGGCACGATCTCCTTCCTGGAGGTCAACACCCGTCTGCAGGTCGAGCACCCGGTCACCGAAGAGGTCACCGGCCTCGACCTGGTCCGCGAGATGTTCCGCATCGCCGACGGCGAGGAGCTCGGCTACGGGGACCCCGAAGTCCGCGGCCACTCCTTCGAGTTCCGTATCAACGGCGAGGACCCGGGCCGCAACTTCCTGCCCGCGCCCGGCACGGTGACGCTGTTCCAGCCGCCGACGGGTCCGGGTGTCCGCCTGGACGCGGGCGTCGAGTCGGGTTCGGTCATCGGCCCGGCCTGGGACTCCCTCCTGGCCAAGCTGATCGTCACCGGCGCGACGCGCGAGCAGGCGCTGCAGCGTGCGGCGCGTGCCCTCGCCGAGTTCAAGGTCGAGGGCATGGCCACGGCCATCCCGTTCCACCAGGCCGTCGTGGTCGACCCGGCGTTCGGTCCCGAACTGACCGGCTCCACCACTGCGACATCTGAAAGCGTGTTCAAGATCCACACGCGCTGGATCGAGACCGAGTTCGTCAACGAGATCAAGCCCTTCGCCGCCGCCCCGGTCGACGGCGAGGAGGACGAGACCGGCCGCGAGACCGTCGTCGTCGAGGTCGGCGGCAAGCGCCTGGAGGTCTCCCTCCCGTCGTCCCTCGGCATGACCCTCGCCCGTACGGGCCTGGCCGCCGGGGCCAAGCCGAAGCGCCGCGCCGCGAAGAAGTCCGGCCCGGCCGCCTCCGGCGACACCCTCGCCTCGCCCATGCAGGGCACGATCGTCAAGGTCGCGGTCGAGGAGGGCCAGGAGGTCAAGGAGGGCGACCTCGTCGTGGTCCTGGAGGCCATGAAGATGGAACAGCCCCTCAACGCCCACAAGTCCGGCACGGTCAAGGGTCTTACGGCGGAGGTCGGCAACTCGCTGACCTCCGGCGCGGCGATCTGCGAGATCAAGGACTGACATCCGGTCCGGTACGTATGACGAGGGCTCCCGGTTTCGGCCGGGGGCCCTCTGTCGTAGGCGGCCCCTATGCTGGCCCTAGTAGGCCTGGAACGGGGGGAGTTGGGGTCTGATGGAGATCCGGGTCACGTTGAGCGAGAGCGGCAACCACGGGCCGGAGCACCTTGCCGAGTGGCTGGGCGATCGGGCGCACGGCACCGTGGCTGACGAGGACGCCTGGCGGGTGGAGCTCGGTCCGGACGGGGACGAGGTGGTGATCGAGCTCGGTGGCGACGACGCCGTGGACGAGCTCCTCCAGGCGGTGCGCTCCTGGGTGGAGGACCAGGACACTCCGGTCCGGGCGACGTTGCACGGCCTCGACAGTCCGCTCGTCATCGGCCGGGGCATCGCGTTCGGGAACATCAGCGGGTCCACCTACGCCATCGGAGATCGCACCAACCTCAACAGCGCCACCCCACCCGGCCCCGTCAACGACCCCGACGACGACTGGCCCAGGGACTGACCGCTCATGGGCGACATCGCGAAGGGCGTGCTGGGCGGCGGCTGGTCGTTGCTGGTCGGGTGGGTGCTGCCCTCCGCCATCAACCTCGCCGTACTGCTGCTCGCCGTCGGGCCCCAACTCCGGGGTGATCTCGGCGCGTTGGACCGGATGCGACCCGGAACCGCGGGCGACGCCGCACTGCTGCTGCTGTTCGGCTCGATCCTGCTCGGCCTGGTCCTGAACGCGCTGCAGACCCTGCTCTACCGCTTCCTCGAGGGGTACGTGCTGTGGCCGGCGTGGGCGTACGACCACGGTTGTCGGGTGCAGCGGGCCCGAAGACAGCGCATCAAGGACCGCCTGGAGACGCCCGACGCCCGCCTCTCGCCGATCCGCCTCGGCGTGCTGCACGAGCGCGCGGAGCGCTATCCGCACCGCGACGAGCAGGTCGGCCCCACCAGCCTGGCCAACGCGATCCGCCGCTTCGAGGAGTACGGCCACGACCGCTACCGCCTGGACACCCAGGTCCTGTGGAACGAGCTGATGGCGGCCGTCCCCCCGCAGACCAGCCGTGCGGCGGAGACGTCCCGTACGAGCGTGGACTTCTTCGTGGCGCTGCTCTACGGGCACGCGGGCGTGGCCGTCGCCGCGCTCGCCGCGCTGCCCGTCGCCGAGGACCGGGCGCTCGTCCTGTCTGCGGCCGCGCTGCTCTGCGCCCTTGTCCCGCTCTGGTACCGCTCGGCGGTGGTGGCGACGGACGAATGGGCCGCCGCCGTACGGGCGTTGGTGAACCTGGGCCGTAAGCCGCTCGCGGACGCGCTCGGGCTTGAGCTGCCGCAGGAGCTGGCGGCGGAGCGCACGATGTGGCGGTTGGTGACGCGGATGTCGCGCCGCCCCTACCACCCGGCGGCCGAGGAGGCCTTCGCCCCGTTCCGCGCGGCGCCCGGCGAGCCGTGCCTGCGCCGGTGCGGGGACGCTTCGTGACCGGGCGTTCGCGCACCGTACGGGGTGGCATCCTGGAAACAGACCAGCGCAAGGTAGGGAAGGACCTGTCATGACGACCAGCACCGGGCGAGCCGACGCGGTGCCCACCGCGGTGCGCCCGATGCGTGCCGACGCGCGGCGCAATTACGACCGGCTGCTCGCCGAGGGCCGGGCCGCGTTCGCCGAGCACGGCACGGACGCGTCCCTGGAGGACATCGCGCGGCGTGCCGGCGTCGGCATCGGCACGCTGTACCGGCACTTCCCGAACCGCCAGGCGTTGCTGAGTGCGGTCTTCGAGGACGCGGTGTGCGCGCTCCTCACGCGCTCGCGGGAGCTGCTCGACGATCCGCAGCCGTGCGCGGCGCTCGTCGAGTGGCTGCGGGCGATCGTGACGCACGCGGGCGAGTACCGGGGCCTGTCGCGGGCCCTCATGTCGGTGTCCCAGGACGACAGTTCGGCGCTCGCCCGCTGCAGCGCGCCGATGCGCGAGGCGGGCGGCGCACTGCTCGTACGGGCGCAGGAGGCCGGCTCGGTGCGCTCGGACATCACGATCGGCGATCTGCTCCAGCTGACCAACGCGATTGCGCTGGCCGCGGAGGAGACGCCGGGCGACCCGGAGTTGGCCGACCGCCTGCTGATGTTGACTCTGCGGGGGCTCAAGGCTGGTGCGTAGGCTTGCGTCATCCGACCCGCGCGGTCGGCCTGCGTACCGCCGGTCGCCCTGCGGGCTCGTCCTCAAACGCCGGACGGGCTGAATTAACCCCTACCTCCGCCTCAAGTCCGCGACCCGCGCCGCCCGTTCACGCTCCCGCTCCCCCGCCGGGGGCTCCGTCAGGGCGCTTGCCGAGCGGAGGGACGGCGCGCCAGGCGTGACGTTCCTCCGCTGGCCCGGCAGGGGGACGTCCCGGCGGGGCGGGGGGCCCGGTGGGGCCGGCTCCGCGGCTCCGCCCGGCGGCGTCGCGCCCGCCACCGCGACCTGAACTCCCTGGTCGGCGAGGGCCTGCAGCTCGGTGGCCGCGCGTTCGTCGTGCACCGGCGGCTCGTCCGTGACGAGTCTGGTGATGACGTCCGTGGGCACCGTCTGGAACATGGTGTCGGTGCCGAGCTTGGTGTGGTCGGCGAGGACCACCACCTCCGCGGCGGCCTGCACCAGGGCCCGGTCGACGCTGGCCGAGAGCATGTTGGACGTGGACAGGCCGCGCTCCGCGGTCAGTCCGCTCCCGGAGAGGAAGGCGCGCGACACCCGCAGCCCCTGGAGGGACTGCTCGGCTCCGCTGCCCACGAGGGCGTAGTTGGAGCCGCGCAGGGTGCCGCCGGTCATGACGACCTCCACGCGGTTGGCGTGCGCCAACGCCTGGGCGACGAGCAGGGAGTTGGTGACGACGGTGAGTCCGGGCACGCGGGCGAGCCGGCGGGCCAGCTCCTGGGTCGTCGTACCCGCGCCGACGACGATGGCCTCGCCTTCGTCGACGAGGCCCGCGGCGAGATCGGCGATGGCCGTCTTCTCCGCGGTCGCGGACAGCGACTTCTGCGGGAAGCCGGACTCACGGGTGAAACCGCCCGGGAGCACCGCGCCCCCGTGGCGGCGGTCGAGGAGTCCTTCTGCCTCGAGCGCCCGCACATCCCGCCGTACGGTCACTTCGGAGGTCTGGACTACGCGGGCGAGCTCCCGGAGCGACACTGCTCCGTTGGCCCGCACCATTTCGAGGATCAATTGGCGACGTTCTGCAGCGAACACGAAACTGACAGTAACCCCAACGACCGTCTAGTTTCAGCAGTTTGCGCCGAATAACAGAAGTTGTTCGCATGGCCGGACGTGAAGTGGTATACGCAAGGCCCAGTCCCCCGGCATAGTCCGGGCGACTGGGCCAATGACGTCCTGCGAGGGGTCAACTCACCCTCGGAGCAGGGGTTTTACGCGTACTACGCCTCGCCCGCCGCCTTGCGCGTGTGCAGCTGACGGGCGACCTCGGCGATCGAGCCGGACAGCGAGGGGTAGACGGTGAACGCATTCGCGATCTGTTCCACCGTCAAGTTGTTGTCGACCGCGATCGAGATGGGGTGGATCAGTTCCGAAGCGCGCGGCGCGACGACCACGCCGCCGACCACGATGCCGGTGCCGGGGCGGCAGAAGATCTTCACGAAGCCGTCCCTGATGCCCTGCATCTTGGCGCGCGGGTTGCGCAGCAGCGGCAGCTTGACGACGCGGGCGTCGATCTTGCCGCCGTCGACGTCGGCCTGGCTGTAGCCGACGGTGGCGATCTCGGGGTCGGTGAAGATGTTCGCCGAGACGGTCTTCAGGTTCAGCGGCGTGACCGCGTCGCCCAGGAAGTGGTACATCGCGATGCGGCCCTGCATGGCCGCGACCGAGGCGAGGGCGAAGATCCCGGTGACGTCGCCGGCCGCGTACACGCCCGGGGCGGAGGTGCGGGACACCTTGTCGGTCCAGATGTGGCCCGAGTCCTTCAGGCGGACCCCGGACTCCTCCAGGCCCATGTCGCTGCTGTTCGGGATCGCGCCGACCGCCATCAGGCAGTGCGTGCCGGTGATGACGCGGCCGTCGGCGAGCGTGACCTCGACGCGGTCGCCGACGCGCTTGGCGGAGGCGGCGCGCGAGCGGGCCATGACGTTCATGCCGCGGCGCCGGAACACGTCCTCCAGGACCGCGGCGGCGTCCGGGTCCTCGCCCGGCAGCACGCGGTCGCGGGACGAGACGAGCGTGACCTTCGAGCCGAGCGCCTGGTACGCGCCGGCGAACTCCGCACCCGTGACACCGGAACCGACCACGATGAGCTCCTCGGGGAGCTCGTCCAGGTCGTACACCTGCGTCCAGTTGAGGATGCGCTCGCCGTCGGGCTGCGCGTCGGGGATCTCGCGGGGGTGGGCGCCGGTCGCGATGAGGACGGCGTCGGCGGTGAGGGTCTCCTCGGAGCCGTCGGCGGCGGTGACGACGACCTTGCGGGAGCCGTCCATCGCCTGCTGCCCGTCGAGTCGGCCCCGGCCGCGTACGACACGGGCGCCCGCGCGCGTCACGGACGCCGTGATGTCGTGCGACTGGGCGAGGGCGAGGCGCTTCACACGCCGGTTGACCTTGCCGAGGTCCACGCCGACGACGCGCGCGGCCTGGTCGATGTGCGGAGTGTCGTCCTCGACGATGATGCCCAGCTCTTCGTACGACGAGTCGAAGGTGGTCATCACCTCGGCCGTCGCGATGAGGGTCTTGGACGGCACGCAGTCGGTGAGCACCGACGCCCCGCCCAGACCGTCGCAGTCGACGACGGTCACCTCCGCGCCGAGCTGGGCGGCCACCAGGGCCGCCTCGTATCCGCCAGGTCCGCCGCCGATGATCACGATCCGGGTCAAGGGATTTACGCCTCGCGCTCTCGTTTCCGGCCCGCCCAGCGCTGTTCCGGCCGGGGGTCCGGGGGTCGCCCCCCGGGCAGATGCAGTACGTACTCCATTGTCCCGCACGCTTCAAGCTGCTTCGCCCCGGGGCCCTCCACCGGGTTACCACGGGCTCGCGAGAGCGCACGACCTGCGGCGGTCACTGTCGTACCCTCGGACCCATGTCGCTCTACGCCGCGTACGCCGGCAATCTCGACGCGCGGCTCATGTCCCGCCGCGCCCCGTACTCGCCGCTGCGCGCCACCGGCTGGCTCAACGGCTGGCGGCTGACGTTCGGCGGCGAACACATGGGCTGGGAAGGCGCGCTCGCCACGATCGTGGAGGCCCCGCGCTCCCAGGTCTTCGTCGCGCTCTACGACATCGCGCCCATGGACGAGGAGTCCATGGACCGCTGGGAAGGCGTCGGCCTGGACATCTACCGCCGCATGCGGATCAGGGTCGAAACCCTGGAGGGCGAGATGCCCGCCTGGGTCTACGTCCTCAACGGCTACGAGGGCGGCCTCCCCTCGGCCCGCTACCTCGGCGAGATCGCCGACGCGGCGGAGTCGGCGGGGGCGCCGCACGACTATGTGATGTCTCTGCGGAAACGGCCCTGCTAGGCCGCGCCCCGAAAGGGGCGCGGGGAACTGCGCGAGCAACCACGACGGCGGGTCAGCCGAACGAACAGCGCCGCAGGCTTTCGGGAAGGGGCGGGGAGGGGCACCGATCCAGCCCGTCTGGCGGCACCGCCCGGCCGAAGGCTGGGGGAGCTTGAGGACGCAGCCCGCAGGGCGATCGGGGGCCCGGGGGCGGAGCCCCAGGGACGGCGCCCAAGGTCAACTTGGCGGAACGTACAACGCAACGATCACGACACTGTTCGCAGCGGCATCTACGCGCGTGGACCGACAACAGCTACCCTCAACCGCGTGAACGCTTCCGTAACCCCCACCGACCCGTACGCCGCCGCAGACGCCGCCGCCGCGCGGCTGCGTGAGATCACCGGCGCAGAGACCCATGACTTCGCCCTCGTGATGGGTTCGGGCTGGGCTCCCGCCGTGGACGCGCTCGGCACGCCCGAGGCCGAATTCCCCGTCACCGAGCTGCCCGGCTTCCCCCCGCCCGCCGTAGCGGGTCACGGCGGCAAGATCCGCTCGTACAAGATCGGCGCGAAGCGCGCCCTGGTCTTCCTGGGCCGTACGCACTACTACGAGGGCCGCGGCGTCGCCGCCGTCGCACACGGTGTGCGCACGGCCGTGGCGGCGGGCTGCAAGACCGTCGTCCTGACCAACGGCTGCGGCGGCCTCCGCGAGGGCATGCGCCCCGGCCAGCCGGTCCTGATCAGCGACCACCTGAACCTGACGGCGACGTCGCCGATCGTCGGCGCGAACTTCGTCGACCTCACCGACCTGTACTCGCCGCGCCTGCGCGCCCTCTGCAAGGAGGTCGACCCGAGCCTGGAGGAGGGCGTGTACGCGCAGTTCCCCGGCCCGCACTACGAGACCCCGGCCGAGGTCCGCATGGCCGGCATCCTCGGCGCGGACCTGGTCGGCATGTCCACGGTCCTCGAGGCGATCGCGGCCCGCGAGGCCGGCGCGGAGGTGCTCGGCATCTCCCTGGTCACCAACCTGGCCGCGGGCCTGTCCGGCGAGCCCCTCAACCACGAGGAGGTCCTCCAGGCCGGCCGCGACTCCGCCGCCCGCATGGGCACCCTGCTCACGCAGGTGCTCGGCCGGATCTGAGCGACCGTACGAACATCGACGTACGAGGAGAGGCTGAGGCAAACGTGCAGGCAAACGCTCAGGACGACGAGCTGATCACCCGGGCCAAGGCATGGCTGGCCGAAGACCCCGACCCGGAGACCCGCGAGGAACTGGCGAAGCTCATCGAAGTGGGCGCCTCCGCGGAACTGGCGGACCGCTTCTCCGGCACGCTCCAGTTCGGCACGGCCGGGCTGCGCGGCGAGCTGGGCGCGGGCCCGATGCGGATGAACCGTGCGGTGGTCATCCGCGCGGCTGCGGGCCTCGCCGCGTACCTGCGGGCGCAGGGCCAGACGGGCGGGCTCGTGGTGATCGGCTACGACGCGCGGTACAAGTCGGCGGACTTCGCGCGGGACACGGCGGCCGTGATGACGGGCGCGGGCCTGCGCGCGGCGCTCCTCCCCCGCCCGCTCCCGACCCCCGTACTGGCCTTCGCCATAAGGCACTTGGGCGCGGTGGCGGGTGTTGAAGTGACCGCGAGTCACAACCCGCCGCGCGACAACGGCTACAAGGTGTACCTGGGCGACGGCTCCCAGATCGTGCCCCCGGCGGACACGGAGATCGCGGCGCAGATCGACGCGGTGGGCGCCCTCGCGGACGTCCCGCTCCCGTCGGACGGCTGGGAGACCCTGGACGAGTCGGTCCTGGAGGCGTACCTGGCCCGCACGGACGCGGTACTGTCCCCGTCCTCACCTCGTACGGCCCGTACGGTCTACACCCCGATGCACGGCGTCGGCCGGGACACGCTGCTTGCGGCGTTCGCGCGGGCGGGCTTCCCGGAGCCGGTGGTGGTCGCCGAACAGGCCGACCCGGACCCGGACTTCCCGACGGTCGCGTTCCCGAACCCGGAGGAGCCGGGCGCGATGGACCTGTCCTTCGCGACGGCCCGCGCCCAGGCCGAGGCCCCTGACCTGATCATCGCCAACGACCCGGACGCGGACCGCTGCGCGGTGGCGGTACGGGACGCCGGTGCTTGGCGGATGCTCCGCGGCGACGAGGTGGGCGCACTCCTCGCAGCCCACCTGGTGAACCGGGGCGCGCAGGGCACGTTCGCAGAATCAATCGTCTCGTCCTCCCTCCTGGGCCGAATCGCGGAGAAGGCAGGCGTCGGGTACGAGGAAACCCTCACGGGCTTCAAGTGGATCGCCCGGGTGGAGGGCCTCCGCTACGGCTACGAGGAGGCCCTCGGCTACTGCGTGGACCCCGAGGGCGTACGCGACAAGGACGGCATCACGGCCGCGCTGTTGATCACCGAGCTGGCCTCGGAACTGAAGGAACAGGGCCGCACGCTCCTGGACCTCCTGGACGACATCGCAATCGAGCACGGCGTCCACGCGACGGACCAACTCTCGGTCCGGGTCGAGGACTTGTCGGTGATCGCCGACGCAATGAGCCGCCTCCGCGAGAACCCGCCGACGTCACTGGCAGGCCTCCCGGTGACTCTGGCGGAGGACCTGACACAGGGCACGGCCTCGCTACCTCCGACGGACGGCCTCCGCTACACGTTGGACGGCGCGAGGGTCATCGTCCGCCCGAGCGGCACGGAGCCGAAGCTGAAGTGCTACTTGGAGGCAGTGGTCCCGGTCGACTCGGCGGGCCTGCCCACGGCACGCGCAAAGGCGACGGCCCTACTGGCAGACCTGAAGCGGGACTTGGCGACGGCTGCGGGCATCTGAACGGCGACGTGCACGGCTAGGAGGGGCGACGGTGACCACCATGGTCACCGTCGCCCCTTTCCCGTACTCACCGACCCGGGCGACAGCCACTCCACGTCCCACTCACCCTCGGCAAAGAACTGGCCCACGGAAGCGAGATCCTCCACCCAGTAATCCCCGCACCCGCGCCTGAACTCCCGGTCATACGCGAGGAGTACGAGGTAGCTCGACGGCTCCCCCGACAGCTGGTCCACCCTGACGAACTTCCCGACCTCGTCCCCGGCGACGATCCGCCCGACCACTCCGACACGGCCCACGGACCAACCTGCAGTCATCGCCTGTCATCATCCACTGCAGAGCCGAGCAGTCGAGCGCCCCTGCTTTCGGCAATGCGCTTCACATCGCGCAGCGACTCGCTCATCCGCGCCAGCCCGTAACGGAGTTGGTCGGAGGTTGCCCCCAGGTCGGTCAGTAAGTCGTCGATGTGGTCGAGAAGTTCACCAGCCATACCGAGTTGGACCGACTCCATATTGTCCGCGATGCGCGTGAGATAGCCGTCCCCGTCGGTCAGCAGGAAGCATGGCTGTCCGTCAGAGCCGTCCCACGGCAGCAGCCGGGCGATGTGCACTCCGTGTGGATTGGTCATGCAGGTGACGCTACGGACCCCAATGCCTCGCCCTCAATGGCACTTTGACGTGACATCAGACAGAAGTGCCACTCACTGCCACTCGTTCACATGGGCACCCCGATGGCGTCAGCGAGGCTTCGCATATCGGGGGTCAGAGTCCGCCGCCGGGCGATGATCCGGCCGAAGATGTCACGCGCGTAGCGCTGGTTCGGCAGCCACTCGGGCGCCGAGGCCCGGATCTCCTGAAGGACGTCGACCGCTTTCGCGTAGTCCCGCGCCCGCGTGTGCGCCTCCGCGACGTCGAGCAGATGACGGTTGCGGTTGTTGGAGGTAGCGCGCATTCCGGACGTGGGGATACGGACGGAGAGCTTGAGCACCAGATCGGGGCGGTCCACCACCATGGCGTTCTCGGCCCGCTTGAGCGCCACCGTGATGGGCCCGAACGCCTTGAGGAAGTCATCGCCGGGTGCGAACTCCCGCCCCATGGCGACGGCTGCCGCGTTCGCGTAGCGCAGGGTGTCGTCAGCCTCTCCCGGCCGGTTGTCCCGTACCGCCGCTGCGGAGGCGCGCAACAGCAGCCAGCCCCACGCGCTCAACTCACCAGGCGTGGCACGAGAGATACGCGGCTCCACCTCATCGGCCCACCGAACGGCCAACTCGCGCGCCTCGCCCAAACGCCCCTGCCGCAACAGCAACCAGCACCGCGTATTGACCGTCGCCGCACCTTGAAGGCGGTCGGAGGCGTCTTCGAGCGACCGGTCGAGGGCGGTGCCCGCAGCCTCGAACTGCCGGGTCTGCGTCAGCAACCACCCCGTGAGCTGCATCAGCCGTACACGCACATCCCGCCCGGCCGGCCCACCCGTCTCGGCGATCAGGTCCGCGTCGCGAATCATGGCAGGCAGGATCAGGCTCAACTCCCGGAACCTGTCGCCGGAGAAGAGCGGCACGGCCGCATCGATCAGGTCCTGCATCCCGGCAACAGTGGGCGCTTCGCTCATGTCGGCACTGCCCACGGGGCCGACGAGCGCTTCCCGCACAGGCGCCCACTGATCATCGTCGCGATCAGATTCCGCGTCTTCCCCAGTCCCCGCCGCAGGCCCTCTCACCAGACTCGAAGTCGGAACACGCAACGCCACAGCCAACCGCCGAGCCGTCTCGAGACGCGTATCCGCCCGCTCCCCCTGCTCCAACTTCCGGATCAAGGAGACGGACACCCCAGACAGGGTGGCCAGTTCGCGCTGCGTGAGCCCCCGCCGCTTGCGCACACCCTGAAGCCGCTTGCCCATGTCGGCACTCATGACACGAGCGTACGGCTACGAAGGGCAGGCTGTGCTGCGATTCGTGTGCTCCAACCGTTCAAGGTGAAAGACCCAAAGTCCCACTGGAGGTCGAGTCAGCCCAGAACGCAACACCCATGCGCATTGGCGACCTATGGCGAAGGATCGACGCGGGATCCCCTCGAACGAACCGAACCGCAGCCCCTCCACGGCACACTCACCTCGGCGAAAGGCTCGCCACCCGAAGACAATCCGCCCGACCACACCGGCCCGAGTTGTAATCAGCGCTCCACGTGAACCCGGCATTGGATACGCGGAAGCCCTACCCAAGGCCTGAATTCCCACGACTTGAAGTCATCACCAGCGGAAATCCGGGCGCCAGATCCTTGAATAGAATTCACACCCCTCCCGCCAGGCCCGCCTGACCAACTCACCAAGAGCTCCGGCCAGCCGATCAGAGTACCATCCGAAATAGCCAAATCGGCAACGCCGACGGAGTCCGCGATCGAGAATTCACTCTCGACGCACGTTACCTTTGCCTTACCTGCCACACGCCCCTTCCCAGCCCTTACGAACTGAGCGCTGCCCCTTGAAGGACGTTTACTCATGGAGACGTCGCCAAGCAAGGTGGCGTCGGAGTAGTTCAGCACCATACCCCTCGCTCTAGATAGACCTACTTGTAATCACGGGCCTCAAGCTCACGCAGACCTAGCGACTCCAACGCAGGCACCAGGATATCCAGATACCATCCGAAGTCGCAGAAGTGGGACCCGGGCGCCACGTAACGACGATTCACTGTAGCCGAGAATGAAACTTCAGTCCGCCCCTTATGGAAGATAATTTCGCCACCAGAGTCAGTCCCCTCAAAAAGAGCAGAAACCACAAAGGTAGCCTGCACGGAACTTGCCGCATCCACTTCCAGCAGTACACGATCGAACTCGTCCGCGCCAACTCTCACCCAATCGAACATGTCATCACTGTCGAGAATATATGAGACCTCTCCCTCATTTTTCAGGACGACGCCGCGAGCCTCGAGTCTCCGCAAAACGCCAGACACCTCAACCGGGTCATAAAAACTGAAATCGATTTCCGCAGACCTACTCACACCCGCCTCCAAATCATTCCATGGGAATTACACGCCAAGGGATTCCCTTTTTGTCCAGCCACCTCGTCACTCGCTCAGGTATCTCCCTCTCTGAAATCACCATGTAATCAACACCTTTACTCATTGCTATCTGCTGCTTCTGCCCTTCAGTTGAGAAGAACTTCCCCGCACGCTTATCGTCCATCTTCTCCCAGAACTCGCCGGACTTGGCTTCGTACCATGTTCCCCGACCAGTTCCTTCGTCAACAAACGCGCCATCAAACTCGCGCCCTCCCTCCTTGAATGATCCACCACCACCTAGCTGTTCCTGCAGCGAGCGCTCATACTCCTCTCCGCGCCTTTGAGCCTTCCTGCCGCCGCTCTCGCCGCAGCCATCGGTCGGCGTGAGGCCAAGGGGATCAATCCATGACGTGGGATTGTCAACGTAAGCCGCCGGATTGTCCGCCGGCTCAAGACCAAGTGGGTCTGCAGTGACATACCGACCAGTTTCGGGGTCATAATGCCTAAAGAAATTGTAGTGCAGGCCCGTCTCGGGGTCATGGTATTGGCCAGGGAATCGGAGTGGAGTATATGCCGTGTAGTCGCGGTTCCATCCGGTGGCGCCCCAAAGAGTGGTGCGGGTTCGCCAAGCGATTCCGCCTCTTTCATTCACGAGCGCGGTTGGGGTGGCCGATGAGGTCAGTGACGATCGCATAGAAGCGCTCGTCAACGTCCTCTGATGAAAGATTCTTGCGCTCCCTCTGAGTCAATGGGCGGAATCCCTCGTGATCCCAAGTAAGTGTGACCGCCTCTGGCACACCCGGCACATGGCTTGTCTGCTCGCAAAGAGTCGTCCCGTCCCAAGCGAAGTCGACCTGCTCCGCGACTGAGTCCCCGCCCGCCGTCGCAAGCCGCTGCTTGGATATTCGGCGGCCCAGCGCGTCGTATGCGTACCGCCACTTCGTGCCGTCCGGGGTGATCACCGACGTGAGGCGATCCTCCGCGTCCCACTCGTAGCGCCACGTGTCCGGCTTGCGGGACAAGCGGGTCTTTTGGCGGAGGAGCGTGCGGCCGCCCGCGTCGTGTTCGTAGCGGACGGAGCCTGCCGTGCGGATGCGGGTGCCCTCGTACGTGCGGGAGCCGATCGCCTCCTGGCCCGGCATCGCCTGCGGCCACGACGCTTCCGTCTGGTTGCCGGCCTCGTCGTAGGCGTAGCGCTCCGTCCAGCCGGCCGCGTGGACCGCCGTCACCCGGCCCGCCGCGTCCAGGTCGAAGCGGCGGGAGCCGTTGAGTTGGTCGTCGATGCCGATTAGGTTGCCGTCCGCCCGGTACGTGTAGCGCCGGGACTGGAGCGTGTGGTCGGCCGGGCCTACCAGTGACTGCTTCGTGAGGCGGCCCACCGCGTCGAACGAGTTCGTGAGGGAGAGCGAGTCGCCTATGAGTCGGCTGAGTTCCCGGCCTGCCGCGTCGTGTTCGAAGGTCATCGTTCGGCCGGAGGTGACCAGCTCTGTGCGGTTGCCTGCGGCGTCGTAGCGCCATGAGCTCTCCGCGCCCGATGGGGTCTTGCGGCCCACCCTCCGTCCGAGCTCGTCGTACGTGAACGTCATCGTCCGGCCGTTGACCGTCTCCGACACCAGTCGACCCGCCGCGTCCCGCGTCAGCTCAAGCACCGTGTCCGGGTTCACCGCCCGCGCGAGACTGCCCGTCGCGTCGTACTCGAACGTCGTGATCGCACCTGCTGCGTCCTTGCGGACCGTGCGGCCGAGTACGTCCCGCTCGAAGCGGATCACGTCGCCCATCGGTGTCGTGCGGGAGAGCAATTGGCCCGCTGCGTCGTGCGCGTACGTCAGGACTCGGTCGTCGAAGTCCGTCTCCGTGACCAGGCGACCGGTCGCGTCGTAGTCGTAACTCCACGTCAGGCCCTGCGGGTTGAGGACCTTGCGGAGTTGCAGCTGTGTGTCGTGCTCGAATTCGTAGCGGACGCCGTCTGGGCCTGTGCGGGCCGACAGCAGGTCGAAGTGGGTGTACTCGAAGGTCGAGACCTGGCCCATCGCATCGGTATGCGTGAGGCAGTTGCCCTCGCCGTCGTACGTCCAGGACTCCGACGAGCCGTCCGCGGCTGTGCGGCGCGCGAGCTTGCCCTCGACCGTCCACTCCAGGCGCGTCACCGCACCCAGCGGGTCCGTGACCGCCACCGGGCGGCCGAACGCGTCCCGTTCGTAGCGGGTCACCGCGCCCAGCGGGTCGGTGATCTCCAGGGGCAGGCCAGCCGGGTCGCAGCGGACCATCGTCGTCTCGCCCAGGGCGTTCGTGATCGACGCCAGGTTGCCGAGCGCGTCGTAGCCGAAGCGGGTCCGCGCGCCCGACGCGTCCGTCACCGAGATGCGGTTTCCGTACTCGTCGAACTGCTGGTACGTGCACGTGCCGTCCGAGTGCGCCACCACGACCGGCAGGCTCAACTCGTCATAGGCGACGCTGGTGTACGCCCCGTCCGGGCGGACCACCATCGTCACGCGGCCCAGCTCGTCGTACGCGTAACACGATGTCCGGCCGAGCGGGTCCGTGATCGTCAGCGGGCGGTCGTAGACGTCGCGCGTCGTGCGGGTCGTGGCCCCCGCCGGGTCCGTCTCCGCCACCACCTGCAACTGGCCGTTCACGAGATAACGCTGCGTGCGGCCGAGCGAGTTGGTGAACGTCGTCACCTTGTGGCCGGTGTCCGGGTCCGTTTCGTCGTACGTGTAAGTCGCGCGGAGGTGGCCCTCCTGGCCCGTCTGGTACGTGCACCGGTGCTGGTCGTCGTAGACGTAGCTGTACGACGAGTTGTTGGTGTCCGTCCAGGACGTGATGCGGCCCAGCTCGTCGTTGGTGAAGACGGTGGGACGGCCCGAGGAGTTCGTGACCGATGACAGGTGGCCGCGCTCGTCGTAGCCGTAGCGGACTATCTCCTGGTCCCCGCCGTCCGCACCCGCGCCCGCGAGGTGCAGGGCCGTGACGCGCTTGCCCTCGGTCGTGATCTTCAGGTGATAGCCGGCCGAGTGCACGAGAGCCGTGGGGGTCCCGTCGGCCTCGTACTCGAAGCTGACGTACTGGCCCGAGCGGTCGGTGATCTGCATCAGCAGGGCGATGCCGTTGCCGTCGCCCTCCGGAGCCGCGAAGTGCCAGCACCTGCCCTGCACGGGGTCCGTGACCGTGTAGTCGCCGTACGAGTCGAGCGTCAGCGCGTGATCGTCACCGCCGTTGGGCAGGACGGGGACCCCTGGGGCCGGGTGCGGGTAGGACAGGACCGCGCCGTCCGGGCGGACGAAGACGACCCCGGTCGCGTCCACCTCCAGGTGCTGGTCGACCGTGGATGCCCAGGACGGGCCGAACCAATACCCCGCCCGATACGAGGACTTGAAGTGGCGGGAGAACACGAGGGGGAGCGCGCTGGGCAGGGACACGTCCGTCTGCGGGAGCAGCATCCGGCCGCTCGCCATGTCCACCGGGTCGTTCGCGCAGACGCCCTTCTCCGGCGTCTTGCAGGAACCCTGCTTGTCGCCCTCCTCCCTGCCCTTGCCTGGCGGCTGGTCCGGGTGCGGCTTCCCGTCCGGGCCCTTCCCCCCATCTCCCTAGGCCCTTCGGGCCGACCAGGTTGCCGAAGAAGTTGCCTGCTGCACCCCAGGGGTCGCTGGTCCAGCCCGCGCCGATGAACGCCTTCGGGATGCGCTCCGGGTGGGCGGCCGTGCTGAGCAGGCCGGTCGCCAATGCGTTGGCGTTCTTCATGTATTCCGCAGGGTGGGTCAGGTTGTACGGGTCCAACGGGTTCACCGTGCGGACCGTTGCCAGGGTGCCGCCGACAGCCTCGGCCACACCGCCCGTGAAGTGAGCGAGCCCCATGCCGTACGACTGAGCGCCGTCCATGAGCTCAGCACCCGCCCGGTCAAGGAGATCGGGCTTCTCCGGGGCCGTCTCCATGGCCTGCTGCACCCTGCCGCGAGCCTCACGGGCGGCTTCGGTGCGCTGGCGGCGGGCCTCGTCCAGGGTCTCCTGCGCCTCCTGGCGGCCGGCGACACCCGGGTCGCGGAAGGGGCCGGGATTCGTGGGCTTGGGGCCCGGGTCGGTCTTGCCGGAGGCCAGATACTCGTCGTACGCCTCCATCGACGACTCGTACGAGCCGACCTTCAACTCGTGGTCCTTGGCGGCCTTTTCACTGGCCGCCTGCGCGCTCTTGTACAGCTCGATCGCGGCGGTCGCCTGCGACTGCGCCCAAGCGACCGTCTGCGCGTACGACTCCAGCGCACGCGAGGCGTCCTCGCAGGCGTCGGCGGCCGTCAGCCACTTCTTGGGCTGCATGGTGAACTTCTCGCGGAACCTGTCCGCCGCCTCGCCCTTCCAGAACCCCGAGTCCAGGTTCCCCAGGCCCCGCCCGACCGTCTCGAAGGCTCGGGCGAAGTCCTTGAGGTGCTTGGCCCGCTCCTCAAGGGCCGGAACGCTGCCGTGGATCAGCTCCTTGGGGTCGTCGCTCTCGCCGAGTTGCCGCTCGGGCACGTCCGAGCCAAGGCGGTTGCCGATGCCCTCGCCGACGTCACGGACGCCTTCCGCGGCCGAGTCCGCGCCCACGTACTGGAGGGCGTCCGCGGACTTGTCCGTGACCCAGCCGACCGCGTCGCCGGTCTTCTCCCTGACCGTGTCCATGGCGCCCGAAGCGGCATCCCCGATGCCGCTGAGCGCATCCCCGATGCCCATCAGCCCTTGCCCCCCTCGGCGTCGGACGAGTCACCCTTCGGCTTCACCTGCGGCCCGAACGACTTTTCCTCCGGACCGTCCGGCTGGTAGTCGCTGCTGTCCCGCCACGGGGTCAGCGTCGAGGTCTCCAGCTCCTCCCCGGTCCGGCTCCACGACTCCTTGATCTCGCGCTTGGCGTCACGGAACGAGTCCGCGCTGTAGTCCGCGTCCCGGACGTTCCCGGCGATGGTGCTGCTCTCCAGAGCTTCGGAAACGGACTGCCGCTTGATGTCCTCCTCCGTCGCGGCAGGATTGCCCGACACCTGGTTCACGAGCGTCTTGAACGTGTTCTTCCCGTACTCCTCCTCCTCGTGGTACAGCCCGGCCGACAGGTCCATCAGGCGGGCAAACTTGTTGGCGTCCTGCATCAGCGCCCGCACGCCCCAGTTCCACCTGTCGCAGAACCCGGCAAACGACTCCTGTAGCCCCGCGTCCCCCACCTCGAGACCTGCCAGCTCCAACTTGTCGAAGCCGCGCCCCAGTTCCGCGTCGATGTCGTTGAAGCCGAGCTCCTTCAGCTCGTCCATGGCCTGCTTGATGCCCTTGGTGAGCTGGGCCATCGCCTCCGGGTCAGCGCGGAATCCGTTGCCGCTCATCGCGCACCCTCGGCAGCCGTCGCGACCTGGTCAGGCGCATCGTCCTGCGCCGGCTGCCACGCCACGGCGTCCGGCACGATGTCCTGCACGGGCGGCAGCACGAGCCCCGCCGGACTGCCCGCGTCCACCGCGACGCCGACCGGCCCGCCTATCCCCGGAATCACCTGGTCGAGGAGGCGCGCACCGAACACCGGCATCCACTCGTCGACCGTCTCCGGACGCTGCTCCGCGAAACGCTCGAGGGTCTCCATCCCCGTGAAGGCGAACAGCCAGCGGACGTCGTCCGTCGCCACCGTCAGCAGCGAGCCCTCGACCACCGGCACGAGCACCTCGCTGCGCCGGAACTCCCCCACCAGCGCCCGCAGATCGCCCTCGCCGGACTTCGTCAACTCGGTCATACGCCGCGCCAATGCAGCAGCCCGCATGCCGACCACCCCCGTAGTCATCGCACTTCCCCGTTGCCTTGCGTTGCGTACGCGAAAGCTCATTGCGTACGCGAACTGCACCGTAACTGACGGGGCTGACAATCGAACACACAGTCACCTGCGCCACGTCCGCCCCTGGCGTGAAATCGACTAAGAATCAGCGCCAAGTGGCCCTACTCAGCTGCTAGTTGAGGAGAAGGCTTCATTGAGGCTCCACATGCGGCTGGCCGAAACCATCACCCTGGAGTGATCCTTCACTCGTCAGGCAGCGCCCGCCGCCCCAGCCACTCGACCGCCGTCTCCAGCACGTCCAACGAATAGCCCGTACGCAAGAACAGCTCGCGCGCGCTCACGGCGGTGAGGACCCGTCGGAAGAGGCCGGCCCAGAGCGAGAGTGTGTGGGGTGGCAGCTCATCGAGGAGCTCGACGGCGGCAGAGGAGCGCTCGGCTCTGGCGTGGCGGAGCGCATGCTTCAGGTAGCTCAACTCCTCCTGGGACAGCCCCATTCGGCGAGTCTCGGCTCCGGGAACTCCGGGAGTTGGAAGGCGATCTGGAAGAGCGCCCCGAATCGTTCCGCAGACGTCGTCTCGGCGTCGGCCACCCTGCTCCCCCTCTCCCCCTCTCCCCCTCCGACAGCTCCCCCATAAGACAGCACAGAGCAGCCCCAGTGACACCCCCACCCCCCGCTGCGTAACAATCACCCCCATGACGAGCCCGGACCCCAATCCCGATCCGCAGCCCGAGCCGGAGCGGCCTGATCGGCCCGATGACGAGCAGCCCGCCGCGAAGTCGGACGAGCAGCCCACCCCCGCTGCCTCCTCGGCGGACGCCACCCCCTCCGCCGACGCCACCGACCCCCAAACCCCCCAGCCCGAATACGCCGACCGCGTCTTCCGTTCCAGTGCCGGCATCGCCGGGGGCGTGCTGCTGCTCGGGCTCTCGTTGTGGATCGGTGGGGACGCGCTCGTGCGGGGGGACGGGCGGACGCCGTGGCTCGCGCTTGCCGGGTTGTTGTTCCTCGTGCCGTTGATCGTGGCGTACACCGTGCGGCCCGCCGTGTTCGTGAACCAGACGCGGCTGCGGGTGCGGAACCCCTTCCGTACGATCACGCTGCCGCTCGCCTCCGTGGAGGCGCTGCGGTCCGGGTACTCCAGCGAGGTGTTCGCGAGCGACGGGCACAAGTACCAGCTGTGGGCGATCCCCGTGTCGCTGCGGGCGCGCAAGAAGGCCGCTCGGCGGCAGGTGCGGGACTCCGTGGAGGACCCGAGCGGGCGTACGTCCCCCCTGTTCACCGGGCGGAACCTCGGGCCCACCCGCGCCCCCTCCGACCAGGCCCTCGACGATCTGCGGGAGCTCGCCGAGCGGCACGCCGCCGATCCGGGGGCGCAGGGTGAGCCGAGCGTGCGCTGGGCGTACGAGATCCTCGCGCCGAGCGTGGCCGGGGCCGTGCTCCTGGCCGTGCTTCTGCTCATCGGCTGAGTCCACGTCCAGTAGCTGAGCCCCCTGCAGTAAAAAACGCATGCTTCGTGTGGCCGGGGCCCTGTCGGGTCCCGGCCACTCGCGTATCCGCGTACCCCGCCCCACCCCACCCCTGTACAAGCCGCTACGCGCGTAGATATGCTCGCCTGGTGACCATGCCCACCACCGCACATGCCACCGCATCTGCCACTGCATCCGCCTTCGCCGACGCCACCGCGTCCGACAGTGCGCTGCGCCGCTTCCTGCACGGGCTGCCCGGCGTGGACGCGGTCGGCCTCGAGGCGCGTGCCGCCGCGCTCGGGACGCGTTCCATCAAGACGACGGCCAAGGCGTACGCCATCGACCTGGCCATCTCGATGATCGACCTGACGACCCTGGAGGGCGCCGACACCCCGGGCAAGGTCCGGGCGCTCGGCGCGAAGGCCGTCCATCCGGATCCGAGCGACCGTACGACGCCGCGGACCGCCGCCGTCTGCGTCTATCCGGACATGGTCGCGACCGCCAAGGAGGCCGTCGCCGGGTCCGGCGTGAAGGTGGCGTCCGTCGCGACGGCCTTCCCCGCCGGGCGGGCCGCGCTCGACGTGAAGCTGGCCGATGTGCGGGACGCCGTCGCCGCGGGCGCCGACGAGATCGACATGGTCATCGACCGCGGCGCGTTCCTCGCGGGCAGGTACCTGAAGGTGTACGACGAGATCCGCGCCGTGAAGGAGGCCTCGGGCACCGCACGGCTCAAGGTGATCTTCGAGACTGGCGAGCTGTCGACGTACGACAACATCCGGCGCGCCTCCTGGCTCGGCATGATGGCCGGGGCGGACTTCATCAAGACCTCGACCGGCAAGGTCGGCGTCAACGCCACCCCCGCCAACACCCTGCTCATGCTCGAAGCCGTGCGCGACTTCAAGCAGCAGACCGGTGTGCAGATCGGTGTGAAGCCCGCCGGCGGCATCCGGACCTCCAAGGACGCCGTGAAGTTCCTCGTCCTCGTGAACGAGACGGCCGGGGCCGACTGGCTCGATAACCACTGGTTCCGGTTCGGCGCCTCCAGCCTGCTCAACGACCTGCTGATGCAGCGCCAGAAGCTGGCCACCGGCCGCTACTCCGGCCCCGACTACGTGACGGTGGACTGATCGACATGGCTGACAAGACCGAGACCTTGAACAACCCCTTTGAGTACGCGCCCGCGCCCGAGTCGCGTTCCGTCGTCGACATCGCCCCGTCGTACGGCCTGTTCATCGACGGCGAGTTCACCGAGGCGGCCGACGGCAAGGTCTTCAAGACCGTCTCCCCCGCGACCGAAGAGGTGCTCTCCGAGGTCGCGCAGGCCGGCGCCGCGGATGTGGACCGGGCCGTGAAGGCCGCGCGCAAGGCCTTCGTGAAGTGGTCCGCGCTGCCGGGCGCCGAGCGGGCGAAGTACCTGTTCCGGATCGCCCGGATCATTCAGGAGCGGTCCCGCGAGCTGGCCGTCCTGGAGACCCTGGACAACGGCAAGCCGATCAAGGAGACCCGCGACGCCGACCTGCCGCTGGTCGCCGCGCACTTCTTCTACTACGCGGGCTGGGCCGACAAGCTCGACCACGCGGGGTACGGGGCGAATCCGCAGCCGCTCGGTGTGGCCGGGCAGGTCATCCCGTGGAACTTCCCGCTGC
Source organism: Streptomyces cavernicola (assembly GCF_029968035.1). GTDB lineage: Bacteria > Actinomycetota > Actinomycetes > Streptomycetales > Streptomycetaceae > Streptomyces > Streptomyces cavernicola. The sequence goes on along the minus strand of NZ_JASCIQ010000058.1, from coordinate 8,358 downwards.
TCATGCTCGCGTGGAAGATCGCCCCGGCGCTCGCCACCGGCAACACGGTCGTCCTGAAGCCCGCCGAGACCACCCCGCTCTCCGCCCTGTTCTTCGCGGACATCTGCCGCCAGGCCGGGCTGCCCAAGGGCGTCGTCAACATCCTTCCGGGGTACGGCGACACGGGCGCGGCGATCGTCGCGCACGACGACGTGAACAAGGTGGCGTTCACCGGTTCCACGGCCGTCGGCAAGGAGATCGCCCGTACCGTCGCGGGGACGGACAAGAAGCTCACGCTCGAACTGGGCGGCAAGGGCGCCAACATCGTCTTCGACGACGCCCCCATCGACCAGGCCGTCGAGGGCATCGTCTCCGGGATCTTCTTCAACCAGGGCCAGGTCTGCTGCGCCGGTTCGCGACTGCTCGTACAGGAGTCGGTCCAGGACGAGTTGCTCGACTCGCTGAAGCGGCGCCTCGGCACGCTCCGCCTCGGCGACCCGCTCGACAAGAACACCGACATCGGCGCGATCAACTCCGCGGAGCAGCTCGCCCGGATCACGGCGCTCGCCGAGACCGGCGAGGCCGAGGGCGCCGAGCGCTGGTCCGCGCCCTGCGAACTCCCCACCTCCGGCTACTGGTTCGCGCCCACGCTGTTCACCAACGTCACGCAGGCGCACACCGTCGCGCGGGACGAGATCTTCGGCCCGGTCCTCTCGGTGCTCACGTTCCGTACGCCGGAGGAGGCCGTCGCCAAGGCCAACAACTCGCAGTACGGCCTGTCGGCGGGCATCTGGACCGAGAAGGGCTCGCGGATCCTCGCGGTCGCGGACCGGCTGCGCGCCGGGGTCGTCTGGGCCAACACGTTCAACAAGTTCGACCCGACCTCGCCGTTCGGCGGTTACAAGGAGTCGGGCTTCGGCCGCGAGGGCGGCCGCCACGGCCTGGAGGCGTACCTCGATGTCTGAGAAGTCCGAGAAGAGCGAGAAGAGCGAGCAGAACCGTCTGAGCGTCTTCAAGACCTACAAGCTGTACGTGGGCGGGAAGTTCCCGCGATCCGAGAGCGGCCGGGTGTACGAAGTGACGTCGAGCAAGGGTGAGTGGCTGGCCAACGCCCCACAGTCGTCCCGGAAGGACGCGCGGGACGCGGTCGTCGCCGCCCGCAAGGCTTTCGGCGGCTGGGCCGGCAAGACGGCGTACAACCGCGGCCAGGTCCTCTATCGCGTGGCCGAGATGCTCGAAGGCCGCCGCGAGCAGTTCGTCCGTGAAGTCGCGGACGCCGAGGGCCTGTCGAAGTCCAAGGCCGCCGCGCAGGTGGACGCCGCGATCGACCGCTGGGTCTGGTACGCGGGCTGGACCGACAAGATCGCGCAGATCGCCGGCGGGGCCAACCCGGTCGCCGGGCCGTACTTCAACCTGTCCTCGCCGGAGCCGACGGGCGTGGTCGCCGTCGTCGCCCCGCAGGAGTCGTCGTTCCTCGGGCTCGTCTCCGTGGTCGCCCCGGTCATCGCGACCGGCAACACGGCCGTCGTGATCGCGAGCGAGGCGGCGCCGCTGCCCGCGCTCTCCCTCGGCGAGGTCCTCGCCACGTCCGACCTGCCGGGCGGCGTGGTCAACGTCCTCTCGGGGCGTACGGCGGAGATCACGGCCCCGCTCGCCGCGCACCAGGACGTCAACGCCCTTGATCTGTGCGGCGCGGACGAGGTCCTGGCGAAGGAGCTGGAGGTCGCCGCGGCCGACAACCTGAAGCGCGTGGTTCGTCCACAACCTGTGGACTGGTCCGCCGACCAGGGCACGCACCGCCTCACCGCGTTCCTGGAGACGAAGACGGTCTGGCACCCGACGGGGTCGCTGGGCGCGTCCGGCTCCGCGTACTGAGTCACCGGCACACACCCGCATACGTCGAACGCCGGGCAGGCCCAACTGCGGCCCGCCCGGCGCTCGTTCGCGTACGGCGTTCGCGTACGGCGTTCGCGTACGGCGTTCGCGTACGGCGTTCGCGTACGGCGTTCGCGTACGGAGAACGACCCGGCGACTCAGCCCGGCAGCAGGCTGGTCACCTCGCCCACCACGGGCAGCGTGCCGAGCGTGCCGCCCTTCGTGATCGGGTCCGTCACGGCCGCCGTCGACACCGGCTGGAAGTCCGCGACCTGCGTGCCCACCGCGTTGTCCAGCGGGTCCACACCGGTGTTGGCCAGCGGGTCGAGCTGCAGGTTCTTCAGCGGGGCCGTCGCGTGCGGCAGCGCACCCGTCACCGCCGCACCCGCCGACGGCACGTCGAGGTCGCCGAGCGGTACGGGCGCGGGCAGCGGCTGTGCGCTCGCCGTCGCCGCACCGCCCGCGCCGAGGGCCGCGCCGACCGCGGCGAGGGTGAACCCGGCGCGCATCAGCGTGCGGTGCGCGGGCCGTCGGGATGCTGCATGTCGTGCCATGGGTACGCCACCTGTCCGGGCTGATCGCGTAATCGGTCGGACACGAAGCGTAATTGAGATGTGATGCGGCTTTCAAAGAACGGCCGACGGGGTCGCTTGTGCGAGGGAATGCCTCACACTGGTGTCCCGTGACCGCCCATCCCCCCATACCGACGCGCGTCGTCCTGCTGACCGGACCCTCCGGCGCCGGCAAGACCCGACTCGCCGCCCGCTCGGGCCTTCCGGTGCTGCGCCTCGACGACTTCTACAAGGAGGCCGGCGACCCCACGCTGCCGCTGGTCGCGGGCAGTCGGGACGTCGACTGGGACTCCCCCGCCTCCTGGGACGCGGACACGGCCGTCGCCGCGATCGCCGAACTGTGCCGCTCGGGGCGTACGCGCGTGCCGGTCTACGACATCTCGGTGAGCGCGCGGGTCGGCGAGGAGAGCTTCGACATCGAGCGCACCCCGCTGTTCATCGCCGAGGGCATCTTCGCGGCGGACATCGTGGAGCGCGTACGCGAACTCGGCGTCCTGGCCGACGCGTTGTGCCTGCGCGGTCGGCCGACGACGACGTTCCGGCGGCGGCTCGCGCGCGATCTGAAGGAAGGCCGCAAGTCGGTGCCGTTCCTGCTGCGGCGCGGCTGGCGGCTGATGCGCACGGAGCGCGCCGTGGTGGCCCGGCAGACCGCGCTCGGCGCGCACCCCTGCGGCAAGGAGGAGGCCCTCGGCCGGCTCGCCTCGGCGGCGGCAGGGCGGTGCGTGCAGGCGCGCGGTGCGCGGCGGAGTTCGGCGCCCGATCCGGCGTAGCCCGCACAGCCACCGCTTGCAGGGCCCGCACATGACGGGCCCGGACACGGCTACGGGCCCGGACATGACGACGGGACCGGTAAGACCCCCCGGCCTCCCGGTCCCGCTGCCGTTTCCCCCGTGCTCCCCCGTGCTCCCCCCGTCGGGATCCCGTCCCCCGAAGTACCCCCGTACTCCCCCGTGGGATCCCGTACTGCTCCCCCCTCCTGCTTTCCCCCGTGCTCCCCCGTGTTCCCCCTCGGTCTTCCCGTCGCGTCCCCCGATGCGACGGCCCCCCTGCCTTCGTCGTGCGGCGGCTACGCCACCAGTTCGCCGAAGGACTCCTCCAGGTCACGGCCGAAGCTGAGGACCTCGTCCTCGCGCAGCCGGCGGAGCGACCGCCAGATGCTGGACTTCACCGTGCCCACGCTGATGTCGAGGATGTCCGCGATCTCCGGGTCCGTACGGCCCTCGTAGTAGCGGAGCACGAGCATCGTCCGCTGCAGTTCCGGGAGGCGGGCCAGGGCCTGCCAGAGAACCGCGCGCAGCTCGGTGCCGCGCATCGCGTCCGTGTCGACCACCGTCTCCGGCAGTTCCTCGGTCGGGTACTCGTTCAGCTTGCGGCGGCGCCACGCGCTGATGTGCAGATTGGTCATGGTGCGGCGGAGGTAGCCCCCGACCGCGGCCTTGTCGCTGATCCGGTCCCAGGCCCGGTACGTCGAGAACAGCGCGCTCTGCAGCAGGTCCTCGGCCTCGAACCGGTCACCGGTCAGGTGGTAGGCGGTGGCGTACAGGGAGGCGCGGCGCTCCTGGACGTAGGCGGTGAACTCCGCCTCCGACAGGGACGCCTGCTCCCCCGAGCCCTCCCCGTACGTTCCCCCGTTGCCGACCCCGCGCTTGGCGTGGGAGTCGACCACCGTCATGTAACCGGTGTGCTGGCGTCCGGTTCCGCGGGAACACCCCCGCACCCCCGTACCGGACTTCTCGTGCTGGCCCGCACCCCGCGTGGTGAGGTCGTGCAGACGCGTGACGACTGCGCTTGCGCTGGTGCCGTGCAGTGTGTTCATCTCGCGCCCCCCGTCGTGGAGTCCTGGCCCAGCTGCACCGTCGTGGTCCTGACCGGTGCTTTCCGTGTGACCCAAAGCCTGCCCCTCGACTTTCATCGCGGTGTCTGTCGACTGTCACAGGCCTGTCACAGGGGTCTGTGGACCGCCTGTCGGTCGCGGAGATCGCGGACGGAAGAGGCCGGTGAACGGTCGGGAGCGCTCCAACTGTCGAAACACCACCGCACCATGCGACAGAATGACTGACGTGCCTTCCCTGTTGCTGATCGAAGACGACGACGCCATCCGCACGGCCCTTGAGCTGTCGCTGACGCGCCAGGGGCATCGTGTGTCCACCGCCGCCACGGGCGAGGACGGTCTGAAGCTCCTGCGCGAACAGCGCCCGGATCTGATCGTTCTCGACGTGATGCTGCCCGGGATCGACGGTTTCGAGGTGTGCCGCCGGATCCGGCGCACGGACCAGTTGCCGATCATCCTGCTCACCGCGCGCAGCGACGACATCGACGTGGTGGTCGGCCTGGAGTCCGGCGCCGACGACTACGTGGTCAAGCCCGTGCAGGGCCGGGTGCTCGACGCCCGGATCCGGGCCGTCCTGCGCCGCGGCGAGCGCGAGGCGAACGACGCGGCGGCCTTCGGCTCGCTGGTCATCGACCGCTCCGCGATGACGGTCACCAAGGACGGCGAGGACCTGCAGCTGACGCCGACCGAGCTGCGGCTGCTGCTCGAACTCAGCCGCCGGCCCGGCCAGGCCCTCTCCCGCCAGCAGCTGCTCCGCCTGGTGTGGGAGCACGACTACCTCGGCGACTCCCGCCTGGTGGACGCGTGCGTGCAGCGGCTGCGCGCCAAGGTCGAGGACGTGCCGTCGTCGCCGACCCTGATCCGCACGGTGCGCGGCGTCGGCTACCGCTTGGACACGCCTCAGTGACAGCCGCCCGCAAGACCTGGGGCCGCCGGCTCCTCACCAGTCTCCGCCTGACCAGCCTGCGGCTGCGGCTCGTCCTCGTGTTCGCGCTGATCGCCCTGATCGCGGCGGTCTCCGCGTCCGGCATCGCGTACTGGCTGAACCGCGAGGCCGTCCTCACGCGCACCCAGGACGCGGCGCTCGGCGACTTCAAGGAGGCCATGCAGGACCGCGTGGCCTCGCTGCCCCGGCAGCCCACGAAGGACGAACTCGACCGCGCCGCACGGAACATGGCGCACGGCAGCCAGGGCTACAGCGTCGTCCTGATCGGCGAGAACCCCGACGGCAGGACCGTCGTCGGCACCTCCGAGCTGGACGCCTTCACCCGCGACGACGTACCGGCCTCGCTGCGCAAGGCCGTGGAGAAGCCGGCCGCGGAGAAGGGCGAGAAGTCCGGCGGGTCCGAAGGGTCCGGCGAGGAGTCGTACCGGCTGTTCTGGCAGCGCAAGGTGGAGGACGGCACTCCGTATCTCGTGGGCGGTACGCGGGTGATGGGCGGCGGACCCACCGGGTACATGCTCAAGTCCCTCGAACCGGAGGCGAAGGACCTCAACTCCCTCGCCTGGTCGCTCGGGATCGCCACCGCGCTCGCCCTGGTGGGCGCCGCGCTGCTCGCGCAGGCCGCCGCGACGACCGTGCTCAAGCCGGTGCACCGGCTGGGTGTCGCCGCGCGCAGGCTCGGCGAGGGCAAGCTCGACACCCGCCTGAGGGTCTCCGGCACGGACGAACTGGCCGAGCTGTCACGGACGTTCAACTCCACGGCCGCGTCCCTGGAGAAGAAGGTCGCGGACATGAGCGCCCGCGAGGAGTCCAGCCGCCGCTTCGTCGCCGACATGTCGCACGAGCTGCGCACCCCGCTCACCGCGATCACCGCCGTCACCGAGGTCCTCGAAGAGGAGGAGGACAGCCTCGACCCGATGATCGCCCCGGCCGTACGCCTGGTGGTCAGCGAGACCCGGCGCCTCAACGACCTCGTCGAGAACCTCATGGAGGTCACCCGCTTCGACGCCGGCACCGCACGCCTCGTCCTGGACGACGTGGACATCGCCGACCAGATCACCGCCTGCATCGACGCCCGCGCCTGGCTGGACGCCGTCGAGCTCGACGCCGAGCGCGGCATCATGGCCCGGCTCGACCCGCGCCGCCTCGACGTGATCCTCGCCAACCTGATCGGCAACGCCCTCAAGCACGGCGGCTCCCCGGTCCGGGTCTCCGTCCGCGAGGAGGGCACCGACCTGGTGATCTCCGTACGGGACCAGGGCCCCGGCATCCCCGAGGAGGTGCTGCCGCACGTCTTCGACCGGTTCTACAAGGCCAGCGCGTCCCGGCCGCGCTCCGAGGGCAGCGGCCTCGGCCTCTCCATCGCCCTGGAGAACGCCCACATCCACGGCGGCGAGATCACGGCCGCCAACTCCCCCGGCGGCGGCGCCGTGTTCACCCTCCGGCTGCCCAGCGGCGAGGGCGACGGGGACGGCGGACCCGGCGGCAGCGCGGACGACGGCGACACGGAACAGCAGGCGAAGAAGGCGGACCGATGACGGCACGTACGCGGACCCGGACGCTCCTTGTCCGGTCCACTCTGGCCGCCCTGCTCGGCGCGGGCCTCGCCGGCTGTGGCATCCGCGCCACGGAGGTACCGACGGACTTCGGCCCGGCCCCGTCCCGGGTGCCGTGCGTGAGCACCGCCGCCGACGTCGCCACCCAGGCGCACACCGACACCGTCCCGGAGGGCATCTTCCTCGTCTGCGGCTCGCAGCTGGTGCGCGTCGACCGCGCGGTACGGCTCTCCGCCGCGGCCGCCGAGGACCGGGTGAGCGTCGCCCAGGCCCTGCTCTCCGAACTGCGCGAGCCGCCCACCGAGGCCGAGGAGCAGGCCGGGTTCACCTCAAGCGTCACGGGCGCCCCCAAGGTCACGGGGCCGCGCGGCGGCGACCCGGCGACAGCCCTCAGGATCAGCACCCCGCCCGAGCGGATGACCCCGTACGAGCTGGCCCAGATCGTCTGCACCTTCGCGCAGAGCGTGGCCGCGGAGCGGGACGAGGCGGTGGTCCTCGGCGGGCCGGGCGGGTCGCCGCTGCGGCGGTACGAGTGCACGGAGGAACTCCGCGCCCGCCCCGGCACGGTTCCTGCCCCGGCGGAAACGGTCAACCCGGACTCCTAGCCCCGACAGGGGCTCGGGGAACTGCGCGACCAGCCACGACGAAAGCCGCAGTCGCATCTGCGTGGTGCATGCGCAGACGCGACTGCGGCTTTTCGTGGGTTGCTCGCGCAGTTCCCCGCGCCCCTGTCGGGGAACCGATCGCGCGGGTGGGCGCGTCTTGGGTGACGTGCAGCGTCAAGGCCTGAGCGGCAGCACCGGTGCCGCGGTTCGTCTCCGCGTGGCGGGAGCCCTACTCCTCCTCGCGTATCTCCTGTTCGTCGCCTGGGTCACGCTGCGTCCGCTGGACGTGCCCTGGGTGAGCGCGCCCAACCTCCAGCCGATGGCCGGCATCAGAGCGGACCTGGCGCTCGCGCCCGAGGAGGCCGCGCGCCGGATCGGCGAGAAGCTGCTGCTCCTGGCCCCGCTCGGGGTGCTGCTTCCGCTGGTCGGCGGCCGGCTGCACGCCCAGCCCCTGGTCTCCCTGACCCGTACCGTCGCCGCGGGTCTGCTGCTCTCCCTCGGGATCGAGCTGCTGCAGACCGGCGTGCCGGGACAGGTCGTCGACGTCGACTCGCTGCTGCTCAACACCCTCGGGGTGGCCCTGGCGCACCTGGCCGTGGTGCCTGCCGCCCGTGCCCGCCTGCGCCGTCGGCGGCCGTACGGTCCGGTGCGGGCCAGGGCGAGGGACGAGGGCTCTCAGGGTCCGACCCCGACGATTCCCAGGGTCGGGATCGCCCCGTAGTCCGACGCTTTCCACCGGTTCGCGAACGTACCGTCGAAGACACAGACGTTCTCCACGTACGCGAAGGAGCCACCATGACCGCCCTTGTTCGCCCCAGGAACGGACGGATGATCGGCGGAGTGTGCGCAGCGCTGGCCCAGCGCTTCGGCACCTCCGCGACGACGATGCGCGTGATCTTCGTGGTCTCGTGCCTGCTGCCGGGGCCGCAGTTCCTGATCTACCTCGCCCTGTGGCTGCTGCTGCCCTCGGAGAAGAAGGCCTCGCCCGCCTGGTAGC
>NZ_JASCIQ010000057.1 GCF_029968035.1 Streptomyces cavernicola | reverse complement strand
GGTCTGGCTCGTCACCGAAGCGCCCTCACCCACCGTCGACTTGACGCCCGCCTGGTCCACCCGCGAAGCCTCGTACGGGACCGGGGGCGCGGTGGGCGCCGCGGAGCCGGAGCCGGAGTCGGTGCCGGTGTCGGTGCCGGAGTCGGAGGCGGTGCCGAAGTGCTCCGCCGTCGCTGCCGCGAGCGCCTCGGCGAGAGCGTTCTCGTCGGTGAACTCCGCGTCCATTCGCTCCAGTTGGCGCTCCCTGCGCCAGTGCAGTACGCGATCCCACGCGGACGACACTCCGAAGGAACGGTCGGTGCTGAGTGCGTGGTAGACGGTGATCAGGGCGAGCCCGGCAGCGCCGGCCCACCAGGGCCAGTAGCCGCTCATGCGGGGCCTCCCATCCAGTGGGTGAATCGAGCCCACATGCCGCGCTTCGGCCTGGGGTTCTGTCCCGTGCGTCCGGACGTACGGCCCCCGGGCCGGGCAGCCTGTGCGGACGGCGAGGGCCTGTGCTGCGACGCCGACGCCGCCGGGGGAGCTGCCGGCTCGAACCGCGCAGAATCCGCTGCCGCGGCCGCAGGAGGGGCCTGCCGGGTCTCTTGCTCAGGGCCGGAGGTGTGGAGCCGGTCCGCGCCGGGCGCTGTGTGTTCCAGGTATCGCGCGCGGGCTCCGCTGGGCAGCAGGCTGATCGGCACACGCTCGCCGGTGAGTGACACCTTGTAGCGCGCACAGCCGAGCCACTGATCCTCGCTGTCGCAGTAGTAATCGCGCCACCCTTGCAAACTCGCCCTGAGCAAGGGGAAAAGGGGGCATGCCGCGGCATGTGAGCAACTCACGTTGCTCCCTTCTGACCGTCGCACACCCCCGTTTCATGCGTGCCGGTCGCCGTTCTCTCTTGCCTTGCCGCGCCCAAGTCGACGCTGTCGACGGTGCGGTGATGGCCTGTCACATGTCCGAAGCAGCGCCTTCCTGCTTCGACCGGGCGTGATGGAACCACTGTTCGGTATCGCAAGCAATTCAAGCGGCGGCCCTGACCACGTGACATCGCTAAGCACGGCATAGCGCGCAATACCGGGCGTCACGCGCCCATTTGGCCGCCGCTCCGGCTGAAAGAAGTGTCTGTTTCGTGGAGGTCGTGTACGTGAGGGGTTACAGGTGGGCGGAACGGTGAATTCGCTTGTGACGAAAACGTTGTTATTACTGGTCGTTAACATGGGTGCGCTGCTGAACGAAGGGGCCCCATGTGCCGACGCGCTGTCTGTCAGTCATGCCGAAAGGCGACCTACGAGGGCTGCGGAGGACACGTGGAGCACGTGCTCGCCGACGTGCCGACACCACAGCGATGCACGTGTGAGCCGGCGCAGCGCAAGCCGGTCCGTGCAGGGAAACCGAACGGGTCGAAGGAAGGCAGGTGGGCCAGGCTCACCGCGTGGATGAGAAGCCCCGCCTGAGGCACGTCTGCTCGGCGCCTCGTCGGCCAGCGCAGTCCGGAGTCCGCGACCGCGGTCCTGGACCAGCATCTGAACCGAATCTTCCGCCCCACTCACGCCACTGGTTGACGGGCGGCCGCATGCATGCGCCAGGTGCGGGCTCGTCACCCGGCGGGACGCGACTGCCCCCCGCCTGTGCCGCAAGCGGGCCGCCCGCGCTCTGGGGGGGAGGGCAGGTTCCTGGGCCAACACACGGAGGACGTCGAGTAGTTCGGCTTCGGATGCGGACGAACGCCCAGTCGCTCCGTCCTGCCGCGCTGTCCTTACCGGCAGCTACTTGTCCGCGTTGCCGCGAACGAGGGCTTTGGCGAACCAGTGGTCGGCTCTGCCAAGGCCCTCGTAGGGCGGGATCTCCTCGTAGGCGTGCGCCTCGTACAGGGCTCGGGCCTCGGTGAGTTGGGTGTTCGTCTCGCACACCATGCGGGTGGCTCCCAAGCCCTGCGCCGCGGTCTCCGCGGCCACGAGCAAGCCCCGCCCGAGCCCCGTACCGCGTCCGGCGGGCCGTACGAACATGCGCTTGAGCTCCGCCGTCGCCGGGGCGCGGGGCAGCAGCCGTACGCCGGCACAGCCAAGGAGGTCACCGTCCTGGCCGCGCGCTACGAGGAACACGCCGCTCGGCGGAGCGAGGTCGTCGTGCGGGTCCCGCGCCAGTGCTCGCCGCAGTTCGGCCTCGGCAGCCGGACGCCCCATCACGCGCTGGGCGATCTCGGTGAAGTACTGCCACATCACGTCGCCGATCTCCGGGCCGGTGACGGGTTCCGCCTCGATGGTCCACGTGGGCATGCACGTCATGGTCGAAGACCTGCCGGCGCCTGTCCATACGACGGATCGTCACAGCCTTCAGTGGCTGCGGCCGACGCCGCCGAGGCGGGGCTCCGTCGAACTCATCGGCGGGTCCGTCAGGTGGCCTGCCGGGCTTGTGAGCCGCCCTCACCTGGACACGCGTGTCCCGTCATGGTCGGTTCAAGGCGCGCCCAGGTCGGGGTCGCCGGTCCACCAGTTGCCGGGTGCGGCCGGGTCCGTGCTGGTCCAGTACTCGACGATCGCGGTGGTGACTTCCTCGGCGGACAGCTTTCCGTCGCTGTCGCGGTCGAGGTGGCGGAACGCCTCGTCTGCGGTGGTGCGTGTGAGGGCGGGGAAGTGGCCGCGTTGGAAGGCGAAGAACTCGTCGGGGTCGATGTGCCCGTCGCCGCCGGTGTCGGCGATCGCCAGGAACGCCCCGGCGAGACCGCCGAGAACCGCCCTGGCGATGTCGGGCTGGTCGGCGAGTGAGCCGGTGGAGGCGAGGAACTGCTCCTTGGTGATGGCGTCGGCTCCGGCCGGCAGCTGCGGCGCGTGGAGGTCGCGCCAGATCGTCAGATAGGCGTCGATGATGCGGGCCTCCTGGGGCGAACCCGCTTCATGGCCAAGGGACTTGGCGACGGCCCGGCCCGCGAGAATGTGGTCGTGTTCCGTCAGGCGCCCGTCGCCGTCGGCGTCGAGCTGGTCGAAGCCGCGACTGATCTTGGTGGTGAGCAAGTCGTCCGACATGGACCCTCCAAGGGAGATGAGGCGGCCCGCCGGGGCCGCTCCAGGCAGATTCCACGGAGACTAACTCCGGCGCGGAGGCGCGGAGGCGCGGAGGCGCGGACGCCGCCGACGACCGCGCCGACACCGTCCAGGGCCACGCCGACCCGGTGCACCGAGGTGCACCGAGTTGCCGTCGTTCGGGGCGTCAACGACCGTTACGGAGCACGCCTCTTGGCCGGTCGTCCATGGCGGATGGGGCGGCCCTGACTCCAAGCGGAGCAACTGGCAGACACGTACTGATTGCTTGATCGTTTCCGCTGGTCGTCTCCGCAGCGGATCTCTCTCGTGATCACGAACGTCTTACTCATGCAGAACCGAAACAGGAAGCAAACGCCATGCTCCTGAAGGACCTCACCACGCGCGTCGTCGCTCTCCTGACGACTGCTCTGGTGGCCCTCACCGTGTTTCAGGCCCCGGCTGCCGTCGCCGTACCCGGGCCGGCTGACACGATCGAGAACCTGCAGACCAGTTACGTCCTGGAGATCGCCCCGGGCTCCAGCGGTCAACGGGTCGACGTCACGTTGTGGCACGACCCGAACAACACGGCCAGCAACCTGAAGTGGACGTACGACCCGGAGACCAGGCTGATCAAGAACGTGGCCACCGGCTACGTCATCGAGCACGCGCCTGGCGACACGGGTGGCAACCGCGCGCCGGCTTACCTGTGGCACGACAACACCAACACCTTCGCCCAGAACCTCAAGTGGGACTCGGCGGCCTTCCCGGCCACCGAGGGGATGTGCCTGGACATCGGTGACACCCGCGACTTCGACGACAACGCACGGATCTACGACTGCCTCGACCACACCAACCAGCGGTTCGTGATCGTGGACGGTCAGATCAAGGTCGAGGACACGATCGGCACCGGCAGCGAGATGTGCCTGAGCGTCGCGGGCGGTCGCACCAACGGCCAGAACGTCCGCATCCGCGGATGCGCGGCTTCCAACAACCAGCAGTGGGTCACCCGCGAGGGGCAGATCGTGGTGAAGGACACGATCGGCACGGGCAGTGAGATGTGCCTGGACGCCGGCGGCACCCGCAACAACGGCGACAACGTCTTCATCTACACCTGCGGCAACCTCAACACCAACCAGCAGTGGGTTGTCCAGCGCGGTTACGTGAAGCTGAAGGACACGCTCTCCTGAGCGTTTCCGCAGCGAAGCTGAGAACCTCAGTCGTCAGTCCTCAGCCCTCGTTGAGATGAACGGCGAAGGCCCGGACCGTTGAGCGGTCCGGGCCTTCGCCCGTCCTGCCGGGCTCGCAGTCGCCGGCGGTTCGAAGCGCGGCCGCGCCGGATCGTCTACGTAGCGAAGGTCTTCTCGGTCGCGTTCGCGCAGTACTCGCTCCAGGGTTTGCCCTCATCAGGGCTGGAGTCTGGGGTAGCGCACACCGTGAGCCGGAACGCATCCTTCCCGACGAAGACCATGTCCGTGTAGATGTCCTTGTTGACGCTGATGGTGGCCTGCTGCGCGCCACCTCGGTTTGAGTCGATCTTCACGCCGTCGCCCGGTTCTCCGTTCAGGATGCGGCCCCAGGCCGCCTGGCAACGTGGGCTGTAACGGATCTCGAGCTCGACCGGATTGGGGTCCGGAGCACGGAAGGTGTGCACCTTGGTGGCCCCGCACGGCTCATTCTTGGGAGTGCTGTTGGCGCTCTTGTTGTCGCAACCAGGACCGGGGCACGGGGGCGGAGGCGACTCCGTCCACTTTTCGAAGTTCTCCAGGACGTAGGTGCCTGCGAGGCTCAATACCGCCGTGGTGATGCCGACGACCATGGCGCTCTTGCTGTGCCTCCCCACCGAGTTGCGGATACGAGTCAAGCGGCTGACCGGTGGCGGCTCCGCTTCGGGCGAGGGTTCATTGGTGGTGGTGCTGTCCGTCACAGTGATGCCTTCTCTCTTCATCAACTGCCCCTGAATCGGGCTGAGTTGACCTGCTGAACCGCACTCCGAGCTGACGCCTCATCGGATCTGTGTCAGTAGGTGAAGCCTTCTCCTCGAAGGGAGGGCGCCACTCCACTGACGGCCCCTGGGTGATGGGCTGTGCTGAGGGAAGACCATTAACCACATAGCGTGATGTCATCGCAAGTGTCCGGCACGGGCCTGCGGATGCAGTAACTCCGTTGCGGCAGTGGCGAGTTGGCGTCAAAGGGAGGTGAGGAGGCGAGAGGGCGTAAGGGAGCTCAGAAGGAGCTCAGAAGGAGCTCAGAAGGAGCGCAAGGGGGCGCACAGTCGCGTCGCGAGAGCCTACGGGCGGAACGCGAGCGAGACGCCAGGAACGAAGCGCGCGGGCTGCGCGATGGCGACTGAGAAACACCGGCATCGCCTCCCGGGCCGTCGAACCTCGCCGAACTCGCCCACGTCCTTGAGGCAGGTTTGCGGGACGCAGGGAGCTTCTACGGTGTTTCCGATCTCAGTGCAGGGATGATCTGCGGTGTGGATGCGTCTGACTTGGCTGAGTGGCGGTGGGAGCTGCGTACGCGGCTGGGTCGGCTGAGCCGCCTCGTGCGGCGCCATGCCGATCCGGCAGCGATCGCGTGGGTTCAGGGGCAGATCGCGGCGGTGGGCGCGGCGGCAGCGACTGCCTCGGAGCCTTGGAGTATCGCCGAGGTGGACGATGCCGAGGCCACCGTGACCGGACAGTGCCTGAACCTGGTGTACGGCGGGGCCCGGATCGCACCGCCCGTTGGAGGCACCGCGCTGCGCCATCCCGAACAGCGGCATTACCACCCAGGAGACGGGGTCTACACGCCGTGCGGCACGGTGGAGCCCGACTACGGTGAACGCCCCGTACAGACAGGGCACTTCGCCTTCGACGGCGCCCTGGAAGCGCTGGTCGAGCAACCGGCTGCGGTCCTCGGTTCCGGCGGCGCCACCGCCTTTGCGATGTCCAGCGGTATGGCAGCGCTCAGGGTGCCGATCCTGCTGTTGCTGGAGCGGCTGCGGGCAGCCGGCCAGAAACTCGTGGCGTCCGCCGACGCATGGGTGGAGACCCTCAGCCTCCTCAGACAGTGCGGCTCCGATGTGTGCCGCATCGTCACGGCCGAGACGGCTGAGGAGCTGGCCGCGCACGCCGACGCCCCTGACGTAGGGGCTGTGCTGTTCGAGCCCGTCTCCAACACGCCTGCGCAGCGGGTGATCGACCCTCAACGGTTCTGGTCCGCCCTGAACCGAGAGGTCGCGGTCATCGTGGACGTCTCCCAGAACCCTCTGCAGGACGTGCTCACGGGCCCCTTGCCCAGGCACGTCTTCATCGCGTGCTCGATGACCAAATGGGCCGCCGGAGGCAGCCAGCGCCAGGCCGGTGGCGTTCTCCTCGCCCGTACGGATCGCAGGACCGTCGACGACCTTCTCGAGGCCAGAGCGGTGCAGCGTGCGGTGCCCGCCAGGCTCGAGGACGCGGCCTGGATGGACGTCGACAGCGCCGGCTCTCTGCGCTCCCGCCTGGTCCGTTACCAACGGAACCAGTCCATCCTGGCCCGCGCACTGCGCTCTGCGGCGGTTGAGGTCCGCTACCGTCCGGGTGCCGCCTACGTACTGCTCGGCGATCACGCACGTACGTCCGGTTGGGCCGCGCGGAAGGTGCCCGAGGTGGTGCGAGAGGCAGGCGAGCGCGGCCTGCGCATCGGCTATCAGGGCACGTTCGGCATATCGGTGCCGGCTGTCTCCCTCGTCCGAAGCGGGACCGAATACGGGCTGCGGCTCAGCGCAGGCTCCGGGCCGCGCTCCGTCGCCACACGGCTCGCCTCCGCTGCCAGTTCGGCGCTCGCTCCAGGGCGGTAGACGGGTGCGGGGCTCTAGTCGTACTGGGGAGCGGAACGCCGAATCCTGCCCGCACGGCTGATGGCCACAGGCCATCGGCCGTGCTTCGGCGTACTCACCTGTCGGACTACACATTCGGTACATGGTTTGGGGGCTCTTGGGCCTCCAGGCTCGACGAGCGTATCGAGGTCGACATCCGCAACAAGGCCGTCTGGGGTGGGCCGGGCGACCAGCCTTGAGTGGTCAGCGGAGGGCAAGCTGACGCGCCGTACTCTCGCGGACGGAAGCACGGAGTCCTGGACTTATGACGGCGAAGGAAACTGTCTGCGGCACACGGAAGCCGTGGGCGCCGTGTCGACCTTTGAGTACACCCACTTTGACCTGCTGTGGGCCCGCACAGGCCCGGACGGTGCCCGCTACACCTTCGAGCACGACGCCGAGTTTCGACTCTCCAAGGTCATCAACCCACATGGCCTGAGCTGGAGTTACGAGTACGACGCTGCCGGACGCATCGTCTCGGAAACCGACTACGACGACCGGACTCTGACCTACACGTTCGACGCAGCTGGCTGGCTGGCGGCCCGCACTACTGCTGCCGGTGAATCGATCCGATTTGAGCGGGACGTACTGGGTCGCACGATCCGAAAGGACGCAGCGGGTCACGTAACGACCTACACCTATGACCGGATGGGGAATCTGGCGCGAGCCGCCAACCCGGACGCCGTCCTCGTCCTGGAGCGCGATGCGGCGGGACACCTGACATCCGAGACGGTCAACGATCGAACCCTCGCCTTTACCAATGACGCCTTGGGCCGACGCGCAGGACGCGTAATGCCCTCGGGCGTGCACAGTGCCTGGACTTACGACGCAGCCGGCAACCGTGCCGATCTGGTCACCAACGGCCGCACCCTGACCTTCGAGCACGACGCAGCCGGACGTGAGGTGCTCCGCCATATCGGCAGCGAACTCACCATGACGCAGGGCTACGACGTAGTGGGACGTCTGGCCGGCCTAGAACTCCTTGGCCCGACCGCTCAAACGATCCAGCAACGTGCATACACCTACCGGGCCGACGGGCATCTCCTCGGCGTCGAGGACCAGTTGAACGGCACCCGCCGCTACGACCTCGACACGGCAGGCCGCGTCACGCAGGTCCGGGCAGAGCAGGATAGACGGAGACGTACACCTACGACGAGGCGGGCAACCAGACAGAGGCGACCGACCTGGCCCGCGAGCATGCCAGGAGGTCGGGAAGCGAACGGCCCCCCTCGGGCGGCGTATTGCCAGGCAGCGGCTCGCCACAGACGGGCAGACAGTCGTCGAACAAGTCGACTTCATATGGGCCGGCACGGCCTTGTGCGAACAGACCTCGCACACTCCCGGCAGTCTGGAGCACCTCACGCTCACCTGGGGCCACCGGGGTTGGAAGCCAAACACTCAGACCGAACGCAAAATCACCAGCGGTAAGGGCCAGGACGAGATCGACGAGCGGTTCTACGCGATCGTCACAGATCTCGTCGGCGCGCCCACCGAACTCGTGGGCGAGGACGGCGAGATCGCCTGGCACACCCGCACCACTCTCTGGGGCGCCACCGTCTGGAATCGGGGCGCCACTGCGCACACCCCGCTTCGCTTTCCGGGCCAGTACTTCGACGCCGAGACTGGCCTCCACTACAACTACTTCCGCCACTATGACCCAGAAACCGCCCGCTACCTCACACCCGACCCCCTCGGTCTCGCTCCGGGCCCCAATCCGTCAGCCTACGTAGCAAATCCGCACACGTGGGTCGACCCACTGGGCCTCACTCCCTGCGCAGAGGAGAAGATAGGCCGTGACCTAGAAGAGACCAAGGCTAAGGCTCTACGGGAGGCCGGGAAACCCGAAGGGGCTGAGCCCTTCGATGTGAACGAATACACGCCAGCCACGACGTCAGAATGGCAAGGCGGTAAGCAACTTATAGGCGACGATCACCAGCCCATCTAATACACAGAGGAATGGTACGAGCACCCCAACGGGGAAGAAATCGTCGTCTTCCAGGGCCACTGGTTTGGTCATCAGCGCCTGGGTGAATGTTCAGAACGGCTCAGAGACGGAGTGTCGACGCCGCTTTATGCGGGGTCCACCCCGTAGAGCCCCGGCTTCCAATGCTGCCGACTGGCTAATTCTTCGAGAGCCCGAACCGCCTCGAAGCGATCGTCGAATTCCTGCTTTCCATCGGAAGCGAGGGATTGCGGCGCGGCGATGCTCTGCCGTTGCCGGCGCATGACGGGCCTCTCTGAACACCGCCGGGGGAGGAGGGCGCGGACGTAGGCATCGGCGGCTGCATCCTGCGGCCGCCGATGCATCGCACCAGCTTCGGGCGACACGGCGAGAAGCTTCGCCTCGTCCACTGAGCCCACGGTTACCGAAGTTCGGGTAGCGGTCCGTGAGTTGAGGAGTATCGCGAGACGCCCGCGCCATTCCATGGGCGCGGGCGGCTGCGCAGTGCTCAGGGGTGGCTGCTGTAGGCGGGGGCCTTGGACTCTGTGTCGCTCGGGGGCGGGGAGGGGCGGGAGAGTTTCTCGCCTTCGATGTCGACGTGCGGGAGGGCCCGGTCGATCCACTGCGGCAGGTTCCAGGCGCGTCGGCCGAGCAGGGCGAGGACTGCGGGGACGATCGTCATGCGGACGACGAAGGCGTCGAGGAGGACTGCTGCGGCGAGGCCGAAGCCGAGGGCCTTGATCATGGCTTCGTCGGCCCCGATGAAGCCGGCGAAGACGAAGGTCATGATCAGTGCGGCGACGGTGACGACTCGGCCGCTGTGCTTGAAGCCCTCGGTGATGGCGGCGCGGGGGTCGCCCCCGTGGACGTACGCCTCCCGGATGCGGGTGACGAGGAAGACCTGGTAGTCCATGGCGAGGCCGAAGACGATGCCGACCGTGAGGATCGGCATCAGGCTCATGATCGGGCCGGGGACTTCGAGTCCGAAGAGGCCCTTGAGCCAGCCCCACTGGAAGACGGCCACGAGTGCACCGCACGAGGCGAGAACCGAGAGCAGAAAGCCGACAGCGGCCTTGAGCGGCACCAGGATGGAGCGGAAGACGAGGATGAGGATGAGGAAGGCGAGGCCGACGACGAGAGCCAGGTAGGGGACGATCGCGCTGGTGAACTTGGCGGAGACGTCGATGTTCATCGCGGTGGTGCCGGTCAGCAGTACCTCGCCGGGGGCGTCCTGGGCGGCGTCGCGGATGTCGTGGACGAGGTCCTCGGTGCTGTCGCTGACGGGGGCACTCGTGGGGATGACGGTGATGAGGGCGGTGTCGCCGACCGGGTTGAACGCGGCCGGGGCGACGGTGGCGACGCCCTTCAAGTCCTTGACGTGTGCGGTCAGTTCACCGGCCGTGGCCTTCGCCGTGGCCGGGTCGTCGTCGCTGACGACGAGGGAGAGCGGGCCGTTGAATCCGGGGCCGAAGGAGTCGGCCAGCAGGTCGTAAGCCTTGCGCTGCGTGGTCGAGGCCGGCTGGGAACCATCGTCGGGCAGCCCCAGTTGCAGCTCGGCCGCAGGCAGGGCCACGACCACCAGGCCGAGCACGGACACGAGGAGAACCTTCAGCGGCCGGCGGAGGACAAAGGCCGCCCACCGCTCGCCCAACGGCCGTGTGCGGCCCGAGTGTTGAGGCTCCGGGTCCGTCGGCTGCCGCTTGCGGGCGGCGCGTCCGCGGGCGCGTTCGGGTGCGAAGGCGAGCAGGGCCGGGACGAGGGTGACGGCGATCAGGACGGCGATGGTGACCGCGCCGGCGGCGGCCAGGCCCATGGCGGTGAGGAGGGGCAGGTTGACGACGGCGAGGCCGGCCAGGGCGATGACGACGGTCAGGCCCGCGAAGACCACGGCGGAGCCGGCGGTGCCGTTGGCGCGTGCGGCCGCCTCCCGCGCGCCGTGGCCTTCGGCGCGCTCGGAGCGGTAGCGGGACACGATGAACAGGGCGTAGTCGATGCCGACCGCGATGCCGAGCATGGAGGCCAGTGCCGAGGTGCTGCTGTTGAGTTCGAAGGTCGCCGTGAGCGCGGTGATCGCGCTGGTGGTGATGCCGACGCCGATCAGGGCGGTCAGCAGGGGCATGCCGGCCGCGGCCAGGGAGCCGAAGGTGACGACGAGGACGAGGGCGGCCAGGGCGAAGCCGACGGCCTCGCTGGACTTGCCGGCCTCGGCCGGGGCGAGTGCGTTCCCGGACACCTCCACGGTCAGGCCGTGCCCGCGACCTTCGTCGAGGGCCTGCTCCAGGCGGTCGTGATCGGTGTCGGTCAGGTCACCGGGCTTGGCCTTGTAGGTGACCTGGGCGTAGCCGGTGGACTGGTCGGCGCTGATGGTCTTCGCCTGGAAGGGGTCGGTGACCTGCGCGATCTTCGAGGAAGAGTCCTGCACGTCCTTGAGGAGCCGGGTGACCTCGTCCTTGCGGGCGGGGCTCGTGAGCTTCTCCCCGTCGGGTGCCTGGACGACGATGCGGGCGCCGGCGCCCTCGGCGTTGGCCGCGGGGAACTTCTCACCGAGCAGGTCGTACGCCTTCTGCGCCTCGGTACCGGGCAGGGTGATGGTCGAGTCGGCGCTACCAGTGCTGTTGGCGGCCGCGGCGCCGACCGCGCCGAGCAGGACGACCCAGAGCAGCAGGACCGGCCAGCGGTGCTTGAAGGCGCCGCGGCCGAGCCGGTGCAGGAACGTGGCCATGAGAAACAGGACTCCGTACGTGAGACAGGAATGTGACGGGGACGTCCGCGTCACGGGCTGGTGACGAGGGCAGGGACCTTCGGGCCGCTCAAACCCAGGTCCCCGCCCAGCGCGCCGGGCGCCGTCCCCACAGGCCATGGCGCGCACTCCGGCCTCCGAGTACATGCCGGGGCCGGAGTTGCACAGACGCTGGACCTTCGGGGAGCGGGCCCAGTGCTGCGCTTCCATCGTCGGCCCCTGTTCTCGCATGCGGTGTCCGCCCGGAGCACGGTCTTGGACACGTGGTTGTCGGCCGATCGGCCGACAACCACGGACCGGCCCGGGTTCCTACGCTGAGACACGTGTACTCGACCTTTCCGTTCTCGCCGGGGATGCGACGCCTGTTCTCTGTGGCCGCGCTCGTCGTGCTGGCCCTGACCTGGTTCGCCGACTTCGGGGTGCTTTTCCTGCGACCGGGCGCGCCGGCGTCGGGCATGGCGGTGACCAGTTGGATCCCGGCCTTCATCACCGGGCCACTGGCTGCCTTGACGCTGCCGGACAATCGCTGGCTGCCCGCCCTCACCCGTAGGGCGGTGCTGGTGGCCGCCGTTTCCGTGGCGCTCAGCTGCGTCTGCCTCTTCATCCCTCAGGACGGCGCCGGTTGGGGATTCCTTGAGACCGTCGCCTTGCTGCTTCTGATCATCCGGGTCCTCGCCCAGGTCCAACCCGCCCAGGCCGCGGCCTGGGTCATCGCCCCACTGGTCGCGGCCGTCCTGATGCTGCCGCTACGCGACCGCAGTCAGGACACCCTCGTGGTGGGCGCGTACGTCCTGACCCTGCTGCTCGCCGTCTGCGTGACCCTGGGATCCGCCCTGCGCGCGCAGGAGGCCCGCCGGCAACGCGCCGTGCACGACGTGCGTCAGGCGGAGCGGCTCGCACTCGCCCGGGATCTGCACGACCTCGTCGCCCACCACATGACCGGCATCATCGTGCAGGCGAACGCGGCGCGCACCGTCCATGCCACCGCCCCGGACAAGGTCGAGCCGATCCTGGAGTCGATCACCCGGGCCGGAACCGAGACGCTCGCATCGATGCGCCGCCTCGTCCGGGTGCTGCGCGAGTACGACCACGACGCGCTGCTGCCGGGCGACCTGCTGGCCGAACTCGGCGAGCTGACCGCCGAGTTCGCCCGCCACAACCCCGACAGTCCGCCTGTCCGCCTGGAGGTCACCGCCGCCGCCCGCAGCACCCGCTTCAGCCCCGAGGCCGAGGCGTCCGTCCACCGGGTCGTGCGGGAAGCCCTCACCAACGTTCACCGGCACGCACCCGGGCAGCACGCTACTGTCCGCCTGGACGCCACTCCCGACTGGTTGCTCGTCACCGTCACCAACACCCTGCCCTCGCACCCGGCCGGCCCGGCCGGGGGACGCGGCGGCCTCGGCCTCATCGGGCTGCAGGAACGCATCGAAGCGCTCGACGGCACCTTCCGGGCGGGCCCCTCCGGCCGCGGCCAGTGGCGTGTCACCGCACGCCTGCCCCGCCATCCCGTCCCTCCCGTCGGCTGACCCGGCGTCCTCGAACCCGCGATGCGGTCACGGGCGGGATACGACCACACCGCGCTCCCAGGCCCACGCCGCCACCTCGACCCGATTGCGCACCCCCAACTTGGTCTGGATCCGGCCGAGATACGTCTTCACCGACGACAGCGACAGAAACAGCTCCTCGCAGATCTCCTGATTGGTGCGCCCCACCGCGACCAGCCGCACGATCTCCACCTCCCGGCCGCTGAGTTCCACTTCGTCGACCGCGTCCAGGCCACCGTCCACTGCTGTCCCGCGAATGAACCGGCCCAGGAATCGGACTGTCACCGCGGGCGACACCAGCGCGTCCCCACGCGACGCAGCCCGTACGGCCTCCACCAGCAGCTCCGGACTGGCGTCCTTGAGCAGGAACCCGCACGCACCGAACCGGAGCGCATCGCGCACGTAGTCGTCCTGGTCGAATGTCGTGATCACCACCACGTTCGTCCGTGGATCCGCATGCTCCCCTGCCAGTGTGCGGGTCACTTCCAGGCCGTCCAGGCGGGGCATGCGCACGTCGACCAGGACCACGTCGGGACGCAGCCGGCGGGCCAGTTCGATGCACTCGACACCGTCGCCGGCCACGCCGACCACGCGGATCCCCGGCTGGGCGTCCAGGATCATCTCGAACCCGGCGCGTACCAGTTCCTGGTCGTCCGCGATCACCACATCGATCAAGCGCTCAGCCACAGCCGTTCCTCTCGCACCACGCTGCTTCTTGCCGGTGAACGAGATCGCCGGTCACGTCGCCACCGTCCGGAACCCGCAGTTCCCACTGCTGGACCGGGGGAGTCGGCGGTGCGGGCCGCAACGCGGTAGCGCTCGACAGGAGTGGTAGCACAGCTCGGATCCTCCGCGCAGGACGGGCCGGGGCCAGTTGGCGCGATCTTTCGGGGGACTCGGCTGGTGAGTTGGCGTAGTGGTCGGGGGCGAAAACAGTCGGCGCACCACGTTCACAGGCGCGTCGGCTCGGCGAGGAGGTCCAGCACGCGCTGGACCGCGCGATCCGCGCCGGGCCGGTGGATTGCCGCGATCGAGGAGATCATCTGCGGCGATGGCGTACGCAGGGGTACATAGGCGATCCCTGGCGGTGAAAAGTGCCGCACACCCTCTGGGACGAGGGTGACGTACAGGCCGGTGGCAACGTAGCCGAGCGCACTGGTCACGTCGTCGCAGCTACCGCCCACACGCGGTTCGAAACCTGCCTCCCGGCAGGCCGCTGCCGCGCGGGCCGCCAGCCCGGCCATGGACAGTGGCTCGGGCAACACGAAGGAATCACCCCGAAGTTCTGCCAGGTTCAGTTCGGTAGCCCCAGCCAGTGCGTGTGCCACCGGCAGGGCGGCGACGATGTGCTCGGTGAAGAATCCCGGGACGATGACGAGTCCGTCACTCTCCTGTTGTTCAGGACCGGGCTGGGCGCGGGTAGTTGGTACCGGCTCGCGGACGAAACCGAGGTCGCATCGGCCGTCCCGAACAAGTTCCGCGATGTGAGTGTCGGTGCCCTGGGACAGGTCGATCCGCAGGCCGGGGAGCCGAGCGGCGGAGACTCGCAGAAGTTCGGCGGGGAAGGAGTAGGCGAACGCGCCCGCGCAGCCGACCCGCAGCACACCCTCGGCGCCGTCCGCGATCCGCCGTACCCGCTCGACGGCCGCTTGCTGCGCCTCCAGCAGCCGGCGTGCGTCGGCAGCGAATGCTTCACCTGCCGGTGTCGGACGCACGCCGCGTGCCTCCCGTACCAGCAGCGCCGCGCCCAGCGAGCGTTCGAGTCGTTGCAGGGCCTGGCTGAGCGGGGGTTGGCGCATCCCGAGCCGCTCGGCAGCTCGGCCGACATGCCCCTCCTCGGCCACGGTGACGAACTGCTCCAGCAGACGACGACTGAGTTCCATATGGCTAAGCATATGGCAGGGCCCATCATTCATATTGGACAGCTGATGAAAGGGGGGGCCACTGGATATGTCCAGGCCGGAAGGTTCCAACAGACCCCGGCCCCACACGGCCCCGTTCGGAACATCTACGACCGACGGGAGCCCAGGAAAAGATGAAAGAAGCGTGATCGCGTTGATCAAGCCGTACGGAGCTGTCGGTCTCATCCCGACCGTCTGGGGTGCGGAATCCCGCGCCGACGTGAAGAAGAACATCGACCTGCTGCTGGAGCTGGCCAAGGGGGCAGTCTGGCTCTCGTCCCTCGACGTGCCTGTGCGGCTGCTGGTCCTGCCCGAGGGCGCGCTGCAGGGATTCACCGACGAGATCCACGACATGCCGGCCCGCGAGTACGCCCAGACCGCCGCGATCGACGTCCCCGGACCCGAGACCGACATCCTGGCCCGGTTCGCCCGCGAGCAGGACCTGTTCATCCTCGGCCAGGCCAAGGCACGCCACCCCGACTGGCCGGAACTCTTCTTCAACGTCGGCTTCCTCATCAACCCCGCCGGCGAGATCGTGCTGAAGCACTACAAGATGTCGGCACTGTCCCGGTCGAGCGTTCCGTTTCGCCTCACGACCTCTACGACTGGTGGATCGAGAAGTACGGGCGCGAGCTCCAGTCGTTCTGGCCTGTCGCCGACACCGAGATCGGGCGGATCGGCGTGATGATGGCGATGGAGGGCAACTTTCCCGAGAACGGCCGCGGGCTCGCCCTGAACGGCGCGGAGGTCGTCTACCGGGCCTCCCTCCCGGTCCCCATGACCGCCAACGGCACCTTCGAGGTGACCAACCGGGCACGCGCGCTGGAGAACAACTTCTACGTGGTCGCCCCCAACATCGGCGGCGTCTACTTGCACCCTGACAGTCGGCTCCCGGTCGACTCGGGCGGCGGTACCGGGATGATCGTCAACTACCGCGGCCAGGTCATCGGGGAGCAGGCCAACACCAACGGCCCCAGCTTCGTGAGCGGCGTCATCGACATCGAGGCCCTGCGCCACCACCGTACGCACGCCAAGACCACCAACTGGCTCAAGGACGTGCGCGCCGAGACTGCTCGGATGCTGTACGAGAAGCCGCTGTACCCGGCCAACCTGTACCTCTCACGCCGACCTGGCAACCACGCGGCTTATGCGGAGGAGATCCTGAACCCAGGTATCGATCGGATGGTCGAGGCCGGCATCTGGCGCCGCCCCGGTTACGAGGAGAGCCAGCCGACCGGAGAGGCCGGCCAGACTCGCGAAACGGCGGGCTGAATCCAGCCGAGTCCCCCGCCCGTATGTCCAGGACTGCATGACTGTGAGCTGAACGCCTTGATGCTGCATTCCCCGTCGGCTCCGACACGTTGTTCATGCCCACACCGCGACCGGTGGCACCACTTGCTGCCACCGGTCGCAGGAGACCGTGCAGTTCAGGTCGGGCCCGATGGAGTTTGCCGCGCGCCGTGGCCGGCTCGTGGGCCGCAGCAAATTCATGCGACACGGCAGCTGCGCCTGGCCCCGCTCACGGAGTTCTGATCCCCACAGGGTGGTCCTGCTCGGCTTCGGTCGCAGTGGTTGAAAGATGTGCGCGTCGAGCTGTCACGTGTGTGCGTGCTCGGCTCCTTGGGCCACGTTCGGGGGCGGGGCCATACCGCAGCCTGGTCACCGCCTGTAGGACGTGCCGTCCTACCTCCATTTCCCCGGCGCCGACGGCCACGTCACCCACTGCGGGGGTCGCAGCGTCGGCTACCGCCACCACGCCGCCCTCGGTCACGGCCTGACCTACTCCGCCTTCGAGTGCACCGACCTCACTGTGCAGGAGGGGGAGGGGCTGAACCTCCTCACCCCTCCGTCGCCACCGGCTCCGAGACCGTGTCCAGGAACGTCGGCAGGAAGGTGACGGCCAGCTGCTCGGGGGCCAGTTGGTCGGGCTCGACGAGGCTCTGGGTCAAGGAGCCCTCGTGGACGGCCGTGGTGAGGCGGGCCAGCAGGTTCAGGTCGACGGTGGGTCTGCGGCCGAGGCGGTCGAGGAGCTGGGCGAGCAGGTGGACGATCTCCTCGCGCAGGCGGCGGTCGTGTTCGGCCAGGGCGCGTGCCGTGTCGGGGTGCCGGATGGCGTGCAGGGTGAACTCCGTGGACAGCAGGTACCAGCGGCGTTCGGCCTCGTCGACGGTGCCCATGCGCGTGAGGACCGCCCGCAAGGGGTCGTCGGCCAGGTCCAGTTCGTCGACCGCCTGCGTCAGGCGGTCGATCACGCGCTGGGCGTGGAGGTCGAACAGGGCGAAGAACAGGTCTTCCTTGGTGCGGTAGTTGGAGTAGAAGGCCCCCCGGGTCAGGCCCGCCCGCTCGCAGATCACCTCGATCGAGGAGCCGTAGAAGCCGCGCTCGGCGAACGTCTCCTGGGCCGCGTGCAGCAGCCGTGCGGTCGTCTGCGGGCGGCGCTTGGTGGGTCCCTTCGGCACGTGATTTCTCCCTGCCCATTGACACCTCGGCGTGACCCGCCTCACGATACAGCACCGTATGCGATACAAGTCTGTATCCGATGCAGGTCTGTCTCCCACGGCTCGTGCCCATGGCGCTCAACGAGGAGGCCAACGATGGAAACGTCCACCGCACAGCACGCCGGCATAGGACCCGTACCGCCCGGGTTTCAGGCGATGCTTCCGCCCGAGTTCGACTCCGTGGAGCAGGAGCGGCTGCACCGCAAGCAGGAACTGGCCGCCGCCTTCCGGCTGTTCGGGAAGCTCGGGTTCGCCGAGGGCGTCGCCGGCCACATCACCGCGCGGGACCCGGAGAACCCCGAGTGGTTCTGGGTCAACCCGTTCGGCATGAGCTTCAGCCGGATCCGGGTCTCCGACCTGGTGCTCGTCGACCACGCGGGCACCGTCGTCGAGGGCGAACACCCGGTCAACCGGGCCGCGTTCTGCATCCACTCCGAGGTGCACAAGGCCCGCCCCGACGCGATCGCCGCCGCCCACGCCCACTCCGTGCACGGCAAGGCGTTCTCGACGCTGCGCCGCCGTCTCGACCCGCTCACGCAGGACGCCTGCGCGTTCTTCGAGGACCACGGGCTGTACGAGGACTTCCGCGGCGTCGTCAACGACACCGAGGAGGGACGCCGCATCGGCGAGGCGCTCGGTCCGCACAAGGCCGTCATCCTCGCCAACCACGGTCTGCTGACGGTTGGTCAGAGCGTCGCGGAGGCGGCCTGGTGGTTCATCACGATGGAGCGCTCCTGCCAGGCACAACTGCTCGCGATGGCGGCCGGCACCCCGTTCCACATCGACCGGGAGACCGCGCTCCAGGTACGTGAGCAGACCGGCAGCCCGCTGTCGGGGTGGTTCCAGCTCCGGCCGCTGTGGGAGCAGATCACCGAGGAACAGCCGGACCTCTTCCACTGACCGAAGGACAGGGACCCACTGGCCCACACCGTCGCGGCCATCTCAGAGAGGACCACCGTGCCCTTCCTCCGTTCCCCTTCCGCCAAGGCGAAACCGGCGATGAGCGCGCCGGTCAGGACCACCGTCATCCTGCTGTTCGCGGCCTGGTTCATCGACTACGTCGACAGGATCGCCATCGCCGTGGTCCTCCCGACGATCGGTGACGAGTTCGACCTCGATCGCGGGCAGCAGGGCCTGCTCGTCTCCGTCTTCTTCGTCGCGTACGCCCTGTGCCAGATCCCCGGCGGCATGCTGGCCGACCGGTTCGGGGCCAAGCGCGTCACCTGCTGGGCGCTCCTTGCCTGGTCGATCTTCACCGCGCTCACCGGACTCGCCTGGTCCTTCTCCGTCCTCCTGCTGGTGCGCTTCGCCTTCGGCGCGGCCGAGGGCATCTTCCCTTCCGCCTCGATGAAGGTCCTGGTCGAGCGGACGTCGGTCGGCGAGCGGATGGGCGCGCAGGGGCTGATCATGAGCTCCAACGCCCTCGCCTCCGTCGCCGCGCCACTGGCCGTTCCGCCGCTCGCGGCGGTGGTCGGCTGGCGCTGGTCCTTCGTCCTGGCCGCCGGGGTGGGCGTGCTCGTTTACGTCGCGGTAAGGCTGTGGCTGCCCGCCCCTCGCGATCAGGCCGAGGGTGCCGCGCCCGCGGCGAGCGGCGTCCCTGTGCGGGAGGTCCTGCGTATCGGGGTGCTGTGGCGCTTCTCCCTGATGCTCTTCGGATACGCCGCTCTCACCTGGGGGTTGAGCACCTGGATCCCGTCCTACCTCAACACGGAACGCGGGCTCTCCCTCACCTCCGCCGGCGTCCTCGTGGCGGTTCCCTCCCTCGCCGCCGCGCTCGGCACGCTCCTCGGCGGACGTCTTTCCGACCGGTTCGAGGGGCACCACCGCAAGGTGATTCTCCCCGCCATGTCGGTTGCGGCCCCGGCCCTGTGTCTGATGGCGGTCCTGCCCAGCCTCGCCGGCGCCATCGTGTGCGGCACCATCGCCGTTTTCGCCGCCTCCCTCTGCTACATGCCGATCTTCGCCGTGCCGCTCCGCAGCCTCGCGCCGGAACTCGTCGGTGTCGGCAGCGCGATCGTCGTTTTCGGCGGGCAGGTCGCCGGCATGGTCGTACCGCCGGTCCTTGGCGTGATCGCGGACGCGGTCTCCTTCGAAGCGGCGTTCGCCGTCCTCGCCCTCGGCCCGGTCATCACGGCGGTGCTGGCCATGCTCACTCCGCAGGACACGGAGTCCTTCACCACCGCAGTCCACCGCCGCATGCCCCCGGCCGGCACTCCCGTACCCACCTCCACCGAGAAGGAGTCCTCGTGACCGCCGCCCTCTTCGACGGCCTGGACCGTCAACTGCCCGGTCTGCTCGACCTCTACCGAGATCTGCACGCCCACCCCGAGCTCTCCCACCAGGAATTCCGTACCGCCGGAATCGTCGCCGCCCGGCTGCGGGAGCAGGGCTGGACGGTCACCGAGGGCGTCGGCGGCACGGGCGTCGTCGGGGTTCTCGAATCCGGGCCCGGACCGGTCGTGCTGCTACGGGCCGACATGGACGGCCTGCCGGTACGAGAAGCGACCGGACTGCCGTACGCCTCGACCCGGACCGTGACGGACGCCGCCGGTCAGGAGGTGCCCGTGATGCACGCCTGCGGGCACGACGTGCACGTCACCTGTCTCCTCGGCGCGACCGGCCTGCTCGCCGCCAACCGGCACGCCTGGAAGGGCACGGTCGTCGCGGTGTTCCAGCCGGCGGAGGAAGTCAGCGGGGCCCCGGCGATGATCGCGGACGGGTTCGCCGAGCGCTTCCCCCGCCCGGATGTCTGCCTGGCCCAACATGTGGCCCCCGCCCCCGCGGGCCTGGTCGGCACCCGCGCGGGAACGTTCATGGCCGCCTCCGACAGTCTGGCCGTACGTCTGCACGGACGGGGCGGACACGGATCGACGCCGGCGGCAACCGTCGACCCCGTCGTCATGGCCGCCGCGACCGTGATGCGGCTCCAGACGGTGGTGTCCCGCGAGGTGGCGGCGGACCGGTCGGCCGTCGTGACGGTCGGATCGCTGCACGCCGGAACCCGGGAGAACGTCATTCCCGACACGGCCGACCTCACGATCAACATCCGCAGCACGACGTCCACGGTGCGGGAACAGGTGCTTGGCGCGGTCGAGCGGATCATCCGCGCCGAAGCGACCGCCTCGGCGGCGCCGAAGGAACCGGAGATCACCGTCATCAACGCCTTCCCGGTGACGGTGAACGACGCCGAGGCGACCGCGTCCGTGCAGGCCGCGTTCCGGGCCGCTCTCGGACCCGACCGCGTGCTCGACCTGGCCCAACCCCTCACCGGCAGCGAGGACTTCGGCGCCTTCGGCACGACGCTCGGCGCGCCGTCGGTGTACTGGACGTTCGGCGGACTCGACCCGGCGCCCTTCGCCGGCGCCGACCTCCTGGCGGACGGGGTCCCACAGGAAATCCCCCACAACCATTCGCCACTGTTCGCGCCGCTGCCCGAGCCGACCGTCGAACTCGGTGTGCAGTACCTCCTGCTCGCGGCCACACCGTGGCTGACCTCTTGAGACCAGGACGGCCCCATGTCTGACGCACCCGAACTCATCCTCACCGGCGGCCCGGTACTCACCATGGACCCCACCGCCCCCGACGCCGAAGCCCTGGCCGTACGCGACGGCACCGTCACCGCCGTGGGCGCCGCCCGCGACGTACTCGCCCTGCGAGGCCCTGCCACCGACGTCGTGGACCTCCAAGGCCAGGCGCTCCTCCCGGGGTTCGTCGAGGCGCACGGCCACCCAACCATCATGGGTCTGGCAATCGCGCCACCCGCCCTGGACGTCCGTCCCTTCACCGTGCCGACCGGGAGGGAGGTCTACGACAAGATCCGCGCCGCCGTGGTAGTGCACCCCGGGCGCCCGGTGGGCGCGTACGGGATCGACCTTCTGCTCCAGCGCGATCTCGCCCCGCCCACGCGGGCGTTGCTCGACTCGATCTCCGCGTACGCCCCACTGGTGGTCGTCTCCAACAGCGGCCACGCGGCGTACGCCAACACCCCCGCCCTGCGTGCCGCCGGGATCACGGCGGCCACGCCCGACCCGCCCGGTGCGCGCTTCGTACGCGACGAGAACGGTGAGCCCACCGGAGAGGCGCACGAGAGCGCGGCCGTGATCGCCCTGATGAACACCGTCGCCGACGACCGTCTCGACGCCCGCCACATCCGGTCCGCCCTGCGGTGGTCCTTCGCCCAGCACGCCCGGGTCGGCATCACCACGTTGACCGAAATGGCCGCAGAACCCCGGCTGTTGCCCGACCTGCGCGCCGCGGCCGAACAACCGGACGCCGACGTTCGGGTGCGCGCCTACGTCATGGGCACCCCCGAGCTGGCCGCCGACCCCGGCCGCCGGTTCACGGGCCACGCCCCGGCGCGCGAGATGTTCGGTGTCTCCGGCATGAAGCTGTGGGCCGACGGCACGCCCTGGCAGGGCAGCATCGCCACCAGCTTCCCCTTCCGGGCGACCGACGCCGCCACACGCATCGGCCTCGACCCCTGCGGCCACGGCGGCATGAACTACAGCACCGCCGAACTCGCCCTCCTGGCCGCCGCCTTCACCGCCCAGGGTTTCCCCGTCGCCACCCATGTGCACGGCGACGTCACCTGCGAGGCCGTCCTGCACGCCTACGAAAAGGCGGCCGACGGCGACCCCGAACGGCTGCGCTCGCTCAGGCCACGCCTTGAACACTGCGGCGCCGTCACCGCCGACCAGTACCATCGCGCCGCGCAACTCGGCGCGACCGTCAGCCTGTTCATGGACCACGTGCGCTGGTGGGGAGACGTGCTGGCGGACGACCTGTTCGGCCCGGACGTCGCCGCCCGCTGGACGGCCGCACGGTCCGCCGTGGAAGCCGGGCACCGCATCTCGCTCCACAACGACGGCATCTGCTCGCCCACCGACCCGCTCTCCAGCGTCGCCACTGCGATCACCCGCCGCTGCCACCCGAGCGGCCGGACCCACGGGCCCGACCAGCGCCTCACCGTCGAGGAGGCCCTGCGTGCCGTCACCTCCGGCCCCGCCTGGCAGCTGCACCTGGAGAACGACATCGGCATGCTGCGCCCCGGCATGCGCGCCGACCTGGCCGTCCTCACCACGGACCCTCGCACCGTGCACCCTGACCGCTTCAAGGAGGACGTCGCCGTGACAGCGACGTACCTCGGCGGACGGCCGACCTGGCCCTGACCGCCCCAGAAGGGAAACCTCTTGCAGTACCGCCCCACGCCCCAAGAGTCGTACGCCGCCTATCAGAACGAGATCTACCTCAACGGAATGTCCGGCATCCTCCCCGAACACCCCATGGAATTCCGCGAGTTGGAGGAACGGGCCCGGCACGCCATGTCGCCGAGCGTGTGGTCGTACGTCGCCGGTGGTGCCGGCGACGAGCACACCCAGAACGCCAACCGCGCGGCCTTCGCGCACTGGGGGCTCGTCCCGCGCATGCTCGTCGGCGCGGACCGGCGTGACCTCTCCGTCGACCTCTTCGGCCTGACACTGCCGTCGCCGCTGTTCATGGCCCCGGTCGGGGTCCTGGGCATCTGCGCACGGGACGGTCACGGCGACCTTGCAGCCGCCCGTGCCGCCGCACGCACCGGCGTGCCCCTGGTCGCCTCCACCCTCTCGGCCGATCCCCTGGAGGAGGCGGCGGCCGAGTTCGGCGGCACGCCCGGCTTCTTCCAGCTCTACACCCCCACCGACCGGGCACTGGCGGAGAGCCTCGTCCACCGGGCCGAGAAGGCAGGTTACGCGGGCATCGTCGTCACGCTTGACACCTGGGTCGCCGGCTGGCGCCCCCGCGACCTGGCCACCTCCAACTTCCCTCAACTGCGCGGTCACTGCCTGGCCAACTACACCAGCGACCCCGCCTTCCGCGCCCTGCTGCCCGGCGGCCACCCGGACGACGCCCGGGACACGGCCCTCACCTGGGCCCGGATCTTCGGCAACCCGCTCACCTGGGACGACCTGCCCTGGCTCCGCTCGCTCACCACACTGCCGCTCATCCTCAAGGGCATCTGCCACCCCGACGACGTCCGCCGAGCCAAGGACTACGGAGTCGACGGCATCTACTGCTCCACCCACGGCGGCCGCCAGGCGAACGGCGGCCTGCCCGCGCTCGACGCACTGCCCGCCGTCGTCGAGGCCGCGGGCGAGCTCCCCGTCCTCTTCGACTCCGGAGTGCGCTCCGGCGCCGACATCGTCAAAGCCCTCGCGCTCGGCGCCACGGTCGTAGGCGTCGGCCGCCCCTACGCCTACGGCCTGGCCCTGGGAGGGACGGACGGCGTCGCCCACGTCCTGCGCGCCCTGCTCGCCGAGGCCGACCTGATCATGGCGGTGGACGGCTATCCCACCCTCGCCGACCTCACCCCGGCGGCCCTGCGACGCGTGTGCTGCGGCACAGGACCGCTGATCGACCACTGAGGGGCAGGTGTTCCAGAACGCGGGCCAGCAAGTGGGCTGAATCCACGCCCTCAGATGTCACGGCCTCTGAGCCGGGTAGCTGGGTATACGGGGAGCTGGGCGCTCCCCGTCGCGGTCTCCGCGGGAACCCACTGCCGAAGTTTCGTCCACATCGCCGTTCCTGCTCACTCACGGACACGACCTCCGTTGCATCACAGCAACGTCCCCCGCCGGACGGTCCAGTTCTGTTCGCCACCGTGATGCAGTTTGCCGCTGATGCGTGTTTTAGCGGCCGCCCGACCAGGACATGGGAAGGGACCCTGCGGTTCCGAAGCCGGAGAGCGTCGACTTCTACTTGCTGCGGGATCTCCTCAAGGCGACAGCTGCCCAACCCGGCAAGATCTGTTGACACAGCCAGGAACCGGTTCGCCACTGGCGACGGTGCGGTGCAGAGTGCTCGGCTTTTCAAGATTGCCAAGGACTCCGCCGTCAGGGCCCGCACCCAGACGATCAACCAACTCAAAGCCGTCCTGGTCATCGCCGACCCGGCCCTGCGGGAACGACTGTCCAGCCTCGGCAACCGGGAACTGTTCCGCACCTGTGCCCGCCTGACCCCAGATCAGGAGGAGGACGCGGAGGACAGGGACAGTGTGGCCGAGGCGACCCGGATCAGCTTGAGCATGCTGGGCCGGCGCATCGAGCACCTGACCGGGCAGATCGATGCCCTCAATCAGCGCCTGACCCGGCTCCTCGAAAGTCACGCCCCGCAGTTGCTCGAACCCGTGGGTATCGGACCGGACAGCGCGGTCACGCTCCTGATGACCATGGGCGACAATCCCGAACGCGTGCGCACGGAGGCGTCGTTCGCCGCTCTCTGTGGGGTCAGCCCCATCGAGTACTCCTCGGGCCGCCGGAACTCGCGCCGGCTCAACCAGGGCGGCGACCGGAGAGCGAACGCCGCCCTGCACCGGAACGTGTT
The DNA here is from genome assembly GCF_029968035.1 of Streptomyces cavernicola. Classification (GTDB taxonomy): domain Bacteria; phylum Actinomycetota; class Actinomycetes; order Streptomycetales; family Streptomycetaceae; genus Streptomyces; species Streptomyces cavernicola. The sequence goes on along the minus strand of NZ_JASCIQ010000057.1, from coordinate 22,269 downwards.
CACTAGGCTGCGCCATGACCCGCGCACGCAGGCGTACTACGAACGCCGTACCCGGGAGGGCAAAACGCGTCGTGAGATCATCAGGTGCCTCAAGCGGTATGCCGCCCGTGAGGTATTCAACCTGGTCAAAACGGTATCCAGTGACCCCCCGTTATAGGGGCGTCCGTGACAGATGAGAGGGTCGGACGGGTGAGCGAGACGCCGAAGAACAGCCTGCAATACCGCTTTGACGGGCCAGAAGACGCACCGGTCCTGATCCTGGGCCCCTCACTGGGTACCACATGGCACATGTGGGATCGGCAGGTCCCCGAGCTGGCCAAGACCTGGCGGGTGTTCCGGTTCGACCTGCCTGGGCACGGCGGTGCGCCCGCGCACTCCGCCGACAGCGTCAGCGCCCTCGCCGACCGGGTGCTGGCCACCCTCGACGACCTCGGCGTGCAGCGCTTCGGCTACGCGGGCTGTGCGCTCGGCGGTGCCATCGGCGCCGACCTCGCCCTCCGGCACCCGCAGCGCGTCGCCTCGCTCGCCCTGATCGCCGCCTCGCCCCGCTTCGGCACCGCCGACGAGTTCCGGCAGCGCGGCGTCATAGTGCGTACGAACGGCCTGGACCCGGTCGCGCGTACGGCGCCGGAGCGCTGGTTCACGCCCGGCTTCGCCGCCAACCAGCCGGCCATCACCGAGTGGGCCGTGCAGATGGTCCGCACCACCGACCCGGGCTGCTACATCTCCGCCTGCGAGGCGCTCGCCGCCTTCGACATCAAGGCCGAGCTCGGCCGCATCGGCGTGCCCACGCTCGTCCTCGTCGGCTCCGAGGACCAGGTCACCGGCCCCGCCGAGGCCCGCACGCTCGTCGCCGGCATACCGGACGCCCGGCTCGCCGTCGTGCCCGGCGCCTCCCACCTGGCCCCCGTCGAGCAGCCCGCCGCAGTCACCGACCTGCTCGTACGCCACTTCTCCACCGCCTGGACCGAGCAGCACTCTGCGATCTCCGCGACCCCGCCCAAGCCGGTCCTCGCGCCGCCGATGCCGACCGCGCCGGTCGCCGAGATCGCGCCCGCCGAGGAGGCCGAGGTCGTTCCGTCGGGCCGGCCCGACACGTACGACAGCGGTCTGAAGGTGCGGCGCGAAGTGCTGGGGGACGCGCATGTCGACGCCGCGCTCGCCGCCGCCGACGAGTTCTCCGGCGACTTCCAGGACCTCATCACCCGGTACGTCTGGGGCGAGGTCTGGGCCAGGCCCGGCCTCGACCGGCGGATGCGCAGCTGCGTCACGCTGACCGCGATGATCGCGGGCGGCCACCACGACGAGCTGGTCTTCCACGTCAGGGCGGCGCTGCGCAACGGCCTCACGCCCGGGGAGATCAAGGAAGTCTTCCTGCAGGCCGCCGTGTACTGCGGCGCGCCCGCGGCGAACACCGCGTTCAAGGTCGCGCAGTCCGTCATCCGCGAGGAGACCACGCCGGAGGACTGACCACGCCGGAGGACTGACCATGCCGGAGGGCCGACCCGGCCGGATCCGGTCGGCGCGCTGCTCCCGTATGGCTGAAGCACACGGCCGACGGGAGCAGGATGGGGTCATGGCACACATGAAGCTCACGAAGAAGTCGCACGCCTGCGTCCGCCTGGAGAAGGACGGCCGCACTCTCGCCATCGACCCGGGCGGCTTCAGCGAACAGGACGCGGCGCTCGGCGCCGACGCGATCCTCGTCACCCACGAGCACCCCGACCACTTCGACGAGGGCCGGCTGCGCGCCGCCCTCGACGCGAACCCGGCCGCCGAGATCTGGACGCTGCGCGCGGTCGCCGACCGGATCGCGGCCGCCTTCCCCGGCCGGGTGCACACCGTCGGGCACGGCGACACGTTCACGGCCGCCGGGTTCGACGTGCAGGTGCACGGCGAGCTGCACGCCGTGATCCACCCGGAGCTGCCGCGGATCACCAACGTCGGCTTCCTCGTCGACCCGGGCAGCACCGCCGTCTTCCACCCGGGCGACGCGCTGACCGTGCCCGAGCAGCCTGTCGAGACGCTGCTCGTGCCGGTGATGGCGCCCTGGAACAAGGTGTCCGAGGTCATCGAGTACGTCCGCGAGGTCAAGCCGCAGCGGGCCGTCGACATCCACGACGCGCTCCTCACCGACCTGGCCCGCCCCATCTACGACACCCACATCGGGAACCTGGGCGGCGCCGAGCACACCCGGTACGCGTCGGGGGACGGCACGGAGCTGTGAGGCAGGCCCGGATCCCCGAGCCCGTTGTCGTACCCGCCCGGTAGGTTGTGAGACATGCGCATCGCGACTTGGAACGTCAACTCGATCACCGCCCGTCTGCCGCGCCTCCTGGCCTGGCTGGAGAACAGCGGCACGGACGTGCTGTGCATCCAGGAGACCAAGTGCGCCGCCGAGCAGTTCCCCGCGGACGAACTGCGCGAGCTGGGCTACGAATCGGCGGTCAACGCCACCGGCCGGTGGAACGGCGTGGCGGTGGTCTCCAAGGTCGGCCTTGAGGACGTGGTCAAGGGCCTGCCCGGAGGCCCGGAGTACGAAGGGGTGGAAGAGCCCCGAGCCCTCTCCGCGACCTGCGGCGGAGTCCGCGTCTGGTCGGTGTACGTCCCGAACGGCCGCGAGCCCGACCACGCGCACTACGCCTACAAGCTCCAGTGGTTCGAGGCCCTGAAGGCCGCCGTCGCCGAGGACGCCGCGGGCCCCCGCCCGTTCGCGGTGATGGGCGACTACAACGTCGCGCCGACCGACGAGGACGTCTGGGACATCAGCCTCTTCGACGGCGCCACGCACGTCACCCCGGCCGAGCGCGCCGCCCTGGCCGCCCTGCGCGAGGCCGGTCTGAACGACGTGCGGCCCCGCGCCCTGAAGTACGACATCCCGTTCACGTACTGGGACTACCGCCAGCTCGGCTTCCCGAAGAACCGCGGCATGCGCATCGACCTCGTGTACGGCAACGAGCCCTTCGCGAAGTCCGTGACGGACGCCTACGTGGACCGCGAGGAGCGCAAGGGCAAGGGCGCGTCGGACCACGCGCCGGTCGTGGTCGACCTGGACGTGTAGCGGCACGCCTTCGTCGTACGCCCGCGGGGCCGGGCGGGATGGAAGCATCCTGCCCGGCCCCGCGGCGCTGTGCGTGGGGCCGCCCAACTGCCTCAGCCCGCAAGCCCGTTCAGCCCGTTCAGCCCGCAAGCTCCTTCAGGTCGATCGACTCCGCGAGCGCGGTGAGGCCCGCGTCGCCCGGGTGGAGATGGTCGCCGCTGTCGTACTCCGGCAGCATCCGCGCCGGGTGCGCCGGGTCGCGGAGCACGGCGTCGAAGTCGAGGACCGCGTCGTACGTGCCGCTGGTGCGGATCCAGGTGTTCACCGCTGTGCGTTGGGCGTCCACACCCGGGGCCGTGCACAGGTTCTCGCCCTCGCACGGCGCTATCGTCGCGGCGACCACGCGCAGGCCGCGCGCCCGCGCACGCTCGGCGACCTCCTTCAGGCCGGCGATGACCTCCCCCGAGCTCGCGCCCCAGCGCACGTCGTTGACGCCCTCGAAGACGACCATCGTGCGGGCCGAGGTCTGCGACAGGACGTCCCGGTCCAGGCGGTGCAGTGCGCTGACGCCGCCGGTGTCGGTGGAGATCCCGTCCCCCGGATACCGGTCGCTGACCACGCGGTTCGCCGAGATCCCGTGGTTGATCACGCCGTAGTGCGGCACGTCGTTCTGGGCGAGCAGCCGTCGTGCGAGCACGTTCGGCCAGCGCAGGTTGGCGTTCTGGGTGGACTTCACGCCGTCCGTGATCGAGTCGCCCAGCATCACCAGGGAGCCGGGACCGCCGCCGACGTCGACACCGGTGAGGAACGGCCAGGTGGAGATCGTCGACGTGTACGCGGTGGGCGCGCTGTCGCCGCTGTGGTCGCCGGCGGTGCTGAGGTACGAGCGCTGGATGGCCTGGCTGTGCACGGGCGCCGCCGAGACCGAGCCGGGCAGATGGAAGCTGACGAGCAGATTGCTGTCGGCCGGGACGTCGAAGTCGACCGGATCGCTGAACGCCTGTGCCCCCGCCGGTATTTCGGTACCGGCCGAGCCCCGGAACGTCAGCCGCACCGGCGCCTGCCGCGGTTCGGCCCCGGAGCGCTGCACGGCGACCGTGGCACTGCCTATCCGCACCGGCGTACGCGCGAAGGTGTTGTCGAGGCGGATCCGCACCCGGGGCCCGCCCACGGAGGAGTGCACGACGAGGCGGAGCGTGCGGTCGACCCAGGGGCCGACGGCGGTGTAGCCCGCGGTCGAGGCGGACCAGGTGCCGCTCCAGCCGGTTGTGGCCGCGCGCACGGACAGGGCGAAGACATGCAGGTCGGGGCCGTTGTCCTGGGGCAGGGCGACCTCGGAGACCTCGCGGCCGCGGTCGACCGGGACGGTGACGACGTAGAGGCGGGCGGTCTCGGTGCGCTGGCCCTGCGGGGAGTTGATGTGCGGCAGCGCCACGGACTTGGTGGCGAGGGGGCCGGAGCGCCAGTCGGGGGCGGTGAGGCGGTACTCGCTGCTCGATCCGTCGCGGTAGCGGACGGTGCCGGTGCCGCTCGCCTCGCCGCCGGTGCCGGCGACCAGGAAGGCCAGCGCGTCACCGCGTCCGGCCACCGCCACGGACTGGCCGTCCGCCCGTACGTTGTCGGGCTCTCCCGGTTGCGTACGCGGGAGTTGCAGGCGGGCCGCGTCGACGCCGACGGTGCGGCCCGGGGTCCAGCCGGCCGCGGTCAGGTCCTGGGCGGAGAGCGAGGCGCCCGAGCCGTCGAAGTCGGCCGCCGCGGGCTGCTCGTCGCTGCTCACCGCCCGGTTGTCGAAGAGCCGCTCCAGCGGGAGCGGCTTCTGTCTTGGCTCTGCCCGTCTTGGCTCCGCCGCCGTGGCGTCGGTGAGTGGTGCGACTCCGGCAAGGAGTCCAAGGACGACCGTGGTTCCCCAGAAACGTCGGCGCACGGGCTGTCTCCTCCTCCTCACCTGCGGGGTGAGGGCCTTGTGACGACAGATGCGCCATGAAGCTAAGGAGAGGTGCAAGACCCGTCAATGACCGCCGTCTGAACTCGCCCTGAATTCAAGGAAGATGAGCGTTCCCGCTCAAACATCGTGGTCAGAACCGTCGGAGAGGTCTCGGCTCCGCACGGCCGAGTTGTCCGGACAGGCGCTGCTCAGGCCGCCTCCACGACCTCGTCCCGCACGGCGACCGCCCAGAGGGTGACCAGGCGTGCGTACTCCCGGCGCTGCTCGTCGGAGAGCCGGCCGTCCGCACGGCTCCACAGCTCGCGTATCTGCGCGTTGATCTCCGCGGCGGAGGGCGTCGGGCCATGGCGCTCGTCATTGAGGGACATGGAGTGAAGCCTAGGGGCACGGTATGACAATCCGCTACCGCCCGGTCACGGAAGGCTGCTCCCGCGCAGGTCGCATGAGCGATGGCCGGCCGCACAATGGAGGGGGGCCGTCGTGTCGGGGGTCAAGGCGGCACCCGGAAGGTGATCTAGTGCAACTACGACAAAGTGACAGCCATTTTGGGCGAAGCGGGCCGAATCGGCGGAGCGTGGATCATGAGGATGCCTTTCCTGGACAAGTGGCTCGGGCGTCGGACCGACGAGCCGGGCGCCGGCCTCGCGGTCGCCTTCGAGGAGGACCCGGACGGCGTGGCCGAGTTGCTCTCGGAGTGCGAACTCCTCCGCTCCCAGGCCGCGGCCGCCGGGCTTGAACTCGACGACAGCGTCGCCTCGTTGGAGGCCCTCGACCAGCTGCCGCCGCAGTGGCGCGACGACCCGGAGACGCTGCCCTGGTTCGGCAACGACGCGGGCCTCTATCTGGGAACCGTCCTGGTGCGCACCGTCCCGGGCGCCGTGTGGCACGTGTGGCCCGGCGGTCACCCGGTGGTCAGGCTGGCCTCCGGCAGGGAGATCCACGTGGTGGAGGCGGGGCTCGACTGGGCGGTCGCCGGGGCCCCCGAACTCTCCCAGGTGTACGCGGAAGCGGCCGAGGCCTGAGGCTCCGCGAGGCGGTTTCCCTAACTCCCTGAAGCGGAAATACGGTTAATTCCCGCCGGGTGCGTGTCGCCTGTTAAGTCCCGTATTGCTATGGATAGTTTGCGCGGACTGTCATACAGCGATGAATGAGTAGGGCTCGGAATGGCCGTCGATCCGTTGATCGAGCTGCGGGACGTCAACAAGTACTACGGGGAGTTGCATGTCCTGCAGGACATCAATCTCACCGTCGGGCGCGGGGAGGTGGTGGTGGTCATCGGGCCGTCCGGATCGGGGAAGTCGACCCTGTGCCGGACGATCAACAGGCTGGAGACCATCCAGTCGGGACACATCACACTGGACGGGCAGCCGCTGCCGGCGGAGGGCAAGGAACTCGCCAGGCTCCGCGCCGAAGTGGGGATGGTGTTCCAGTCCTTCAACCTCTTCGCTCACAAAACCGTCCGCCAGAACGTTTCTCTCGCCCAGATCAAGGTGCGCGGACGCAAGAAGGACGAGGCCGACAAGCGCTCCGGGGAACTCCTGGAGCGGGTGGGGCTCGGCGCGCACGCCGAGAAGTACCCGGCACAGCTCTCCGGCGGCCAGCAGCAGCGCGTGGCCATCGCCCGCGCCCTGGCCATGGACCCGAAGGTGATGCTCTTCGACGAGCCGACCTCGGCGCTCGACCCGGAGATGATCAACGAAGTCCTCGAAGTCATGCAGCAGTTGGCGCGCGACGGCATGACCATGGTGGTCGTCACGCACGAGATGGGCTTCGCCCGCTCCGCCGCCAACCGCGTGGTGTTCATGGCCGACGGCAAGGTCGTCGAGGACCGCACCCCCGAGGACTTCTTCACGAACCCGGAGAGCGAGCGCGCCAAGGACTTCCTCTCCAAGATCCTCAAGCACTGACGGGGCGCGCACCGATGACACGGACAACACGCAGCACACGCATGCCCGCACGCCTGCCCGCACGCAGGCTCGTGCGGGCGCTCGCCTGCCTCGCGCTCACCGCGCTCGCCGCCACCGCCTGCGGCAAGGACGGCAGCCCGCCCGTGAAGGGCCCGAGCGCCGAGGACCTCCCCAAGTACGAGATCGCGCAAGGCTTCCAGCTGGCGGACTCCACGACCTGGACGAAGGCGAAGAGGCGTGGCCGGCTCGTGGTGGGCGTCAAGGAGGACCAGCCCTACCTCGGCGAGAAGGACCCGGCGAGCGGCAGCTACTCGGGCTTCGACATCGAGATCGCCAAGATGATGTCGGCCTCGCTCGGCTTCGACCCGAAGACGATCCAGTACAAGACGATCGCCTCGGCCAACCGTGAAACGGCCCTGCAGAACGGCCAGATCGACTACTACGTCGGCACCTACACCATCAACGACAACCGCAAGAAGCTCGTCGGCTTCGCCGGGCCGTACTACCAGGCGGGCCAGAGCCTGTTGGTGCGCAAGGACGAGGACGAGATCAAGGGGCCCGACGACCTGGCGGGCAAGAAGGTCTGCTCGGCGGCCGGCGCCACGCCCTACCAGCGGATCGAGGCGGACTACCCGAAGGCCGACCTCGTCGCGTACGACACGTACTCGATCTGCGTCGACAACCTGCTGACGTACCAGGTCGACGCGGTCACCACCGACGACGCGATCCTGCAGGGGTACGCGGCCAAGGTGCCCGACGAGCTGAAGCTGGTCGGCAAGCCGTTCTCCGAGGAGCCGTACGGCATCGGGGTGCCGCGGAAGGACAACGCCCTGCGGTTCGCCCTCGACGACGCGCTCGCGCGGCACGAGAAGAACGGCGACTGGAAGAAGGCCTATGACGTGACGCTCGGCCTGTCCGGCGTCCCGGCGCCGAAGCCGCCGCCGATCGACCGCTATCCGGCGAGCTGAGGGGGCCGTCATGAACGTACTGACCGACAACTTCTCCACCTACGGCAAAGGGTTCCTCGGAACCGTCGAACTCACCGTCTACGCCTCGCTGTTGGCGCTCGTGCTCGGCTTCGTGATGGCCTCGTTCCGGGTCGCGCCCGTCGGGTCGTTCCGGGTGTTCGGCACCGTGTGGGTGACCGTGCTTCGCAACACCCCGCTGACCCTGCTGTTCTTCGCGGTGCTGCTCGGCCTGCCGCGGTTCGGACTCGTGCTCCCCTTCAAGGTGTTCGCGATCCTCGCGCTCGGCTGCTACACCTCCGCCTTCATCTGCGAGGCGCTGCGCTCCGGCATCAACACCGTGCCCAAGGGGCAGGGCGAGGCGGCGCGCAGTCTCGGGATGAGCTTCGGGCAGACGCTGAACAACGTCGTTCTGCCGCAGGCCTTCCGCTCGGTGATCCCGCCGGTCGGCTCCAACCTGATCGCGCTCGCCAAGAACTCGGCGATCGCGGGGGCGTTCAGCGTCACCGAGCTCCTCGGCACGTACAAGACCCTCAACGAACTGGGCTACAGCATCATCTGGACCTTCGTCTGGATCGCCCTCGGCTACCTGATCATCACCCTCACCATCAGCGCGGTCTTCAACTTCATGGAGAAGCGCTGGGGAGTCGCCCGATGACCGCGACCACGCACGAAGAGTCCAGCGCCCTCTACGACATCCCCGGACCGGCCGCCCGCAAGCGGCACTTCGCGTACGGGGCCCTGTCGACGCTCCTGATCCTGGGGCTCGCGGCCTGGATCCTGTACCTGCTCTTCGACACCGAGCAGTTCACCGCCACCAAGTGGACTCCCTTCGAGTACGAGGGAATCCAGGAGCTCCTCCTGACGGGCCTCGGCAACACGCTGAAGGCCTTCGCCATGGCCGCCGTGCTCTCGCTCGTGCTCGGCACGCTGCTCGCGGTGGGGCGGCTCTCCGACCACAAGCCGGTGCGCTGGCTGGCCACGCTGATCGTCGAGTTCTTCCGCGCGATGCCGGTCCTCGTGATGATCTTCTTCATCTTCGTGGCGCTGAAGGTGCAGCCGCTGCCCGCGCTCGTGGCGGGGCTCACGCTCTACAACGGCTCTGTGCTCGCGGAGGTCTTCCGCTCCGGCATCAACGCGGTCGAACGCGGCCAGCGGGAGGCGGCGTTCGCGCTCGGCATGCGCAAGACGCAGGTGATGACGCATGTGCTGGTGCCGCAGGCCGTACGCGCCATGTTGCCCGCCATCATCAGCCAGTTGGTGGTCGCCCTGAAGGACACCTCGCTCGGTTACCTGATCACCTATGAGGAGTTCTTGCACGCGGGGAAACTCATCGCTTCGAATCTCGACTACGATTTGCCGTTCATCCCCGTGGTGCTGGTGATCTCACCGATCTACATCGGGATGTGCATGCTTCTGTCGTGGTTCGCCACCTGGGTGTCCAAGCGGCAGAGGCGCAGCCCCAAGACGGAGGCCGTGGACGTCGCCCCGGCCGAACCGGGGACGCTGCTGCCGGGTCCGCAGTAGCACTCAGTGTCCGTCCGACGGACGGACCACAGGGCCAGGCCCGCCCGGCAGCAGCCGGAGATCACTGCTCGCGCAGCGGGACCGACACGTGACTCGGGTCGGCCGCGGGGGAGGAGAAGGTCAGCTGCGCGCCGGTCGGGTTGTGCTCGATGTAGAGCGGGTCGACCGTGTCGACCACCACGGCGAGGCGATGCCCGGCCGGTACGTCGTAGGCGGTGGAGAACAGCTCCAGGTCCACGGGGAACGGCCGGCCGGGCGTCTTGCCGTGGAACGTGTACGGCGCGTGCGAGACCAGCTTGCCGAGGCCGAGCGGCCCCACGTCGTAGAGGTATGCGACGAGGGTGCCGCTCGACTCGTTGCTGGAGACCGTGGTGTGCACCTTCGCGGTGCCGCGCACCTGCTGCGCGGTGGTGTACCGCTCGGACTGCCAGACCGCCGCGCGGGAGCGGGGCAGCAGCGGCATCGACGCCATCGGCGGGATCTTCGCGAACTGGTCGAGGAGCCCGGTCAGCATCACCGTGCCGCCGTTCGCGCCCGAGTCGGAGTTGGTACGCAGCGTGTGGGTGCCGTCGAGATCGATCCTGGCGCTCTTCGTGCCGACGGACTTCCAGTCGGGGTAGCCCTCGTAACCGCCTGTCGTACGGGACTTGAGCTGGACCGGGAGTTCCTGGTCGATGCCGTTGCGCTCGCCCTTGAGGTGGCGGTCGAACCAGCGCTGTGAGTTGCTCCACACGTCGTTGGGAAGGCCGAACAGGCCCGTCGCCTCGGCCGTGGCGTGGTCGCCGGGGCGGAACTCCAGGCGCTTGGGGCCGGTGAGCTTCTCGTAGAACTCGGCGTACTGGTTGGGCGGGAAGAGGGAGTCGCCCCAGGCGTTGCCGAGCATGACGGCAGTGTCGTTCCTGTTCAGGGCGTCGATGTACGTGGCGGGGGAGCGCTTCTTCCCCCACGCGATCATCTCGTCCTCCTGGTCGAGGTCGGAGGCGAGGAAGTCCTTGAGGGTCTGCTGGAGTTCGGGGCTGGGGCGGCCGGTGAGCGCGCCCGCGCCGCCGAGCAGTTGGGCGGCCTGCTTGTGCTGGGTGCGGCCGGAGTAGATCGAGTCGATCAGGTCGGCCCAGCCGCTGAGCGCCGCGACCGCCTTCACGCGCGGGTCGTGGGCGGCGGCGAGGAGGCTGATGCCCGCGCCGTAGGAGACGCCGGCCATGCCGACGCGGTCCGGGTCGGCCGGGGTGTTGGCCAGGGTCCAGTCGACCACCTTGCGGGCGTCCGCGACGTCCTCGGGGCCCGCGGTCTCGATCTCGCCGCCGGACTGCCAGAAGCCGCGCGAGTTGTAACCGACCACCACATAGCCGGAGTCGGCGAGCTTCTTGGCCTGGGCGACGTACTCGATCTGCGGCATGGCCCAGCTGGTGGGCAGCACGATCGCGGGGTAGCGGTCGCCCGGCTTCGCGTCTGCGGGGGTGAAGACGTTGGCCTTCAGGACCGTGCCGCCGTCGCCCTCGATGTCGACGAAGCGCGGGCCGGCGGTCTCCGCGGCGGTGACGGCGGCGGGCGCCGCGTGGGCCGCGGGGGCGAGGCCGAACGCGGCGCCCGCGACCAGGGCTGCCGAGAGAGTGCCGGCGGCGGTGCTGCGGAGCGCCTTGCGGCGCGGTTCTCCCACGGGTCCCACGGGGTCACTCCTCATGTCGAGTGCAAAGTGACCCGACGGTAACCTCGGCTGTTTACTGGAGGTAACCCGTCGGTAAGTTACGCGCCTGTAACGATTGTTGGGCGTGCGTACGGCGCGAGCCGGGGGCGCAGGGCGGCGCGGCACGCACCCGGCGTGTCGCCGCTGTGACCGCTCTGCGCCCTTGCCGGAGGCGGAAGATGGGGACACCTTGGTGACCGCCCGCACCCGCACCCGCGAACGGAGTCGCACGTGGCCTTCCCGCTGCCCCACACCCTGCTCGGATCCGGACCGCACAAGGTCTTCGCCGTGCACGGCTGGTTCGCCGACCGCGACGCCTACGCGGCCGTCGGCGCCGACCTCGACCTGGAGTCGTTCACGTACGCCCTCGTGGACCTGCGCGGATACGGGGAGGCGCGCGGGGAGGCCGGGGCGTACACCACCCAGGAGGGCGCCGCCGACCTGGTGGCGCTCGCCGACCGGCTCGGCTGGGACCGGTTCTCGGTGATCGGGCACTCGATGGGCGGCGCGGTCGCGCAGCGCGTCGTGGCCGTCGTGCCCGAGCGGGTGCGCCGGCTCGTCGGCGTCTCGCCCGTGCCGGCGTCCGGGCTCTCGCCGACGCCCGAGCAGTGGGCGTACTTCTCGTCCGCCGCCGAGCTCACGGATGTGCGGCGCGGCATCATCGACACCACCACCGGCGGCAACCGGCCCGCCGCCTGGCTCGACCGCATGGTCCGCCGCTCCCTGGACCGCAGCGACCCCAAGGCCTTCCGCGCCTGGCTCGACTCCTGGGCGCGCGAGGACTTCCACACCGAGGTCGACGGCAGCACCGTGCCCGCCCTCGCCGTCGTCGGCGCGCTCGACCCGGTGCTCGGCGCGGAACTGACCCGGCAGACCTGGGGGCGCTGGTTCGTACGGGCCGAAGTGGTCGAGCTGGCCGCCGCCGGGCACTACGCGATGGACGAGACGCCGCTCGAACTCGTCCGCGTCGTCGAGGACTTCCTGCGCGCGGAGCAGCTGTGACGGCCGCGGCACCCGGCCGCGTCCCCGATGTGTTCGACCCGCGGCTGCTGCGCGACGGCATCCCGCACGAGGCCTACCGCGAGCTGCGCGCCCACCACCCGGTGGCCTGGCAGGAGGAGTACGAGGTGCTCGGCTGGCCGGCCGGGCCCGGGTTCTGGGCGGTCGCGCGCCACGCCGACGTCGTCCGCGTCCTCAAGGACCACGCCACGTTCTCCTCGCACCTCGGCGCCACCCAGATCCGCGACCCGGCCCCCGACGACCTGCCGTTCATCCGCCGCATGATGCTCAACCAGGACCCTCCGCACCAGGTCCGCCTCCGCCGGCTCGTCAGCAGGGCGTTCACGCGCGGGCGGATCGAGCGGTTCGAGACGAAGATACGGGAGCGGGCCCGCCAACTCCTCGTAGCGGCAAGGGAGTTCGGGGACGGGGTCGACCTCGTCTCGACCGTCACCGACGACTACGCGCTGCTCAACCTCGCCGACCTGCTCGGCGTGCCCAAGAGCGACCGCGGACTGCTCCTGAAGTGGACCGAGCGCGTCATCGGCTACCAGGACCCGGACGAGGCGGCGGCGCTTGTGCGGGGGCCCGACGGGCGGCCGGTCGATCCGCGCTCGCCCGCGATGCTGCGGGAGATGTTCGACTACGCGCAGGGGCTCGCCGCGTACAAACGACGCCACCCCAGCGACGATGTGATGACCGCGCTCGCGCACGCCACGGACGGCGACGCCCGGCTCAGCGCGGCCGAGCTGGAGATGTTCTTCTTCCTGCTCACCGTCGCGGGCAACGACACCGTGCGCAGCGCCGCGCCGGGCGGCCTTCTCGCACTCGTCGAACATCCGGGGGAGCAGGCGCGGTTGCGGGCCGGGGAGGTCCAACTCGCCTCTGCCGTCGAGGAGTTGCTGCGGTGGCATCCGCCGGTGCTGACGTTCCGGCGTACGGCGACGCGGGACGTCGAGATCGGCGGGCAGCGGGTGCGGGCGGGCGACAAGGTGGTCGTCCTGCACGCCTCCGCCAACCATGACGAGCGGGTGTTCGCCGACCCGTACCGCCTGGACCTCGGGCGCACGCCCAACCCGCATGTGTCCTTCGGAGAGGGGCCGCACGTCTGTCTCGGGGCGCACTTCGCGCGGCTGCAGCTGCGGGTGCTGTACGAGGAGGTGTTGCGGCACTTTCCGGTGCTGGTCGCCGCGGGGCCGCCGCGGAGGCTGGTGTCCAACTTCATCAACGGGATCAAGGAGTTGCCCGTGCGGATCGCCTGACGGCGGGCGACGAAAGGGAATGCCCCCTCGGCAAGGGTGCGGCCGAGGGGGCGGACGTCTCGGAACGGGCTCAGCCCGGCAGGGGCTCAGCCGCTCCGGACGGTCAGAAGGTGGCGACGTTGAGGTTCGCCGTACCGTTCTGCAGGTCGGCCACGCCGTCGGCGACGACACCGTGACCGGCCAGCTCGACGCCGCCGAAGCCCTGCACGTGGTTCTGGTCGCCGTGCAGGTTCAGGGCCGCGGCTCCGCCGGCCAGGGCGTCCAGGGCGTCGTCGGCGATCTCGCGGGTCTCGATCGGGGCGTTGTAGCTCATGAGGAAGCTCTTCCTTCGTCGGGGGACTGTGCATGAGACGGCAGGGCCACAGCAGGGGGGCCGGCAGACCCGCAGACACGGAAGAAACCTGCGGAACCGAGGCGCCGATCACCGGCCGACTCACTTGTGACAGCGCACCGGACCCGCTGCGTGTCACACCTGCGGAGGATGGATTTTCAGGCCGCACCATGTGTCCGGGAATGCGGCTGATGTGGTCTGCCAGAAGATCGTCAAGTGTCCGTTGATCACCGGGGTTTGACGTCAAATCCGGATATTCGGGCGGTCGTCCCGACGGTCGCTCACTCAGTCCTTCGGCGCCCGGTGCGAGGTGCGTACCGGAGGGACCGGCGCCTGCGCGGCCTTCGTCACATCGGCGACCAGCTCCACCACATCCGGCCCGTACGCCTGCGAGTTGACCACCTTCAGAAGCAGCACGAAGGAGTTCGTGCCGTACTTGCGGGCGAGCCGCTCGTGGTGCCGGGCCAGATACCGCGTCGCCGCCTGATGCGTGATCGCCCGCTGCCCGCAGAACAGGAACACGGGCCGCGCCTCCTGCCCCTGCCCCGCCGTCAACCGCGCGAGCACCACATGCTCCGCGCGCCCCGGCTCCATCCGGTACCGCTCGCTGCCGATCTGGAACGCACCCCGGTCCGGACCCGGTTCGGGGGTGGAGTTGACCCGTACGCCCGGCAGCAGTGAGTGCAGATGCGCGGCCATGCGGCGGTTGGCGGCGGGGCCGCCCACGCAGAACTCGGTGCGCTCGCCGAAGCCCTCCTTGACCGTGTCGTGCGCGATCACCTGGGCGTTGGCCCCGCACTCCTTGACCAGCGCGGAGAGTTCGAGCAGCGAGAACATGTCGGTGTGCGACACGGCGAGTTCGGGACCGCCCGCGTCACGGCTCACGACGAGCAGGGTCTCCGCGTTGGCGGGCAGCCCGAAGAAGGCCTGCTTGCGCCTCAGTCCCCGCTTCCACAGGTACGTACGGGCGAACCAGCCGAGGGACGCGACGATCCCCACGGCGAGGACGCCCAGGGCGACGTTCACAAGGTCTTCACTCATGGGCGGGCACTCTAGCCGCCGGACGGACCGGTGTTCGAGGGGGGCCTGACGTGTTCGCGCCGCGAAGTTACGCTGCGCAGACAGTCGTTGACCGGAGGTACGGATGCGTCGTCCAGTTGCGCGGAATCTCTCGTTGCTCGCCGTTTCAGGAGCTTTGGTGACGGTCGGTGCGGCCGCGCCCCCTTCGTCGTCGGCCTCCGCCGGTTCCGTGCCACCGCCGCCGAAGTCGCCGGTCGAGGTCGGCTACGGCGGGGCCGTGTCCAGCGTCGACCCGGACGCCTCCGCCGCGGGCATCGAGGTGCTCCGCAAGGGCGGCAACGCGGTGGACGCCGCCGTCGCCACGGCCGCCGCGCTCGGCGTCACCGAGCCGTACTCCGCGGGCGTCGGCGGCGGCGGTTACTTCGTCTACTACGACGCGAAGTCCGGCAAGGTGCACACCGTCGACGGCCGCGAGACGGCCCCGGGCAGCGCCGACAGCGGGCTGTTCCTGGAGGACGGCAAGCCGCTCCCGTTCGCCGCCGCGGTGACCAGCGGGCTCAGCGTCGGCACCCCGGGCACGCCCGCCACCTGGGACGCGGCCCTCGACTCCTGGGGCAGCCGCCCGCTCGACCAACTCCTCGAACCCGCCAAGGAGTTGGCGTCCAAGGGCTTCGTCGTCGACGAGACGTTCCGCGCCCAGACCGCCGCCAACCAGGAGCGCTTCGCCGACTTCCCCGCCTCCGCCGAGCTTTTCCTGCCCGGCGGCGAACTCCCGGCGGTCGGCTCGGTCTTCAAGAACCCCGATCTGGCCCGTACGTACGCCGAGCTGGGCGACAAGGGCAGCCGCGCCATGTACCACGGCAAGCTCGCCGAGGAGGTCGTACGGACCGTCAACGAGCCGCCCGTCGACCCGGACTCCGGGCGCGAGGCCAGGCCCGGCGACCTCACCACCGGGGACCTCGCCGGGTACGCGGTGAAGCGGCAGGCGCCGAGCCGGGCCGAGTACCGGGGGCTCGACGTCTACTCCATGGCGCCCTCCTCGTCCGGCGGCACGACCGTCGGCGAGGCCCTGAACATCCTGGAGCGCACCGACCTCGCGAAGGCCACCGAGGAGCAGTACTTGCACCGGTACATCGAGGCCAGCCGGATCGCCTTCGCGGACCGCGGGCGCTGGGTGGGCGACCCGGCGTTCGAGGACGTGCCGACGAAGGAGCTGCTCAGCCAGGAGTTCGCGGACTCCCGCGCCTGCCTGATCAGCGACGACAAGGCCCTCACCAGCCCGCTCGCACCCGGCGACCCGCGCGACCCGGAGTCGTGCGGCACCGGCGACAAGGCCGCCCCGACCACGTACGAGGGCGAGAACACCACGCATCTGACGGCCGCCGACAAGTGGGGCAACGTCGTCGCGTACACGCTGACCATCGAGTCCACCGGCGGCAGCGGCATCACCGTGCCGGGGCGCGGCTTCCTGCTCAACAACGAGCTGACCGACTTCTCCTTCGCTCCGGCGAGCCCTGACGTGCACGACCCGAACCTGCCGGGCCCGAGCAAGCGGCCGCGCTCGTCGATGTCGCCGACGATCGCCCTGAAGGACGGCCGGCCGGTGCTCGCGCTCGGTTCGCCCGGCGGCGCGACCATCATCACCACCGTCCTGCAGACCCTCACCGGAGTGGTCGACCGCGGCCTGCCGCTCGTCGACGCGATCGCCGCGCCGCGCGCCAGCCAGCGCAACGCGGCCGCCACCGAGCTCGAACCCGGCCTGTACGGCAGCGAGTTGAGGGCGAAGCTGGAGTCGATCGGGCACGCCTTCAAGGAGACCTCGGAGATCGGCGCGGCCACCGGCGTGCAGCGACTGCCCGACGGGCGCTGGCTCGCGGCGGCGGAAAAGGTGCGAAGGGGCGGGGGCTCGGCGAGGGTGGTGCACCCGAGCTCTTGATCACTTCCTAGGGGTCTCCCTTGCATGCACTGAATTCTGTGCTGGTGCCGGCCGCCCTCGCCCCCGTCCTGCTCACCGCCCTCGCCGCCCCGCCCGCGGCGGCTGACGAGAGCGGTCCGACGGTGGTGGCCGAGGAGGGCGGCCCGACGGTGGCGGCCGCGCTGCTCGCCAAGATCCGCGGCTGCGCGCAGATCTCCAAGGGCCGGTACCGCGCGGACGACGGGGCGCCCGCGAACATCCCGGTCTGCGGCGGCAAGGGCGTCGTGCACTTCAAGGCCGACCTGGACATCGACTGCGACGGCCGCCCCAGCAGCGTCTGCAACAAGCGCACCGACCCCTACTTCCAGCCCACGACGGCCTTCCAGGACGCGCGCGGCCGGCACCTCGACTCGGCGAAACTGCCGTACGTCGTGGTGCCGGGCGCGAGCAAGCTGTGGAGCCATCGCGACTCGAAGGTGTGGGGCGGGGGTCTTGCCGCGGTCGTCCACCGCGGCAAGGTGCAGTACGCCGTCGTCGGCGACACCGGCCCGGCCGACCTCATCGGCGAGGCCTCGTACGCGACCGCCCGCGGCCTCGGCATCAACCCGCATCCGGTACGGGGCGGGGCGGCGCGCGACGTCACGTACATCTTCTTCACGGGCAGCGAGGTCAAGCCGATCGAGAGCGCGGGCGCCGCGCAGCGGATGGGGGCGGAGCTGACTCGGCGGTTCCTTGCGGGGCAGTGAGGGCTGTTGTTTCACCCCGGGGCTCCGCCCCGGGCCCCGGCCCGGTCGCTTTTCGACTGCCGCGCCGCTGCGGCTGGTCGCGCCCACGCGGCGGCAGCCGCAAATGTCACAGCCCCGCGCCCCTGAATGTCCGGGGCTTCGCCCCGTGCCCGGTTGTTTTTCGGCTGTCGCGCCGTTGTGGTTGCTCGCGCCCACGCGGCGGAGCCGTAAATGTCACAGCCCCGCGCCCCTGACGGGGCGCTCCTCCCAGCCTCATTCCGCCAAATTCAGCCCCTCCGGCGTTGGAGATGGGGGTCCCCCCTGCTCGAGCGAAGCCGAGAGCTTGGGGGAGGGGGTCTGGGGGCTGGCCCCCAGGAGCCGACGGCAGCCACGCGGCGGCAGCCGCATATCGGGCGCAGCCGGGAAGGGGCGGGGAGGGGATCAAATCAGGCTCGACAGGGCCGAGTCGACGGGGCCGGGCGTGGTCCGGAGGCTCACAGGGTCGTGAGGACGCGGGGGCCCGCCTCCGTGACAGCCACCGTGTGCTCCGCGTGCGCCGCCCGACTGCCGTCACATGTGCGCAGCGTCCACCCGTCCCGGTCCGCGTAGTAGTCGTCCCCGCCACCCCCGGTCAGCATCGGCTCGATGGCCAGGACCATGCCGTGCCGCAGCCGCATCCCCCGCCCCGGCCGCCCCTCGTTGGGCACGCCCGGGTCCTCGTGCATCTCGCGGCCGATGCCGTGGCCGCCGAAGTCGTCCGGGATGCCGTAACCGGCCGAGCGGCAGACCGTGCCGATGGCGTGGGCGATGTCTCCGATGCGGTTGCCGACGGCGGCCGCCGCGATGCCCGCGTCGAGCGCCGCGAACGCCGTCTCCACGAGCCGGGTGTCGGCGGCGCGCGCCCTGCCCACGGTGAAGCTGACGGCCGAGTCCCCGACCCAGCCGTTCAGCTTCGCGCCGAAGTCCGCGGAGACCAGGTCGCCGTCGCGCAGCCGGTACCCGCTCGGGATGCCGTGCACGATCGCGTCGTTCACCGATGTGCACAGGACCCCGGGGAACGGGGTGGGGGCGAAGCCCGGCCGGTACCCGAGGAACGGGGAGTCCGCGCCCGCCTCCTTCAGGACGCCGCGCGCCACCTCGTCCAGGTCGAGCAGCCGGACGCCGACCTCCGCCGCCTCCCGTACCGCCGTCAGCGCCTGGGCCACGACTCGGCCCGCTTCCCGCATCGCGTCGATGGACGCGTCCGTCTTCAGTTCCACCATGCCAATTACTATACCGGTATAAAAATTGGGTCGGGCTGTAGACTGGCCACATGGTGCGCACCCCTCTCACCCCCGAAGAGCGCGAACGCGGCGAGCGGCTCGGCCAGTTGCTGCGCGAGGCCCGCGGCGGGCGGAGCATGATCGAGGTCGCGGCGAGCGCCGGACTCTCTGCCGAGACCCTCCGCAAGATCGAGACCGGCCGCGCGCCCACCCCGGCGTTCTTCACGGTCGCCGCCCTCGCCGGCGCCCTCGGTCTCTCGCTCGACGAAGTCCTCGCGCGCTGCTCCGCAGTCCCGGCCTGAGGGACGGCCGACCCCACGGCCCAGGCCCAGGCGCAGGGCCTGGCGCAGGGGCAGGCCCAGCCCCAGGTCCCGGGCGGCGCGGCCGGAGCAACAGATCGCGCGGGCCCGCGACACGCCGGTGCACGCTGCTCGTATGGCCACCCGACCGCGCCCCGTACGCCGCATACGCAGTGGGCTCGCCGCCTGCGCAGTCCTGGTCGCAGCGCTCGCCGCTGCCGCCCCGCGCGCCGTGGACCCGCCCGCGCCGGCGCCGCGAGCGGTCGGGCCCCGCGCCTTCACCCACCCGGGCGTGCTCCTCGACCGCTCCCAACTCCATGTGCTCCGCGCCCATGTGGAGTCCGGCGCCGAGCCCTGGGCGTCGGCCTACCGCGCGATGGCGAACAGCCGGTACGCACAGGCCGGGTACCGCCCCCGCCCCGTCGCCGTGGTCGCCTGCAAGCCGTACGAGAACCCGCCCGCCTGCACCGCCGAGCGCGAGGACGCCGTCGCCGCGTACACCCAGGCGCTGCTCTGGTCGGTGACCGGGAAGCGGGCGCACGCCGAGAAGTCCGTGCAGATCATGGACGCCTGGTCGAAGGTGTTGCGCGACCACACAGAGGGCAACGCCGGGCTGCAGGCGGCCTGGGCCGGGTCGACCTGGGCACGGGCCGCCGAGATCGTGCGGCACACCTACAAGACCTCCGACGGCTCCGACGGCTGGCCCAAGGACCGGGTGGCGCGCTTCTCGCACATGCTGCGCCACGCCTACCTCGCCGAGTTCGACGTGAAGGTCGCCGACTACAACGGCAACTGGGACCTGACGATGACCGACGCGGCCCTCGGGATCGGCGTCTTCCTCGACGACCGTAAGGTGTTCGACCAGGCCCTCGCACGCTTCCGGGCGCGCGTGCCCGCGTACTTCTATCTGCGCTCCGACGGGCCGCTGCCGCTCGCCCCGCCCGGCGGCAGCGCCGACACCCCGGAGAAGATCCGCGCCTACTGGTTCGGGCAGCGGCGCTTCGTCGACGGCCTCGGTCAGGAGTCCTGCCGCAACTTCGAACACGTCGGGTACGCCCTGGCCGCCACCGCGCACACCGCCGAGACCGCGCACCACCAGGGCGTCGACCTCTACGGCGAAGTGCGCGAACGGCTCCGCGCCGCAACGGAGTTGCACTCCGGGTACCAGCTCGGCGGCGCCGTGCCGCAGTGGTTGTGCGGCGGTAAGCCCGAGCTGACCCTCGGGCCCGACCTGGAAGTGGTCCTCAACCACCTCAAGAACCGACTCCATGTGCCCGTGCCACATACCGAACGCCTCGTGCGCCGCACCCGCCCCGCAGGCACCGACGACCTCTTCGTCGCCTGGGAGACCCTCACGCACGCGGGCGCGAGCAGCGCGCCTAAGCTCCGGCCATGACCCCCATGAACGCCTCACTCCTCGGCCGCGTCCCCTACATCAGCCTCACCACATACCGGCGGAACGGGGTCGGCGTCGCCACACCCGTATGGGTCGTACGGGCCGGGGACGAGCTGTGGGTGTGGACGCGGAGCGACTCCTGGAAGGTCAAGCGGCTGCGACGGGACAAGAACGTGCGGGTGTCGCCCTGCGACGTGCGCGGCCGGGTCGCCCCGGACGCGCCCGCCGTCGACGGCACGGCGCGCTTCCTGACCGCCGACGAGATGCCGAAGCTGCGCAAGCTCCTCGCGCGCAAGTACCGCCTCCAGTACTGGCTCGTGGACCTGCCCGCCACTCTCGTACGCCTCGGCAAGCGCCCGCACACCGGGATCGCCGTACGCCTCAACGCCCAGTAGGCGTCCCGCCGAAAAGCGCCCGTAGCCGCCCCGTAACACGGCGGGTGTGCAATGCCAGCCGGACGGACGGGCCGAACAGGCCCGCTTCCGTGGTTTCTGCGCTGACGGGGGCGAGCGGTATGGCACAGCATCAACTCCCTTCGGCGGTCGGGGAGTTCGCCGCGTACTTCGAGGATCTGCTGTCCCGGCCGGACCAGCGGGCGGGCTGGTGCGGAGTGTTCTGGCAGCGCGACCCGGAGGGCGTGACGGCCTGCCTCGACGGCGTCGAAGTGCCGCCCTGGGACGTCGTCCAGGCCCTGCTCCACGACCTCGCCGGCGACCACGGCGACCCGGCCGCCGAGCGCGAGGCCGCCCTCGCCCGCCCCCTGCACCGCGCGGCGCTCGCCGCCCAGGACGAGCTGCCCGGCGCCCGCCGACTCCTGGCCGAGCGGCTCGACCTGATGCGCGACGAGCAGCGGTACGCGATCGAGCGCCAGGACCTCATCGCCGCCCGGCTCGCCGAAGCGCCCGCCCCGCACGAGGCCGAACGCCTCCGCCTCGACCTCGCCTGGGCCCGCGACGACGAGGAGCGCGCGACGGCCAGGAGCGAAGAACTCCGCTCGCGCATCGCCCAGTTGGAAGCGGGGGAGGTGGCGGAGGGGTCGGGGGCGGCGTCTGACCGGGAGCGGCGCACGCCTGCGGCCGCCCGGCGGAAGCGCCCGCGCGGGGCCAGGTACGCCTGGGGCGCGGCGGACGAGGGTGACGCGACGGACGAGGCCGTGCCCGTGCCCGTACCGGAGGCGATGCCCGGGGCGGCCGTGGCCGCGGAGGCTCCGCGGGGCGCCCGGTTCGCGATGGCCGCTGCCGTGCCGGAACCCGCGCCGCGGCCGGCCCCCGAGTCGGCCCCCGAGTCGGCCCCCGAGCCGGACGACGCCGCCTCGCGTGCGGCCGCCGCACAGGCCGTACGTGAGCTGGTCCGGCTCCGCGGCGCGGGGCGCAGCGGCGAGGCGTACGCGCTGCTGTGTGAGGCCGTGCTCGGCCCTGCGGACCAACTACCGCTGCTGGCGGAAGAGTTGGAGTGCGCGGGGCTCGCGGCCGACTGGGTGACGCTGCTGTGGGAGAGTGCCTCGCTGCCCGTGGAGCGGCTCGTCGCGGCGGCCGACGCGCTGGCCGCCGCGGGCCGCGCCGACGACGGCGGGCAGCTGCTCCGGCAGGGAGTGGCCCGCCCCGCGCCCGAGCTCGCCGAGGCCGTGCTCGCCCTGCACGAGTCCGGCCGGGAGCGCGAGGTGGCGGCGCTCCTCGACGCGTACGTACGGGTGCGCGGACCGCAGGAGGCGGCGCGGTTCGCCCTGCGCGACCCGGCGCGGCTCGCGCCCCTGGTCCTGGACGCGGCGCGCGCGGTGTCGCCGGAGCGGGAGTGGGACCTGGTGCACGCGCTGCGCGTGGCGGGCATCGCCGTCTGAGGTGCGGGGGAAGGGCCCGGACGGTCGACGGGAGGGCCGGTGTCCTGTGGGGGCAGGCCACATGTGTGCGGGCCCTATGTGGGCAGGCCACGTGTGTGGCGGCACCTATGTGGGCGGACCACATGTGTGCGGCACCTATGTGGCCCGCCCACACG
>NZ_JASCIQ010000056.1 GCF_029968035.1 Streptomyces cavernicola | reverse complement strand
GACGGTGAAGCTGGGCGACGGAGCGACCGGCACGGTCGTCGTCTCCAAGCGCCAGGATCGGGCCGTGTTCGTGGTCTCCGGGATGGCCCCGCCGCCCGAGGGCAAGACGTACCAGCTGTGGTTCGACGACGGCGGGAAGATGCGCTCCGCGGGGCTGATGGAGCCTGGCCGCAGCGGGCAGACGGTGCTGATGAGCGGTGCGGTGGGCGGTGCGTCCGGCATGGGCATCACCGTCGAGCCGGCTGGCGGCTCCGCACAGCCGACCTCCGCCCCGCTGGCCCTGATGCCGCTGCCCGCCTGAGGCGTACGCCGCCCGGCCACCGACGTGTCGGTGGCCGGGCGGCAGGCTCAATTGCGGGGCGGTCGTGGGAAGAAGCCGCTCGTGCGGGCCACATAGTCGTCGTATCCCGGACGGCTGGACATGTGCTGTTCGAGGAGGCGCTGTCCGCTGCCCCGGGTCAGGAGCAGGGACATGACGAGCGGCGCGACGACGACGGTGGCGGCGACGGCGAGCGGGCCGACCGCGAACAGGAAGAGGCCCCACCACACAAGGAAGTCGCCGAAGTAGTTCGGGTGGCGGGTGTAGCGCCACAGGCCCCGGTCCATGATCCGGCCCCGGTTCGCCGGGTCGGCCTTGAACCGGGCCAGCTGCGCGTCGCCGACCGCCTCGAAGAACAGCCCCACCGCCCACAGCGCGACGCCCGCCCAGGCGAGCGGGCCCATCGGTTCCGGTACATAGTGGGCGGCCTGGACCGGCAGGGACACCAGCCAGACCAGCGCGCCCTGCAGCAGGTAGACCATGCGCAGCGCATACAGGTGCGGGTCGCCGGAGGCCTTGGCCAGCATGCGGGCGTAGCGCGGGTCCTCCCCGTGGCCCCGGCCGCGGCGGGCGATGTGCGCGGCCAGCCGAAGACCCCATACGGCCGTCAGCACGGTGACGAGGGTGCGCCGGACCGGGTCGCCGCCCGCGCCGGCCGAGGCGATGAGGCTCACCAGGGCGACGGCGGTGAAGCCGAGGCCCCAGGCGATGTCGACGATCCGGTGCATGCCCTTGCGCACGGCGACACCGAAGGTGACGAGCATGACGGCGAGCGCGGCGAGGGCGGACCAGGGCAGGCCGGCCGCGAAGTCACCCCAGAGGAATCCGTTCACAGCCGGTCCAATCCCGTGTACCAGTTCCAGGGAGTCGGCGGGCGGCTGTCCTGCCCGTCGGTGGCCGGGCGCTCGGCGAGGACCTGGTCCACGCCCATCCGCCGCTCCTCGAAGGCGAGCGCCCCGCCGACCAGATACAGCCGCCAGACCCGCGCCGTCTCCACTCCGACAAGGCCCACGACGTCGTCCCAGCGCTCTTCAAGGGTGTGGTGCCAGGCCTCGATCGTGCGGACGTAGTGCTCCCGCATGGATTCCGTCGAGCGGACCTCAAGGCCCGCCGTCTCCAGGAATGAGACGGTCTCGCCGAGGGGGCGCATATGCATGTCCGGGGCGATGTACGCCTCGATGAACGCGCCACCTCCGGGGGCCGTCGCGCCCCGGGACATCTGCTGGACGAGGACGCGCCCCTGCGGGCGGAGCATCCGGTGCAGCGTGGCGGCGAAGCCGGGGTACTCGGCGTCGCCGACATATTCGCCCATCTCCACGGTGGCGACCGCGTCGTACCCACCGCCCGCGATGTCGCGGTAGTCCTGGCAGAACACCTCGACCCGGTCGCCGAGGCCGCGGGCGCGCACCTGCTCGCGTACGTGCGTGGCCTGTTCCCTGGCGAGGGTCACGGCGGTGACGTGGGCCTTGTGGCGTTCGGCGGCGTGCAGGGTGAGGGAACCCCAGCCGCAGCCGATGTCGAGCAGCCGGGCGCCGGGCATGAGGTTGAGCTTGCGGCAGATCAGCTCCAGCTTGGCGCGCTGGGCGTCCGCGGGGCCGAACTCCGGTTCCTCGCCGACCCAGTAGCCGCACGAGTAGGCCATGGTCTCGTCGAGGAGCAGCCGGTAGAAGGCGTTGGACAGGTCGTAGTGGTGGCTGATGGCGGCGCGGTCGCGGGCTTTGGAGTGCAGGGCGCCGCGCAGCCGGGCCTGGGAGGCGGGCGGGGCCGGCGGCGGGCCCGCGACGCCGAGTCGGGCGGCGGCGCCGGCGGCGCGGAGCCGGTCGGCGAGGGAGAGCCGGGGTGCGCCCAGCTGTTGCTCCCGGGCGGCTGCCCAGATGGCGCGCAGCCCCTCGGCCAGGTCGCCCTCGACGTCCAGCTCCCCGGTGACGTAGGCCTGCGCGAGCCCCAACTCGCCCGGCTGCCACAGGAGTCGGCACAGGGCGCGCCGGGAGCGTACGACCACCACGGGGCCGTCGGCGGGGCCGGTCTCGCTGCCGTCCCAGGCGCGCAGCCGTACGGGCAGTGGGCCGCCGAGCGCGGATGCGGCGAGTGCCGCGAGGCGGTGGGCCGCCGCGGTCCGGGCGGGACGGGTGGTGGTCATCGGGCGGCGGCCTCCTTGGTGAGCAGGTACTGCTGGACGTCGAGGTAGCCGGAGCGGAACCCGGCCTCAGAGTAGGCGAGGTAGAAGTTCCACATGCGGCGGAACGTCGCGTCGAAGCCCAGCGCCTCGACCTCCCATGCCCGCTCGGTGAACCGTTCGCGCCAGAGCCTGAGCGTCTCGGCGTAGTGCGGGCCGTAGGGCTCGCGGCGGTCGACGGTGAGCCCGGTGTGATCGCGCATGGTCTCGGCGACGGCCCGCGTCGAGGGCAGCAGCCCGCCGGGGAAGATGTACTTGCCGATCCAGGTGTGCGTGGAGCGGGAGGCGAGCATCCGGTCGTGCGGCATGGTGATGGCCTGCAGGGCGGCCCGCCCGCCTGGGGCGAGGCGCGCGTCGAGGGTGCGGAAGTAGACCGGCCAGAACTCGGCGCCGACGGCCTCGATCATCTCGACGCTCACGACGGCGTCGTACGTGCCGCGTGCCTCGCGGTAGTCGCACAGCTCGACAGAGACGCGATCGGCAAGCCCGGCCGCCGCTATCCGTGTGCGGGCGAGGTCGCGCTGTTCGGCGGAGAGGGTGAGCGAGGTGACGTGGGCGCCGCGGGCGGCCGCGCGGATCGCCAACTCGCCCCAGCCGGTGCCGATCTCCAGGACTCGGCTGCCCTCGCGCACGTCGGCCAGGTCGAGCAGCCGGTCGATCTTGCGGTGCTGGGCGTCGGCGAGCAGGTCCCACCGTGCGGGAAGGGAACGGAAGACGCCCGAGGAATAGCTGAGGGTCTCGTCGAGGAACAGCGCGAACAGGTCGTTGGACAGGTCGTAGTGGTGGCTGATGTTGTCCCGGGAGCCGCCAGGGGTGTTGAGCTGCGCGCGCGGTCGGCGCGGCGCCCACAGCGCGCGCAATCGTTGCAGGGGCGCGGGGACCAGCTCGGCGGCGTGCGCGGCGAGCACGGTGAGGGCGGCGACCAGATCGGGGGCGTCCCACTCGCCCGCCATGTAGGACTCGCCGAACCCGATCAGGCCCTGCGCGCCGATCCGGCCGTGGAAGGCCCCCGGGTCGTGGACGTCGATCACCGGCCCGCCCTTGCCGAGTTCGGTGCCATCGGCGAACCGCACCCGCAACGGCAGCTGTTTCAGGGCTCGTCGGACCACGGCGGCGGCGATGACGGTACGGGGGCCGTGGCGGGGAGCGGGGGCGGCTATGTCGGGCCAGCGGATCGGGTCCGGTCCACTGGGACGACCGGCGGGGCCGACCGCTGTCCCACCCCCGGCGGAGGCGGCGGGCGGCTCGGCGGTGCGGGGCTCGGCTGTCGTCATGAAGCGTTCTCCGGGGTCCTCGGTTCGGGTACGAGTGGTTCGGTTGGCACAGCTGGTTCGGGTCGCGGCTGTACGGGCAGTCCCCGCAGGTAGAGGCGGATGCCGTGCCACCGGATCGCGGCGGACACGGCGAGCGTGGACCACGGGTGGCGCAGGGCGAGCCGCAGCAGGGTGCTCGTACGTACTTCGCGGCGAAGGCCCCGGACGGTTGCGGTGAAGGGCCTGCCGCCGTCGCGCTCCAGGTGCGCGGTCAAGTCGAGTCGGTCGCCGGGTGCGGGCAGCCGCATGCGGTAGCGGCCGTCGACGGGGAAGAACGGCGATACATAGAACGCCTTGCCGGTCACCGCCCGGCCCTCGGCGTCAGGGCGCAGCAGGTAGCAGTGGCGGCCGCCGTACGTGTTGTGCACCTCGGCGACGACGTAGCGCGGGGTGCCGTCGGGGCCGTGGCACCAGTAGACCGTCAGCGGGTTGAACACGTACCCGAGGACGCGGGCATGGGTGAGCATCAGGACCTGGCCGCCGTCCAGGTCCACGCCGTGCCCGGCCAGGAACGCGTCGAGTCCGGCGCGGATCGTCGGACGGTCGCCGTCGAAGTGGTCGCGGGCGTCGAAACGCGCCAACGGCCGCAGGGATGCGGGCAGTTCGGGCGGGCGGTCGGGGTCGATCAGCCACATGTAGGAGCGGTGGCGCAGCGCGTACCGCCACGGGGCGGTACGGACGTGCGCGATCGCCACGCTGTACAGGGCCGGGGCCGGGTCGGTGGTCACCAGCGCACTCCGAGCGCCGCGGCGGCCGCGACGCCGGAGCGGCAGCCGTCCTCGTGGAACCCCCAGCCGTGGTACGCCCCGGCGAACGCCGTGACGGGGGTGCCGAGTTCGGGCAGCCGCTGCTGGGCGGCCACCGACTCCGGGGTGTAGACCGGGTGTTCGTACACCATGCGGGCCCGGACCAGGTCCAGGTCGACACGGTCCTCGCCGCCGAGCGTGACCACGTACGTCTCGGGTGCGTCCAGGCGTTGGAGCCGGTTCATGTCGTAGCTGACCCGGACCCGGTCGGAGCCCGCCGTGCAGGACGGCATCAGGTAGTTCCAGGAGGCGCGGGCGCCCCGGGCGCGCGGCAGCAGGCTGGTGTCGGTGTGCAGGAGCGTGGTGTTGCGGGAGTACCGGAACGCGCCGAGGACTTCCTTCTCCTGCGCGGTGGCGTCGGCGAGGAGCCGGAGCGCCTGGTACGGGTGGGTGGCGACGACCACCGAGTCGTACGACCGCACGACACCGTCGGCAGCGGTGACACGGACGCCGTCCGGGTGCCGCTGAACGGCACGGACCGGAGTCGCGAGGCACACCTCGTGCAGGGCGCGGGCCACCCGCTCGACGTACGTGCGCGAGCCGCCGCTGACGGTGCGCCAGGTCGGCGATCCGCCGACGGAGAGCAGTCCGTGGTGGCGCAGGAAACGGAACAGATACGCGGCCGGGTAGCGCAGGGCGGTGGCGGCATCGCAAGACCAGACGGCCGACACCAGCGGCGTCATGAAATGCGTACGGAAGTACGGGGAGAATCTCTCGCGGTCCAGGAACTCGCCGAGGGTGAGCGACGCTTCGGCGTCCCGCGCGAGCACTCGGCGCGCGGCCCGGTGGAAGGCGGGCACCTGGGCGAGCAGCCGCAGATGCCGTGCGCTCAGGGCGTTTCGGGGCCGGGCGAACAACCCGGCCGGGCCGCGCGCACCGGCGTACTCCAGGCCGCAGCCCTCGCACCGCACCGACAGGCTCATCTCCGACTCCTGTGTGGTGACTCCGAGTTCGGCGAACAGCCGCAGCAGGTTCGGGTAGGTGCGGCGGTTGTGGACGATGAACCCGGAGTCCACGCGGTGCGCCGAGCCGTCGGGCGAGGTCAGGTCGTGGGTGTGGGCGTGCCCGCCGAGCCGGTCGTCGGCCTCGTACAGCGTGACGTGATGCGCGCGGGCGAGAATGTACGCGGCGGTGAGACCGGCCACACCGCTGCCTATCACCGCCGTACGCGGCCGGCCCCGGCCTTGGGGAGCCGGGAACCTCTCGGCCTCGCCCGACGTAATCGCTGACCCCATGGACATCGTCGTTCCTCTCCGGCCCGCGGGTGCGGTCTCACAGGTAATCCGGAGGCGGCGCGGTGGCGGATTGGAAGAGTGCGCAGCTTTTCCGGTGAACCAGCCGTACGGCTCGACGGAAGGCCATGGCCTGCCGACAGGACTGTGCGGCCGCGGGGACCCACTCCCGCGGCCGCACACCTCCCTCACGCAGCCCGGCGGCCGGCAGCAGGCGGCCGGACTCCCCGTGGGCTCTCAGGCGTCAGTTCTCGTACGTCACTTCGGCATCAGGACCGAGTCGATGATGTAGACGTTGGCATTGGCGGTCTTGACGTTGCCGCAGACGACGTTGGCCGAGTCGGCGACCTTGAAGGACTCACCGGAGCCGGTGGTGGTCACCTCGGTCTTCGCCAGGGTCTCGAACGTCCCGTTCTCCAGGTCCTTCGGGGCGAGCTTCTGACCGACCACGTGATGGGTGAGGATCTTGGTGAGCTGCGCCTTGTCGTTGAGGACCTTGTCCAGGTCCGCCTTCGGGATCTTCGCGAAGGCGTCGTTGGTCGGGGCGAAGACCGTGATGTCCTTCGCGTTGTTCAGGGTGTCGACCAGGCCGGCCTTCTTCACAGCGGTGACCAGCGTCGACAGGGCCGGGTTGTTGGACGCGGCGGTGGCCACCGGGTCCTTCGCCATCCCGTCGAACGAGCCCGCGCCGTCCTTCGGCACCGACGCACACGCCGGACCGAACGGCCCGTCCATGCCCTCGGCGTCGTCAGTGGGGGCCTGGGGCTCCTTCTCCTTGTCCTTCGACGCGGGGGCCGAGGCGCTGTCGGACGCCTTGTCCTGGGAACCGCTGTCGGAGCAGGCGGCCAGGGCGAGCGGCAGCATGGCAGCAGCGGCGACAGCGACGGCGGCACGACGGACACGATTCTGCATGGCAATCCCTCATCGATCGGATGCGTAAGAGCCCTGCGCTCTCATCGCCGGTAATCCGAGGCGAGTACGGAGGCGGATTGGCCCCTTCTCAAAAAACTTCCGCCGCCACCCGTCCGGGCCAACCGCCAAGCCGGAACCGGCGCGAGAACGGATTCACCACATGAACGACGACATGAACGACAACGTGGACGACGACATGAACGACCACATGGACGGCGACAACAGACGCAGGCCGAGCCTGAAACGACTCTCACTCGGCGCTCTTTGCGGCCTGCTCGCCGGGTACGCGGCCATCGCGGTCGCCGAACTCGTATCGGCAGCCGTGCGGCCCGAGTCGGGGCCGGTCATCGCGGTCGGCGGCGCGGCCATCGACCGTACGCCGACGCCCGTGAAGGACTGGGCGATCCGTCAGTTCGGCGAGAGCGACAAGCTGGTGCTGCAACTCGGCATCCTCGTCGTGCTCTGCGGCCTGGCGCTGTTCCTCGGGGTTCTCGCGAGCCGATGGCGCCGTGTCGGCTCGCTCGGCATCCTCGCGTTCGGCGCAGTCGGCGCGCTGGCCGCCACCAGCCGACCCGACTCGACGAGCGTGGCCGACGCCCTGCCGTCCACGGTCGGCGCGGTGGTCGGGGCGTTGCTGCTGTACTGGCTGACCGGCCGCCTCGGACCGGCCGCGGCCCCCGCCACCGCAGGGGAGGAAGCAGACCGGCCCGGCTTCGACCGTCGCGCGTTCGTCATCGCCGCGACCGCCGCAGCCGCCGCGTCCACCGGCGCGGGGCTCGCGGGCCGCGCTCTGAACCGTTCGCAGGCGGGCAGCGCGGCCGCCTCGCGCAAGAGCGTCCTGCTGCCCGCGCCGTCGTCCAAAGCCGCCCCCACACCCCCCGGAGCCGCACTGCGCATCAAAGGCATCAGCCCGTACCTGACGCCCAACGACGACTTCTACCGCGTCGACACCGCCCTCGTCGTACCCAAAGTCGACGCCACCACCTGGAAGCTCCGCATCCACGGCAAGGGCGTCACCCGCGAACGGACCCTGACCTTCGACGACTTGCTGAAGATGCCGCTCGTCGAACGCACCATCACCCTGAACTGCGTCTCCAACGAGGTCGGCGGTCCGTACATCGGCAACGCCCGCTGGATCGGCGTCCCCCTCGCCCGCCTGCTCCGGCAGTACGGCGTCCGGCCGCCGTCCGAGGGCGGGCCCGCCGACCAGCTCGTGGCGCGCTCCGTGGACGGCATGACGATCGGCACCCCCGTCGAGGACATCATGGACGGACGCGACGCGATGCTCGCCGTCGGCATGAACGGCGATCCCCTGCCGTTCGTCCACGGCTTCCCCGTACGCATGCTGGTGCCCGGCCTCTACGGCTACGTCTCCGCCTGCAAGTGGATCCAGGACATCGAACTGACCACCTTCGACGCGTACGACACGTACTGGGTGAAGCGGGACTGGGCGCAGCGCGCACCGGTCAAGACCCAGTCCCGTATCGACACCCCCAAGCCGTTCGCCCGCCCGGCGGCCGGCACCGTGATGATCGCCGGGGTCGCCTGGGCGCAGCGCCGCGGCATCACCAAGGTCGAGGTCAGGGTCGACGACGGCCCCTGGAAGGAGGCCCGCCTCGCCGCCGAGGACACCCGCGACACCTGGCGGCAGTGGTCGTACGAGTGGACGGCCGCCAAGGGCTCCCACACCCTGACCGTCCGTGCCACCGACGGCACGGGCGAGACCCAGACCGAGAAGCGCACCCGCACCATCCCGGACGGCGCTTCGGGCTGGCACTCCGTCGTCGTCACCGTCGACTGACCCGTGGGGCCGGCGGCCGGAAACCGGGAAAGATCCGCATCCGATACATCCGCCGCCCGACCCGCTCCGAATTACCCGTAGGTGGATGCGGAACGTCAGGCCGAGGACCTCGGTCTTCCTCCTCCACCCGGCTTGGCAGCCAACCCAGGGCGCGGCGGGTTCTGAGAGCCTTCCGCCGCCCGGAGAGGTTCGATCATGACTGCTCTACGTGTGCGCAAGGCTCTCGTCGCCGCCGCGGTACTGGCACTGCCCGCCTCGATGGCACTGTCCACATCCGCCTCTGCGCAAGGCATGGACGGGCCGTTCGGTCCGGCGTGCGCGTCGGTGCCGAAGGACGGGGCGGGCTCGTTCGACGGCATGGCCAAGGACCCGGTGGCGACCGCCGCGTCGAACAACCCGGCCCTGTCGACGCTGGTCACCGCTGTGAAGAAGGCCGGTCTCGTCGACACCCTGAACAACGCGAAGGACATCACGGTCTTCGCCCCGACCAACGACGCCTTCGCCAAGATCCCGAAGGCCGACCTCGACAAGGTCCTCAACGACAAGGCACAGCTCACCAAAATCCTCACGTACCACGTCGTGGGTGAGCGGATCACTCCGGACAAACTCCAGGACGGAACCTTCAAGACTCTGCAAGGCGGGGAGCTGACCACCGCCGGCTCGGGCGAGAAGTTCAAGGTGAACGACTCGGCGAACGTGGTCTGCGGCAACGTCAAGACCGGCAACGCCCACGTCTACATCATCGACACCGTCCTCATGCCCAAGAGCTGAGGCCCCCCGTCACAAGGCGGTGCAGCGCCCGCTGCACCGCCTTGTGACGGGGGCGTCCGGGGCGTCAGGTGACCTGGGCGCGGGTGGCGTACCGGACGTCGCGCCACACCTCGGAAGAGAGGACGTCGCGCAGTTCCTGCACCGCGTCCCACACGTCGACGTAGCGCACGTAGAGCGGGGTGAACCCGAAGCGCAGCAGGTCCGGTGCGCGGAAGTCGCCGATGACGCCGCGGTCGATGAGCGCCCGCATCACGGGGTATCCGTCCGCGTGCCGCACGGCGACCTGGCTGCCGCGGGCGTCCGCGTCACGCGGGGAGGCGATGTCCAGGCCGAGCCCCGCGCACTCCTGGTCGACGAGTTCGATGAACAGGTCCGTCATCCGCAGGCTCTTGGCCCGCAGCAGGTCGAGGTCGACGCGCTCCCAGATGTCGAGGCTCGCCTCCAGCGGTGCGTACGACAGCAGTTGGGGGGTGCTGCAACGGAACCGGGTGATGCCGTCGGCCGGGCGGTAGTCGGTGGCGAACGCGAAGGGGTTGGCGTGACCGTGCCAGCCGGACAGCGGCTGCCGGGCCACGTCCTGGTGCCGTGCGGCGACGTAGAGGAAGGCCGGAGAGCCGGGGCCGCCGTTCAGATATTTGTAGGTGCAGCCCACGGCGAAGTCGGCCCGGCAGTCGCCCAGGTGGACGGGGAGGGCGCCGACGCTGTGGCAGAGGTCCCACACGACCAGGGCGCCGTGCCGGTGCGCCAGCTCGGTGACCGTGACCATGTCGTGCAGGCGTCCGGTGCGGTAATCCACGTGGCTGAGGACGACGACCGCCACGTCCTCGTCGAGTGCGTCCTCCAGCGTCGGCCCGCCGGCGCCGATCAGGCGTCGCTCGTAGCCGTCGAGCAGCCCGGTGGCGCCCTCCATCATGTAGAGGTCGGTGGGAAAGCTGCCCGCCTCGGAGACGACGACCTTGCGGTCGGGGCGCATCGCGAGGGCGGCGGCGAACACCTTGAACAGGTTGATCGAGGTGGAGTCGCAGACCACGACCTCACCCGTGCCGGCGCCGATCAGCGGGGCGATGCGGTCGCCGAGCACCCCGGGCTTGTCGAACCAGCCGGCGTCGTTCCAGCTGCGGATCAGGCCCTGCCCCCACTCGGTCTCGACCATGTCGGCGACCCGGCCTGCGGCGGTCTGCGGCAGGGCGCCGAGGGAGTTGCCGTCCAGATAGATCACCCCCTCGGGGAGGACGAACTCTTCGCGCAGGGACGCGAGCGGGTCATCGGCGTCGTACTGCTCGCACTCGGATCGTGTCGTGGGCATCGGGTCTCTCTTCTCCGTCACAGGGTCAGCAGGTCGTGGCCGACGACGACGTCGCCGTCGAAGCCGTGGGAGGCGTGCTTGCGCCAGGTCTCGTCGGGGATGTCGACGTCCGTGGGGACGAAGTGGGACAGGACGAGTGTCCTCACCCCGGCTTCCTGGGCGATGCGTCCGACTCGGTCGACGTCGGTGTGGCTGGCGAGCAGGTGCTGCCGCAGGGTCTTGCCGTTGAACTCGGCCACCATGGCGTCGACGGCCGGCAGGTACATCACTTCGTGGACCAGGACGTCCGCTCCGGAGGCGAGCCGGATCAGGTTCTCCGACGGGGCGGTGTCCCCGGAGATGACGATGGAACGGTCGGCCGTGTCGAACCGGTAGGCGAGGGCGGTCGCGATCGGCGGGTGGTGCACCAGCGTGGCGGTGACCCGGACGTTCTCGTCCTCGTGCACCACGCGTGCCTCGGTGATCTCGGACGGCGCGATGAGGTCGCCCAGCGGCGGCAGGCCCTCGTCGGCGATGCGGGTGTCGATGTCGAACCGGTTCATGGCCAGGAACTGTTCGGTCATCCGCGTGAGCGGCGGAGGGCCGTAGGCGGGAACTCTGCGTTCGAGGTTGGCCGCCCAGGCGAGCAGGAACAGGTTGCCGTAGTCGGCGTTGTGGTCGGAGTGGTGGTGCGTGATGAACACTCCGCGCAGGGACGACAAGGGCACTCCGGCCAGGGCCAGTTGGCGGGCGACGCCGTTGCCGCAGTCGACGACATAGCTCGCCCCGTTGACGACGATGACCTGGGCGGGAGCGCTGCGGGTCCGCTTGGGGGCCGGGCCGGCGGCGGTGCCGAGAAGGGTCAGTTGCGTACTCATGTGATGCTCCTGAGAGTTGTACGTACGTTCAGTCGGCCGTGGTCTGAGGGGTCAGGTCGCTTTCCGCCCCGGCGTCACGGCGGGCCTGGACGACCGCATCGGCATGCTTGTGGCGCACGAGCCACAGGGCGGCGCCCGCCACCAGCCAGCACGCCAGCGCCACCGCGGCCGGCCCGGTCAGCTTGTCGAGGAGCAGGTACGCCTGGACGGCCAGCACGACCGTGCCGAGAGCCACGGTGATGAGGTGCAGGCGCCAGGGCATCCGGAACGGCGCGGCCTCGTACAGCCTCGGGTAACGGGCCCGCAGCCGGCAGGACGAAATGATCATGATGGCGAGCATCGGCGTGGCCGCGACCGACACCATGCCGGCGATGGAGGCGACGCTGAACCCGATCACCACCGGAACCGCACCGATGAGGTAGAGGCCGAAGAGCAGCCAGTGCGGTGTGCCGTAGCGCTCGTTCACGGCGCCGAGCCGCGGCGGCAGCCAGCCGTCGCCGATGGCGGCGAGCACAGGCTTGGTCGCGGTGAGCAGCAGCGAGTTCATGTGGCCCACCACGGACGCGAGGGCTCCGCCCAGGATGAAGAAGGCGAAGCCGCCCGGCGACAGGACGTGATCGGCCACCACCGACATGGGCTTGCCCGCGACATCGGGCACCGGCAGTACGCCGACCGACGGGATCGCGAGGAACACGTACAGGACGGCGGAAAGGACGATGCCGCCGATCATCGACAGCGGGATGTCGCGCCCCGGCCGCTTCATCTCGCGCCCCAGCTCGGCGACGTACGTGCTGCCGGTGACGGCGAAGGTGAGCAGAGCGGCCGCCGTGAGCAGGTTCCCTGTGCCGTTCGGCGCGACCTCGCCCAGCGTGCTCCACTCGACTTGCGGCAGCCCGGCGAACCCGTAGAGCAGGAACGCCGCGAGCATGACGAAGGCGAGGACGATTCCCAGGCGGTTGGAGAACGCGGCGCCGGCCAGATTCGCCAGGAAGAACACCGTGATCAGCCCGAGGGCCAGCGGCCGCGCCGGCACGGACGGAACCAGGCTGTGCAGGTAGTCGGCCCCCGCCAGCGCCATCAGGCTCAGCTGGATGGTGACCAGGACCGAGAACCACATCGTGGTGAAGCCCATGGACGGCGAGATCAGGCGGGCCGCGTAGCTGTACCGGCCGCCGGTCACCGGCATGGCACTGCCGAGCACCGCGACCGGCATTGAGTAGACGATCACCATCACGGCTGCGATGGCGAAGGCCAGGGGCGCTCCGCCCCCGGTGAGAGCGACGGCCACACCCATCAGGGCTATGACCCCGCCGCCTACGATCTGGTGGAAGGAGACGCCCAGTGCCTGGGGCAGCGTGATACTGCGCTTCAGGTTGGCCTCGACGTCAGGTACGCGTACGGGGGATGTCATGCGTCCCTGCTTTCTG
Organism: Streptomyces cavernicola; assembly: GCF_029968035.1. Lineage (GTDB taxonomy): Bacteria > Actinomycetota > Actinomycetes > Streptomycetales > Streptomycetaceae > Streptomyces > Streptomyces cavernicola. The sequence goes on along the minus strand of NZ_JASCIQ010000056.1, from coordinate 35,097 downwards.
CTGGGGCCCTGTGACGAGGGGCGTTCCAGCCCCGGCACACCCGTGTGTGCTCGCCGCCACATCGTGACGCTCATCGTGACCTCTGGGAGTCATGCCCGGCCAATGCCAACTTGGCTCGATGCCATAGCCGTACGGTCATAGCGCCGCGCTTCCTTCACCGATGAATACGCCAGATCGCGCGCGATCCGCCACCTATGCCCTGACGGGTATGGCTGAGCTCCAGATGGCGAGTCCCCCGCTATAGGGTTCCTTCATGGACATGCCTCGCCTGCTGGACGGACGCCTCAAGCTCCGTCATCTGATCCTGGTCGACGCGCTCACCGAGCAGGGCAGCGTCGTCGGCGCCGCGGCCGCCCTCCATGTGACGCAGCCTGTGGTGACCCGTGGGCTGCACGATCTCGAGGCCATCCTGGGGGTGACGCTGTACGACCGCGGGCCGCGCGGGATCACGCCGACCGTCTTCGGTGCGGCGTTCACCGACCACGCCCGCGCCGTTCTCGCGCAGCTGCGGCAGGCGGCGCGCCATATGACCGAGATCGCGGAAGCCGACCGCGGGACCGTGGTGGTCGGCACCCACCTCGCAGGGTCCAACCTTCTGCTGCCCCGGGCCATCGCGGCGGTGAAGGAAAGGCACCCGCTGCTGACGGTCGTGGTGCGCGAGGCGACGCCGGAGGTACTGCTGGTCGGCCTGGAGGCCGGGCGGGTCGACCTGATTCTCGGCCGGCTCACCTCCCTCGCCGGCGACACCACGGTCCGGGAGAGTCTCTACGAGGAGTCCGTGAAGGTCGTCGTCGGCGAGGCCCATCCGCTGAGCGACCGCGCAGAGGTCGGCCTCGCGGATCTGCTGGAGTACCCGTGGATCCTGCCCGGGACGGAGACGGTGCTGCGCCGCGAGCTGGAGGAGTTCTTCGTCCGTAACGGCCTGGCTCTGCCCGAGAACCGGGTGGAGTGCACCTCGTTCCTCACCGTTCGCCAGCTGCTGATCGAGACCGACGTCGTCGCCGTGCTGCCGGGCCTGATCGGCAGGGGCGACCCGCGCCTCGTCACGCTCCCCGTTCCGCTGGAGCCCATCGGGCACAGCGTGGGCGTCACCCTGCCCGCCGGCCGGCCGCTCGGCCCGTCGACGCAGAAGCTGCTGACGACGCTGAGGTCTGTCGCGGCCGAGCTGGAGGAGTCCTGAGTCACGTACAGGTACGCCTGGCAAGTACGCCGGGTATGCCTAAACGGGTATAGCCGAGTCGAAGATAGATATTAGACAGACATAGATCACCTGCCGGATGCTCCTTGTGCGGACCCAGAGTCGACGAACAAGGGGCAAGGCAGATGAATCCGGCGCACTACATAGGCGGGACCTTCCTTCCGCACAGCCACGCCACCACGATGCTTCCGCTGGTCGACCCGGTCGACGCCGCCGTCCGGGGGCAGGTTCCCGAGGCGGGCCGGGAGACGGTCGACGCCGCCGTCAACGCGGCCCGCACCGCGCTGAACGGCCCCTGGGGCGGAACCTCCGCCGAAGACCGGGCCGCCGCCCTGCGCCGGATCGCCGACGGCATCCAGGCGCGCTTCGAGGAGTTCGTCGACGCCGAGGTGGGCGACACCGGCAAGCCCCGCGAGCTGGCGGCCACCGTCGACATCCCCCGGGCGATCGGCAACTTCCGCGCCTACGCCGACCTCCTGTACGGCCGTCCCGAGCACCTGTACGCCACCGCGGTCCCGGGCTGGAGCGCGGGATCGGGCCAGGCCCTCAACTACACCGTCCGCCGCCCGCTCGGCGTGGTCGCGGTCGTCTCGCCGTGGAACCTTCCGCTGCTGCTGCTCACCTGGAAGGTGGCACCGGCGCTGGCGGCCGGCAACACCGTCGTCGCCAAGCCCTCCGAGGAGACCCCCACCTCGGCGACACTGCTCGCCGAGGTGATCGGAGAGGCCGGGCTGCCGGCCGGCGTGTTCAACCTCGTCCACGGCAGGGGCGCCGGCTCGGCGGGCGAGTACCTCACCACGCACTCCGACGTGGACGCCATCGCCTTCACCGGCGCCTCGGCCACCGGTGCCGCCATCATGCGCGGCGCCGCCGACCACATCACCCCGGTCTCCTTCGAACTCGGCGGCAAGAACGCCGCACTCGTCTTCGCCGACGCCGACATCGACGCGGCGGTCGACGGCACCGCGCGCTCCGCGTTCACCCACTCCGGGCAGATCTGCCTGTGCACCGAACGCGTCTACGTCGAGCGCCCGGTCTTCGAGGAGTTCGTCGCCGGGCTCGGGGAACGGGCCCGCGCCCTGACCGGTTACGGGCCCATGATCTCCGCCGCCCACCGCGACAAGGTGCTCTCCTACTACCGGCTGGCCGCCGACGAGAACGCGAAGATCGTCGCCGGCGGCGGGGTGCCGCACTTCGGCGACGCCAGGGACCAGGGCTTCCACGTCGAACCGACCGTACTGACCGGGCTGCCGCAGAGCTCCCGCGTCGTGCAGGAGGAGATCTTCGGCCCGGTGTGCCACGTCGCCCCCTTCGACACCGAGGAAGAGGCGGTACGGCTCGCCAACGACAGCCGCTACGGACTCGCCGCGACCGTGTGGACCACCGACCTGTCCCGCGCACACCGGGTCGCCCCGCAGATCGAAGCCGGGGTCGTCTGGGTCAACTGCTGGAACCTGCGCGACCTGCGGACCCCGTTCGGCGGCAGCAAGGACTCCGGCATCGGCAGGGAGGGCGGCGAACACTCGCTCGACTTCTTCTCCGAGCCGGTCAACGTGTGCGTCCAGGTCTGAGCCCAAGCCACCCTCCCCGTCAGAGTTGGAGTGAGACTCCGTGATCGACACCTCACCCGTCAGTGACCCGCCCCGCCCCGGCACCGCTGTGGACGCCGCCGTCGCCCGGCTGCTCGAAGCCCATGCCACCCGCACGCCCTGTGCGCCGGTGCGCGACCTGGTCGACGACATCGACACCGCCTACGCCGTGCAGGACCGGCTGACCGAGCACTGGCTCGCCGAAGGCCGCCGGCTCAGCGGCCGCAAGATCGGCCTGACCTCGCCGGCCGTACAGCACCAACTCGGCGTCGACGCCCCGGACTTCGGCATGCTCTACGCCGACATGGCGGTCCCGGACAGTGCGGAGATCCCCGCAGGAACGGTGCAGCAGGCCAGGGCGGAGGCCGAGGTCGCCCTCGTCCTCGAGGCCGACCTCACCCACGAACGGCACACCGTCGCCGACCTGTTGCGGGCCACCGCGTTCGCGCTGCCCGCCGTCGAGGTGTGCGGCAGCCGGATCCGCGACTGGGACATCACCCTCACCGACACCGTCGCCGACAACGCCTCCTCCGGTCTGTACGTCCTCGGCAGCCGCCCCGTGCCGCTGCGCGACGTGGACCTTCGGCTCGCCGGCATGGTCCTGGAACGCCGGGGCGAGCAGATCTCCACCGGAGCGGGCACCGCCTGCCTCGGCCACCCGCTCACCGCCGCCCTGTGGCTGGCCGACGCTCTCGTCCGTCTGGGCCGTCCGCTGCGCGCGGGCGACACCGTGCTGACCGGCGCACTCGGCCCGATGGTGCCCGTGGCACCGGGAGATGTGCTGCAGGCCCGCATCGACGGGCTCGGCGACGTCCGCGTCGCCTTCGCCCCCGACACCGCCGAGGAGGCATGACGATGAACCAACCGAACATCGCGGCGCTCGCCGAGACCCTGGACGACGCCACCCGCTCCGCCCGCACCACCGCCCGGCTCACCGACACCACACCGCTCGACATACCCACGGCCTACGCCGTCCAGCGGGCCGGCATCGACCGCAGGCGTGCGCGTGGCGAGTCGCTGATCGGCGTCAAGATGGGCTTCACGAGCCGCGCCAAGATGGCGCAGATGGGCGTCGACGACGTCATCTGGGGCCTGCTCACCGACGCCATGCTGGTCGAGGACGGCGGCGTCCTCGACACCGGTGGCCTCATCCACCCCCGGATCGAACCCGAGATCGCCTTTCTGCTGGGCCGCCCGCTGTCCGGGCGGATCTCCCCCGCCGAGGCGGCCCGCGCGGTCGCGGGAGTCGCGGTCGCGTACGAGGTGCTCGACTCGCGCTACGAGGATTTCCGGTTCACGCTGCCCGACGTCATCGCCGACAACGCCTCGGCGGCCCACTTCGGCAACGCCCCCTGGCACGACCCGGACGGTGTGCACCTCGGCAATCTCGGGCTGACCGTGGAGGTCGACGGCCGCCCGGTGGCCACCGGCTCGTCGGCGGCCGTCCTCGGCCACCCGCTGCGCTCCCTCACCGCTGCGGCCCGGCTCGCCGGCGACGCCGGGGTCGTGCTGGAGCCCGGCTTCGTGGTGCTCGCCGGCGCAGCCACAGCAGCCGTACCACTGCCCGCGAACGCGCACCTGCGGATCGCCGGCGCCGGCCTGGGCGCCGCGGAGGTGACGACCCGATGAGCACTGACCCGGGCGTCCTGGTCGAGGGCAAGGCACGACCCCGCGGCCGCTTTCCCCATCTGAAGCGTGCCGGTGACTTCGTCTACGTCTCCGGGACCAGTTCACGGCGGCCGGACGGCTCCTTCGCGGGGGCGAGTGCCGACGCGATGGGGACGACCAGTCTCGACATCCGCGAGCAGACCCGCACCGTCATCGAGAACATCCGCGACGTGCTGCGCGCCGCCGGAGGCGACCTGTGCGACGTCGTCAACATCTCCACGTACCTGGTCAGCATGAACGACTTCGGCGGCTACAACGAGGTCTACGCCGAGTACTTCGACGAGACCGGCCCCGCTCGTACCACCGTCGCAGTCCACCAACTCCCGCACCCGCACCTGCTCATCGAGATCGCCTGCGTCGCCCGCATCCCCCTCGCCACGTCCTGAGGAGCACCACCATGAACCTGCCGAAGATCACGAGCGGACTGCCGTTCAACTTCAGCCAGTGGATCGACGAGCACCGGGAACTGCTCAAGCCGCCCGTCGGCAACGTCCAGATCTGGCAGGACGCCAACCTGATGGTCACCGTGGTCGGCGGCCCCAACCAGCGCACCGACTTCCACGACGACCCGCTCGAGGAGTTCTTCTACCAGCTCCGCGGCAACATGGTGCTCCGCGTCATGGAGGAAGAGGGCAAGCCGCCGGTCGACGTCCAGATCAACGAGGGCGACGTCTTCCTGCTGCCGCCGCACGTGCGGCACTCCCCGCAGCGGCCCGAACCCGGCAGCATCGGCCTCGTCGTCGAGTTCGCCCGGCCGGAGGGCCAGCTGGACGCCTTCGAGTGGTACTGCGTCGACTGCCACCGCCTGGTGCACCGCTCGGAGCTCCAGCTCGCCTCGATCGTCGACGACCTGCCGCCCGTCTTCGAGGCCTTCTACGGCGGCGACCGCACCTGCCCGCACTGCGGCGCCGTGCACCCGGGCCGGCAGTGGCCCGAGGAGATGCGCCCGCGCACGCAGACCCGCGCATGACCCACACTCAGGAGACCTCCTTGTCGATCATCGACGTCCACGCGCACGTCTTCCCCCGCATCTCCGAATCCGAGAGCCGTATCCTCACCGGCTCCGGCGAGCCCTGGCTGCGCGTCCACCGCGACGGCACCGGCATGATGATGAGCGGTGCCGATGAGTACCGCCCCGTCACCGGGCCCCTGTGGGACCCGGAGCAGCGAGTGGCCGCCATGGACACACTCGGCGTCGATGTCCAGGCCGTCTCCTCCACCCCGCTGATGTTCGGATACGAAGCCGATCCCGCCCGTGCCTCGGAGTGGTGCGAGCTGGTCAACGAGCGCATCCTCGCCTACTGCGCCCAAGCCCCGGAACGACTGCTGCCGCTGTGCCAGGTGCCGCTGCAGGACCTCGCACTGGCCTGCGAGACGGTCTCCAAAGCAGCCGCCGCGGGACACCGAGGCGTCCACATCGGCAATCACATCGGCGACCGCTCACTGACGGACGAGGACATCACGGCGTTCCTCGTGCACTGCGCGGACGAGGGCGTGCCGGTGCTCGTACATCCCTGGGACATGCCCGGCGGCGAGCGGATGAGCCCGCACATGCTGAAGTGGCTGGTCGGCATGCCCGCCGAGACCCAGCTCACCATCCTCGGCATGGCCCTGGCCGGCACGTTCGAGCGGCTGCCGGAGTCGCTGAAGCTGTGCTTCTGCCACGGCGGCGGCAGTTTCGCCTACCTGCTCGGCCGAGCGGACAACGCCTGGCACCACCGCGACATCGTCCGTGCCGACTCACCCGAACCGCCCTCGGCGTACGTGCGTCGCTTCCACGTCGACTCCGCCGTTTTCGACCCGCGGGCGCTGCGGCTCCTCGTCGACGTGATGGGCCCGGACCGGGTGATGCTCGGCACCGACTTCCCCTTCCCCCTCGGGGAACAGGAGCCGGGATCGGTGATCCGGAACTGCCCCGGCCTGAGCGACGCCGAGCGCGCCCTCCTGCTCGGCGGCAACGCCGCCGCGTTCTTCTCCCTCGCCGGGAAGGGCACCGATGCGGAGGCGCTGTGTTCGTAGCGGGTGGACCGGACCGTCGCCGCCGCCTGGGGCACCGTCCGGAACGTACCGTTTTATGGTCCGACCATAGCCCAGTTGTGCCATAGTGATCCTCACATACGGCAAACGGGTTGTGGAGGTGCCGACGGTGGCCGAATGGCGTCCGGTTCGACAGTCGCGGACACATGAGCTCGTCCTGGAGAGCATCGAGGAGCAGGTGCTCGCGGGGCAGCTCAAGGCCGGCGACCGGCTTCCTCCCGAACGCGAGCTGGCCCCCGCCCTCGGAGTCAGCCGGTCCGCCCTGCGCGAAGCGCTCCGGGTGATGGAGACGATCGGCGTACTGGTGGCGACCGCCGGGCGCGGCCCGGACGCCGGCGCCCGGATGGTGCAGAACCCGGACAGCGCCCTGGGGCGACTGCTCCGGCTGCATGTCGCACTCGGCAGTTACAGCCTCGAGGACGTGATGGAGTCCCGGGTCGTCCTGGAGCGCTCCAGCTTCGAGGCGGCCGCCCGTTCCGCCTCCGAGGAGGAGTTGGACGAGGCCGCGGCCGTGCTGGAGCGCATGCAGGACCCCGCCCTCCCGGTCGGCGAGTTCAACGACCTGGACACGCGCTTCCACGTGCACATCGCCCGCAGCTCGGGCAACGAGCTGATCTCGACGCTGACCTCGGCTGTGCGCGAATCCGTGCGGACGCTGATTCTGGAGGCCGAGGAGGCCACCGGCGAGGACTGGCCGGAGACGGCCCGCGCGCTCAACGAAGAGCACACCGAGCTGCTGCGGCTGGTGCGGGCCGGCGACGGCCCGCGCGCCGCGGACCTGGTCGAGCGGCACATCCGCGGGTTCCACGGCACGCTCGTCGACGATGCCGCCACGCCCACGGCGTAGCGGCATCGTCCCGGCGCGGGTACGAGGACGTCAGGGCAGCATCCAGGACAGCACCGGCAGCGACTGCAGGTACACCAGGACGCACAGGACGGCGAGCATGGCGAGGCTGTAGCCGGCGACCTTGCGCAGCAGGACCCGTTCACTGCCCGGCACGCCGACGGCGGTCGCGGCGATGGTCAGGTTCTGCGGACTGACCAGCTTGCCGACCACCCCGCCCGACGTGTTCGCCGCGACGAGCAGCGTCGGATCGATGCCGGCCTTCTGGCCCGCGGTCTGCTGGAGCGTCGCGAAAAGCGCGTTCGCCGAGGTGTCCGAGCCGGTGACAGCCGTGCCCAGCCAGCCGAGGGAGGGCGAGAGGAGGGCGAAGATCCCGCCGGCCGCGGCCAGCCAGGTGCCGATGGCGACGGTCTGCCCCGACTGGTTCATGACGTAGGACAGGGACAGCACGGTCGCGACCGTGGCGATGGCGACGCGCATGTTCTTCACGGTGCGGCCGGCGGCCGTGGCGGCCATGCCCGCGGTCATCGGGAAGTGCTCGTCGCGGGTGAGGCGGTAGATCAGGGTGACGAGGACGCCGGAGACGATCAGCAGGGTGCCGGGGTTGCCGAGCACCTCCAGTTTGTAGACGGCGCTGTCGGCCGCCGAGCCGTCGGGGGCGAGGAGTGCGCCGTACAGGCCCGGCCATTCGATCTTCAGGTTCCAGATACCGAGGGCCGCGGGCACGTCGAGGGCGCCGATCTTCAGCTTGGCGAGCCCGAAGATCACGATGACCAGCAGGTACGGCAGGACGGCGAGCAGGACACGCCGCGGGGTGAGCTGCTGGTCGGCTTCGACCTGGGAGCGCTGGTCGTCCGGGGTGGTCGGCCGCCAGAAGCGCAGCATGAGCACGGCGACCGCGAAGCCGGCGAGCGCGGCGACGACGTCGGTCAGTTCGTACGCGAAGTGGGCCGAGCACCAGAATTGCGCGGCGGCGAAGACCGCTCCGGTGACCAGGGCGATCGGCCACAGCTGACGCACTCCGCGGAGCCCGTCGACCAGGAAGAGCAGCAGCAGCGGGACGAAGAGGGCGAGCAGCGGGCTCTGCCGGCCCACGACCGCGGCGATCTCCTCGGGCGGGATGCCGGTGAGGTTTCCGGCCGTGGTGATCGGGATGGCCATCGCGCCGAAGGCGACCGGGGCCGTGTTCGCCACGAGGACGGTGACGGCCGCACGCAGCGGCGGGAGGCCGAGCGCCATCAGCATGGCCGCGGTGATGGCGACGGGTGCGCCGAAGCCGGCGAGCGCCTCCAGGAGTCCGCCGAAGCAGAAGGCGATCAGCATGGCCTGGATCCGCAGGTCGCCGCGGCCGACCGCGCTGAAGGAGCGCCGTAGGTCCTCGAAGCGGTTGCTGACCACGGTGAGCTCGTAGAACCAGATGGCCGCGACCACGATGAGCATCACAGGGAAGAGGCCGAAGACCAGCCCCTGCGAGGCGGAGAGCAGTCCGAGGTCCACCGGCATGCCCATGCCGAACACGGCGACGAGCAGGGCGGTGATCAGCGCGCCGAGTGCGGACTGCAGCGCGGACCGCTTGACCACCATGAGCAGCAGGAAGAAGACACCCAGGGGCGCGAGGCCCAGCAGTGCCGTGCCGGCGAGACTGCCGCCGACGGCGTGCACGTCCGGGGTGTAGGCGGCGAGTGCCGCCCAGGGGTGTGCTGAGGCCACGAAAAGTACTCCTCGTCGAGTTCCGGACCACGCAACCGGAGGGCTCGTCTCACGGTGTGCGATGGGAAGCGACTGCTGCCTCTCGGCCGCTCCCCTTGGAGTGGCCACAGCTCAGGGCAGCGGGCGCACTCAGTAGCGCACCCACTAATGCCTGATGTCAATAAGGTCCGACCAAATTGCTGTCTGCGCCGATGACCTCAAAATCTGGATGACCCTGGCGACCTTGTGGCACGACGCTAGTATGGTCGGACCGTAAATCGAATCGCGAGACTGGATCGTGGAGGCCCTCCCTTGCGTATCGGACTCTTCGCCACCTGCCTGGGAGACACCCTCTTCCCCGACGCGGTCAAAGCCACCGCCATCGTGCTGAGCAGGCTCGGCCACGAGCTGGTGTTCCCGCCGGAGCAGACCTGCTGCGGACAGATGCATGTGAACACCGGCTACCAGCGTGAGCCGGTGCCGCTGGTGCGCAACTTCGCCGAGCAGTTCGGCGACTCCGCCATCGACGCCGTCGTGATGCCGTCCGGCTCCTGCGCGGGATCGGTCCGCCACCAGCACGAGATCATCGCCGAGCGGTACGGCGACCGAGCGCTTCGGTCGGGTGTCGCGCGCGTCAAGGCGAAGACCTACGAGCTGTCCGAGCTGCTCGTCGACGTCCTGGGCACCGTGGACGTCGGGGCCTACTTCCCGCACCGCGTCACCTACCACCCCACCTGCCACTCACTGCGCATGCTGCACGTCGGCGAGAAGCCGCTGCAGCTGCTGCGCGCCGTGGAGGGGATCGACCTGGTCGAGCTGCCGGAGGCCGACGCCTGCTGCGGCTTCGGCGGCACGTTCGCCGTGAAGAACGCCGACACGTCCACCGCCATGCTCCAGGACAAGATCACTCACGTGACCGCCACGGGCGCCGCCGTCTGCACGGCCGGAGACTCCTCCTGCCTCATGCACATCGGCGGCGGCCTGTCCCGCATCAAGTCGGGCACCCGGACCCTGCACCTCGCGCAGATCCTGGCCGCCACCCGAACCACGCCGTACGACGCCCTGACGGAGGCCGCACGATGAGCAGCACCTTCCTCGGCATGCCCGCCGCCCCGCCCCGCGCCCCGTACGGCGAGGGCAACCTGCGCGGCGACAAGAAGTTCCCCAAGGCCGCGCACACGGAGCTGCGCAACGAGCAGCTGCGCGAGAACCTGCACAGGGCGACGCACACCATCCGCGCCAAGCGGCTCGCGATGACCGGCGAACTCCCCGACTGGGAGCAGCTCAGGGCCGCCGGATCGGCGATCAAGACGGACACGATGAACCGGCTTCCCGAGCTCCTCGAACAGCTGGAGGAGAAGGTCACCGCGGCCGGCGGGACCGTCCACTGGGCACGGGACGCCGTCGAGGCGAACGCGATCGTGACCCGTCTCGTGGAGGCGACCGGCAGCAGCGAGGTCATCAAGGTCAAGTCGATGGCCACCCAGGAGATCGGGCTCAACGAACACCTGGAGGAGCGGGGCATCCAGGCCCACGAGACCGATCTCGCCGAGCTCATCGTGCAGCTGGCGCACGACAAGCCCTCGCACATCCTGGTCCCGGCGATCCACCGCAACCGCGACGAGATCCGGCAGATCTTCCTCAAGGGCATCCCCGGAGTCGACCCCGGCCTCGACTCCGTACCGGCGCACCTGGCCGCCGCCGCGCGTGCCTACCTGCGCGAGAAGTTCATGACGACCAAGGTCGCGGTCTCCGGAGCCAACTTCGGCATCGCCGAGACCGGCACCCTGTCGGTCGTCGAGTCCGAGGGCAACGGCCGGATGTGCCTGACCCTGCCGGACACTCTGATCACCGTCATGGGCATCGAGAAGGTGCTGCCCCGCTACAGCGACCTCGAGGTCTTCTTCCAACTGCTCCCCCGCTCCTCCACCGGAGAGCGGATGAACCCCTACACCTCGCTGTGGACCGGTGTCACCCCCGGTGACGGACCGCAGGACTTCCATCTCGTCCTGCTCGACAACGGGCGCACCGCCGCGCTCGCCGACTCCGTCGGCCGCGAGGCGCTCAACTGCATCCGCTGCTCGGCCTGCCTGAACGTCTGCCCCGTGTACGAACGCGCCGGCGGCCACGCCTACGGATCGACGTACCCCGGTCCCATCGGCGCGGTGCTCACGCCGCAGCTGGCCGGCATGCACGAGGCCAAGAACGACCCGAACAGCTCGCTGCCGTACGCCTCCACCCTCTGCGGGGCCTGCTTCGACGCCTGCCCCGTGAAGATCGACATCCCCTCGCTTCTCGTCGAACTGCGCCACCAGCACACCGAGCAGTCCGGCACCACCGCCGAGAAGCTGGCCATGAAGGCGGCCGGCGCGGTGATGTCCCGGCCCAAGCTGTACACGAACGCCCAGAAGGCAGCGGGCCTGGGCCGGGTCATCGCCGGCCGGGACCGGAAGATCTCGCACCTGCCACCGCCCTTCGACGGCTGGAGCGAGAGCCGGGACACCCCCGCACCGCCCAAGCAGACCTTCCGCTCCTGGCTCGCCTCCGCCGAGGGCGCCGCCACGCTGCGGAAGGCGGCGGCCGAGGGCACCGGCGCCCCCTCCCACCCGTCCACCGGCGAGAACCCCGAGGAACAGCGATGACCGACAAGACCGGCGCACGCGAGACGGTGCTCGGACGGATCCGCGACGCCCTGGCCCTCGCCCCGAAACCTGACGAGCAGGTCGAACGCGCCTACCGCACCGGCCGGACGCTGCCCGCCGAGGAGCGTCTCGACCTGCTGGTCGACCGGCTCGTCGACTACAAGGCCGTGGTGCACCCCTGTACGGCGGCCACCACGGCCAGCACGATCGCGCGGGTCCTGGCAGCACGCGGCGCCCGCACGGTGGGCGTGCCGGCCGGCCTCGACCGCTCCTGGCTGGCCGGGTTCGACGGCACCGTGCGGGAGGACTCCCCGGACGTACCGGCCCCGCGGCTGAACGACCTGGACGGTGTGGTGACGGCCTCCGCGGTGACCTGCGCCGAGACCGGCACCCTCTTCCTGGACGGCTCTCCCGACCAGGGGCGGCGCGCCCTGTCCCTCGTACCCGACCTGCACGTCTGCGTGGTCGACCTGTCGACCGTCGAGGTAGGCGTCCCCGAGGCGCTCGCCCGCCTCGTACCGGAACGCCCGACGACCCTCATCAGCGGTCCGTCGGCCACGTCCGACATCGAACTGGAGCGCGTGGAGGGAGTACACGGGCCACGCACCCTGGACGTGGTGATCCGGACAGACGTCTGAGAGCGCACCGGCGCGCCTGGACGCCGGTGGCCCGAACCGGTGGGCAGGCGGCCTGTCTGCCCACCGGTTCGCAAGGAGAGCCACGCGCTCGGCCCGTCGCCGCCCTCAGCGGCGACGGAGGTCCCCGTACTCCGGTGCATCGTTCTGCTGGTCGGGTACGCCGCCGAGTACCGTGCCCCGGTTCACCAGCTCGACCGAGTCGGGGCCCACACCCTTCTCCTCGGCGCTGACCGCGAGCGTGACGGTGTTCTCCCCGTTCTTGTCGAGGAAGCCCGACGGGATGACGAACTCCTTCTGTGGTCCCACGTTGTTGACGTACTGGCCGGTGTTCCAGCCGTTCACGAAGATCTGCACGCGGTACGGGTCCCGGCGCGCACTGTCGTCGCCGATCCGCAGGCCGATCGCGGTGTCCTGCCCCTCCGGCAGGTTCAGCTGCGCCGTGGTGCGGTAGAAGCGGACCCCGGCCCGCTCGCTCTTGAACGAACGGGTGCTGTTCCAGGAGGAGTCCGGTGCGCCGGGCAGGTGCCAGCCCCGGCGCTCTCCGTACAGGCCGCCGTTGTTGTAGATGCCACGGGCGGTGTCGACCGGGACGGGTCCGCCCGCCGCGCCCTGGATGCGCCAACTCACCTTGCCCGAGCCGGGGATGTCCACGTCGGCGAGCCCGCGGCCGGTCTTGGAACGGCCGTCGGACGACCAGTCCTCGTAGTGGCCCATGTTGCGGACGAGGACGGACAGGACGGCGGGCTCGCCCGCTTCGGCGATGCCGTCCGGCACGGCGTGGACGGCGGTGCCGTCGCCCTGCCGGCCCAGGTAGTGGCCGTTCAGCCAGACCATGGCATGGCCTGCGGTGCCGGTCTTCGCGTGGACCGTGACGCTCTCGCTCGCCGCGTCGGGTGTGTAGCGGCCCCGGTACCAGGTGTCGCCCTCGTGGAAGCCGTACTCGTCGGTGTCGAGTACGACGCCCTGGACCTCGCCGGGTCCGTGCTGCGGGTTGTCGGCGCTGGTCTTGTCGGCCTCGGTCCAGGCCGAGTCGTCGTAGTCCGCGAGCCGTTCGGGGTCGGAGTCGTGGGAGCGCCAGTCCTCCAGGCCGGGCAGCGACACGTCCCGGGCCCCGGGCAGGGTGGCGACGAGCGCGCCCGCCTTGTCGCGGGTGGCGTCGACCTGGCCGCCGTTCCAGGTCAGGGTGTCGACCTGCTTCGGGGCGAACACACGCAGCTCCGTGGGCTTCCGGGTGTCTCCGGTGAGGTCGAGCCGCCCGCCCTCGACACGGGCGGTACGCGCCAACTCCGGCCCGGACACGAGGACTTGGCCGGAGCTGGAGTCCAGCTGCCAGGTGGTGGCCACCGAGGAGCGGTCCGTGATCAGGACGGTCAGCTCCTTGCCGTCGCCCTCGATCTTGAGCGTACGGGTGCCGTCGTGCGCGTAGTTGAGCCGCAGGTCCTTGCGTTCTTCGTCCCAGGCGACGTCGACCGGGGCGCCGTCGGCTGTGGTGACCTTCGGCTCGGTCGCGTAGCGCAGTACCGTCTCGCCGTCCTCACCGGCGGCGCCGTCGAGGACGAGGAGGTCGCCGCCTGCGTCCAGGTGGGTCAGCAGCTGCGAAGTGGAGTAGACGAGACGGTGCGGGCCGAAGGCGTAGTCGGCGACGAGTGACTTGGCGTCCCGCCCGGCCACGCGGATCGAGGTGCCCTGCTTCTGCGGGACGCGCGGATAGCCGACAGCCGACGGCTCGACGCGGGAGCCTCCCTCATCAGCGGTCGCCCCGGCCGGCGCGGGCGGTGCGGCCAGGTCGAGCGGGAAGCTCACCTCGCTGGTCGAGGTGTCGTTGGAGTCCGGGTGCCGCAGCGTGATCAGCCGCATGCCGTTGCCGGAGACGGAGGTCTCCTGCGCGTTCTCCGTGGACAGCCGCTGTTGCGCCTTGACCGGGCCGCCGCCCGTGGCCGTGGTCTCCGGCGCGGTGACGTTCTGCGCCGACGCGAGGGGTTTCACCGCGTTCTGCAGGTAGCCGAACTCCTTGTGCACGGCGAGCTTGGGACGCATCCGCCGGTCCTCGGAGATCGGCGCACCGTAGTCGTACGAGGTGAAGCCGGAGCCGGGGTCGCCGGTCCAGCCCCAGTTCGTGCCGCCGTACTCCATATAGGAGTTGAACATCGTCACGCCGTTGGCGAGGTTGTTCACCGCGAACTGGCGGGTGAACGCCTCGTCGGCGAACTTCGCGCACTCGGACGTCTGGAAGTCCCGGCCCCACGCGGTGAACGCCCCGCCCTGTCCCTCCGCGATGAAGACGGGCGTCTTCGGCGAATAGCTCCGGATGCGGGACTCGAAGTCCTTCAACCCGCCGCGGGAGCCCGCGCAGTCGAAACCCAGCGGGTAGGTGTCGAAGGCGTAGAGGTCGAGCTTGGAGCCGCCGGGCCCGCCGGGCACGTTCCAGCCGTGGCCGTCGCCCCAGTCGTTGTGGAAGAGCGGTACGTCGATGCCGTGCTCCTCGACGGCGCTCTGGAGTTTCTCGATGTACTCGATGTGCTTGGGCGCGTTGTCGATCTGCTCGTTCTCGACCTGGTACGCGATGACACTGCCGCCGCCGTCGGTGATCTGGTGTCTGCCGATGATGCGGTTGACCGCCTTCAGCCACTCCAGGTCGGCCGCGAGGTTCTGCGGATCCGCGGTGCGTTCCTCACCGCCGTGGTTGGTCATGTAGGCGGGCAGGCCGCCCATGCTCGCCTCGGCGTTGATGTACGGGCCGGGGCGGGCGATGACGTACAGGCCTTCCTCCTCGGCCATGGTGAGGAGCCGGTCGATGTCGCGGATGCCTTCGAAGTCATAGCTGCCGGGCTTGCTGGAGTGGTAGCCCCAGAAGAAGTACAGCGACACGGCGTTGAAGCCCGAGGCCTTCAACTTCTGCAGGACGTCCCGCCATTGGTGCGGGCTCGGCAGCCGCCAGTAGTGGAACTCGCCGGACCAGACGGCCAGTCGCTCGCCGTCGATCTTGAGGGACTTGTGGTCCCAGGTCACCCGGTGCGGTTTGCCGTCGTTGCCCGGGAAGGCGACCGGGTCGGCCGCGGTGCTCGCGGCCTGCTCGACGGGCGACGACGGGCCGGCGGCCACGGGGGCGCCGTGCGGGAGGGCCGTGAGCCCCAGGGCCAGTGCGAGGGCGGCGGCCGTCCGGTGCGCGGCGAGGACGGTGGCGGTCCGGGATGAACGGCGACCTCGGGGGCCGCGGGGCCGGGATGACGGGTTCATGGGCGGATGCCTTTCGATGACACGCGGTCAAGGAGCGTCTCTGCGGGGGCGTGCGGCTGTACCGGGGCATGGGTCGGGGCCTGCCCCATGCCGCATCCGGGACGGGCTAGGGGGTGTTGGCCAGCGTAGGGACCACCGGAACAGAGGTCTAGACCCCAGACGTCTTATGTCTCACGGCGCATCCCTCCAACACCGTGAGAACAAAGGGCAGTTGAGGGTTCAGCCGGTTGCGTCCACGCGCCCAGGGACGACCCGGATCACCGTGGGGTCAGACCTGTGCCCTCACGTGGGCGGTGTCCAACCGGGGGCGACGGCGGACCATGCGCGTTCCCACTCCTGCATGCGGTGCCGGTCAAGGAAGCGGCCGAACACGGTGTGGATCACGACGCCGGACAGCACCACCGCTCCCCCGGCGCCGGCGGCCCAACTCACCGCGCGCAGGCGGATCTCCCCCGAGTCGAGCGGCGGTTCGGTGATCGTGCCGGTCGCGTCGCTCCACACCTGGACCGTGCTGTCGGCGACCGCGCCCGGATGTGCGTGTGCCGTGCCTGTGCTCGGCGTGCCGTCGGGCGCGACAAACCGAACCTTCACCGGGTAGCGGACGTGCTGGGCCTCTTCCGATCCGGGTTCGAGGTGCCGTGGAGCGTCCCGGAGGAGGACGGCCGTCGTGCGATGTCCGGTACGCGTCTGCTCCTCGGCGGTCTTCCGCAGGGAGTCGTGGACGGTCCCGCCGACCAGTGCCGCCGACAGCGGGGCCAGGGTCAGTACGGCCACCGACAGGGCTCGGCCGACCCGCGCCTGGATCCGGTCCGAGCGGCGTCGCAGGGGGCTGGGCGGGCGGCGGGAGAAGTTCCAGAGGCGTGTCATGGCACTGTGGCGCCGCGGCGACCGGTGGCCGACTGGAGCAGGCGTGCGGCTCCGCGCAGGGCGGCGGTGTGGGGTGCGGCGACCGGGCGGACGTCGGTGTCAAGGCGGCTCGCGATGTCGTAGACGCAGGCGGGGCGCAGCGCGCCGCCGCCGGCGAGCAGGACCCCTTGCTGCAGTGCGTTGAGGGTCTGCCCGGTCCGGTCGCGCCGCAGCATGTCGGTCACCATCGACGCGACCGACCGGCCGAGGTCGCGCTCGGTGGTCGAACCGTCGAGGTCGATGGTGCCCAGCGCGGTGTGGTAGGCGTCGGCCACCGCGCCGTCGATCAGCAGCGCCACTTCGGTGAGGTGGGCGCCGATGTCCACGACGAGCAGGGGCCCTGTGGTGTCGCCGCGGGCGGCGATGGCGACGGCCTTGGGACCGGGGACGGTCAGGACGCCGCGCGGGCGCAGCACCTCCATCGCCGTGCGCAGTGCGCTGCGGTGGTTCGGGCCGCCCAGGACCGGCGTGGTGAGGACGATGACGGGCCGTCTGAAGCGCGGCAGGTGGCGGCCCAGCAGGCGGTCGATCATCCGGGACGTCCCTTCGGGGTCGACGACGGTGCCGCGCTGGATGGGGTGGATCGCTCCGGCGCCGGGGAAGGTCACGGTCGGCACGTCGAAGATGACGCCGCGGCCCGGCGCCCACGCGCGCGTGCGCGCGCTGCCGAGGTCGAGGGCGAACCCGGGCCGTGGCCGGCCGCCCGGCCACGCGCTGTGGCGTCGGCCGGGCTGGAGGCGAACATCGTGGAGGGTCACCGGTCGGCGCCCCTGACCTGGTGGCAGGGTCCGCAGAAGCGGGCCTGCGGCACCACCTGCAGTCGCTCCACCGCGATGGGCCGCTCGCACCGGTGGCAGGTTCCGTACGTGCCTTGGTCCATCCGCTCCAGGGCCGCTTCCACATCGGCCAGGACCATGCGCGCGGACGCGGTCAGCTTGATGTGCACCTCCCGTTGGGACGCCGACCGCTGCTGCCGCACCCGTACCGCCCGGTCGGTGGCAGGCTCCGAGAACCGCCGGAGCTGCTCAAGGCGGAACTGCCGTTGCTCCCGCAGGCTCGCGCGCAGCGCGCCGAGGTTCTCGGCGGACAGCCCGGCGTCGCCGACGATCTGATGGCTCATGACTCACTCTCCGCAAAAGAGCACGGGGACTTCCGGGAACACACTTCGTCCGGACGGCCAGGACAGGGTGGTGCGTTCGACGTCAGGTCATGCACTGCTGGCAGCCGACGCAGGCACGGACGTACGGCAGGATCTCCAGCCGCTCGATCGGGATGGGCTTGGCACAGCGCAGGCAGTCCCCGTAGGTGCCCTGCTCCAGACGGTCGAAGGCCGCGTCGATCTCCTTCAGCACGTCCCTGATGGACGTCGTCTGCGCGCTCAGCACGCTGTCGGCCACCGCCGAGCTGCCGGCCTCCTCGATCGCCTGCAGCTGGGTGAGGCGGGAGTCCCGCTCCTGCTGAAGCCGCTGGCGGGCCTCGTACGCGGTGAGACGTTCCGGCCGGGATTCCGGGCGGGTGGTGTCGAGAGGCATCTGACGCTCTTTCCTGAAGCAGGCCGTGGCCTGGTCTCCTCGGCCCGAGGGCCGGTGATTCACGTCCCCAACGCTGCTCGTGCGGCCGAGCGGAAGCCATAGGTCCGGGCACCCATTTCCGGCCGGGCCGATGGTGTACGCGGACGTGTCGGACGCTGCTCCGCGGCGCGGTGGATGGGGTCGGCGGCCCCTCGACTGCGGCGGCCCGCGGGGACAGGCTGGGGCCGTACCGCCTGAGGCCCCGCCTTCTCGCGCGAGTCCGTGTGCGGTGCCTCGGGCTCCGGCCGAGCAGGGCTGTGAAGGTTCCGTCGGCGGCTGGCGGATGATGGTGGTTCCCGGCGTAGATGGAGGTTCCGAGCAAGGTGTCATTGTTCTGGCGGATTTTCGGGCTCAACGCCCTGGTGCTCGGGGCGGCGACCGCACTGCTGCTCTGGGCGCCTGTGACGGTGTCGGTGCCCGTGTTGATCACCGAGGCCGTCATCCTGGTGGCGGGCCTGGGCGTCATGCTGATCGCCAATGCTGCGCTGCTGCGCATCGGGCTGGCGCCACTGGACCGGCTGACGCGGTTGATGACCACGGTCGACCTGTTGCGCCCGGGACAGCGGCTTGAGGTCTCCGGTCACGGCGGGGTCGCCCACCTGATCCGTACGTTCAACGACATGCTGGAGCGGCTGGAGACGGAGCGCGCGACGAGCAATGCCCGCGCCCTGTCCGCCCAGGAGTCCGAGCGCCGCCGCATCGCCCAGGAGCTGCACGACGAGGTGGGCCAGAGCATGACCGCGGTGCTGCTCGGCCTGAAGCAGATCGCGGACCAGGCCGGGGCCGATCTGACCGCCGAGATCCAGCAGGCGCAGGAGACCACTCGGCAGAGTCTGGACGAGGTCCGGCGCCTCGCCCGCCGGCTGCGGCCGGGGGTGCTCGAGGACCTCGGTCTGGTCAGCGCTCTGACGTCGTTGACCGCCGACTTCGCCAGGCACACCGGTCTGAAGGTGGTGGGGCGGTTCGACGGAGACCTGCCGCAGCTGGACCGGGACACGGAGCTGGTGCTGTACCGCGTCGCGCAGGAGGGCCTGACGAACGCCGTCCGGCACGCCGACGCCGCGCATGTCGAACTGACCCTGCGCCGCACCCCGCGCGCCGTCGTCCTCCGCATCGACGACGACGGCCGTGGCCTCGGCATCGGCCGTGAGGGCGCCGGGATCCGCGGCATGCGCGAACGCGCGCTGCTCGCCGGAGCGACGCTGGACATCGGCTCGGGCCGGACGGGTGGCACCCGGGTCTCGCTGTCCCTGCCGACCGCCGAGCAGGGAGCCTGACCATGGCCGACTCTCCCGCGATCCGGATTCTGCTGGCCGACGACCACGCCCTGGTGCGTCGGGGCGTCCGGCTCATCCTCGACGGCGAACCGGACCTCGAGGTCGTCGCCGAGGCCGGCGACGGTGCCGAGGCCGTCGCACTGGCTCGTACCCACGACATCGACCTGGCCGTTTTCGACGTCGCGATGCCCCGGATGACAGGGCTGCAGGCGGCACGCGAGCTGTCCGCGCTGCGCCCCGGACTGCGCATCCTGATGCTGACCATGTACGACAACGAGCAGTACTTCTTCCAGGCTCTCAAGGCCGGCGCCTGCGGCTACGTCCTGAAGTCGGTCGCCGACCGCGACCTGGTGGCCGCGTGTCACGCCGCCATGCGCAACGAACCGTTCCTCTATCCCGGTGCCGTGACCGCACTGATCCGCAACTATCTGGACCGGGCCCGGCAGGGCGAGGACACGGCCGAGCAGCTCATCACCGCTCGCGAGGAGGAGGTGCTCAAGCTCATCGCCGAGGGCCACTCCTCCAAGGAGATCGCCGAGACGCTCTACATCAGCGTGAAGACGGTGCAGCGGCACCGCGCCAACCTGCTGCACAAGCTCGGCCTGCGCGACCGTCTGGAGCTGACCCGCTATGCCATCCGCGTCGGCCTGATCGAACCCTGACCGGGAGCCTGGGCGGAGAGCCGGTACGTACGCTCGGATCCCCGCCGGTCTCCGCGGGTCGCGCGGTCAGCGGCGGGGACGCCGAGCTCAGCCGAGCCGGTCGGACGTGGTCACCGTGACGAGCGGCGAGAGCTGCCCGAGCAGCACCAGTGCCTGCTCGTGGAGGGCGACCGACGCTCCCGCGCACGCGTCCGCCACCACGGTCACGCCACGGCCGGCGTCCGCCGCGGCGAAGGCCGTGCCGAAAACGCAGCACTCGGTGGCCACACCGCACATGACGAGCGGGGCGTCCCCCACGATGCCTTCGAGTTCAGGACCCCACTTGGAGAACGTCGGCAGGGTCACGACCGGCGCCTTCTCGGGGACGGGCAACGTCAACGCCCAGGCCGGGTCCGTCTCGGGCAGCCGGAACGAGGGCCAGTGGTCGTAGTACGCCGCCCACGCCCGGTCCTCGCGCGGGTCGCGGACGAACCTGGTCCACACGACACGGTCCCCGAAGCTGTCGGCGAGTTTCGACACCACTGGCTCGATCGACCGGTACCCCTCCACCGCCCAGCCGGAGGACGGCTCCCTGAACGCCTCCTGCATATCGATCACGACCAACCACGGCTCCCGCGCGTTCACTTGGCCTCCATCGCGTCCACGGCCTCATCGGACGGCGCCGGTGCGGCGACCCGGCGCCCGGTGCGCCAGAGCGTGGGCAGGCGGTACGTGGCGAACCAGGTCACCGCGGCTGCCGTGAAGCCGACGAGCATGCTCCAGTCACCGCCCCCGAAATCGTCCGCCAGCGGACCGGTGTAGAGCGAGGACTGCCAGAACGGGACCGATGCCGCGACGCCCGCCGCCCACGCCACGAAACCCCACTCCAAGAGGCGTGTGCGGTCGAAGAGTTCCGGGATCCGGCTCTTGTCCTTGCGGCCCCCGACCGCGTAGTCAAGCAGCACCACCGTGACGTACGGCGCGATGAAGTACGAGGTCAGGTTGAGGAACACGGTGAACTTGTCGTAGACCCCCGCCTCCGCCCACAGGCTCACTCCGAAGGAGGCCAGGCAGATGCAGACGACGGCCTGGACGCGACTGACGGGCAGGCCGAGCGTCTGCAGCGAGATCGCACCGCCGTACACGTTGAGGAAGTTCTGGGAGAGCGACGAGAGCAGGATCGCGAGGAGCGCGGGTACCGCCCACGGGCCGGTCAGCTCCTTGACGGCGGCGATCGGGTCGGTCTCGGTCGCGGCCCCGGCCACCACCGCCCCGGCGATCCCGAGCCAGGCCAGGGTGACGAAGTTGCCCAGGCCCGTGTACCAGCCGGCTCGCATGCTCACGGCGCGGTCGTCGGGCAGATAGCGGGAGTAGTCGGAGGCGAACGGCGTCCACGCCACCAGGAAGGCCAGGAACCAGCCGAACAGGGTGACCCACCCGCCGAACGAGCCGATGTAGCCACCCGCCGCCGGGTTGGCGTCCAGCGACGACGATCCGCGGACGACGGCCACCACGGTCATGATCGTGAAGAGCACCACGAGGACGTACGACAGCACCTTCTGCAGCAGGTGGATCATGTTGTAGCCGAAGACCGCGACCAACAGCTGCACGCCCACAAGACCGGCCGCCGAGACCACGAACGGCAGGCCGGTGATCTCACCGAGCGCCTTTCCTCCGAGGATCACGGTCAGAGCCGCCCAGCCGATGCCGGCGAAGACGTTGATGTAGGCCACCGGGAGCATGTTGCCGACGAAGCCGAGGGGGCCGCGGGCCTGCATCTGCTGGGCGACGCCCAAGCGGACGCCCATCCGGGAGAGGACGCCCATCAGGACGGACCCCACACCGGCGCCGGCGACCACGGCGGTCACCGCCTGCCAGAGGCTGAGCCCGAACCAGGCGGCGCTGAAACCCAGCACCATGATGGGAAAGTTCAGCCCGGCCGCGAACCAGACGTAGAACTGCGAGATGGGCCGTCCATGGCGCTCGACGTCGGGTATGTGGTCGATTCCGTAGGGTTCGACCGTCGCGATGCTGTCGCGGTAGCCGCAGTCCGCGGCCTCGCCACCGGTACTCGCTGATTCGGAGATGTGACGCACGTAGCAGCTCCCGTCAAAGGTTCTTGTATGCCGGTATCCAGTGCTGAATTGCCTTATGTCCCCGGCGGATTCGCAGCGAGCGACGTTCTGCTACGGCGGGAATTCGGGCAGCCTCGTACCGGGCAAGAGGTCAAGTGATCGGCGAGGCGCGGGCACCCGACGTCCCGCATCGGGTCTGTTGCTCTCGCGTGGTGCGCCCTGCGTCAGGGCGATGGGCCCTGAATCAGGAACGGGCCGTGCCGGACCTGTCGTTCGAGTCGCCGATGGGCAGCCTCGCCAGCAGCGCACGTCGGCTGGCCCGGACATGCTCACGCATCACGTGCTCGGCGGTGTCGCCGTCCTTCTCCAGGATCAGCTCCAGGACGAGGTGGTGTTCGCGGTCCGACTGGAGGGCGCGGCCCGGCTGGCTGAGCGAGGTGTTCACAAGGCGGGGGTAGGCAAGCTGGTTCATCAGCATCCGGTAGTGGGCCCCCAGCTTGCTGTTGTCCGCGCCGGCGATCAGCAGGTCGTGGAACTCCTGGACCAGTTCCGCGTACCTTTCCCGGTCGTCTCGCTTGACCGCTTCATCGGCCTCGCGCAGGTTTCGTTCAAGCATGTCGATCTCCGCGACGCGGCCGCGCTGGGCGAGCAGGCGGGCGGCGGCCCCCTCGAGGAGTTCCTTCATCTCGAAGAGTTCCGTGATCTCGCGGCGGGAGGGGGTGGTGACGAACGTTCCGACGCGGGGCCGGATCTCGACCAGCCCTTCGGTCTGCAGCTGCTTGAGGGCTTCGCGCACCGGCGTACGGCTGACGCCGAACTCGTCCGCGAGAGCGAGCTCGGAGAGCGGAGCCCCGGGTTCGATATCGCCCTTGATGATGCGCCTGCGCATTTCGGCGATCACCGTGGCCTGCATCGACCCTCCCCCAGCCTGCGGCCGGGGGGACCCCCACTTCGGTTCGCTCTTTGCGCGATCCACCGAGTACCCCTTCATCTCCAGTGCCGCCCGCCGGGTCATCCCAGCGGCGCGAGTGCGCCACCGTCGTAGAACTTACCCGCGCTGTAGACCATCGCGGGCAGCTCCGTCACGGAGGCGTGCACCACCCGGCAGATGAACACGGTATGGGTGCTGGCCTGCAGCCGTTCGCGGATCTCGGCCTCCATCCGCGCGCTGCTCCGGGCGATCAGCGGACTGCCGAACGGTCCGCTCTCCCAGTCCAGGTCCCTGAACTTGTCGTCGGACTTGCCCGCGAACGTGCCGACGACGTCGAGCTGATCCGTCGACAGGATGTTGATCGCGAGGTGGCCGGCGCGGAACAGGCAGTCGTGGGTGGACGAGGTGCGCTGGACGCACACCATCACGGTCGCGGGGTCGAGCGAGATGCTGGAGAAGGCGTTGACCGCGAGGCCTCGCGGGGTGTCCCCGTCCATCGCGGTGACGACCGTGACGCCGGTGACGAACTGCCGGTTGACCTGCTTCATCACGTCGACGTCGGGCTTCGTGGCAAGTGCGGTCATGGTGGTGCTCCTTGTCGTTCCGGTCTTGCCGTTTCGCTGGTCGTGCGGGTGTGGTCGGCCCTGTCGGGCGGGGGTGCCGTCGTCGTCCGGCACAGCTCAGTCCTGTCCTACGGAGATGATGCCGAGGGCCGAGAGCAGCGCTCGCGGGTCCCAGGTGACGTGCTCCTCGGCGATCAGGTCGCCGTCGAAGCGGGCGAAGGTGGCGCCGCTGACGTCGACGCGGCGGCGGGTGGCGGGGACGCCGAGGAAGGAGTGCAGGTGGGTGCCGCTGCTGTGCCAGCGGATCGCGGCGCGGTCGCCGTCGACGACGATGTCGTCGATGGTCGTGGTCAGGTCGGGGAACGCCGCCCGGGTGGAGACGATCGCGGCCTTGAACGCGGTCAGGTTCTGCGGCTGCGGGTCCGAGCCGTGCCGGAGGTAGCCGGGGCCGAGGAGGGTGTCGAGTGCGTCGACGTCGCCCTCGCCCCAGGTCGTCCGCCACACCTTCTCGATGAGCAGGCGGCGGGCTTCAGCGTGCGACATGGGTCATTCCCTTTCGGTCGGCGCCCAGTTCCTTCCAGAAGGACACCGCCAGGCCGACGATGATCACGAGGAAGGGCAGGGACGTCACGATGACGGTGTTCTGCAGGGCGTTCAGTCCGCCCGCGAGCATGAGGACGATGGCGGTGACGCCGGTGAGCACGCCCCACAGGACGAGCACGGGGCGGCGCGGGGTGAGCGAGCCGTCCGAGGTCATCATGGAGAGGACGTACGTGTTGGCGTCGGCGCCGGAGACGAAGAACATCACGACCAGGAGGATCGCGATCGCCGAGGTGACCGAGGCGAACGGGAAGTGGTCGAGCGTGGCGAAGAACGCGCTGTTGATGTCAGCCGCGGTCTGCTCGGCGATGTCGCCGCCCTCGAAGAGGTCGAGGTGGATGGCCGTACCGCCGAAGACCGTGAACCAGGCGAAGAACACGGCGCTCGGCACGGCCAGGACGCCGACGATGAAGCCGCGGATGGTGCGGCCGCGCGAGATGCGGGCGAGGAAGACGCCGACGAAGGCGCCCCATGAGACCCACCAGGCCATCATGAAGTAGGTCCAGAGCTGCATCCATTCAAGCCCGCCGAAGGCGGTGCCCTGCAGGCTCATCCGGAAGAAGTCGGTGGCCCAGCGGCCCACGGACTCGATGTACAGGTTCGCGAGGAACACCGTCGGGCCGACCACCAGCATGAACACGAACAGGCCGGCGGCGAGCAGTGAACTGCCCTGGCTGAGCAGCCTGATGCCCTTGCTGACGCCGGTCACCGCGGACAGCGTGAACAGCGTGGTGACGGCGGCGATGATGAGCACCTGGGTCACCGAATCGACCGGGATGCCGAACAGCGTGCCCAGGCCGTTGTTGATCTGGAGGGCGCCCAGGCCGAGCGAGGTCGTGGTGCCGAAGAGCGTCGCGAACACGGCGAGCACGTCGATCGCCTTGCCCACCGGGCCGTTGACGCGGTCGCCGAGCAGCAGCACGAACAACTGGCTGACCAGGGTGCGCCGTTGCTTACGGTGCGTCGAGTACGCGATGGCGAGGCCGAAGACCGCGAAGATCGCCCAGGCGTGCAGGCCCCAGTCGAAGTAGGAGTACTGCAGGGCGCGCACCGCCGCCGACGGTGTGCCGGGCTCGGCGAGCCCGTGCGGCGGGGTGGAGAGGTGCGAGATCGGCTCGGCGACGCCGTACGAGATGAGGCCGATGCCCATGACGGCGCTGAGGATCATCGCGATCCAGGCCGGCGTGGAGAACTCGGGGCGGTCGGCGTCTTTCCCGAGCCGGATGCCGCCGGCGGGGCTGAACGCGAGGAACACCAGGAACAGCAGGATGACGAGGGTGACCAGCAGATAGGTCCAGCCGAAGGTGCCCGTGACCCAGTTCAGGGAGGCGGTGGTGACCTTGTTCAGGTTGTCCGTGAAGAGCACCGCCCAGGCCACGACGACGACGGACAGGCCGATCGAGGCCCAGAAAACGGAACCGAGCCGGCCGCCGTTCTCACGGTCGGCGTCGGGGTCGGTGGCGGCGGGGCTGCGGGCGGCGTCCGCGGTGTCTGCGGCAGTGCTCCCCGGCGACGTGGCGGAGGTCGTCTCCGCGTCTGCTCGAAGGTGGCTGGCCATGAAACTCCTTGAGTACGCGGGGCCAACAGGCCACCGGCGTTGGCATGCAAGAAGCAGTAAGGCATGCCACACGTGGAGCGTCAAGGGGTCGACGTCATCGAAGCGCGAAGTCCTCTCCAGGAAGGGTTAAGCAGCAGTTCAGCGGAGTATTGAAGGTGCGTTTACGGGGATTCCCGAGCGGCCGGGGAATTCATCGAGGGCATCCTCTTGACCGACGCTTCACGGGATGTCTAACGTCCTGTGGCATGCAAGAGAGCATCCAGGATCGTCTGGATCCTTCCGATCCGTCCGTCCTCTCCGATCCCGCCGGCCCCTCTGCTCCCTCCGTCCTCCCCGACGCGGGCATCGGCCTCCGCAAGCTCGTGCTGCATCAGGAGGTCGTCCTCACCGAGGCGGGCGAGGCGCCCGCGCGGCCGGCCCGGCGGGCCAGCGTCGCCGCCGTCATCCGGAATCCCTGGGCGGGCTCCGGGCCGGGCACCGACCTGACGGCCGAGCAGCTGCGCATCGCCCCTGCGCTCGCGAAGCTGCTCACGGACCGCCTCGTCGGCACGCTGGGCGGTGTCGACGCCGTCGAGGCGTTCGGCAAGGCCGCCGTCGTCGGCACGGCGGGCGAGATCGAGCACGCCGGGGCCCTCATCCACACGCCGTACTTCGGCAATCTCGTCCGCGAGTACCTGCGCGGCGAGTCGATCATCTGCTTCGCCGACACCCGCGCCGAGGCGGGCGAGACGCTGATCGTCCCGCTCTGGCACAAGACCCACGCCGCGACCCGCAGCCACTACCAGACCTTCGGCGCGCGGGTGCCCGACGCCCCGCGCGCCGACGAGCTCGTCGTCATCGCGGCCGCGTCCACCGGCCCGCGTCCGCACCCCCGTATCGGGGACCGCCTGACCGACCCCGTCGTCACCACCGAAACCCTGGAGGCACTTCCCTCATGAACGTGCGCAAGATCGTGACCCTCGTCGAGGAGATCCGCAGCGAGGGCGGCCGCCCGGTCAGCCCGCCCGCCCGCGTCGCCGTCGTCGCGGCCGTGATCGAGAACCCGTGGGCCGGAGAGGGCTTCGTCGAGGACCTGGGGCCCGGCATCGAAGCCACCGCCTCCGATGTCGGCGCCCTGCTCGCCCCCGAGGTGCTCGACGCCCTGCAGGCCCCCGCCGAGGCGTACGGCAAGGCCGCGATCGTCGGCCTGGACGGCGAGGTCGAGCACGGTTCGGCGCTGATCCACACGCTGAAGTTCGGCGACCACTTCCGCAAGGCCGCGAACGCCACCACACTGCTGCCCGCCGTGGAGAAGCGCGGACCGGCCGGCGTGGTCTTCGACATCCCCCTGAAGCACATCACCGACGCCACGATCCGCTCGCACCACCAGACCACCGAGGTCCGGATCGCCGACGCCCCGCACCCGAACGAGATCGTCATCGCGCTCGCCGCCGCCGCCCAGGGGCGCCCGCAGCAGCGTCTGGCGCCGCTCTCCACCGAACAGTAGGCACGTATGACCAGACCGCCCCTGGTGCTGCTGCACGGTGTCGGGCTCGACCGCACCATGTGGGAGCCTGCCGCCGCGCTCCTCGCCGACCGCTTCACCGTGATCGCCCCCGACCTGCCGGGCCACGGCACCCGCCCGCCGGTGCACGACGGGGTGGCGCTCGCCGGCCTGGCCGACGGCGTGGCCGGTGAGATCCCCGTCGGCGCGCACCTGGTCGGGTTCTCGCTCGGCGCGCTCGTCGCACAGCAACTGGCCCTGCACCGGCCCGAGTTGGTCGGCACCCTCACCTCGGTCAGCTCCGTATGCGCGCGGACGGCCGAGGAGCGCGCGTCCGTCCTCGGCCGGCTGCGCGCCGCCGAGGCGGACTTCGCGGCGAGCGCGGCCGCCTCCCTGCAGCGGTGGTACGCGGGCACGGACGTCGACGCCGACCGGATCGCCCGTACGGAAGCGACGCTGCTCGCCAACGACGTGCGGTCCTTCCTCGGCTGCTACCGGGTCTTCGCCACCGCGGACGCCGAACTCGCCCCGCACCTCGGCGAGATCGCCGCCCCCGCGCTCGCGGTGACGGGTGCGGACGACCCCGGTTCCACGCCCGGGATGACGCACCGGCTCGCCGCGGCGCTGCCGCACTGCCGCGCGGTCGTCGTCCCCGGGGCGCGGCACATGCTGCCCGTCGAACGCCCGCGGGCGTTCGTCGACTCCCTCACCACGTTCATCGGAGAGAGCGCACATGTCTGAACTCACCACGCTGCAGCACTTCATCGGCGGTACGTGGGTCGAGCCCGCGTCGGGCGAGTACTTCGAGTCCACCAACCCGGCGACCCTGCAGACCAACTACCGGGCGGCGCGCGGCAACCCCGCCGACGTCGACCGGGCCGTGACCGCCGCCCGGCTCGCCTTCGAGGACCCGCGCTGGCGCAACCTCAGCCAGACCAGGCGGGGACATCTGCTGCGCCGGCTCGGTGAGCTGATCGCCGAGAACGCCGAGGAACTCGCGCGGATGGAGACGCGGGACAACGGCAAGCTGCTGCGCGAGATGCGCGGCCAACTCGCCACCCTGCCCGAGTACTTCCACTACTACGCGGGCCTCGCCGACAAGATCCACGGCGATTTCATCCCCACCTCCGACCGCCAGGTCCTCAACTACACGGCCCGCGAACCCCTCGGCGTGGTCGGCGCGATCACCCCGTGGAACTCCCCGCTGACGCTCACCAGCAGCAAGCTCGCCCCGGCGCTCTGCGCGGGCAACACCGTGGTGATCAAACCCTCCGAGTACACCTCGGCGACCGTGCTCCGGCTCGCCGAACTCGCCCTGGAGGCAGGGTTCCCGCCGGGCGCCGTGAACGTCGTCACCGGCTTCGGCGCCGAGGCCGGGCAGGCCCTGGTGGACCACCGCGACCTGGCCAAGATCTCCTTCACCGGCTCCACCGCAACCGGGTCCCGGATCGCCGCGGCGACCGCGAGCCGCTTCATCGGCTCCACCCTCGAACTCGGCGGCAAGTCCCCGAACATCGTCTTCGACGACGCGAACGTCCCGAACGCGGCGATGGGCGTGGTCGCGGGCATCTTCGCCGCCGCGGGCCAGACCTGCATCGCGGGCAGCCGCGTCTTCGCGCACCGGTCGGTCCACGACGAGCTGGTCGAGCGCGTCACGGAGCGCGCCAAGGCCATCCGCATCGGCGACCCGATGGACGAGCGCACCGAACTCGGCCCGCTGGCCTTCGCCGAGCAGCGCGACAAGGTCGCCGGGTACGTCGACCTCGGCCGCGAGGAGGGCGCCCGCGTGCTGACCGGCGGCAACCCCACCGACGGCGGCCTCGGCGGCTGGTTCTACGAGCCCACCGTCCTGGTGGACGTCCACAACGACATGCGCGTCGTACGTGAGGAGATCTTCGGCCCCGTCCTCGCCGTCATGCCGTTCGACACCGAGGAGGACGCCGTCCGCCTGGCCAACGACACCGAGTACGGGCTCGCCGCCGGAGTCTGGACGCAGAACCTCGCACGGGCGCACCGCATGGCGGCCCGCCTGGACGCCGGGACGGTGTGGGTCAACACGTACCGGGCCATGTCCCCGATGTCGCCACGGCAGGGCTTCAAGGCCAGCGGCGTCGGCGTCGAGCACGGCACCGAGTCGATCAAGGAGTACACGCGGCTCAAGAGCGTCTGGATCAACACCAGCGAGGAGCCCGTGGCCGACCCGTTCACCATGCGGAGCTGACATGCCCCAGGTCGCCATCACCCTCGCCGAGGGCCGTACCCCGGCACAGATCCGGGACCTGCTGCACGAGGTGCACACCGCGGTCCTGCGCACCACCGGCGCCCGGCCCGAGCACATCCGGGTCGTCGTCCACGAAGTCCCCCGTACGCACTGGGCCACCGGCGACGTCACCATCGCCGAGCTGAACGGCCCGAGCGATCCCGCACACGAGGAGCAGTCATGAGGTTTTCGTTGTTCGTGCACATGGAGCGCTGGGACGAGGAGGTCAGCCACCGGCAGCTCTTCGAGAACCTCTCCGAACTGGCCCTGATGGCCGAGGCCGGCGGGTTCAGCACGGTGTGGATCGGCGAGCACCACGCGATGGAGTACACGATCTCCCCCAGCCCGATGCCGCTGCTCGCGCACCTGGCCGCGAAGACCTCGACGATCCGCCTCGGCGCGGGCACGATCATCGCCCCGTTCTGGCACCCGGTCCGGGCCGCCGGCGAGTGTGCGCTCCTCGACGTCATCAGCAACGGCCGGATGGAGGTCGGACTCGCCCGCGGCGCCTACCAGTTCGAGTTCGACCGCCTCGCGGAAGGCCTCTCGGCGCGCGACGGCGGCAAGCACCTGCGTGAACTCGTGCCCGCCGTAAGGGCGTTGTGGCAGGGCGACTACGCCCACGACGGCGAGATCTGGAAGTTCCCGACCTCGACGAGCGTGCCCAAGCCGGTGCAGCAGCCCACCCCGCCCATGTGGATCGCCGCCCGCGACCCCGACTCGCACGACTTCGCCGTGGCCCAGGGCTGCAACGTCATGGTCACCCCGCTGATGAAGGGCGACGAGGAAGTCGCCGCCCTCAAGGGCAAGTTCGACACCGCGGTGGCCAACCACCCGGAGGTGACCCGCCCCGACCTGATGGTCCTGCGCCACACCCACGTCCACTCTCCCGACGAGCCCGAGGGCTGGCGCCCGGCCGCGGAGGCGATCAACCGCTTCTACCGCACCTTCGACGCCTGGTTCGGCAACAGGACCACCCCGGAGAACGGCTTCCTGGAGCCGAGCCCCGAGTCGAAGTTCGCGGACCGCCCCGAGTTCGCCCCCGAGGCCCTGCACAAGACCGCGATGATCGGCACCCCGGCCGAGGTCGTCGAAAGGCTGCGCGCCTACGAGGAGATGGGCATCGACGAGTACAGCTTCTGGATCGACACCGGCCTGCCCCACGAGGAGAAGGTCAAGTCCCTTGAGCTGTTCATCAAGGAGGTCGTGCCGGCCTTCCAGTGAGCGCCGGGCAGACGGGGGCGGTTGCCGTCGGCGCCTTGCCGAAGGGCACCGACGGCTCAACCGCCCCTCACGTACTCCGAGCGCGGGCCGTGCCGAATCCCCCGTCGACAGCCCGGAGTTTCCGCCTCCAGTTCCTCAACTCTGCTTTCTGAAGGGTCTCTTGACGCTAAAACAGGCTCTTCTTACAGTGACTTGGGCATCAGACGTCAGACCTCATACATTTGGCGCTGTGCTTCCCGTACCCATGGCTGGAAGGCGAGGCAGTTGCGAAGACGATCAGTTCTGCTGGCGGCGGGTGCCCTGATGTCGTCGGTGGCGACGGCGGGACGCGCGGCGGCGGCTCAAACGGCAACGCCCGTCGTGGAGTTCGCCACCGAGACCGTCTACACCGGGCAGACCTACACGGACCTGTCCGGGCAGACGGCTGCCGTCGCAGGGCTGAAAGCCGGCACCATCCTGGTGACGTTCCGGACGACCAGCCGCGCCCAGGCAATGACCCTGGTCAGCGCGTCGGACAAGACGCAGGCCGCCGGCAACATCACGCTCAGCGTCAGCGCCGGGGTCCTGCAGTTCTCCGTACGGGACAAGGGAGTGCTCAAGCAGAACCATCTGACGCGCACCCGCTACGACGACGGCGAGTGGCACACCGCGGCCATCACCGTCGCCGACGGAGCCACGACCTTCTACGCCGACGGACAGCCCGTCCACACGACGGCCTCCGGGTACTTCTTCTCCCATGTGTCCGGGCTGACCTCGCTGAACATCGCGCGCAACGTGGACAGCGAACACCCGGGCGGCGAGTGGTTCTTCACCGGCGGTATCCGGCGTGTGGCCGTCTACGGTCACACGCTGACCGCACAGCAGATCGCCTCGCAGAGCGTCCGGACCGACCTCGCGGACTTCGGCAGAATCGCCGCGGCACTCAACTCGGACACGCCCGCCACCTGGCTC
This sequence comes from Streptomyces cavernicola, assembly GCF_029968035.1. GTDB lineage: Bacteria > Actinomycetota > Actinomycetes > Streptomycetales > Streptomycetaceae > Streptomyces > Streptomyces cavernicola. The sequence goes on along the minus strand of NZ_JASCIQ010000056.1, from coordinate 3,515 downwards.
TTCACGGGTGACAGCATCACGCACGGCGCGCTGTGGACCGATGGCTGGCGCAGCTACGTCGAGCACTTCCAGGAACGAGTCCGGTGGGAGCTGGGCAAGCCCAAGAACAGCGACTTCGTCATAGACACCGGCGTCAGCGGCAGCACCACGAACGACCTGACCGCCAAGTTCGACCAGAGAGTCTCCGCCTTCTCCCCACGGGTCGTCTCTGTGATGCTCGGCACGAACGACGTCGTCACCTCGGGAATCGGTGTCGCGACGTATCGCGCGAATCTCCTCAAGCTGATCACCTCGATCCGGGGGCTGCCGGGCCGGGCCGTTCCGCTGCTGCAGACGCCCAACCCGGTCGACACCACCGTATGGCCCGCGCGTGCGGCTCTCGCCGACTACGCCCAGACCATGCGGGATGTTGCGGGCGAGCAGAACGTGGTCCTCGTCGACCACTTCGCCCAGTGGTCCGCCGACTACGGCGACACCCCGCCGGCCGGCCTGCTCGGGGACGGTCTGCATCCCGACGAGCAGGGCCATCTGGTGCTGGCCCACAAGGTGTTCAGGGACCTGCGGATCTTCGATCCGACGAGCCGCGTCTGCTCTTTGACCATTCCGTAGTTCCCGGACAGGACCGGGCGGTGAACGTCCACGTCTGAACAGCGGACGCGCCGGCCCGCTCCGGTGTGACCGGTGCTCCGTCCGCGGTGTCACCGGCTTCGCGACCCACCGCTGGTTGGCGGGCACCCTGCCAGGCCCGGCCGGTCAACTGGGTGCCACGCTCGGTGAGGTCCCGGCTCTCCGGTCTGCGCGGGGCCGCGAGGATCGGGGAGCCAGGTCGTGAGGGCCCTGAGGGCTACTCACTCGCGGAGCCCCGTCACGAACAGGCGGGTCAGCGCGGTGGGTGCCGTGATGGCGGTGCCGACGACCACGCTCGCGGCGCCCGCCGCCAGTGCCTCGGCCGCCTGCGCCGGCGTCGCGATGCGGCCCTCGGCGACGACGGGCGTGGTCAGGGCGGCAGCGAGTTCGGCGACGAGAGCCAGGTCCGGCCCGCTCTGCTGCGGACTGCCCGGTACGTATCCGGAGAGGGTCGTGGAGACGAAGTCGGCGCCGAGGCGGGCGGCTTCCCGTCCTTCGTCGTAGCTGGACACGTCGGCCATCACCAGCGCTCCGGCCTCGTGTACGGCCGTGACGAGTTCCGCGAAGGTGCTGCCGTCCGGCCGGGGCCGCGCGGTGGCGTCGGCGGCGACGACGGCGGCGCCCGCGTCGACGAGAGCGAGTGCGTGGCGCACGGTCGGTGTGATGTAGACGCCGGTGTCGCCGTCCTTCCAGAGACCGATCACCGGGAGGTCGACGGCGGCGACCGTGGCCGCGACGACCGCGGGCTCGTTGACGCGGACGGCGGCGGCACCCCCGTCCCGGGCCGCGCGGGTCATCCGCACCAGAGTGTCGACGTCCCGCATCGCGTCCCCGGGAGGCGCTTGGCAGGACACGATGAGGCGCCCCGTGAGGGCGTCGGCGAGAGAGCGGTCGGTCATCGTGGGGCTCCGGTGGTGCGGGGGTTGTGCAGGGGCAGCGTGCGGGTCAGGGCGGCGGCGCCGAGAACGGCAGCGTCGTGGCCGACGCGGGGCGGCTGGGGTCGCAACTCCCCGATCGGTGGCATGAGTTGGTCGGTGAATGCCTCGCAGAGGGCGTCCCAGTAGAGGGTGCCGATGCGGGGGACGCCGCCGGCGACGACGACCCGCTCGGGGCCGAGCGCGTTGGCCAGGCCGCCGAGGACGCGGCCGAGGGCCTGGGCGCCGAGGACGATGGCGGACAGGGCGTGCGGGTCGCCGTGGCTCGCGTACGCCGCGATCCGCTGGAGCGGGCCGGTGGCCGTTCCGGTGGTTCTGGCGTAGTGGGCCGCGATGGCTGGGCCTGCCGCGATGGCTTCGAGGTGGCCGGTGGCTCCGCAGGTGCACGGCAGGCCCGCGGCTTCGGGGCTGGGCACATGGCCGAGATGGCCGGCGATGCCCGCGGTGCCGTTCAGGATGCGGCCCGCGGCGGCGACCGCGCCGCCGACGCCGGTGCCGACCGCGACGTAGACCATCGAGCCGTCCGGCCCGTCCAGGGAGGCGAGTTCGGTGGCCGCGGCGGCCCGTACGTCGTTGTCGCAGGCGACCGGGAGACCGGTGCGGGCGGCGAGGCCCTCGGCCAGGGCGGTTCCCGCCCAGCCGCGGAGGGTGTCGGTGGCGCTGGTGACGGTGCCGGACACGGGATCGATGACCCCGGCTGCGGCGACGCCGACGGCGACCGCGTCCGGCCCGCTCACCGCATCGGCGGCGGCGGCCAGGGCGTCGAGTACGGCCTCGGGGCCTTCGGAGGCAGGCGTGGGCACGCTGCGCCGGGCGAGGAGGGATCCGTCGTCCGCCACCAGCGCCGCGTCGATCTTCGTGCCGCCCAGGTCGAGGCCGACCACCGGCCGGGGGCCCGTCATCGGGTGGGCAGCAGGCCTGCGGTCCGCAGGTGCTGCTCGACGTGTGCGACGGACTCGTCGCCCAGCTGGATCTGCGGGGCGGCGGTGGTGCCGTGGGTGAACACCCCGAGCAGCCGCAGCGCGTGCTTGAAGGCGCCGATGGCCGAGGAGTTGCGGCCCATCTCACTGTCCGGGCCCGCCTCGACGAGGCCGAACAGCTCGACAAGACGCTCCTGTTCCTTGACGGCGCTGTCCAGGTCGCCGCCGCGTACCGCGTCGTACAGCCGGACGTACCCGGCCGGGTCCACGTTGCCGAGGCCCGGGACCACGCCGTCCGCGCCCGCCAACAGGGCGGCGTCCACGGTCAGTTCGGAGCCGGTGAGGATACTGAAGGCGGGGGCGGGGCCGTCGGCGCGGCCGTGCCGGCCGCCGAGCTCGACGATGAGGCGGCGCAGGGAGCCCTCGTCGCCGCTGCTGTCCTTGAGTCCGGCGAGGGTGCCGTCCTCGGCGAGTTCGCGGACCAGGGCGGTGGGCAGCTTGCTGTGTACGGAGACGGGCAGGTCGTAGGCGTACAGCGGCAGGTCTGCTCGGTCGCGGACGGTCCGGAAGTGGCGGGCGATCTCGCGGGGGTGGGTGCGGGCGTAGAAGGGGGCGGTGGCCACGAGGCCGTCGGCGCCCAGGGCACGGGCCGCGCGGGCGTGTTCGACGACGCGCGGGGTGGTCATGTCGATGACGCCCGCGAGCACGGGAACGCGTCCCGCGGCGGCTTCGACGACGGTCTCCAGGGCCACGGCCCGCTGCCGGTCGGTGAGGAAAGCGACCTCGCTGCTGGAGCCGAGGGCGAAGAGGCCGTGCACTCCCCCGCCCACGAGGTGGTCGACGAGGCGGGCGAGGGAGGCCGTGTCGACGTCTCCCGCCGCGTCCAAGGGGGTGCAGACGGGCGGGACGACTCCGCGGAGGGGCTGGGACGAGGACATGCGAACTCCAGGTTGTGCGTGGGTGGTACGGAGGGGGCGGGGGGGGGCCCCCCCCCCGGGGGGCCGGGGGGGGGGGGGGGGGAGGGCCAATAGAG
>NZ_JASCIQ010000055.1 GCF_029968035.1 Streptomyces cavernicola | reverse complement strand
CTCGGGATGGCACTCCGTCGTCGTCACCGTCGACTGAGCGTCGACGGCATCGGCTGTGCGCCCGTGCGGAAGAACGATTCAAGGAGGGCGAGGCCGGAGGCGAGTCCCGTGAGGCGGCTCGCGCCCGGCTCCGGGGTTGTGCCCGCCCAGCCCGGTCCCGCGAGCAGGACCAGGGGATGGCTGCGGGCGCCGCGTACGCCCCATTCAAGAGTGCGGAGCGCGCGGACCACGGCCAGGTCGGCGGTGCCACGGGACTGTGACGACAGGACGACGGCGCCCGGCCCGGTGCGCCGGGCCGCCGAGTGGAGGGCTTCCTTCGGCAGCGCGGCCCCGAACATGCGGGTGGGCAGGCCCCGTTCGGTCAGGGCCGCCCACAGCGCTTCGATCGGCAGGCTGTGCTGCTCGTCCGGCATACAGGCCAGGAGGATCGGTCGGCGACTGTCCGCGGCCGGGGTGACCGCCGAGCGGAGCGTGGCCGACACATGCCAGGAGAGGAGGTGCTCCACCTCGACGTACGACTCGTCCGACGTCGACCACTTACGGCCCACGGCGTGCAGGGTCGGGGCGATGATCTGCTCCCAGGCCACCACGATCCCGTACGCGTCGATCGCGGAGCGGAGCTCGGCCTGCACCGCCGAGGCGTCGAGTCGCACGGCGGCGCGCGCCAGGCCTCGGCTCTCCGGCCAGACCCGGCCCAGCGGCAGATCGCGGAAGCCGCCCGGAGTTCGGCCTTCAGCGCGGGGCCGCGGCGCTGCCGCCGTGGGGCGGCCCGGCGCCCGGCCGTCGTCCGCCATCGCCAGCCGTGCCGCTTCCGCGGGCGTGACACCCTGCGCGGTCAACCGGCACATGTGCTCCAACCTGGCCACGTCCTCGGGGGACCAGCGCCGGTGACGCCCCTGCTCGCGGTGGCTCGGGCCGATGCCGTAACGACGCTCCCACGTGCGCAGCGTCGTCTGCGCGACACCGAGCCTCCGGGCGAGCGCCCCGGTGGTCAGTGAGGCCCGAGAGGCCTCGGCGGAAGCACTCACGTTCCCTCCTCCTCATCGCCGTCACCGACTACACCGCCACCTTCCAGGCTAAACGATGCACAAACGACGCATCTTGTGGACGGGATCTCCTCGCGATCACTCTGACGACAGGCGCGACGAGGCGAGTGCTGAGGGAGTGCTGACGATGGCCACGACGCTGCGGCCTCGGGACGATCAGCTGATCGTCGAGGCGTTCCTGCGAGGCGACGAGGACGGCTGCAGGCTGGTGTACGAGCAGTGGGCGGGCCTCGTCCACGCCCTCGCGCGCCGGGCGCTCGGCGACCCCTGCGAAGCCGAGGATGTGACGCAGCAGGTCTTCATCGCCGCCTGGCGCGACCGCCGCGGGTTCCGTCCCGAGCGGGGCACCGCCGCGTCCTGGCTGGTCGGTATCGCCAGGCACAAGATCGCGGACGCGCTCGCGGCACGGGCCCGTCGGGCCCGCCTCGCGGACGCGGTGCGGTCGGATCAGGACGTGGAGCCACGGCTGCCGGAGGGGCATGTGGCGCAGCAGGCCGTGGACCGTGTCCTGGTCCAGTACGAACTGAGCCGGCTTCCCCGCGCGCAGCGGGAGGTTCTGCAGCTGGCCTTCTACGCGGACCTCCCCCAGTCACAGATCGCCGCCCGCACCGGGCTGCCGCTCGGCACGGTCAAGAGCCACGCCCGCCGGGGGATGCACGCGCTGCGGCTGCGTCTGGAGTGCCTGGATCAGACCGCGCGCTGATGGCTCGTCAGTCGCGGCCGCGGGCCCGTTTGAAGCGGGTCAGGCCGTCGGCGAGGTCGATGAGCGGTTCCGGGTAGCCGAGCCCGGCGCGGGTCTCGCCGGGCAGCCGCCAGGGCTCGTGCACCAACCGGCCCTCCACATCGGCGAGTTCCGGCACCCACCGGCGGACGTACGTTCCGCGCGGGTCGAAGCGCTTGCCCTGGACCACCGGGTTGAGAACGCGGTGCGGGCGGGTGTCCGTGCCGGTGCCCGCCACCCACTGCCAGTTGAGCTGGTTGTTGACGACGTCCCCGTCGACGAGCAGGTCCAGGAAATGCCGGGCTCCGATGCGCCAGTCCACGTACAGGGTCTTCGTGAGGAAACAAGCCGTCAGCAGGCGGGTGCGGTTGTGCATCCAGCCCTCGTGGCGCAGTTGGCGCATGCCCGCGTCGACGACCGGGTAGCCGGTGCGTCCGTCCCGCCAGGTGGCGATGTCCTCGGCCGCGTCGTCCTCGCCTCGCCAGTGGTCGTGCCGGGTGCGGTAGTCCACGGTGGCCGCGTCGGGGCGGGCGGCGAGTACCTGGTGGTGGAAGTCGCGCCAGCACAATTGCCGTACGAACGCCTCCGCACCGGGGCCGCCGTGCGCGCGGGCGCGCTGGACGAGTTCGAGGGGTGAGAGGGCCCCGAAGTGGAGGTAGGGCGAGAGGCGGGAAGTGGCGTCGCCCGCCAGGTCGTTGTGCTGGTCCTCGTACCCGGACAGGTCGCCGGACCACCACCGGGCGTAGAGGGCGCGGCCGGCCGTCTCGCCGCCCTCGGGGAGTCCGGGCGAGGTCGCGTCGACGTCCGTGGCCGACGACGGGGCCTCGCCGCGCGACGCGTCGGGGACACGCACGGTACGCGGCGGCGGCAGCGGCTCGCGCAACGACAGCTGCGACCAGCGACGGAAGTAGGGGGTGAACACGGCGTAGTGGTCGGTGCCGGACCCGGCGGGTGTCACCGCGCCGGGGGCGACGGCGGTGGTCACGGCGTCGTGGACGTGCAGTGTCACCCCCGGCGCTGCCAGCGCCTCGCGCAGCCGTTGCTCGCGCCGCTGGGCGTACCCGGTGACGGCGGCGGCCATGTGCACCTCGGTGGCCCCGCACTCGGCGGCGACGGCGGGCACCTCCCGGTCGACGGCGCCGGTCCGCACCACGAGGCGGCCACCCCGGTGCCGGAGCCGCTCGTCGAGGTCGGTCAGACAGTCGGCGAGGAACGCCCGGCGGTTGGGCACGTCGAAACCGGCAGCGTGCACCCCCGGATCGCGTACGAACAGGGGGACGACCTCGTCCGCGGCGCGCACGGCGGCGTGCAGCGGGGGGTGGTCGTGCAGACGCAGGTCCGCGGTGAACAGGACGACCGCGACGGTCATTTCGCCACTCCAGGGGGTGGTGGTACGAGGGGACTCTTCACCGCTCTCTTCGCCGGCCGGCCGCCCGTCGGATGCGCTCGACCGGCGAACCGGACGACGACCGCGAGGCGCCGGTGCCACGACCGCCAGCCGCGGCGTGGGCGATGTTGCGTGCCATGCCCCCGAACACGACGGCGTGGAAGGGCGAGACCGACCACCAGTAGGCGTGCCCGAGGAGCCCGCGGGGATGGAACAGGGCGCGTTGCCGGTACCGGGTGCGCCCCTGCTCGTCCGTGTCGACACGCATCTCCAGCCAGGCCAGACCCGGCAGCCGCATCTCGGCGCGGAGCCGCAGCAGCCGGACGGGTTCGATCTCCTCGACCCGCCAGAAGTCCAGGGAGTCGCCGGCCCGCAGCCGTTCGGCGTCACGTCGTCCGCGGCGCAACCCGACCCCGCCGGCGAACCGGTCGAGCCAGCCGCGCACGACCCAGGCGAGCGGGAAGGAGTACCAGCCGTTGTCGCCGCCGATCCCCTCGATCACCCTCCACAGGGCCTCGGCGGGCGCGGCGACGGGGAGTTCGCGTTCGTCCTCGTACAGGCTGCCGCCGGCCCAGTCCGGGTCGGTGGGCAACGGGTCGCTCGGCGCGCCCGGCGCCCCGGCGGACGACCAGCGGGTGGCGACCTGCGCCTGCCCGACCCGCCGCAGGGCGAGGGCCAGCGCGTCGTCGAACGGCAGCGGGCGGCCGGGCGGGTCGGGCACGTACCGGGCGATGTCGTGTTCGTCGCAGACCACCTCGTGCCGCAGCGACTCGGTGAGCGGGCGGGCGATGGACGCGGGGACGGGCGTGACGAGCCCGACCCAGTGGCTGGAGAGCCGGGGCGTAAGGACCGGGACGGGGACGATGACGCGCGGCTTCAGCCCGGCGACGGCGGTGTAGCGGGCCATCATGTCCCGGTACGTGAGGACGTCGGGCCCGCCGATGTCGAAGGCCCGGTCCACATCGGCGGGCAGGCGGGCCGAGCCGACGAGGTAACGCAGCACGTCACGGACGCCGATGGGTTGCGTACGGGTGTGCACCCAGCTCGGGGTGACCATGACCGGCAGGCGTTCGGTCAGGTAGCGCAGCATCTCGAAGGACGCCGAACCGGACCCGATCACCACGGCCGCCCGCAGCACGGCGGCGGGCACGGGGCCGTCGAGGAAGATCCGGCCGACCTCGGCACGGGACCGCAGGTGGGGCGAGAGGTTGTGCTCGGGGACGCCGCGCGGGGTGAGCCCGCCGAGGTAGACGATCCGGCGCACCCCGGCAGCGTGCGCCCCTTCGGCGAAGACGCGGGCCGCGCGCCGGTCGGTCTCCTCGAAGTCCGGTCCGGTGCCGAGGGCGTGCACCAGGTAGTAGGCGACATCGATGCCCTGTAGGGCGGCGGCGACGGACTCGGCGTCGGTGACGTCGCCCCGTACGGCTTCGACCCGCGGGGCCCAGGGGTGGTCGCGGAGCTTGCCGGGGGTGCGGACCAGGCAGCGGACACGGTGGCCCGCGTCGAGCAGCTCGGGGACGAGCCGCCCGCCGATGTATCCGGAGGCCCCGGTGACGAGACAGTGCAACCGAATCCGACGCCGGACCGCACTGTCCACCTGACCGTTCACCTGCTCGCCCATGACTCCCTCCTCAGAACTTGCCGCTCTCCACCTCAATACTTCGGAACGACCGCCGCATCCGGATGCACGCATCAGCACCCGCTGCGAGAGCACACTCGGCCACCACGCGCGGGGCACTATGTCGTTCACAAGCGCGGGCACAAGGAGTGAGCAGACGCCCAGGGTGTCGAGGAAGGCAACCTGGTCGCCCTTCCTGGCAGCGCCGAAGAGGGCTGCGCACCATGACCCAGCACGCGGCGACGGGGCCCTCGAAAATCGACATCCGCATGGTCACGCTCGCCGACGGGCGAGTCCTCGACCTCACGCCCGCCACTCGCCCCGGCACGGCGTGCCTGGCCGACGAGGAGTCGCCCTACCTGCTGCGGCACGCCGGCACCTGTCGGCCGGTGACCCTGGGAACCCGCCGCCTTCGAGACCTCGCCGCAGGGGGGCGGCTTCGCAGGCGGTTGCGCCTACAGGATCTCGCCGGCTCGCCACGCGCGTGGGCACAGTCCGCTGCCACACCCGCGCAGGAACCTCGGCGACGAGCACGACGCGTTCGCGCGCCGCCATGGCCGAGGGTGGTGAGCTTCTCTGCAGGACGGCAACCAGAACCTGGGAAAGATCCAGAATCCGACACATCCGCCGCCACGACGGCTCCGAATTACCCGTAGGTGGAAGCAGAGCGTCAGGCCGAAAACCTCGGCCTTCCGCTGCCACCCGGCTTCACAGCCGACCCAGGGTGCGGAGGGTTCCCAGAGTCCTCCACCGCCCGGAGAGGTTTGATCATGACTGCTCTACGCGTGCGCAAGGTTCTCGTCGCCGCCGCCGTCCTGGCACTGCCCGCTTCGGTGGCGCTGTCCACATCGGCCACTGCGCAAGGCATGGACGATCCGTTCGGTCCGGCGTGTGCGTCGGTGCCGAAGGACGGCGCGGGCTCGTTCGACGGGATGGCCAAGGACCCGGTGGCCACCGCCGCATCGAACAACCCGGCCCTGTCGACGCTGGTCACCGCGGTGAAGAAGGCCGGTCTGGTCGACACCCTGAACAACGCGAAGGACATCACGGTCTTCGCCCCGACCAACGACGCCTTCGCCAAGATCCCGAAGGCCGACCTCGACAAGGTCCTCAACGACAAGGCACAGCTCACCAAGATCCTCACCTACCACGTCGTGGGTGAGCGGATCACCCCGGACAAACTCCAGGACGGCACGTTCAAGACCCTCCAGGGCGGCGAGTTGACCACCGCCGGCTCGGGTGAGGAGTACAAGGTGAACGATTCGGCGAAGGTCGTCTGCGGCAACGTCAAGACCGGCAACGCCAACGTCTACATCATCGACAGCGTCCTCATGCCGAAGTCCTGAGCGAAGAGTCCGGGTCGCGCGGGCCGCGCGTGGGCACATTCCCGCGCGCGGCCCTGACGCAGGCACCAGCCCTTCCCGCAGACCACGAACGTGCCTCTTTATTCCCGCCTCCGACGCAAAGGCCGGCGGGACGTTGCAGCCGTAGACCGACAGAATCAACCGCGTGAGGTACCCGGCGTGGATTTCCCACAAGCCGCACGACCTAGGAACCGACTTGCCAATGAGTAGTCGCCCTACCTACTCCAGCACGCCTCCAATCCAGTGGACTGGTGGCCATGGGGAGAGGAGGCGATGACGGAAGCTAAGGGGCGGGACGTACCCATCCTCTTGAGTGCGGCGTATTCGTCCTGCCACTTACAGCTTCTGCCAATTTGCTGGTGCCCGAACGGCGGGTAGAGGTCCGGGGGTCAGGGAGTTCGGCGTCCTCGTTGTCGGTGGACAAGCACGGTGGCGTACACGGCGTCGTCGGCAGCTGCGATGCGCTGCCAGGTGTCGGCGGTGGTCTGGCACAGGCCGAGCAGACGGCTGACGACCACGGCGGGCAGTTCGCCGGCGAGTTCTATCAGGGCGGTGCTGCGGGCGATACGCGCGGGAAATCCCAGCTTTCGCAGGTGATGGGACAGGTAGTCGCTGCTGATGTGTTGTCCGGGGAACCGGCCCGGGAAAAGCCAACGGACCTCTGGTGGCGCCCCGGTCTGGACCGCCTGGTCGTGCAGTTCGCGGAGGTAGGCGTCCAGCGGTGGTGGCATCTGGGCGGGTACGTTGCCGAGCTGCAGGGCGAGGTTGGGTCCGTCGAGGCGGATGTCGCGGGTGGTCAGGGTGACGATCCGCGTCAAGGGTTGGGCGAACAGGAGCACCAGCAGGGCAGCTGTCCTGTCGCGGACGGACAGGCCGCGGTCGTGGAGGAGTCGATTCACGAGGGCCCAACGGGCGTCGGCGGCGAGCAGGTCGGCCTTGATGATGGGCACGGGCAGGGGCACGCGCAGGAGTTGGGTGTGGCCGCGGGTGCTGGCCCAGCCGACGAAGGTGTAGACGTGCGTGTGCGTCTGCCGCTGGTCCAGCCACGCATCTATGTGATCTTGGGTGCAGGCGCGGAGCGTGGCGCCTTGCTCGGCAAGCCAGTTGAGCAGGCGCACGGTATGGCGTACCTGCGCTCGGGCCTGGTGGACCTGCATCGAGGTGAGCGGGCGGCGCTTCGAGCAGGCTCGAAGACGGCGCATCAGATGCCATGTGGTGAAGGAATGAAGGACGCGACGTGCTTCTGCTTCCTGAACGCGCGCGAGAGCGGTGGGGATCCAGCGTTGCAGGGCCGCGAGCCGTTCGTCGCGCGGGGGAAGGGCGCCGCCGGCCATCAGGATGGTCCGCAGGTTGTTGACGATCTTGGCAGGGCCCAGCTGGTCGAGCGTCTGGTGGCCGACTGGGCCATGCCCGGCGGCGAGGGCGCGCAGGAGGGTGGCCCGCTGGGGGCGGCGGGAGAGCCACGAGATCATCGCCTGGGGATCGCGGCGCAGCAGAGCGTCGAGGACGGGCTGGACGTCCGGGCGGACGCGGCTGTGGGTGCTGAGCAGTTCATGGAGCTGGTGGTGCGCCGCGCAGGGGGCGCACCGTCCCGCGGCGACGAGGTGGGTCACTTCTCCGCACGCGCGGCAGGCCCGCTTGCTGGCGGGATGGCTGCGCCAGCACGTCGTGCACAGCCCCGCGCCGTCGGGAGCACGCGTGTTGATGCGAACCGTCTTGCCGCAGCTGGCGCAGGGACGGCGCTTGGCTCCGCACAGGGTGCACCAGCCTCGTCCGTCGGGCGTGCGGTAGCTGACGTAGTGCTCGCGTCCGCAGCCCGAGCAGGTTTCGCGTGGGCGCAGCTTGTGGCGGCATGCATCGCATGTCGGGGTGCCGGCATCGATGTAGAGGCAGGGACGTTCCGCACCGCAGCGCACGCAGGTCGCCGTGGGCGGCGTGTAGCAGCGGCCGCACAGTGCCTGGTCGTCCACGCGGGCGTGGATCGGGCGGCGCCGGCCGCACCGGTCACAGGTGCGCTGGGCGAGCGGGTCGCGACGCCGGCACGTGCCGCACAGGGGGCGGCCGTCGAAGGTCCGCCCGATCACCGGGCGCCGACGGCAACAGGCGGAGCACTCGGCGACGTTCGTCTCCGTCCGGCACCGTTGGCAGCAGCGCACGCCGTCGACGACCTTCGTGAGCGCCACGGTGCGCCCACACCGCGGGCACGGCGGAACGACCAGGCCCTCGGCCCCGCGCCGAATCAGCGCCTTGATCAGCGCGGTCGTCCTGACCGGGCCCTTGGCGCCGCCGCCGGTCAGCAGGTCCGGATGGTCCGACAGGGCCCACAGCAGCTGACGCTGGCGGTGCCCGGTGGGCTCCACTTCCCGCACCGCCCGGCGATCGTGGCCATCGAAAGGCCAGGACATGCCTGCTTGATCGCGGAGCACACCGCATCCAGGGGCTGCGCTCCGCCCTCGGGCGGATGCCGTTTGCAGTACGGCCGGCCGTCGCGGTCGCGGAAGGCGACGGACCGGGTTGCGCACACGGCGCAGGCGGTGTCCCGGGTCGTGGTGCGCACGGCGCAGGCGCCGCAGATCCGGGTGCGCCCATCTGCCTCCAGGGCCTTCAGCGGCCGGGCCTGCCCGCACCGTCCGCAGCGCGGCTCTCGTACCTGGTGAGCACCGCAGTGCCGCAGTTCTCGCACCAGCCGCTCCAGCAGCCGCGGCGACTGCGGGCGCCCGGCCGTCAGCCACTGCGGGTCCCCCACCAACATCGCTGCCAGGGCCCGGCGTTGGGGCGCGCGGCGCAGGGTCGCCGCGAGCACCCTGCGTACCGTCTCGGCATCCAAGTGCGGCTCGATCGTCAGGACCGCTTCGGTGATGATCGCTTCCGGGTCGATCGCGTGGCGCGGCAGTTCAGCAGCAGGCACCGGCTACTCCTCGGGTCGTACGACGCGGGCCCGCTTGGGTCGGAACTCCCCGACACCGTCCGCCTCGGCCGGCATCGGGGCGCTGCTCGCGGCGGCCTGGCGACGGGATCCGCGGGCGGCGACGGGCTCGATGAGGTGGTCCATCGAGCAGCCCAGGATGTCCAGCAAGGCCATCAACGTCTTGAGGCTGAGCCGTTCGGGACGTTCCGTGACCAGCCGATAGACCTGGCTGGGCGAGAGATCGATGCCTCGTTCGGCCAGCTTGGGCCGCAGGTCGGTCGTCGAGAACATGCCCTGGGTGGCCATGACCTCCCGCAGGTGCCACCGGTAGTCGAGTTTCTGCGTCACCACTTCTCCTCACTGCCCGCCGCGCAGCGCCCTGTCCAGCACGGTGCGCATCATCGTGTTCATGAAGTCGCCGCTGACGCCGGTGTACAAGGCGGTCGTCGAGGCGTATTGGTGCCCCACCTGCCGTTGGACGAAGGCCGGGTCGGCGCCGTCCTCGATCTGGTGGGTGACGTAGCTGTGCCGCAGGCAGTGCGGCACGAGGTCGCCGTCCAGGCCGAGCGCGTCACGGTAGGCGGCGAACCGGTCCTCGATATCGCGCACCTGCAGCCGTCCGCCCCGCTCGGTCGGCCACAGCACCGCGGCCGGCGCCTTGGTGTACCGGGGGCGGATGTTGCTGACGTAGTCGTCGACCGACTCTACGGCCCAGGGCATCACGCTCAGCACGGTGCGGCGCTTGGGCGGCGAGCCGCGCGTGCGCTTGCCCCAGCGCACGTGCAGCGACCCGAACCGCCCCAGCTCAGGCGCCTTCGCGTTGCGGTACCAGTCGGCGAGATCCAGCCGGGCGCACTCCGAACAGCGCAGCCCCCAGCCGTAGATGACTTTGAAGACCGTGGCGTCCCGGTACGCGGCCAGGGCGCCCTTGCGGCCCAGCCTGATGGCCCGCTCGACCTGGGCGTCGGCGTAGTCGAGGAAGTACTGGATCTCCTCGCGGGTCATCGGGCGGCGAGCGGCTTCGCCCTCGTAGTCGACGAGGTGGGCGGCGGTGTTCCACTCGTGGCAGATCTGCACCGGGTGGGTGCCGAAGCGCAGCTCGCACTCTTGCGGCCACTGGTAGTACGGCGAGGTGATGTAGTCGCAGAAGAGCCTGATCGCGGTCTGGTACGCGCGGATGGTCGACTCCGCCCGGTGGAGCTCCGCGATCAGGTAGGTCGTCCACTCGTCCATGGCTGCGGCCGACCAGGTCCACGGGTACGCCTCGGCGAAGCTGTTGAAACGGCATACGACACGCGCGCGGTCGTTGATCGTCTTCTGTTGCAGGCGTCGGCCGCCCCGTTGCTGGCGTGCCCAGCCTTCCAGCATCGCCTCAAAGACCATGTCTTCGGGATGCAGCAGCACTGCTCCGTTGAGCAAAACCAACTTGGCGGAGCCCGTGGGCAGATCGGTCGTCGTCACGCTCCCTCGCTTTCAGAGAGTGCGTGAATCGTGCAGCAGATGCGAGATCCACATCAAGAGGGCAGCTCAGCCCACCCCAACTTCGTTTCACTGGCGGTACGTTGATGCCGCAGGTACCGAGGCCGTCCGATTCCGAATCGCGCATCGGATGCAATTCCCCGGCGTTCCTCAACGCCAAGAGCTGGACCCTTTACGGTCGGCGCCAACTGGAGCACGCCTACGTACCACCCGTCCCCGAGCGCATCTCCTGGGGCCCATGGAAGGACGTCGGCCCGGGGGCCGAGGTGCTCGGCGACATCACCGGCAAGCGAGTGCTCGACATCGGATCAGGCGCCGGCTTCCACGCCGCTCACCTGGCCCGCACATACGGCGCTCACATCACCGGCATCGAGCTGTCCCCGACCCAACACAGCCGAGCCGTCGCCAACTTGGGTGCCGAGCCCGGCGTGCAGTCCCTCTGCAGCGACGTTGTCAGCCATCTCGACGGTGCCGAGCCACCGCTCTACGACGCGGCGTACGCGATCGGCACGCTCGCATACATCGATCCGTACCAATCGCTGCCCGCACTACGTCTGGGACTGCACCCTGGTGATCCGTTGGTGTTCTCCGTTCTGCACACGGACTTGAACGGGAAGGGGCCATCCACCACCGTCGCGCCGCGTGCGCAAGAGGTCCGCCTGCGCCAGGACCCACCAATTCCCGTTCAAATGTGGGTACTTACCCCACAGGTGTGGCAACACCTGCTCACCGACACCGGGTTTGTCGTCGACGACATCCAGCTCCTCAGCGCCCCAGACGCCGACAACCCCGTTATTCATCAGGTGATCTGCACCCGCCGCCGTCTTTGATACTCCTTGTTCTCCGCTTCCCGTGTCAGATAAGAACGCCGAGGAGCGCCACCGATTCGTCGGTTGGCGATCCTCGGCGTTTGGTCCCGTGCTCGCCTACTTCAGGTAAATCCCGGAGAAGACACCGTCGAAGCCGAGCGCGACGAGGCACTGCTCGACGCTGGTGTAGTTGGTGACGTCCGGGCTGTCGATCAGGGCGTCGAAGTCGGCGCGGCTGATCTCGGGTTCGAGCCACTGGTTGCTGCATCGGCAGCGGATCCAGACATTGCGGCCGTGGTTGATGAGCAGCCAGTCGCGTCGGGCCCGGCAGGTTGAGCACGTCGCGGGGATGCCTCCGAGGGCGAGCTCGTGGGGGTGGCTGAGGCAGCGGGTCGCGCCGGGGCCGTTGGCCGGTCGGGGCTCGTACTGGAGTTGCAGCAGGGGGTCGGTGCCGGCGGGAAGGACGGGCAGCGCAGGTGCCGGCTCCGTGGTGCGGTCGGTGGTTCTGAGCACGATCGTCATCTCCCGGTCGAGGGCTTCCTGTTCATCCGTAACAGCCGGTGGAACCGGCTGTCCAGGCGTTTGATGGTGTCTGGCTGGTCGGCGAGCGCCTTCTCTAGTTCGCTCAACGGCGCGGTGGGCGGCTTCGCGGATCGGATGCAGCAGGACGGACCGCCGGTGCAGGGGTGTTCCGTTCGTTGGTGCGGTTGGCCGAGGTCCTATTCGGGCGGGTGCCGGACTGCGAGCGACGGTCGGCTTCGCCGGGGTGGGCGGGGAGGTGGGCGATCCGGCGAAGGCGCCAGACCAGGACGTCGTTCACGTCTGCGGCGGTGTCGAGTTCACGCATGTCGATGGCCTGCTGCAGGAGGGCCACGGGGTCGTGCCCCGCCTGCTCGACCTGGGCAAGGGTCGCGACCAAGGCATCGGTATTCGTCGACGGACTGTCTGCTCGCGGTCCTTGCACCGGCAGAGCCGCGCGGATGGTGGTCTCGTAGGTCCGGCGTTCGGCCTCCGGAAGGGCACGGCCCTGGTCGTGCAGCAGTCGCATCGGCCCAGCGGCGGCCTGCTGGTAGGCGGTCCGCAGGTGCTCGGCTGCCTGTCGGGAGGCGTGGGCCTGCTGGGCGTGGCCGCGGGCGGAGTGCCAGCGGGCGGCGGCGAGGGTGACCAGGACCAGGGTGGAGACGAGCATGGCGGTGGTGTCTCCGTCCTCGCCCCGGCCGAGAGCGCCGCCGGCCTGGACGATGCCTCGGGCGGCCGAGCGGAGAGCGCGGGTGTCGGCGCGTTCTGCTCGGACGTGGCTGCGGGTTGCCCGCTCGAAGGCGGTGGCGGCTGCGCGCAGTTCGGCGCGGGTGGCGGCCGGGGAGGTCTGGGCGACTGCGTCCATGAGTTCACCGACTCCGACGAGTTGGGCGGAGGCGGCAGCATCGTCGTTGGCGTCAAGGAGTACGGCGGCGCGTTCGGCGGCCCCGGTGGCGCTCCGTCGCTCTCGGGCAGGTGGGGACCACTCCGGTCGGCTGCCGGGGGCAACCGCGGATGGCGTCCCTTCGATGCCGTCGACCAACCGTTGTCGGATCTTCGGAAGGGACAAGTCGGGGGCCAGCTTGGAGCCGGGGTACCAGACCGGTTCACCGTTGCGGTTGCGGTCGCCGGGCAGGGCCACGTTGTAACCGAGGGCGTCACCCGACGGAGCGTGGCGCATTTTCACGCGCAGGCCCGCCTCGTGGAGCCGGGCGAAGAACTCCTCCTCGTCCTCCGCTCCCGCGACGGCCTGGCGGACGGCTTCGCGGAGTGTCTCGCGGGAGGACTCGGGGCGGCCGGTCCATTCGGCCTTGAACTTCTCGGCGCTGGTGGGGTTCTGGGCTGCGGTGCCGTCGCCTGCGTTGAGACGACGCAGGCCCATCTCCTTCTCGATGCGTCGGGCTTCGGACTGGGCCTTGTTGAAGTCGTAGTTGAGGCGAGGATTGCGCAAATCGCCGCGGACCAGGGTGGCGACGATGTGGATGTGGTCTTCTGCGTGGCGGACGGCGATCCACCGGCAGCCGTCGGGATCACCCTCCGGGGCGATTCCGGTGGCGTGGACGATGCGCTGGGCGACGGTGTTCCACTCGTCGTCGGAGAGCCGCCGGTCGCCGGGGGCGGTCCGGACCGAGCAGTGCCACACGTGCCGGGCGGGCGCGCGGTCACCGGCCTGCTTGACCCGGAGGTCGAGGGCGGCGGTGAGGCGGGCGAGAGCGACTTGCGGATCGGTGTCGCGGCCGGGGTCGAGGGCGAAGCCGTCCCAGGAGCCGACGAGGTGCGCGTCGGTGTGCTCCTCGCGCCTACCAGGGCCGTAGAGGTAGACAAGGAGTCCGTGGGTGCGGGAGCCGCGTCCGATGTCGGGAACCATCAAAGCCTCCTGGTCACCAGGTCGTTCGCAGCGTCGTCGAGGCGGCCGAGCGACGCGGTCAGAACGTTCAGGGCCTGGTCCAGTTCGCCGGGCCGCGGCTGGCCCCCGGCATTGTGGACGTAGGCGATCTGGTTGATGTTGTTGCCGATCCGGGCCAGCGCGGTACGCAGGGCGGCGAGTTCGTCGATGGCCGTGTCGAGTCGTTCGTTGGAGTGCAGGACGGTCGAACCGCGGGCAGCGGCAAGGCCGGCGGCAGCGAGGAAACGGGCGACGGTGATGCCGCGCTGCGCGGCGGCGGCGACGATCTCGGCCTTCTCGTCGTCGGAGAGGCGGGTGGTCGTCTTACGGGTGCGCTCGCTCGGGTTGCGGCTGCGGCGGCGCGGTTTGCGGTCAGGAAAGGCGGGCGCGCTCGGGCTCGGCTGCTCGCGGTGGTCGGCGCGGTCGGCTTCTCCCCCGGTGACCGGCGCCCCCTGGTGCCGGTCACCCGGCTGGTTCACGAGCGCCCTCGCTCGGGAACCAGCCGGGCTTCCCCCGCCTCCTGGGCGGGGGCAAGTGCGTGCGACGGGCCGTAGGACCGTCGTACGCGATAGCTTGCTCCGCCAGGAGCCGTCGTGGGGTCACGCTGCTGTTCGGCCGTGGTCACCGGCTCGTCTCCGGATCCTGCTGCTGGATTTCGCGGACGAGTTCCTCGATCCAGTCCATGGCCAGGACCGGGTGGTGCAGGGTCCAGGGGCGACTGCGCTGGTCTCGTTGCACGACCCAGGTGGTGTCGGGGCCGGACTGGGCACGGTGGAGGTGGCCGCGCTGGTGCAGGACGGTCAGCCAGGAGTCGACTTCGGCAGGCGTGGCCGGGAGGGTACGCATCGGGTGTCTCCGCTTCTGCGGTGGAGGGTTGTGAGACGGGCGTCCGGAGCGGGTGACCGACCGAGGTGACCGGCTCGGTCACCCGCTCCGGTGGTGTCTCGTCAGGTCCGGGCAGAGGTGACCGGCTGGCCGTGCTGGGCGCGTAGCTGGGCCATCAGGGCGGTCAAGGTGTCGCTGGACAGCGGGATTTGCTGGCCTCGGATCGCCTGGGCGACCACCTTGCGGGTCAGTTTGTCCTCTGCCCTGACGGCTGACCGGGCGATCTTCAGCAGTTCCTCGGTGTCCGGGTCTGGCCGCCGGGCACCAGGGATCCGCGCCTCTCGGTCAGTCACTGGCGCAGGGGTGATCGGCGAGGTGGGGACCGGCTCCGGGCCGTCCTGGTCACCAGTGACCGGCGCTGTGCCGTCGGGGCGTTCAGCGACAGGGGCCCCCGTGTCCGGCTGTCCGGGCAGGTCGGCGGCTTCGCGCGTCTGACCCCGATCACGGGTGACCGGCTGGCTGCTGTCCGCCGAGGTCCTGTCCTCGGCCAGTGACCGGATGGCGGAGGTCGGCTTGTCCAGGGGCAGCGGCGGCCGGTCGGTCAGGGCAGTGACCGGCTGACCAGCCGTGATCTGACCGGCCTCCGGCTGCTGCCCGACCCGGTCGGGCCGGGTGACCTCGATGCCATCACGCTGGTCCGCCTGACCGAGGTCCTCGCGGTCACTTCCCTCGACCGGCCCCCGGGCGATGAGGATGTAGAGGTGAACCGCTCCGGCCAGCGCGAGCGGGGCAATGGTGGACAGCACCGCGACCACCATGTCCCCGAGCCGGAGACCGGTGCTGGCGACCTCGTCCACGTTGAGCCGCACCGCGTGGAGCGCGTTGGCCCAGATGCTGGCGGCGGTGGCTGTACCGAAGAGCGTCCAGACGGGCGCGCAGGGGCGCGTTGCGGAGGACCAGGAGCGCTCGGATGCCGTAGGCGATGAACCCGTCGATCACCAGAGGGAAGAGGTAGGTGAGGAGGCCTCGGATGTGGATTGCAACGGCCATCTGCTGGAGGGCGTCGTACGACAAGGCGCATCCCGCTCCGCCCAGGGCGACGACGGCCGCGCGGTCCCATCCGGATATGTGTGCCGCCGTCGGCGTGCTCATGGTGGTCATGCCGCCGTCCCGAAGTCGTCGCGGCCCAGGTGCTCGTCGTCGGTCTCGGTTGGTTCGGCGGTCTCCGAGGGCTGGTCGAGTTCTCGGTTGCGCAGGGCGCGGCGGAGTTCGCGGTACCGCTTCTGGGCGTGCTCATCGGTGATCTTCAGAAGCCAGGCCAGGCGCTGCTCGGTCACTCCGTGGCGGTACGCGGCATGGACGACCGCGCGGCGTTCGGCCTTGGTGAGGTGGACGTCCCGGCCTCCGATCGTGTCGTTGACGCGGCTGTAGTCGAGGCGGTGGGCGAGCTTCTCGTGCAGCGGCCCGCGCTCCTCCTCAGTCAGTCCGCCTCGGATGCCGTCGGTGTCACCACCTTCCAGTGCGGCGTCCAGGCAGACCCGGCGGACCGGGCACTGACCGCACAGCGATTTCGCGGCGGCGATCTTGTCGGTCTCGTCGGGCTCCGGGAAGAAGGCCTCGGGGTCGACCGGGTTGTACTCGGTGCTCTGGCAGACGGCATCGGCCTGCCAGGTCTGGTCGCCGAGCGACCGGTGGCGGGCAGGGCTGTTCGTGGTGCTGGTCATGCGGGTTGCTCCGATCGCTCTCCGCGCGCAGAGGCGTCGGCGGAGAGGGGCGCTGGGTCGGGAGGGTCTTCGGGGTGGCCGGTAGAGGGCGCGACCCCCGCGTGGCGGCCTGCGGCGGGTCAGGCGGCGGCGCGGCGACGTCTGCGGTCGACCGGCTCGAACTCGACCCGGGTGGTCATCTGCGCGAGCCTGCTGGTCACGCGGTCACCGAGATAGGACCGGAGGTCCTTGATCGCCAGGTTGGTGGTGATCAAGGTCGGGAGTTCGTAGTTGTACCGGCGGTTGATCAGCCGGTACGTCACTTCCTCGACCCACTCGCTGGCCTTGGCCGCGCCGAGGTCGTCGATGATCAGCAGCGGGCAGCGGCTGACCGCCGCCAGCTCCCGCTCGCTGTCGACCCCGGGCCGGGGGCGCAGTTCGGCGTACAGGTCGGCGGCGGTGGTCGCGCGCCAGCGCACGCCGACTCCGCTCTGCACCAGCCCCCGGACCGCGCCGTACGCCTGGTAGGTCTTGCCCGCTCCGACAACCCCGGCCATCAGCAGGCTGGGACCGGTGGTGACCTGCGGCCTCGCTCCCCGGCTGGGGGCGACGGCAGCCTCAGCGACCCCCCGGGCCCAGGCCAGGACCTGGGGGTGGTCGGCGACAGCGGACTGGTACCGCGGGGGCATTCCGGCCAGCAGGGCGTCCAGCGGGGAGAACGGCTCGGGCTCATCGGGCAGCGCCGCGACATCGGCCTGGTCGATGTCGCGGGCGGCCAGGATCCGGGCCATGCGGTCCAGGGTGCCCTCGCTCCCGAGCAGCTGCGGCTCGCGGTGGCGGGTGCGCATCACAGCTCCTCGGCGTAGGCGGCGGCAGCGTTGGCCGGGTTGGTCCACGCCTGGTGGGCGGGCACGTTAGGCCGGATTCCCGGCCGCGCCAAACCCCCGGGGCGGGCGTTCATCGCCTCGTTGACCATGCTGGTCAGCACGCTCGGGTGCTTCGGGTTGGCAGCGAAGTTCGCCAGCCCGGCACGGATGTGCTCCGGAGCGATGCCTTCGGCAAGGAGCTTCTTGGTGATCCGCCCGAGGTGTCCGAGCACGTCGCTGGGCGGGCGCTCGTCGCAAGCGGCGACGTACTCGCCGACGAGCTGGCTGGTCGAGATGCTGGCTGCGGGCGCTGTGCGCCCCGTAGGGACAAGAGATCCAGGATCCAAGATCCTAGATCCAGGCGCCGAGCCCTCTCCGACGCTTCGGGGAGGGCTCGGGGAGACCTCGGAGAATGCGCCCTGACCTGCGCTTTTTGTTCCAGGACGGCCGGGAGCGTCGACCATGCAGTCGGCGGCTTCCTGCCCACCGTCAGGAGCCCCGCCCGGGTGTCCAGGAGACGCCGAGGCGGTCTTCGCAGGCAGATCGAGGGTTCCGGGAACGCTCGGCGAAGTCTCGGTGAGCCCTCGGGGAGCGGTGGACGAGCCCTCGGTCCGCTTGGTGCAGACGCCCTTGCAAGGAGCGCACCGGTCGGAGGCCTGGTGCTGCGGGCAGGAGGGCAGGCGCGACTGGCTCGGCTTGTCGATCTTCTGATGGCCGGACCAGGTCACGATGTGGAGGTACCGGCGTCCGTCGCAGCCGGTGTACCGGCAGATCAGGTCGGCGTTCGCGAGCTGGTGGAGGTCGTCTTCGACGTGGACCGATGTGTGCTCGGCGCGGAGGGGCCAGAGGAGCCCGGCGATGATCGCGGCGTTGTCGCGGTGGCGGCCGTGGTCGTCGGCCTGGGTGAGCAGTCCGAAGAAGGTCCTCTCGGCTTCCACGGTCACTTCGGCGAGCGACTCCGAGAAGAACGCCTCCGGCTTGATGGTTCGAATCCGCGCCATGTCAGCAGCCCCGGCCTGCGGCGACCAGGTCGCTGCGGGTGAGGCTGGCGTCGACGAGGTCGAAGGTGTGCGGTCGCGTCCAGTCCGCGTCCGGCCAGACCCGCAGTATCCAGCGGCCCGCGACCCTGGCGGTGGTGCGGGACAGCTCCATGGTCTTCCCGGCCTCGTCCTTGGCGATGGCGTGCAGGTGAGGCCACGTCTGCGTCGGGTCGCTGAAGCTGACCCGGATGGTGGCCGCGCCCGGGATCATGTCGGCGAGCTGTGCAGCGAGGCGGTTCTGGCGGCCGGTGTCCGGGCAGGCCAGGGTTACGCTCGGCATGGCGAGCATGCGATACTCCGTTGTTCGTAGGAGCGCGGTGCGGCGGTTCTCGTGCAGAAAGCCCAGCCGCCCGCGAGATGTGAATCGGCATCCTTCGGGGTGCCGGCCCGGCGCTTGGGAGTTGGTAGCTCCCGGGCGCCGGTCTCTTTGCCCCGCGGTTCATGGCCCGCGCGCGTGCATCGCCTTCCCCTCCCGGTTGGCCCCGCCGGTGTTCTCGGTTGCGCGGGGACCAGCACCGTATGAGGATCCCTCGCACAAGTCCAGGCCCTTCGCACCCGCTCCGACCAGGCGCGGAACACTTAACTGGACGACTGCGAGGAAGAACGTACACCGCAATGGCACGCAATCGTCAAGTGCGGTGGCGGCGGATGGGGCGAGGTCAGGCGCGAGCACCACTGGAGTGGATAGGATGGCCCTCATAACGAAGGGCAGGAGATGACGACCGAGAAGAGCTTCGCGGAGCTGCTCGACCACCTATTCCAGACGGTGCACCCGAAGGGGCGTGCCTTCACGTACGCGGAGGTCTCTCAGGGCATCCGTGACGCCTCCGGCGTGGCCATCTCCGCGAGCGCCATCCAGCAGCTTCGCACCGGGGTCAACAAGAACCCGAAGATGCAGACCATCCGGGCGCTGGCCGGCTTCTTCGGGGTGGAGCCCAGCTACTTCTTCGACGAGGAAGAGGCCGAGCGCCAGCGTGCCGAGATCAACGTGGTCGCTGCTATGCGCGACCAGGGCGTGCGCCGGGTCGCCTTGCGCGCCAATGGGCTAAGCCCGGAGAGCCTGGACATGCTGACCGCCGTGATCAATCAGGCCCGTCGGCTTGAGGGGGTGCCGGACACTGAGGACTCGGACTTGCTCGACGACGAGTAGGCCTGCCGGAAGCAGCAAGCCCCTACCCTCAATCAGGCACCGCCGGACCCAAGGCAACCTCCAACAGCACGACCACGCGGAGGAGTTCGCTGCGCATCGACCGCAGGGCGACGAGACGGACAGCCACCTCGCGCCCCTGGTGGTACGGGAGCTTGAGTCGGCGTAGAGCACCGTGTGAGTGCTCTACCACCTCGCAGCGATCCCACATCTCCCGCGCGAGGGACGACCCCGCGACGACGTCCCTCTCCAATTGCAACAGCGCCTGATTCTTCGGGTGACGGGTGCGCTCGTAGCGAATCCGCCCCAGGAAGGGGCGTGCCCAGTCCTTCTCCCAGGCCACGAGTTGCTCACGAGCCTCCGGCTCCAAGAGCGTCCATCTCATCTGATTGGCGGCCCGGCGGGCGACCCAGGGGAACCAGTCCCGCATCGGCTGGTTGTGGCCGATCACGTTCCATTCGAGATCCGTCGCGAAGGCGGGGGCTGGGGCCTGAGTGTCCAGGAACTGCTGGAGCAGCACCTCATCCACCTCCGCCGCCTCGCCTGCCTCCGGCAGCGCCGCAAGGATCGGCGGGCGCCCAACCGCCTTCAGGTACAGGGCACGGCGTTCCGCGGGGTTCAGTCGCAGCGCGGACGAGACCCGGTCCAGGAAGTCGGCCGAATAGTCGGCTTTGACGCTGCGCTCCAAGGCGCCGTACCAACGGACACTCACGCCAGTCAGGCGGGCCACATCGCTCTGCGTGAGCCCTTCACCCCGCCGCCCGGCGACCGCCAGGCCCGGGATCTTCAGGGGGTTTGTGCGCCTGCGCCATGACCGCAACAGCACAGGCAGAGGCTCGCCGTCGAGGTCACCGCCCTCGTCCCGCTCACCCTGAGTTTCCATGACCTGAAATTAGATCCCGCCCCAGAGTGATATGCACCACGGAGTCACCCGAATCCCCGTCACCGGATCATGAATCCGTCATTCAGCGTAGTCGGGCATAACGGGTGATCAATTCTTCAATCAAAATGCCAACACGTACGTTCCCCCGGGCTGGTCTGCATCACTCGTTCCGGCAAGATCCGAAAGGTGCGCCACGCGCTGATCGACGACATCCCCGCAGCTCACTTTCCGTAACCGGAACTACGACTTCCGGGAAGTGCAAGTTCCGCCTTCCTCTTGGCATCCTCATGGCCGCTCACCAGCAAAGTGGCACATAGACGAGGTCGAGGGGAATTTCCATGCCCTTGCCAGAGGATGGCGAGAGTCGACTGCGCGATTGGTGCGAGGAGCAGGTCGATCTCCTGCACCTACCGTACCGATTCAGCACGCGGGAATTGCGCGAGGCGATATCCGAACAGCGCGGGAAGCGGATCATTTTGAACCCGCTGACCACGCTCGGAGTCGTCGACGCACCTTGCGGCATACGCCTCGAAACCCCGGCGGCGGACCTCCTCTTCTATGAAGAAGGCACCTCTATACACCACCAGCGGCACATCCTCACACACGAACTGTGCCATGTGTACTGCGATCACCCGGGAAGCCTGGAAGTCGACGCGAAGACGGTCCGCTCCCTCGGAGTGAACCCCACTCTGGTGATGCGCATGTCGGGACGTACGAGTTACTCGTCAGCCGACGAACGTCAGGCAGAAATGATGGCCACGGTTATCCGGTGGCGAATCTATCGTGACCGCGAGTTTCCTTCTCTCCAGCCGGAAAAGGGACCGGATAGCTGGGACGCGCTCTTTGCCCAGCCCTTCAAGAGGGGTCGGTTCGGCCGATGAACGTTGTGTTCCTGGGCATGGCTTTCCTGCTCGCGCTGGCGGCCGGCTACTGGACGTTCGGCCGAGGGTCGCCCCGTCCGGCTGGCACACGGGCCATGGGCGCGCTCCTCGGAGCCTTCGCCCTGGCATTCGCTTCCTACTCGCCGCTGGTCCAGGACGCTGTTGAGACACTGGTGCCGCACGTCGCACGCCTGCTGAGCAATTCCGCGTCGCTGGCGGCGGCTACGGCAGTCGTGGCCGTTGCCCTCCAGCTCAACCTGGACCCCCTGGAGGCCCGCCGCCGGATCCGAGTGAACCTCGCCCTCCTCGTAGCGGCGATCTCCGGCATGACCGTCCTGTTCGTCTTCGAAGGGCTGACCCACCGTTCACCGCAGGTGTACGCGCTCTACTTGTTCGTATACGTCTCCTGCCTCGGACTGGCGGTCGTCAATTTCCTGAGACAAGCCATACGCCAGTCGAACTCGACACGGCGAAGCAGCGTCCGAGCAGGCCTTCGGATGGCAGCGGCGGGCTGCGCCTTCGCCCTGCTCTACGTCGCCTACAAGCTGACACGACTCGTCGACCTGGGCCTCGGGCTGGGTCTCATCGACAACAATTCGCAGTGCTCCTCGCTCGCCGGCACATGTGCCTTCAGCGTCATGGCGCCCGCGCTCGCCGTCCTCCTGATCTGCCTCGGCCTGACCTGGCCCGCCGTCGCCTACCCGATCAGCCAGGCACGCCGTCGGCGGTGGGAAGTGCAGTCCTTCGAGGCGCTCGGCCCCCTGTGGCAGGACCTGACGGCCGCACTGCCGCATGTCGTCCTCTCGTCCGTGGACGCCGAACACGCGTCGGCTGACTCGGACTTCATGCTTCAGCGGCGCGTCATCGAGATCGCCGACGGCATCCTCGCGCTAGGGCCCTACCGGTCCCGCGAGGTACAGGAAGCGGTTCAGGGCACCGTCGACGCCGGGACGGTGCAAGGCGCCGCAGTGGTCGAGGCGACCGTAGTAGAGGGCGCGCTCATCGGCCTGAAGAGCGGACGGTTCTCCGACAGCGTCGCCCCGCCATCGTCGGAGGCCGCCTCCCGCAGAGATCTGCGCGCGGACACGGAGTGGCTCCTTCTGGTGGCGCGCGCCTATGTCAGCCGTGTCGGACGTGATGTCGATGGCGGCCAACCGCAGTCCAGTGGAACCTGAGTTCATGACCGACGAGACTCAGGACCCCTACGTGGCCATGCGGTCCACGTGCCCCGTGCAGGCCGTACCTGCCGGCTCCGGCAGGCGTCCCAGCTATCTGGTCACCGGGTACGCGGAAGCCAGAGAAGCCCTCGGCGACGCCCGGCTCTCGAAAGACACGGCTGTCTTCTTCGCGGGCAAGCAGTCACGTCGCCGCCTGCACCCCGCGGTCGCCCACACCATGCTGGCCAGCGACCCTCCCCAACACACCCGGCTACGCAAGCTGGTGACCAAGGCATTCACAACTGGAGCCGTCGCGGAACTGCGTCCATACATCACCCAAGTCACCGACGAGCTGCTCGACCAATGGCCCGCTGACGAACCGTTCGACTTCATGGCCGGCCTGGCGGTGCCGCTGCCGGTCATCTTGATCTGCGAGTTGCTAGGAGTTCCGCAGGCCGACCGGCCCGCTGTCCAACGTTGGTCCGCCGATCTGTTCGCGGCGGGAGAGCCGGATGTCATCGACGCGGCCTCGCACGCGATGGCCGACTACATGATTGGCCTCATCGCCTCCAAGCGCCTCGCCCCCGGCAGTTCCCTTCTCGACCGGCTGATCTCAGCTCGCGACGGAGACGACCACCTCAGCGAGGAAGAGCTCGTCTCCCTGGCCGTGCTGCTGCTCACGGCCGGACACGAGACCACCACCAACGCACTCGGCAACGCCCTCCTTGCTCTGCTCCTGCACCCGGCTGCGCTGGAGCGACTGCGAGTGAATCCAGATGAGATCCCTGCCGCGCTGGACGAATTGCTTCGCGTCGGCTCTCCTGTGAGTACGGCCACCTTCCGGTTCACCAAGGAACCCGTCACGCTCGGCGATACGGATGTACCAGCTGGCGTCCCGGTCCTGGTCGCCCTCGGGGCAGCCAACCGAGACCCAGCGCGGTTCCCGGCACCGGACCAGCCTGACCTGGACCGCAACGCGGCAGCCCACCTTGCCTTCGGCCACGGCATCCACCGCTGCGTCGGCGCGCCCTTGGCCAAGGCCGAGCTGGAGATCGCCCTACGAGCAGTGCTGACCCGATTCCCCGGTATCCGCCTTGCCGTACCGATTGACCGGCTGAACTGGAAGCACACCCGTCTCGTCCGTGGACTTGCTTCGCTTCCCGTCCGGCCGTAACCGCGAAGCAGGTGTGTTCTGTGACGGTGAAGACAGTGGCGTGCCGCATGCTGACCTGGGTTGATTGGGTTCGACGACGCCAATGTGCGTCATGCCCTCGACCGCTGGCGCAGGAACTCCGAAGCCACCTGGGCTAGGTGCGAGTTCGGCGAAACCTTTCGCTGCGCGGTGGATCCGCAGGATGACGAATCGGGGTGCTACGCAGAGTGGACCCACGAAAGGAGCATTCATGCGTTCACTCCCTGCTCGTCGTCTCTGCACCGCCGTACTCGGTCTCGGTCTGACGGCCGCCGCGCTGGCGCCCGCGTCCCCGGCGGCCGCCACCGATTTCGAGATCGACGATGTGCAGATCGTCAGCCGGCACACCGCGGGCATGTGGCAGGCCCAGAGCAACGGGACCGGTGACGGCACCCAGGTCGCCACGTACCGCGAGGGCGGTGACCACGACAATCGGCTCACGGACCGCTGGAGCCTGGTCTTCACGGCAGGCTGGGTGCAGTTCAAGAACGCCCAGACCGGCAAGTGCGCACAGATCATGGACGGCGCGATCGAGTACAAGGAGCTCCATCTCCAGCCCTGCAACAGCGCGAACGACCTCCAGTTGTTCCGCGTGAGCACCGACCCGATCACCAACGGAACGGGCGGGGAAGCCACCCTCGGCGACATCACGCAGGGCAGGACCGTGTTGATCAAGCCCAAGGGCAACCCCCGGCTCGCCGTCGCCCTCGAAGAGCAGGGCAACCGTCACTGGACCCAACTCCAGCTCCGCACCGCCGAACCCGCCACCGACCGGATCTGGATGGTCGAGCGCTACAGCAGCTGAGGCGCACCAGCAGGATCGCGGCGAGACCGCGCTGCGCTCGAAATGGGCGGCCACCCGCTCCGTGGCACCGGTGGCCGCCCGGTCTCCAGCAGCCGATGCGCCGACCCAGGCGGGACGGCGCATCTCCCGCCTCTGCGACCGCAGATGTACGCGACGCCCCGCCCCCGCCGCCCTCGGGTCCGGCCACGTGCGCCGATGGCGCGAGTCCGGGCGACGCCGGTCTACCCGATGTGAGGGCTCAGCCGCGGCGCCCGAGATAGACGGCACCGCGAGTGTCACCGTCTTCCAGTGCAGCAATGCGCTCTCGGTAGTCCGGATCCAAGGTACGAAGGGTGAGGACTTCACCCAACGGAACCCATTCCAGGCCGAGTTGCTCAGGGTCCTCGTTGTGGCCGCCGGGCAGCTCCGGGCTCCCGGTCAGCGTGCAGAGGAAGGTGATCTCGACGCGGTGGACCGGCTGCCCGCCTTCGTGTCCGTAGGGCTTCTCGTGTACGAACAGAAGTCGGTCAGCGACGACGGTCAGGCCTGTCTCTTCGAGGACTTCGCGTTCTACCGCGTCGGGCAGTGCCTCGCCTGGTCGCTGTCCGCCGCCGGGGAGGAAGTGGCGCTCCTGGCCCTCCCACAAGTTTCGGGTGAGCAGGACACGGCCTTCGTGGACGATGACAGCCTTGGCCGAGTTCCTGATGCGCGGCTTCGGGTCCATGAGGTGAGGTTCCTTGAGGAGACGCTCGTACGGAGCGGCTGAGCGGGATGGCTCGGGCAGGTCGTCAGACGATGGGTGGCCGTCCGGCGAAGGAGAGGCGGGCCACGGTACGCCAGGTCATCGGTGAGCGTTCGCCGTGGCCTCCTCGCAGGCCCTCGCGGAACCCGTCGAACGAGGCGCGCAGGGCCGACCGCGTACGCACACGGGTGAGCGTCAGGAGCATCCAGACGGCGAGGTTCAGGGGTGCCAGTGGGGCGGGGAGGGCGCGGCGTGCGAGCCAGACGCGGTTGCGGGCGCTCAGCCGGTAGAAGGTGGCGTGCCGCGCGGGGTCGGTCGCGGGGTGGTTGACGATGATCTCGGGGGCGTAGTGGCCGGTGTGGCCTTGGTTCCACAGCCGCCAGGCGAGATCGATGCCCTCGTGGAAGAGAAAGAAGTGTCCGGGCCAGCCGCCGACGGCGTCGAAGGCGGTCCGGCGGATCATGACGACGCCTTCGGCCATGACGGTCACGGTGCCCCCGCGTTCGGGGTCCCCGGCGCGCAGGCGGGGCACCCAGCGTCGCAGGGTTTCTCCGGTGGTGGGATCGCAGATGCGTGGCTGGGCGTAGGCCGCGTCGGGCTTCCGCTCAAGGAGCGCGGCGAGACGGGCGAGGGTGTCCGTGGAGGGGAGGAGCGCGTCGTTGTCGAAGAAGAAGATGTACTCGCCCCGGGCCTCCCGGGCACCGACGTTGCGGCCCTCGGGGATGCCTACGTTCTCCCCCAGGGTGACGGTGCGCACGCCGGGCGGAACCTGGTCGGGGGTACAGCCGTTGCCGACCACCACCACGTCCAGGTCCACGCCTTCCTGTGCCAGGAGCGAAGCGAGGGCCTGGGGGAACTCCACAGGCCGGTCGTTCATCGTCAGGACCACAGCACCGATCGTGGGGCGTGCTGTCTCGCTCATCCTCGGGATTCCTCTGCTCGCCGGACAGTGTTCGCCTGTGCATCACCGCGTCGTCATGCTGGGATTCCGTACCTTAGCGGTCTCCCTCGTCCGCCTACGGTTGCGCGGCTGCGGCGACAGCGGTCAGGGCACCTTCCAGCGCGGTGCCGAGCGCACGCCGGATGCCGGGGGCGTCCCGGCGCGGGCGGCGGTCGATGAGCGAGTCCGCCGCGACGAACACCGCCGCAGCGGGGACGGCGCGGTGCTGGGCCACTGCGAAGACGGCCGCGGCCTCCATGTCGGCTGCCAGGACACCGCGAGCACGATGGTGGGCGACCTCGGCGGCGGTTTCGCGGTACGGAGCATCCGTGGTCCAGGCCATGCCCTGTCGGACCGGAGTGCCGAGTGCTGTGAGAGCCCCCGCCAGCCGGCCGGTCAGGGTCTCGGACGGCTCCACGGTTGTGCCGGGCGCGAGGTAGTGGTGGGAGACCCCTTCGTCGCGCAAGGCCTGGGTGCACACCACGAGGTCACCAGCGGTCAGGCCGGGCTGGAGCGTGGCGCATGTGCCCACGGTGATCACGCGCCGGGCCCCGAGCGCGATGATCTGTTCGAGGACGAGGGCGGTCGCGGGGGCACCAGGGCCGAAGCCGCCGCAGATCCCGAGGGCCCGGCCTTCCCGATCCAGGAGCCGGAGGTGCCCGCGGACCCAGCCATCCTGCGGGCGGGTGGGGTACACCTCCTGGGCGTGGTCCATCGTGCGCTGCTGGTAGAGGAGGACCACGCCGTCGAGTTGGGTGAGGGTGGCGTCTGGGTGCCGGTCGCGGACGTAGGCGGCGTGCTCGCCTGGGTCGACGACCGACGGCAGGGCGTGCTTGCCCTCGTACAAGGGGAACGACGGCTCGGAGGTCATACGCCGGATTCCCGGGCGGCGAGCTGGATGCCGAACTGCGCCTCAGCCTCGCGGTTGACGTCGTCGACGGTGTGCCAGGGCAGGACGGCGTCGTCCATGTGGCGAAGGTGCCGTTCGTAGTCCAGGCGATGTCGGCTCAGGGCGTCGACGAGCTGTTCCTTGGTGACGGTGTTCAGGTCGGTGCCGGCGTCGTAGAGGTCTTCCAGAACATGGCCGATGCGGCGGTCGCCGCGCGAGCAGACGACTTCCAGGTGCATGCGGCTGGCTCCGTTGGTCAGCACCCGGTAGTGCTCGCCGAACTCCTCCTCTCCCACCAGGGACCGGAGTTGTGCGGCGATCTCTTCGCCGTACCGCTCGGCGACGTCGGGGTCCTCCATGCGCAATCGCTGGGAGACGGTGCCGGGCTTGGGCATGAACTGGTGGAGTTTGACGATCACGAAGGCGTCGTCGCCGCCGAGGCGGGCGCGCACGTCGCGGGCGTAGTCAGCGACGGCCATCCGGTCCGCGTGCGTCTCGCCGGGGGCGCCGACGATGAAGTACAGCATGACCGTGTTGACGTGCCCCGTCTCGCGGCACAGGTCGATCGCCTTGTCCACGCGCTCGCGGGTCATGGTCTTGCCGTACAGGGCTACGAGGTCGCCGGATGCCCATTCGGGGGCGACGGTGATCACGCCGCGGGCTCGGGCGGGGAGGTTGAGCTCGGTGAAGAGGTGGCCGAAGTCCCCGAGGCTCGTGACGGCGTCGAGGTAGTCGGTGCTGATCTCGTCCGCGCGGATGGACCCGATGATCGTGGTGACCTGCTCGCCCTTGGCCTCCGCTCGGCGGGCGTATGCCTGGATGTGCTCCAGGAGTTCGCGGCGGTGCTTGTACTGGGTGAAGGTCGGCGCGCTGATGATGATCGTGCGTACGCCGTGGTGTTCGAGCTGGTCGATGTAGCCGGTCAGCATCTCCAGCGGCGCCTGCCGGAATGGGGGGACGCCGAGGTTGCAGAAGCCGCAGGTGTGGCGGCAGCCGCGTACGGGGTGCAGTCCGGCGGCGGTGCCGTCGGTGACCGGGTACAGGAAGTGCGAGGAGCGCAGGGAGCCGACGGGGTGGTACTGGGCGTGTACGGCAGGGGGGATGGTGAGCCTCTTGGGGCGGATCGAGGTGACGCCGCCGCCGGGCGCGTAGGTGGGCTCGTAGAGACTGGGGACGTAGAGGCCGGGGACGCGGGCGATCTGTTCGAGCAGCGGCATTCCGTCGGTGAGGTGGCGGTCCTGGCGGTGGGCGTGGAGGGTGCGGATCAGCTTCGGAAGGCTGGTGTCGGCCTCGCCGATGGCCACGACGTCGAGGTAGTCGGCCAGGGGTTCGGGGTCGGCCAGGCCCTGGTTCCCGCCGATCACCAACGGGTGCACTCCCGGAGTGCGGTCGGCCGAGCGGCGCGGGATGCCGGCCAGATCCAGGAGCCGTAACACGCTGTGCAAGTCGCCCGCGTTGATCGCGGAGATGCCGACGATGTCAGCCTCGGCCAGGGGCAGTTGGGACTCGATGCTGCGGTACGGCTCCCCGTCCGGGGTGAGAAGCCGGTTCCCGTCCCGTACGAGGCAGTCGTACTCAAGGGCCCGCTCGGCGACGGCGGGAAGGTCCGGGGTGCGGTTGATTAGGTCGTGCAGGCTCATAGGCCCGTTGCACATCAGGCTGTAGGCGTGCCCGAAGGGGATGGCGAAGACCATGCGCAGCAGGCCGACTTCGCCTGCCGGGTCCTTGGGCGGATAGGGGCCGGCGAGCTGGATCTCGCGGGCTCGGATCGTCTCGACTTCCTTGCCGATCTGGGACATTCGGGTGGTCCTCTCGGTTCAGGAGGCGTCGTACGTTTCCGCGACCGTGGCGGTCGCCTGACGGATGGCGCCGCAGATGGCCGCCTCGTCGTGCTCGCTCATGCGGGGGTGCAGGCAGGGGCACAGCAGCCGCGCGGCGAGTTGTTCCGCGCGCGGGCAGTGCTGGCCGGTGGTGTGGGCGCGGATCAGGTCGTGGCTGAGGTAGGTGACCGGGTCGTTGACGATGGAGCCGACCTTGTGCTCGGCGGCCAGGGTCTCCATGAGCGCGTCACGGCCTGAGCCCGCCCAGGCCTCAGGAACGAGGAGGTTGTGGCGGTAGTACAGGTGCGTCTGGTCGTGCACGGTCGGCGGCAGCGTCAGCTGCTCGATTTCCGCGAGGTGCGCGGTGCGCTCGTGCGCGCGGGCGATGCGGGCGGTGTTCATCTCGTCCAGCCGCTCCAGCTGGACGATGCCGACGGCGGCCTGCATCGCGCTGAGCATCTGGTTCACGCCCCACTGCGTGCGCCCGCCGTAGGTACGCAACCTGCGCAGGTTCTCCGCGAGCGCGCGGTCCTGCGTGGTGACCATGCCGCCCTGGCCGAAGGTGGTCATGAGCTTCTTCGACTCGAACGAGAAGACCGTGGCCCAGCCCTCCGCGCCGACCGGTGCGCCCGTCGGGGTGCGGCCGCCGCAGGCCCTGGCCGCGTCCACGATCACCACGGGCGGCCCGTGGACCGGGTGAGGGTGGTTGTGGGCGAGATCGAGGAAGGGCCGGATGTCGGCGACGGCCCCGTTCCAGTGGGTGAGCAGGATCGCCCGTGTGCGTTCCGAGAGAACGCGTTCGGCATCTGCCGGGTCCAGGTTGAGGGTGACCGGGTCGGGCTCAGTCAGGACCAGGCGGCCGCCCTGGCCGATCACCGCGAGGTGAGGGCCGACGAAGTTGATCGCGCACGAGACCACCTCGTCCCCCGGCTGAAGGTCCAGGTGGCGCAGCACCATCTCCAGCGCGGTGCCGCCGGAGTTGAAGGTCACGGCGTAGTTGGCGCCGGTGTGGGTGGCGAACGCTTCCTCGAAGTCCGCCACCGGGGCGGTGTTCTTCCACCCGGTGCGCCAGTCGTCGCAGGCGGCCAACATCTCGCGTACCGCTTCGTGTTCAGCGGCGGTGTACCAGCCGCCTTGCGCGGGCTCGACCGGCCAGCGCAGGCCGGTCAGGGTGCGGGGCACGGTTGCAGGGTTCGTCGGCATGCAGAACGCTCCTGAAGAACATCCGGAACAGCGGTCAGCTGTGGCCCTGTTCGAGGGCGGAGATACGGGCGACCTTCGCCGCTGCTGAGCAGTCCGGGTCGAAGCGGCAGGTCAGCCATTCGGCAGTGAGCCGGCGGGCTACGGCGAGGCCGATGATTCCCTGACCGAGGCACAGCACTTGGGCGTTGTTGGACAGCACCGAGGCTCGGACGGAGACCTCGTCGTGAGCGCAGGCGGCCCGGACGCCGAGGACCTTGTTGGCGGCGATGGCGACGCCGAGGCCGGTGTGGCACACGAGCAGCGCGCGATCTACTTCTCCGGCGGCGACGAGCCGTGCGGCCGCGGTCGCGATCTCCGGATACGCACCGGGGCCGTCGCCATGCACTCCCACGTCGGTCACGGAGGAGACCAGGTTGCTCGCGTTCAGGTCGGCCCTCAGGGCCTCCCGGTACTGGCGGCCGGCTTCATCCGAACCTACGGCGATACGAAGCTTCCTCACCACGAACAGCCTTTGCTTAGAGGGGTGTTGGAGCTGGCGAGCATCGCGTCTCTTTGAGTGTTGGCGGCGCAGAGGAAGTCCGGGGATCGGCAGGTTCCCCTGCGCCGCTCATCCGGCACCGAGCCTTCGATTCAGGTCCGCTGCCAGGTCGCGCACCCTTCCGCCTGCGTCGGCGGAAGGGCCGTCTAGGAACGGGGCGGTGAGCCGGATTCCAGGTACTGGGCCCCGGACTCGCCCTGGAGCACCGCCAACGCCGCCGCGATGCGACGGTGGTGGTAGGGCTGGCAGTGGGCATGGAGCCAATCGGGGTGGACGAACGCGAAAGAGCTCAGCTCGCTCTCCTCGCCCTCCGGGGCTTCGGGCAACGAGATCTTGCCGAGGGCCTGTTCAGGCAACGTGCCACCGTCGAAAACGAAGTTGAAGCCTTCGACAGACCCGGTCTCGGGATCGGCCTCGACGTGATCGACGACCAAGAGGCGCTGGGGCTCGATGTCGAGGCCGAGCTCCTCCCGGGCTTCGCGTCGCGCGGCAGCGGATGCGCCTTCGCCGGGCTTCGCGCCGCCGCCGGGCACGATCCAGCCGGGCTTGTACGACGGCCGGACCAGGAGTACGTCCCCGTCCTCGCTGCGGATGAGGAGCTGACCGCCGATGCGGCGGTGCCCGGGAGCAGCGTAGTCGGTGTCTTGATGCACGACGGAGAGGTCCCCTTCATGGATAAGTCGCCTGCGGCGATTCGCGCTGGAGGCTGAGGAACATGGGCGTGGGGGGCTGGGCCGGCCGCGGCTCCCCTACAGAGCGCGGCCGGGGCGCCGTTGCGCGGCGCCGCCTCCTGATCGGGGGACGGCCTCCGGCCCTCGGTGCACGGGCACGGTGGTCCACACGGCCGCCAGGAGGCCCCGGCTCAGGGCCGCGCGTCTCGGGCGGCGCGCGGCGTGGAGGTCAGACCGCTAGCGGGTCCGGGTCGTCCCAGGCCTGGTCCTGGCGTGCGTAGAGGCTGTACTCGTCGCGCATGACCGAGTTGAAGTAGCGGTCCTTGCGGCCCGTCTCCTCGTCCTCACGCTGACCGGCGAAGAGCTTCCAGTAGTTCCGTGCGGCTTCGCGCTCCATGAACCATCGGGCCTGCATCCTCAAGCCGTGCTTGTCGAGCAGCCCCGCGTGGAACTTCGCGGAAAGGAAGCTGAGCAGCCGGTTGCAGCACAGGTGCTGCAGGTGCTCCTCATCCGTGACGTCCCCGCCGGGAGGCGACCAGATCCTCCGTAGGTCCGCATCCGCCGCCACATCCGAGATCCACTTCTGATGCAACGTGGCGACACGCAGCCTGAGTTGCTGCCGGTGTCGGCGCTCGGCGAGCGCGGCCCCTGCGACTCCGATCCCGGAGGCGGCGAGTACGGCGTGCGCAATTTTCATCTCAATTTGCCTTTCATTGCTGGGAGTTGGCGACCAACACGGATCACCGAATGTCGGCCACGAGGGGGCGAGGGGGCGTTCAAGCAGCCCGTCGGCGGATCGGCGTGAGATCGCGCAGGTCAACGACCTGGTACTGCCGCAGCTCGCGCACGAGCTGCGAGGCCAGGAACCAGCGCAGGCGCGGGTCGCCGTACGGAACCGGGACGTCGTCGCCCGCCAGCGCCTCGGGCCCCGTCCTGCCGAAGCGGTACGGCGTGCCGATCACCCCGAACAGAGGACACCGGGTCGCCAGAAGCGCGACGTGCCCTTCGCGCATGAGGTGCGGGCACCGCTCGGCGGCCATCCGGGCGTGCTCCAAGCACACAGGCGGCTGAGCGGTCCTGATCGGGCCACTGAGACCGTTCACGTCACCCGCGTCCGCGGTCTCCAGGAACAAGGTCCCGGCCCCGGTCTTGGCACGCCCAGCGCACATCTGGCACCGCAGATAGAGCATCGTCTCCCGCTGCCGAGCAGGGTGGACCAGCTTCCACTGCGGGTTGCCCGTGGGCTGGTTGTCCCGGCCGAGCACTTGCGAGACCCGCGCCCACAGGACGTCGCGCAGATCGCGGTCGTCGACCGCCTCATCCACGTACGCGAGCCTCGGCCCGTCCGCTTCCCGCCGAGGACACAAAGCGATCAAACTGTCCGCTTGTTCGCCTTCCCGACCAGTGATGTAGGGGACGGCCGTGGTGGCGATCCGGCTCATACAGCGACCTCGATCCCCGCAACACCGGGCCGGCGCGGCGCCACGACCTCACCGCTCGGAAGCAGCTCTCCGGTGTCGAAGAGAACGACCCGGTTGCACAACAACGTCCAGCCCTGCACGTCACAAGCCACTATCGCCACTGCCGCTTCCCTGTCGGAGGCGGAGGCCGGTGGACACGGGGGCTTGTGCAAGCACATGAGGCTGGTTCCTTTCAAAGCTGGTACAGAAATCGGGAGTTGGACCCTCTCCGGCAGAGACGTAGCCATGAGAGAACGGTGCGATGAGCGCCGAAAAGGAAGGCGTGGAGGAGGCGCCATGGATGAACTCGGCGATGGCTTCCTCGCAGTAGCCGTAGAACCGGCCACGCTCCACGTCGTCCCAGCCGGGAGCCTCGCCACCCCACTCGACCACGTGGCAGGTGTCCCGGAACGGGGACCAACGCACGCGGAGCCTGGTGAAACCGGGCTTGCCTTCCAGGAGCGAGCGGACCTCCAGCGCATCCGTCAGCAGCTCGAAGGACATGCACCCGCCGCGGCGAGTGCCGCCGACCGGAACAGCGAGAAGGGGCGCACGAAACCGGCAGACGGCCACCGCCTCGCCCAGCACGGACGAGTCCGCGAGCAGAGACCGGAAGTGCTCGTAGTCATAGGCCTCCGTGGCAGGCAGCACCCGCAGGGGAGGGAACACCCTCGACGTCACGCGGCCTCCCGCACGCAGTTGAACGCGACGAGTCGGTCGTACAGCTCGTTGGTGATCCAGCCCAGACGGCGGAGGTAGGGCAAGGCCTCGTGGTGCTTCCCTGGAAGTGGATCGGCGTGCAGTGCACGCGCTCGCCGCACGAGAACCGCCGCGCAGGTGTCCCGATCAGCTGCTTGGCTGCTCAACGCGATACTCACCAGGCTTTCCAGGTGTCCTTTGAGGTTCTCGGCGATGTCCTCGATCGTGGCTGGGCTCGGGGGGACTTCGTCCAGCGCTGAGGCCACGTCGTCCAGAAGGGCACCGCCGTCGAACGGCACCCAGCTCCGCAACCGGTCCCTCAACCGCTGGAGCCCCACCACGTCAAGGGGCGGCTGCCAATGGGCAGTTGAAGAAGCGGTACGCCCGCTGTCGATGTCAGGAACCCCTGGCCTGGTTGCCGTCAGCACGCCGTCCTCGCAGCGATCGAGAACGCGCACCACGTCATCGTTCCGTCGGGGCTGACGCCGAAGCTGTCCGCGAGTGCGGCCACGAGGAACAGCCCTCGGCCGTTCTCCTCAGTCAGCTCCGCGGAACGCACTTGGGCCGGGACCGGGTTTCCGTCCGTGACTTCGATACGGAGATCCTGGGCGGAGTACTTGACGCTGAACCCAACAGGATGTCCGCCGCCGTGCAGTACGGCATTGGTCACCAGCTCGGAGACCACAAGGCTCACGTCGTCCACCAGTGTGCTGAGACCCCAACTCCGTAAGTTCTCCGCGGCCTTCTGCCGCATCCGACGTACTTGCGGCTCGGCCGGCGGGAAGCGCGTCTCGAAGGCGAGTACAGCCGCTTCGCCCGTGTCTGCAGCATCCGACGCAACAGCTTTGGTGCGGGTCATCGTGGCTCCTCCAGCGCCTTGCTCTTGAGCCCTTGGCGACCGACGTGAGCAACAGGAACAGGTCCAGGACCACGTCGGTCGGTGCGGGGGATCAACACTTGCGCTGTCGGAACGGAGCGACCATGTCACGGCGGGTATCACTTCGCGCTTGGTCGGGTGACGCGGGTATCACCGACATGTCATTTGGCATCCACATCTGCCCAACGCCTCTTTCCCCCAGCATGGTTGGGCAATAGTGGGTTGGGGCAGCTGAGCCGCCCTGCCAGTCGCGCTCACGGGTCAGGAGGGATCCCACGATGAAGTTGCAAGCGAGATCGCTGCTCCAACTTCTCGTATGGGAACGAGGCTGGACGTACAACCAGTTCAGAGACGAGTACGAGAAGGCGGCCCGCGAGGTCTCAGCAGCGGCGGGCAAACCCCTGTCGACCGCCACGGTAGAAGAGCAGACGTACCGCCGATGGACTTCGGGGCGTGTGCGGGGAATTCCGAACCGGCCGGCTCCTCAGGTCCTGGAGCACATGTTCGGCCATCCCGTTCGAAGCCTGCTCAGCCCGCCGATGGAGGAGCCACCGGCTCCTCCGCACCAGCACGTAATTGCACTCAATGAAAGTGAACTCGCTATGACGGCTCGGGATGCAGCTGCACACGCCAGCGGTGCCGCCTCCCTCAACGTGCCAGACATGACCCTCGACCAGCTCGACGACGATGTCATTGCTCTGGCCCGGGACTACAACCGCACGTCGCCGGTCGAGGTGTATCGGCGAGCCAAGGAGCTTCTGAGCATCGCGCAGACCTTGTTGGAGCGGACGGAGGTTCCCCGCCAAAAGGAACGGGCGTACCTCGCAGCCGGCCAGTCGGCTTCCCTTCTGTCCGCGGTCTGCTTCGACTTGGGGTCGCTGCCCGCGGCGGTATCCCTGTCCCGCACGGCGGCGCTGTACGGGCAGGTCATCGAGCACGGCCCGCTCCAGGCGTACGCTCACGGCGCACTGGCCTTTCTCGCGTTCTGGGGCGGGCGACCGTCGGAATCGGCCCGGCTCATCCAACAGGCGCAGCGCTTCGGCGGGCTCGGGGACACGGCACGGACCCGTCTGTCCGTCATCGAGGGCCGCGCTTATGGACACTTGGGCAACACGGCCGCCGCCGAGCGCGCAATTCGCGACTCCCTAGACCAGAGCACCGGAGACCGCGACGATCTCCATGACGACATCGGCGGTGAGTTCGGATTCGCCAGCGAACGCGTCGCGATGAGTAACGCCACGACCTACCTGCTGCTCCGCGACTCCGAGGGAGCCGAGGAAGCAGCAAGCACCACCTTGGAACTGCTCTCGGCCCTACCGACGGACGAGCAGCCGATCCTCATCTCGTCCCAGGCGTCCGTGGACTTGGCGCGCGCCCGGCTGCTTCGTGGTGAACTCGCCGGTGCCCACGAGGCCCTCGAACCGGTCTTCTCCGTACCGACGGCGTGGAGGAGCGCAGGCGTCCTGGAACGGATGGCCGCCGTACGAGCGGAGCTCCGCCGCCCCGACTTCAGTGGCGCGGCGGAGGCGGCCGGCCTGGGCGAACGCATCGAAGAGTTCTCGGCAGCCGCGACCGCACAGAAACTCAGTTCCGCCGCGCCACTGGCGATCGAGGCCTGACCCTCAGCCACCCAGCTTGGCCAGGACTTCCGCTTCCTTCTCGGCCGAGATCCCGTGCTCGGCCCAACGCGGGTGCTCCACCGGCGTACCGCCGCTGCTCAGCCACTCCCACGTGTCGGCAACGGTCTCGGCGAGCGGCCGGCACCGTAGCCCGGCCTGCTGAGCTCGGGTGGAATCGATCCGCCACGCGCCAGCGTGCGTACGCCACAGCGGCAGCTCGGTCCACTGCTGCACACCGTGGTCGATCAACAGGTCATCGGGTGCCCAGACCAGGCGACCAGCCCCTCCCGTCACCTCCAGGCACGCATTGAGGAAGCCACTCATCGTCTCGTGCCCGATCGGGGCCGTGACGTTGTACGCATGGCCTCCTACGGCCTGCGCCTGGTCGAGCGCAAAGTCAGCTACATCGCGAACGTCGATGGGTTGGATCCCCTGGGCAGGGTCCCCCGGCGCGAGGATCTGCCCGCCGCTCTTCGCCCGACTCAACCACCACGGCAGTCGACC
This sequence comes from Streptomyces cavernicola, assembly GCF_029968035.1. Lineage (GTDB taxonomy): Bacteria > Actinomycetota > Actinomycetes > Streptomycetales > Streptomycetaceae > Streptomyces > Streptomyces cavernicola. Next base: position 13,111 of record NZ_JASCIQ010000055.1, on the reverse strand, counting down.
CACGTACTCGCCCGGCCCCAGGATGACTCCGGGGCGGAGGACCGACACCCTCTCGACGCCGAAGGACTCCAGGGCAGCTCGTTCCGCGCCGGCCTTCTGGCGCCCGTAGTACCAGTCCGGCCCGTCCCAGTCCGCGGGGAGCCGACCGTAGTCGATATCCGCGTCGGCGGGGCCGTCCAGAACCTCTGACGCCTCCGACAGCGGCTCGTTCGGCCAGCCCCGGTAGGCGTTCACCGTGGAGATGTAGACGTACCGTCCCGCGACCGGCTCCAGGGCTCGCGCTCCAGCCAGTACGTCACGAGGAGCGAGCTCGGACGCCGAAGTATCGACCACCGCATCCCAAGGGCCGTGCGAAGCCAGCTTCGCAAGATCGCCCCGGATGGTTCGATCCCCACGGATCTCGGTGACGCCTTCGGGCGCAACCCCTGAGCGCCCTCGGTTGAAGGCACTCACCTCCCACCCTCGGTCCAGAGCCGCCTGAGCAACCGCCTTCCCCAGGAACCACGTTCCACCCAGCACAAGAATCTTCATGGCTCGATCCTGCCCGCCGCACCCTTGCACGCGCCATGCCCTTCGGGCTGCTACGCATCCGCCGCGACCAGGTCAATGCACCCACAGTAGGCCCAAGGACTTCGCGGGCAGTGTGGAGTTCGCGCACCGGAAGTTTTCGTTCCAGGTCGCGCCGTCCTTGTTCCTGGACCCGCACCAGTCCTGGGTGCTGAAGGGTCGGCGAGGCTCCCTTTTCGTCAGCCCGTCCCGGGCTAGGCGCGCGATCTGGGTCGCTGCGGGTCCGCCGGAACGGTCTGTGCGGCGCCGACAGACGCGCTTCATCCACCTGACTGCGAGCTGGGCTCCAGCTGCAAGGGCATCGCGTCGATCAGCCGGGTTCCGCCCACCTGGACTGCGGCCAGCAGCCAGGCCGGCCCTTGCTCAGGTGCGGATTCCAAGCTGGGACCAGCCAGTTGCAGGTAGAGCGTCCGGACGGGTACGTCGCCGCTGTCAGCGGCCTTGAGGAGGTTGGCCGCTGCGGCGAGGACATCGGCTGCCCCGCCCTGTTCGGCTGCCACACCCACTCCGGCTGTCAGGGCGCGCGGCAGGGCCAGCGCCGCTTCGCGCTCGGCGGTGGACAGGCGTGTGTTGCGGCTGGAGAGCGCCAGGCCGTCGCTCTCGCGCACGGTCGGCACGCCCACCACTTGAACGGGCACGTCCAGGTCGAACACCATGCGACGGAACAGCGCCAACTGCTGGAAGTCCTTCTCGCCCAGGAACACCGCGTCCGGCCCCACCAGGTTCGTCATCTTGAGCATCACGGTCAGCACCCCGTCGAAGTAGCCGGGCCGCCCCTCCGCTTCGAGGACTTCACCGCGCGCACCGGGTGCCACGGTGATCAGCGGGCCGCCGTCGCGGTACACCTCGGCCGTGTCGGGCATGTAGAGAACGTCGACGCCCTCCTCGCGGCACAGCCGGGCGTCCTCGTCCGGGGTTCGCGGATAGACGGCCGGGTCTTCGTACTGCAGCGGGTTCACGTACACCGTCACCACGACGTGGTCGTGAAGGCGCCGGGCTTCCCGGATCAACGACGCGTGCCCCTCGTGCAAGGCCCCCATCGTGATCACCAGGCCAACGGTCCCTGTCCAGCCGACGCGCATCTCCGCCAGCCCGATCCGTTCCTCCACCACGATCACGCGATCCGCCCCCTCGTCCTCATGGAACCGTGCCGAATGCGGCAGCGAACTACCCAGCTCTTTCCGCTCGCCAAACGCGGGCATCGTGGGTTGGGTGCGCAGCCCCTCAAGTCCAGTGCCCATTTGGACAGTTCCGAGACCGCCGCCGTGCGCGGAAGGCATCCATTCAGGGCGACGAGCGAGACGTCGTGGCCGGACTGAGGGTGCCGCCGCGTGTTCGATCCAGCTGCCGAACAGCGTGTCGGTGGCTGGGCCGATGAGGGTCCACCGGCCGCCGATGAAGCTGTGGCTCGGTGGACCCTTCGCTGCCTGACTCGTCGTTGCGGCCTTTGCCAACGGCCGCAAGGAGTGGCGTTAGCCGAGTCCCGGTACGTTGATCCGGCCGACCGTCCGAGTCGTCTTCGTACCTGACGTGATCTTTGACTCCAGCGTTGAGACGACACGATCGATGGACTGGTACATGTCGTGATTGCGTTCCGTTGCGTAGTACCGAGAGTCTCCTGCTGCCAAGGCAACCTCGGCGATGAATTCACCGCCCTCGGTGCTCAGGGTGACCTCGGCGGAAGTTCCTGTACGAGGGAGGTGTTGCTGCAGTGCCGCCACCCGTTCCTCAACACCTCTGCGAATGACGTCAGTCCCAGTCATGTGCCGAAAAGTAACGTTGATCTCCATGGGGGGGCATGGTCCCTTGATCTGACGGAGCCCCCGCCCATTCACCTGATTGTGAGTGCGTCTCCGCGCGCCGTTGAGCGACAGGGCCGCCCGTCTCGGCGGTGCCTGCGGCAATGGGACGGACAGTCCGCCGCACCGCACTTCTGCGATGCAATACCCAGCCATTGGCCGCACCGCATTGCCGGCCGGTGGGCCGAGCTGGACGTATGCCTGCCGCCTCCGGTCAACGCCTGTGGCTGTGCCGCTGGTCGGCCCATGTATCTGCGGAATGTGACGGATCGTTTCGTCACGGCGTGTAACGCTCTGGGATGCGGAGCGACGGGTGGGAGCCTGGCTTCGTGATCAAGACTGAGAATCTGACGCAACAGTCTGTGCGCGACTTCGTGAAGGCGTTCAACGAGCGGGACGACGATGCGTTGAGGAATGCCGCCCCGGAATTCACCTTCACGATCGGTTCCATGAGAGGCCTACCGACTCGTGAACTGCGGTCTCGTTTCAAGGCTTTCGTTGCCGTCGAGGAGCAGGACGACGGGCTCACCCTCACCGGGTTCGCGTCCCAAGGACTTCGTCTCGTGCCGGTCCGGTGGACGTTCACGGTCGACATGTTCGACCGCGTAGAGCAGCTGGAGGTCTTCCTGGGCGTGAGCGTCTCGGAAGACGGGATGCGCGACATCGAGACCGAGCTGCGGGAGAACATCCCCGCCCAGGCCGCCGCCGCCAAGTTCGCCCGCGCCCGTGACGAGAACGGGCGCACCCACCCCCAGGGAACAGCCCGCCGCATGCGCCTGGGAGACCACTACCTCGTGCACCGATGGGAGGCGGGCTCGCTCAGGAACGTCGACTGGGTCAGCACGTCCGAGAAGGCTGACGACGACGTCTTCCGGTCCGTGCGCAGCCCTTCCTCCGGCGACCACGACGACCGCGGCGGCGGCCACCGGAACGTCAGCAGTGTCTCCTCCCACTTGGAGCTCCAGCTCGGCTGGGACGGTGACGGCTACCAGAAGGCCACCGTGTCCTACTGGGCCAAGCCCTACTACTGGGATGCCGTCAAGTGGTACGCAGAAGTGCGCACCCTGTCCGACCAATACGTCCCGAAGATCACCGGAAAGCTGACGCTGACAGACCCCGCCGGCACGGAGGTCAGCGCCGAGAAGATCACCATCAGCGGCGGCCGGAAACCGTACAAGCGCACCTTCTCCCGCGAGTTCGAACTCGGGAACCTCACCCCCGGGACGTACACCCTCTCCTTCACCGACGCGTTCAAGACCGGCGGAACCTGGGCCGACAGGCACCAGGACCGAGTCGAACTGACAGACCACACCGTCACGTTCACCATCGGCTGACCAGACGCACGCACGACACCAGGCCTGTCCAATGGGCCGCACAGACGTCGATTTAGGGTATACGTCACGGAACTTCGGCGTATCTCCCTAGCCAGGCTCCTTGGTTCGGATAGTTAGTGGATCTTCCCGATTCCCTGACCGAGGAGCCGTCGTGCTTTGTCGTCGTCCCCTGGGCAGGCGTGCCGTGGCAGCGTTCGCCGCCGCAGCCTCCGCCGTGCTCACCGTCCCCCTGTCCGGCGAAGCTGCAGCCACCGAGCAGTTGCCCGCGCAACAGCAGCCGACGAGCCTGCCCGCCGAGAACGGCGACGTGCTCAGCTCGGAGCCGGGCGTCTTCTACCTGGATCCCCTCAAGGCCATCAAGGTCAGGGCGAGCGTGCACCGGATCATGTACCGCACCACCGACCGCACCGGAAAGCCCATCGCCGTCACCGGCACCGTGCTGAACCCCGTGACCTCCCCGTACGGCCAACGCCCGATCGTCGGCTTCGCCCCCGGCACCCAGGGCCTGGCGGACAAGTGCGCCCCCTCCCGCCAACTGGCCGAGGGCACCGAGTACGAGGCGCTGCCCATCAAAAAGCTCCTCGACCGGGGCTTTGCCGTGGTGGTGACGGACTATCAGGGGCTGGGCACACCCGGTGTCCACACCTACATGGACCGCGAGGCGCAGGGCCGCGCCGTGCTGGATTCCGTTCGGGCGGCCCAGCGTCTGGACTCCGTAGACCTTCCGGATGCCGGGCCGGTCGCGCTCTACGGCTACTCCCAGGGCGGCGGCGCATCGGCTTCTGCCGCCGAACTCGCCTTGACCTACGCGCCCGAACTCAAGGTCAAGGGCGCAGTCGTCGGAGCTCCACCGGCGGACCTGAAGAGGGTCGCGGACAGCATGGACGGCTCCGCCTACGGAGCGTTCTTCAACTACTCCCTCTCCGGCCTGTCCACCTCGTACGGCATCGACATCGGCCCGTATCTGAACGCCCGCGGCAAGCGCGTAACGAACGATCTGCGGGACAACGTGTGCACGACGCAGGCCCTCGCCAAGTACCCCTTCCTCAACTCGCGTTTCCTGACCGCGGACGGACGCCCGCTCACCGAACGCCTCCAACGCGCCCCGTGGAACGCGATCGTGGCCGACCAGCAACTCGGCAAGCGCAAGCCCGCAGCACCCGTCCTGCTCTCCCACAGCGCCCTGGACGACGTCGTCCCCCAGCAGGTCGGCAAGAACCTGGCCGCCGACTGGTGCCGCCAGGGCACGCGCGTGAAGTTCGCAGGCAACCACATCCCCGGCCACATCGCCGCAACCCACGGCACCAGCACCGAGGGACTCCCCTGGCTCGCCAACCGCTTCGCCAACCGGACCGCACCCAGCACCTGCTGACGACGGAGTGCACGGCCCGAAGAACTGCCCTACAGGTCCGTCATCTTGATGCACCCGCGTAGGCGCGCAGCGTACGAATGAGCCTGTGGACCAGGGCGTTTACTGTGTGCCGTGCTCGCGGGGTGTCGGCATGGAGGGTGTTCAGGTGCAGTCCGCTGTGGTTGCGATGGAACCAGAAGAAGGTTCCGTTGGAGGCGGGGTACCACAGGTGCACTCTTGCAGTGCGTGTTGATGGGTGTTCGGCCCCGGGGGCGGTGCGGAAGTCCAGGTAGGAGAAGAAGTTGACGGGATGGTGGTCGGTGGCGGTGTCCTCCGCGTAGCCGAGCAGTTCTTGTGCGCGCGCGGAGGCCACGGCGACGTGTCGGCGCCCTGCTTCGTAGCCCTGGAGCGCCTGGGCGATCAGGGTGTTGAAGGGGGCTTGGCGCGGGGCGGGGATCTCGATGGGTACGGCGTTGACGAACCAGCCGACGGAGTGGGAGTAGCGGTCTGGTTCGCGCCGGTTGAGCGGCATCAGCGCCCGGTAGGTGTCGGGGCCGCCTTCGTCCCGGACAGAGGTGGCCGTTGCGGCGAGGAGTCCGGTGAGCAGGGTTCCGCCGGAGGCACGGCAGGCTGTTTCCACCCGTTGCGTGAGGTGATCGGGCAGCAGGGTGTGGGTGCGGTTCAGTGACGGGTAGCGGTGGTGCGGCTGGACGCCGAGGTCGAGGGGGAAGCTGGGGAGGAACTGCGCTCCGGGGGCGGTGAAGTCCCGCCAGCCCCGCAGTTGGTCGTCTTCTGCGCGCAGTGCGCGGTTGAAAGTGCGCTCCTTGCGTGCGAAGTGCCAGAAGGTGTCCGCGGGTGTCGGGTCAGGTCGGCGGTTGTGGGCGAGGTCTTCGTAGGCGCGGGTGAGTTCTGCGACGGTGATCGGTGCGGAGAGTACGTCGGCCACCAGGTGGTCGTAGACGACGTGGACTGTGGCCGAGTTCTCGCGGACGACGGCTCCCATGACTACCAGGGGTCCGGTGATCGGGTTCACCTGTCGCAGGAGCTGGTGCAGGTGGGCGCGGGTCGAGCTTGGTGAGGTGAGTGGTCCTGCCTCGATGTGTTCGAGGTGGGTCTCCTGGGGTGCGTGGGCGTGGGCGGAAACGCCCCATGGGGTGGGGCGGCAGCGGGTGCGGAGGACCTCGTGCCGATGTGCCAGGTGGAGGAAGGCGGCTTCGAGAGCGGGCACGTCGATGCGGCCGGGCATCTGGAAGCCGCAGGCGATGGCGAAGGTGGCCGGCCGGTTCGCGGTGTGCGCGGACCAGGCTGCGCCGAGATGCACCGCCTGGTTGTAGCTGATGGGCCGGCGCGAAGCCGGGGCTGCGGGGGCGTCCGGGAACGAGAGGCGCCAGGTGTGGGCGTGGCCGGGCTCGAACTCGACCTGGTCTGGTGGCAGTTGGATCACGTGACGGCCTGGGGAGCGATGCTGTTGGTGCACACCGGGACGTGCTCATAGCCGCGTTCGATGAGCACTCCCTGCCGGCGCAAATCGGTTTCCGCGACGGCTGGGCGGAGATCGGGAAACCTGCGGAAGAGCGCGGTGAGCGCGACGGTCGCCTGCAGGCGGGCGAGGGGCGCGCCGGGGCAGTAGTGCGGGCCGAGCCCGAACGACAAGTGGCCGCCGTGTCGGTCCAGGCGCGCGGTGTCGGGTTCCGGGAAGGCCGCCGGGTCGCGGTTGGCGGCCGCCAGCGCGACCAGCACCACGGAGCCCTGGGCAATCACGGTGTCGTCGAAGGTGATGTCGTCGAGGGCGAAACGCCAGACGGAGACCGGGAAGGGACTGGTGATCCGGAGCAGTTCCTCGGTGATCCGGCCCATGGCGGCTTCGTCGCTGAGGGCTTGGCGCAGTTCCGGGCTTCGCATGATCTCGATCGCTCCGCAGGCGATCAGTGTCGTGGTGGGTGAGATGCCCCCGGAGAAGAGCCCCCAGGCCACGGAGAGAAGCTCCTCCGAGGAGAGGCGCCCCTGGCCGTGGGCGAGGGTGAGATGGGTGAGGAGGTCGTCGCCGGGCTTGCGCCGTTTGTGGCCGACGATGCGTGTCCACACCCCGAACAGTTCGGTCCTTTGTCTGCGGACGGCGGGGTCTTCGGGGTCGACAGCCCTGATCATCTCCAGGGTCAGGCGGCTCAGTTGCTGTTGTGCCCCGGCCGGGACGCCCAGGATCGTCGCGGTGATCCGTACGGCCAGCGGGCGGGCGTAGTCGGCGACCAGGTCCGGCCGGGCGGCTGCGGCCATGTCGTCCAGGAACTCGGCACAGGCGCGCGCGATGAACGGCTCCCATCGCTGCGCAGCCGTACGGGACAGCAGCGGAGCGAGGACGTTCCGCAGGCGGCGGTGGTCCGCGCCGTCGCTGTTGAGCAGGTGCCGGCCTTCGGCGGAGAAGAGGTCGTCGGGGTAGCGGCGGCCGCCGAAGCCCTGCCGAGGATCGGGCAGTCGGCGCATGTCGTGGGCCAGACGCGCATCCGCCAGCGCCTGCCGTGCCTGAGCTGCGCCGGTGATCAGCCACGCGACGAGGCCTCCGGGCAGCACAACCTGTTGGACGGGGGCCTGCTCCCGCAGTTGTCTGAAGGCCCTGGACGCGTCCCAGGACGAGGGATCGCCGGTCACCAGCGGCGGGTGCGGGCATGACGGGGCATCAGGAAGGCGGTGCAGTCCCTGCGGGCTGACGGGCGTCATGTTCGCTGGTGGCTTCCGTTCGCCGAGGGCGGAGTGTGATGGGTCAGGTGAGGGTGACGGGGAGCTCTGTCACACCGCGGATGGTGGCTGTGATGTCCTTGTGCCGGACCGGGCCAGGGGACAGTTCGATGCTGCGGGTCCGGGCGAGCAGCCGGCCGAGGGCCAGGGAGGCTTCCAGCCGGGCGAGCGGCGCACCGAGGCAGTAGTGGATGCCTGCGCCGAAGCTCAGGTGCGGGTTGGGTGCGCGGCCCAGGTCGAGCTGGCCGGGGCGGGCGAACACGCGAGGGTCGTGATTGGCCGATCCGATCAGCAGGGCCACCGGTGTCCCCGCATCCAGCGGCGTGCCCGCGATCACGGCCGGGCGCTGCACCGTACGGAAGGTGATCTGGATCGAGGAGTCGTAGCGCAGCAGCTCGTTCATCGCGGTGCCGTCCAGCTGCCCGCTGCCGAACTCGCCCCGGGCGGCGGCAAGTTGGTCCGGGTGATGCAGCAGAGCGAGGGCACCGTTGGTGATGAGGTTGGCGGTGGTCTCGTAGCCGGCCATCAGCAGCAGGGCGCACATCGGCAGCAGGTCGTGGCGGGTCATCGTGGACCCGGAGTCAGCCTCGGCGATCAGGGCGCTGAGCGCGTCGGGGCCGGGGCGCCGGCGTCGGCCGTTGATCTTCCGGTGCAGGTAGGTGACGAATCCGGCGGCCGCGGAGTGAGCGGCGGCCAGGTCGTGCTCGGCGAGGGCGTAGGGCGGGTCGAGGAGCCGGGCGATCGGTGGGGTCTGCTCGCGGATCCACGGCTGCTCCTCCTCGGGCAGCGCGAACAGTCCGCACACCACACGAAGCGAGAGGGGATACGCGAAGTCGGTGAGCAGGTCTACGTGTTGCTTCTCCAGCGCGACGTCGAGCAGGTCGTCTACGAAGGCGGCGATCCGCGGGGCCAGAGCGCTGATGGCCGACGGGCTGAAGAAGCGTGCCGCGATGCGCCGTAGCGGCCCGTGGTCGGGCGGATCCATGCCCAGGAAGGAGAAGATCCGGTTCGGCGCGGTGAGCGGCCCGTGCCCCAGACGGTTGTCCCGCAGGGCCTGCGACACCTCCGCATGGCGGGTCACCACCATCAGGCCGTGCGGCCCCTCGCACAGGGCGGCGGCACCGCGTGCCGAGGCGTAACGGGCGTACGGGTCGGTGTGCAGGTCGGGATCGAACGGGTCGAAGTACGGCCGTACGGCGAGCCCGGGGGCCGGTGGCGGGTTCATGCTCAGGTCTTTCGCGCGGGAGTGTTCACGGGTGCAGGGCGCGTCGGGTGTGGCAGCACCCCAGGGGGGACTACCACACCCGACAGGCGGTCAGGGCGTGTAAGTGACCCTGCCCGTCTGCGCGTTGACGATCTCTCCGCTCGGGTCGACCCCCACGCGTACTGACTGCCCGGCGGCCGAGACGGACCAACCGCCGAACCGCGTACTGCCGACGTCGTTGGCGCCCTTGATGGTGAGCTCCAGGACACCGTTCTCGCCCGGCTCCGTACGGAAGTCGGTGAACGTGCCCGTGGTCACCGTGCCGTCCGACCAGTCCACCCGGCTACGGAACACGGGCTTGCCGCCTGCTGCGATCGCATCCAGCGAAGGCAGTGTGCCGCTGAACGTGCTCTCGCCTTCGAGGTAGGGCTCCCCCTGCGCGTCACGGCAGGTGACGGTGCCCGTTCCCTCGAAGCGCGGCTGGCTGGGAAGGCCGATCTGCGGGGGTTCCAGCATGCTGCGGGACGTGGTCTCGCAGGTGACGGGCTGCGGTGCCGCAGTCGTGGCGGACGCGGCCGGTGTCAGCACCGTCATCCCCGCGCACAGGGCCGCGGCGATGAAGGTGACGGTCGGCAGGCGCCGGGCGGACCAGGCCGTTCTGAGAGAGGGACGCATGGGTTCTTTCCTTGCCTTTCCTTGGGTGACGTGTCCCGAGCGTGCGGTGCCGGGACCGGCTGGGGGGGGGAGGCTGTGCCTGGGAGATCGCCGTGCGACGAGACCCGGTCAGGGGTCGAGCACGACGGGGAGGTCCGTCCAACCGCGCACGTTTACCCGGTCGTTGGGACACGGGGAACCGGCGGGCATCATGCGGGGAAAACGCCGCAGCACGGCAGGAAGTACGAGGGAGGCTTCCAACTTTGCCAGTTGAGCGCCGAGGCAGTAGTGGGGACCACTGCCGAAGGAGAGCAGCCGGCTCGCGGGCCGCTCCGGCTCGAAGCTGTCCGGATCCGGGAAGTGCCGGGGATCGCGGTGGGCGTCACAGATCCACGCCATGACTTCCTGGCCTGCCGGAACCCGCACATCGCCGACGTTCACCTCGTGCCGGGCGATACGGGTGATCAGCCCGATGGGCGACGCGAGGCGCAGGGCCTCGTTGATCGCGGCGTTGAGGGCGTCCGCGTCGCCGGATGCAACCGAGGCTCGCGCCGGTGAGGCCATCAGCCCGCTGACCGCGTGGTCGAGCAGCGTCAGCGTGGTGTCGAAGCCACCGGCCAGCGCAAGGGCGAGCGCGGCAGCCGCCTCGCCGTCGTCGAGAGAGCCGGCGACCGACGAGGCCAGGTCGTCCACCGGCCTCGCCCGCCGTTCGGCCACCAGCCTGTCAAGACAGGGCCGCAGAGTCTTCGCCGCACGGTCCGCACGCAGCAGCGTGCGTGGTCCGATCTCGGGGTCGAGGAGGGCCAACAGCGGCTGCACCAGCTCGTAAAGAAGCGGACCGTCCTCCTCGGGCACGCCGACGAGAGCGCATCCGGTGCTGCGCGTGACCGGGAGCGTCAGCAGCTCGTGCAGATCGACGACGTCCCCACGTGGCCGCTCGTCGAGGAGGTCCAACCGGCGCTCGACGGTGGCGCGCACCACCTCGCCCAGCGCGCGCAGCCGAGCCGGCTTGAACGCGGGCGACATGACCTTTCGCAGCCGCTGGTGGCTCGCCCCGTTGTGGAACAGCATGTTGGTGCCGAACAGCCGCATGCCCGCGCTCTGTTGCCAGCCCGGGAGATGCGCGTCGAACCAGTCGGCGTCCTTCACCACGAACGCCGGGTCCCGGGCGATCACCGCCACGTCGGCATACCGCCTGAACACCAGGACGTCCCGCCCGGCCCGCAGACCGGGACCGGCCTTGCCGACGGACGACAAGGATCCAGGGCCCGGTCCGGACCCGTGCCCTGTGCTGTCCGGGACCAGGTCCGCGGTGTTCTGCACGTGCGCTTCCCCTTACGCTGCGACAACCCGACGACTCCGACGAGTCGGGATCGGACCACCCAGGGCAACGACCTCTGACCTCGAAGGACACGTGAGCGCGGCCGGATCCCCCTGATGCCTCACGCCGCACACCAGAAGGGCGGCCCGATCCCTCTTGTACCTACGTCAGACAGCTCCGAACACCAACGCCGCGTTCTGCCCGCCGAAGGCCGAGGACGTCGACAGCGCGCGGCTGAAGGCCACGCTGCGAGGAGCGCCGGTGACGATGTCCAGTTCCCGTCCGGGGTCCTGCTCGTCGACATTGGCCGTCGGCGGCACGGACTGCCGCTCCAGGGCGAGCACGGTGACCGCGGCCTCGATGGCCCCGGCCGCACCCATCGTGTGGCCGATGACGCTCTTCGTCGCCGTCACCGGGGGCACGCCGTCAGCGAAGACCCGTCGGAGCATGACGGCCTCCGCGGCGTCACCCAGCACGGTCGAGGTGCCGTGCGCGTTGACATGGCCGATGTCGCGCGGCAGGCATCCGGCGTCCGCCAGAGCCTGCCGAATGGCTTGCTCCGCGCCCGCCCCTTCAGGGTGCGGGGCCGTCGGATGGTGGGCGTCGGCAGAAGCCCCGTATCCGCACAACAGCCCGCGGATACGGGCCTCGCGGGCCTGCGCAACGTCGAGCCGTTCGAGTACGAGGACGGCTGCTCCCTCACCGAGGACGAAGCCGTCGCGGTCACGATCGAAGGGACGCGAGGCGAGGGGAGGCCGGTCGGTCCGGCGGGACAGCGCCCCCAGCTGGGAGAAGCAGACAGCACTCATGCGCGACCACGACTCACTGCCGCCCGCCAGGACCACGTCGCACAAGCCGCCAAGGAGCATGCCCCGGGCCACACCCAACGCGGTGCTGCCCGAGGCGCAGGCGCTGGAGACCGTGAAATTCGGCCCCCTGGCCCCGATGTCCAGGGCGATCTCACCGGCGACCATGTTCGGGACACTCCGAGGGAGCGCGAGCGGGGAGACCGCGGCGGGCCGTCCCTGACCGAGCCGCGTGAACTCGGCAACGTACGTCCGCAGGCTGTTCGAACCCACCCCGAGTACGACGCCGACCCGCTCCGCAGGACCGTCCTCGATATGCAGGTCCGCGTCCTCCACGGCACGGCGGGACGCCGCGATCCCCAGATGAGCGAACCGGTCCAGGCGCCGAGTAAGTCGCCCGCCGAGTTCGATCAACGGATCAAAGTCCGGCACATCACACGAGATGTCGACTGCCAGTCCCTCGAATTGCGGGTTCTTCGCGGCCAGCGAACGCCCGGAGCACAGGTTCTTCCAATTCGTCTCGGCATCACAGCCCGCCGGCGTGAGCAAGCCGATCCCGGTGACAGCCACCGCCTCACCCATCGGCCCTCCCCGCGATCCGGGCAGCCGAGTTGAACAGGCGGACGGGGCCGGAAACGAACAGCACACAGACACGGTCGGTCATCGCGCCAGAACACGCGCGATCGTCCGGGCCACCTGGTCCAGGGGCTCGGACCGGGACATGCCGTCCACCAAAGTGCCCATTTCCACGCCGGTACGTTCCTCGATGACCACACCCATCTCCATCAAGGCCAGTGAATCCAGGCCCAGTTCGTCGAGGGTCGTCGTGGGCGTCAGCATGTCGTCCGGGAACTCGAACAACTCCTGGAGAAGACCAACGAGGCTCTCCGTGCCGAACTCCTCGACCGTTTTTTCCGCCATCAACTCGTCCTTCCGTCCAAGGTGTTTCCACGGAGCAAACGACAACGGCACAGGGCGGTTACCGCTCTGCACGGCTGGACATCGAAGATCCGATACACACCTCTGGCAGGCCCGGCCGCGCCGAACCGGTGACAGTGCGGCTTGACTGCGGATCACACACTCAAAGTCGCGTGGAGCCGCCGGCGGTGAAGCCGAACACAGCGAGGGATGGGGCCGCTCAACCCTTTCGAGAGCATCGAGGGCTCTTCGTCGTGGGCCCCGCACCCAGCAGACTGGGCGGTGCTGGAATCAGCGGTCTGACCGGCCGAATCCCAGCCGACGACAGGGCCACCACCGGCGACCCGTTCGTCTGCCCATCTCTGGTCCAACGGGATGAAGCCTGCCGTGCCTACGCACCGGGGCCCGGAACAGGGCCGCTATA
>NZ_JASCIQ010000054.1 GCF_029968035.1 Streptomyces cavernicola | reverse complement strand
TGACGGCGCTCCGCCGCGCCGCTGCTTTCTCCCCTCCCCGCCCCGGCCCCCAAGCCAGCGGCCGCGTGGGGGGGGGGGGGGGGGGGGGGCGCCCCCGCCCCCCCCCCCCCCCCCCCCCCGACCCCATCGGTCGCGGCGCCTACTTCGACCTGCTCTCGTACGGCGAGGGCACCGGGAAGTACGCCGTGAGGAACGCCCGTAGTGCGAGCGTCCGTTCCTGTTCGGGGAGGGCACCGGTCGGGGACTCGGCGATGCGGAACGCCGTCCTGTCGCGGCACTGCAGCAGCCGCCCGAGCTGCCCGTGGCCCGCCCGGTCGGCGAGGTTGACGCATTCGTACGCGAGTGTGCCGGGCACGGCGCGGCCGGTCAGATACGCGTAGTGCTGCTGCAGGGAGGGCGGGCGGCGCTCGGCGAGCTCCGCCAGGACGCTGCGGCGCAGCGCGTACGGGGCCTGCAGCACGCCGTGTGTGAGCGTGCGGCCGAGCAGCTCGGTGCTGTGCTCGGGGAGCGGCGGCTCGCTCGTCGTCGACCAGAAGACGCGGGGCAGGCCGGAGCTGAGGAAGAACGTGTCGGGGTGGGTGGGGCGGCCGAGGAACATGCCGTCGGAGAAGTGCAGGAAGTGCTCCGACAGGCCCTCGACGGCCGGAGCCGCGTCCGTGTCGGCCACGACGGTCAGGCCCGGGTGGTCGGGGGCCAGCCAGCTCGGTGGCCGGCCGTCCGCCGTCACCAGGTGGACGTGCCGGATCCAGGGCGCGTACTGCGTCAACGACCGCAGGAAGTAACGGAGTTGATCGCGGCCGCGGGCCTTGTTGGCCTGGGTGTAGACGGCGTCCACCGGGAAGTCGACGTCGCCCGCCAGGCGCTCCGTGAAGACCTGAAGGGTGGGGTAGCGGCGCCCGGCTGCCGTCAGCTCCGCCGAGGGCCGCAGGTCCGGCAGTTCCGCGCCCGCGAGCGTCGAGCCGAACGGCGCGCGCCACGGCCCGCCGTCCCGCGCCCTCGACCAGAACGCCACCGTGCAGGCCGCGTCCGCCCCGTACTGCAGGGAGCGCGTCGATGTGGTCACCGGCCGGAAGACCTTCACCCCGCCCACCGCGCCGACGTCGCTCACGCGGTCCAGGCGCTCGGCGAGCATCGGGCCCGGGGCGGCGGTGTGCGGGCCGAGCAGCTCCGCGTAGACCGCCTCGCCCGCCGTCGCCTCGGCGAGCGCCTTCAGGGCGTGGCCGCGCTCGTCGGCGTCCACGGCGAGGGTGTGCGCAGTACCGCCGGTGCGCACCAGGAGGTAACGGACGGCGTACGACTCCAGGGCCGCGGTGGTCAGTCGGAGGTTGCGGTCGACGGCGGCGGGCAGCGTCAGGTCGTCGCGCTCCTCGGCCAGGCGGCCCGCCGAGCGGACGAGGTGCTTGGCCGCGCCGCGCTCCAGGAGCTCGTTCTCGCGCGCGGACTCGTCCGCCGACGGCAGCGGGCCGGCCGGCCGCGGGGCGGCGGAGCGGAAGGCGCAGCCGCCCGTGCCGATGGCAGCCGCGACCCGGTCGGCCCGTTCGGCGAGCCGCTCCGGGCGGTCGCGGCGGGCGGCGAGCCGGGTGCAGAGCTCCTCCCAGAGGCCGGTGACGCGGACCGAGGAGAAGCGCTCGTACGCGCCGCGGCGCGCGGCGAGACCGTGGTCGCGGAGGGTCTCCGGGTCGCCCATCAGGGAGCTCAGCGCGGCGGCGAGCGCGGGCACGTCGCCCGGCGGCACGAGCAGCCCGTCGACCCGGTGCCGGACGATCTCGGCGGGCCCGCCCGGCACGTCGTACGCGACCACGGGGGCCCCGGCCGCGAGCGCCTCGATGAGGGCGGGCGGGTCGGTCTCGTCGTGCCCCGAGGTCAGCAGGCCGATCCCCGCCTTGGCCCACTCGGCGGCCATGTCCCGGCAGGGGCCGAGGAGTTGGACCCGGTCGTGCAGCCCGGAGGCGTCGACGAGGCGGCGCAGCTCGTGCTCGGACTCGTGCTCGTACGCCTGGCTTCCGTACGACTGGCTCCCGTACGCCCGACCGTCGTCGGTGAAGATCCGCAGGGTCCAGTCGGGGTGGGCGTCGGCGATCTCCGCGAAGGCTCGGATCGCGTGGTCGACGCGCTGCCCGGCGGTGCGCCGCGCGGCCAGTACGACGACGCGGCCCTCGCCGTCGGCGCACGGGCGGAACCCGTCCGGCACGGCGTACGGGATCACCGCGAGCTCCGGCGCGCTCCCGCCCAGGGACTCGGCGAGCCAGAGCCGGGTGCGCTCGGTCGGCGCGACGAGGGCGTCGAGCCGGGGGCCGTGCAGGAGCAGCGGGTCGACGGGGGAGGCGGTCCGGCGATGCTGGTGCACGGTCGCCACCCGGGCCGGTGCGTGCGTCACCGCCGCGGCGAGGAGCGTCGGTGAGGTGGTGACCAGGACGTCCGTGTCGAGCGCGGCGAGCGCCGCCGACAGTTCGAGGTCCGCGAGGCGGTCGAAGCCGGACTCCCCGGCGGGATCGGCCAGTTCGGTGGGGAGGCGGGCGAGCGCGTCGAGGGCGGCGTCGTCGAGCGTGCAGGGGCGCAGCGGCCGTCCGGGGCTCGTCGTACGGTCGATCAGATGGCGTACGGGCAGGGCGCGCGCCTCGGGCAGGGACGGCTCGGGCCGGGTCCTGAAGACCGAGAGGACCTCGACCTCGCACCGGTCGGCGAGACGCCCGGCCTGGGTGCAGGCGGCGCGTTCGGCGCAGCCCGACTCGTCGGCGCGGGCGAGCAGGTACGTGATCTTCATCGGCTCTCCGTCAGTTCGAGGCAGGTCACGGCGAACGCGCCGGACCCCGTGAAGTGGGGGCGGATCCGGGCGAGAGCGCCGTACGGCAGCGCACAGACGCGGAACGGTGCGGGGAAGGCGGCGGCCGGGTCGCGTACGTCGGTGAGGCGTCGGGCGAGCGGGAGTTCGCGGTGGGCCCGGCCGTGGCCGGGGCGCAGCAGCCGGAAGCCCCACACCCACTGGCCGGGGCCGGCCGCGAGCATGCCGTCGAGCGGCAGGAGGATCGTGAACTCGCTGCCCTGCCAGGTCAGTTGGGCCGGTGCTTTCGCGCCGTCGCGGCGGCGTACGGCCTCTGCTTGCCAGCCGTGGGGTGGGGCCCCGATGAGCCGGCCGTGGAGGACGGCGCCGTCCGGGCGCGGTTCGAAGCGGAGCAGCTCGGCGTGCGGCGAGGGGCGGTCGACCTGGAGTGCGGCTCGGCCGCCGGGGCAGCGGACGAGACGGATCAGGGCGCCGGTGCTGGGGTCCGGGGCGTGCGGCAGCAGCGGGGTCTCGTTCGGGGGTGCGGGCTCGGGGGAGAGGGGGAACCCGCGGCGGCGTACGCGGCCCTCCGGGGCGGTCGTCACGAGGGTCAACCGCCAGATGCCATCGGTCAGTTGCAGGCCGGGGGTGTCGGGGGTGTCGGGGGCGTCGGGGGCGGGGCGGCTGTCGGGGGCGGGGCCGCGGAGGGTGGCGGTTGCGGTGAGGAGTCGGGCGCCGCCCGGTCCCAGTCGCTCCATCGTCAACGGGACCTCGTGGCGGATGCCCGCGCGGGACACGGCGAGGTGGGCGCGGCCCACGGGCTCCGGTGGGGGCAGGGCGAGGTTGAGGGTTCGGCTGTCCCGGAGGGAGAGGTGGGTGGGGGGTGGCAGCAGGGTGGTGTGGCCGCGGGGGTGGCTTGCGGCTAGCCGCTCCAGGAGTGGGCGCATCTGCTTACTTTGCGCCTCTTTGGGGGTGGGGGTTGTGCGGCGCGCTTTTTCCCCGCCCCGCCCCTTCCCGAAGTCCTCGGCGGACAGCCCCCGGGGGCTGCGCCCCCGACCCCCGCTCAGGCCGGGGCTGCGCCCCGGATCCCGGTCGTTGTTCGTCTGCCGCGCCGTCGTCGTTGATCGCGCAGTTCCCCGCGCCCCTGGTCGGGGGCTTCGCCCCCCCCAGTCCCTGGTCGTTGTTCGTCTGCCGCTTCGTCGTGGCTGGTTGCGCAGTTCCCCGCGCCCCTTGAAAACCAGCCCCGCCCCCGGTCGTTGTTCGTCCGCTGCGCCGTTGTGGCTGGGCGCGCAGTTCCCCGAGCCCTGAAAGCTAGCCCCTCCGGTGTTTGAGGAGCGGGGGTCCGGGGGCTGGCGCCCGTGGCGGGGAAAGCTCGTGGGCGTGACCTCGTGTCGTGCGTTGGCGTTGAGGAGCGCAACGCAGTCGACGTGAGGATGAGGCGCCGTGCACAGGTCCGCGTACGAGCAGATGGCACTCTGCATTGAGGAGTACATGCCAACCGACCGCAGGCAGCGGGTCGTCGACCTCGGGTCACGTGTCTCGGACGGGCAGAAGCTCACGCACCAGGAGCTCCTGAAGGGGCGGGACATCGACTACTGCGGGGTCGACGTGTGGGACGGGCCCAACGTCGACCGCGTGATGGCCAAGCCGTACCGCGTTCCGGTGAAGTCGAACAGCGCGGACTTCCTGCTGTCCGGGCAGGCCTTCGAGCATATTCCGTTCTTCTGGGCGTCCATGCTGGAGATCGCCCGCGTGCTCAGGCCCGGCGGCGGCACCGCCTTCGTCACCGCCCCGTCCCGCGGCCATGTGCACGACCAGCAGGACTGCTGGCGCTACTACCCGGACGGTTTCCGTGCCCTCGCGGCGTACACGAAGCTCGAACTCGTCGAGGTTTATACGGACTTCCCGCCTATGAAGGGGATTTGGCACAGCTACAAGGGGATCGACGCCAAGAGTGCCTACTGGGGGGACACCGTGGGGGTGTTCCGTAAGCCCAAGGCGTATCCCCGGCTCACCATGACCTTTGTTCGGGCCACCACTCGGTGGTGGGCCAACCGCGTCGGCGGTGTCGAGGGCGTCCCGACGCCCGAACCGCTGGCCACGCGCGCGCAGTGCGGCAGGCCCGCCGCCGTGCCCGAGCCCGCGGCGCCCACGAAGCCCAACACCCGTGCCCCGCACGGACAGTAAGGGCTCATTGACGAAACGTGACATCGGCGGCGGCGCGCGCGTATCGTCCCGCCGCATGGCATGGCGAAACGCAGTGAACGGCGTACTGAAGCAGCTCACCGGATACCACCTGACCCGCGCGACCGCCCCCGCGCAGAAGCCGGCCCCGGCGGCGGGCGCCGCCGCGCCGGCCCCCAAGGCGAAGCCGAAGCCGAAGGCGAAGGGCCTGGTCTTCCCGGACGACTACGACGACGAGGCGAAGGCGATCATCCGCGAGGTCAAGCCGCGGACGATGACCTCGCCGGAGAAGCTCAACGCCTTCATCCTCGCCATCCGGCACGTCGTCGCCCACGACATCCCCGGCGACATCGTGGAGTGCGGGGTGTGGCGCGGCGGTTCGATGCAGGCCTGCGCCAAGACCCTGCTCTCGCTCGGCGCGACCGACCGCCACCTGTACCTTTTCGACACGTACGAGGGCATGACCCCGCCCACCGAGGTGGACGTGCGGCGCGACGGGCGGCCCGCGCAGGAACTCCTGGAGATCCAGGGCAAGGACCGGCCGATCTGGGCCGTCGCCGACCTCGACGACGTCAAGTCCGGCTTCGAGACGGTGCCTTACCCCAAGGAGCGGATGCACTACGTCGTCGGCAAGGTCGAGGAGACCGTCCCCGACGAGGCCCCCGAGCAGATCTCCATCCTGCGCCTCGACACCGACTGGTACGCCTCCACCAAGCACGAACTCGACCACCTCTACGACCGGTTGTCGCCCGGCGGCGTCCTCCTGATCGACGACTACGGCTACTGGCAGGGCTCCCGTCAGGCCGTCGACGAGTTCCTGGAGCGCACCGGCGAGCAGCTGCTGCTGCTGCGGATGGACGAGGGGCGGATCACCGTCAAGCCGTGACGGTCGGCCTCAACAGCCAGTTCTCCTCTGCGAGTTGGGCCGGTCCCGGTCGCGCGGCGTGAGTGCCGCGGGGTTGGGATCGGCTTATTTTCACTCGAACGGCCGTCATGGGGTGACCGTGCGAAGTGCCGCCTGTTGTTAACCCGTAGGGCCGTAGAAGGGCCCGTCGTCGTAGCCCTGCCGCCCGGAAGGATCGTGTGCACCGCATGGCACCCCGCCTCAGCGTCGTCGTCCCCGTCCACAACGTCGAGGACTACCTCGGCGCCTGCCTGCAGTCGCTCGCGGGCCAGACCATGACCGACCTCGAAGTGGTCATGATCGACGACGGGTCCACGGACGGGAGCGCCCGCATCGCCCGCGAACACGCCGCGCGCGACCCGCGGTTCAGGCTCTACCAGCAGGAGAACGCCGGCCTCGGCGCGGCCCGCAACGCCGGTGTGGCCCACGCCCGCGGCACCCACCTCGCCTTCGTGGACAGCGACGACCTGGTGCCCGTCGACGCGTACGAGAAGATGCTGGCCGCCCTGGAGGAGTCCGGGTCCGACTTCGTCAGCGGGAACGTGCACCGGCTGCGGGTGAACGGCAGGGCCGAGCAGTCCTGGATGTTCAAGAAGCCCATGCGCGCGACGCGTTCGGGCACGCACGTCAGCCGCGACTGGTCGCTGCTCGCCGACCGCATCGCCTGCAACAAGGTGTTCCGCAGGGAGTTCTGGGACCGGCACGAACTCGCCTTCCCCGAAGGGGTGTTGTTCGAGGACACGCCCGTCATCGTGCCCGCGCACTTCCTCGCCGCCTCCGTGGACGTCCTGCGCGACACCGTCTACCTCTGGCGCGACCGGGACGGCTCCATCACCAACCGCCGCACCACCCCGCGCGCCGTCGAGGAGCGCACCGCCGCCTGCACCAAGGCCTCCGCGTTCCTCGCCGAACGCGCCGCGGCCGCCGCGCCGGGCTCCGAGGAACACGCCAAGTGGGCCCAGGGCAAGCGGCGTTACGACTCCTCCGTGCTCGTCGCCGACCTGCGCTACTTCCTCGATGTCCTGCCCGAGGGGGACGCCGCCTACCACGAGGCGTTCCTGCGGCACGCGGGCGGATTCGCGGCCGCCGTCGACCGCTCCGTGCTCACCGCGCTGCCCCTGCACCTGCGCGTCAAGTGGCAGCTCGTCATCGAGCGCCGCCTCGACGAGGTCCTCGCCCTCCTCGCGTACGAGAAGGGCCACCCCGGCGCGTTCCGGGTGCGGGGGCTGCGCAGACGGCGGGCCGACTACCCGGTCCTGGAGCGCGAACTGCCCCGCGACGTGGCGGCGCTGAAACGATCCGAGCTCCCGCTCGTCACCCGGATCTCCGGGGCCGAATGGCGCGACGGCAAGCTCCACCTGAAGGGCTTCGCCTACTGCCGCAACCTCCCCGCAGGACGCTTCGCCGGGCGCGTCAAGCTCGTCTGGCTGCGGCTCGGCAAGCGGCGTCTGGTGCCGCTGAAGACGCGTACGACGGTGCAGCGCGAGGCCGCCTACGCCTCCCGGCAGGGGCTGCACCGCTACGACTGGGCCGGGTTCGAGGCCGTCGTCGACCCGCGGAAGCTGCTCACCGGGCGGCGCAGCGCCGTCTGGCAGGCCGAGACGGCCGTGCTCGGCGGCGGGGCGCCGCGCCGCGGACCGCTCCGGATGCCGGGCGGCACCACGCCCGCCGCCGTGCACTACATCGACGACCACGCGCGCGTAGTGCCGGTTTTGAACCGCGGCCGGCTCCAGCTGAAGGTGGAGCGCACCCTCGCCCAGCTCACCGGCCACCGCCAGGAGGGCGACGAGATCGTCTTCGAGGGCAGCCTCCTGGAGCCGGTCACCGGGATGCGCCTGCGGGTGGAGAACTGGCACTCCAAGGAGGGCGTAGACGTCGAACTGCCCACTCAGGGGCGGACGTTCACCGCGCGTGTGCCGATCACCGCGTTCACGCCGGGCGCGGACGCCGAACCCCGCGAGGCCGAGCCCTGGGGCGCGTACCTGCTGCACGCGGACGGCGGCAGGGTCCCCGTGGGCGCCCGGGACACGCTGCCGTCCGGCCGCTACGCGCTGCGCCCCGGCCGCGAGCTGTATCTGACCGCCAACTCCAGCGGCAACCTGGAGCTGCGCGACCAGACCGTGCGCCCCATCGCCGAGACCCTCGACTGGGACGCCGACGGCGAACTCACCGTCGGCGGCAGCTTCCCCGCCCTCCGGGCCGGAAACGTCGACCTGGTCCTCAGGCACAGCGGCCACGACGAGGAGATCGTGCTGCCCGTCCAGCTGCACGACGGGCGCTTCCACGCCACGTTCGCCCCGGCCGCCGTCGCCGGGCTCGCCGGGGAGCTGCCGCTCGCCGAGGGCCGCTGGTACCTGTACTTCCGGCCCGCGGGCGGCGTCGGCGAGGCCCTGCCCATGCACGTCGCCCCCGGACAGCACCAGGCCCTGCCGCTCGTACGGGAGCTCGGCGGGCGGGAGTTCCGCCTGGAGCGGCGCGCCCACGACCGGCTCCTCATCGCCTCCGGCAGCGCCCTGCCCGAAGCCGACCGCGGCGCCGTGCGCCAGCGCGAACTGCGTGCCCGCTACCAGGAGCTGCGGGCCTCCCCGCGCCGCGAGGCCGTCCTCTACAGCAGCTTCGACGGCCGCCAGTACTCCGACTCGCCGCGCGCCGTCCACGAGGAACTCGCCGCCCGCGACACCGAGTTGGAGCACCTGTGGGTGGTCCGCGACCAGCAGGCCGTCGTCCCGCCCAGCGCTCGGCCCGTCGTGCTGTGGAGCGCCGAGTGGTACGAGGCCCTCGCCCGCTGCCGGGCGATCGTCACCAACACCCAGCTGCCGCAGTGGTTCGAACGCGCCGAGGGCCAGACCGTCGTCCAGACCTGGCACGGCACCCCGCTCAAGCGCATCGGCCGGGACGTCGCAGGCAGCGTCTCCGCCGACCCCGCCTACATCGCGACGCTCCCCGGCCGCGCCGCCCAGTGGAGCGCCCTCGTCAGCCCCAACCGCGCCTCCACCCCCGTCCTGCGCAGCGCCTTCGGGTACGAGGGCGAGGTCCTGGAGTACGGCTATCCGCGCGCCGACCTGCTGCACGCCCCCGACCGCGCCAAGGTCGCCGCCGCCGTACGCGAACGCCTCGGCATCCCCGAGCAGGCCAAGGTCGTCCTCTACGCCCCGACCTGGCGCGAGAACCAGCCCAAGAACGGCGGGCGCTACGGGCTGGACCTGCAGCTCGACCTCGCCGCCGCCGAACGTGCCCTCGGCGAGGAGCACGTCCTGCTCGTCCGCCGCCACTACCTCGTCGGCGGCACCATCCCCGGCAGCCGCTTCGTCCGCGACGTCACCCGCTACCCGGACGTCGCCGAACTCCTGCTCATCAGTGACGTGTTGGTCACCGACTACTCCTCGCTGATGTTCGACTTCGCCCAGACCGGGCGGCCGATGATCTTCCACACCCACGACCTCGACCACTACCGCGACACCCTGCGCGGCTTCTACTTCGACTTCGAGACCAAGGCGCCGGGACCGCTCGTCGCAGGGCAGGAGGAACTCCTCGCCGCCCTCGCCGACCCGCTCGCCGCCACCGCCGGGCACGCCGCCGCCCACGCCGCGTTCCGGGAGACGTACTGCGACCTCGACGACGGCCGCGCCGCCGCCCGCGTCGCGGACTTCGTGCAGAACGGAGGACGGCCGTGAACACCCCCGAGTTCAGCGTCATCGTCACCCTCGGCAGCGACCCCGACGCCATGACCGCCACCGCGGAATCGGCGCTCGGCCAGAGCCTCCGCTCCGTCGAGCTGGTGCTCGTCGGCGACCGCACCGACGCGGACGTACGCCGCACCGCGACCCTCCTCACCGCCCGCCACCCCGACCGGGTCCGCGTCATCGACGCCCCGCCCGAGGTGCGCGGCCCGGCCGTCCTGCGCAACCTCGGCCTCGACGCCGCGCACGGCCGCCACGTCCTCGTCCTCGACGCCGGCGAACGCCTCCACGCGCACGCCCTGCGCAACCTCCTGCAGGCCGCCCGGCGCACCGACGCCGACCTGGTCGCAGGCCGCTGGACCCGCCTCGCCGGAGGCGGGAAGCAGCAGGGCCCGCACTGGCAGGACGCCCTGCACGCCCGCACCCGCACCCTCACCGACCTCGCCGAAGCGCCCGAACTCGTCACCAGGGACGCCCTGGTGAGCGGGTTCTGCCTGCGCCGCGACGCCATGGACCGGCACGCCCTCAGGCACGCCGAGGACCTTTCCCGCAGCGAGGTGCACTTCGGCGTACGGGCCGCGCTCGCCGCCCGCCGCATCACCCTCGTCCCGAACCTGATCGTCACGCACCGCGCCCCCGCCGACCACGGCGGCGACCTGCCCGCGCTCCTGGAGGCGTCCGGGCGGATCGGCCTGCAGCTGGCCCGGCGCGGCCTCACCGGCCTGCGCGACGCCCGCGACCGGGCCTTCGTCGTCGACCATCTGCTGCCGCTCGCCCGGAGCTTCCTGCGGCTGCCCCGCGGCGAGCGCGCCGAGCTCGCCGCCCAGGCACACGCCCGCCTCACCGCCTGCATCGACCCGGAGCGCTGGCTCGACCTGCCGCCCGACGAGCGGATCTGCGTGGCCCTGCTCGCCGCCGGGGACGCGGACGGCGTGCAGGCCGCCGCGTACGCCCTGGCCCGACCGGGCACCGTCGTCTCGCCGCTCGCCGAGCACGAGGGACGGATCCACTGGAACGCCGAGACCGCCGGCTTCGCCTCCACCGACCTCACCGAACTCGGCCACCAGCACCGCCCGTTCAAGGGTCTCAGGCTCTTCAACCGGCTCACCCGCTGCGCCGCCGAAGCCGGCCGTCTCCGCCTGGAGGGGCAGATCGTCCTGCCCCTCGACAAGCTCCCGGCCGCCGCCGACGTGAAGGTCGAGCTCGAACTGCGGCTTCGCGGCGGCAAGCGGGTGTTCCGGCTGCCCGTCGACGAGGCCGTGCACCACGGCGAGCGGCTCGGCTGGCGGCTCCGCGTCGACCCGGCGCTGCTTCCCGTACGCGGCATGAGCGAGCGGATCTGGGACACCCGGATCGTGCTCACCGCGGGCGGCGACAGCGCGCTCGCCGAGGTGTTCGCCGAGCGCGAGGTCGTCGGCAAGGGCAGCCGCTTCCCGGCCAGACCGCGCCTGGCCGGACGGCTCTCCGCCGACACCTGGCTGCCGTACGCGACCGCCGGGAACCACCTCGCCTTCGAACTGCAGGCCTGCCGCCGCCCGGCCCGCACGCTCCGCCGCCTGACCACGTACGTCACGCACTTCCGGCCCACCCGCAAGGCCCGGCAGCTCCTGAAGACGCTGCGGAAGAAGCGCGACCGGCTGCACTCCGGATCCGTCAAGACCCGCGTCTACAACAGGCTGTTGGTGAAGCTGCCGGTCCGCCGCGGCTCCGCCGTCTTCGAGGCCCACATGGGCAAGGCGTACGGCGACAGCCCGCGCGCCGTCCACGAGGAGCTGCGCGCCCGCGGCCACCGGGTCGACCGCCGCAAGGTCCGCCCCACCTGGTCCTACGCCTCCTCGCCCACCGGCTTCCCGGACGACGCGAAGCTGGTGCGGCGCTGGTCCTGGCGGTACCTGTGGGCCCTGGCCCGCGCCGAGTTCTGGGTCGACAACCAGGGCTTCCCGCACGCCCTCGCCAAGCCCGACCACACCACGTACCTGCAGACCTGGCACGGCAGCGCCTACAAGCGGATGGGCTTCGACGAGACGCGCGTCCGCATGCAGAACACCCCGCAGCGGGACAAGCTGCAGCGCGCCGTCGACCGCTTCGACCACTTCCTGGTCCGCTCCGAGCACGACGTACGCACCCTCGCCGAGGCCTACCGGCTGCCCCGGGAGAAGCTCCTCCCGGTCGGCTACCCGCGCAACGACCGGCTCGTCGCCGCCCGCGCGCACGACGAGCGCGAGGGCCGCTTCCCACGCCCCCCGCTCGCCGCCCGGCTCGGCATCCCGGACCACAAGAAGACCGTCCTGTACGCGCCCACCTTCCGCGGCGCCCCCAAGGACGGCCGACGCCATCAACTCCTGCTCGATGTGCGGAGGTTCACGGAGGAGTTCGGCGACGAGTGCGCGCTGCTCGTGCGCGCCCACTACATGGAGCGGGCGGAGCTTCCCGTGTGCGCCCCCGGCACGCTCTTCGACGTCTCGGACCACCACGACGTCAGCGAACTCCTGTGCCTGGCCGACGTGTTGGTGACGGACTACTCGTCGATCATGTTCGACTACGCGCTCCTGGACCGCCCCATCGTCCTGTTCGCGCCCGACCTCGACGCGTACGCCGCCGAGCGGGGCAGCTACTTCGACCTGCGGGAGCGTGCGCCGGGCCCGGTCGCCGAGACCGAGGACGAGCTGCTGCGCACCCTCGCGGACCTCAAGCCCGCCGACGCCGAACACGCGGAGCGGCGGCGGGAGTTCGCCGCGGAGTTCGGTACGCATGACGACGGCGGGTCCGCGCGCGCCGTGGTCGACGCCCTGTTCGGCAGGAGGGATCGAGCATGACCACCGCAGTGGACGTCCGGGAGCGGGACATCTTCCTGTTCTCCAACTGCACCGACGAACTGGGCGGCGTCACCGCCTGGATGCACCAGATGGCCCGCCTGTTCCAGACCCACGGCCACCGCGTGCACACCCTCGGCGTGCACCCCGCCGAGCTCAAGCTCACCCTGCCCGAGCCGCTCGGCTACCCGATGACCGCCCTGCACCCCGCGCACCCGCCCGCCCCGCGCCGCCGCACCGGGCTGCGCCGCCTCCGGCCCGCCGAACGCCGCCGCGAAGCCGCGCGCGTCGCCGACCGGCAGCGGGCCGTGGACGAGCTGTCCGCGCTGTTCCGCACGGCCCGGCCCGGCGGCGTCGTCATCGTCACGCAGGTCTGGCCGATGGAGTGGGTGCGCGCCGCCGACACCGCGGGCCTCACCGTCATCGGCATGAGCCACGAGTCGTACGCGTACACCAAGGCCTGCCACCGCTACCGCTGGATCAAGCAGAGCTATCCGCACGTCGACCGCTGGCTCACCCTCACCCAGGAGGACGCCGACGACTGGATCGCCGACGGCCTGCACAACGTCGGCTTCATGCCCAACGCCCTTGCGCATCTGCCGGATTCGCCCTCGCCGCGCACCGAGAAGGTCGTCGCGTCCATCGGCCGGCTGCACGACCAGAAGGGCATCGACATGCTGCTCGACGCCTGGGCCCTGGTCGCGCCCTCGCGGCCCGAGTGGACGCTGCGGGTGTACGGGGCGGGCGTCGAGGAGGCCGACCTGCGGGCGCAGTGCACGCGGCTCGGCCTGGACTCCTCGGTGGAGTGGCCGGGCCGCACCGACGACGTGCCCGGCGCGCTCGCCGGGGCCTCGCTCTTCGTGCAGTCCTCACGCGGGGAGGGCTTCCCGCTCGCCCTCATGGAGGCGATGGCGGGCGGGTTGCCCTGCGCGGCGTTCGACTGTGCGCCCGGGGTGCGGGAGATCGTCCGCGACGGCGAGGACGGGCTCCTCGCCCCGCCCGGCGACAGCGCGGCCCTCGCCGACCGGTTGCTCCGCCTCACCGGGAACCCCCGCATGCGGGACGCGATGGGGGACCGGGCCCGGCGGAACGTCCAACGGTTCTCGGAGGAGGAGATCCTGCGGGCCTGGGAGGAACTGTTCGCGTTCCTCGAGCTCTAGCTCTCCCCCCCCACCCCGCCCCTTCCCGAAAGACTGCCGTCGGCTCTCGTTCGGCTGTCCCGCCGTCGTGGCCGGTCGCGCCCCGCGGCGGAGCCGCTGATGTCACAGCCCCGCGCCCCTGAAAACCAGCCCCTCCGGCGTTTGAGGAGCGGGGTCTGGGGCGGAGCCCCAGTTCGGGAAGGGGCGGGGTGGGGAAGGAGCCCCCGGCAGGGCTCAGCCGCGGCCGCGGAGGGTTCGGGCCAGGCGAGAGAGGCCGCCGGTGCGGGCCGTCGGCGCGGCGGGGGGCGCGGGGGCCTCGGCCTCGTATCGGGAGCGGGGCTGGCCCGGGGACTTCGCCTTCTTGCCGTCGATGCGGATCAGGGGATGCCCCGCGACCTCCTCCACCCCGTGCCAAAGATCCCCCCGCCCCTGCAGCATTCCCCGCAACGCGGAGTGCACCTCGTCGTACGCCCCCCATGTCCCGTAGAACTTCGTGGCCGTGATGCACAGCGGCTTCAGACCGGTCGTGGCGACCGCGCCCCACGTGGCGGCGGCGACGCCAGGACAGTGTTCGGCGCGGAAGTCGTCGAGGACCACGATGCCGTCGGGGCCGAGGAGTTCGCGTACGGCGAGGATGTCGCCGTGGACGTGCTCGTACAGGTGCGAGGCGTCGATGTGCGCGAAGCGGCAGCTGTCCGCCGCCACCTCGTCGGCGACGACCGAGGACGGGGCCTGCAGGATCGTCGGCAGCTCGTCGTGGAAGGCGCCGTAGTTGGCCTCGAAGGCGCGGCGGGTCAGCGTCGAGTAGGAGCGGTTCATCTCCTTGGAGTTGGGGTCGTCGGGAGCGGGCGAGTCGAAGAGGTCGCAGACCGTGAAGGTCTCGCCTTCGCGGAGGTAGGAGCCCATGAAGATGGCGCTCTTGCCGAGGTAGGCGCCGAGTTCGAGAAGGTCGCCGCGCTGGTCGCGGTCGCGCTGCCGGCCGAGGAACCAGTCGAAGAGCAGCTGGTCGGCGGGGAAGAACCAGCCCTTCACATCGGAGAGCCGCGTGGGGCGGGGCAGTGCCTCGGTGGCGGACGTGGTGCTCATGGGTGCTCCTGTTGTCAGGTGCGTGCGATGGGCAGTCGTGGTGCGTGTGGGGGGTGACGGTCCTGTGGCCCGGCTGGCGACCGGGCCTCGCTTTTCGTGAGCTTCTTCAGTTGTGCGTGTATGCAGTTGTCCCTCTGTGCAGTTGTCGCTGTCTTCAGTT
The DNA here is from genome assembly GCF_029968035.1 of Streptomyces cavernicola. Classification (GTDB taxonomy): domain Bacteria; phylum Actinomycetota; class Actinomycetes; order Streptomycetales; family Streptomycetaceae; genus Streptomyces; species Streptomyces cavernicola. Next base: position 36,537 of record NZ_JASCIQ010000054.1, on the reverse strand, counting down.
GTGGCTGTCTTCAGTTGTGGGTGTGAGGGTCGGGGCCGGGCCCTGGGACTGCTCCGGCAGTTGCTCGAAGCAGCTGCCGCCGACCGGCGCCGGTCGGCGGTCGGCGAGCGGCACCACCGAAGGCAGTCCCGCGCGCTGCCCGAGGAACACATGGCGGACCACGCGCTCCGCGGCCCGCCCGTCGTCCGAGCCGCAGAACCGGGCCCGGAACGCGGCCCGCAGCTGCGCGGAGCGCGAGCCCCGCCAGTGGCCGGTGGTGAAGATGTCGATCAGCTCGTCCTCGTCCCGCGCCACCGCGCCCGGCGGCCGGGACCGCAGGTCGAAGTAGGTGCCGCGGGCCGCCTCGTAGACCTCCTGGTCGTCGGCGAACACGACGATCGGGCGGTCCAGGTTGGCGTAGTCGAACATCAGCGAGGAGTAGTCCGTGACGAGCACGTCGCTCGCCAGGCACAGCGATTCGACGCTCGGGTGGTCCGAGACGTCGACGACCCGCGCGTGCTCCCCGCGGCTGAGCGGTTCGCCGTACGCGGGGTGGGCGCGGGTCAGGACGGTGAAGCGGGGGCCGAGCACGCGCAGCACCCGGTCGAGGTCGAGCGGCCGGTGCTGGCTGCGCCGGTGGTCGCGGAAGGTCGGGGCGTACAGGATCGCGACGTTGCCCCGCGGGATGCCGAGGGTCTCCCGGAGGCGGGCGACGTCCTGCGAACTCGCCTGCAGGAAGCGGTCGTTGCGCGGCTGGCCGTACTCCAGGGTGGTGTACGAGCCGGGCAGGACGCGCTCCCGGACGAGCGTCGAGTGGCGGTTGGCGGAGAGCGCGTAGTCCCAGGTGTCGACGTCGTCGAGGAGCGCGGCGAAGTCCGTGTCGCGGGCGGCGGCCGGCCGGTCCTGCAGGTCGAGGCCCATCCGCTTGAGCGGGGTGCCGGCGTGGGTCTGCACCCGGACCTGGGCGCGGCGCTTGACCAGCCGGTGGCCGAGGTCGGCGTCGTGCACCAGGTACTTGGAGCGGGCCAGGGCCGTCCAGTACGCGGCGGTGCCGGGCGTGATCCTCCTGGTGGCGGTGGGGACGGTGTGGTGGTGGGCGGGGTCGGCGATCCACGCGGTGCGGATGTGCGGCGCGAGCTCGCGGACCTTCTCCTCGACCGCGCCCGGGTTGCCGCCGTGCCCGAGCCTCCGGTGCGTGGCGAACACCGCCCGGTCGTGCCGTACCGGCAGGCACAGCTGGGTGCGGTAGTGCAGCCGCAGCAGCGCCGCGCGAGTGCCCCGGCTGACGGTCGCGGCGGTGGCGCGGAGCCGGTGGCCCGCGGCCTTGGCGAGGCGCAGGGCGCGGTACGTGCGGTGGGCGGCGAGGCGGACGAGGCAGTGCTGCAGGCGGGCCCGCGGGTGGAGCCGCAGCCCCGGGACGTGGTGCCTGCGGTACTGGGCGCGGGCCCTGCGCAGGAACTCGGGCCGACTGCGCCGGGGCAGCCGGTCGGGCCTGCTGAACACCGTCGCGTAGTGGTCGACCATGCGCCGGAACACGACGGGCCGCCACTCGGCGAACTCCGGCCGGGCGTCGAACTGCGCGAAGACCCGGTCGTACTGGTCGAAGATGTCGAAGTGCTTCCGGCTGGTCGTGCCGAGGATGTTGCCCTGGCGGCGCTGCCGGTAGTGCACGCACACCCGGTCCAGGGTGGCGATCGTTTCCGCTGCCATCAGAACTGGATAGGTGAACGGGGTGTCCTCGTAGTAACCGGGAGGGAACCGGAAGCCCTCTCGCTCGATGAACTCCCGGCTGTAGGCCTTGTTCCACACCACCATGAGCAGCTTGAGCAGGCCCGGCCGCTCGGTGAGCCGGAACGGCACGGGCCCGTCCTCGCGCAGCTGGGCGGCCTGCTGGTTGCGGAGCTCCTGCCCGGTCCAGAAGGTACGGGCGTAGTCGTAGACGAGGACGTCGGGGGAGCCGGTCTCCTTGAGGCGGTCGGCGGCGGCCTCCAGGGCGCCGGGGGTGAGGGTGTCGTCGCCGTCCAGGAAGATCAGGTAGTCGCCGGTGGCGTGCTCCATGCCGGCGTTGCGGGCCCGCCCCAGGCCCACGTTCTCCGTCAGATGCACGGCCCGTACGCGCGGGTCCTCGGCCGCCAGCTCGTCGATGACCTCGCCCGACGCGTCCGGTGAGCAGTCGTCGACCGCGATCAGCTCCAGATCCGTGAAGGACTGTCGCAGTACGGAGTGGAGCGCTTCGTACAGGTAGGCCTGCACCTTGTACGCGGGGACGATGACACTGAACCGGGGCAAGGCACATCCATGGGTCGGCGCGGGCATCCTGCCCGCCAACCCCCGAATGGCGGCTCCGGTTACGCCGAATGTGGCAAAGGGGTGAGAGCGGCCCGCGGATACGCGCCGCGGACCGCCCTCCTGGTGTACGCGGTCAACTCACGTACGAATCCCCAGAGTTGAGGCGAGAGGTGTACGGTGCGTGGCCGCCCCGGGCGGTCCGGTGCTGCCGGCGTCGTCACTTGACCGCGCCCGCGTCACATGACCGCGCCCGCGTCACTTGACCGCGCCCGCGTCACTTGACCGCGCCCGCCATCACGCCGGAGACGAACTGCCGCTGGAAGGCGAAGAACACGGCGAGCGGGATCACCATCGAGAGGAACGCACCCGGCGCGAGGATCGACACGTTGTCGCCGAAGTGCCGCACCTGCTGCTGGAGCGCGACCGTGATCGGCGGGTTCTTGGAGTCCGCGAAGATCAGCGCGACCAGCATGTCGTTCCACACCCACAGGAACTGGAAGATGCCGAGCGAGGCGATCGCGGGCCCGCCGAGCGGCATCACCACCCGCAGGAACAGCCGGAGTTCGCCCGCGCCGTCGAGCCGGGCCGCCTCCAGAAGCTCCCGGGGGATCTCCGCGAAGAAGTTCCGAAGGAGGAAGATCGCGAACGGCAGGCCGAACGCGACATGGAAGAGGATCACGCCGAGCGTCGTCTCGAAGATCCCTACGCGGCCGAAGAGCTGGGACACCGGAAGCAGCGCCACCTGCACGGGAACGACGAGCAGCCCCACGACCCCGAGGAACCACCAGTCCCGCCCCGGGAACTCCATCCACGCGAAGGCGTATCCGGCGAGCGAGCCGATCACGACCACGAGCAGCGTCGACGGGACCGTGATCGCCACCGTGGAGAGCAGCGAACCGGTGATCGTCTCGTCCTGCAGCAGGTGCGCGTAGTTCTCGAACGTGATCTGCGAGGGGACCGTGAACACCTGCCACCAGCCGCCCGCGCTGATGTCGGCCGGCTCGCGCAGCGAGGACAGCGCGAGCCCGATCGTCGGCACCAGCCACAGCAGGCCCACGACCAGCAGAAACACCCGCATCAGCCCGCTGCTGAGCGCCCCGGCGACCCGGGACGCGGCGGACGGTCGGGCCTTGTCCCCGGCCTCGGCCTTTCCGCCCGCCCTCGGCTCCACGGCTTCCCCGAGCGCGCTCATCGCCGCACCTCCCTGCGCAGTCGCCGTACGTTGAACGCCATCACCGGGACGACGAGGAGGAAAAGCAGCACCGCGATGGCGCTGGCGACGCCGGAGTCGCGGTCCACGAACGAGTTGTAGAGCTGCAGGGCGAGGACGTTCGCGTCGTCGCGCACATCGCCCGGCGCGATGATGAAGACCAGGTCGAAGATCTTCAGGACGTTGATCATCAGCGTCACCAGGACCACCGCGAGCAGCGGTGCGAGCAGCGGTACGGTCACCCGCCGGAAGACCTGCCACTCGTTCGCCCCGTCCACCCGCGCCGCCTCCAGGAGCTCCCGCGGAATGCCCGCGAGCCCGGCCGCGATCAGCACCATCGCGAAGCCCGCCCACATCCAGACGTACGCGAGGATCACCGACAGGGTCACGAAGTTGACGCCGACGAACGGCAGCGCCCGGTCCGGTCCCAGCCAGTCCACCCCGTTGTACGGCTCCCTGAAGTTGCTCGCGGGTAAGCGCAGTTGGGCCCCGTCGGCCTTCTTCGAGAGGGTGAAGGTGCCGTCGGCCGCGGCCTTCGTCGACTCCACGACCTCGCCGCCCTTGACCGCCTCGACCGTGAGGCCCGGATAGCCGGACTCGGAGGCGTCCGGGGCGTTGCGCTCGCCCACGCCCTTGCCGAGCGTGAAGTCCTGCCAGGCGGTGCCGGTGACCTTGCCGGGCTCTTCGGCGGCGGGCTTCGCGGGCGCCGCCTCCTCCGGCATCTGCTCCTTGGGCACGCCGAGCAGCGGCAACGCGACGGGCACCCCGGCCTCGACGGTCGTACGGGTGACGAAGCTGCCGCCGCCGCCCGGCTTCAGCGGCGACTCCTGGCCCGGATGCGCCTTCGGGAACGCCGAGGACTCCGCGAACGAGTCGTGCACACCCACCCATACGGCGTTCAACGCGCCCCGGTCCGGGTCCTGTTCGTAGACGAGCCGGAAGACGATGCCCGCGGCGAGCATCGAGATCGCCATCGGCATGAACACGAGCAGCTTGAACGCGGTGCCCCAGCGGATGCGTTCGGTGAGCACCGCGAAGATCAGGCCGAGCGCGGTGGCGACCGTCGGCGCGAGCACCACCCAGATCGCGTTGTTCCTGATCGCGGTGAGGATCGTGTCGTCGGTGAACAGCGTGACGTAGTTGCCGAATCCGGTGAACTCCCCGGACCTGTCGTAGAAGCTGCGGTACAGCGAGTACCCGATCGGATAGACCACAAGGGCCCCGAGCAGCACGAGCGCGGGCAGCAGGAAGGCCGCCGCCATGCGCTTGCGGGTGCGGACGACGCCGGTGACGGGGGCTGTTCTCGTGGTTCGGGTCCCGGTCCCGGTTTGCGCCTCCGAAGCCACCGCGTCAGTCCTTCTGCGCCTTGTACGCCTTGGCGGCCGCGTCCTCCAGGACCCGCTGCGTGCCCGCGACGTCCTTCGGGTTCTTCAGGAAGTCCTGCAGCGCCTTCCACTCGCCCTTGCCGGGCGTGCCGCCGAAGGCCTGCGGGGCCTGGTCGGACATGTCGAAGCGGATGTCGTCGCCCGCCGCGATCAGGGCCTTGGCGATGTCGCGCTGCACGTCGTTCGGGTACGCCGCGACGTCCAGGTTCTTGTTCGGCGAGACGAAACCGCCCGCCTTCGCCCAGATCGCCGCCGCGTCCGGCGAGGCGAGATACGTGAGCAGGGCCTGCGCGCCTTTGCTGTCCTTCAGGGCGACGGCGGCGTCACCGCCGACCACGGCCGGGGACTCGCCGCCGCCGACGGCCGGGAACGGGAAGACCTTCGCGTCCGTGCCGACCTTCGCGTCCGTCTCCGCGATGGCGAGCGAGACCATGTCGCCCTCGAAGACCATGCCCGCCTTCGGCTGGTCCCCGCCGACGAAGGTCTGCTTCACCGACTCGGGGAACTCCGTGCCGAGCGCGCCCTGCGGCCCGCCCGCGATCAGGTCTTTCTTGCCGAAGAGCTCGCCGAGGGTGGTGAGCGCCTTCTTCACGGACGGATCGGTCCACTTGATCTCGTGCTTGGCGAGCTGGTCGTACTTCTCAGGACCCGCCTGCGACAGATAGACGTTCTCGAACCAGTCGGTGAGCGTCCATGCCTCGGCGCCGCCGACGGACACGGGGGCGATCCCGGAGTCGTAGATCATCCGCGCGGTCTGCAGGAACTCGTCCCAGGTCTTCGGCTCCTGCCCGCCCGCGTTCTTCATGACGGCCGCGTTGTACCAGACCAGGGACTTGTTGGCGGCCTTGAAATACACCCCGTACTGCTCACCGCCGACGGCCCCGAGCTCCCGCCACCCGTCGCTGTAATTCTTCTCAAGCTCCTTCTGCGCCTCTGTCCCGACCGGCTTGGCCCACTTATTGGCCACCGCCTGCTCGATCGCCCCGACCTGCGGCAGCATCGCCACGTCCGGCGGCTCCCCGCCCGCGACCTTCGACTCCAGGAAGCCGATGATCGGGTCCTGCGCCGGTACGAACGACACCTCCGCGCCGGTCCGCCTCTCGAACTCGTCGAGCACCCGCAGGAACACCTTGCGCTCGGCCCCGCCCCACACCGCGGCGACGGACACCTTCTGCCCGTCCAGCTCGGGCAGTTCGACGGTGGGCTTCGCGGCGCCGTCGCTCCCGCTCTGTTCGTCGGGCGCACCACCGCCCCCGCCGCATCCGCTGAGCGCCAACGCCCCGACGGCGACCAGCGACACGGCCCCTCTCCCGACCCCAACAGCCTTACGAGTACGCAGAGTTGTACGCATCACTGCCCCGTCCCGTCGCACCGAGCGAGCCCTGTCCGGACAGGTCTACGCCTGCCCCGAGAGTTCGGACAAGGGAGCCTGCGAGGGGAAGCGGGGGATCGTGATGCGCTCGTGACTCTCGCGGTGTCGGCCCCTCCGGCGGGCCTGTGGCGGCGCTGTGGCCGACCTGCGGAGCTGTGTTTCGGCTGCCGCGCCGTCGTGGCTGGTCGCGCCCCGCGGCGGAGCCGCTGATGTCGCAGCCCCGCGCCCCTGTCGGGGCACGTAGCCCCGCCCAAATTCAGCCCCTCCGGCGTTTGAGGACGAGCCCGGAGGGCGAGCGGCGGGGCCCGAGCCGACGGTGCGGATGACGTGCCAGATGACGCGCCCCGGGAAACCCCCTACCCCGCCCCCACCGCCGCAGCCCGCTCCAACGCACTCGCCAGCAACGCCAAGTCCGTAGGCCCGTTGCCCAGTTCACGCACCGGCCGACGCTCCGGAGGGTCGCCCATACGGTGCCACTCCAGGGGGACAGCCGTGGGCCGGAGCGTGGACGTACGCGGAATGCGCCCCGTGACCCGCCCCGTCTGGAACGGCGTCCGAGGGCCGTCCGCGATGTGCAGCCAGCCACGCCCCGGCGCCGGCTCCTCCGGCGCCGCGGAAGGCGCGTCGAGCACGATCCGCAGCGTCGCCCGACGAGCCAGCTCCGTCTCGGCCGTACGCTCCGGGCGACCGGACGCCGCCACCAGATGCACACCGAGCCGCCCGCCCTCACGCGCGACGGCCTCAAGGGCACGGACCACCGACCCCGCCGAAGGCCGGCCGGGCGCGCCGAGCGCCGGGGCGACCAGCGCGTCCAGGTCGTCCACGACCACCACGAGGCGCGGCAGCGGCGACTCCGGCTCGGGCTGAGCCACAGCGGCAGGCCGCCCGACACCGCCCGCGCCACCCGCGCCCCGCGCACCCCCGCGCCCGCTGCCTGAACGCCCTTGCGGCGGCCGCAACTTGACCGTCGTACTGGGCGGGCTGTCCAGGTCCCCGGACCCGCCGGAGTCCCCGCCGCCGCCCAGATTCGCGGCGCCTCCGGGGCCAGGGCGCCCGGCCCCGGAAGCAGAGCGACTGCGCTGCGGAACCAGCCGCTCCGCCACCATCTTCTGGGTGTGCCACTCCGCGAAGTCGATCCGGCCGAGCAGCTCCGCCCGCCGCTTCAGCTCCGCCGTCAGCGCCTGCGCGAACTCCCGCATCCGTACGGGGTCGTTGGCGGCCAGATGCGCCGTCACATGCGGCAGGTCCGTGCAGACCCGCAGCCCGTCGCCGCGCTCCGAGCCCGCGCCGTCCACCAGGACCAGGCGCAGCCGCTCCGGCCGCTCCGCGGAGGCCAGGGCCGCGGCCACGGAACGCAGCAGTTCCGTACGCCCACTGCCCGCCGGGCCCTCCGCCAGGAGGTGCGGGCCCGATGCGACCAGGTCGGCGCAGAGCGGCCCGCGCGGGCCCGCACCGAGCACCGCCTGGGCCCGGCCGCCCAGCGCGTCGGCGTCGTCCGCGGCCGCCGCCCACCGCGCCATCAGGGACGCGGGGGTGGCGCGGGCGAGCCCCAACTCGTCGAGCAGGCGCGCCGCTTGGGGCAGCGGCGCGGCCACGCGCGCGTGCCGCTCGCCGCCCGTGTCCGCAGGCCGCAGCGGGGCCAGGGCGCGGGAGAACCGCTCGGCCCAGGCGGCGGACACGGCGTCCACCGAGGCGACGGTGCCATGGCCGACGGGGTGCCCCTGCGACGTACGCAGGAGCCGCAGCGCCGTCGCCACGTCACCGCTCAGCAGCGCCACCGCGCCACACGCGCGGAACGCGGGCGACGCCGCACAGGCCGCCTCGTACGTCGCCGTCATCGGGGACGCGGGCGAAGCGGCGGGCGTCTCGGCGAGGCACAGCACATGGATGCCGGCCGCGGACCCCTCGGCGGTCAGGCGCGTCGTCGCCTCCCGCAGCCCCGCCGAACCCGGGTCCCCGTCGACGATGAGCACGGTGAGCGGACCGCTGAACTCGCCCTGCCGCGAGGCGGGTCGGCCGGCGACAGGCGTCCCGGAGGCTGCGGACGCGGCGGGCGCCCCGGGGGCCGAGGACGCCGCCGACACCGGCTCGCCGTCCGCCGTCCGGGCCGCGGCTATGGACTCCTCGGGGGCCGCCTGAAGCCCCGGCCCGCGCGCGTGCCCACGCGTCTGCGCGGCCTCCCCGCCGGCCGCGTCGGAGCCGCCCGCCGCGCCGGCGACCGGGCCGCGCCCCTCCTCCTGAAGGTGCTCGTCCAGCCGGCGCAGCAGCTCGCCGGTCCGCGCCGCGGCCTGCTCCCGGTCGTACGCGAGCAGCAGCCGGCAGTCCTGGCCGTGCCCGGGGCGCACATGCGGGAGCCAGCCGAGCCAGGCCCACTGCGCGGTGCGCTCCTCGACGCCGCGCGCCCGGTCCGTGCTGACGAGCACGATCTCCAGGTCGGTGGGGGAGTGCAGCGCTGCGAGCTGGGCCAGCACCGCGCGGGCGAGCCCCGCCAGGCGCGGCCGTGGCCCGGCGAGGCCGAGCGCGCCCGCCTCGCGCAGGCCGACCGTCACGGGCACGGCAGGCAGCAGGCCGCCGTCCGGACCCGTACGGTCCGCGGTGCCGAGCCGCACGGCGAGCGCCTCGGGGTGCGCCGGGTCGCGCTCCCACAGCCTCGGGCCGGGGCCGAGCGCGGTGAGGAGCAGCGCCGACGGGTCGGGCCAGGCCTCCGGAACGGCCGTCTCCGCGGGCGCGAACGCCGCCGGCGCCGTCCCGTCCGCCTCGCGCTCGGTCCGGCCGCCCGTGATGCGCCGCGCCCAGGCCCCGATCCCGCCGCGCCTGCGCACCTGCCGCGGCACGGTCGTGCCCCGCGCGGGCGTCCCGGTCCGATTCCGCTCGTACGCGTCGTCGTCCTCGCCGCCCGGCCCGCCCACGCCTGCCGCGTACGGATCCGATGCGTGCTGCTGCGATGCCGCCTCGGGCGAACTGTCCGTGCCCGCCCCGGAGTTGAAGCCGTCCGCCCCGCCCGCACCGGCTGCGGCGGTGCCTCCGGTGGAGATCCCGCGCGCGTACGTGGTGTCCTCGCCCGAGCCGTACGCACCCGCACCGGCGGACCCGTTCGAGCCGCCAGTGCCGCCGGTGCCGCCCGAGCCGGCCGATCCGTTCGCACCGGAGAGCGGCGCCGACGCCCCGTACCCCCGGACCGTCGCCCCCAGCGGGGGCTGCGCACCGCCGGCGCCCGGCACGCGCGCGGAGGGCGGGTTCTGCTCCGGCTCCGGGCCGACCCGCAGCTGGCCCTCGCCGTCCGCGAAGGCCGTGAGCGGCGGCTCGTCCCGCGCGGCGCTGAGCCGGAGCGTGGACTCGCCGATCCGCAGCAGCGCGCCCGGCGTGAGCCGCACCGGCCGGTCGGCGACGGGCCTGTCGTCCACCGACGTGCCGTTCGTCGAGTTCAGGTCCGTGACCGAGACGCGGCCGTCCTCACCGACCGTGACCGCGCAGTGCAGCCGGGAGACGTCCGGGTCGTCGAGGGGCACGTCCGCGTCGGCGGAGCGGCCGATGCTGATCCGGCCGCCGTGCAGCAGATGCACACCGCCCGCGTCCGGGCCCGCGACGACGTGCAGCCGGGCGGCCGCGCCCGCGGTGGACGGGGCGGGCTCGGCGGGGCCCTGCAGGGAGAGCACGGCGCCGTCGACCAAGGGGGGCTCGCCCAGGGTGGCCGTCGCGGAGTCCAGGCGGTCCGTGCCCACGTACACCACGACCGGGCCGTCCGGGACTCCGGCGGCCGCGCCCAGGCCCGAGGCCACGGCGGCGAGCGCGGTCCCGGTGGGCGCCGTGACGAGCACGTCACAGGCACGGGGCGGTGCGCCCTGGCCGGACTGCGGGGTCCGGCCGCTGGGCGGCCCGAGGACAGACAGCCGGATCTGCATCGCCGTCAGCGGTCCCTTCTGCGCGGGTGCCCGGCAGGGGGACGGCCCATGTGACTCCCCCCACCGAACACGGCATGGCTCCGTGCTGCTGTGCATCCTCGCACCTGGCACCGACAACACGCCCGCCGCCCACCATCAAGTGATCTTGATTGGCTGGGTCTGCTCGCAAAAGTGCCTGCACAGGCCGGTTGGGATCGTTGTGCACGGCCGACGGCTCGCGGCCCGCCCCGCCCGCACCCGAGGATCGGGCTTCCGCCCGCCCGGCAACCATCGGCCGCGCCCGCACGTCTTCCCTTCACAACCGCTGTCTCGATCCGTTCACCGGGATCCGGCGGTTTTCACAGGGAGGTGTACGAGGGTGGCACCGGGGCAGACAACGCCAGACCGGTGCCCGGCCGGGCCCCACTACAGTGGATCGGAACGCTCGACGCGGAACGGGCACACGGGGGCCCCGCGAGGCGGCCGGCGTCGGACGACAGAACAGCACCACACACCAGACCAGCAGGACCAGCAGGACCAGATCGACAGGGAGCGCATGACGTGCGGCCGGTAGGCAGCAAGTATCTGCTCGAGGAGCCGCTCGGACGCGGCGCCACGGGCACCGTCTGGCGAGCCCGCCAGCGGGAGACCGCGGGCGCCGAGGCCGCAGTGGCCGGGCAGCCCGGCGAGACCGTCGCGATCAAGGTCCTCAAGGAGGAGCTGGCGAACGACGCGGACGTCGTGATGCGCTTCCTGCGCGAGCGCTCCGTGCTGCTCCGCCTGACGCACGAGAACATCGTCCGCACCCGCGACCTGGTCGTCGAGGGCGACCTGCTCGCCCTGGTCATGGACCTCGTCGACGGCCCCGACCTGCACCGGTACATCCGCGAGAACGGCCCGATGACCCCGGTCGCGGCCGCGCTCCTGACCGCGCAGATCGCCGACGCGCTCGCCGCGAGTCACGTCGACGGCGTCGTGCACCGCGACCTCAAGCCCGCCAACGTGCTCCTCAAGGAGGACGACGGCGGCATGCGGCCGATGCTGACCGACTTCGGCATCGCCCGCCTCGCCGACTCCCCGGGCCTGACCCGCACCCACGAATTCGTCGGCACGCCCGCGTACGTGGCGCCCGAGTCCGCCGAGGGCCGCCCGCAGACCTCCGCCGTGGACATCTACGGCGCCGGAATCCTGCTCTACGAACTCGTCACCGGACGTCCGCCGTTCGCCGGCGGCACCTCCCTCGAAGTGCTGCACCGGCACCTCAGCGAGGAGCCGCGCCGCCCCAGCACCGTGCCCGGACCGCTCTGGACCGTCATCGAGCGCTGCCTGCGCAAGAACCCCGACGAGCGCCCCAGCGCCGAGAGCCTCGGCCGCGCCCTGCGCACCGTCTCCGAGGGCATCGGCGTGCACGCGAACTCCGCGCAGATCGCCGCCGCCGAGGGCGTGGCCGCCCTGCTCGCCCCCGACCCGGCGCCCGCCCCGGTCCCGGAGACCCCCGGCGCCGCCGACCCCACCCAGGTCATGCAGAACAACGCCGGCCCGTACGCCGACGCCGACCCCAACGCCGCGACCAGCGTCATGCAGCAGACCGGACCGGGTGGTCCCGGTGACGCGGACCCGACCTCGGTGATGCCGCCGGTGCCCCCGCGCCCCGACGGCCCGCCGGAGCCGGAGGGCCCGCACCCCTGGGAGAACCAGCTCCGCGCGGCGCGCGACCGCAACGAGCAGACGCAGGTCCAGCAGTACCTCGACCCGAGCCAGGACCCGCTGCGCCGCCGCCCCCAGCGCCAGCCGCAGCACCCGCCGCAGGCCCCCGCCGGTTACGGCCAGCAGGCCCCGCAGCACCAGCCGCAGCGGTACGCGCCCGCGCCGCAGCCCCAGCAGCAGCCGCAGCGGTACGCGCCGCCGCAGCAGCCGCCGCCCCAGCAGCCCCGGCCGCCGCGCGAGCCCCGTGAGCCGCGCCGCCGCAGCGCCAATCCGATGCGGATCCCGGGTCTCGGCTGCCTCAAGGGCTGCCTGTTCACGCTCGTCATCCTGTTCGTGGCGGGCTGGCTGATCTGGGAGCTGAGCCCGCTCCAGGGCTGGATCGGCACCGGCAAGAACTACTGGGAGCAGCTCTCCGACTGGTTCACCACGGTGACCGGCTGGATCGGCGACCTCGGCGGCGACACCGGCAGCACGGGCGGAGGCTCGGGCGGCACGCAGTAGCCGCACACGCCCGCGAAGCTCCGACCAAAACGGCCACCACGCACGCGTGGTGGCCGTTTTGCGGTCAACTCGCACACCACCATGGAGATTTATCGACATCCAGAGGGTGATTTCCGTCCTGGACGTGAAGGTTGGTGACGGAGCCGCGTAGTTTTGTTGCCAACAGGAGCCCGTAGGAGCAGTTTTGGCACGGAAAATCGGCAGCCGGTACACCGCGAACCAGATCCTGGGACGCGGCTCCGCAGGCACGGTGTGGCTCGGCGAGGGTCCGGAAGGGCCCGTCGCCATCAAGCTGCTGCGCGAGGACCTCGCGTCCGACCAGGAGCTGGTGGGCCGCTTCGTGCAGGAGCGCACGGCCCTGCTCAGCCTCTCGGACCCGCACGTCGTCGGCGTGCGCGACCTCGTCGTCGACGGCAACGACCTCGCCCTGGTGATGGACCTGGTCCGCGGCACCGATCTGCGCACCCGCCTGGACCGGGAGCGCAGGCTCGCCCCCGAGGCGGCCGTCGCCATCGCCGCGGACGTGGCCGACGCCCTGGCGGCCGCGCACGCCGCGGGCATCGTGCACCGCGACGTGAAGCCGGAGAACGTCCTCCTCGACATGGAGGGCCCGCTCGGCCCCGGCGGCTCGCACCCCGCGCTCCTGACCGACTTCGGCGTGGCCAAGCTCGTCGACTCGCCCCGCCGCACGCGCGCGACGAAGGTGATCGGCACCCCGGACTATCTGGCCCCCGAGATCATCGAGGGACTGCCCCCGCGCGCGGCCGTCGACATCTATGCCCTCGCGACGGTCCTGTACGAACTCCTCGCCGGATTCACGCCGTTCGGCGGCGGCCACCCCGGCGCCGTACTGCGCAGGCACGTCACGGAGACCGTGGTTCCGCTGCCGGGCATCCCGGAGGAGCTGTGGCAGCTGATCGTGCAGTGCCTCGCCAAGGGGCCCGCGTCCCGGCTGCGCGCCTCCGAGCTCGCCGCGCGCCTGCGTGAGCAGCTGCCGCTGCTCGCCGGGATGGGCCCCCTGGACGTGGACGAGCCGGACGCGGAGCACCAGGAGGAGCCCGCCGCGTACGCCGAGACCGAGCCGTACGCCGAGGAGTCCCGTACGCCGCGGCGCGGGGCCGTGCCGCTCGTGCCGGGCAGCAAGACGGACTCCAACCGCGACACCCACACGTCGATGCGGGTGCCGGGCCCGGACGAGCTCGCGGGCGGCGCGCGCGGCACGGCCCGCGCCCCGCGTACGGCCGGATCCCCGCGCCCCGGCTCGGCCCGGCACCGCATGGAGGCCCGGCGCCGCCGTCTGGCCCTGACCGCCGCGGCGGTCGGCGTGGCAGCGGCGGTCGGCGTGGGCGGCTGGCTCGCGGCGAGCGGGGACGACGCGGACGCGACCCCGCGGGACAACAAGGGCGCGAGCCCCACGGCCCCGGACGTCCCCTGAGCCGGGGCCGCCCTCGTACCCCTTGCATCACGGGCCCGAGGCCGGTTGTCCGCAGGGGGGAGAGGCTCGGTTCGCCGAGCCGTTAGGCTGGTGTCGTGGCAGTCGTCGATGTTTCCGAAGAGCTCAAGTCCCTCGCCTCCACCATGGCGTCCATCGAGGCCGTCCTGGACCTGGACAGGATGAGGGCCGATATCGCCGTGCTCGAGGAGCAGGCCGCGGCACCGTCCCTGTGGGACGACCCGGAGGCGGCGCAGAAGATCACCAGTCGCCTGTCGCACCTGCAGGCCGAGGTCCGCAAGACGGAGGCCCTCCGCAGCCGCCTCGACGACCTGAGCGTGCTCTTCGAGATGGCCGAGGAGGAGGACGACCCGGACACCCGCGCCGAGGCCGAGGCCGAGCTGGCCGAGGTCCGTAAGGCGCTGGACGAGATGGAGGTCCGCACGCTCCTGTCCGGCGAGTACGACGAGCGCGAGGCCCTGGTCAACATCCGCGCGGAGGCCGGCGGCATCGACGCGGCCGACTTCGCCGAGCAGCTCCAGCGCATGTACCTCCGCTGGGCCGAGCGCCACGGCTACGGCACCGAGGTCTACGAGACGTCGTACGCGGAAGAGGCCGGCATCAAGTCGACCACCTTCGTCGTCAAGGCGCCGTACGCCTACGGCACGCTCTCCGTCGAGCAGGGCACGCACCGCCTGGTGCGCATCTCGCCCTTCGACAACCAGGGCCGCCGCCAGACCTCGTTCGCGGGCGTGGAGATCCTCCCGGTCGTGGAGTCGTCCGACCACGTGGACATCGAGGAGTCCGACCTCCGCGTGGACGTGTACCGCGCCTCCGGCCCCGGCGGCCAGGGCGTCAACACCACCGACTCCGCGGTCCGCATCACGCACATCCCCACCGGCATCGTGGTCTCCTGCCAGAACGAGCGCTCCCAGATCCAGAACAAGGCGAGCGCCATGAACGTCCTCCAGGCCAAGCTGCTCGAGCGTCAGCGCCAGGAGGAGCGCGCCAAGATGGACGCCCTCAAGGGTGACGGCGGCAGCTCCTGGGGCAACCAGATGCGTTCGTACGTCCTGCACCCCTACCAGATGGTGAAGGACCTGCGGACGGAGTTCGAGGTCGGCAACCCCCAGTCCGTGCTCGACGGCGAGATCGACGGCTTCCTGGAGGCCGGCATCCGCTGGCGCAAGCAGCAGGAGAAGTAGCCGATTCGGGCCCCCGCGCGCGCCCGCGCCGGAGCTTTGTCGACAAGGTAACTGCCGCTCAAGAGGCCTCTCTTGAGCGGCAGTCGCCTTTTGCGTCACAGTCAGATCTCCGTGCCACGGCCAACTCGCTTGATAGCGGACATATGGCGCTCAACGCCCTTGACGCGGCCTTTAATTGTGGGAAGGGTTGCTCGCGGCATGCGTATTACCGGGGCACTTGTGACGGGGGGCGAACGGACCACTCTCGGTCTCCCAACAGGCCTTTGCCCCGGGCGCTGCTCCATAAACGAAACAGCTACTGGGGGTAGCAGCAGATGACGAAGAAGACGCGGATCCGCGTAGCGCGGATAGCGGCCGGTGCGGTGATCGCCGCCGGTGCTTCGCTGGCCGCGGCCGGCGCCGCTTCCGCAGTGGGCCTCGGCGTCGACCTTCCCGGTGACACCGGCGCCAGCGTCGGCGTCGACGAGGACGGCCTGGACGTCGGCCTCGACCTCCCGGGCGGCGATGACGACGAGGAGCCGACGGACCCGCCGACCGGCATCCCGACGGACCCGCCGACCGACGTTCCCACGGACCCGACCGACCCGACGGACGAGCCGACGGACCCGACCGACCCGACGGACGAGCCGACGGACCCCACGGACCCGACGGACGAGCCGACGGACCCGACCGAGGAGCCCACCGAGCCGGGTGACGGCAACGGCAACGGCGGCGGAAACGGCAACGGCGGCGGCAACGGCGGCGGCAACGACAACACCGACCCCGACGGCGGCAACGAGCCCGTCGAGCAGGGTCAGGGCAAGGAAGGCCTGACGGACACCGCTCCGCAGGTCCCCGCCGAGGACCAGGGCAAGGGCAAGGGCGAGCTCGCCGAGACGGGCGCGGCCGAGACCACGTTCCTGCTCGTCGGCGCCGCCACCATGATCGCCGGCGGTGTCGGCTTCCGCATGCTGCCCCGCCTCGTGGGTGGCAACCGCGGCGCCGCTGCCTGATCACCGGTAGCAGCCCGGCGAAAGCCATAGCCGAAAGGGCCCGGAGCAGCCAGCTCCGGGCCCTTTCGTCATGTCGTCACGCGTCGTGCTTCCGTACGCCAGGGGAGGCGGCGGCTCAGGCCTGGTGGGCCAGGAACGCCACAGCGCCGATCAGTACGAGCAGTAGGGCGATCAAGGCCGCCGGGTTCAGGTTCAGCCCGGCCAGGGGGCCCTCCTGCTGCATCCGCTGGCGGTTCGCCCTGCATACGGGGCAGCGCCCTTCGCTCACCGGCGCCGCGCAGTTCGCGCAGACCAACCTGTCAAAGGTCATGCCGCCTCCTCTCTGCCTCCGCACAACGCTCAGGGGAACGCAACCGTTCCCTCTACCACTGTGCCAGCTTCCCCGGATTTCGGCGCGGCCCGCCGGAACTCGTCTGGTTCAGCCCGAAGTGTTCCAGGCCGCAGGCCGGTCAGATCCGTGATAAAACGCGCAACCCAGGACGCCGACTGCGCCGCGCACGCCGCTTCGCGTAGGGTCACGCTCACCTAACCCCGACGCCCCCCGACGTACGAGGCGCATCCGTGATCCGATTCGACAACGTGTCCAAGACGTACCCGAAGCAGACCCGTCCTGCTCTGCGGGACGTCTCTCTCGAGATCGAGAAGGGCGAGTTCGTCTTCCTCGTGGGATCCTCCGGCTCCGGAAAGTCCACCTTCCTGCGGCTGCTGCTGCGCGAGGAGCGCGCCAGCCACGGCCAGGTGCACGTCCTCGGCAAAGACCTCGCGCGCCTGTCCAACTGGAAGGTGCCGCACATGCGGCGTCAGCTGGGCACCGTCTTCCAGGACTTCCGCCTCCTTCCCAACAAGACCGTCGGCGAGAACGTCGCGTTCGCGCTCGAAGTCATCGGCAAGCCGCGCGGCACCATCCGCAAGACCGTCCCCGAGGTGCTCGACCTGGTCGGCCTCGGCGGCAAGGAGGACCGGATGCCCGGCGAGCTCTCCGGCGGTGAGCAGCAGCGCGTGGCCATCGCCCGCGCCTTCGTGAACCGGCCGATGCTGCTCATCGCGGACGAGCCCACCGGAAACCTGGACCCGCAGACGTCCGTCGGCATCATGAAGCTGCTCGACCGCATCAACCGGACCGGCACCACCGTCGTGATGGCCACCCACGACCAGCAGATCGTGGACCAGATGCGCAAGCGCGTCATCGAGCTGGAGAAGGGCCGCCTCGTCCGCGACCAGTCGCGCGGCGTCTACGGCTACCAGCACTGACCCGAGCCCCCGCAGTACCGGGCAGCTAACGAGCACTGAAAGGACGCCATGCGCGCCCAATTCGTCCTGTCGGAGATCGGCGTCGGTCTCCGCCGCAATCTCACGATGACCTTCGCGGTCATCGTCTCCGTCGCCCTCTCCCTGGCGCTCTTCGGCGGCTCGCTGCTCATGCGCGACCAGGTCGAGACGATGAAGGGCTACTGGTACGACAAGGTCAACGTCGCGATCTTCTTCTGCAACAAGGGAGACGCGGAGACCGACCCCAAGTGCACCAAGGGCGCGGTCACGACGGACCAGAAGGACGCGATTCACGCGGACCTGAAGGACATGCCGTCCGTCGAGAGCGTCATCCACGAGTCCAGCGACGAGGCGTACAAGCACTACAAGGAGCAGTTCGGCGACTCACCCCTCGTCAACTCCCTTACGCCGGACCAGATGCAGGAGTCCTTCCGGATCAAGCTGAAGGACCCGGAGAAGTACCAGCTCATCAAGTCGGCCTTCGACGGCCGTGACGGCGTGCAGGCCGTCGAGGACCAGCGCAAGACCGTCGACAACCTCTTCGAGCTGCTCAACGGCATGAACTACGCGGCGCTCGCGGTGATGGCGCTGATGCTGATCGTCGCGATGATGCTGATCGTCAACACCGTGCGCGTATCGGCGTTCAGCCGTAGACGTGAGACGGGCATCATGCGGCTCGTCGGCGCGTCCAGCTTCTACATCCAGATGCCGTTCATCATGGAGGCCGCGTTCGCCGGCCTGCTCGGCGCCGGTGTCGCCTGCGTGATGCTGGTCGTCGGCCGGTACTTCCTGATCGACCACGGTCTCGCGCTCGCCGACAAGCTGCAGTTGATCCAGTTCGTCGGCTGGGACCAGCTGATCGCCAAGCTGCCGCTGGTCCTCGCGATCGGTCTGCTGATGCCCGCCCTTGCCGCATTCTTCGCATTGCGCAAGTACCTCAAGGTGTGACGCACCTACCAGGCGCCGTACGGTCAACCGGCCGTGCGGCGCCTTGCGTTGTCCTAGACTCACCGACATGTCGGGCCTCGATGCGTTCTCCCGGCCCCGCAGCGTCCGCCGCGGGGCGGCCCTGACATTGGTCTTCGCCGGCGTCCTCGCCGCAGGCGCCGCGACCGGCACTTTCGACGCCGCCGATCACAACGAGCCGGAGCTCTCGGCCCGTTCGGCCGCCCCCGCCTCCAACAGCGAGCGCGTCGCCGACGCCGCCGCCGAGGCCATGGCCGACGGCAAGTCGCCCGCCGCGGCCGCCGAGGAGGAGGTCAGCCGCAGCGGCGACCGCTGGGGCACGGTGTACGACCCGGCCGAGTACCGCGCGTTCGCCGACGAGCTGGACGGCGCGTACATCGGCGTCGGCCTGTGGACCCGCCGCGGCGAGGACGGCCGGATCGAGGTCGACCGGGTGCAGGACGGCGGCCCCGCCGAGCGCGCCGGCATCCGCACCGGCGACCGGCTCCGCTCCATCGACGGCCGGCCGATAGCGGGCCAGCGGGTCCGCGAGGTCGTCGACCAGCTGCGCGGCACCGGCGACGACGCGGGCACCGAGGTCGAGCTCGGCCTGCAGCGCGGCTCGCGCGCCTGGACCGAGAGCCTGCGCAGGGCCCGCCTGGAGACCCCCACCGTCAACGTCGAGCAGCGGGCCGACGGCACCCTGTGGATCAAGGTCTCGGCCTTCACCAAGGGCACCGGCGAGCGGGTCCGCGAAGCGGTCCGCACCGCGCCCGCGGGCAGCGGCATCGTGCTCGACCTGCGCGGCAACTCCGGCGGCCTGGTCGCGGAGGCCGTGACCGCCGCCTCCGCGTTCCTCGACGGCGGCCTGGTGGCGACGTACGACGTACGCGGTGAGCAGCGCGCCCTGCACGCGCGCGGCGGCGGCGACACCGACAGACCCCTGGTCGCGCTGGTCGACGGCGGCACGATGAGCGCGGCCGAACTCCTCGCCGGAGCCCTGCAGGACCGGGGCCGCGCGGTCGTCCTCGGCTCGCGGACCTTCGGCAAGGGCTCGGTGCAGCTGCCGAGCCGGCTGCCCGACGGCTCCGTCGCCGAGCTCACCGTCGGCCACTACCGCACGCCGTCCGGGCGGAGCGTCGACGGCCGCGGCATCACCCCGGACCTGGATGTCGACGAGGGCGTGGAGTCCAGGATCCGCACAGTATTGAGTGGCCTCGGCACCCCCTCGTAGTGCGAAAATGACGGCACTATGGCTGCGAAGAAGAAGAAAGACAAGGACACGGGCGACGGGCGGAAGATCATCGCCCAGAACAAGAAGGCCCGGCACGACTACCTCATCATCGACACCTACGAGTGCGGTCTCGTCCTGACCGGCACCGAGGTCAAGTCGCTGCGCCAGGGCCGGGCTTCCCTGGTGGACGGCTTCGTGCAGATCGACGGCCACGAGGCCTGGCTGCACAACGTGCACGTCCCGGAGTACGCGCAGGGCACCTGGACCAACCACGCCGCGCGCCGCAAGCGCAAGCTCCTGATGCACCGCGTGGAGATCGACAAGCTGGAGTCCAAGTCGCAGGAGACCGGCCACACGATCGTGCCGCTGTCCCTGTACTTCAAGGGCGGCCGGGCCAAGGTCGAGATCGCGCTCGCCAAGGGCAAGAAGGAGTACGACAAGCGGCAGACGCTGCGGGAGAAGCAGGACCGGCGCGAGACGGACCGGGCGATCGCCGCGGTGAAGCGGCGGCAGCGAGCCTGAGCCGCGGTCGGTGCCGGGAATTGGCTGGCACCGTCGTGTGTTGTTCACGTACGATGGACCACGTTCCGCAGGTGACGGAGCGCGGGATTCCTGAGGTCTTCGGATCTCTCGGGTCCACTTTGAAAAATCAACATGGGGATGATCGGTTTCGACAGCGGCTGTCGAAGCAGGGGAAGCGTGTCGAGGAAGCGGCAATGATCTCGTTAACCATATGTCGCAACCAATAATCGCCAACACCAAGCGCGATTCCCAGTCCTTCGCCCTCGCTGCCTGATAAGCAGTGACTGAAGGACCCTAAATGGGTGTCAGCCCGGGGACGTTCCCGACCCGGATCCTGGCATAATCTAGGGAACTAAACCTTTACGCCCGGTCACGGGGTGTGAAGGGAAATCAAACAGTGACTGAGCCCGTCGGAGACTTGTTCGCGTGATCTCCGGGGCTGAGAAAATCGCAGCGAACTGCACACGGAGAAGCCCTGATTCCACACCGTTGGACGCGGGTTCGATTCCCGCCATCTCCACAATTCCCATGTATGAGAAGGCCCCCGGACGCTTCGGCGTCGGGGGCCTTTTCATGTGCTCGGGTTTATGTGCTCGGGCCCCATGAAAACGCCCCCATCCTGTGTGTTCCGCACCCATATCGGTCGCGGCGGTCCGCTCCTAGCTTCCCTACGCATGACATCGACCAGAGCCGCACTTCTCGCCGCCCTGACCGCGGTGGCAGCCCTCTGTTCCCTGCTCCTCGCCGTGCCGCGCGTCCACGCCGCCGCGGGCCTGGAGGAGGTCACCGGCTTCGGGTCCAACCCCGGGGCCCTGAAGATGTACCGGTACGAGCCCGAGGGGCTGCCCGCCGGCCGCCCCGTCGTCGTGGCCCTGCACGGCTGTACGCAGAACGCCGCCGGGTACGGCCCCGGCAGCGGCTGGACCGAGCTCGCCGACCGGTGGGGCTTCTCCGTCCTCGTACCGGAACAGCAGAGCGGCAACAACGCGAACCGGTGCTTCAACTGGTTCCGGACGGGCGACAGTTCACGCGGCCAGGGCGAGGCCGCGTCGATCGCGCAGATGGTGGACCGGCAGCTCGCCGACGCCGCCGGGGACCCGGACCGCGTGCAGGTCACCGGGCTCTCGGCGGGCGGCGCGATGACCTCCGTGATGATGGCCGCGTACCCGGAGAAGTTCCGCGCCGGCGGAGTCGTCGCCGGGCTGCCGTACGGCTGCGCGCAGGCCGCCGGGTCGCCGTACGTGTGCATGTACGTGGGCGCGACGCAGACGCCGCAGCAGTGGGGCGACCGGGTGCGGGCCGCGCGGCCCGGGTACGCGGGGCCGTGGCCGCGGCTCACCGTGCTGCACGGCAGCGCCGACACCACTGTGAAGCCCGTCAACATGGGCGACCTCGTCGAGCAGTGGACCGATGTGCACGGCGCCGACCAGGAGGCGGACGTCAGCGACACCGTGGGCGGCTACCCGCACCAGGTGTTCCACGGGCCCGACGGCAGCGGCGTCGTGGAGACGTACAGCATCACCGGCATGGGGC
The DNA here is from genome assembly GCF_029968035.1 of Streptomyces cavernicola. Classification (GTDB taxonomy): domain Bacteria; phylum Actinomycetota; class Actinomycetes; order Streptomycetales; family Streptomycetaceae; genus Streptomyces; species Streptomyces cavernicola. Next base: position 15,081 of record NZ_JASCIQ010000054.1, on the reverse strand, counting down.
ACGGGCAGCCCGTCGACCCCGGCAGCGGGGACGCGCAGTGCGGGACGGCCGGGGCGTATCTGCTCGACGTGGACCTGTGCGCGGCGTACCGGATGGGGGCGGCTTGGGGGCTCCGCTGAACGCGGGTACTCGGCGGACGGGTGTGCGGGGCGTCTGTCGCAAGGGGGCGGTTTCCGGGATCCTGCCGTGGCATGAGCAGACCTGCGAGCACCACCGCGAGCACTTCCGCGAGAACCAACTTCCTTGCGCGTGCAGCTGTTTGGCCCGCGCTCGTCGGACTGGCCGCCACCCTGACCTGGAGCGCGCCCGCCGGGGCCGACGTCTCGGCGGTGCGCGCCGGGCTCCCGGAGGCCATCGACACGATCCTCGGCGATCCGCGGATGCAGGGCGGCGCGGCCAGCGTCGTCATCGCCGACGCGGAGACCGGCGAGACCGTCTACAGCCACCTGCCGACCGCCCGCCTCATGCCCGCCTCCAACACCAAACTCACCACGTCCGCCGCGGCGACCGCGCTGCTCGGCCCCGACCACCGCTACCGCACCGACGCCCTCGCGCACGGCAGCAGGAACGGTTCGACGCTCGCCGGCGACCTGTATCTGCGCGGCAGCGGTGACCCCACCACCCTCGCCGAGGACTACGACCGGCTCGCCGCCGACGTCGCGAAGGCCGGGATCCGCGAGGTGACCGGGCGGCTCGTCGCCGACGACACCCGCTTCGACGCGGAGAGGCTCGGGCGCTCCTGGGCCGCCGACGACGAGTCGTCGTACTACTCGGCGCAGATCTCCGCGCTCACCGTGGCCCCCGACACCGACTACGACTCCGGGACCGTGATCGTCGAGGTCGAGCCGGGCGCCGAGGCCGGGCAGCGGCCGAAGATCGGGCTCACCCCGCGCACCGGGTACGTCGAGATCGAGAACCGGGCCCGTACGGTCGCCGCGGGGGAGCCGAACACGGTGAGCGTGCAGCGTGAGCACGGCTCCAACACCGTGGTCGTCAGCGGGAACCTGCCGGTCGGCGGGGACCCGGCCAAGGAGTGGGTGACGGTCTGGGAGCCCACTGGGTACGCGGCCGCCGTGTTCCGGGACGCCCTGGCCCGGCACGGCGTGCGCGTCGAGGGCGGCACCCGGCTCGGCGCGGCCACGCCGAAGGACGCCGAGCCGGTCGCCGAGCACCGCTCGATGCCGCTGAAGGAGCTCCTCGTACCGTTCATGAAACTTTCCAACAACATGCACGCCGAGGCGCTCGTCAAGACCATGGGGTACGAGAAGTCCGGTCAGGGGACGTGGAGCTCGGGGCTCGACGCGGTCGCCGGGTTCCTGGAGAAGGAGGGCGTGGAGCCCGGGAAGCTGCGGCAGGTCGACGGCTCGGGGCTCTCGCGGATGAACAACATGCCCGCCGACCAGCTGGTGCGGCTGCTGCTCGCGGTGCGGGACGCGCCCTGGTACGGGGACTGGCTGAACTCGCTGCCCGTGGCCTGCGACCCGGACCGGTTCGTGGGCGGCACGCTGCGGTCGCGGATGTGCGACACCCCCGCGGAGCTCAACGCCCGCGCCAAGACAGGGTCGTTGACCGGGGCCTCGGCGCTCTCCGGGTACGTGAAGGACGCGGACGGGCGGGAGCTGGTGTTCAGCGTCGTGCTCAACAACTACCTGGGGGCGTCCGTGAAGGCCATCGAGGACGCGATCGTGGTGACGCTCGCGAAATCCACCGCTGAGGAGACGGTTCTCGTACGGCCGGGGATTTCCGGCTCCGCGCGTGCGGCTGATTCCGGTACGGCCGACGTCGAGTGCTCCTGGCGTAAACCGTCACTGTGCTGAACAGCGCGAGGGCGAGGGCGGCCGCGGTGACGGGCACGGCGTAGCCCGCCCGCGCGCTCAGGTGCTCGACGGCCTGGCCGCCCAGCGCGCTGCCGCAGGCGATGCCCCCGAGCAGGCCGGTCACGGCGAGGGTCATGCCCTCGTTGAGCCGGCCCTCGGGGGTGCGCGCCTGCACCAGGCCCATGCCCGTCACCATCGTCGGAGCCGTTGCCATGCCCGCCGCGAGCAGCGCCCCGGCGAGCAGCCACAGCGAGCCCGTACCGGCGGCGAGCAGCGGCAGCGCCATCAGGGCCGCCATCCCGGCCAGGCAGTACAGGAACCTGCGCTCCGCCGGGCCGCCCGGTGCGCGGGCCCCGTAGAGGAGCCCCGCCGCGCACGAGCCGGCCGCCTGCAGGGCGAGGACCGGGCCCGCCGCGGACGCGTGCCCCTGCCCGTCGGCGTAGGCGACGGTGACGACCTCCATGGAGCCGAAAACCGCCCCTGTGGCGAGGAAAACCGTCACTAGAGGGAGCATTCCGGGGGCGCCTATAGGGGAGGCGGTTTTCGTCGTACGCGCGTGGGGTGGCGGTTCTGTGGAGCGCTGAGCGGTGAAGAGCAGGACCCCGGAGAGCAGGAGCAGTGCGCCGGTGAGCGTGCCCGCCTCCGGGAAGAGGGCCGTGCACAGGAAGGCGGCGACGACCGGGCCGAGCATGAAGCACAGCTCGTCCGCGGCCTGCTCGAAGGAGTTGGCGGTGTGCAGCCGCGCCGGGTCGCCCGCGTACAGGTGCTGCCAGCGGGCGCGGGACATGCCGCCGGTGTTGGGCGTGGTGGCGGTCAGGGCGTACGCGGCGAACAGGGTCCACGCGGGCGCGTGCAGGTGGACGCAGAGCGCGAGCAGCAGCGAGCCGAGGACGGCAATTGCCGTTGCGGGCACGGCTGTTCGGGCCTGGCCGTGCCGGTCCACGAGCCGCGCGGTGTACGGGGCGACCACCGCGGTGGCGGCCAGTCCGGTGGCGGTGACGGCCCCGGCGAGGGCGTAACTGCCGTACCGCTCGGCGATCATGACGATGGCGCTCACGCCGAACATGCCCATGGGGAGGCGGGCGACGAGGTTGCCGAGGGTGAAGGCGCGGGCGCCGGGGAGCTCGAAGAGCCGGGAGTACGGATTGGCCATGCGGCAAGGCTCGGGGCGGCAGGCGGTCGGCGTCCAACACCTTTCGGGGGACCGTTCACGCATCCCGGTTGTAGATTCCGACGGTGCCCCGTGACATAGAGCCCCGGCTCCTTCGGTCCTTCCTCGCCGTCGTCGAGGAGCTGCACTTCACCCGCGCCGCCGCCCGGCTGCACGTCGCGCAGCAGGCGCTCAGCCGCGATGTGCGGCGCTTGGAACGGGAGTTGGGCGTGGAGCTGTTCGTCCGCACCACCCGGCAGGTGACGCCGACGCCGGACGCGGAGCGGCTCGCGCCGTACGCGCGCCGGGTGCTCGCGGCGCAGGACGAGCTGCTCGCCGCCGCGAGCGGGGCCGGACGGGCGCTCCTCGTCGACGTGAACAGCCCCGGCCTGGTCTTCGAGCGGCTCCTCGCGCGGGCGCGTGAACTCGCCCCGGACTGCGAGCTGATGGCCCGCTACGAGAGCGGACTCACCGGCGCGGCGGGCGAGATCGTCGCCGGTCGCCTGGACGCCTCCTTCGGCCGGTACGCGGGACTCGACGCGACGCTGCGCGCCGGACTCGACCAACTCCCCGTGCGCTACGAGCCGATGGCCGTGGTGCTGCCCGACGGCCATCCGCTGGCGGGCCTCGCCGAGGTGCCGCTCGACGCGCTCGCGGGCGAGTCGGTGTACGCGGGCGCCGGGAATCCGCGGACGCCGGAGTGGACGGACCTGGCCCGCCGCCTCTTCGCCGGGCGCGGCATCGAGGTCGCGCCGCCCGCGCCGCTCGCGGTGGGCGCGGAGGAGTTCCGGCGGGTCATGGCCAAGACCCGTACGCCGGTGCTCGCCGTGGTCGACTTCCCCGCGATGCCGGGGTGCGTGCTGCGGCCGCTGGTCGACCCGGTGCCGCTGTCGCCGGTCTCGCTGGTGTGGCGCCGGGGGCTCAGGCATCCGGGGCTCGACGCGCTGCGCGCCGCGTGCGCGCGGACGGCGGCGGAGCGGGGCTGGCTGCGGCGACCGGAGCGTGGGTGGGTTCCGGCCGCGGACGAAATGATCATGTCGGGTCGGACCTGATCACGTACGGCCAGATACGAACTGTCCGCGAACAACCGTTTCTGCACAAGAAGTACGACTGTCACCCTTGTGCGCTACATTCGGTGCTCCGGGCGCAGTGGGTCTGTGGGGGGGGGCGCCCGGACCGGGTGGGGGCCCGGTCCGGCGGCGAGTGCCCGGTCTCGCTCGTGCGCCCGAATTCGGTGGGGGGATGGGCGTACGACAGTGGAAAATTGGCGAGAAGGTGCCCGCTCGGGGCACACGCACGATCCGAACGAAGTCACGGTCCAGATCGACGGAGTGGGCCGGCAGTTGAAGGACCCGGCCGTCCCGGCCGACGGGCAGGACGGCTCCGACGGCCCGGTCTTCGTGGACGAGTCCGGCAGCCGCAGCCGCCGGTTGCGGCGCATCGGCTGGGTGCTCGGCCTGGCCTGCACGGCGTACGCGGCGGTGCTCGGGGTCTCCCTGCTCTCCGGCAGGTCCGACGCACCCTGGATGCCGGGCCTCGGCGACAAGCGCGGCGAGCCCGCGGGCCGGGTCGAACCGTCCCCGACGCCGACGTTCCTGCGCGACGGCGAGCCCGCGGCGGACACGACCCCGGCGGCGGGCGGCCCGAGCGGCACGGGCCCGAGCGGTGAAGGGCCGAGCGGTGAAGGTCCGCGGGTGGAAAGCGTCGGTGGGGGTGCCGGGCGGAGCGCGCCGAAGCGGCCCGACGGCCCGTCCGCGCCTGCCGGTTCGCCGGAGGCGGAGCCCGGGGAGGGCTCGGGCGGTACGGACCCGGGGTCGGGATCGGAGTCGGGCTCGGGCTCGGGGTCCGACCCGGAGCCGGGCTCGGGCTCGGGCGGTACGGGCGGTGGCCCCGCCCCCGTCGACCCCCGCCCGGAACCCACCGACGACCCGCCGCCGCCCTCGCCCGAACCCGGCCCAGGGACGAGCCCGGAGCCGCACCCGGAGCCGACGCGCGAGACGACACCGCCCGTCGACGTCCCCGCCTCACCCGCCATCGAGGCCACCGAGGCCGCGGAGGCCGCGGCGCGATGACGAACCTCCGTACACCGCACCGCCGTACGCGCGCGGCAGCGCCCCCGCGCCGTCGTCTGACGATGCGCCGGCTGCTGCCCGCGCTGCTCCTCGTCGCGCTGCTGGCGATGCTGATGCTGCGCGGCTATGTGCACAGCGAGATCCTCGCCGACCACCGCGTGCGCCCGCCCGTGCCCACCGACCTGGTGCCGCAGCAGGTGCTCGCCGGCGGCCCGGTGATCGACGCCAGGGACCCCGAGGAGCCCGCGGCGGCGCTCAGCGTGCCCCGCCGCAAACTGGTCCTGACCTTCGACGACGGGCCCGACCCGAAGTGGACCCCGAAGATCCTCGACAAGCTGCGCGAACACCGGGCGCACGGCGTCTTCTTCGTCACCGGCACCATGGCCGCCCGCCACCCCGGGCTCGTCGAGCGGATCGTGCGCGAGGGGCACGAGATCGGGCTGCACACGTTCAACCACCCGGACCTCTCGTACCAGTCGGAGGGCCGCATCGACTGGGAGCTGTCGCAGAACCAGCTCGCGCTCGCGGGCGCGGCCGGCATCAGGACCTCGCTGTTCCGCCCGCCGTACTCCTCGTTCGCGGACGCCTTCGACAACGCGAACTGGCCGGTCACCAAGTACATCGGCAGCCGTGGCTACATCACGGTCGTCAACGACACCGACAGCGAGGACTGGAAGCGCCCCGGAGTCGAGGAGATCGTCGAGCGCGCCACCCCGCAGGGCGACGCGGGCGCGGTCGTCCTGCTGCACGACTCCGGCGGCGACCGCTCCCAGACCGTCGCCGCCCTGGACCGCCTGATTCCCGAACTACGCGCGCGTGGCTACGAGTTCGACAACCTCACCGAGGCCATGGGCGCCCCCAGTGCGCACACCCCGGTCTCCGGGTTCGAGCTGTGGAAGGGCCGCGCCTTCGTGGCGGCGGTGGGCGTCTCCGAGAACGTGACGGGCGTGCTCGTCGTCGGCCTCGCCGTCGTCGGCGTCCTGGTCCTGGCCCGCTTCGGCCTGATGCTGCTGCTGTCCTGGGCGCACGCCCGGCGCACCCGCGGCGCCCGCTTCAGCTGGGGACCGCCCGTGACGGAACCGGTGTCGGTGCTCGTGCCCGCGTACAACGAGGCGAAGTGCATCGAGAACACGGTGCGTTCGCTGATGGGCGGCGAGCATCCCGTCGAGGTGATCGTGATCGACGACGGCTCGTCCGACGGCACCGCGCGGATCGTGGAGGACCTCGGCCTGCCGGACGTCCGCGTGATCCGCCAGCTCAACGCGGGCAAGCCCGCCGCGCTCAACCGGGGCCTGGCGAGCGCCCGGCACGAGCTGATCGTGATGATGGACGGCGACACCGTCTTCGAGCCGTCCACGGTGCGCGAGCTGGTGCAGCCCTTCGGGGACCACCGGGTCGGCGCGGTGGCGGGTAACGCCAAGGTCGGCAACAAGGACACCGTGATCGGCGCCTGGCAGCACATCGAGTACGTGATGGGCTTCAACCTGGACCGCCGGATGTACGACGTCCTGCGCTGCATGCCCACCATCCCCGGCGCCGTCGGGGCCTTCCGGCGCGGCGCCCTGGAGCGGGTCGGCGGCATGAGCGACGACACGCTCGCCGAGGACACCGACATCACCATGGCCCTGCACCGCGCGGGCTGGCGGGTCGTCTACGCGGAGAACGCCCGCGCCTGGACCGAGGCCCCGGAGACCCTGCGGCAACTCTGGTCCCAGCGCTACCGCTGGTCGTACGGCACGATGCAGGCGATCTGGAAGCACCGCCGCGCCCTCGTCGACAGCGGCGCCTCCGGCCGGTTCGGCCGCGTGGGGCTTCCGCTGGTCTCGCTGTTCATGGTCCTGGCCCCGCTGCTCGCCCCGCTGATCGACGTCTTCCTGCTCTACGGCCTGGTCTTCGGGCCGACCGCGCAGACCGTCGCCGCCTGGTTCGGGGTGCTCGCGGTCCAGGCGGTGTGCGCGGCGTACGCCTTCCGGCTCGACCGGGAGCGGATGGCGCACCTGGTGTCGCTGCCCCTGCAGCAGCTCCTGTACCGGCAGTTGATGTACGTGGTGCTGCTGCAGTCCTGGATCACCGCGCTCTCCGGCGGCCGGCTCCGCTGGCAGAAGCTCCGCAGAACCGGGGCGGTCGGCACCCCCGGCGGACCGCCTGCAGCGCCGCGCCGGATCAGGGAGCGGAGGCCCGTCGGATGAGCGCCACCGCGGCCGTCCTGCCCGCCGCGCCGAAGTCGCAGCCCGTACGGGACCGCTACCTCGACCTGCTGCGCGCCCTCGCCCTGGTCCGCGTCGTCGCCTACCACCTGTTCGGCTGGGCCTGGCTGACCGTCCTGTTCCCGTCGATGGGTGTGATGTTCGTGCTCGCCGGCTCGCTCATGGCGCGCTCCCTGAAGCGCACCGCGTGGAGCGTGATCCGCGGCCGGATCCGCCGACTGCTCCCGCCCGTCTGGCTGTTCGCCGCCGTCGTGCTGCCGCTGATGCTGTACGCGGGCTGGCAGCCGGCCCGTACGGGCACCTGGGCCGTGGAGTTCCTGAACTACCTGCTGCCCCTGGGCGCCCCGCCCTTCCCCGAACGCCTCGGGGGCGGTGCGGGGTTCGCCGACCCGACGTGGGCGGAGCAGGCGGTCGGGCCGCTCTGGTACGTGCGCGCGTACCTCTGGTTCGTCGTCGCCTCGCCGCTGCTGCTGTGGGCGTTCCGCCGCGCGCCGTGGGCGACGCTGCTCGCGCCGCTCGCGCTCACGGCCGTCGTCGGCACCGGCCTGGTGCGCATCCCCGGCGAGACCGGCGAGGCCGTCGCCGACTTCGCCACGTACGGCTCCTGCTGGGTGCTCGGCTTCGCGCACCACGACGGGCTGCTGCGGCGCATGCCCCGCAGGCTCGCCGTCGGCTGCGCCGCGCTCGCCATGGCCTTCGGCCTGTGGTGGGCCTCGGGGCACCTGGGCCCGGAGGGCTGGGACCTGAACGACATCCCGCTCGCGCAGGCCGCGTGGTCCCTCGGCTTCGTGATCGTCCTGCTGCGGTACGCGCCCGAGTGGCGTCAACTGCCGGGCGGGCTACGGCACTTGGACCGGATAGTCACGCTCGCCAACAACCGCGCCGTCACGATCTACCTCTGGCACAACCTCCTGATCCTGGCGACCGTCCCGGTCCTGGACCTCCTCTGGGACGTGCCGTACGTGGACGCGCATCTCTCCGGGTTCCTGGAGAGCACGTACACGGTCTGGATGTTCCTGCTCGTCTGGCCGCTGCTCGCGCTCGCCGTGCTCGGCGCGGGCTGGGCCGAGGACCTGGCGGCGAAGCGGCGCCCGCGGCTGTGGCCGGACGGGGCACAGAGGAGACGCGACGGCTCACATCGGGGCTGAGCGGCGGGTGAGAGCAAGGTTGCGCGAAGGTCACCTGACGCCACGGCGCTGAAATGCGCCCTCCCTAGCGTCGCCTCCACGACCCGACGCATCCGTGGAGGCGTGATGACAGCCCCGACCACCACCGCACCCTCGCGCAAGGGGGGCCGCTGGATCGAGCAGTGGGACCCGGAGGACGAGGGCTTCTGGAAGGACACCGGCCGGCACATCGCCCGCCGCAACCTCGCCTTCTCGATCCTCTCCGAGCACATCGGCTTCTCCATCTGGACCCTGTGGTCCGTGCTCGTCCTGTTCATGGGCCCGGAGTACGGCATCGACCCGGCCGGCAAGTTCTTCCTCGTGTCGATGGCCACCCTGGTCGGGGCCGTGGTGCGGGTGCCGTACACCTTCGCCGTGGCCCGCTTCGGCGGCCGCAACTGGACGGTCCTCGCGGCCTCGCTGCTTCTGCTGCCCACGGTGGCGGCCTTCCTGGTGATGGAGCCCGGCACCTCGTACACGACGTTCATGCTGTGTGCGCTGCTCACCGGCGTCGGCGGCGGCAACTTCGCCTCGTCCATGACGAACATCAACGCCTTCTTCCCGCTGCGCAAGAAGGGCTGGGCGCTCGGCCTGAACGCGGGCGGCGGCAACATCGGCGTGCCCGTCGTGCAGCTCGTCGGCCTCGCCGTGATCGGCGCGGCGGGCGGCCCGCGGCTGCTCCTCGGCGTCTACATCCCGCTGATCGCCGTCTCCGCGGTCTGCGCCGCGCTGTTCATGGACAACCTCGCGCCCGTACGCAACGACACCGGCGCCGCCAAGGAGGCCGTCCGGGACCCGCACACCTGGATCATGGCGTTCCTGTACGTCGGCACGTTCGGCTCGTTCATCGGCTACAGCTTCGCGTTCGGCCTCGTCCTGCAGACCCAGTTCGGGCGCACGCCGCTGCAGGCCGCGTCGATCACGTTCATCGGGCCGCTGCTCGGCTCCCTGATCCGGCCCGTGGGCGGCTCGCTCGCCGACCGCTTCGGCGGGGCCCGGATCACGCTGTGGAACTTCGTCGCCATGGGCGCGGCGACCGCCGTGATCGTGTTCGCCTCCGTACGGGAGTCGCTGACGCTGTTCACCGCGGCCTTCATCGCCCTGTTCGTCCTGACCGGGCTCGGCAACGGCTCCACGTACAAGATGATCCCCGGCATCTTCCAGGCCAAGGCGCTCGCCCAGGGCCTCGGCGGGGAGGAGGCGGCGGCCTACGGGCGGCGGCTCTCCGGCGCGGCGATGGGGCTGATCGGCGCGGTCGGCGCGCTCGGCGGGCTCGGCATCAACATGGCCTTCCGGCAGTCCTTCGCGACGGCGGGCTCCGGCACGGGCGCGTTCGTCGCGTTCCTCGTCTGCTACGCCGTCTGCTTCCTGGTGACCTGGGCCGTATACCTGCGGCGCGGCACGCCGAAGCGGACGGTGCCGGCGGCTCCGGCGGAGCGGGAGCTCGGGTACGCCCGGGTCTGAGCTTCTCCCCGCCCCGCCCCTTCCCGAAAGCCTGCGGCGCTGTTCGTTCGTCTGCTGCGCCGTCGTGGCTGGTCGCGCAGTTCCCCGCGCCCCTTTCGGGGCCCGCGCCGCGGTCGCCGGGTGGGATGGGCGACGATGTAACACGTACGACATCGAGGCGATCCGAGCCCGTCACTCCCCGTTGACATGCTCGAAGAGCTCAAGGCTCCTCAGCGAACGAGACCCTCATGCACCCCAATGACCAAGCGAAAGCCGCCCCCCTCGCGGGCTTCACCGTCGGCGTGACCGCCGCACGGCGGGCCGACGAGCTCGGCGCGCTGCTCACCCGCCGCGGCGCGGCCGTCCTGCACGCGCCCGCCCTGCGGATCGTGCCGCTCTCCGACGACGGCGAACTCCTCGACGCGACCCGACAGATCATCGAGCACGCACCCGACGTGGTGGTCGCCACCACCGCCATCGGCTTCCGCGGCTGGGTCGAGGCCGCCGAGGGCTGGGGCCTGGGCGAGGCGCTCCTCGACCGGCTCCGCGGGCTCGAACTCCTCGCCCGCGGGCCCAAGGTGAAGGGCGCGATCCGCGCGGCCGGGCTCACCGAGGAGTGGTCGCCCGACTCCGAGTCCATGGCCGAGGTGCTCGACCGGCTGCTCGCCGAGGGCGTGGAGGGCCGCCGCATCGCCCTCCAGCTGCACGGCGAACCGCTCCCCGGATTCGTCGAGTCGCTACGGGCCGGGGGCGCCGAGGTGGTCGGCGTGCCCGTCTACCGCTGGATGCCGCCCGAGGACCTGGGGCCCGTCGACCGGCTGATCGAGGCGACGCTCACGCGCGGCGTGGACGCGCTGACCTTCACCAGCGCGCCGGCCGCCGCGTCCCTGCTCGACCGGGCCCGCGAACTCGGCCGGCTCGACCCGCTCCTGGCCGCGTTGCGCCACGACGTCCTGACCGTCTGCGTGGGGCCGGTCACCGCCCTTCCCCTGGAGGCGCAGGGCCTCGACCCGGTGCAGCCGACGCGCTTCCGGCTCGGCCCGATGGTGCAGGCTCTCTGCGTCGAACTCCCGTCCCGCGCCCGTGCGTTGCACCTCGCCGGGCATCGCGTGGAGATCCGCGGCCATGCGGTCCTCGTCGACGGCGAGCTGCGGTCCGTGCCGCCGGCCGGGATGTCGCTGCTGCGCGCTCTGGCCGAGCGGCCCGGCTGGGTGGTGGGGCGCGCGGAGCTGTTGCGGGCGTTGCCGGGGTCGGGGCGGGACGAGCATGCCGTGGAGACGGCGATGGCGCGTCTGCGGACGGCGCTCGGCACGCCCAAGTTGATCCAGACCGTGGTCAAGCGGGGGTATCGGCTCGCCCTCGACCCGGCGTCGGAGTCGAAGTACGCGGACGTGTAAGCCTGCGCGCTGTGTTTTCGGGTGCCGCGCCGTCGTGGTTGCTCGCGCCCACGCGGCGGCAGCCGCACATGTCACAGCCCCGCGCCCCTTAAAAACAGCCCCTCCGGCGTTTGAGATGGGGGTCCCCCCTGCTCGAGCGCAGCCGAGAGCTTGGGGGAGGGGGTCTGGGGGCTGGCCCCCAGGAGCCGACGGCGGTCTTTCGGGAAGGGGCGGGGTGGGGAAAGCTGAGGGGAGCGACCCCACGAGGTGGTGACGGCCATGGCGGCAGCGCGCGCGTCCCGGTTCGAGGCCGGGCGACTGTGCCTCGATCTGCTCGCCACCGCCCACCCCGCCGAGCACCTCGACACCCCCGACGCGCTCCGTGCCTGGCTCCTCGGCGGCGGACTCGTCCCGGACGGGACCCCGCTCGCCGACGTCGGACCGGACTGCGTCGCGGAGTTCAGGCAACTCCGGGCGGATGTGAGGGAGTTGCTGCACCCTGAGGTCACCGCGACCCCCGCCGCGCTCGCTCGGGTCAACGCCCGCGCCGCCCCCGCCCCGCCCGCCCCGCGCGCCGTACGGACCGCCGCAGGCGATCTCGTGCGCGCCCTGCACCCCGACCCGGCCGGCGAGGCACTGCTCGCGGCCGTCGCGCGGGACGCGGTCGACCTGCTCACCGACCCGGCGGCCCGCTCCCGCGTACGGCAGTGCGAGGGCGAGGACTGCCCGTTGATCTACCTCGACACCTCCCGCGGCCGGCGCCGCCGCTGGTGTTCGAGCGAGGTCTGCGGCAACCGCGTACGCGTCGCCCGGCACCGCCGCCGCAGCACGGCGCAGGCCCGCTGACAGTGGCCCCCGGGCGTCGTCGACGAGACGTCCTGTGGAGGTCGGCGCGTAACTTCGCGTACGGTTGACGGCTGCCCAGTACAGCAGAAGGGGAACGCGGTGGCCGTCGACAACGGAACCATGCCGTCAGGCACACGCGACCGGGAGATCGGCGCCGAGCAGGCACACCTCGACCGGGTTTACCGCCGCCTCGAAGAGAAGATCCACGAGGCCGAGTTCCTCATGCACGACGCCGCCAAGCGCGGCCAGGTCGGCACGCCGGGCGCGCTCGCCGAGCGGGACGCGCAGGTCTTCCGCGCGGGCGTGCATCTGAACCGGCTCAACAACGAGTTCGAGGACTTCCTCTTCGGCCGTATCGACCTGGTCCTCGGCAAGGACGGCAAGAAGGGCCCGGACGGCGCGTACACCTCGGTCGAGCCGGCCGAGGACGCGATCCGCCCGGACAACACGGCCGACATCGCCGAGACCCTGCACATCGGCCGCATCGGCGTCCTCGACGCGGACTTCTCGCCGCTCGTCATCGACTGGCGCGCCCCGGCCGCCGCGCCCTTCTACCGCTCCACGCCCGTCGACCCCGGCCGGGTGGTCCGCAGAAGGGTCATCCGCTCCAAGGGCCGCAAGGTGCTCGGCGTCGAGGACGACCTGATGCGCCCCGAGCTGACCGCGTACCTGGACGGCGAGGTGCTCCCGGTCCTCGGCGACGGCGCCCTGATGGCGGCGCTCGGCCAGGCCCGCTCGCACACCATGCGGGACATCGTCGCCTCCATCCAGGCCGAGCAGGACCTGGTCATCCGCGCGCCCGCCGCCTCCGTGACGTACGTGGAGGGCGGCCCCGGCACCGGCAAGACCGCCGTCGCCCTGCACCGCGCCGCGTACCTGCTCTACCAGGACCGGCGGCGGTACGCGGGCGGCATCCTGATCGTCTCCCCGACCCCGCTGCTCGTCGCGTACACGGAGGGCGTGCTTCCGTCGCTGGGCGAGGAGGGGCAGGTCGCGATCCGCGCGGTCGGCTCGCTCGTCGACGGCGCGGAGGCGACGGTGTACGACGAGCCGCCGGTGGCTCGCGTCAAGGGTTCCTCGCGGATGCTGAAGGTGCTGCGCAAGGCGGCCCGCGGCGTTCTGGAGAGCCCGGACGCGCCGACCCTGCTGCGGGTCGTGGCCTTCGGCCGACGCATCGAGCTGGAAGCCGACGAGCTGTCCCGCATCCGGCAGGCCGTGCTCGGCGGCACCGCCCCGGTGAACCTGCTGCGCCCGCGCGCCCGCAAGCTGCTCCTGGACGCGCTGTGGTCCAAGTCCGGTGCGGCGAACCGGCATTCGGACCCGGAGCTGGCCGCCGAGCTGCGCTCCTCCTTCGACGAGGACGTGTCCACGGAGGACTCCTTCCTGGCCTTCCTCGACGCCTGGTGGCCCGAGCTCACCCCGCGCCAGGTGCTCTCCGCGATGGCCGACGAGAAGCGCCTCGGCCGCTGGTCGCGCCGTGTCCTCAACCCCGGCGAGACCCGCCGCCTGGCCCGCTCGCTGCGCCGCGAGGGCCTGTCCGTGCACGACGTGGCGCTCCTGGACGAGCTGCAGACGATGCTCGGCACCCCGGCCCGGCCGAAGAAGAAGCGTGAGCTCGACCCGTTGGACCAGCTCACCGGCCTGGACGAGCTGATGCCGCAGCGCGAGGAGACCCAGCGCGAGCGCGCCGAGCGCCTGGCCCAGGAACGCGTCGAGTACGCGCACGTCATCGTCGACGAGGCGCAGGACCTGACGCCGATGCAGTGGCGGATGGTCGGCCGCCGCGGCCGGCACGCCACCTGGACGGTGGTGGGGGACCCGGCGCAGTCCTCCTGGTCGGACCCGGACGAGGCGGCCGAGGCGCGCGACGAGGCGCTCGGCACCCGGCCCCGGCGCCGCTTCGAACTGACCGTCAACTACCGCAATCCGTCCGAGATCGCGGAGCTCGCGGCGAAGGTCCTCGCCCTCGCCATGCCCGGCTCGGCGTCCCCGAAGGCGGTCAGGTCGACGGGCGTCGAGCCGCGCTTCGCGGTGGTGCCCGACGGCGACCTGGGCGCGAGCGTCCACGCGGAGGCCGCGGCGCTGCTCGACCGGGTCGACGGCACGATCGGCGTGGTGGTCGCGATGCGCCGCCGCGCCGAGGCGGCCCGCTGGCTCGCGGACCTCGGCGACCGCGTCGTGGCCCTCGGCAGCCTGGAGGCCAAGGGCCTGGAGTACGACGCGACGGTGGTGGTCTCCCCGGCGGAGATCGCCGACGAGTCCCCGGCGGGCCTGCGCGTCCTGTACGTCGCCCTGACCCGCGCTACCCAGCAGCTCACGGTCGTCTCGGGCGAGCGCGACGTGCCGGACGCGGCCGGGGTGCCGGACCTGCTGCGGGACTGAAGGCGGCGCACGGACCTCGGGAAACGCCGGCACATCGACCGTAAAAGTGCCACCCCACACGGGAATTGCCTTACCAGGATCCTTTGTTACCTTGGACGTGGCACCGGCCCGATCCAAGCCCCCGGGCCCAACCTTCGTCGCTACGAGCGACCACTTGCCGCGAGGCGAGCATGGCGGGTCGGTGTCATAAAGCTTCAGTGTCAGCTGAATCACACGAGAGCCCGCGTCACCCCGGTGACGCGGGCTTTTTCGTCGTGCCCGCCCGTCGAGCCGCCGCCGAACCCTTGTCGATACCTCCAGGGTTCGCCCGTCGTACGGGGCTGGACTTCCCACGATCCTCCACTTCTCGTATGGTGGAAGAAGTTTTCCAAAACCACTCGGTGAGCGTCCGAACCATCTCGCAGCCGGACGAGAACAAAACGTTCTCAATCCGGGGCGGCTACCACGTACCCAGCGGTAGGTGCGACGATCGGATGACGCACGCGAATTACAGGTGAAAGAGGAAGTCGGCATGGCTACGGCGCCCAGCGTCTCCTACTCGATGACGGTCAGGCTCGAAGTGCCTGCGAGCGGCACGGCTGTCTCGCAGCTCACCACGGCCGTCGAGTCCCACGGAGGCTCG
>NZ_JASCIQ010000053.1 GCF_029968035.1 Streptomyces cavernicola | reverse complement strand
AAGGCGGATACGGGCCCGCTGCCCGTTCTGGGCGAGACGATCCGGTTCGACTCGGCCGGGTTCCGCTGGGCTCGGCGCGGCTCGGTCGGGTTCCGCTCGGCTCGGCGCGGCGCGGTTCGACTCGGTTCGGCGCGGCTGGGTTCGGCGCGGTTCGGTTCGTCGGGGTACGTGGCTCCGGCCCGCCGGCTCTGTAACGCCGCCTGCCTCCGATGGCACACTGACACGTCGACCCGGAGGGAGACCGGACGTGCCCATGATCCGCAAGCTGCGCCGCATGGTCGGCCGTGCCACGCGCCGCACCGTGGACCTCAGCCACCCCGCGCGCTCCCCGCTCGGCAGTGCCGTCGTGAACTGCGTCGTCTACCAGGACGGCAAGCGGCGCACCGACGGCCCCGCTGCCGTCTCGGCCGCCCAGGCCCTGGCCCGCGTACGCAAGGAGGGCGAGGGCTTCGTCTGGATCGGGCTGCACGAGCCGACCCCCGACGAGCTCGCCGAACTCGCCGAGCCGTTC
Organism: Streptomyces cavernicola; assembly: GCF_029968035.1. Classification (GTDB taxonomy): domain Bacteria; phylum Actinomycetota; class Actinomycetes; order Streptomycetales; family Streptomycetaceae; genus Streptomyces; species Streptomyces cavernicola. The sequence goes on along the minus strand of NZ_JASCIQ010000053.1, from coordinate 52,403 downwards.
GGCCTCCACCCGCTGGCCGTCGAGGACGCCGTGCACGCCCACCAGCGCCCCAAGGTGGAGTCGTACGACGACATGCTGTTCGCCGTCTTCAAGTCCGTCTGCTACGTGGACCACGACGAGCTGACCGCGAACAGCGAGGTCGTCGACACCGGCGAGATCATGGTCTTCACCGGCCAGGACTTCGTCATCACCGTGCGCCACGGCCGGCACGGCTCGCTCGGCCCGGTCCGCGAAGCCCTGGAGGCCGACCCGGAACAGCTGGCCAAGGGCCCGTCGGCCGTGCTGCACGCGATCGCCGACCACGTCGTCGACGAGTACCTGACCGTCGCCGACGCCGTGCAGGAGGACATCGACGACGTCGAGTCCCAGGTCTTCGCCGCCCAGCCCGACCGCTCCGGCGGCCGCGCCGACGCGGGACGGATCTACCAGCTGAAGCGGGAACTCCTGGAGCTGAAGCGGGCCGTCTCCCCGCTCAGCCGCCCCCTCGAGATCCTGGCCACGCGCGCCAACCCGTTGATCGATCCCGACATCCAGCCGTACTTCCGCGACGTCTGCGATCACCTGGCCGGAACGAGCGAGCACATAGCGTCCTTCGACGCCCTGCTCGACTCGATCCTCCAGGCCCACCTGGCCCAGGTCACGGTCGAGCAGAACGAGGACATGCGCAAGATCACGTCCTGGGCGGCGATCATCGCCGTGCCGACCATGGTCTGCGGTGTCTACGGCATGAACTTCGAGCACATGCCCGAGCTCAAGTCCCCCTACGGCTACCCGGTCGTCGCAGTCATCACCGTCCTCGCCTGCCTCCTCCTCCACCGAACCCTCCGCCGCAAGGGCTGGCTGTAGACGGGATCGACGCCCGGCCCCGAGCGCCCCGGTCCCCTCAGGGCCGCCAGTGCGGGTCGCGGCCCAGGGCGCCGAGGAGGCGGTCCTGCTCGGGCGCATCCGCCGGTACGGGCACGGGGTCGCCGAGCACTCCTGCCTGCCGCGCGGGTCCGGCGAGCCCCTCGTAGGCGGTCGCGACCTCGGCGAGCACCACCGGTTCGATCGCGTGCTCCTGACCCGTGGCGCGGGCCAAGTCCCAGGCGTGGACGGCGAGATCGCCGAGCACCATGTGGCCGACGGTGCGGGCCGGGAAGTTCATCGCCCCCGTCGTCCCCTCCTCCGCTCCGGGCTCGCCCCAGGCCGCGACGAGCCGTCGGACCTCTTCGGCGAACCGCTCCCGCCAGTCGTCGCCCCGGCCGACCGCGTCAGGCGTCTCCCCGAACTCCGAGTTCTGCTTCGCCGCGAGCGCCTGGAACTGCACGACCACCTGCGTGAGGTGGTTCACCAGGGCGCGTACGTCGTACTCGGAACACGGTGTGCGCTGTCCGAGCTGTCCGTCCTCGATGCCTCGGACGACGGCGGTGGCCTGCGCGCCTGCCGTGTCCAGGAGTTCGCTGATGCTCTTCGTCATGCGCCGACCGTAGAACGCGAGCGGTGCGTACGCCTTGAACAAACGCGACAGCCGAACCCTGACCTCACCCCCGTCCTAGACTCCGTTCATGGCAGCTCCACGCCGTGACACCAAGGGCATCGTCGATGCCGCCGAGCTCTTCTCCCGCGTGCGGTTCCGCCGCCGCGAGCCCGCCGAGGCGCTGCGGCCGTATCTCGAGCACTACTGGCTGATCGACTGGGACCTGCCCGAGCCGTACGCATCACATGTCGTTCCCCACCCTTCCGTGAACGTCGTCTTCCAGCGCTCCGAAGCCGCCGGCAGCTCCGGAACACAGCCCGCCGAGGGCTTCGGCGAGGTCGCGGGCATCGGCCTCGAGCTGTTCACCAAGAAACTCGAAGGCCTGGGCCGGGTCTGCGGCGTGCAGTTCCGCCCCGGCGGCTTCCGGCCATTCGCCCCGGCACGGCCGGTGAGCGACTGGACGGGGCGGCAGTCCGCGCTGTCCGAGGCGTTCCCGGCCGGGGCCGCCGACGGTGCGGCGCGGGCCGTGCTCACTCCGGACGACGAGGACACCCGCGTTGCCGCGCTCGACGCTTTCCTGCTGTCCCTCGGGCCCGAGCCCGATCCGCAGGCCGATCTCGCCATGGCCCTGGTCGACCGCGTCCGCACCGACCGCTCCATGCGTCGCGTCGATCAACTCGCGCGCACGGAGGGCCTGTCGACGCGCAGCCTGCAGCGGCTGTTCTCCGCGTACGTCGGCGTCGGCCCCAAGTGGGTCATCCTCCGCTACCGCATCCACGACGCCCTGAACTTCGCGGAGACGGGCGCCGCCGTCGACTGGGCGGCCGTCGCAGCCGACCTCGGCTATGCCGACCAGGCCCATCTCGTACGGGACTTCACCGCGACGGTCGGGGTACCGCCGACCGCCTACGCAACGGGAGCCTGAGCCACGGGCCGGTAACAAGGGGCGGCAGCAAGGGAGTCGACCGAGCGGCCTACGCGTCCGGCGACGTCAGATACCGGTGCACGGTGGGCCCCAGCCAGTCGATCACTTCCTGTCTGCTCATCTCGACTGCGGGCGGGAAGCGCAGCACATACCGGGCGAGGGCCATCCCGAGGATCTGCGAGGCGACGAGCGCGGCACGGCGCGGCGCGGACTGCGGGTCCGGAGAGTGCTTCACGGCGACCGGGATCAGCTGCTGCTCGAAGATCTCCCGCATGCGCTCGGCACCGGACGCGTTGGTCACGCCGACCCGGAGCAGCGCCGTGAGGATCTCACTGTTCTCCCACAGATCCAGGAAGTGCTCGACGAGGGCGAGTCCGGCCTGTCCGCCCGCCCCGTGCCCGGAACCCACGGGGAGCGCCGACTCTCTCTCGTCCGGCCAGCTCACGTCGGGCATACGGAGGTCGATCTCGGCAGCGGCGGCGAAGAGCCCCTCCTTGTTCCCGTAATAGCGCATCACCATCGACGGGTCGATGCCCGCGTCCTGCGCTATGGCACGGATCGTCGCCCGCTCGTACCCACTGGCGGCGAAGCGTTCGCGGGCGGCGGCGAGGATCGCGGCACGGGTGGCGTCGGAGCGGCGCGCGGGCTTCTCGGCGGGCGCGCCCGCCTCCACCCCTGCACGCTCGCCCGGTCGGGAGGACTGCGCGGTGTCGGACATGCCGCCAAGACTATGCCAACACCCGTTGGCCCACAAGTGTTGACTTCCGGTGGCGACGGCCCTAGATTCGCCAACAAGCGTTGACCAACGGCTGTTGACCTTTCATGCGACAGCCCGCGGTAAGCGCCGGCAGACCAGGCAGACAGGCATGGGCATCGAGGAGGCCGCAATGAACGGCAGCACGAGCACCGGCGCACACACCGTCACGAGCACCCACGCGAACCCGCACACGGACCCCGGCACCGAAGCCTCCGTGCTCGTCGTCGGCGCGGGCCCCACCGGCCTGCTGCTCGCCGGGGACCTGGCCGCCGCAGGCATCCCCGTCACCGTCCTGGAGAAGCGGCCGGCGGCCATCAGCAACCTCACCCGCGCCTTCGGCGTGCACGCCCGCACGCTGGAGCAGCTGGACGCCAGGGGCCTCGCGGACGAACTCGTCGCGCAGGGACAGCGGATCGAGACGATCCGGCTCTTCGGCGACCTCACGCTCGACGTCTCGGCGCTGCGCTCGCGCTTCCCGTTCCTCCTCTCCACCCCGCAGTACGAGGTGGAGAAGCTGCTCCGCCGCCGCGCCACGGAGCACGGCGTCACCTTCCGCCACGGCACGGAGGTGACCGGACTGCGCCAGGACGCCACCGGGGTCGAGGTCGAGGTGCGCCACGAGGACGGGATCACCGCCTCGCTCCGCGCGGCCTACCTCGTGGGCGCCGACGGCGTGCGCAGCACCGTTCGCGAGGCGATCGGCCAGTCCTTCCCCGGCCGCCCCGTCATCAGCTCGATCGTCCTGGCCGACGTCGAACTCCCCGAGGACCCGGAGCGCACGGTCGCCGTCAGCGGCTCGAAGGACGCGTTCGCCTTCGTCATCCCCTTCGGCGACGGGTATTGGAGGGTGGGCGGCTGGAACCGTGAGCGGGCCGACATCCCGGACTCCGCCCCCACGTCCCTCGACGAGCTGAAGGACATCGCCCGCCGCGCCTTCGGCTCCGATCTCGGGATGCACGACGCCCGTTGGATCTCCCGCTTCCACAGCGACGAGCGCCAGGTCCGGTCGTACCGCACGGGCAGGGTCTTCCTCGCCGGGGACGCCGCGCACACCCACAGCCCGGCCGGCGGGCAGGGCATGAACACCGGACTGCAGGACGCCGCCAACCTGTCGTGGAAGCTCGCCGCCATTCTGCGCGGCCGCGCCCCCGAGGCCCTGCTCGACACCTACCAGAGCGAACGACACCCGGTGGGCCGGACCGTCCTGCGCAGCAGCGGCGCCATCGTCCGCCTGGCCATGGCGCACAACCGCCCGCAGTACGCGCTGCGTTCGCTGCTCACGGCCGTGCTCAAGCATGTGCGGCCGGCGCGCGAGAAGGCACTAGGCCAGATCACCGGCATCGGGTACGCATACGCCGCACCCCGCGGCACCCACCCACTCGTCGGCCACCGTGCCCCGGACCTGGCGCTGGCCGAGAGCCCGGCGGGCACGCGGCTCCACGAAGCCCTGCGCGCCGGCGAGTTCGTCCTCGTCACTCCGGCCGACGTGCAGATCGAGGCGAAGGACGGGAAAGGCCACGAGCTGCGGGCCACGCTCACCCACTGGTCCGGCCCCCGCCGCACGGCACTCCTGGTCCGCCCCGACGGATACATCGCCTGGGCCGCCGAGAACGCCCACCCCGAGCAGATACTCGCCGCGGTGCGGGAGCGGACGGAAGCGTAAGGGGACGGCCCCCGGAAGGCCCGGGGGCCAGCGCGAAGGCCCGGGGCCAGCGCGAAGGGCCGGGGCCCGGCCCGAAGGCTCAAGGCCCGGCCCGAAGGCTCGGGTTACGCCCCGAAGCAAACCCGGGGACACCTCGGAGCCTGGGCCACTCCGAGCCCCCCGAGCCGGGAGGCAGCGCCGGGAGCTCACCGGCTAGCCGGCCGACCCCAAAGGCCGGCGGCCGGTCGCGCTCCTGAACCCAGCCGGCCGGACTCAGGAGCCGGTCTGCCCTCCGGGCCCGGCATCGCCCTCCGGGACCGTCATCACCCTCCGCCCGCCTATCCTGGCTTGGACCCGTCCTGTCGTACGTACGCACGAGGAGCACCGCACATGGCCTCCGCCCCGATCGCCGTCGTCACCGGAGCGAGCAGCGGTATCGGTGCCGCCACCGCGCGCCAGCTGGCCGCCGCCGGTTACCGCGTGGTGCTCACGGCCCGCCGCAAGGACCGCCTCGAGGCGGTGGCCGCCGAGATCAACGCGGCGGGCCACCAGGCCATGGCGTACGGCCTGGACGTGACGGATCGCGAGGCGGTCGACTCCTTCGCGACGGCCTTCCGGGAGATCGCCGTCCTCGTGAACAACGCGGGCGGAGCGCTCGGCGCCGACCCGGTGGCCACCAGCGACCCGGCCGACTGGCGCCAGATGTACGAGGTCAACGTGATCGGCGTACTCAACCTGACGCAGGCGCTGCTGCCCGCGCTGACCGCGAGCGGGGACGGCACGGTCGTCGTCCTCTCCTCCACCGCGGGCCACGCGACGTACGAGGGCGGGGCCGGCTATGTGGCTGCGAAGAACGGTGCCCGGGTGCTCGCCGAGACGCTGCGGCTGGAGATCGTCGGCCGGCCGGTGCGCGTCATCGAGATCGCGCCCGGGATGGTCAAGACGGAAGAGTTCGCCACGACCCGCTTCCGCGGCGACACGGAGAAGGCGGCGAAGGTGTACGAAGGCGTCGCCGAACCTCTGACCGCGGAGGACGTCGCCGAGACGGTCACCTGGGCGGTGACCCGCCCGCCGCACGTCAACATCGACCTGCTCGTCGTCCGCCCCCGCGCGCAGGCCTCCAACACCAAGGTCCACAGGGAGCTGCGGTGAACACCACCCCGGACACCGACCCGACACCGGAACCTGCGTCGGCACCCGCGCAGGAAAGCACGCAGGAAACCACGCCGGAAGCCAAGTCGGCCGAACAGCAGCGGCTCGTCCAGGAGAAGAAGAACGAGCGGATGGTGTGGTGGTACCTCGCGTACTTCCTGTTCGGCATCCACCTGGTCGCGTTCGTGATGATCTACGCGGTCACGCACGCGAAGTGAAGCGACCCCGGTGCGCGCATGCCGCACCGGGGCCCGCCGACCGGAGTCAGCCCTTCACACACACCACCTGCTTGAGCTTCGCGACCACCTGGACCAGGTCCTGCTGCTGATCGATGACCTGCTCGATCGGCTTGTAGGCGCCCGGGATCTCGTCCACCACACCGGAGTCCTTACGGCACTCCACACCCCGCGTCTGCTCCTCCAGGTCCTTCGCGGAGAAGCGCCGCTTGGCGGCGTTGCGGCTCATCCGGCGGCCGGCGCCGTGCGAGGCCGAGTTGAAGGACGCCGGGTTACCCAGGCCGCGCACGATGTACGAACCGGTGCCCATCGAACCGGGGATGATGCCGTAGTCGCCGCTGCCCGCCCGGATCGCGCCCTTACGCGTGACGAGCAGGTCCATCCCCTCGTACCGCTCCTCCGCCACGTAGTTGTGGTGTCAGAAGAACCGCCAATCTCATATGACGCTCGCATAGCGGCTTCATGGGCTAGGAGGGGACGAACGTTGACACTTGCCGAGGAGCAGCCGAGGAAGAAGATGACGGCCGCCGAGGTAGAACGGCTGGTCAACCGCCTACGCGGGGTGCCGGCCGGGACGCCGAGCCTAGAAGAGGCCAAAGCCCTCCGTGCAGAGGGCTGGCACCTCGTTGTGGCCTACTGCCGGATCTCCGACGACGCGCATAAGCGGGACGGCCACGGAGTCGAGGACCAGACACGGCACTGTGCGCGTATCGCGGAGCGGACCCGCTCTGTTGTTGTGCAGCACTACATCGACAACGACAAGTCGGCGTCGAAGGCCAGCGTCACCCGGGACGACTTCGACAGCATGATCGACGCCCTTGAGCGTGGGACGACCGATCACGGATACCCGGTCGACGGCGTGGTGTGCGTTGCCGACGACCGTCTCTATCGAGGCGCGCACGCGTACGAGCGCTTTGTGGACTCGTTCACGGCCCATCCGGATCGCATCTACGCCGACGACACCGGCGGCCACGACCTCTACGGGGACGGTGCCGAGTACCGCGGATTGCTCGGAGTGGCCGCGTCCCGTTCGGAGACCAAGAAGAAGAAGCGGCGAGCACGGTTGAACCACCTTGCCCGAGCGGAGCGGGGAGAGCCGGTCGCGGGCCGTCGGCCCTTCGGTTGGAACGCCGACAAGCTGACCTTGCACCCCGAGGAGTCCAAGGTCGTCCGCCAGGGCGTGACCGATCTCCTCGCGGGCAAGAGCATCACGACTGTGACACGGAACTTCGTGGCTTCCGGGCTGACATCCACGATGGGCAACAGCTGGCAGCTCCAGACGGTGAAGCAGATCCTGCGAAACCCTCGGATCTGCGGCTTCCGAAAGCTCAAGGGTGAGCTGGTCTCCGACTCCGAGGGCAATCCGGTCGTCGGCAAGTGGGAGCCGATCTGCACGCCCAAGGAGTGGTACGCCGTCACGGCGCTGCTGGAGAAGAACCGCAGCGCTGGCGGTTGGGACGGGTCCGGAGACGGCAAGCGGACCCCGCGCAAGTACCTGTTGACCGGTCTTCTGCGGTGCGGCAAGAAGCTGGAGGACGGCCAGACCTGCCACGCGAAAATGCACGGCGCCCCCGCCCGGAAGACCCACAAGTATCGGTGCAGGTCTGTCCTTGACGGGGGCTGCGACAAGCTGAGCCGCCAGGGCCCGGCTATCGACAAGCTGATCTCTGAACTTGTGCTCGCCAAACTGGAGAAGCGCAACGCTGAGCGTGAGCCGGTCGAGGAGGTCTGGGCCGACGAGGCCAAGATGGAGGCTGCACAGCGGCGAAAGACGGCACTGGCGGACCAGTGGCACGCCGAGGAGATCAGCGACTCCACGTTCTTCTCACTCCTGAAGAAGGTGGAGCTGGAGATCAAGCGTCTCGGCGTCGAGCGGAAGGCGTGGGCCGCACGTCAGGAGACTCGGAAGCACAAGGTCACCGACGTGCGTGCACAGTGGCAGGACGACAGGTTGGACCTACAGCAGAAGCGGCGGATCATCTTCGACGCCCTGGAGGCGGTCATCGTCCTTCCGGGCGTGAAGGGGTCCCACAAGTTCGACCCGGACACGATCATTCCCGTGTGGAAGGAAGAGTCGGCTAGCTGAACTCGACGCCGAGGACTTGGCCCATCGCGTTCCATTTCTCGGCGCTCCACTCGGGCGACCGCTCCAACCACTTTGCTATCCAAGCCTGTTCGGCATCCGTCAGCTCAGCCTGTGACGCCTCGGTTTCGGCCGAGGCGTCTTGCCTTGCCCTGCACACGGAGATCGGAGGCGGCTCAACGGACGAGAGATTCAGGGGCTCTGCGACCGTGGTCATGACTGCCACAGCTCCCCTTCTGTCTTGGTGCGTTGTTTCTGTTCGTGGGCTTGTTGGCGTTCATGGCGGACCTGGGCGGCGAGGAGTTGTTCTCCGGGGGTGTAGCCGATACCGAGGAACGTCCAGTCGGAGACGACAAGGGTTGTGGGCTCTTCAGCCTGGCCGTCTGCGGCATCGGCAGGCTGTTCGCAGTCTTCGAGTTCCAGGGGCTCGCGCTGGGCCTGTCGCCAGGCTCGGCGTTCTTCGCGGAGTGCGCCGAGGGTGGTGGAGTAGCGGCGGGACTTGGTGGAGAAGTGGCCGCGAAAGCCGAGCATGTGAGCCCACTTGCGCAGGTTGAGCCCGTCGAGTTCGGGCACAGCACCGAGGTCCCAGCACGTGCGGATCATCTGCCGGACGTGGGTGTCGACGGGCAAGTCCGTGAGGGCTTCACGGCCAGTCCCCGTGCATGCGTCGCACGGGTCGGTGACGTCATCGTGCGGGGTGGTTGTGGTGCCAGTTCCCTTGCAGGTTCCGCAGCGGACGGGGCGGTCGACCATGCCGGAGTCTTCGGCACCCTTGGTGGCGTACTTGGCGATGTATCCGGCGACAGCTTCGGCGGTCAGCCGGCCTTTGCCGTCGTCTGCGGCGATCTGGCGTACGTCGATCTGCCGCCCCCACTTGAAGGTCCGCTCGCCGAGCTGAGTGGCGTGCACGGTGAGGGTGACGTGGCGCGCAGCGAGCTTGACGGCTTTGGCCAGCAGGGCGGCGGTGGCGTAGTCGGGCGGGGGCGTGGTGCCGCCGTCGGGACCGTCGAGGCGGATGATCGCGTGGTAGTGGACTACGCCGCGCTTTTGATACTCGGCGACCTTGGCGAAGGAGACGCGCAGCTCTGCGGCCAGATCCTTCTGCGTCATGTGCAGGAGGCGGGCAAGGTAGCGGCGCAGGTACGTGGTGAAGCGTCCCCAGAGCTGTCCGGCGTGAGCGTTGAAGAGGACGGACCCGGTGTAGTCGTAGCGACTCGGGTGAAGGGGAGTGCCGAGTACGGGGTCATCGTCGGCGTGGTGGGTGCCGCAGACGCAGCCAGGGCGGTTACGCCAGACGCGACCATGGACGGTCCCGAAGCTAGGGGCAGTCAAGGTGGCGAACACCCTTGGGTGGGTGCGGACTTGCTCGGGGGTGTTCTTACCGCCGACGACTCCGGCACGGATGAGCTGGTAGGTGTCACCTGCGTACAGACGCGCGCAGGAGGGGCAGCGTGAGGCGCGGCGGTTGTTGCAAGCGATGAGGATGCGGCCGGTGGGAGTGTCGGCCGTGTTGAAGGAGCGCAAGGCCCGGCCAGTAACGGCGTGGACGGTTTCGGTCCATCCGGCGAGCTGGATCGGTGCGGTGCAGCCACGGGCTTGCTCGACCCCGTGGCGTACGGCATCGAAGGTGCCGTCGTTGAGGTGAGTGAGCAGCTCGCGCAGGGCGGGGCTAGCCACGTGGGACAGGTCCACGCGCTTGTCCGGGGCACTGGAGCGGGCTGGGGTCGCCACGGTGGAGGGGGCGGGCAAGGCGGTGGTCCTCTCGTGACACAGGAGGACAGGGGGTGGGGCCCCGAACCGCACCCGGGCAAGGGTGAGTTGAGGGTGCGGTTCGGGTCATGGGTGACCGAGCCCAGGCAGGGCTATGGTCAGGAATCGCGCCGGGAGGCCGGCGGAGGAAAGAGCCCAGGTTCAGAGCTGGGCGTGCGCGGCGGACGCGAGGGGCATGGGGACGCCCAGGCGAGTCTTGAGCTGCGCGGGGGTGATGGTCTGTCCGGTCGCGGTGTGGTGCTGGGCGGCGATGGTGCGGGCCGCTTCCAGGAGCGAAGCCGGGACAGACGGGGCCGACGACGGAGCCGGGGCCGCAGACTCGGCAGGCTGTCTCGTCGGGGTTGAGTCAGGAGCCGGGACCGTCTCGGGGACCGGTTCAGTACCCGGGATTTCCACTGTGACGGAGCGAGGCTCGGGGGCGGTGAGGGTGTGGAAGTGGCGGAGCATCTGCGGCCCGACGGCACCCCAGCCGAGCAGCAGGAGCGGCGCCACGGCGTCGAGGGCGGCGCGGCCATAGTGTTCGGCGGCGATGGGTTCGGCAATGTTGAGGGCGAGGGTGAGCAGCCCGGACAGGTGCATCAGCCGCACCGCGCCCTTGAGCTCTGCGGGGTCCACCCCTTTAAGGGACAGGTGCCGCAGGCCGACAAGGAGCCCGAGGACGGACAGGTCGACCATGGGGGCGATCAAGGGTGCGATGGGGCGGGGGACGCCGAGGCGGAGCGCCAGGGACCAGACGTTGCCGAAGGAGAACACGAAGGCCAGGGCGGCAATCGTCGCCATCACGACCGTTACGGTCCGCTGCGTCACCCGTTCTTCACCCATGGGGAATCACCTCCATTCCAAGTCATCGATGGTTGAGGGGAGTTCAGGCTGCGAGGCCATCCGTGCCAGGCTCGGGCTTGTCGAGGCGGACGGTGATGCGCCTTCCGGTGAGAGCCGCGAGGAGTTGGAACGGGTCGCGCATCAGGTGCGCCGTCTCGGCAGCTACCTGGGCCGCGTGCTCAGCCGACACGTAGGGCGTACGTACGCGGATGAAGCCCTTGGAGTTCGGGGCCTTCATCACCAGGACGCCGGTGAACATGGGGTCCTGAAGCTCGACCGGGTCCATGTCGGGGTACTCGCGGATGTTGTCACCGAGGGCCGCAACGGAGGCTTCGGTGGTGCGCTGGGCGAAGGAGAAGCCGACCGCGCAGTTGTCGCGGATGAACGTCGGGATCGCGTCCCCCGTCGCCTTCTGCGTGATCACGAACGTGATGATTCCTGCGGAGCGCCCCTTCTTGACCAGGTCCTCAACCAGCCGAGCGTTCTCCGCTGTGAGCGCGGCCAGACGCTTGGTCTCCCGGTCGCTGCCCTTGTAGTCGCGGAAGAACGTGTGCGCCTCATCAATGATCAGGACCACGATCGGCCATTCCGCGGTGGGGCCCTTGTGCCACATGTCCTGCGTACCGAAGACGCCCCGCGCGGCCTTCACGCGGGCACGGCGCAGCTCGACCATCTCCCTGAAGAAGCGGTTCGCTGCTGTCACGTCATCGCCGACGTAGCGGAACAGGCGGTCGGCGACTTCGGCGTAGTCGCCTTCGCCGACGGCTTCGGCCTTGCCGTCCACGACAGCGAACTGCACCAGCGGTGAGGGGCTGAAGTCCGCGATTGCTTTGTTGATCACTGAGGACTTGCCCGTGCCGGGCCGACCGGCACCGACCACGCCCGACACCTCTTTCAGCGCCAGGAAGGCGGTAACGCCGTACTCGTCCAGGCCCAGGATCATGCGGGTGATGTTGGCCGGCGGCTCCCCTGTGGGCACATGCGTGGTCATTTCCGCGAGCGGGTCATGCCGCACACCACGGATGACGACCTGACCGGGCTTCTTGGCGGGGGTGACGGAGATCCGCACACAGCCCCACGCATCGGCCAGGTACTCGGCTGCCTTCTGGAACTCCTTCAACGAGACCTTCGGCAGGCACTTCGCTGTGACGACCACACCGAACCGGTCCGGCCTGACCTTGATCGTTGGCGTCAGCGTGCGCGGCTCGATCGGACGTGTCTGCTCGGTGCTGAACTCCCTAGCTATCTGCGCGGAAAGCGTGGGCTTCCGGTCGACGACGCACAGGCCCGCCATCTCCGCCAGACGCGGCCAGGTCCGCCGCACCCGTACGGCCTGACGCATGCTCGCCCGCAGGTCCGTATCGGCCCGCACGTAGCGCACGGCCAGCACCAGGCCCCACACGGCGAAGAACGCGAGGCCCAGCCCCACGACCACGGGGCCGTAGGTGTCCATGAGGTCGATGGGGTTCACTCCCCCGCCCTCCTTTCACCGTTGCCATACAGGAATCCGTACAGAGCCATCTGGAGATCGAGAAGGTCCAGGCCGTTGGAGATCTCCGGGTAGCCGTGGTCCTCAAGGACCGTGCGCACGTCGTGCAGCAGCCCGACCGTGAAGCGGGACCCGCAACCCTGCACGAGGGGATACACCTTCATGTCGGCCGTCACCACGCCGCCTTCTTCGAGGTCGACGTGGTGTCGGCGTTCGCAGTCGGGGCCGCCTCAGCAGAGGTGTCCGGGGCGGATGCCGCAGCAGCCGGGGCACCGGCCTGGATCGGAGCAGCGGCAAGCAGGTCCAGCCTGTCCGCCCGGTAGTTGCAGCCCTCCGACAGCCGGGCCTGGCCCCGGTTGTCCAGGCTCGCCCGCGCCCACGGGGAGGCCACAAGGTTCGTCAGCCGCACCGTGGAACCGACCGTCATTCCCTGCGGCAGGCCCGTGTTGGGGACCTGGATCTGCATGGACTCCGCTCGGCCCTCATCAATGATCATCACCGTGAGCTGCCAGAACTCGGCACCCGTCTCCCAGTCGGTGGCGATCACGCCGTTCTCGCGGTCCGCCATGCGCGGAGAGGGCGCTGTGCCGACCACGGCCATCGCCAGCGAGGAGAGGCGGTAGGGGATACGAGGCATGGGCATGAGTAACTCCTTCGTTCACCGGCCGCTTGTTCGACCGGAGCGAGATCAAGTAATACCCAGCACTGCTAGCAGTGTCAAGTGGGCTCTGTCGCTTAGCTGTGTGGATTCAGGGAATGGCTGTGCTAGGTCGGCTAGGCGCGGCTACTCTGAGCGCATGACGAAGCCGACGACGGACGACCGCCCGCCCTACAAGCGGGTCGCTGACGTCCTACGGCAAGAGATCGCCGCCGGCCGACTCAAGCCGGGCGACCAGATGCCGTCCTACCGCGAGCTGCAAGAGCGGTTCGAGATCGCCAACATGACCGCTCGCAGTGCCCTGCGGGTCCTGCGCGAGGACGGACTGATCTACACCGTCCAGGGGCGGGGCAGTTTCGTCATGGACCCCGCCACCACCAAGGGCGGGCAGCCCGCGTGGTGGACCGCGAGCGCTGCGCCGACCAAGGGCCCGTCCACGTCGGAGGACCAGGCCCCTCAGGACACGCCCCTCACCGAGACTCTTCGGAATGTGCTGGGCCAATTGGACGAGCTGACCTCGGAGGTCGGACAGCTCAGGCATCAGGTGTCCGCTCTTGAAGGGAAGGTCGAGGAGCTAGAGCGCCAAGACGAGCGTTGAGTTCTTCCGCCTGTTCGTGGATCTCCCACATCTGACTGCGCAAGACCCCGACCCGCTCCGAGATCTGCGCCAGCAGTCCCGCCACTTCCTCACTCACCGCGTTCGTCTCCCTTTTGCTACGCGTCCTGCTCGATATGCGCGCCATTCCAGCTCGGTGCACTCACCACCCCGCTCACCGAAATCCGGCCTGGCGCATGACAGTTCAGTTACGGCGGCCTCGGTAAGTGCTGTGGTGAGTGACGCCCACGGCCGCACTCACCACCCTGGCCGCGAAAGCGGACACCGGCCCTGAAGCACGCGGATATCCCGCCCCACGGCACAACGACTTGCCTCCACGTCCCGCCTGGCGGACCACACGCCGCCTCCTTCCGCTCACCACGGGGCCGGACACCCCGCATCGACAGGAACCAGGGTCCGGAGAAAGGCCGGTTGGGCCAACCGGCGATCGTCGGGTATGTTTCGCCGCCATTTCGCACCTCCCCCTTTCGCTCACCACGAGGCCGACCGGCCGCGCTCGTGACCACAACCATCCGGACAATCCCCGGTTTCGGTAACCGGGACTTCCGTGATAAAGGCCCGCCGAGCAGTCCGTTCGGCGCGGCGATTCAGAAATCTCGGTCGCCCTGTCGCACGCCAGCCGCCCGTCGCGCCCATACAAGGCACAAGTGCGCGGACGATGCGAACTAGCGGGCCCAAGACGGAACTTGCTTCCTGGAATGGAAGTCTCACGACTACCAGGCAACTCGCTCAATAGCGCTTTTTAGCCACCCTTGTCTCATTTCACCTTCACGTTTTCGCGCGTACAACAGCCCCAAGGAGCCAGAGGCCGTCGTACGTGACCGCCCCACGTGAGATGTGACCCGCATCACTAACGCCCCTTCTCTGCGGACGACTTCGGGCAGCTCCCTCGCCGAACGCGACTGAGGCCACTTCACCAGGCACGGGCTGTGGATAAGTTTCGGCGACCCGAAGAACAGGACACCGCAAATACTCATGAATCGACACCAACAGGCCCAACAGGGCCGCGCCTTAGGCGGATCTCTCTGGCTGCGCAAGCACAGTGACGATGCCGACCACGCCGGAGCGGCAGGCGAGCGGCGGAGCCGAAGCCGCCAAGCGAGCAGGGCTGTTAAGACTTTCTCTACTTGATCAAGGCGGCCCGCTATCGCGGGCCGCGCGGCGCGGCGGCCGTACCGCCGCACCGCTCCTGTCTCGCGCCCCGCTCCGCGACGGCCCCGCCGCTCGCGCCGCAAGCCATGCGATACGTACACCAGTTCGAGTAGAGAGAGCTACGACAGTCCGCAGCCAGACAGCACGACACCCCGCAGCCAGCCACACCATCGAGGCTCGGCACGACCAGGCCGCGCACGCCCAGAGGACCGAACAGCCAGGCCCACCAGCCAAGTTGCCCACTCATGACAGCCGAGGCTCCGTGGCTGGGGCGGACGGCCTCCACGGCTTTAGCCACCTGTTCGGGCCGGGGCCCGCGTCGGGCAAGGACAGGGGGCCACTCGTGCCAAACAAGGGCAGGCACCAAAGCCTGCCCGAGTTGCCGGGAAGCGTACGGCCCCCTGACCATGCCCGACCCCAACCCGAACAGGACACCGGCCAAAGCCGTTCCGGCCGCCCGCGTTGTCATCTGCGGCACACAGGAACCCCGCCCAGGAGCTTGAGCTGAACAGCCGACCACGCAAAACGCTCGGCTGGGAAACCCCAGCCGAGCGTCTCGCTAAGCTCCTGGCCACAGCCAGTTGATCACCGTTGCAATGACCCCTCGAATTTACCAAGGGAGGGGGCTTCGTTATTCAGACGTCAGAGGACTGCCAGCTGGAACGCGGAGTCCCTGTACTCATCCGTTGAAGTCTTGGTGACATAGACGGTCACCGTGTGCTCGGCGTTGCCGCACACCGAGGTGGGCCTCGTCCACGCGTTGGTGTTGTTGCCAGAAACCGTGTTGGCCACAGCCATGGTCTTGCCGGTGTCGATCCAGTCCGCGACCGTCACGCAGTACTTGCCCGTGTCCGCCTTCCAGCTCTTCACGATGTTCTTGTCCGACAGCAGCTCACCCGCGCTGGAGACCCGCGCGGCGGCCTGCGCGTTCGGCGTGTTCATCGGGTCCTGGTCGGCGACGGCCGGAACACCGGCGGCACCGACGAGAGCGGCAGCGGCCGCGACGACCATGGCGATCTTTCGCACGATCTTCTCCTTGACCAGACTCCCCGCCGGGCCTTCCCGACGGCGGAGCGATGCGGCCCAGAATGATCAAGAGGCAAGACAAGATCAACAACAGACCGGTCTGCCGTCGTCGAGTTCGTCGATTTCAACCCGAGCGGGGGAATCACACAGGTCGAGCCGGTGGCCACCGTCGTCCGCGCCGAACTCAAGGGGCGACCGCGCAAAACGTTCGGCTGGGAAGCCCCAGCCGAACGTCCGGCTAAGCTCCTGGCCAGCCAGTTGATCACTTGTGTTGCAACGACCCCTGGAATTCGCCGGAGCGACGGGGCTTCTTGCTGCCTCCCCAGGCGGGGAACGGCGCTGTGCGTGTGCGATAAGGGTCAGGCGATGGCCGCGAGTTCGGCGTCGATCAGCGCACGGGCCTCGTCGCCGTACACAGCGGATTCCGCGAGGCCGGCATGGGCCCGCTCGTACACGCCGATCTCGTCCGGGTCGCTGATGATGTGGATGGCACTGTGCGTCTCGATCTGCACCTGCCTGCCGTCCAGAAGGATCGAGAACGACGTTCCGGGGAAGGTCTTGAGATCGGCACGGTCGGGGATGATGCCCAGACGCAGCCCGGGGAGGTCGAGAGCCTCACTCAGGCGCGTGAGCTGCCCGCGCACCACGTCGTCGTCCATCCCGGCAAAGCGAGTCTTGAGCGCCGGGGCGCGCATGACCACGTGGTATTCGCGGCCGTCCTTACCGATCAGGTCACCCCGCGCAACTCGCTTGGCCACGGCAGCCTCAATGTCACCAGGCACGGGGAAGATCGTTTCGCAGGCCCGGAACATGGCCCGCGCGTAGTCGGCCGTCTGGAGATTCCCCCAGACCACACCCGTCAGGTAGTGCCTACTCGTCGTGGTGCGGCGGGTGAGGTTCAGGAAGTTGTCCTGCACCGTGTCGACGCCCTCAGCCAGCATCGTGGACCAAGGCTGCGTAGTGGTCACGGGATTCTCCTTGTCATCAGTGGGGTTGATCTGCATCTCAGGCCCTGCCAGGCCGCTCCGCGCAGTCGGTTCAGGAACAGGCGGACTGAACCGTCCGGGTGCGGCCATGGCAGGGCGCGCCGCTCCCCTCTGCTCCCCAGTCAAGAGGGCGGCGCCCCTCGTGCACCCCGGCTCGGTAGGGCTGCACGAGAGATTGGGTTGCCCGCCTGCCCAGATCAGGCCGGGGGGACCGTCACGGGGCAGGCGGGCGCTTCTCCGCACGAACGCATGGGGGTGTTCGCGCGGAGAAGCAGTCGGTAGCAGCGGGGCTCGTGCGCCTACCCCTGCCTGCCCCTCAGTGCGGCGGCGAGCGCGAGGGCGGTCTCCGCGTTGCAGCGCCCCAAATCGACCAGCGGGAAGGACGGTTCATTGGCGTACGGGACCGTGTCGACCCTCAGCGAGGGCAGCTGGACTCCCACAGCCGCGAGAGCTTCCGCCAACTCTCCACGAGCTGCCTCGGTTTCCGCGACGGTTGCGCACGTCTCGCGGTGATCCATCGGTTTCTGCGTCGTCATGTCCGCCGCTCCGTAAGCGTGGTTGCTGGTTTCGGATTTCGCCGGTGGGCTGGATGGTGAAGGCGTAGAGGCAACCGGCGTCCTGCGCGGCGAGAGACAGCGCGTCCCCCGCCTTGATGCGTTCGCGGGCGGCGCGTTCGGTGTTGTCGATCAGCCAGGCGCGAAGCCGCTCGGGGCCGTCGGAGTCGGGCCCGGCAGGTCTCTGCATGTGAGGCTGCACCCACATCGATCGCACCGGGTCGGGGTCGAGGCGGTCCGCGATCCGTCGAGCCTGACTGCGGAGCCAACGCACGGCGAGTACGGGCGAGATCGTCTCGAAGTTGTCGAGGACGTACGAGACGACTTCGCGACTGCCGTATACGGGGCCCACCGCCAGGACCACGCAGGCGAAGCTGGCCGGCTGATCCGGGATCAGGCCCGGATTCACAGTCGCTCACCGCGGCTTCGGGCGTTCGCGCGTACGGTGCCAGCCCTCAGCCGCTCCCGCATGGTGGGCGTCCGAACGCTCCTGGGGTCGGCCTGCCACGTCGCATTGCCCACGACAGGCCGCAACGTCCAGCGTTCACCCAACTCGCCGCAGTACAAGCCGAGTTGATCGCGAACGGTGTCGACCACAAGGGTTCCGACTTCGGGCGCTCCGTCGAGGGCGTGGGGGTGCTCCTTCGAGGCGGCACTGCTCTTGGCGCGCATGACGACCACTCCTCTCTGTAGCCATTCCGCTACCGGGGCGATTCAGAGTGACCTACAGTCAGAGCGTCTTCAACGTACGAGCGGAGGAGAGCACCTTGTCCAACGTCAGGGAGCTGAACCCCGAGGCGAGTCCGCAAGCCGCGTTCGGTGCCCGACTGCGCAAGTCGCGGGAGGAACGGGGCTGGAGACAGGACGAGTTGGCCGAGCGAACGGGCTACTCGGACAAGCACATATCCGCCACCGAAACTGGTCGGCGACCTCCAACTCTGCGATTTTCGCGCGCCCTTGATGCCGCCTTCGGGTTCACCGGGACCGCAGAGTCGTTCGAGCGCACCTGGGGAGAGATCCGCACCGGCATCTTGCTGGAGGGCTTTCCCGAGTACCTGGGGCAAGAGGCCCACGCAGCGGAGGTCAGGCTGTTTGAAGTGGGACTGATTCCCGGTCCGCTACAGACACGGGAGTACGCACAGGCACTGGCCGACAGTGCCGTGAAGCGGGGGCTCATCACGCCCGATCAAGCCGACGAACGAGTCTCGCTTCTCATGAAACGCCAGGCCAAGCTGGTGCGCCCGCAGCCGCCCCTGGTGATCGCGGTGCTGGACGAGAGCTGTGTCCGTCGTCCCGTCGGCGGTTCGGCCGTGATGGACGCGCAGTTGGCGAGTCTGACCGAGTTCGCGGAGCAGCCGCACACCATGCTCCAGATCGTGCCCTACGCGGTCGGCGAGTACCGGCCTCTTGACCGCTTGGTGAACCTGCTCACCCTGCAAGACCGGTCCGTAGTCTCCTACGTCGAATCAGAGACCCAAGGGAACCTGGACCGGACACTGGCTTCCGTGCTGCCACTAGTGAAGGCCTACCATCAACTACAGGCCGTTTCGCTGTCGCAGACTGCGTCTGTGGACATGATTCACCAGTTACGAGGTACCGATGACTGAGCCCGAGACCCTGCGCTGGGTCAAATCCTCCTACAGCAACAACGGTGGTTCCTGTGTGGAGTGGGCACCGAGCTACGCGTCCGCCACTGGCAAGGTTCCTGTCCGTGACTCGAAGAACCCTCACGGCCCGAACCTGATGTTCGCCACTGGTGCGTTCGCGTCCTTCGTGATGGGCGTCAAGGGTGGAGAGTTGGGCACTTCCTAGTCGCCCTCGTGAATGCCGGCCCACTGCTTCACATCAAAAGCCCCGCCATACACCCGAGTTGGGAGTACGGCGGGGCTTCGTCATGTCCCGCCCTTGAGCGCGGGAGCCCGCAGGCCGCGAGCAGGTCGCCCCGGCGGGCGCAGCACTACTGGATGGTGAGGTAGAACTCGTTGGGCGCGAAGTTCCCGTTGGTGTCACCGCTGATCACGGGAATCGTGCGCGGGTCGTTGCCGCACTCGGAGCGGCCCATGGAGACCTGCACGGTTCCGCCCCGGCTGGCGAACCTTCCGAGGGTCGCGGTGAAGACGCTCTCGGAAAGGTCGATGCGGGGGTCGGAGACGTGCACGCAGTAGACGCCACCGCCGCTCCAGGTCACGTTGTCGATGTTCTTGGACTTCAGGAGCGTGCCGTTCGACGACACATGGGCGGCGGCCTGGGCGTACGGGGCGTAAGCGTCGGCGGAAGCAGCTGTTGCCGACGTGGCGACGAGTGCGATCGAGCCGACGCCAAGGGCGGCGGAACGGGCCAGCGTGGTGAGGAACATGGCACTCCAGAGAGCATCAGAGGAAGCCCGAAGACAGCGGGCACGGGGGTTGCGCCGCGAGTCGGGGGCGAGGTGAGTGATCAGGGCGCCTACGGGCTCTGGGTGTCTACAACCCGGACGCCCGACGACGACAGTGACGATCGCAGAACGGGTCGCAAACCGGGACATGCCGAAACGTTGCGTCGCCACCAAGTAGTGAATGATCTTGCTCTGTCCTGACGGCACAAGACCCTTGCCGCCCGGCTGCAAGCACAAAGCCCCGGACCTCGCCCGGTCCGGGGCCTGTCGTTCACCTGTAGTGCTGCGCTCAGCCCTTCACGCAGATGACCTGCTTGAGCTTCGCCACCACCTGCACCAAGTCCCGCTGCTGCTCGATGACTTGGCTGATCGGCTTGTACGCGCCCGGGATCTCGTCCACGACGCCGGAGTCCTTACGGCACTCCACACCCCGCGTCTGCTCCTCCAGGTCCCGCGCCGAGTACTTCCGCTTGGCCGCGTTCCGGCTCATCCGGCGGCCGGCACCGTGCGAGGCCGAGTTGAAGGACTTCGGGTTGCCCAGGCCGCGCACGATGTAGGACTCCGTGCCCATGGAGCCGGGGATGATGCCCCACTCCCCCGAGCCCGCGCTGATCGCTCCCTTACGGGTGACAAGGAGATCCATCCCGTCGTACCGCTCTTCGCTGACATAGTTGTGGTGACAGCTGATGACACCAGGGCGGTACTCGACCGTCCTCATCTGACCTTCGGCATCTTCCTGCTGGCAGGAGATGACCGGCTCGAAGGTCGGCCTGGCCTTCTTGAACTCCTTGCGGACGACGTCCTGGAAGAGGCCCATCATGATCGCCCGGTTGTACTTGGCGTACTCCTGGGCCCAGAAGAGGTCGTTGCGGTACGCCGCCATCTGCGGGGTGTCCGTGACGAAGACGGCGAGGTCGCGGTCGACCAGGCCCTGGTTGTGCGGCAGCTTCTGGGCCACGCCGATGTGGAACTCGGCGAGCTCCTTGCCGATGTTCCGCGAACCGGAGTGCAGCATCAGCCAGACCGCGCCGGACTCGTCGAGGCAGAACTCGATGAAGTGGTTGCCGCCGCCGAGCGTGCCCATCTGCTTGGTGGCCCGCTCCTGGCGGAACTTGACCGCGTCGGCGATGCCGTCGAATCGCGCCCAGAAGTCGCCCCAGCCGGAGGTCGGGAAGCCGTGCAGCCGGCCCGGGTCGACCGCGTCGTCGTGCATGCCGCGGCCGACCGGAATGGCCTGCTCGATCTTCGAGCGCAGCCGCGACAGATCGCCGGGCAGGTCATTGGCCGTCAGGGACGTCTTGACCGCGGACATCCCGCAGCCGATGTCCACGCCGACCGCCGCCGGGCAGACCGCGCCGTGCATCGCGATCACGGAGCCGACCGTGGCGCCCTTGCCGTAGTGCACATCGGGCATGACGGCGAGGCCCTTGATCCACGGGAGCGTCGCGACGTTCTGCAGCTGCTGGAGCGCGACGTCCTCGACGGACGCCGGGTCCGTCCACATCCGGATCGGCACCTTCGCGCCGGGAACCTCTACATAAGACATAGCTACCTCAATCCCCCGAAATCCCCAGCGGCAGTGCGGAGTCATGGAGAGGTCCACTCGTCCGACGGCCTGCCGGGGCCGAAAAGTCTGTGCGCGCAAAAACCCGGCTGAAAGCCTGCAAACAGGACGCCCGACCGGCGTTCGCGGCTGCGCTTGCGATACACATTGTGTTCACCGGCCGCCTCCCGGCGGCAACCGTTTTTCGTCCGGCCGGGCAGGACCCGCGCACGACCAGGCATCACCACGCGCGACCAGACCCGACCGACCCGAACCGACCCGAAGGGAGCCGCGACCGTGCAGCGTAGGGGGTACGTCCCGGGCGCAGCCGCTCTCCTCGCGGTACTGCTCACCGCATGTTCGGGCGCGACCGGGGCCGACGACCCGACCGACGACGCCAAGCCCGGCGAGGTCTCCGCGACGCAGACCGCCGAGCCCGGCCGGTACCGCACGCTGCCGGACGCCTGCCGCGCCGTCGACCACAGCACGCTCGACCGCATGCTGCCCGGCCTCAGCCAACTCGACCGGGAGCAGCGGGCGAAGGCGTACGAGGGCTCCGCCGCCGTCACGTACGACACGGACCGGCGCGTGGGCTGCTCGTGGAAGGTCGAGTCGCCGGACTCCACGCACCACCTCGACGTCGACTTCGAGCGCGTGGTGTCGTACGACGGCGCGGTCAGCGACGACGCGCGGGCGATGGAGGTGTACGGGCAGAAGGAGAAGGCCGCCGACCTGCCTGAGCCGTCCCCCGGCACGGAGACCGCCGAGACCGACGGAAACGGCGAGTCCGACTCCCCCTCCGGCGGCGCCTCATCCTCCTCCGGCGGCACGGCCGCGGACGCGGCGGACGACGCCAAGTCCCCCGAGAACTCCGCCGACAAGACCGGCGACGGCAAGAACCCTGGTAAGACCCCCGGCAAGAACGACGGCAAGAACAGCGACGGCGAGAACGCATCCGCCGCCGACGACACCGCCGGACCAGACGGAACAGACGGAACAGGCGGAACAGACGGGACCGACGGGACAGATGGGGCCAACGGCGAGGGTGAAGCGGTCGTTCCGGACGAATTGCTGCCCCGCGTCCTGAACGGCCTGGGCGACGAGGCGTTCGTCGACGACCGCCTCACGTCGGCCGGTTCGACGGTTCGGAACCGGACCGTGACTGTGGTGTTCCGCACGTCCAACGTCGTCGTGACCGTCCAGTACGACGAGCAGCCGGCGCGTGGCACGGAGCTGCCCGACAGCAAGGAACTGCAGGACAAGGCCCGGGAACTGGCGGGCAGGCTCGCCGAGGAATTCGCCGACTGACCCTCCCGCGGCCCGCCCCGGAACCACCCCCGCACCCCCTGCCGCCTTTACGTATCCCTCACGACCCACGCACCTTCCGCGTACCGTGGCTGAGCGGAATCCGCACGGAACCGGAGCCGCCGCACGTACCGGCACCGAACTGCACGACTGATGAGCGAAGGAACCATGCACCGAAAAGGACCGCGATTCACCCGCATACTCGCCGCCTGCGCAGCCGTGCCCGTGATCCTCACGGCAGCTGCCTGCTCCTCCGACACGGACGCGAGCAAGGGCGACGGCGGAGGCAAGAGCGACTCCGGCAGCAGCTCCTCCTCCGCGGCGAGCGGCAAGAACAAGCCCGCGACCGTCGAGAAGGCCGCGTTCAGCGAGCTGCCCGACGCCTGCGAGACGCTGAAGGGCGACACGATCGAGGACCTCGTCCCCGAGGTCGACGACAAGTCGGGCAAGTCGGCCAGCTCCGAGGACGCCTCGGCGCGCTCCTCCTGCTCCTGGACGGGCCTCGACAGCAACGGCACGAAGGGCTCACAGTTCCGCTGGCTCAACGTCGGCCTGGTGCGCTACGACTCCAACGCCACCCTCGGCACCGGTGACAAGCTCGCGCAGACGCAGCTCACCAAGAAGATCGACGAGGCCAAGAACCTCGACGGTGCCAAGGACGTGAAGACGAAGGTCCTCGACGGCGTCGGCGACGAGGCCACCCTGGTGACCTTCGACCAGAAGAAGAAGGAGGGCGACTTCAAGAACCACCGTGTGGTCGCCCGGGTCGAGAACGCCGTCGTCGTCATCGACTACAACGGTGCGGGCCTGGCCGGCGCCGGCGCCCCCGACTCCAAGGAGATGGCGAAGGACGCGCAGGAGGCGGCCGAGGAGGCCATCGCCGCCGTCAAGGACGCCAACAAGAGCGACAAGAGCGGCACGGGCAGCGGCTCCAAGACCGGTTCGTCCGCGGGCAGTTCGGGCGACTCGGGCTCGGGCGGCAGCTCCGGCTCCGACGACGACAGCGACAGCGACAGCGACTCGGGCAAGACCACGAAGCGGCCCAGCAAGCACTGACGCCGCGTCACGCCCGGTCGGCAGCAGCGTCGGCAGCAGCACGGCCGGGCCACGCGAAACCCCGAGGAGCCCGGACACGCGGAAGCGTCCGGGCTCCTCGCACGCCCACCCCAGAACCTCAACGGACCGGCCCGCCGCCTACCCGCCCGCGACCGCTCGTACGCATGTGCCAGGCTGTGCGACGCAACAAGCCGAACAGGGAGGGGTTCGCGGGTGGCCGCGATGCAACTGACACGCACGCACCGGATACTCATCGGTGTCGTGATCGCCGGAGCGGTGGTCATCGCCGGCATCGGCTTCGCGGGGTCCTACGCGGCCGTGCGTGAACTGGCGTTGAAGAAGGGCTTCGGCAACTTCAGTTACGTCTTCCCGATCGGCATCGACGCGGGCATCTGCGTGCTGCTCGCCCTCGATCTGCTGCTGACCTGGATCCGGATCCCGTTCCCGCTGCTTCGGCAGACCGCGTGGCTGCTCACCGCGGCGACGATCGCGTTCAACGGCGCGGCCGCGTGGCCCGATCCGCTCGGCGTCGGCATGCACGCGGTCATCCCGGTCCTGTTCGTCGTCGCCGTCGAGGCCGCGCGGCACGCCATCGGCCGGATCGCGGACATCACCGCCGACAAGCACATGGAGGGCGTCCGCATCACGCGCTGGCTGCTCTCCCCCGGCCCGACCTTCCTGCTCTGGCGCCGCATGAAGCTCTGGGAGCTGCGCAGTTACGAGCAGGTCATCAAGCTCGAACAGGAACGCCTCGTCTACCAGGCGAGGTTGCGCTCCCGCTACGGCCGCAACTGGCGCCGCAAGGCCCCCGTCGAGTCCCTGATGCCGCTGCGCCTCGCGAAGTACGGGGTGCCGCTCGCCGACACCGCGCCAGCGGGCCTCGCCGCCGCCGGGATCGAGCCGACGCTGCTCCCGCCCGCGCCCGTGCAGTCGGCCCCGGAACAGCGCCAACTCGCCCCCGTACTACGGAAGTCCATCGAAGCGGAACCCGTACCGGAAGACCCTGCCGCCCCTGCGCCGGCCCCCGCCGCGGACGGGGCCGAGCCCGAGCCCAGCCCCTGGTTCCAGGCCCCTCCCCCGGAGCAGGTCCCGTACGAGGGCGGCTACGACCCGGACTACGACCCCGAGTACGCGCAGGAGAGCGGCGAGCCGCACGGGCAGGCCACCGACCCGCAGTTCCCCGTGCCCGCCGGGCCCGGTCGCACCCGCGCCCTGACCATCCCCGGCCCGCGCGCCGAGGAGCTGCCGGAACCGGAATCCGAACCGGAACCCGAACCGGAACCCGAGCAAGAGCCCGAGGAGGAACCCCGCTTCGACGGCCCCGCCCCCTCGCCCTACGAGCTCCCGGAGGACATCAGCCGGGAGGAGGCGTACTTCGGGGCGTTCCGCAAGTACGTCAGCGAGTACCAGGACATGCCCAACGCCCGCCAGCTCGGCACCTATCTGGTCGACCTCTACGGGGTCACCGGCCAGACCGGCGGCCCCTTGAGCGAGTCGACGCTGCGCCCGTACGTCAAGGAATTCCGCAGGCGCTACCAGGAAGAGCTGGACGCGGAGCACATCGCGTAACCGGCCCGCACCGCACAGACGAGGGCCCCCTCCCGCACCGGGAGGGGGCCCTCGTCGTAAGCCGAAAAACCGAAAACCGAAAGCCGAAGACCGACGCGCTTACGCGCCGAGCAGCTTGCGCACCCGGTCCGCGCCGACCGCGAGCAGCAGCGTGGGCAGGCGCGGGCCGGTGTCGCGGGAGACCAGGAGCTGGTAGAGCAGCGCGAAGAAGGTGCGCTGCGCGACCTTGATCTCCGGCGGCAGCTCCTTGGCGGTCGCGTCCGCCGAGAAGCCGGCCTGGACCTTCGGCACGCCGTACACGAGGTGGGTCAGGCCGTCCAGGGACCAGTGCTCGTCCAGGCCTTCGAGGAGCAGGCGCAGCGATTCGCGGGACTGCTCGTCGAGGCCGGCGAGCAGCTCGGTGTCGGCCGAGTCCCGCACGATCGTGCGCTGGTCGGCCGGGACCTGGGTGTTGATCCAGGACTCGGCGCGGTCGAACCGCGGCCGTGCCTCGTCCAGGGACGCCAGCGGGTTGGCCGGGTCCAGGTCGGAGAGGATGCGCAGCGCCTGGTCCTCGTGTCCTGCGGTGATGTCGGCGACCGAGGCGAGCGTGCGGTACGGCAGCGGGCGCGGGGTGCGCGGCAGCTCACGCCCGGCGGTGCGCACCGCGCGGGACCAGGCGGACTGGTCGGCGGGCAGGACCGTGCCGTCGGCGACCTTGGCCTCCAGCTTGTCCCACTCGTCGTAGAGCCGCTGGATCTCCTGGTCGAAGGCGATCTTGAAGGACTGGTTGGGCTTGCGGCGCGCGTACAGCCAGCGGAGCAGCTGGGGCTCCATGATCTGCAGCGCGTCGCCGGGGGTGGGGACGCCGCCCTTGCTGGACGACATCTTGGCCATGCCGGAGATGCCGACGAAGGCGTACATCGGGCCGATCGGCTGCTTGCCGCCGAAGATCCCGACGATCTGCCCGCCGACCTGGAACGACGAGCCGGGCGAGGAGTGGTCCACGCCGGACGGCTCGAAGATCACGCCCTCGTACGCCCAGCGCATCGGCCAGTCGACCTTCCACACCAGCTTGCCGCGGTCGTACTCGGAGAGCCGGACCGTCTCGGCGTGGCCGCACTGGCAGACGTACGACAGCTCGGTGGTGGCGTCGTCGTACGCGGTGACCGTCGTCAGGTCCTTCTCGCAGGCGCCGCAGTACGGCTTGTACGGGAAGTACTCCGCGCCGGAGCCCGAGCCGTCGTCCTCGGCGGCGGCGCCGGAGCCCTCGGCGGCCTCCAACTCGGCCTCGTCGAGCGGCTTCTGGGACTTCTTCTGGGCCTTGGGCTTCGTGCGGTACTGGGCGAGGACCGCGTCGATGTCGCCGCGGTGCTTCATCGCGAACAGGACCTGCTCGCGGTAGACGCCCGAGGTGTACTGCTCGGTCTGGCTGATGCCGTCGTACTCGACGCCGAGCTGCTCCAGGGCGTCCACCATGGCGGCCTTGAAGTGCTCCGCCCAGTTCGGGTACGCGGAGCCGGCCGGGGCGGGGACGGAGGTCAGGGGCTTGCCGATGTGCTCGGCCCAGGACTCGTCGGTGCCGGCGACGCCGGCCGGGACCTTGCGGTACCGGTCGTAGTCGTCCCAGGACAGGACGTGCCGCACCTCGTACCCGCGGCGGCGGATCTCGTCGGCGACCAGGTGCGGGGTCATGACCTCGCGCAGGTTGCCCAGGTGGATGGGGCCGGACGGGGAGAGGCCGGACGCGACCACGACGGGTTTGCCCGGGGCGCGACGTTCCGACTCGGCGATGACATCGTCCGCGAATCGGGAGACCCAGTCCTGGGTCTCCGCTCCGGTGCTCTGGGCCACGGTGGGTTCGTCCTTCTCTCCGTGATCGGGGTGTGGGGCGGGGTCCTCCCGCCGTCCCATTGTCCCAGTTAACCGGGGCTCGGCGAAAACGCGTTACCAGAGGGGGCGGCCGGTGCGTACGCGACTGCGGCCCGGTGGGGGCTGAGCGCGCAGTTCCCCGCGCCCCTGAGATGCGCACTCCGTGCGGCATCTCCCCGGGAAGACGGCGCGCAGCGCATGTCTTCAGGGGCGCGGGGCTGTGACATCAGCGGCTCCGCCGCGGGGCGCGAGCGACCACGACGAGACCCGCACCCGGCCACGCGCCCAAAAACCCCTTTGCCGCCCCGTGGGATACTGGCCGGAATCTGAAATCCGACCCCGACCAGAACGGCAGCCCATACCCATGGCACCGGTCACCTCGATCGCTTCGAACGTCAACCAGCGCCTCGCCGACGCCCTCGCAGCCGCCCTGCCGGAGACCGTCGGGGACCCCCTGCTGCGACGAAGCGACCGGGCCGACTTCCAGGCCAACGGCATCCTCGCCCTGGCCAAGAAGGCCAAGGGCAACCCGCGTGAGCTGGCCACCAAGGTCACCGACGCCCTGGACGCGGCCGACCTGCTCAAGGAGGTCGAGGTCTCCGGGCCGGGCTTCCTGAACATCACGGTCACCGACCGGGCGATCATCGAGACGCTCGCCGCGCGCGCCGCCGACGGCGACCGGCTCGGCGTACCGCTGAAGGAGAACCCGGGCGTCACGGTCGTCGACTACGCCCAGCCGAACGTGGCGAAGGAGATGCACGTCGGCCACCTGCGCTCGGCGGTCATCGGCGACGCCCTGCGCGGCATGCTCGACTTCACCGGCGAGAAGACGATCGGCCGGCACCACATCGGCGACTGGGGCACCCAGTTCGGCATGCTGATCCAGTACGTCATCGAGCACCCGGACGAGCTGCCGGCCGCCACGGACGCCGACGGCGAACAGGCCATGTCGACGCTGAACCGGATCTACAAGGCCTCGCGTGCCGTCTTCGACGCGGACGAGGAGTTCAAGGAGCGGGCCCGCAAGCGGGTCGTGGCGCTGCAGTCCGGCGACGAGGAGACGCTCGACCTGTGGCAGCGGTTCGTGGACGAGTCGAAGGTCTACTTCTACTCGGTCTTCGAGAAGCTGGACATGGAGATCCGGGACGACGAGATCGTCGGCGAGTCCGCGTACAACGACATGATGGCCGAGACCGCCCGGATCCTGGAGGAGAAGGGCGTCGCCGTCCGCTCCGAAGGCGCGCTCGTGGTGTTCTTCGACGACATCAAGGGCAAGGACGACCAGCCGGTCCCGCTGATCGTGCAGAAGAAGGACGGCGGCTTCGGCTACGCGGCCTCCGACCTGTCCGCGATCCGCGACCGTGTCCTCGACCTGGACGCCACGTCGCTGCTCTACGTCGTGGACGTGCGCCAGTCGCTGCACTTCAAGATGGTCTTCGAGACGGCCCGCCGGGCCGAGTGGCTGAACGACGACGTGACCGCGCACAACATGGCGTACGGCACGGTCCTCGGCGCGGACGGCAAGCCGTTCAAGACCCGTGAGGGCGTGTCGGTCCGCCTGGAGGACCTGCTCGACGAGGCGGTCGAGCGGGCCACGGCGGTGGTGCGCGAGAAGGCGGAGAAGGTCGGCCTGACCGAGGAGGAGATCGTCGCCAACGGCCGGTACGTCGGCATCGGCGCCGTGAAGTACGCGGACCTCTCCACCTCGCCCAGCCGGGACTACAAGTTCGACCTGGACCAGATGGTGTCCCTGAACGGCGACACCAGCGTGTACCTGCAGTACGCGTACGCCCGCATCCGGTCGATCCTGCGGCTCGCCGAGGGCGCGAGCCCCGTCGCCCACCCGGAGCTCGAACTCGCCCCGGCAGAGCGGGCGTTGGGCCTGCACCTGGACGCGTTCGGCGAGCTCCTCGCGGAGGCCACGGCGGAGTACGCACCGCACAAGCTGGCCGCGTACCTGTACCAGCTGGCGTCGCTGTACACGACGTTCTACGACCAGTGCCCGGTCATCAAGCCGCGCCCGGCGCAGGAGGTCGCGGAGAACCGCCTGTTCCTCTGCGACCTGACCGCCCGCACCCTCCACCAGGGCATGGCACTCCTGGGCATCCGCACGCCCGAGCGCCTCTGACTCGGCGCCCGCATACGTGCCGACGGCCCGCCGGCAGTGCATTCCGGCGGGCCGTCGGGCGTTCGGTCACTCGTAGCGGGCGAACTCGGTCGTGGCGATCTTCACGAGGCCGCCGAGCGGAACGTCCTGCTGTTGCCCTTGGACACGACCTCGACGACGAGCTCGACGTCACCGGGGTCGGCCAGCCAGTCATCGGACTCCCCGAAGCCCGCGTCCGAGTACCCCCGAACCTAACGACGGCACCCCGTGCGGGTTGCCCTCAGCCGGCCAGGCCCGCGCGCAGCCTCCGCAGACCCTCGGCGATCTCGTCGGGGGTCTGCGTCACGAAGCACAACCGCAGGGTCGCCACGTCGGGCTCGGCGGCGTGGAACGGGGCGCCCGGGACGTACGCCACGTCGTGCTCCACCACTGCGGGCAGCAGGGCCGTGGCGTCGTACCCCTCGGGCAGGCGGACCCACAGGAACATGCCGCCCTCGGGCCTCCCCCAACGGGAGCCCTCCGGCAGGGCGTCGGCGAGGCCCGCGAGCATCGCGTCGCGGCGTTCGCCGTAGACCGCGGCGACGCGCGCCACGTGGGCGTCCAGGTCGCTGTCGGCCAAGTACCGTGCGGTGGCTAGCTGGTTGACGGTCGGGGTGTGCAGGTCGGCGGCCTGCTTGGCGACCGCGCAGGCGCGGCGCAGGGCGGCGGGGGCGCGCAGCCAGCCGAGGCGCAGGCCGGGCGCCAGCACCTTGGAGAAGCTGCCGAGCAGCGCGGTGCGGTCCTCGGCCCCCGGGTACGAGGCGAGCCACGGCACCCGCTCCCCCTCGAAGCGCAGCTCGCCGTACGGGTCGTCCTCGATCAGCCACAGGCCGCGGCGGGCGGCGACCTCGGCGACGGCGGCGCGGCGGTCGGCGGGCAGGGTGCGGCCGGTGGGGTTCTGGAACGTGGGCACGGTGTAGAGCAGCTTGGGCCGCTCGCGGGCGACCAGCTCGTCCAGGGCCTCGGGGTCGATGCCGGACGCGTCGCAGGGCACGGGCACGATGCGCGCGCCCGCGAAGGCGAAGACCTGAAGTGCCGCCAGATAGCAGGGGTTCTCGACCAGGACGGTGTCGCCGGGCTCGATCAGCGCGGTCGCGAGCAGCGAGAGGGCCTGCTGCGAACCGGTGGTGACGACCAGGCCGTCCGCCTCGGTGGCGAGCCCGCGCACGGTCGTACGGGCGGCGAGTGCGGCGCGCAGCGTCGGTTCGCCCTCGGTGGTGGAGTACTGCAGGGCCCGCTCGGGCACTTCGTCGAGCACCGCGCGGTAGGCGGCGGCGATGCCCTCGCGGTCGAAGAGCCCCGGCGCGGGAAGGCCGCCCGCGAAGTTGATCACCTCGGGGCGTGCGGTGACCGCCAGGATGTCCCGTACCGGCGAACCGCCGACGGCGGTGGCGCGCGCGGCGAGCGGGGGCACGGGCGCGGTGGCGGCGGGGACTTCGGTCACGGTCACGGCGACTCCTTCGGGGCGGCTGTTCCCGCACCCTAGACAGGTAGATGGCCCCTACACCCGCTGTTTCGGCATACGGACGCCTACGATGCTGCGCACCCGGACCCGCCACGATTTCCCCCCACGAGGAGCCCCATGACGGACGGAAGCGGCTTCGCCGCCGACCCGCACTCCATAGACGGAAGCGCCCATCTCCTCACCGAGACAGCCGGGTTGCTGTATGAGGGCCGGCTCGACGCCGACCTCGGCACCCTCGCCCGCACCCCCGCCGTGCACCCCGAACTCGGCGCGAAGACCGAGCAGTTCGCCCGGCACGCGGCCGACCAGCACCAGGACCTGGTCACCCTGCTCACCGCCCTGTCCACGGCCCTGCGGACCACCGGCGGCGAGTACACCCGGGTGGACCGCGCGACCCGTGACGGCTTCAAGTCCTTCCTCGACGGTGCGGAGTTGAGCAAGTGAGCGTCACGTACTACGCGGACGTCGCGTATCTGGAGGACTGCAACCCGGCGCTGATAGAGCGGAACGCGGCCGAGTTCAAGCGGATGCGCGACCTGCTCGACTCGGTCGGCCCGGCCGTCGCCAAGGCCGGGGACACGCACTGGGTCAGCGCCTCGCGCGAGCGGTACGACGCCCGCCTCGGCGATGTGCGCACCCTGGTCGCCGGGCTCAAGGACGGCTTCGAGGCCGCCTGGAAGGCGCTCCTGCGGTACGCCGACGCCGTCGAGGAGGCGCACAAGCACCTGAACACCGGCACGGACTGCGCGGAGCGGCTCGGCAAGCTCGTCGGGGACGGCGACGGCGAGGCCATGAAGCGCTGGGAGGACCTGCGCGACTCCTCCGGCGTCGTCGACTGGGTCCAGGACCGCACCGCGCCCGGCGACGTGGACGACATCCGCGAGGAGGCGAACCGCTGGTACGAGGACGCCTCGGACGCCTTCCGGCGGGCCCGCGCCGCCGAGGAGTCGGTGCGCGACGACGCGATGAAGGACCTGGACGCGGCCCGCGCCCTGATCCCCGAGTTCCGCAGCGACCACAAGGACGCCGCCGCCCTCCTCGACCGCGTCGGCGACCTGCGCGAGGAGGCCGTGCAGGCGAGCTCAGACCCCAACACCCGCCTGCCTGGCGGCGGTTCGAAGACGGACTTCTTCCCGCGGGTCGGCCCGGACGTCACCGTCTCGCCCGCCCTGCGCCGCATCCGCGAGCTGAGCGAGTCCCTGCCCGAGGGCAAGGACACCGGCTACTGGCTGCCCGGCTCCTCGGACGAGAAGCGCCGCGAGTGGATCGACGCCAACAGCGCCGCCATCCGCGCCGCCGCGAAGGAGAACGGCCTGCCCCCGGACGTCATCGCGGGCATCGCCTGGCGTGAGGTCGACGGCGACCCGGGCGTCATCGACGATGTCACCGACACCGCCCGGCAGTTGGGCATCGGCGGCGACGCGGACCGCACGTCGATGGGCCCGATGCAGATCCAGATCCGGCGCGCCGCCGAAGTCCTCGGCTACGACCCGGCGGAGCTCACCGACGCTCAGCGCGACGAGGTCGAGTCGGCCGTCAGGGACCCGACGCAGAACGTGTTCATCGCCTCCGAGTACCTGTCACGCCTCAAGGCGGAGAGCGAGTTCGCGGACGTACCGGCGGAGCAGCTGACGGACGCCCAGTACCAGGAGCTCGCGGCCCGCTACAACGGCGGCCCGTACTGGGAGAGCGACGACGCGCAAGGGTACGGCCGCGACTTCATGCGCGACCTGGACTCGGCCCGCCGGGCGCTGTAGGTCCAAATGCTGTGGCGGACACGGGAGTTCACGCCCTAGGGTGCGGGGTCATGACCGCGCCGTACCCCTTCATCCACCACATCACCTTACTCGCGAGCGACTTCGACGCGAGCGAGCCCTTCTACACGGCGGTGCTCGCACCGCTCGGCGTCATCGCGGGGGACCGCGACCCGGGCGGCATCGAGTACTGGGAGGACGGCATCGACACCCCGTCCTTCGCCGTGGGACCGGCACAGCCGGGCGAGGACGTGACGCGCGGGGTGCACCTCGCGTTCACCGCGAAGGACCGGGCCGCCGTGGACGCCTTCTACGAGGCGGCGCTCGCGAACGGCGGCAAGGAGCGGCACGCGCCCCGGCTGTGGCCGGAGTACCGCGCCTACTGCGCCTTCGTCTCGGACCCCGACGGCAACAACATCGAGGCCGTGCACAAGGAGGTCCCGGAGGCCTGAGCCTCCGGGCTCCCGTGCGTCGCGCGCGCCCGCTCAGCGCAGGGCGCGCGCGGCCTCCACGGCCCAATAGGTGAGGATCGTGCTCGCACCGGCGCGCTTGATGCCGGTGAGGGTCTCCAGGATCGCCTTGTCCCGCTCGATCCACCCCTTCTCCGCGGCGGCCTCGACCATCGCGTACTCCCCGGAGATCTGGTACGCGGAGACCGGCACGTCGACCGACTCGGCGACCTTGGCGAGGATGTCGAGGTAGGGGCCGGCCGGCTTGACCATCACCATGTCGGCGCCCTCCTCCAGGTCGAGCGCCAACTCCCGCATGGACTCACGGACGTTGGCCGGGTCCTGCTGGTACGTCTTGCGGTCGCCCTTCAGGGACGAGCCGACGGCCTCGCGGAACGGGCCGTAGAACGCCGAGGAGTACTTCGCGGTGTACGCGAGGATCGACACGTCCTCGTGCCCGGTCTGGTCCAGGGCGTCGCGGATGACGCCGACCTGGCCGTCCATCATGCCGCTCGGGCCCACCACATGGACGCCCGCGTCGGCCTGGACCTGGGCCATCTCCGCGTACCGCTCCAGCGTCGCGTCGTTGTCGACCCGGCCGTCGGCGTCCAGGACACCGCAGTGGCCGTGGTCCGTGTACTCGTCCAGGCACAGGTCGGACATGATCACCAGGTCGTCGCCGACCTCGGCCCGCACGTCCCGGATCGCCACCTGCAGGATGCCGTCCGGGTCGGTGCCGACCGTGCCCGCGGCGTCCTTCTTGGCGTCCTCGGGCACTCCGAACAGCATGATCCCGGAGACCCCGGCCTCGACCGCCTCCACGGCGGCCTTCTTCAGCGTCTCGCGGGTGTGCTGCACGACCCCCGGCATGGCCTCGATCGGGACCGGCTGGTCGATCCCCTCGCGCACGAACGCGGGCAGGATCAGGTCGGCCGGATGCACCCGCGTCTCGGCGACCATGCGGCGCATCGCTGGCGTGGTCCGCAGCCGCCGCGGCCGCGAACCCGGAAAGGCTCCGTACTTCGTCATGCCGCCTACGCTACGCCCGCCCGGACACCCGATTTGCCGACTGCCCGTCGGACCCGGACGCCGGCCGCCGGCGCCGGGGGACGAGGGGAGCCACCCCGCATGCGCGCCCCCGCGCCCGGGGTCATCCTGGGAGAAAGGGACCTCGACGGCCTCTCTCTCATCCGCCGCACGCCGAGGCATGATTCGGCCGCACGTCGACGCATGAACCGCACGCCGGTGCCTGACCGAAGTCCGCCCCGGCCCTCCGTACGCACCACTGCGGAGGATGCGATGACCACCACCCGCCAACCGGCCCCGGCCGCGCAACCCGCCCCGGCCGCCCTCACGGAGATCCGCGGCCCCGTGCTGCGCCCCGGCGACGACGGCTACGCCGAGGAAGTCACCGGATTCAACCTCGCCGCCCTGCACACCCCCGACGTGGTCGTCGGTGCGACCTGCGCCGACGACGTCGTGGCGGCGCTGCGCTGGGCCTCGGCCACCGGCACGCCCGTCGCCGTACAGGCCACCGGGCACGGCGCCAACTTCCCCATCGACCAGGGCCTGCTGATCAGCACCGCCCGCATGACCGACGTACGCGTCGACCCGGCCGCACGCACCGCGACGGCCGCCGCCGGGGCGAAGTGGCGGCACGTCCTGGAGGCCGCGGCCCCGCACGGCCTCGCCACGCTCAACGGCTCCTCGTCGGACGCCGGCGTCGTCGGCTACACCCTCGGCGGCGGCCTGCCCGTCCTCGGCCGCGCCTACGGCTACGCGGCCGACCTGGTCCGCTCCTTCGAGCTGGCCACACCCGACGGCGCCCTGCGCGAGGTGACCGCCGCCAGCGAGCCTGAGCTGTTCTGGGCGCTGCGCGGCGGCAAGGGCAACGTGGGCGTCGTCACCTCCGTGACCTTCGGCCTGCTGCCCCTCGCGCGCGTCCTCGGCGGCGGGATCTACTGCCCCGGCGAGCACGCCGAAGCGCTCCTGAAGGCCTGGGCCGAGTGGACCGAGCAGGTCCCCGACGAGATGTGCAGCTCCTTCGGGCTGCTCCGCCTCCCGCCGATCCCGCAGATCCCCGAGCCGCTGCGCGGCGGCTTCTGGGCTCGCGTCGTCCTCGCCTGGACCGGCGAACCGGCCGCGGGCGAACGCCTGTTGGCCCCGATCCGCGCCGCCGCGCCCGTCGTGGTCGACACGGTCGAGGAGATGCCGTACGCGGCCATGGACCGCATCTACATGGACCCGCAGGACCCGCTCCCGGCGACCGAGTCGTGCGCGCTCCTGCGCGAGCTGCCGCCGGAGGCGCGCGCCGCGTTCCTCGCCCAGGTGGGCCCGAGCGCCGCCGACTGCCCGCTCCTGATGGTCGAACTGCGCCACATGGGCGGCGCGTTGGCCCGCCCCGCGCCGACCGAGGACGCGATCTGCGCCCGCGACGCCGCGTACTTCCTGGAGGCCGTCGCCGTCCTGCCGGTCCCGGAGGCCGCGGCCCCGGTCCAGGCGGCGCTCAGCTCCCTGTACGCGGCCATGGCCCCGTACGGCACCGGCCACACCATGGTCAATCTGCACGGCACCCCGCACGACCAGCCGGACCGCGCCCGCGCCTGGACCGCGGAGGTCTACGACCGCCTGCGCCACGACAAGGCCACCTACGACCCGGCCGACCTGCTGCGCTACGGGCACACGGTCACGCCCGGATAGAGCACCGGGTACGCGAAAGGGCCCCGCACCCCGGGAAGGGATGCGGGGCCCGACTCCAAGAACCCTGCTCGCGTCAGCTGGTCGCCGCGCGCCGGCGCCGTGCTCCGGGGCGGCGCTCGCTCGGCCGCGTCACGACCTCGCCGGCCTCGACGGCCGCGGCGCGACGCGCGGCGCCGAACTCGGCGAGCGCCTCGGCCAGCTTGTGCACGGACGGCTCCGGCGCCATCACGTCGACCCGCAGGCCGTGCTCCTCCGCGGTCTTCGCGGTGGCCGGGCCGATACAGGCGATCACCGTGACGTTGTGCGGCTTGCCCGCGATGCCGACGAGGTTCCGCACCGTCGACGACGACGTGAACAGCACCGCGTCGAAGCCACCGCCCTTGATGGCCTCACGGGTCTCCGCCGGCGGCGGCGAGGCGCGCACGGTCCGGTAGGCCGTGACGTCGTCGACCTCCCAGCCCAGCTCGATCAGCCCGGCCACCAGGGTCTCGGTGGCGATGTCGGCGCGCGGCAGGAACACCCGGTCGATCGGGTCGAAGACCGGGTCGTACGGCGGCCAGTCCTCCAGGAGACCGGCGGCGGACTGCTCGCCGGACGGCACCAGGTCGGGCTTCACGCCGAAGGCGATGAGCGCCTTGGCGGTCTGCTCGCCGACCGCGGCGACCTTGATCCCGGCGAAGGCACGGGCGTCGAGCCCGTACTCCTCGAACTTCTCCCGCACCGCCTTGACGGCGTTGACGGACGTGAAGGCGATCCACTCGTACCGCCCGGTGACCAGGCCCTTGACGGCCCGCTCCATCTGCTGGGGGGTACGCGGCGGCTCGACGGCGATGGTCGGCACCTCGTGCGGCACGGCGCCGTACGAGACGAGCTGGTCGGAGAGCGAGGCCGCCTGCTCCTTCGTGCGCGGCACGAGCACCTTCCAGCCGAACAGCGGCTTGGACTCGAACCACGAAAGACGGTCGCGCAGCGCGGCCGCGGAACGCTCGCCGACCACGGCTATGACGGGCTGGTGGCCCTGCGGCGAGGGCAGCACCTTGGCCTGCTTGAGGACCTGCGCGACCGTGCCGAGCGTGGCGTTCCAGGTGCGCTGGCGGGTGGTCGTGCCGGCCACGGTGACGGACATCGGGGTGTCCGGCTTGCGGCCCGCGGCGACCAGCTCGCCGGCGGCGGCGGCCACGGTCTCCAGGGTGGTGGAGACGACGACCGTGCCGTCCGATGCGCCGACCTCGGTCCAGCAGCGCTCGGAGGCGGTGCGGGCGTCCACGAACCGGACGTCCGCGCCGTGCTCGTCCCGCAGCGGCACACCGGCGTACGCGGGCACGCCCACGGCGGCGGCGATGCCGGGCACCACCTCGAAGGGGATGCCCTCGGCGACGCAGGCGAGCATCTCCTCGCCGACGCCCGCGTCCAGGCCCGGGTCGCCGCTCACGGCACGGACGACCCGCTTGCCGCCGCGTGCGGCCGCCATGACAAGATTGGCGGCATCCGCGGGGCTTGATGACTCGTCAGCCTCGGCCTGCTGCGACGTGCCCGAGAGCTCCGCGCCGGCCCGCGCATGCGCACGGACGACGTCCAGCACTTCGGGCTCGGCGACCAGCACGTCCGCGCCTGCCAGTGCCTCGACGGCGCGCAGTGTGAGCAGTCCCGGGTCGCCCGGACCGGCACCGAGGAAGGTGACGTGTCCGGGTCCGAAGGACGCCTGAGGTACAGAGGTGGTGGGGCTCAATGTGCTCGCTCCCCCATCAGACCGGCCGCACCCTTGGCCAGCATCTCGTCCGCGAGTTCGCGGCCGAGCGCTTCGGCCTGGTCTTGGGTGGTGGGTACGGGACCGGTGGTGGACAGCTGCACCAGCGAGGAGCCGTCGGTCGCACCGACGACGCCGCGCAGGCGCATTTCCTTGACAACCTGGTCGTCGGCCAGCAAGTCGGCGAGAGCTCCCACGGGTGCGGAGCAGCCGGCCTCCAGGGCGGCGAGCAGGGAACGCTCGGCGGTCACGGCGACGCGCGTCAGCGGGTCGTCGAGCTCGGCGAGGGTGGCGGCGAGTTCCGCGTTGGCCGCGGTGCACTCGATGGCCAGGGCACCCTGGCCGGGGGCGGGCAGGACGTGGTCCGGGTCGAGGAACTCGGTCACCTCGTCCGTCCTGCCGCTGCGGTTGAGCCCGGCCGCGGCAAGCACCACGGCGTCGAGCTCCCCGTTGCGTACGAACCCGATACGGGTGTCGATGTTGCCGCGGATCGGCACGGTCTCCAGGCGCAGGCCGCGGTGGCGCGCGCAGGCGTTCAGCTGCGCCATGCGGCGGGGGGAGCCGGTGCCGATGCGCACGACGCCGCCCTCGGCGGCCTCGGTGAGCTCGGCGAGGGTCATCCCGTCACGGCCGATCAGCACGTCCCGCGGGTCCTCGCGGCGCGGGATCGCCGCCAGCGCCAGGTCCTCCGGCTGGGTCGTCGGCAGGTCCTTGAGCGAGTGCACGGCGAAGTCGACGTCGCCGCGCAGCAGCGCGTCGCGCAGGGCGGTGACGAAGACGCCGGTGCCGCCGATCTGCGCGAGGTGCTCACGCGAGGTGTCGCCGTACGTGGTGATCTCGACGAGCTCGACGTCCCGTCCGGTCAACTCCCGTACGGCATCGGCGACATGGCCGGACTGCGCCATGGCGAGCTTGCTGCGGCGCGTGCCGAGCCGAAGCGCCTTCTGCGTCTTCTGGGTCTGAGTCATGCTCGCCCCCGGTTCCTTGCATCGGTGTCGTCGTTGCTGTTCGAGTCCGCCCGGGATACGGAGGCCACCGTCTGCGGGTCGAGGTCGAAGAGGGTGCGCAGCGCGTCCGCGTACTCGGCGCCGCCGGGCTCGGCCGCGAGCTGCTTGACCCGCACGGTCGGAGCGTGCAGGAGTTTGTCGACGACGCGTCGTACGGTCTGCGTCATCTCGGCCTGCTGCCGTTCGTCCAGGTCGGGCAACCGGCCGTGGAGCCGGGCCAGTTCGCTCTGCACGACGTCGGCGGCCATGGTGCGCAGGGCGACCACGGTCGGCGTGATGTGCGCGGCCCGCTGCGCGGCCCCGAAGGCGGCGACCTCGTCGGCGACGATGGTGCGCACCTGGTCCACGTCGGCGGCCATCGGCGCATCGGCGGAGGCCTCGGCGAGCGACTCGATGTCGACAAGCCGCACCCCGTCGATCCGATGCACGGCGGCGTCGATGTCCCGCGGCATGGCGAGATCAAGCAGAGCAAGCTTCACGGGGGCACCGGTCGTCTGGCGGGCCTTCGGTACCGCTGTGGGCATGCGTTCCGCCGGGGCGGAACGGGTGGGCACAGCCCCCGGTACCGGGCAGGACGAGGACGAGTCCAGCCCCGTCTCCGGGCTGTCGAGCACCGCCCCGTTACCGGCCCAAGTGCCATGCAACTCAAGGGAGTCCACGCCGGGGGCATCGACGGTCGACCCGGCGTCGGGGATACGACCATCCCGCGCAGCCGCCGCCGCAAGCCGAGCCACCAACGACCCATCCGGAGCCCGAAGGCTGGGCGCCTCGGCCCCCGAATCAGGCCGAGCCCCGGAGGCAACCGCGGCAGCGACCGCCTCACCGGTGAGGACAAGCCCCGTGGCCCCCGTGCAGGAGACGACGACGTCGACTCGTGTCAGCTCCTCGCCCACGGCGCCCATCTCCGCAACCCTCGCGGAGCAGCCCGTACCGGACTCGGAAAGAATCTCCACAAGGCGTTCGGCCCGAGCCTGCGTACGGTTCGCGACCACGATCTCGGCCACGCCGACCCGCGCGAGCGTCGCCGCGGCGAGCGACGACATCGACCCGGCGCCGATCACAAGCGCCCGCTTGCCCGCCGCCCACTCGTCCACCGGCGCCCCGTCGGCGAGCTGCTCCAGGCCGAAGGTGACCAGGGACTGCCCGGCGCGGTCGATGCCGGTCTCGGAGTGCGCGCGCTTGCCGACCCGCAGGGCCTGCTGGAAGAGGTCGTTCAGCAGTCGGCCCGCGGTGTGCAGATCCTGCGAGGTGGCCAGGGCGTCCTTGATCTGGCCGAGGATCTGCCCCTCGCCGACGACCATGGAGTCGAGCCCGCACGCCACCGAGAGCAGGTGGTGGACGGCCCGGTCCTCGTAGTGCACGTACAGATACGGAGTGAGCTCCTCCAGGCCGACGCCGCTGTGCTGGGCGAGCAGCGTGGACAGCTCGGCGACGCCCGCGTGGAACTTGTCCACGTCGGCGTAGAGCTCGATGCGGTTGCAGGTGGCGAGCACCGCGGCCTCGGTGGCGGGCTCGGCGGCGACGGTGTCGTGCAGGAGCTTGACCTGGGCGTCCGCAGGAAGCGCGGCGCGCTCCAGGACGCTGACCGGGGCGCTGCGGTGGCTGAGGCCGACGACGAGGAGACTCATGCCGGCATCACGGCGGGCACGTCCCCGTCGGGTCCCTTGCGATCGGTGTTCTCGGCGCGGGCTGCGGTCGGCGCGGCCTCCGCGGCGCTCCCGGCGGCCGTCACGTCGGCGGCCGCGGCCTCGGCGACGGCGTCCGCGACGACGGCCTCGGCACCGGCTTCCTCGCCGGCCTTGCGCTGCTCGTGGAAGGCGAGGATCTGCAGCTCGATGGAGAGGTCGACCTTGCGCACGTCGACGCCGTCCGGGACGGACAGGACGGTCGGCGCGAAGTTGAGGATCGAGGTGACGCCCGCGGCGACCAGGCGGTCGCAGACCTGCTGGGCCGCGCCCGCGGGGGTCGAGATCACGCCGATGGAGACGCCGTTGTCCGCGATGATCTTCTCGAGCTCGTCGGTGTGCTGCACGGGCATGCCCGCGACCGGCGTTCCGGCCATGTTCGGGTCGGCGTCGATCAGTGCGGCGACCCGGAAGCCACGGGACG
Source organism: Streptomyces cavernicola (assembly GCF_029968035.1). Taxonomy (GTDB): domain Bacteria; phylum Actinomycetota; class Actinomycetes; order Streptomycetales; family Streptomycetaceae; genus Streptomyces; species Streptomyces cavernicola. Next base: position 12,004 of record NZ_JASCIQ010000053.1, on the reverse strand, counting down.
CGAACCCGCCGTAATTGGCAAGCGCCGCGCCGAGGTTACCGATACCGACGATCACAACCGGCCAGTCCTGGGTGAGCCCCAGTTCACGGCTGATCTGGTACACGAGATACTCGACGTCGTACCCGACACCGCGGGTGCCGTACGAGCCGAGGTACGAGAAGTCCTTGCGCAGCTTCGCGGAGTTGACCCCCGCGGCGGCCGCGAGCTCCTCGGAGGAGACCGTGGGAACCGAGCGCTCCGACAGTGCGGTCAGCGCGCGAAGGTACAGCGGAAGCCTGGCGACGGTGGCCTCGGGAATCCCTCGGCTGCGGGTCGCCGGTCGGTGAGTTCGGCCAGTTGCCACGGTGCTCCTGCGGGTAGAGCGGGGCTGTAGGCGGCCAGAAGTCCCCAGACCGCCCCGTCGAATGCAGGCTATGTCTTTGTGAACGCGTGCACAAAGATGGTGTCCGTTTTGTCCGGCCAAAGTGACCGGGGTCACGCGCCAGTTGTGCGCGGAACTGGAACCAGCACGCCGCTTGCGTCGTTGAAGACCCGAAGGGGGCAAAACCGCACACACTCCTCACGATTTCTCAGCCCCCGAGACCAAATCGCCCTCGATCGTAATCGAATTTCAGACTGGCCGGTCAGTTCGCGACCCGGCTCACACCGCCCCGCGACCGCCCGAGCCCACGTCGGGGCCGCCCTCAACTAAGCGGTCAGAGCCCGCCGTAGACGATCTTCATTGACGCGCCAGAAGTCGTGCTGGGCCCCGTCCACAAGGATCACGGGAATCTGCTCCCAGTACTTGCGGTGCAACTCCTCGTCCTGCGTGATGTCCTTCTTCTCCCAAGCGGCACCCGTCTCTCCGCAGACCTTTTCGATCACTTCCTGTGCCGTATCGCACAGATGGCAGCCCGGCTTACCGATCAAGGTCACCACGCGATCCTCGGGCCGCTTCTTCTCCGCACGCCGAAAAATGGGACTCATACGGCCATTCTCGCGCGCCCGCGCACGGACCGGAGCCACCCGGGCCACACCCGGCCGCCGTCACAGTGATTAACGGTGCGGTAGCGGAGAGTTCACAGGCTCCGAACGCGCTCGACTCCGTCGTCACCGAACAGAATCGCTATGCTCACGGACATGGCCGCTCTCGGATGGCTCACCCCCCGTAGGCGCTCCGCCACCGCGCGCAGCGTGCTCGCAGGCGAGGCCTCGGCGGAGGCAGCGCGCAAGTCCTCGCAGGAGCAACTCGCCGAGGAATCCCTGGAGTCCGCCGAGGCCGCCGAAACGGCGGCGCCCGCGGAACCGGAGTTCCCGGTCGTGGGCGACGAGCGGGCCGCAGCCTTCTTCGACCTCGACAACACCGTCATGCAGGGCGCCGCCCTCTTCCACTTCGGCCGCGGCCTCTACAAGCGCAAGTTCTTCCAGCGCCAGGAGCTGGCCCGATTCGCCTGGCAGCAGGCGTGGTTCAGGATCGCCGGCGTCGAGGACCCGGAGCACATGCAGGACGCCCGCGACAGCGCCCTGTCCATCGTCAAGGGCCACCGCGTCGCCGAGTTGATGTCCATCGGCGAGGAGATCTACGACGAGTACATGGCGGAGCGCATCTGGCCGGGCACCCGCGCCCTCGCCCAGGCGCACCTGGACGCGGGCCAGAAGGTCTGGCTCGTCACCGCCGCCCCCGTCGAGACCGCGACGATCATCGCCCGCCGCCTCGGCCTGACCGGCGCGCTCGGCACCGTCGCCGAGTCCGTCGACGGCGTCTACACCGGAAAGCTCGTCGGCGAACCCCTGCACGGCCCCGCGAAGGCCGAGGCGGTGCGCGCCCTCGCCACCGCGGAGGGCCTGGACCTCGGCCGCTGCGCCGCGTACAGCGACTCGCACAACGACATCCCGATGCTGTCGCTCGTGGGCCACCCGTACGCGATCAACCCCGACACCAAACTGCGCAAGCACGCACGCGAGCTGGACTGGCGGCTGCGCGACTATCGCACCGGTCGCAAGGCGGCCAAGATCGGCATCCCGGCCGCCGCCGGCGTGGGCGCGATCGCCGGGGGCACGGCCGCCGCCGTCGCCCTGCACCGCCGCCGCCGCTGAGCCCCAACTGCCCCTCGAACCCCGCGACCTCCGCGTACTCCCCGTGACCGGCGGGGCCCGGCCGCCGTGCACGGTCCGTGCACGGCGCGCTCCTGAGCTCCGTACGAGCCGATCGGTACCTGTTACCCGCCTGCCGGGCCCGCCAGTCCTGTTCGGGGAACTCGACCACAACACGCCCCGCACTCAGACAGATCACGGTCTAATCCGATCAACAACTGCTCACTCTGCGGTACTTGAAGCAGCGAAGATCCGTAACAGAAGCGACGGAATCGATGATTTGAGCAACTGGGTGTAGCGCTCCCTGCACGAAGCGTTATTCTCCTCAGACGCATTAAGGACCCCACACGTCGCTACGACGGGTGAACGGTCCCACACTGCACGTGATGGAAGCTCTGCCTCTGGGAGTCCCGTGTACCCACACGTCGGGGTTGACACCTCGGGCCTGGCTACGCTGCGCGCAACGGTCGCCGACCGCTTGCGCGGCTTCGTCCCCACCGCGTACGCCGTACCCGCATTCGCCGTTCCTGCACCAACCGCCCCCTGCTACGCGCTGGCCGAGGGCCTCGGGAAGGGGCCGACGCGCACCGCCGTCGCCGAAGGGCGCCGCCCCGACGGCCGGCATGCCGCCGGCAGACGCGGCCGCTCCGGCGCCACGTCGACCACCGCCCGCCGCCCCGCCGCGGACAGCGACAGCGCCCGCATGATGGACCTGGTCGAACGCGCCCAGGCCGGCGAGGCCGACGCCTTCGGCCGCCTCTACGACCAGTACAGCGACACCGTCTACCGCTACATCTACTACCGCGTCGGCGGCAAAGCCACTGCCGAGGACCTGACCAGCGAGACTTTTCTGCGCGCCCTGCGCCGCATCGGCACCTTCACCTGGCAGGGCCGCGACTTCGGCGCCTGGCTCGTGACGATCGCCCGCAACCTCGTCGCCGACCACTTCAAGTCCAGCCGCTTCCGCCTGGAAGTCACCACCGGCGAAATGCTCGACGCGAACGAGGTCGAGCGCAGCCCCGAGGACTCCGTCCTGGAGTCCCTCTCCAACGCCGCACTGCTCGAAGCCGTGCGCCGACTCAACCCGCAACAGCAGGAGTGCGTCACGCTGCGCTTCCTGCAGGGCCTCTCGGTCGCCGAGACCGCCCGCGTCATGGGTAAGAACGAGGGCGCGATCAAGACCCTCCAGTACCGCGCGGTGCGCACCCTCGCCCGGCTCCTGCCGGACGACGCCCGCTGACCGAACCGTCCCACACCTTCTGTCCCCCACTCTGTCCCCCACTTTCCGCTTACGCCGCTCTGTCCCCCACACCCCTCACTCCGGCCCTTCCGACAACACATCGTGACCCCCAACTCACCTCCCGTGACTGGGCGATGCCGAAAGCGGTCGGATCATCTTTCGTCCGTAACCCAAGTGCCGAGACCGTCGTTGTGCGGGATGCAGGCTCCCTGTGGTCACTCCCTGCCCCGCGCCACTCACTCGATCGAGTGGACGGACTCAAGGCCGGGCAACCTTCAGGACCCCCTGGGGAGTCGGACGTGATGACGAGAGGAGGTGCCGCCAGTGATCGCGAATGTTTCGGCACACCGGCGGGCGAACGCCTTCGCCCAGGCCCTGGAGGAGCAGTCCGACCAGGCCGCGGCGGCCGAGCAGCCAGAGAGTACAGAGGACTCCCCCGCTGCCGAACAGGCAGCGCGGAGCCGCATGTTGGCCTTGGCCGGCGGTCTCGGCGAGCTGCCCAAGCCCGAGTTGGACCCCGAGGTCAAGGTGGTCCAGCGGGCCCAGCTGATGGCCGCGATGGAGGCGATGCTGCAAGAGGGCACCGCCGCCGGAGGCGACGGAGTGAGCCCCTCGGTACCCGAACAACGCGAGGGCAAGGGCTCCCACCGGGCAGGACCGCTGCGCAAGTTGCGCCCCCGCTCCCGCCTGTCCAAGGGCATCGCGGCCGGCGGACTCACCGTCGGCGTGGCCGCCGGGGCGTTCAGCGGCGTCGCCGCCGCCAGCTCCGACGCCCTGCCCGGCGACTCCCTGTACGGGCTGAAGCGCGGCATGGAGGACCTCAAGCTCGACCTGGCCGACGACGACTCGGCCCGCGGCGAGCTCTACCTCAACCAGGCCTCCACCCGCCTCCAGGAAGCCCGCCGCCTCATGGAACGCGGCCGCGTCGGCGAGCTCGACCACGAGTCGCTCAGCGAGGTCCGCCGCACCCTCGGCGGCGTGCGCAACGACGCCAGCGAAGGCCACCGCCTGCTGCACGCGGCGTACCAGCGCGACGGGTCGATCGCTCCGATCCAGGCCCTGAACAGCTTCTCCCAGGCGCACCGCGACAGTTGGAGCGCCCTGCGCGACCGCCTGCCGCTGCAGCTGTCCGACGTCGGTGACGAAGTCAGCTCCGTCTTCGACGCCATAGACGAAGAGGTCGAACCGCTGAAGTCGCTGTTCCCCCGTAGCCCGGAGACCGGCGGCAGCACCAGCGGTTCCAGCAGCCCGGACACCGGCGCCACCGGCAAGGACGACGCCGAGCAGTCACCCGACGACGGCACCGGCAGCAGCCCCAGCGGCAGCAGCGACAGCAAGCCGAAGCCGTCCTCCAGCAGCAGCGAGGAGGAAGGCCTCATCGGCGGCGGCGCGGGCGACCTGCTCGACCCGCCCCTCGGCGAGGGCGACAGCGCCGGCCCGTCCGACGGCAAGGCCACCCCGGACAAGCCGGACATCACGCTCCCGCCGGTCCTCCCGGGCCTCCTGCCCGGCCTCGGCATCGAAGGCGAGGACACCACGAAATAGCGCAGTCCGTACGTGAGTGGGGGCGCCCTCCGGTCAGGAGGGCGCCCCCACTCACGTATCGGCTCACGCATCGGCGGCTCTCAGAAGAACGTTCAGAAGAACACCGAACGGCGCTGCACAAGCAGCTTGTACAGCGTGTGCTGGATCTGCTCCCGCACCTGGTCGGTCAGGTTGAACATCAGCATCGGGTCCTCCGCCGCCTCCGGCGGATAGCCGTCCGTCGCGATCGGCTCGCCGAACTGGATCGTCCACTTCGTCGGCAGCGGCACCACGCCCAGCGGACCGAGCCACGGGAACGTCGGCGTGATCGGGAAGTACGGGAAGCCGAGCACCCGCGCCAGCGTCTTCGCGTTGCCGATCATCGGGTAGATCTCCTCGGCCCCGACGATCGAGCACGGCACGATCGGGGTGCCGGCCCGCAGCGCGGTCGACACAAAGCCGCCGCGGCCGAACCGCTGCAGCTTGTACCGCTCGCTGAACGGCTTGCCGATGCCCTTGAACCCCTCGGGCATCACCCCCACCAACTCCCCGCTCTCCAGGAGCCGTTGGGCGTCCTCGGCGCAGGCCAGGGTGTGCCCGGCCTTGCGGGCCAGCTCGTTCACCACCGGCAACATGAAGACCAGGTCGGCGGCGAGCAGCCGCAGATGCCGCTGCTGCGGATGCCGGTCGTGCACGGCGACCTGCAGCATCAGCCCGTCGAGCGGCAGCGTCCCGGAGTGGTTGGCGACGATCAGAGCGCCGCCGTCCGCCGGGATGTTCTCGATGCCCTTCACCTCGACCCGGAAGTACTTCTCGTACACGGGCCGCAGCATCGACATCAGGACCTGGTCGGTCAGCTCCTGGTCGTAGCCGAACTCGTCCACCTCGTACTCGCCGGTGAGGCGGCGGCGCAGGAAGGAGAGGCCGCCCGCGATCCGGCGCTCCAAGGAGGAGCCGGTCGGCGGCTGCCCCGCCCGGCTCTCGGGGTCCTCCGCAGCGGCCCGCACGTCCGTGCCTCCCTCGTCCTGGCCCGGCAGGGCGCGCACCTCGCGCACGGCCGACGGCTCGGACCTCCGGCGGCCCGCGGTCCGCTGCCGGGGCCTGCGCTCAGCGCGCGGGCGGTCCCCCGCACCCTCGTCGAACGGAATGACCTTGGCGTCCGCCATCGTTGCTGCGCTCCTCAGTTGGCGCTCTGCGTCGGGTGCTGTGCGGCTTCGTCGCCGGTGGTCGCGCCGCCCGCGAAGGGCAGCGCGGCGAGGCGGTCGACCGCCTTCGCCAGGGCCTCTGGAGGCAGCAGTCCGGGATCCCGGCTGCGGGCGAAGTCCGCGAAGGTCTCCGCCGTCGTGAAGTGCGGCCGGAATCCCAGTGTCTCGCGCATCTGCCGGGTGGACACCACCCGGCCGTGGGTGAGCAGCCGCACCTGCTCGGGCGAGAAGTCCGTGAGGCCCACGGTGCGCAGCGCGCTGCCCGCCCAGTTCACGGCCGGAAGCAGCACCGGCACGGTCGGCCGGCCGAGCCGCCGCGAGCACTGCGAGAGCAGCAGCACGCCGTCCCCCGCGATGTTGAAGGTCCCGCTGTTGAGCGTGCCACGCCCCGGCTCGCGCGCGGCGATCCTGAGCACGTCCATCACGTCGTCCTCGTGCACGAACTGCAGCCGCGGGTCGTACCCGAGCACGGTCGGCAGGATCGGCAGCGAGAAGTAGTCCGCGAGCGGTGAATCGGCCGTCGGGCCGAGGATGTTGGCGAACCGCAGCACGCACACGGCGACGTCCGGACGGCGCCGCGCGAAGCCCCGTACGTACCCCTCGACCTCCACCGCGTCCTTCGCGAAACCGCCGCTCGGCAGCGACTTCGGCGGCGTCGTCTCGGTGAACACGGCCGGGTCCCTGGGCGCCGAACCGTACACATTCGTACTGGACTTGACCACGAGCCGCTGCACCGACGGCGACTTCTGGCAGGCGCCGAGAAGCTGCATCGTGCCGATGACGTTGGTCTCCTTGACCGAGCCACGGCTGCCGCCGCCCAGCGGGGTGCCGGTGACGTCCATGTGCACCACGGTGTCGACGGAGTGCTCCGCGAGGACGCGCGCGATCGTCGGCTGCCGGATGTCGGCCCGCACGAACTCGGCGTCGCCCAGCTGGTGCTCCGGCGCCACGGCGTCCACGGCGATCACCCGGTCCACGTCGGGCTCGCGCTGCACCCGGCGTACGAAACGGCCTCCGAGTTGCCGGGCCACCCCGGTGACGAGCACGACCTTGCCCAAGATCAGCGCCTTCCTTCTTCCCCGAACCGCCACGACCCGCCGCGCCCGCGCCTGCCCTGCCCGATCCGCGTACGCGCCACGTTAGCGCCTGGATGTTGCGCTGTGATGACCTGCCGCTGCACGAAGTGAGGACACGTACGTCACGGGCGGACGCACCGCTCCGGAATGTGGCGAGGCCCCCCACCGGTCTCCGGTGGAGGGCCTCGCCAGGCGCTGCGTACTACTGCGCTTACTTCTTGTTGCGACGCTGAACGCGCGTGCGCTTCAGCAGCTTGCGGTGCTTCTTCTTCGCCATCCGCTTACGCCGCTTCTTGATAACAGAGCCCACGACTACCCTCGCTCACTTCTCGGAACATCCCCGCTTCGCGGGAATCTCGGTGCGGGGCAATCGGGGCCCACACGACCTACGTCGGCACAGCCTACCCGCCCGAGCGCCGAGCCCGTAATCGAGGTGGCCGCTCAGGCCGTCTCCACCCCCACGTAAGAGTCGCGAAGGTATTCGTGCACCGAGTTCTCAGGCACCCGGAAGGACCTCCCCACCCGGATCGCCGGCAGATGACCGCTGTGCACCAGGCGGTACACGGTCATCTTCGACACTCGCATCGCCGAGGCGACTTCCGCCACGGTAAGAAACTGCACCTCGCTCAGAGGCCTCTGCTCAGCAGCCATGACACACCTGAACCTTCCGCACATGACGGGCACCGGCTTCCCCTTCCGGTAACTCCTCGTCGCTGCGCGCTCACACCCAGAGTAGAGGCGGGTGGTACGAGTGGGGAAGAGGTGCTGCGACAGGCCGCCTACCGTGACAGACAGGCCCCTCGATCCCCTACCGTGACAGACCCGCCCGACCCAGCACATAGCGCGTCAACGGCCGGTAGTAGTCGGAACGCACCGCATCGTCGAGCGGTACGGCGACGGACACCAGCCCCTCCGCCTCCCCCACGAACAGCGCCGGATCGTCCGTGTCCGCGAGCCCGATCACCTCCACACCGAGCTGACCTGCACCGCAGACCCAGCCGTGATCGCCGACGACCAGCTCGGGCAGCGGCCCGCCCGCCTCGACCGCCGCCGCGAGCGCCGTACGCACCGGGAGCGGCGAGTGGCTGTGCGCCCCCGCCGCGCGCCCCGCGCCCACTCCGGCCGGATCGCGCACCAACGCAACTCCTCGCACATGGTCCAGGGCATACGTGCGTAGACCGAACCGGGTCGTTATGTCGACACGTACGCCCTGCGCGGGGGTGAGCACCCTGCATCCGGCCGCCGAGAGCGCGTCCGCCAACTCGGCGTAGAAACCGAGCAGTCGATGCGGGTGACCGGTGCCGAACAGCACGGGCGCGCGCCGCTCGGCCGCCCGCCGCAGACGGCCCGCGAACGCGTCCAGACCGGCCAGCGTCCGTTCCGGATCGATCACATCCGGTCCGCTGGTGTGCCGAGGGTCGGCCGACACTCCGCACTTGTCGGCCATGAGCGCGATCAAGTCCCGGTCGTCCCAGGCCCATTGGGGATCGAGCCCGAGGAGCACCCGGGGGTCCCTGGCCGCGAAGAGGCGGTAGCTGCGCAGGCTCTCCTCGCGCGAGGTGGCCACGGGCCCGGCGAGCCGGGCGGCCAGCAGGTGCGCCCGCAGGGCGCCGGTGCTCAACACGCCTGCGATGCTGGCGCATTCGCCCTCACCGCGGCCGCGGAACCCGGCACAATCCCCACCGTCGGGCTAACTTCCGCCACTTCGCCGGGGCTCCCGACTCCCGCCCCTGGCAAGCGAGTTCGACCGTACGGGACGGAGTTTTCGACCGTACGGTACGGGGCTACGGCAGAAGACCCCGCAGCGGGAACACCGACCGCCGGGTGGCGAGGATCGCCTGGTCGAGCCGGTCGGCCGGGTCGTACCCCGCCTCCCAGTCGGCCCAGGTCGGCGTGCGCCCATCGGTCATGCGCCGGGGCGCGGACTCCCGCGTACGCGCGAACACTTCCTGCCGCCACTCCTCGGGGATCTCCGTCTCGGGCGCCAGCTCCCGCCCGGCGGCGATCGCCACGAGATGCGTCCAGGAGCGGGGTACGACGTCCACCACGGCGTAGCCGCCACCGCCGAGCGCCACCCAGCGGCCGTCCGCGTGCTCGTGCGCGAGGTCGTGGCAGGCGAGCTGCACGGCCCGCTGCGCGTCGAGCGAGACGGCCAGGTGCGCGAGCGGGTCCTCGAAGTGCGTGTCGGCGCCGTGCTGCGTGACCAGGACCTGCGGCCGGAACTCGGCGAGCAGCTCGGGCACGACCGCGTGGAACGCCCGCAGCCACCCGGCGTCGCCCGTGCCCGCCGGCAGCGCCACGTTCACCGCACTGCCCTCGGCGGCGCCCGTCTCCTCGGGCCAGCCGGTCTGCGGGAACAGCGTCCGCGGGTGCTCGTGCAGCGAGATCGTCAGCACCCTGGGGTCCTCCCAGAACGCCGCCTGCACCCCGTCCCCGTGGTGCACGTCCACATCGACGTACGCGACGCGCTCCGCCCCGAGTTCGAGGAGCCGCGCGATGGCGAGCGCCGCGTCGTTGTAGATGCAGAAACCGGACGCTCCGCCGGGCATCGCGTGGTGCAGGCCACCTGCGAAGTTCACCGCGTGCACGGCCTCCCCGCGCCACACCGCCTCGGCCGCCCCCACCGACTGCCCGGCGATCAGCGCCGACACGTCGTGCATCCCCGCGAACGCCGGATCGTCCACGGTCCCGAGCCCGTACGAACCGGTCGCCGCACCGGGGTCCGCGGAGGCGGCCTTCACCGCGTCCACATAGTCCTCCCGGTGCACCAGCCGCAGCGTCGACTCCCCGGCCGGCTTGGCCGCCACGACCTCCAGGTCCCGGTCGAGCCCGTACGCCGAGACCAGCCCTCTGGTCAGCGCCAGACGCACCGGGTCCATCGGATGCCCGGCGCCGAAGTCATAGCGCGTTACTGCCTCGTCCCACATCAGCTGTGCGCGGCCGCTCATGCACGTCACCGTATCGGTCGCCCTCGGACGCGAACGACCGGGCGTACACCAACGTCACCAGCACCAAGGCCATCGGTACGAGCATCGCGCCCCGGTAGTCCCAGGCGTCCCCCACCGCCCCGACGAGCGGCGAACCGATCAGAAACCCCACGTAGTTGAAGATGTTCAACCGCGCCACGGCCGTGTCCGAGGCCCCCGGGAACAGCCGGCCGGCGGCCGCGAAGGTCTGCGGCACCACCACGCAGAGCCCGAGCCCGAGGAACGTGAACCCGAGCATCCCCACCCAGGCCCCCGGGGCCACAGCCACGACGGCGAAGCCGAGCGCCGCGAGCACGGTCCCGGCCCGCACCACGGCCACCGCCCCGAACCGCCGCACCCCACGGTCCCCGACGGCCCGCCCGACCAGCGTCGTCACCATGTAGATGTTGTACGGAACGGTCGCGAGCTGCTCCGAACTCCCCAGGACGTCCTGCAGATACTTGGCGCTCCAGTTGGAGACGGTCGAGTCCCCGATGTACGCACACGTCATCACCAGACACAGCGGCAACAGCGCCTTGAAAACGACCGGCTGCTTCCCCGAACTCCCCGCCACAGCAACGCTGTTGGGCGACTCTCCCCCGTCCACGTACCACCGACTGGCGATCAGCGCCGCGGGCAGCACCACGGCCACGGCCGGCAGATACGACAGGAACAGCGTCAGTTCCCAGTGCGCCCCGACCCAGGCGAGCGAGGCCCCGACGATCCCGCCGAGGCTGTACGCGGCGTGGAACCCGAGCATGATGCTGCGTCCGTACGCGGACTGCAGGCTGACGCCCAGCATGTTCATGGAGGCGTCGAGCGCGCCCACGGCGAGCCCGAACAGGCCGAGCGCGAGGGCGACTTCCGAGATCCGGCTGCCTGCGCCGACCCCGAGCAGGGCGAGCAGCACGAGGGGTTGCGAACACCGCAGTACGACGCTGGGCCTGACCCTTTTCACGAGGTGCTCGGTGAGTACGCTGCCCGCCCCCGCCAGGATCGGCACGGCAGCGAGGAAGACGGGCAGCAGCCCGTCGGATATCCCGTACCGGTCCTGGATGGCCGGGATGCGTGTGACCAGGAGCGCGAATGCCACGCCCTGCACGAAGAAACTGACCGCCAGGGCGCCCCTGCCGTACCGCATTCGCGCGTCCGTCATGGCGGCACAGCGTACGACGCCCCGCTACCCACCGGTAGATGAATCAGCCGAGCAGTTCCGGGAGTTGGGTCATGTCGGAGAAGTAGCCGGTGGCCCCTTCGAGCCGGTCGCGCGGCATCATCGACGTGAACGCGAGCACGTCCATTCCGGCCGCCCGCGCCGCCTGAAGCCCGAGCGGACTGTCCTCGACCACAACGCATTTGTGTGCCGGGACGTCCATCTGCTGTGCCGCGTGCAGAAACAGGTCCGGGGCCGGCTTTCCCTTCCCGACGTCCTCGGAGCTGAAGATCCACTCTTCTTCGAACCACTCGTCGAGCCCGGTCTTGAGGTGCCCGACGCGAATCTTCTGGTGACTCCCGGAGGACGCCACACAGTACGGAACACCTTCGGCCGTGAGCTTCTCCAGTACGCCGGAGACGCCCGGCACGGGCTCCAACTCCTCCTGGAACGCGGTGAACACGCGCCGGTTGAAGGCCTCTTCGAAGTCTTCCGGCAGCGGCTTTCCGCCTCTCTCGGCCACGAGATCGTGCACCCGGTGCATGGCGGCACCCATGTAGTCCCGCAGTGACTCCTGGTACGTCGTGGGGTGCCCCAACTCGGTGAGATAGCTGGCCAGAATGGCGTTGGAGATGGGCTCGCTGTCCACGAGGACGCCGTCGTTGTCGAAGATCACCAGGTCATAGCGCATGCTTTGACTGTAAGTCCTGAGACCCCGGAAAACAGGAAAGCCCCGCACCATCAGGTGCGGGGCTTCCCCAACAAAT
>NZ_JASCIQ010000052.1 GCF_029968035.1 Streptomyces cavernicola | reverse complement strand
CCCGCCCCGCCCCCCCCCCCCCCCCCCCCCCCCCCCCCCCACGGCCGTGTCGGTGTACGTCAACTGCCGTCGGGCTCTTGGCACTTGAGTCGCAGCAGCTGCCGGAGACGGCGGACCTCGGCGACGAGCGCGGGCACGTCTTCGCGGGCTGCGGCGATGAACCGGGCGTTCTCGTCCCAGCGTTCGTCGGCTGCGTCTGCGTGGCGCGGCTGCCGTACGAGGGTGGTGGCCACGATGTCGCGGTGGTGGGTGTTCATGGGCTACCGGTCCGTGGGCGTCCGGGCGGGCTGTCGGTCTCTCAGTCCTCGTTGCTCGGGATGGTGCGGGTGCGGATGCGCGGGCGGGTGCCGGGGGGTGTGTCCTTGCGGTGTTCGGTGAGGGCGGCTTCGGCGAGGTGGCGGGTGGCGATGCGGGCCAGGGTCTGCAGGGCCGCCTGCGCCTCCAGGTGGTCGAGGCCGTCGATGTCCCCGGTGACGAGGGGGCTGTCGCTCGTCAGGGTGGTCAACCCGGCCTCGTCGCGCCCCAGTTGGAGTGTGACGACCTCGCCCGTCGGCAGCGTGAGCGCGACACTCGCCCCGTCGGCGACCGCCCGGCGGCCGGTATGGAGCAGGGCCTTCCGCTCGTCTTCGGAGCTCGCGGCGAGCTCGCCCCGCTCGGCGAGGGCGGCCAGGGCCCGGTGGCTGTGGTGCGCGATCTTCTCCCCCTCGCCCGCGAGACCGGGCAGCGTCTCGCGGGGCGTCCAGCCGGGCCCCTGATCCGTGGGCGGTTCCAGTACGTCGGCCACGCCCTCCAGGGCGCGCGCCGCGGCGAGTGTCACACGTACGAGCGGATCGTCGGGGTCGTGGGTGGAGGCGGGCCGGGCGACGGCGTCGGCGACCTTGGCGACGGTCCGCACGGAGTCGCCCCGCAGCGGCGTTGCGCCGGCCTTCGGCGGGCCGGATGCCTGCTGCTCGCGCGAGCGGTGGTCGACGCCCCTCGCGGCCAGGTCGGCGTAGACGGTGTCGCGTGTGACACGGGCGAGCCGGGCCAGCTCGGCGACGTTGCGCGTACCGGTGCGCCAGGCCGCTGCCACGGCGTCGGCGCGGTCCGCGCTGAGCCGCTCCCGGCGCTCGGCCCAGGCGATGAGCTCGGACAGGGCGGCGATGCGTGCTGCTTCGTTGGGTTCGGTCACACCGACCACGCTATGTCGACTCACTCGACATGTCGAGTGAGTCGACACATTCGGTATCGGGTCTAGCTCGTGCGGTGCGCGGTCGCGCGGCCCATGCGGGTCAGCGCCTCCGTCAGGACGGACTGCGAGGTGGCGAAGTTGAGGCGTACGTGGCCGGCTCCGCCCGTGCCGAAGATGTGGCCGGAGGAGAGCGCCACCCGGGCGTGGTCGAGGAAGAATTTGGCGGGGCCCGACAGATCCGTCACGACCGCGAGGTCCGTACCGGCCTCCTCCGACACGAGGCCGGGGCCGGGTTCGTGGTTGAGGCCGGGCTCAGGGTTGGGGCCGGGCTCGGGGTTGGGGCCGGGCTCAGGCTCGGGTTCGGATTCAGGCTCGGGTTCGGATTCGGGGTCGAGCGAGCGGCAGTCGAGCCAGGCCAGGTACGTCCCCTCGGGCCTCGCGTACCCGACTCCGGGCAGGTGCTCGGCGACGAGCCGGCCGAGGAGGTCTCGGTTGGCGTCGAGCCCGGCGAGGAGCGCGTCGAGCCACTCGTCCCCGTGGCGGTAGGCCGCGGTGTGGGCGATGACGCCGAGGTAGCTGGCGCCGTGGCCGACCTCCTCGGGCATCCGGCGCAGATCCGCGGCGGCCTCCGGCCCGGCGAGGGCGAGGGCCGCCTTGATCCCGGCGAGGTTCCAGCCCTTGGTCGCGGACATGAGCGAGAACGCGTCCTCCGCGCCGGGCACGCTCAGATAGGGCGTGAACTCGGCGCCCGGCAGGACGAGCGGGGCATGGATCTCGTCGGCGACGACCCGCACCCCGTACCGCCGGGCCACCTCGGCGACGGCCACGAGCTCCTCGCGGGTGTGCACGGTGCCGGTGGGGTTGTGGGGGTTGCTGAGCAGGTACGCGATCTTGCCGCGACTGTTCCGATCCCTGAGGCGCCGGAACGTCTCGTCCAACGTCCGCGGGTCGATCCGCAGGTCCGGTCCGAGGGGCGCTTCGACGATGCGGCGGTCGTCGTGGGTGACGAAGGCGTAGAACGGCGCGTACACAGGGGAGTTGACGACGACCGGGTCGCCGGGGTCGGTGATCAGGCGCAGCACCTGGACCGCGCCCATCATCACGTCCGGGATCATCGCGGTGCGGTCGATCTCCACCCCGTCCCACTTCCAGCGCCGGGCGGCGAAGCCGGCGAGGGACTCGGCGAACTCGGTACCGGCGGGGTAGCCGGTGTCACCGGCGTCGATCGCCTCGCGCAGCGCGTCCGCGACCGGGCGCGCGAGCGGGACGTCCATCTCCGCGACCCACAGCGGCAGGACGTCCGCGGGATGCGCCCGCCACTTCATGCTGCGGCGCCTGCGGAGTTGGTCGAGGGACAGCTGCTCGAGCGGGTTCGCAACACCATCGCTAGTCATCCTCAGCATTGGACTGCCATCGCGACGGGGGCGCAAGAGCGAGGCGGACCCCTGCGGCCGGGCTCGGCCGGCCGGTGGCCGATGATGGGTTGGGGACCGCCAGGCGGAAACGCGTACGCGGACATGGCCGCACCGCACCCAGACCCTGGCCCAGCCCCGTGACCAGACCCATAACCAGCCCGAGACCCATAACCAGCCCGAGACCCAGACCCAGCCCGAGACCCAGACCCAGCCCGAGGGGAACCGTGAACGCTGCTGCGCAACGCGGCATGATCGCCGCCGTACAAGTGCTGGGGCTCGCCGTCTGGTTCTCCATGTCGGCCGTGGTGCCCAGCCTGCGCGGCGAGTGGGGGCTCGGCTCCACCGGCGCCGTGTGGCTGACCGCGTCCGTGCAGCTCGGCTTCGTCAGCGGGGCGCTCACGTCCGCCGCCCTCACCCTCGCCGACCGGTTCCCGCCGCAGCGTCTCCTCGCGTGCGGCGCGGGCGCGGCGTCCGCCTGCACGGTGCTGCTCGCGCTGACGGTCGACGGGCCGGCCGCCGCGTTCCCCCTGCGGTTCCTGACCGGCGTGTGCCTGGCCGCGGTCTACCCGGTGGGCATGAAGCTGATGGCCTCCTGGTCGAGCAGCGCGCAGCGCGGCCGGAACATGGGCGTGCTCATCGGCGCGCTCACGCTCGGCTCGACGCTCCCCCACCTCATCGCGGGCCTCGGCCGGCTGCCCTGGCGCGGCGTGCTGCTCGCCGCGGCGACGGCCGGGGCCCTCGCGGCCCTCGTCGCCCTGGCGTTCATCCGCGTCGGACCGTACGCCGCCCCGACCGCGCCCGCCCGCAACCCCCGCTACGCCCTCACCATGTTCACCGAGCGCCGCCCGCGCCTGGCCAACCTCGGCTATTTCGGGCACATGTGGGAGCTGTACGCGCTGTGGACCTGGATCCCGGCGTACCTCGCGGCGACGTCCGGCGCCGAGGGCCTGCCCGGCTCGGTCGGGACGACCGTCTTCCTGACCATGGGCATCGGCGGGGCGGTCGGCTGCCTGCTCGGCGGCTGGGGCGCGGACCGGTTCGGCCGGCCCTCCGCGGCCATGACGGCCCTGCTCGCCAGCGGCGCCTGCTGCCTCCTCTCCCCCTTGCTGGTCGACGCCCCGGCCGTACTTCTGGTCGTCTTCTGCGCGGTGTGGGGCGCGGCGGTGATCGCCGACTCCGGGGTGTTCTCCACGTCCCTGAGCGAGGTCGTCGACCAGCGCTACGTCGGCACCGCCCTCACCGCCCAGACGGCCATCGGCTTCGCCCTCACCGTCGTCACCATCCAGCTCACCCCGCTCCTGGCCGACGCGTTCGGCTGGCAGTACGCACTCCTGCTCCTGGCACCGGGACCGCTGGCCGGCGCGGTCGCGATGCGGGCACTGAAGACCGCCGAGCCGCTCCGGTCGAGGTGATCCAGCCGAGGTGATCCGGTCGAGGTGATCCGGTTTGGATGATCCGCTCGCGCGACCGCCCTCGGACCGGGGGGCGAACAACCCGCAACCACCCGCCCCTGCCCACCAGTTCGCACAACGTGAGATCGCACGGCATGAACAGGCCGGCCCGCGGGTGCGGACCGGCCTGCAGGGTTCCTCTCCTGTGTGCTCCTACGGCTTGGGGACGCTCTTCGCCGCCGTGCCTGCGCACAGCAGCCCGAGGCACACCGCCACTGCGCCGATGATGATGTTGTTCAGCGCGACACCGGTGTCGGGGCTCTCGCCGACGACCCACGGAGCGACGATCATCCAGATGCCCATCGCGCAGAAGGCCCAGCTGAGGCCGTACATGCGGTCCGGGGCCCGGGTGAAGCCGAGGGCCAGGAGTCCGATCGCGATGCCGAGGATCAGGTTGTGGGTGACGAGCGCGGGCTGGCTCGTCGTGTAGTGGAGTATCCAGGGGGATACGGCGCAGTACAGACCGAGCAGGAAGACCGGTCCGTCCACGAGCGCCACGTCGCGGCCGCCGAGCATACGTGCGTAGCGGTCCCGCATCTCGGAGACATCAGGGTGGGCAGTTATGTCACCTCTGGTGGGCTGCACGTTGGCCATGGCTCGTCTCCTTTGACTCACAGGCCTCACCGCGTCTGATGCGGTGTGCGGTGTGCGCCGCCTACGGACATTCTGCGCTTACTTTCCCTTTATGTGTAGAGCTTGTCGGGTTCATGTAGAAGTCGTGATGAATTGCCAGAAAAGCGTGCGCGATCTTGGTGCTCCTGGGCGTGGGCCGGGGGCGACGGCCCCCTGCGCACCGCCCCCGTCGGCGGCGTTGTCAGTGCTCCGGATTAGGGTTCCCAAGACACACGCGCAAGTGATCAAGACAGTGCGACGAGGGGGACGGCGACCGTGCGGAGCCGAGGAGTTGGGGCGGGACGTGCCCGCGGGGCGGGGGCTCTGGTCGTGCTCGCGTTGACCCTGGTTGTGTTGTTCACGCCGGCCGCGGGCGCGGCCGCGGCGCAGCCCGTCTCCAGCGCCCCGCAAGCCGCCGCGGACCCCGCCGGGCTCGACGCCCGCGCCGCGTACTTCGCCGGGCAGCTGCGCAAGTCCCCGATCTACGTCACGGACCAGACCCCACGCGTCATGCCCCGCTCCGCGTGGCCGGCGTTCCTGGAGCAGGCCCGGCGGACCGGCGTGCCCACGTACGTGCTCGTACTGCCGTACGCGGCGACCGCGGACGGGGAGGAACTGCTCACCGCGGTACGGGAGAAACTCGGCCGCAAGGGGATGTACATCCTGCTCGATGCCGAGGGCGGCGGCAGCTGGACCGACGTGACCGTCGAGTCCCACGGCGTGCGCGAGCTGCCCATCCAGGCCTCCCTCGACTCCGCGGACGAGTGGCTTCCGTCCGACGCCACGGCCCTCGACTACTTCACCGCGTTCGTCGACGGACTGCTCAACGAGGGCGACGCGAGCGGCAGCGGGAAGTCCCCGAGCGCCTTCTACACGACGCCGGACGCGCGGGCGACGCAGTCCACGACGACCGGGGTGTTCACCGGTCTCGTCCCGGTGCTCGTCCTGCTGATCGGCGTGCCCCTCGCCCTGCGGCGCGGGACGCGGCGGCGCCTGCTCGTCCCCATCACCCTGGCAGGGGTGCTCGCCGTGGCCGTGCCGCTGGGCGCGCAGAACGCCCTCTCCGAGGTCAGCTCCACCGGCGACCCCGACCCGACCGGACGGGACATGCAGCTGCGGGCCGAGCGGTTCGCGGCCGGGCTGCGCCACCGTTCCGTCTATCTCGACGCGGAGATCCCGCCCGCGCTCACGCCCCGTCAACTGCGGTCCGTGGAACGGCACTTCGCTGCGCTCGATGTTCCCGTGCACGTCACGGTGGCGCCGCTCTCCCGCGCCGACGAGTCGGAGGGCCGCCCCGAGCGATTCGCCGAGCGGCTGCACGACACGCTCGGCAAGGACGGCCTCTACGTCACCGCCTCCATCGGCGAGTTCGACGACATCTCCCTGGACATCGTCAACTACGGGGCGAAACTCGACGAGTTGGAGCTGTACGAGCTCGACGAGTGGGTGGCCTACGGCCCCGAGGACCTGGACGCGGACCCGCAGCTGCACGCCCGCCTCCTCAAGCTCGCCCAGCACATCAGGGCGACACCCGCGGGCCCGCCCGGCCGGCCGTACGCGGACGACGAGCCGCTCACGGACCCGGTCGCGGAGGACGCACTGCCCCCGCTGCTCACCGACCCCGCCGGCCCGCTCGGGCTCTCCGGCCTGTTCCTCGCCGGTCTCGCCGGTGGCGCCGGGGTGCCCGCGGCGATCGCCGGCGCGGTGTGGCTCGTACGTCGGGTGCGGCGCGGGGACGGACGATCGGAGCGCACGCGGTCGGGTCGTACGGGTTCGGGGCGCACGGGCTCGGGTCGTGCGGGTTCCGGGAGTCGCGGCAGTACGAGCACTGCGGGTGGCGGGGCGCTCGGGCGGGACGTCTCGGCCGAGGACGCACGGCCGGACGTCGCCTGGCTGCACAGCACGGCACAGCGTGAACTCGGCTCGCTGCGCGAGAAATCGGCCGCCGCACGACGGCGCAGCGGAGGCGACAGCGAGACCGAGACGCTGGCCGCTGCCCGGGACTGCCTGGAGGCGGCCGGGCTCGTGCTCGACCGGGACCACGACCGGCGCGTGGACGAGGACGCCGCCGCCGTGGACCTCGCCTCCGGGCTCGCCCTGATACGCGCCGGACGCGCGGCGCTCGACGCGGCCCACGGCAACGGCCGCTTCGCGCCCGACACGAAGCTGTGCACCCTCAACCCGCTGCACGGCCCGTCCCCGATGTCCGCCCGCCTCTCCCCCACCCCAGGGGCACGCGCCCGCCTGTACCCGGTGTGCGCCGACTGCGGGTCGACGCTCGGGAAGGTGGCCTCGGCCCACCGCGGTGGGGCAGTGGACCGGTTGCGCCTCAGCCTGCCCGGCCGAGCGGGCCGGACCCCGTACACCGCGCTGCCGGGACCGCTGGGCGAGGCCGGGGCGAGCGGCAGCGTCGAGGTGACCGGGCTCGTCCGCGGCATACGCGAGAGACACGGCGCGCAGCGCTGAGACCGCCGAGCCGGACCCGGCGCGCCGGGTCCGCCCTCGTCGGCGCCCGCCTCACCCCCCTCACCGCCCTCTTCACCGCCCGCCCGGACGCGTCCTGGCGGACAATCTTCGTGAAGGCGTACGTCTGCCGGGTGAGCGCAGCGCAGGGGGTTCCATGTCAGAGCCGTCAGGCCGGTCAGGGCCGTCGGAGCCGCAGAGTGTCGGCGCACCCGCGCGGGTCTTCCTCGTGGACGACCACGAGGTCGTCCGGCGCGGGCTGCACGACCTCATCGACGACGAGCCCGACATGGTGGTGGTCGGGGAGGCGTCGACCGCGCAGGAGGCGCTGGCCCGAGGAACCGCACTACGTCCGGACGTGGCCGTGCTCGACGTACGGCTGCCCGACGGCGACGGGATCTCCGTGTGCCGGGAGTTGCGCTCGCGCATGCCCGACCTGTCCTGTCTGATGCTGACCTCGTTCGACGACGAGGAAGCGCTGCTCGACGCGATCATGGCGGGTGCGGCGGGGTACGTCCTCAAGCAGATCAAGGGCTCGGACCTGGTGTCGGCGGTGCGGACCGTCGCCACCGGGCAGTCGATGCTCGACCCCGCCACCACCGCCCGGCTGATGCGTTCGCTGCGCACGCCCGAGGCGGAGGAGCGGCCCACGCAGGACGAGCGGCTCGCGGTGCTGTCCGATCGGGAGCGGTCCGTACTCGACCTGATCGGCGAGGGGCTCACCAACCGGCAGATCGCCGAGCAGCTCCACCTCTCGGAGAAGACCGTCAAGAACCACATCTCGCGGCTGCTCGGAAAGCTGGGCGTCGAGCGCCGCGTACAGGCCGCCGTGATCGCCACCCAGGCGCACGGCCGTGCCCCCGGGGCGAGTTGAGCCGTCGTCCGCCGGTATGCAGGTCCGTCGGTCCGCCGCTCCGCCCGTCACTCAGGGTTGACCGTCACTCGGGGTCGGCCGTCACTCAGGGTTGGCCGCGAGCGGGATCCGCCACTCCAGAACGGTGCCGGTGCCCGGCTCCGGCCGGGCCAGGACGGACAGGGTGCCGCCGAGGCGCTCCGCGCGTTCCGCGAGGTTCCGCAGTCCGCTGCGGGGGCCGTCCTGCGGGATGCCGTGGCCGTCGTCGCTCACGACGACCGCGAGTACGCCCGCGTCGGCGACGATGGACACCTCCGCGCGGTGGGCGTCCGCGTGCCGCGCCACATTGGTGAGGGCTTCGCCGACGACGGCGATGACCTCCGCGGCCGCGTCCGGCGCCACGTCCGTGTCGAGCAGGCCCTCCATGCGCAGGGCCGGGGCGAAGCCCAGGGTCGCCGTGGCCGACTCGACCGCTTTGACGATGCGGCTCCTCAGCTTCAGAGCCGTACCGGGGGAGTCGTGTTCGCGCAGGCCGAAGACGGTGGACCGGATGATCTTGATGGTGGCGTCGAGGTCTTCGATGGCCCGGCCGAGGCGGTCCATGGCCTGCGGATGCTCGACGAACCTGCGGGCGCTCTGCAGCGTCATGCCGGTGGCGAAGAGGCGCTGGATCGCCAGGTCGTGCAGCTCGCGGGCGATCCGGTCGCGGTCCTCCAGGAGACTCACCTGCTCGGCGTCCCGCCGCCGGTCGGCGAGTTCGAGGGCCAGCGCGGCCTGGCCCGCGAATCCGGGCAGGGCGGCCGTCTCGGCGCTGGTGAACTGGGCGCGCCCACGGCGACGGACGAGCATCAGCACACCGCTCAGGCGTTCCTTCGTACCGACCGTGACGACCACCGCGGGGCCGAAACCGCGCCAGCGTTCGGGCTCCACCGTGACGGCGGGCTCGTGCTCCACGTCCGGGACCTGGACCAGGCCTTCCTCGCCGAGCGCGAGCCCGGCGAGCGTCCCCTCGCTGCTCGGCAGCACCACGCCCCGGTGCTCGTCGGCGTCCTCGCCCCGGGCGAGCGAGCCGTTGAGCTCGCCGTCGGCGCCCACCAGGTAGAACGCCGCCAGGTCGGCGTCGGCGATGTCCATGGCCCGCACCAGCATCCCGTCGAGCACCTCATGCTCCCCCACCCCCGACAGGAGCGCGCTCGTGAGGTCGGAGCTCGCGGCCAGCCAGCGCTGTCGGCGACGCCCCTCCTCGTACAGGCGGGCGTTCTCGACGGCGATGCCCGCGGCGACGGCGAGGGTCGTCACGACGGCCTCGTCCTCCGCGTCGAAGTCGGCCCCGCCCCGCTTCTGCGTCAGGTACAGGTTGCCGAACACGTCGTCGCGTACGCGGATGGGGACGCCCAGGAAGGAGTGCATCGGCGGGTGGTGCGGCGGGAAGCCGTACGAGGCCGGGTGGTCGGACAGCTCCGAGAGGCGCAGCGGCTGCGGGTTGCGGATCAGCTCGCCCAGCAGGCCGTGCCCGGAGGGCAGGTCGCCGATCTGCTCCCACACGTCGTCGCTGATGCCGACCGGGATGAACTCCGAGAGGTTCTGGTCGTCGCCGATCACGCCCAGGGCGCCGTACTCGGCGTCCACGAGGGTCACCGCGGACTGCACGATGCCGCGCAGCACCTGCGGGAGATCCAGCTCCCGGCCCACGGACATGACGGCCTCTAGCAGGCCGTTGAGCCGGTCCCTCGTGCCCCGCACCTCGGCGATGCGCACCTGGAGCTCGTCGAGCAGCTCGTCCAGCCTCTGCCGTGGCATCCCGCCGCCCGGCCGCTCCGGACGCTGACCCGCCATCGCCACCTCCGCCCGCGCCGAACGCTCACTCGGCGCACGGGCGGACCTCCTTCACCGTAATCCCGGCTCAGCGGACCTTCCTGCCGGATGCGACTCGCGCCTACGGCGCACTGGTCCGGGGCGGGGCGGCCGTCGGAGCCCTTGCCTGGGCCGGGGGCGTCGGCGTCCTCCGGTTGGCCCTGGCGCGTGGCGGTCCAGTGCCAGGACCCCGCCCCGCCCCGCCCCTTCCCGGCTGTGCGGCTGGCGCCGCGTGGCTGCGGCGCTTCGGGGGCCAGCCCCCTCCCCCATCTCAAACGCCGGAGGGGCTGAGTTCGGGCGGCGACACGTGCCCCGACAGCGGCGCGGGGAACTGCGCGACCAGCCACGACGGAGCCGCAGTCGAACGACGGCGCGGGCCGGGGCGAAGCCCCGATCGGTCCGCGCGGCCCGGTGGCAGGGCCGGGGCAGTCCGACACCTGCGACCCGGACGATCCAGCGCCACGACCCTGGCAGTCAGGTGCCAAGATCCAGACGGTGCGGGCGGTCCGGTTGGGCCTCGGGGGGTCCGTTCGGCCCCTCGCGGATCGGTGGCGCGCGAGGGACGGTGGTGGCGAGGGCAGGTCGAGGGCCGCTCCTTCTCCCGCCGCTCGCCGACCGGCACGACGCCCGGGGCGCCGCCTGCACATCTCCCGGGTGCCCGTGATCGTTCGGCGGCGCGGACTGACCGGCGGCCCACGGCCTCGCCCAGCCGGCGCCCGTGAAGCCTGGCGCTCCCCGGCCCCCGTGGCCCGTACACCCTGGCCGACCGCGACAGACAGGACGCACCGTGCCCACCACCGCTCTGACCCGACCGCTCGTGACGTCGCTGGTCGAGGACGCCGTCACCGCGCCCTCGATGCACAACGCGCAGCCGTGGAGGTTCGTCCATGTGGCGGAGACCGACACCGTCGAACTGCACGGCGACCCCGGCCGCGGTCTGCCGCGTGAGGACCCCGATCACCGGGCCCTGCACATCGGCTGCGGCGCCGCCCTGTTCGGCCTCCGCGTGGCCGCCGCGCACAGCGGACTGCGCGCCGCCACCCGGCTGCTTCCCGACCCCGGCGACGCCTGGCATCTCGCCGACGCACGGCTGACCGGAGCGGACGCCGAGGAAGCCGACCTGCAGCCGCTGCACACGGCCCTGCCCCGTCGGCACACCAGCCGCTTCCCGTTCTCCGACGAGCGGGTGCCCGAGGAGATCCTCGACGGGCTGCGCGCGGCGGCCCTGCTCGAGGGGTGCCGGCTCGTCGTGCCCGACCCCTGGCACACCGACGCCGTACTCGAACTCGTCCACGACTCCGAGCGGTTCGAGGCCTCGGACGAGGCGGTACGGGCGGAGATCGCCGCCTGGACGCGCACGGGCGCCGCCGGCGAGAAGGCGACGGAGGGCATCCCCTCGTACGCCTTCGGCCCGCGGCAGTACGACGTGACCTCGCCGGTCCGGGACTTCGACGCGTCCCGCCGGGACGCGTCGCGCGCCTCCGCGCCGTTCGAGAAGCGGCCCCAGATCGTGCTGCTCAGCACGGCGGACGACACCCCCGAGGCGTGGCTGCGGTCGGGCGAGGCGATGCAGCGGGTCCTCCTCCAGGCCACCCTGGACGGGCTCTCGACCTCCCTCCTCTCGCAGCCCCTGGAGTGGCCCGAACTCCGTTCGCTGGTACGCGATCCGCAGTCCGAGGCACGGTTCGTCCAGATGGTCATCCGCGTCGGCTACGGCCCCACCGGCCGCCCCACCCCACGCAGGCCCGCGTCCGAGGTACTCACGGTGCGCTGAACGGCGGGGCCAGGCCGGGGGTTCTTGTTCCTCGGGAACGACGAGTCGGCCGCTGGGGGCGACCGCCTGGAGACAGCCGCTGTGTCCCCCTGCGGAAGCTCCCCTGGCCCGACGTCCGCGACGCCGGGCGCGCGGCGCCTGGGCCGGCTCGGCGGTTGCCTACAGCCAGGGTTCGGTTGCCTGCGGCCAGGGTTTCGGCCTGGTCCGCCCGAATCTGCCCAGCTCCGGGCTCGGGCGCGCTTCCGCTTCCGGCCTCGCGGCGGGGGACGGCGACGGGCCGCCGCACGCGAAGTGCTCCCGTCACCCGCCCGGAGCCCCCGCGTCGAACCCCGGCGGTACGACCTCCACGGGGCAGTGGGCGTGGTGGAGGGCCGCGTGGGGGATGCGGCCCAGGTGGGAGCCGAGGTGCAGGGGGCGGCGGTGGCTGCCGAGGACGAGGAGGTCGGTGTGGGCGCTCGCCTCGACGAGGGCACCGGGGACGCTCGTCGCCGTGTCGACGCCGTGGCTGACGGTCAGGCCCGGGTACGCGTTCCGGACGGCGTCGCCGAGCTCCTTCACCTCCCGTACGCGCGCGTGCGCGATCTCGTCGAGGTCGTCGAGCATGGTGACGACGCTGCCGGCGTACCGGAGCACGTTCCAGACGCCGAGCAGCCGGAGCGAGGCCTTGCGCGCCTCCGCCTCGGCGGCCGCGACGAACAGCCACTTCAGGTCCGCGGCGCTGCGGACGGCCGCGGTGACGGTGCCGGTCTCGGGGCGGTCCGTCTCGCCGCGTACGACGATCACGGGAACCTCCGAGCGTGCCACCACGCCAAGGCCGACCGAGCCGAGCAGCAGCGCGGAGAACCCGCCGAGGCCCCGGCTGCCCACGACGATCGTGCCGCGGGTGCCGGCCGCGGCGCGCAGCGCGGCCATCGGCTGCAGGCTGCTGAGCTCCTCGGTCACGGTCAGGCCGGCGAACCGGTCCCGTACGGCCGTGGCGGTCTCGGCCAGCAGGTCGCGGCCCGCCTGGCGGGTGGCTTCGATCGTCTCGGCCGGGGCGAACAAGGCCTTCCGGTCGGTGTCGGCCGCGTGCACGAGGCGCAGCGCGTGCCCGCGGCGGGCGGCTTCGTCCGCGGCCCACAGGGTCGCCGTGTGCGCCTGCGGGGAGCCGTCGACGCCCACGACGAGAGGGCCGAGCTCCGGGAGGACGGCAGGAAAGTCGCTGTTCATGGCTCCTCCTCGGGGTAATCGCCCCGGGCGTCGGGGTAGCGCCCCGGGCGGGCGGTCCGTGCCCGTACACCTCCCACGCTGCCACCCCGCGCCCGTCCCCGGCTTGGGCCCTTCGGACCCCATCACGACCGCTCCGCCCCTCCGCACCCCCTCCGACCCCCGACGCCCGCCGCCGGTCCGCCTCAAGTGGCCTGCGTACAGGCCGAGTTGCCCCGCCTCCGACCGCTCTCCGCGTGATCGGTAGGATCCCGGCGGGCGGGTGTAGCGCAGAGGTCGACGCGCGCGGTCTCCAAAACCGCGAGGACGCCGGTTCGAATCCGGCCGCCCGTCCACCAGCTCCTCACCCGACGCGCCCGCGAGCCCAGTTGTGGCTCCCGCACGGACAGGCGAGGCCCCCGGCACGGCCGTAAAATCCAGGTATGGGAGAGCGGCCAGATGCTCTGACGGCGCCCGAGCTCGTCGTCGAGGCCGAGGGTCACACCCAGGTGCTGAGTCCGCTCCGGACCTACCACGTGGGGCGCGACCCCGCGAGCGAGCTGGTCCTCGACGACGCCCGGGTCTCCTGGCACCACGCGGTGCTGCGCGCCACGGCCGGGCACTGGGTGGTGGAGGACGAGCGGAGCACCAACGGCACGTACGCGGACGGGCGCCGGGTGCGGCAGTCCGACGTCGGACCCGGGAGTGTGCTCAGGTTCGGCAGTTCCCTCGACGGGCCGTGCGCGGTGCTCGCCGACGCGCCACGGCCGGCCCCGCCCGCGGCCCGGCCGTCCGCCGTCACGATCGTCTCGCACCCCGACGCCACGGGGACGTTCCGCCGGCCGAGCGCCGTGCGCCCGCTGCCCCCGGCGCGCACCACCCGCATCGGGCGGGCGCCCGACAACGACCTGGTGGTGCCCGACCTGCTCGTCTCGCGCCGGCACGCGGAGCTGCGGGCGGGGCCGCAGGGCTACGAGATCGTCGACCTCGGCAGCCACAACGGCACGTACCTCAACGGCCAGCCGGTGAGCCGCGCGCCCGTGATTCCCGGCGACGTGATCGGCGTCGGGCACTCCGCGTTCGTCCTCGTCGGCGAGGAACTGCAGGAGTTCGTCGACACCGGCGAGGTCTCCCTCGACGTGCAGGACCTGGCCGTACGCGTCGACAGCGGCCGCAAGACGCTCCTCGGCGGGGTGTCGTTCCCGGTCGGCGAGAAGACGCTGCTCGCCGTGGTCGGGCCGAGCGGCGCGGGCAAGTCCACGCTCCTCAACGCCCTGACCGGGCAGCGGCCGGCCGACGAGGGCACGGTCCTCTACGACGGCCGCGACCTGTACCGGGACTACGCGGAGCTGCGGCACCGCATCGGGCTCGTGCCGCAGGACGACATCCTGCACTCCCAGCTGACCGTGCGCCGCGCCCTTCGCTACGCCGCCCAGCTGCGTTTCCCCGAGGACACCGCGAAGGCCGAGCGGGAGG
This sequence comes from Streptomyces cavernicola, assembly GCF_029968035.1. Taxonomy (GTDB): domain Bacteria; phylum Actinomycetota; class Actinomycetes; order Streptomycetales; family Streptomycetaceae; genus Streptomyces; species Streptomyces cavernicola. The sequence goes on along the minus strand of NZ_JASCIQ010000052.1, from coordinate 40,874 downwards.
CCAGGGTCGACGAGGTCATCCGTGAACTGGGCCTGGAACAGCGGGTGGACCAGCCCATCCACTCCCTCTCCGGCGGCCAGCGCAAGCGTGTGAGCGTGGCCCTGGAACTCCTCACGAAGCCGTCGCTGCTCTTCCTCGACGAGCCGACCTCCGGTCTCGACCCGGGCATGGACCGCTCGGTGATGCACATGCTGCGCGGCCTCGCCGACGACGGCCGCACCGTCATCGTCGTCACCCACAGCGTGCTCAGCCTCGACGTCTGCGACCGGCTCCTCGTGCTCGCACCCGGCGGGAGCATCGCGTACTACGGGCCGCCCGACGAGGCGCTCGCGTACTTCGGCTTCGCCGAGTGGCCGGAGGCGTTCGAGAGCTTCGAGAACGACCGGGAACGGGACTGGGCGGGGCAGTTCCACGGTTCGCTGCAGCACGGGCGCTATGTCGCCGCGGAGTCCCGGCAGCCGCACCGGCCGTCCGAGGCGCCGCGCGGCCCGGTGACCCCGCCCAAGGCCCAGAGCTGGGGCGCGCAGCTGCGCACGCTCGTGCGGCGGTACGCGGCGACCCTCAGCTCCGACCGGACCTTCCTGGTGATCATGGTCGCGCTGCCGTTCGTGATGGGGGTGATGGCACGGGCCCTGGCCGGCGGCGAGCTCACCAAGGACTCGGCGCTGAACGGTCTGTTGATCCTCAACGTCGGCGCGGTCCTCACGGGCGCCGCCAACGCCGTGCGCGAGCTGGTCAAGGAGCGGGTGATCTACCAGCGGGAGAGAGCCGTCGGCCTGTCGCGCTCGGCGTACGTGATGTCCAAGGTCCTAGTGCTCGGCACGATCACCGTCGTCCAGGCCGTGGTCCTGACGATGGTGGCGCTTGTCGGCGTGGATCTCAACGCGCCGGGCGGCGAAGGGGTGTTGATGCCGCCGCTCCTGGAGATCACGCTCGCCGTCGCGCTGTTGGCGTTCACCGCGATGATGCTCGGCCTGTTCGTGTCCGCCCTCGTGCGGAAGGAGGAGGTCACCATGCCGCTGCTCGTCCTCCTCGCGATCGTGCAGGTGGTGTTCTGCGGGGCGCTGCTCAAACTGCAGGGCGTGCCGGGGCTCGAGCAGTTGGCGTGGCTGGTGCCGTCGCGGTGGGGGCTCGGCGCCATGGCGAGCACGATCGACCTGCACCGCATCGTGCCGCAGGACCTGACCGACGATCCGCTGTTCCGGCACGAGGCGTCGGTGTGGCTGGTCGACATGGGCGCGATGGTGGCGCTCTCGCTCGTCCTGGCCTTCCTGGTCGCCAAGCTGCTGCGGCGGCACGAGCCCGAGATCATGCGCAAGTAGACCGTCCCGGACGGGGTTCCGCCGCCTCGCGCGGAGCGCCGAGGAGCCGCCAGTGACCGTCCCCGAGTTCCTCCCCACCCATGTCGTCCCGCCGGACGGCCTGGCGACCTGGTCGGCGCCCGACGCCACCCGGCCGATGGTCGCGCTCGACCCGCTGCTGCCCGTCCAGGTGATCGAGCGGCGGGGCGACTGGGCCCGCGCGCTCTGCTCCAACGGCTGGTCGGCGTGGGTGGACGGCCGGCTCCTGCTGCCGGTGCCGCACGGTCCGCCGGCCGCGGGCCAGCCCTCCGCCAGGACCGCGGACCCCCGGCCGCTGCTGCGCGAGGTCGAGCAGGACCTCGGCCGGTACCGCGGGCTCGTCGAGGAGCTGGCCAAGGGCCGCCTCGACGGCGAGTCCTTCGCGGAGCAGACGCGGGGCCTGCGGGTGGGGGTCGTCGTGGACGGCAACGCGGTCTGGCTGTACGACATGCGGCACGAGCGGTGGTGCTACTGCGACGGGCCGTCCCTGGAGACGTTCGCGGTGGGGCACCCGCCCGCGGAGAACGGCGGCGGTCCGGACGAGGACGGGCCCGGGGAACCCCCAGAGGCACCCGGGGCCCCAGAGGCAGAGGCACCGCACTCGGCGGGCTCAGCGGCGCAGGAGACGCAGGTGTCCGCCCCGTACCGCGAGGGTGAGCCGTGAGCGACGGCGACGACCGCTCGGCGGAGGAGCCGCCGGGGCCCGCCTCCGGCGCGACCGGGATGCGCGGGCGGACCATCGCCGGGTACCGGCTTGAGGACGAGATCGGGCGCGGCGGCATGGCCGTGGTGTACCGGGCGCACGACCTGCGGCTCGGGCGCACCGTCGCCGTGAAGCTCCTCGCGCCCGAGCTGGCGCGCAACGACACGTTCCGCAAGCGCTTCGCGCACGAGTCGCGGGTGGCGGCGTCCATCGACCATCCGCACATCGTGCCGATTTTCGAGGCGGGCGAGGCCGAGGGCGTGCTTTTCATCGCGATGCGGCATGTGAAGGGTCAGGATCTGCGGGTGCTGCTCGACCGCGCGGGGCGGATGCCGCTGGGGACGGCCTGCCGGATCGCCCTGCAGGTGGCCTCCGCGCTCGACGCCGCGCACGCGCACGACCTGGTGCACCGGGACGTCAAGCCGGGCAACGTCCTGGTGACCGACGGAACGGACAGCGACCACCCGGAGCACGTGTACCTGACCGACTTCGGGCTGACGAAGAAGTCCCTCTCGCTGACCGGCTTCACGCGCGTCGGGCAGTTCGTCGGCACCCTGGACTATGTGGCGCCCGAGCAGATCTCGGGCCGCCCCGTGGACGGCCGCTGCGATGTGTACAGCCTGGGCTGCGTCGTCTTCGAGATGCTGACCGGTGCGCCGCCGTTCCGGCGCGAGGAGGACATGGCGCTGCTCTGGGCGCACCAGTACGATCCGCCGCCGCCACTGACCGACCTGCGGCCCGATCTGCCGCGCGGCGTCGACGCGGTGTTCGCCCGCGCCCTGGCCAAGGCGCCCGACGACCGCTACGGCACGTGCCTCGGGTTCGTGACGGAGCTGCGGGCCGCCGGGCGGGCCCCGGCGCCCGGCGAAGCGCAGGGTTCGCCTGAGGGGGACGTGCCGGCTCCGGTGGACGCGGCCCGCGCCGCGGCCGACAGCCGCCCGTACCCCGGCCCGCCGCCCCCGCCGCGCTGGGCGACGCCGATGTTCCCGGGCCGCCCGGACTGAGCCGCCCGGACCGACACCCGAGGCCGGTCCCCGTACGCCCGTCTGCCTGTGCCCGTCCGCGTACGCCCGTCTACGTACGCCTGTCCTCCCCCACCCGTGCGTCCCGTACGTCGCCGGGGTGTCGTACGCGGCGGGCGAGGAGGCTGCCGAGGTAGCCGGTGACCAGGCCCAGGGCCGCGCCCACCGCCGCCAGGCGCAGCAGGTGCGCGGTGAGGGAGACCTCGCCGCCGAGGCCTCCGCCGAGGTCGCCGATGCCCATGAGGGAGAGGCCGAAGCGGGCGGAGATCCCGGTGAGCAGGCCGACGACGAGGAGGGTCAGGGCCAGGGCCGCCGCCATCTCCAGGGCGTGCCGCCAGGCGGGGAGCCGGGCCGGGGAGCGCACCGCGGCGGTGAACGCGGCCGCGAGCACCAGCACGACGGCCACGGCGACGAGCAGCCAGGCGCGCCCGTCCCGCTCCGCGACCGTGCCGAGGTCGAGGGTGCGGCTGCCCCCTTCGGTGCGCAGCACCTGGTCGAGTACGTCCGGCATGGGCAGTCCGATGGGCTTGTCGACGTGTCCTTCCCAGGCGCCGCCGGCCCCGAGCCCGAGGGCCATCCACACCAGGTTGGGCAGCCCGAGCAGCAGCACGGCGACGGTCTCGCCCGGGTGGCCGCGGGTGAGGAGCACGATCACGCCGACGACGAGGCCGATCGCCACGTACGCGAGGAGCACCAGGAGCATCGCGGAGGCGGGCGGTCGCACCGAGCGCTGGAAGTGCAGGAGCGGGGACGGCAGCGGCGCTCTGCGGGACACGACGAAGGCGAGCGTGAGGACGGCGAGCACCCAGACGAGTCCGACGCCGAGGGTCGCGGGCACGTCGGCGCGGAAGCCGACGGTGGGATTCGCGCCGAGCTCCGCTCCGATGTCACCGGCGGTGTCGTCCCCGACCGGGATGCGGAAGTCCTGGCGGGCGAGGAGGGCGAGGACGAGCAGCAGGAGCAGCCAGCAGCCGGCCGTGCGCGCGACGCGGTCGGCGAGCTCGCGGGTGGTGGCCACGGCGCGGTGGCGCAGCGGCAGCAGGAACACGGCGGCCATGGCGAGGGCCCCGGCCAGGGTCACCGACAGGGGGACGACGTCGACGGCGGCGTCGGCCTGCGCGAGGTCCCCGGTGTTGCCCGCGATGTCGACGGTGCCGCCGGCGGCGATGACGACGACGGCCGCGACGACCCGGGGGAAGGCGCCGCCCGGCAGATCGGCCGCGCCCGCGGCCCACAGTCCGAGGGCGGCGACCACGATCATGGTGACGATGCCCGCGCCCGCCGCGGCGAGCGCTTCTCGCGTCCGGCTCACGCTGCCTCCTCGCTCCCGCCCGCCCCTCCTTCACCCCCGGCGGCTCGTATCCGCAAGGTCCCGTTTCGTCCCCTCGGGGCTCCGCCCTCACCACGGTACGTACGCCGCCCTCGCCCCGCTTGCGGGCGGGGTCGGGGGGCGGCACAAAATGGCATAAGGCATTCATAACTGGGCGGAGTTCGGATTTCCGGACGGGGTCCACGGGGTCGTCAGGCGCCCCCGTGGAACGAGACGCCCGAACCACGTGGAACCAGGTGCCCCGTGACTTCTCAGCCGCCGCCCGACAGCAGCCCGACCGGCCCGCCGTCGGGCCCTCTCTCCGGTCCGTCCTCGGGCCCTTCGTCGCGTCCGCCCGAGGAACCCGGCTCCGGCGCTCCGGCCGGCCCCGGGCACGAGCCGACACAGGTCAGCTCCACCCCCTGGTCGGGCGGCGGGTCCGACGAGTCCGGCGGCGGGTCGGGCGGCGGTGATTCCGGCGGCGGCGGAGGTGGCGACGGCGGCGGTACGGGCGGGGAACCCGGCGGCGGAGGGCACCAGCCGTGGTGGCGGCGCTCGTCGCGCGTCGCGCTCATCACCGGGGTGATCGTGGCAGCCGTGGCGCTGACGGTGTTCCTCACGCGTCCGGACGGCGGGGGCGGCGGGGGCGGCACGGCCTCGGGCGAGATCTTCCTGGAGCCGGCCGCTTCGCAGGGCGAGGCCCCGTTCACCAAGTCGACGGCGAAGAAGTCCCACGAGACCGCCTCACCGACGGCGACGCCGAGCGTCACGCCGACCGGGGAGACCGCCGACACGGGCGGCCGCACCAGCATCTCGGGGTCGGCGCCCGGCCTGTACGGCGGCAGCCGCTCCGCGGCGAGCTGCGACGTCGAGCAGCAGATCAAGTTCCTGCAGGGCGAGCCCGCCAAGGCCAAGGCGTTCTCCGACGTCGAGGGCATCAAGCAGGCCGAACTCCCCTCGTACTTGCGGTCGTTGACGCCCGTGCAGCTGCGTGCGGACACCCGGGTGACCAACCACGGCTTCGAGAAGGGGAAGGCCACCGCCTATCAGGCGGTCCTGCAGTCGGGCACGGCCGTGCTCGTCGACCAGCGCGGTGTGCCGCGGGTGCGCTGCGCCTGCGGCAATCCGCTGCTGCCGCCGGTGGCCGTGAAGGAGACGCCGAAGTACGAGGGCAAGCGCTGGCCCTCGTACCAGCCGTCGAAGGTGGTGGTCGTGCAGGAGGCGACCACGGTGGTGAACGTCTTCGTGCTCGTCGACCCGCAGACCGGTGACTGGTTCAAGCGCGACAAGGGCGACGCGGACGGCGACACGGACACCCCGACCACGGCGCCGACCAGCGAGTCCCCCTCGCCGAGCGACAGCTCCGAGCCGCCGTCGTCGCCGGGCACCGAGAACCCGTCCGCGCCGGAGGAGCCGAGCCCCGCGCCGACGGAGGAGGCCCCCACCACGCCCCCGGAAGAGCCCGCCCCGACCCCTTCCGAGGAGGCGCCGGGCGGCAGCAGCCCTGAGGCGCCGCCGCCCAGCTCCTGACCGGACCCGACTGCCGGGCTAGTGCTCCTGCGGCTCGCTGTGCGGGACGCGGTTCGGCAGCTTCAGGGCGACGACGACGGTGATCACGGCGAGGGCGGTCACGACGGCGAAGGCCCACTTCATGCCGCTCATCTGCGCCGGCCCGGCGGCCGTTCCGTCGGCGACCAGCTGGCTCGTACGCGAGGACATCACCGTCACGACGAGTGCTGTGCCGAAGGCCGCGGCGACCTGCTGCAGCGTGCCGAGCATGGAGCTGCCGTGGGAGTACAGATGCGCGGGAAGTCCGCCCATGCCGAGCGTGAAGCAGGGCGTGAACGTCGCCGCCAGGCTGACCATGAGCAGGGCGTGCAGGCCGAGGACCACCCAGTACGGCATCGTCGTCGACACCTGGGTCAGGGCGCCGAGGGCGAGGACCATGCCGATGGAGCCGGGCAGCACCAGGGGCCGGCTGCCGAAGCGGTCGAAGGCCTTGCCGATGGACGGGCCGAGCAGGCCCATGACGAGTCCGCCGGGCATGACGAGGAGGCCCGTCTCCAGGGGGCTGAGCCCGCGCAGGTTCTGCAGGTAGAGCGGCAGCAGGATCATCGCGCCGAGCATCGCGAGGAACCCGATGGACATGAGCACCAGGGACAGCGTGAACGTGCCGTGCTTGAGGGTGCGCAGGTCCATCAGGGGTGCGCCGGTGCGCTGCAGGCGCAGCTGGCGGAAGACGAAGACGGCGATGGCCGCGGCCCCGGCGGCGACGACGCCGATGCCGGCCCCGACCTTGCCGTGACCCTCGCCGAACATGCTGAGGCCGTAGACCAGGCCGCCGAAGCCGAGGGCGGCGAGGCCGAAGCTGAACCAGTCGATGGAGCTGACCTCGGGCTCGCCGATGTTCTCGACCTTGCGCATGCCGAGGAGGGTGACCAGGCCGGCGATGGGCAGGACGACGACGAACAGCAGCCGCCAGGAGCCCGCCTGGAGGATCAGGCCCGAGACGGCGGGGCCGAGGGCGGGGGCCACCGAGATGGCCAGGGTGACGTTGCCCATCACCCGGCCGCGGTCGCTCTCGGGCACCACGATCATCAGCGTGGTCATGAGGAGCGGCATCATCACGGCGGTGCCCGCGGCCTGCACGATGCGGCCGAGGAGCAGCACTTCGAAGGAGGGCGCGACGGCCGACAGGGCGGTGCCCGCGAGGAACACGCCCATGGCTATCGCGTACGCCTGACGGGTGGTGACGCGCTGGAGGAACCAGCCGGTGACGGGGATGACGGCGGCCATGCTGAGCATGAACGCGGTGGACACCCACTGGGCGGACTGCTCGGTGATGTGCAACGAGTCCATGAGGCGCGGGATCGCGTTGATCATGATGGTCTCGTTGAGGATCACCACGAAGGTGGCCAGGACGAGCAGCCGCACCACGGTCGGCGTGCCACCCGCCTTCGTGGCCGTACGTTCCTGGGTCACGGTTGACATGACAGCACCCCGCTGGGCTTCTGGTCGCAGTCGCCTAGCAGCGGAGGCCGCCGACATGGACGTGGACGTGGATTCGGACGTGGACATGCGCACCGGTTGAGACCGGCGGACCTGGAAAAAGTCATCGGTCCGCCGAGTCTTCCTCATCCGCGTCCGGATCTCCTCCGAATTTCCGACGGCGCCCGGGAGCCGGGGCCCAGGCAGGAGGCCACCACGACGAAGGGCCACAGCGTCTGGACGGTCGTCACGACGCGTTCGGCCACGCCGGCCGCGCCCTTGCTGTGCAGTTCGAGCAGGAACCACAGCGCGCCCGCGCCCATCAGCAGGCACATCACGATCGAGAGGACGGGCCGCAGCGCCCAGGGCCCGGTTCCGTCGCGGTCGGCGGCGAGGACCGGCCAGAGCGCCATGAGGGCGAATCCGACGCCGACCACCCAGCCGTGCACGAGGGAGCCGCCGCTCTCCGGGACCGGGACGAGCGCCATCCCCATCACCGCCGCTCCCCCGCAGCCGAGCGCCACCCGGCCCGCGGGCGCGGCCGCCCGCAGGCCGAGGGCGGTGACGAGGTGGCAGGCCCCGAGCACGAACAGGGACCCGGTGAGCACAAGGCGTCCGGGGGACCCGGCGGCGGCCATGACGCTGATGGTCTCCGTGACGGGGTCGTAGCCGGGCCCGTGGAGTTCCTCCGCGACCGACCAGCCGCCGACGAGCAGCAGCGGCGCGCACGCGGACGAGAGCACGGCCCACCAAGGAACAAGCCTCATCAGGCCACCATATGTACCGGTTTGTTCTGGTTCACACCGGTGGCGTGCGCACCGCAAGCTGCCCACTGCCGGACCGCGCGCCGCTCGGCCGGGCGGGCGCGGGCCGGGTCAGAGGACCGCGTCGCCCCGCAGGACCGCGTCCGCTCCCCCGTCGGCGAAGACGATCTGGCCGGTGACGAGGGTGTTCTCCGGGGAGGTCAGCCAGGCGATCAGCGGGGCGAGGTCCTCCGGGGCGGCGTGCCCGTGCAGGGGCATGGGGACGCTCTGCTCGACCAGGGGCCGCATCTCCGGGTCGGCGAGGAGCGGCTCGGTCATGGGCGTGACGACCACGCCGGGGCCGACCGCGTTGAGCGGGATGCCCGCTCCGGCCCAGTCGGCGGTGACGGCCGCGCGCCGCACCCAGCGGGAGATCGCCGCCTTCGACGAGGAGTACGCGAGGTGTCCCTCGCCGCGGTCGACCGCTTCCTGGGCCGCGGCGACGGCCGCTTGCTCGTCGCCCGCGAGGGCCGCTTCCACGATCGCCTCGTCGGTCGGGTGGACGGCGTCGATGGAGCCGATGACGAGGGCGCGGGGCGCGTCACCGGCCGCGAGGAGGGGGCGCAGCCCTTCCAGGGTGGCGACGGCCCCGAAGTGGTTGACGCGGACGGTGCGCGGGTCGAAGTGCGCGATGCCCGCGCAGGCGACCACCGCGTCCAGGCGTCCCCCGGTCAACTCCCGGGTACGGGCGACGAGTTCGGCCCGCCCTTCGGGGGCGGCGAGGTCGGCGGAGATGTCGCTGTCCTTGAGGTCGGCGCCGATCACCGTGTGACCCTGGGCGCGCAGGAGGTCCGCGGTGGCTCTGCCGATGCCGGAGGCCGCTCCGGTGACGAGGTAGGTACGGGGCATGGGGGCTCCTTCAGGACGAGGACGAAGGCGAGGCCGAGGTTGAGGGCGAGGTCGAGGTCGAGGGCGAGGTCGAGGGCGAAGTGGGTTGTGCGGCGATGTGGTTGACCGCGATCCAGCTGAACGTCATCGCCGGTCCGATGGTCGCGCCCGGCCCCGGATATGTCTCCCCCATCACGGCGCCGGACCCGAGCACGACCACGTCGTACGTGTGGTCCCGGCGTTCAGTCAACGGGTGCTCCATGGCTGGGGCCGGCGGTGACGAGGGCGTGCTCCAGGACCGGTGCGTCCGCGCGGTCGGGGGCGGTGGCGCGCAGTCGGTAGCCGCCCGCGGCCGGGTCCGACCAGACGCTGATCCGGAGGGTCTCCCCCGGGTGGAACGCGCCCGCGAAGCGGGTGCGGCAGCCGGTGATCGCGCCGGTGTCGCCGTCGAGGAAGCGGTCGGCGACGGCCTTGACGACCATGCCGAAGGTGCACAGGCCGTGCAGGATCGGCCGGTCGTGGCCGGCCGCCCGCGCCACCGCCGGGTCGGCGTGCAGCGGGTTCCAGTCGCCCGACAGGCGGTAGAGCAGGGCCTGTTGGGGCAGGGTCGGCAGGTCGAGCACGGCGTCCGGGGCGCGGTCCGGGGCGGGCAGGCGGTCGGCGGGGCCGCGCTCGCCGCCGAAGCCGCCCTCGCCGTGCACGAAGATCTGGTTGCGCTGGGTGAGCAGCGGCTCCCCGTCCTCGCCGACGAGCGTGGACTCCTGCACGATGACGGCGGCCTTGCCCTTGTCGTACACGTCGGTGACGCGCGTGCTCGCCGAGGCCTTCGCCGCGGGCGGCAGCGGGCGGTGCACGGTGACCTGCTGGCCACCGTGCAGCGCGTTCGCCAAGTCGACGTGGACGCCCGGGAGTTCGAAGACCTGGAAGCCGACGTTGGCCGCGGTCACCCCGAACAGCGGCAGGACCTTGAGGCCCCGCGGGTGCCGCTCGTAGACGTACCGGAGTTCCTCCGGGTCGGTCTCCGGCACGCCCGCGCCGAGCGCCAGGTGGTAGAGGCGCACGTCGCGGTCGTCCCACGACACCTCGGTGCGTACGGGCGGGGCGGAGGTCAGCTTCGCCACGTCGATGGGCATCAGAACGCCCCCACGGCGTACCGGCTGCGGAAGTAGAGGAGCGGGCTGCCGTCCTCGCGGGCGCCCAGGGCCACCACCTCGGCGGTCGCCAGATAGTGGTCGCCGGCCTCGTGCACGGCCCGCAGCTCGCACTCGACGGCGGCGAGCGCGCCCTCGATGCGTACGGTGCCGTGCTCGCTGACGCTCCACGGCACGGCGGCGAACTTGTCGGGGCCGCTGCGCCCCAACCGGGCGCAGATCTCCCGCTGTTCGGCCGCGAGGATGTTGACGCAGAACCGCCCGGCCCGCTCGATCCGCGGCCAGCTGCTCGACGACCGGCCGACGGCCAGCATCACCAGCGGCGGGTCAAGGGAGAGCGAGGCGAAGGACTGGCAGGCGAAGCCGACGGGCTCGCCGTCGTCGAGTCCGGCGACGACGGTGATGCCGCTCGCGAACCGCCCGAGCACGTCCCGGAACGCGTCCGGTTCGATCAGCCGTTCCACTGGTGGCCCCAGAAGCTGTCCGCGGTGATCTCCTTCGCGACCCAGGTGGCGGGGTCCACGACCAGACCGTCCCAGCCGTACTCGACCTGGAAGCCGCCGGGCGCCTGCGCGTAGAAGGACACCATGTGGTCGTTGGTGTGGCGGCCGAGGCTGGACGCGATGGGGATGCCCGCGGCATTCATGCGGTCCAGGCCGCGGCCCACGTCGTCCAGGGTCTCCAGCTCGACCATGAAGTGCACGATGCCGGGCGGCAGGGCGCCCGGGTAGAGGCCGAGGCTGTGGTGGCGGCGGTTGGGGCTGAGGAAGTGCATCCAGTGGAAGTCGCGCTGCTCGGCGGCGGTCGGCACGGCCTGCGGCGGGAGCTTCATCGAGTCGCGCAGCTGGAAGCCGAGCAGGTTCTCGTAGAAGTCGAGCGCGGCCTCGATGTCGGAGACAGGCAGCACCACATGGCCGAGGCCGAGCTCGCCGGTGACGAAACGGTTGCCGTAGGGCGTGCCGAGGGCGGAGTGGTCCTGGGCCTGGCCCCAGTAGATCTCCAGGGGGTTGCCGCAGGGGTCGGTGACCTGGATCAGGTCGCGGACCCGGCGCTCCGCGAGCTGGGCGTCGTCGGCACGCTTGACGGCATGCCCGGCCTCCTCCAACTCGGCTGCGGCGCGGGCGAGTTCGGCGGCGTTGGCGACCTCCCAGCCGGCGGCGATCAGGCGGTCGCTCTCGCCGGCCTGGACGACGATGCGGTGGCTGCGGTCGTCGATCCGCAGGCAGAGGGTGTCCTCGGTGGAGTCGGGGCTCTCGACCATGCCGAGGATGTCGAGGGCGTACGTGCGCCACTCGTCCAACTTCGTGGTCTCGATGCGCAGATAGCCGAGCGAGCGAATGTCCATGATCGGTCTCCTAGGGGGTACGGGTGGTGGCGCAGCGACGGCTCAGTGGGTGAAGAAGTCCACGGCGAGCCGGTTGAACTCGTCGGCCTGCTCGGTCTGGGCCCAGTGCCCGCAGTGCGGGAAGACGTGCAGCCGGGCGTCCGGGATGGTCTTGAGGGCCACGAGGGCGCCGTCGAGCGGGTTGACCCGGTCCTCGCGGCCCCAGGTGAGCAGGACGGGCTGGGTGATGCGGTGCGCCTCGCGCCACAGCATCCAGTCCTCCTGCCAGGCGGGGTTGGCGAAGGCCGCGCCCATGCGGGCGTTGCCGAGGCGGGTCTCGGGGTCGGTGGCGGAGGCCCAGCGCTCCTCGACCAGCTCGTCCGTGACGATGGACTGGTCGTACGCCATGACGCTGAGGAAGCCGCGGAGCTGGTCCTTGGTCGGCTCGGGGGCGGCGTTGAACTCGAAGAGCCGCTTGATGCCCTCGGTCGGGTCCGGGGCGAACAGGTTGACCGAGACGCCGCCGGGGCCCATCAGGACGAGCTTGCCGACCTTGTCCGGGTGGTTCAGGGCCATGCGTACGGAGGTGCCGCCGCCGAGCGAGTTGCCGATGAAGTGCGCCTGGGGGACGGCGAGTTCGTCCATCAGGGCGGCGACGGCGTCCGCGCTGGAGCTGAAGTAGTCCTTGTCGAGCTCGGGCTTGTCGGAGCGGCCGAAGCAGACCTGGTCGACGAGGAGGGTGCGGAAGTGCTCGGCGAACACGGGCAGGTTGCGGCCGAAGTTGGACCAGCCGGAGGCGCCGGGGCCGCCGCCGTGCAGCATGATCACCACGGGTGCGTCGGGGCGGTCCTGCGGTCCGGCCTCGTGGTAGTGCAGCGTGAGGTCGCCGGCCTTGGCGGTGCGGGACGTCGACTCGTAGGTGTGGTCGGTCACTTGATCCCCCATCAGAGCATCGTGTCCTTGATGTCGAGTTCGAGGGCGGCCTGCCCGTAGAGGGTCAGGGCGCGCTCGGGGTCGTTGGCGGCGTGGCCGCGGCCGGTGTGCACGTCGCGCCAGGCCCGCTGGACGGGGTTGGGGCCGGTGCGCATCGCGTTGCCGCCGGCGTTCTCCATCAGCAGGTCGACAGCGGCGACGCAGCGCTCGGTGGCGAGTACCTGGTCGCGGCGGGTGCGGGCGCGCAGCTCGGTGGGGAGCTCCTCGCCGCGCTCGGCGTACGCGTACAACTCGCCGATGTTGCGGACGAGTTGGAGCCAGGACGCGTCGATGTCGCTGCCGGCGCGGGCGATCCGGACCTGCGCGAACGGGTCGTCGGCGACCTTCTGGCCGTACGAGACGCGGATGCGCTGCGTCGTCGCCTCGACGTACGCCTCGTAGGCGCCCTCGGCGATGCCGACGATCGGGGTGGAGATGGTGGTGGTGAACACCCCGGCGTACGGGAGGCGGTAGAGCGGCTCGTGGTTGAGCTCGTGGCCCGGCACGTCGAGGGCGGTGACCGGGCCGAAGCTGAGGGCGCGGTGCTCGGGGACGAACACGTCGTCGACGACGATGTCGTTGGAGCCGGTGCCGCGCAGGCCGACGGTGTCCCACACGTCGTCGACGCGGTACTCGCTGTCCGGGATCAGGAAGGTGCGCATGTCGACGGGGTTGCCGTCGGCGTCCGCGACCAGGCAGCCGAGCAGCACCCAGGTGGCGTGGTCGCAGCCGGAGGAGAAGTGCCAGCGGCCGGACAGCCTGAAGCCGCCGTCGACCGGGACGGCCTTGCCCGTCGGGGCGTACGAGGAGGCGATGCGGGTCTTGTGGTCCTCACCCCACACCTCCTGCTGGGCGCGCGGGTCGTAGAGGCCGACGTGCCAGGGGTGGACGCCGACGACGGAGGCGACCCAGCCGGTGGAGCCGCAGGCCTTGGCGATCTCCTTGACGGCGCGGTAGAAGACCGTCGGGTCCGAGGCGCGGCCGCCGAAGGCCGTGGGCTGGAGCAGTTGGAAGAAGCCGGTCTCCTCGAGCTCCTTGATGGACGTGTCGGGTACGCGGCGCCGGCTCTCGGCCTCGGCCGCGCGCTCGCGGAAGGTCGGGGCGAGGTCGCGCACCGCTGCCAGGACGTCTTCGGCCATGGGGCCATCCCCTCTCGGGTCGTGGCGGTGGAAGTGGCAGGAACGTACGGCGTGCCGCGGCGGAGCGAAATCCGCTGCTCCCACTGAGCGGGAACGGGCGTCGAGGGCCCGTACGGCCTGGGGTGTTTCCCGGTGACCGGGAGACTCGCGGGGTCTCGCGGGAGGCCACCGCCCTACGCTCCAGCCCCGTTTCGGCGAGCTGGAGGAGAGGACGACGCATGAGGCCGTACGCAGTGGAGGACATCGGCGCCTGGGACCTGACCGCGGACGTGGTGGTCGCCGGGTACGGAGTGGCGGGCGCGGCCGCGGCCGTGGAGGCGGCGCGGGCCGGGGCGGAGGTCCTGGTCCTGGAGCGCGCCGGGGGGTGGGGCGGGGCGGCGGCCCTGGCCGGCGGGTGCGGCGACGGATGGCGAACACTCGCCCAGAGGCCCACCCTTCAGGAGGAGATTCAGGGCGTCCTGCCCAGAACGGCCCGCCAGGTCGCAACGCAGTGGCTAGAATCGGCTTGTCGGACAACGGAGTTGTTCGGCCTACCGCCGGACGGGCGGGAAGTCAGGCCCGCGGAGGCCATGTAAGACCGACCCTCACCGGTCGGCAGCGGCCCGTGAAACGGGAACCCGTGGTGGTACCGCGCAGCGGTGTGCACCGGAATCACCTGTCCTCGGGCGGGTGAGGGCGTCAAATGCTGATGAAGCCGCTGGTGGAGACAGCCGAGCCGCTCAACGTGCAGGCCAGGTACGGCGTGCGCGTTGGGCGGCTCGTGACGGCTCGGTGTGCGGGGTGGTGGCCCGCAGCTACGGGGAGCGCGTCACGATCCGGGCCCGGCGCGGCGTCGTCCTCGCCACCGGGAGCTTCACGTACGACGAGAAGATGCTCGGCGCGCACGCGCCGCTGCTCGTCGGGCGGCCGGGCTCGGCGGTCGAGGAGCACGACGGGCTCGCGGTGAAGCTGGCGCAGGGCCTGGGCGCGGGGGTGGCGCACATGGACGCCAGCGAGGTGGCCGTGCACATGGACCCGCAGTATCTGATCCGCGGGATCGTGGTCAACGGGCGCGGGCAGCGGTTCGTCAACGAGGACACGTACCCCGGCCGGATCGGTCAGGCGGCGCTGCTCAAGCAGGACAACGAGACGTTCCTGGTGCTCGACGAGGAGGGCTTCGAGGAGGCCCGACGCATGTCCGCCGCCCCGGAGTTCCTGCAGCTGCGGCCGAGCTGGGTGTGCGGGACCGCGACCGAGCTGGCCGCGGAGATGGGCCTGCCGGCGGGCGCCCTGGAAGCCACGCTCGACGTGTACAACCGGCACGCCGAGGACGGCCGCGACCCGGTCCTGCACAAGGCCGGGCGCTGGGTACGCCCGCTGCGCGGCCCGCTCGGCGCGGTCGACCTGCGCGGCCAGACCTCGGGCTTCGCTCTCGGCGGCCTCACCACCGACACCGACGCCCGGGTCCTGCACGTGGACGGCGAGCCGATCCCCGGCCTGTTCGCCGCGGGCCGGGCGACGGCGGGCATCGCCGCCTGGGGGTACGCGAGCGGCGCGTCGCTCGGCGACGGGAGCTTCTTCGGACGCAGGGCGGGGGTGGGCGCGGCGGCGAAGCCGTAGGGGCTGGGTGATTCGTGCGCGGCACGGCGGCCAAGCTGTGGGACCGGCTCGCGGCTTGGTTCTGCGGCCAAGTCGGCGAGTTTGCAGGCGACTTGGCCGCCGGGGCGGGCGGGGCTCCGTGTGACGGCCACGTCGGAAGGGCCGTGCGCGGCTCGGGGCGAGGTGCCGGTCCCTGCCTGGTGGGACCGAGCCTCGCCCCTCGGGTCACGCTCCGCTCTGCCCCGCCATGTGTACGGCGGCGAGGTGGCCGAAGACCATCGCGGAGCCGATCGGCACGCCGGGGCCCGGGTAGCAGGGGCCGGAGACCGAGGCCGCCGTGTTGCCCGCCGCGTACAGGCCGGGGATCGCGGCGCCGTCCTCGCGGAGCACGCGGGCGTCGGCGTCGGTGCGCACCCCGCCCTTGGTGCCCAGGTCACCGAGGACGATCTGCACAGCGTGGAACGGGCCCTTCTCGATGGGCACCAGGCAGGGGTTGGCGCCCTCGCCCTGCGCGAAGAAGCGGTCGTAGGGGTCCTCGCCGCGGTGGAAGTCGGTGTCGACGCCCTGCTCGGCGTGGCCGTTGAAGGTCTGCACGGTGTCGCGCAGCGCCTCCGCGTCGACGCCGAGCTGTTCGGCGAGTGCCTCCAGGGTGTCGGCGGTGCGCCAGAGTCCGGCCTCGGTGAAGGCCGCGCGGTCCGCGGGGACGACGGTGATGCCGGGCAGCTCGTCCCCGAAACGGCCGTCGAACACCCACCAGACCGGGTTGTCGTGGCTCGTCCCGGCCTTGGCGGCGAGCATCTGCCGGCCCATCCGGTCGTACGGCAGCGACTCGTTGGCGAAGCGGCGGCCCGAGCCGTCGACGAAGATGCCGCCGTGCAGGCCGAGGGTGAAGGCGGCCGAGCCGTCGGGGAAGCGCAGCGAGGGGCACCACCAGGACTCGGCGAGCCCGTCGACGGCGGCGCCCGCCCCGGTGGCGGCGGTGATCGCGTCGCCGGTGTTCCCTCCGGGGGCGCCCATCGTCCAGTCGGCGCCGGGCAACTGCTGCCACTCTCGGCGCAGTTCGGCGTTGGCCTCGAAGCCGCCGGCCGCGAGCAGCACGCCGCGCCGGGCGCGGATCCGCAGCGTACGGCCGTCCTGCTCGGCGACGGCTCCGACGACCGCGCCGTCCTCGGTGATCAGCTCGGTGAGGGCGGTGTGCAGTCGGGTGCGGCCGTTGCCGGTGGACTCCAGGGCGAGCAGCAGCCGGGCGACGAGGGCGCGGCCGTCCGTCAACGGACCTTCGGGCGTGGGCAGTTGGAGGCGTTCGGCCCAGGCCGGGGGGCGTACCGCGTCGACCAGGTCGTGCGGTCCTTCGAGGGCGGGCAGCTCCACGGGGAAGACGGCGCGGCCCATGTCGAAGCGGCCGGGGGCGGCGAAGTAGTCGGGGAACGGGCGGTACTCGAACCGGACGTGCGGGCTGTCTTCCAGGAAGGCGACGGTGGCCGCGGCGTGGTCGAGGTAGGCGTCCTGCAGGGTGTGCTCGGTGGCGTCGCCGACCACCGCGCGGAAGTAGGCGCGGGCCAGGTCGGCCGAGTCCTCCAGGCCGCCGCGGGCCTGGGCCTGGTTGCCGGGCAGCCAGAGGCCGGCCCCTGCGTAGGCGGTGGTGCCGCCGAAGTGTGCGGTCTTCTCGACGACCAGGGTGTCCAGGCCGCGGGCCGCCGCGCCGTACGCGCCGGTGAGGGCGCCGCCGCCGGAGCCGACGACCAGGACGTCGCACTCCTCGTCCCATGAGTGCTGGGTCGTGTGCCGGGTCGTGTGCTCGGTCTGCGCTGTGTTCGCCATCTCGTCCCTTCCCTGGGTGGGCCGGGCCCGCGGCCACCGGGTCCTGTTGTCTTCGGACAGGGCCGGGCCGGGACCGGAAGGGGCACGAGTATCGACGGGGGCGGGGCGCGGGACCACGGCGGCTTCCCGCTGGGTGGGAAACGGGGCTCGGGCCGCTCCCGAGGGCCCGAAGTCCCTCACACCATCGAGTCGTTGACCTCGACGCCGAGTGCGTGTCTGCCGTACAGGCCGAGGGCGCGTTCCAGGTCGTTGGCGGCCTGGCCGCGTCCGGTGCGCAGGTCCCGCCAGGCGCGCTGGACCACGCCGCCGCCGGGGCCCATGATGCCGCCGCCCGCGCCCTCCACGAGGAGGTCGACGGCGGTGACCGCGCGCTCCGTGGCGAGAGCCTGGTCGCGGCGGGTGCGGGCGCGCTGGCCCGGCGTGGGCCGCTCGCCGCGCGCCACGGTCGCGTACAGCTCGCGCATGTTGCGGGTCAACTGCAGCTGCGCCGCGTCGATCTCGCTCGCCGCGCGGGCGATCCGGACCTGCGCGAACGGGTCGTCGACGGCCTGCGGCCCACGCCCGGTGCGGCTGCGGTCGCGGGCCGCGGCGAGGTGCTCCTCGTACGCGCCCTCGGCGATGCCGACCATCGCCGTCGAGATGGTCGTGGTGAAGAGCGCGGCGTACGGCAGGCGGTACAGCGGCTCGGGGTTGATCTCGTGGCCGGGGCAGTCGAGGGCGTTCACCGGGCGGTAGCCGAGGGAGCGGTGGGCCGGGACGTACACGTCCTTGACGACCAGGTCGTTGCTGCCGGTGCCGCGCAGGCCGACGGTGTCCCACACGGCGTCGACGGCGTACGCGGAGCGCGGCACGAGGAACGTCCGCATGTCGACGGGGCTGCCCTCGCCGTCCGTGACGAGCCCGCCGAGCAGCGCCCAGTCGGCGTGGTCGCAGCCGGAGGAGAAGTGCCAGCGCCCGGAGAGCCGGAAGCCGCCGTCGACGGCGGTCACCGTCCCGGTCGGGGCGTACGAGGAGCAGAGCAGGGCGTCGCGGTGGGCGCCCCACACGTCGTCCTGGGCGCGCGGGTCGAAGAGCGCCACGTGCCAGGGGTGCACGGCGAGGACGGCGGCCGCCCAGCCGGTGGAGCCGCAGGCCCTGGCGATCTCCTGGACGGCGGCGTGGTGGACGGCCGGGTCGGCGCCGAAGCCGCCGTGCGCGGCGGGCTGGAGGAGCCGGAAGAAGCCGGCGTCGCCGAGCTCGGCGACGGAGTCGTCCGGCATGCGCCGCAGTTCCTCGGTGGCGGCGGCCCGTTCGCGCAGGGCGGGGGCGAGCGCGCGGACCGCCGCGAGGACCTCGTTCTCGCGCATGCTCGTGCCTCTCGGAACTCCAGGTCGTCGCGGTGCGGGGGGACGGGACGAAACAGACAGGGTGACGAGACGGAACCTACGCGCTACCGTTCCGGAACGGAATACCGAAATACCTCTTCCCTGCAGATGGGAGCCGCTGGCACAGTCTCCGGCACTGTTGGAGGTGCGGCCGCGGCAAGGGTGCTGTCGGCTGTCCGTGTGGGAGGTGCCGATGTCGGCGCATGCTGTCGAGGCCGGAAGTACGCCGCTGTCCTTGTTGGAGAAGGCGGCCAAAGCGCTGAGCGCGTTCCAGGGGTCACGGCCCCGCCTCACGCTCACCGAGGTCGTGCAACGCTCCGGCCTCCCCCGCTCCTCCGCGCACCGCATCCTCGACCAACTCGTGCAGCTGGGCTGGCTGGAGCGGGAGGGCCGGGACTACCGCCTGGGCATGCGGATGCTGGAGCTCGGCGCGCTCGCCTCGCACCACAACCGGCTGCGGCAGGCGGCGTTGCCGCATCTGCACGCCCTGCACGAGGCCACCGGTCACCTGGTGCATCTGACGGTGCTCGACGGCGCCGAGGTGGTCTACCTGGAGCGGATCGGCAGGTCCGACGATTCGAGCGTGCCCTCGCGGGTCGGCGGCCGGCAGCCCGCGTACTGCACGGCGTCCGGCAAGGCGATCCTCGCGTTCAGTGACGCGGCGCAGGTGGACCAGGTGGTCCGGCAGGGCCTCAGGGCGCGCACGCCGCGGACCGTGACGCGGCCGGAGTTCTTCCGCAGTGAGCTGCGCCGGGCCCGGGAGCGCGGGGTCGCGTTCGACTACGAGGAGTCGTACCGGGGCGTGTTCTGTGTGGCCGCACCGCTGCGCGGCTCGGGCCGGGCGATCGCGGCGGTGTCGGTGTGCGGGAACGGCGTCCACCGCGAGCTGGAGCGGATCGCCCCGATCGTGGCGGGCTGTACGCGCTCGGTGTGGCAGTCGATGTTCGGTCCGGGCCGGGCGCCGAAGAGCCAGGCGCCGGAGGTCGCCGAGCCGCCGGTGCCGCGCGAGTCGATGGACGACATGATGGCGTGGCTGCGCTCCAGCGACTGGATGTAGGCGCTCTCGTTCGCGGCTGGACGCAGGCCCGCTCCTTCACGCCTGGATGTAGGCCTGTAGGCCCGCTCCTTCGCCTACGGCCCGGATAGGGCCGCAGATTCCCACTGGCCGGGAACTCCCCGATGTGCCGTGCCGCCTCCGCCTGTCACTCTCCGAACCGTTGTCGTCGGCCCCCGTCGAGGGGACGGTGAGGAGGACGTGACGGATCATGCGTGGCGCGCAGACGATCGCCCGGCTCTCGGACTGGGCGGCTCAGAGGTACGGGGACGAGGAGGCCCTCGTCTTCGGCGAGGAGCGCTGGACGTTCAGGCAGTTGCGCGACCGGGTCGACGAAGCCGCGCGGGCGGCCATGGCCCAGGGGCTGCGGCCCGGCGACGCGGTCGCGGTGTGGGCGCCGAACAGTGCCCGCTGGGCGGTGGCGGCGCTCGGCGCGGTGGCCGCGGGCGGCGTGCTCGTGCCCGTCAACACCCGCTACCGGGCGGCCGAGGCGGCGGACATGCTGCGCCGCTCCCGGGCCCGGCTCCTTTTCACGGAGCACGACTTCCTGGGTACGGACTACCGGGCGCTGCTCGCCGAGTCCGGTGAGCAACTCCCGCTCCTGGAGCGGACGGTGGCCCTGCACACGCCCGACTGGGACGACTTCCTCGCGGGCGCGAAGCGGGTGACGGGAGAGGAACGGCTCGACCGCACGGCCGCCGTGCAGCCCGGGGACAGCGCGGACATCCTGTTCACGTCCGGGACGACCGGCCGCCCCAAGGGCGTGCCCGCCACCCACGAGCAGACACTCACGGTGTTCGACGCCTGGGCCACCGCGGTCACCCTGCAGCGCGGCGACCGCTATCTCCTGGTCAACCCGTTCTTCCACACCTTCGGCTACAAGGCGGGCATCGTGGCGTGTCTGCTGCGCGGGGCGACGATCGTCCCGGAGCAGGTCTTCGACGCGGACACGATGCTCGACCGGATCCAGAGCGAGCGGATCTCCGTGCTCACGGGCGCCCCGACGGTGTTCACCTCGCTGATCCAGCACCCCGGCCGGGAGGCGTACGACCTGTCGTCGATGCGCATGGCGGGCACCGGCGCGGCGAACATCCCGACCGAACTGATCTACCAGATACGGGAGTTCATCGGGGCGAAGAACATCTTCACCGCGTACGGGCTCACCGAGTCGACCGGTGTGGTGAGCGTCTGCGAGCCGCACGAGTCGCCGGAAACTCTTGCCGGTACGTCAGGGACCGCCCTGGCCGGCACGGAGCTGCGGATCGACGCGCCGCCGGGGCAGCCCGGCGAGATCCTCACCCGCGGCCCGCACGTGATGCACGGCTACCTGGACGATCCGGAGGCCACCGAGGAGGCCGTCGACGCGGACGGCTGGCTGCACACCGGCGACGTGGGCGTGCTCGACGAGCGGGGCTTCCTGCGGATCACGGACCGGCTCAAGGACATGCTGGTGGTGGGCGGGTTCAACGTGTACCCGGCCGAGGTGGAGCAGGTCCTGCGCGACCACCCGGCCGTCGCTGACGCGGCGGTCGTGGGCGCGCCGGACGAGCGGCTCGGGGAGATCGGCGTCGCGTACTGCGTGCCGAGCGCCGGGGCGCGGATCGACCCGGCGGAGCTGACCGCGTACACGCGGGAGCGGCTCGCCAACTTCAAGGCCCCGCGGGCCTTCCACTCCCTGACCACGCTGCCGCACAACGCGGCGGGCAAGGTCGACAAGAACGCGCTGCGTCTGCAGGCGAAGACCGGATGAGGAGCGTTACGAACGTGAGCGACAACAACACCGAGTCCGTGGACGTCGTGGTCGTCGGCGCGGGCGTCACCGGCCTGTACGCCGTGCACAAGATGCGTCAACTGGGCTACCGCGTAAGGGGGTTCGAGCGCGGCGCGGACGTCGGCGGCGTCTGGTACTGGAACCGCTACCCGGGCGCGCGCTGCGACGTGGAGTCCGCCGACTACTCGTACTCCTTCGACGAGGAGCTGCAGCTGGAGTGGGACTGGAGCGAGAAGTACGCCACGCAGCCGGAGATCATGCGCTATCTCAGCCATGTCGCCGACCGCTTCGACCTGCGCCGCAGCTTCACCTTCAACTCCTCTGTCGTGTCAGCCGAGTTGGACGAGGAGACCTTGCGCTGGACGGTGCGCACGGACGACGGCGAGGGCGGCGGGGAGGTCCTTTCGGCGCGGTTCTGCGTGTTCGGCGTCGGCTGTCTGTCGAGCACGCATCTGCCGGCGATACCGGGGCTCGAATCGTTCGCCGGGGCCACGTACCACACGGGTGAATGGCCGCACGAGGGCGTGGACTTCACCGGTCTGCGGGTCGGCGTGATCGGCACCGGCTCGTCCGGCATCCAGTCCGTGCCGCTGATCGCCGATCAGGCCGCGCAGCTCACCGTCTTCCAGCGCTCGGCCAACTACAGCATCCCGGCCGGCAACAAGCCCCTCGACGAGGCGGCCCGGCGCGAGCTGAAGGCCACGTACGCCGAGCGGCGCCGGCTGGCCCGGCTCAGCGGCGGCGGCTCGCCCTTCATGACGCACCCGCGCCGCACCCTCGACGTGGACGAGCAGGAGCGCCGGGAGGCGTACGAGAAGCGCTGGGAACTGGGCGGCGTCCTCTACTCGAAGACCTTCCCGGACCAGCTCACCGACCTGACGGCCAATCATGCGGCCCGCGCGTTCTGGGAGGAGAAGGTCCGCGCCCGGATCGACGACCCCGCGGTGGCCGACCTGCTCGTCCCCACCGACCACCCGATCGGCACCAAACGCATCGTCACGGACTCGGACTACTACGAGACGTACAACCGTGAACACGTCCGTCTGGTCAGCCTGCGCGAGAACGCGATCGAGCGGATCGACGGGCACGACGTGGTCCTCGCGGACGGCGAGCGCGTCGAGTTGGACGCCCTGGTCCTCGCCACCGGGTTCGACGCGATGACGGGCTCCCTCGACCGGATCGACATCCGCGGCCGGGGCGGGCAACTCCTCAAGGACGCCTGGAGCGCGGGGCCCCGCACGTACCTCGGGCTCGGCACGGACGGCTTCCCGAACCTGTTCAACCTGGCCGGCGTCGGCAGCCCCTCGGTGCTCGCCAACGTGATCCTCTGCGCCGAGCAGCACGTGGACTGGCTCACCGACTGCCTCGCCCACCTCGACGCGCACGGGTACGTGGCCATCGAGGCGGCGGAGCAGGCGGTGGAGGACTGGGTGCGGGAGTGCCGCGAGCGGGCGGCGGCGACGTTGATGATGTCGGCGGACTCGTGGTACCTGGGCGCCAACATCCCTGGAAAACCTCGGGTGTTCATGCCGTTCGTGGGCGGGTTCGGGGCGTACGGAGAGATCATCGCTGCCGTTGCGGCGTCCGGCTACAAGGGGTTCGACTTGATCGCGCGCTGAGGCGCCCAACCCCACGACGCCGCCCCCTGGAGGCCTGAGGCTTCCAGGGGGCGGCGTCTGTGCCCCCCCGGTGGGGGCGCAGGACTGTGACATATGCGGCTCCACCGCATGGGCGCGCCCAGCCACGACGTGCGCGCGAAGGCCCTCTTCCTTCTTCCCCTCCCCGCCCCTTCCCGAAAGACTGCCGTCGGCTGATATTCGGGTGCTGCGCCGTCGTGGCTGGTCGCGCAGTTCCCCGCGCCCCTTTCGGGGCCCGAGTCGCCGCCCAAATTCAGCCCCTCCGGCGATTGAGGAGCGGGGTCCGGGGCGGAGCCCCGAAGCTCCGCAGGACTTTCGGGAAGGGGCGGGGAGGGGAAGAAGAGGCGGTGCGCGCCTAGCGGGGCGTGTGCAGGGCCGTACGAAGTTCGGTGAAGGCGGTCTCGCGGGCCGCGGCCGCGTCGGGCAAGGTCGGGGCCATGGTCAGGAAGCCGTGGAACATGGCCTCGTAGCGGTCGAGGCGGACCTCGACGCCCGCTGCCGTGAGCGCCGCCGCATAGGACTCGCCGTCGTCCCGCAGCGGATCGAACCCGGCCGTGACGACATGCGCGGGCGGGAGTCCGCTGAAGTCGGTGCGGCACAGCGGGGCCGCGTACGGGTCGGCGGCGTCCTGCTCGGAGGTCAGGTACTGCTGCCAGTACCAGCGCACGTGGTCGGCCGTGAGGAAGAACCCGTGCGCGTTCTCCCGGTGCGAGGCACCGGAGCGCGCGGGGTCGAGCATCGGGTAGTACAGCACCTGGAAGGCGATCTCGGGGCCGCCGCGGTCACGGGCGAGCAGCGTGAGGACGGCGGCGAGGTTGGCGCCCGCGCTGTCGCCCGCGACGGCAATGCGCCGCCCCGGGTAGCTCTTCGCGGCCCACAGGAGGGCCGTGTACGCGTCCTCGGGCGCTGCGGGGAAGGGGTGTTCGGGGGCCCGGCGGTAGTCGACGGAGACGACGACGGCCTCGGTGGCGTCGGCCGTCGCGCGGCAGAACGCGTCGTGGCTGTCGAGGTCGCAGAGGACGAAGCCGCCGCCGTGCAGGAACAGCACGACCGGCGCGTCCTCGTCCACGCCGGAGTCGTAGACGCGTACGGGCACGCCGTCGGCGTCGGTGTCCGTGACGTGGGCGACGGGGAGCGGGGCGACGGCGGGCCGGGGGCGGGCGGCGAAGAACGCCCGTACCTCGGCGATGTCGGTCATCTCCGCGCCGAGCGGCGGGAAGTTGGCGGTCGCGAGGTCGATGACGGCCTGGACCTCGGGGGCGGGGCCGACGGGGCGGCTCATTCCCCGGCTCAAACCCCGGCTCATGCCTCGGTCCCCCGCTGCGGGAAGACCGGCATCTTGCCCGCCGACGCCCCGCCGTCCACGGCGAGTTCGGCCCCGGACAGGTAGGAGGCGTCGTCGGAGGCGAGGAAGGCGACGAGCGCGGCGACCTCCGCCGGGTCGGCGACACGGCCGAGCGGCGCGCCCGGGTGCTCCTTGGTGCCGAGGTGGGCGGTCATGGCGGTGTCGACGGCGCCCGGGTGGACGGAGTTGACGCGGATGCCGTCCGGGCCGAGCTCCAGGGCGGCCGTCCTGGTGAGGCCGCGCAGCCCCCACTTCGCGGCCCCGTACGCGCCGTGCCCCCACATGCCCTGCAGGCCGGCCTGCGAGGAGATGTTCACGATGGACCCGCCGCCGCTGTCCCGCATGGCCCCGGCGGCGGCGCGGATGCCGAGGAACGGGCCGGACAGGTCGACGCGGAGCAGCGCCTCGAACCGCGCCGGGTCCTCGTCGACGAGGGGTGAAGTGCTATAGATCGCGGCGTTGTTGACGAGGACGTCGAGCCGGCCGAAACCGTCCACGGCGGCGGCCACGGCCGCGGTCCAGTCCTTCTCGTCGGTGACGTCATGGCGTACGAAGCGGGCGGCCGGTCCGATCGACGCGGCCGTGGCCCGGCCCTCCGCCTCCAGGACGTCGGTGAGCACGACCTTCGCGCCGCGGGCCGCGAACAGGCGGGCCTCGGCCTCGCCCATGCCGCGCGCGGCGCCGGTGACGAGGGCGACCTTTCCGGTCAGATCGACGGACATGGGGGTCCTCCTGGTTGCGGTCTGGTTGCGGTCGGCCGAACAGGGTCGGGCGCCCCGTCGGTGCGGGGCGTGCGTCGAGCCTGCCCGTACGGGCGCGTGGGCGGCAGTGCGGTTTCCCGGTGAGTGGGAAGCTCCGCGAGCCACCCGGCGGGGGCCGCTGCGAGCATCACGACGACCCACACCCATCGGCTTACGGAGGTCTCTCGATGAGCGGCAGGACGGACGGCAAGGTGGTCGTCGTGACGGGCGGCGCGCGTGGCCTGGGCGAGGCGCACGTACGGCGGCTCGTCGCAGAGGGCGCGAAGGTGGTGATCGGCGACGTCCTCGTGTCGGAGGGCAAGGAGCTCGCGGCCGAACTGGGCCCGGAACGCGCCCTGTTCGTGGAGCTCGACGTGTCGTCCGAGGCGGCCTGGAAGGCGGCCGTGGCCCGTACGGAGGAGGCGTTCGGGCACATCACGGGCCTGGTGAACAACGCCGGTCTGGTGCACCGCTGCGCCATCGAGGACATGACGGAGGCCGACTACCGGCGTGTGATGGACGTCAACGAGGTCGGCGTGTTCCTCGGCATGAAGACGGTGCTGCCGTCGATGCGCGCCGCGGGCGGCGGCTCGATCGTCAACATCTCGTCGACCTGCGGGCTCGTCGCGTTCTCGCACATCCTCAGCTACACGGCGTCCAAGTGGGCGGTGCGCGGCATGACGAAGGCGGCGGCGCAGGAGTTCGCCCCGGACAACATCCGCGTCAACTCGGTGCACCCCGGGTTCGTGGCGACGCCCATGACGGCCGGCTCGGACCGCTCGCACGAGAAGGCGAAGCAGCAGCCGATCCAGCGGGAGGCACAGCCCGCGGAGGTGGCGAACATGGTGCTGTATCTCCTCTCGGACGAGGCCAGTTACTCGACAGGTTCGGAGTTCGTCGTGGACGGCGGCTTCACCAGTCAGTGAGCTGCACCAGCCAGTAAGCTGCACCGGCCGGTGAGCGAGTCGGCACAGCGGTGAAGGGGCGGACCGGCATCCCGGTCCGCCCCTTCACCATCTCGCCTTGTCCGTACGGAAGTTGACGTGCCCTCAGTCGTACGTGACCTCGACCCGTTCCGTGAGGGGTACGGCCTGGCAGGCCAGGACGTAGCCGTCGGTGAGGTCCTGCTCGTCGAGGACCTCGTTGCGCAGCAGCTTCACCTCGCCGTTCACCACCCGGCAGGTGCAGGCCGCGCAGGCGCCCTCGCGGCAGGAGTACGGGGCGTCGACCCCGGCGGCGAGCAGGACGTCGAGCAGGGGTGTGCCGGAGGGCCAGTCGACGGTGTGGGTCTCGCCGTCGAGCGCCACCTGCGCGGTGCGGACCGCCGCGGCCGGGTCGGCGACGACGGGGCCGGGCGCGGGGGTGTCGAAGACGTCGCCGCTGAGGGAGAAGAACCGCTCGCGGTGGATGCGGTCGCCCGGGGTTCCGGCCGCCCGGAGCGCCTGTTCGGCGGCGTCCATCAGCGGCGGCGGGCCGCAGAGGAACGCGTCCCGGCCCGCGTACGAGGCGAGCACGGCGGACAGGCGGCCGATGTCGGGCAGGCCGAGGAGCGTCTCCAGCCAGTGGATCACCACGAGGCGGTCCGGGTACTGCTCGGTCAGCCCCCACAGCTCGTCCCGGAAGACCACGGAGGCGTCGTCCCGGTTGGCGTACAGGAGCGCCACCCGGCCCTGCCCCCTCGACAGGGCCGACTTGGCGATCGAGAGCACCGGGGTGATGCCGCTGCCGCCCGCGACGAGCAGCAGGTCGTCGTCGAGGGATTCCGGGGTGAACGTGCCGGCGGGGGCGAGGACTTCGATCTCGTCCCCGGCGGCGACCCGGTCGCAGACCCAGTTGGAGCACTGGCCGCCCGCGACCCGTTTCACGGTGACCTTCAGGGGCTCGCCGGTGTGCGGCGAGCTGGAGAGGGAGTAGCAGCGGGCGGCGGGGCGGCCGTCCGCGCCGGGCAGCCGCAGGGTGAGGAACTGGCCCGGCCGGTAGGCGAAGCGGTCCGCGTCCTCGGGCGCGGGCCGCAGGACCAGGGAGTGCGTGTCCGCGGTCTCGGCGACGACCTCGGTGACGCGCACGCGCAGCCGGTGCGGGCCCGCGGACGGGGCGGGCGGCGAGGGCGCGGCGGCGGCGTCGGGCTCAGACATCGAGGACCTCCAACTCCCCTGTGTCGACGGCCCGTTCGATGCTGGCGCGCAGTCCGCCGCAGGTCCGTATCCGGGCGCTGCTGCCGCCCTCGGCGGCCACCTGGTCGCGGAACTCCGCGCAGGCGACGGCCGCGTCGGCGGTCCACTGCACGGAGGTGTGGGCCAGGCTGAACTTCTCGCACAGGACCTGGTTGCCACAGGTCAGGCACTCCACGGGTTGCATGTCAGGCTCCGGTCCCCGTCGCTGCCGGCTGCTCGGCGCGGCGGCGTTCGATGTTCTCGGCCACCTCCGCGCGCCAGGCCTCGTTGGCCCGCTCGGTGTCGATCTCGAACTCGAATCGGCGTGTCATCTCGTCCTTCACGTCGGCGGCGTCGACGTAGAACTGCTCGTACCAGCGCCGGAGTTGGTAGACCGGGCCGTCCTCCTCGGTGAGCAGCGGGTTGTCGATCCGGGTCTTGTTCTTCCAGATCTCCACGTCCTGCTCGAAGCCGACGGCCACGCCCTCGGCGGTCTGGCGCGCGGTGTCGTCGGCCTGCTCGTCGGTCATGCCGGGCAGCTTCTTGACGATGGCGCCGTACTGCAGCAGGAAGCTGTTCTCGTCGATCGGGTAGTGGCAGTTGATGAGCACGACTTCCATCTCAAGGCCGCCGCCGACGTCGCTGTACAGATAGTCGATCATGTACGAGGGGCCGTAGTACGAGGCGTCCGAGCGCAGGTTCCCGGCGCTGAGGGTGCCGAGCTCCAGGTCGGGGCGGGGGCTCGACTCCATGTACTGGTTGGCTATGTGGCCCTCGAACACGTTCTTGAAGTACTCGGGGAACGAGTAGTGCACGTAGAAGAAGTGCGCCATGTCGACGACGTTGTCCACGATCTCGCGGCAGTTGGAGCCCTCGACGCGGAGCGTCTTCCAGGTCCACTCGCTCCACTCCCCCGCCTCGGGGCCGTGGACGCCGGGGATCTCGGGGATCGTGACGTCGGCGGGCGGCGGGTTGCCCTCGGGGTCGTGCCAGACGAAGAGCTGCTTGTTGCGCTCCAGGGTGGTCCAGGAGCGGGTCCTGGCGCGCGGCGGCACCCGGCGGGCGTACGGGATGCCGGCGCAGCGCCCGTTGCCCGACCAGCGCCAGTCGTGGAACGGGCAGGCCACCGCGTCGCCCTTGACGGTGCCGTGGGCCAGGTTGCCGCCCATGTGCGGGCAGTAGGCGTTGAGGACGTGCAGTTCGCCGTCGTCCTGGCCCTGGAAGACCACGAGCTTGGTGCCGAACGCCTCGATCTCGTGCGGCTGTCCGTCCTTGAAGGCCTCGGCGAGGCCGAGGCAGTGCCAGCCGCGGGCGAAGCGCGTCGGCGGCTTGCCCGCATCGATGACCCGGACCTCTTCGTTGAGAGCAGTCATCCCGTCCTCCGGTTTCGGCTCAGTGCTCGGTACTGCTCAGTGCTCGGTGCTGCTGAGGGTTCGGTGCTCGGTGCTCAGTTCTGCGCTGCGAGTTCGACGGCGATGTCAATGAGCTGGTCCTCCTGGCCGCCGACGAGGCGCCGCTCGCCCGCCTTGAGGAGGATCTCGGCGCCGGAGACGCCATAGCGCTCGGCCTGCCGGTAGGCGTGCTTGAGGAAGCTGGAGTAGACCCCGGCGTGGCCCATCAGGAGGGCCATGCGGTCGAGTCGGCACTCCTCGTCCATCACGGGCCGGACCACGTCCTCGGCCGCGTCGATGATCTTCAGTACGTCGATGCCGGTACGGATGCCCATCTTGGCGCAGACCGCGACGAGGGCCTCGACGGCGGTGTTGCCCGCGCCCGCGCCGAGGCGGCGGGTGGAGCCGTCGATCTGCAGGGCGCCCGCCTTGATCGCGGCGATGGAGTTGCCGGTGCCGAGGGCGAGGTTCTCGTGGCCGTGGAAGCCGATCTGCGCGTCGTCGCCCAACTCGGCCTTCAGGGCGGCCACTCGGTCGGTCACGTCGTCCATGACCATGGCGCCGGCCGAGTCGACGACGTACACGCACTGGCAGCCCGCGTCGGCCATGATGCGGCCCTGCTCGGCGAGTTTCTCGGGCGTCGTCGAGTGGGCCATCATCAGGAAGCCGACGGTCTCCAGACCCATCTCCCGGGCCAGGCCGAAGTGCTGGACGGCGACGTCGGCCTCGGTGCAGTGGGTGGCGATCCGGCAGACGCTCGCGCCGTTGCCGTGCGCGGCCCTGATGTCGTCCTTCACGCCGAGGCCCGGCAGCATCAGGAAAGCGATCTTCGCGCGCTGCGCGGTGTCCACGGCGATCTTGATGAGCTCCTGCTCGGGCGTCTTCGAGAAGCCGTAGTTGAAGGAGGAGCCGCCGAGCCCGTCGCCGTGCGTCACCTCGATCACCGGCACCCCGGCGTCGTCGAGAGCGGCGACGACGTTGCGTACGTCCTCGCCCGTGAACTGGTGCCGCTTGGCGTGCGAGCCGTCGCGGAGCGAGGAGTCGGTGACGCGGATGTCGAGGCTGTCCGAGTACGCCTGTGCGTTGTGGTTCGTCATGCCAGGATGCCCTTCGCGAACTCCTCGCCGACCTTGGTGGCGGCGGCGGTCATGATGTCGAGGTTTCCGGCGTACGGCGGCAGGTAGTCGCCCGCGCCCTCCACCTCCAGGAAGAGCGCGACGCGCGCCATCCCGCCGTTCTCCGGGCGGGGGTCGTCGAACTGCGGCTCGCTGCGCAGCCGGTAGCCCGGTACGTACGTGGCGACCTGCTCGGCGATCTCCTTCACGGACTGCGTGATGGCCTCGCGGTCGGCGTCCTCGGGGATCGCGCAGAAGACCGTGTCCCGCATGATGACGGGAGGCTCGGCCGGGTTGAGGATGATGATCGCCTTGCCGCGCTCGGCGCCGCCGATGGTCTCGATGCCGCGCGAGGTGGTCCGCGTGAACTCGTCGATGTTGGCGCGCGTTCCGGGCCCGGCCGATACGGAGGCCACCGAGGCGACGATCTCCGCGTACGCCACGGGCACGATCCGGGAGACCGCGTACACCATGGGGATGGTGGCCTGGCCGCCGCAGGTGATCATGTTGACGTTGGGCGCGTCCAGGTGCTCGCGCAGG
The DNA here is from genome assembly GCF_029968035.1 of Streptomyces cavernicola. GTDB lineage: Bacteria > Actinomycetota > Actinomycetes > Streptomycetales > Streptomycetaceae > Streptomyces > Streptomyces cavernicola. Next base: position 10,786 of record NZ_JASCIQ010000052.1, on the reverse strand, counting down.
TTCGCGGGCGGCACGACGGCCGGGCCGATGGCTGCGGGCGTCAAGTCGACTGCCTTGATGCCGAGTTCGGCGTAGCGCGGGGCGTTGGCGCGGTGCACGTAGGCGCTGGTGGCCTCGAAGACGAGGTCGGGCAGCTCGTCCTGGGCGAGCAGCCAGTCGACGCCTTCGTGGCTGGCCTCCAGGCCTGCGGCGCGGGCGCGGGCGAGGCCCTCGCTGTCCGGGTCGACGCCGATCATCCAGCGGGGTTCGACGAGTTCGGAGCGCTGCAGCTTGTAGAGCAGGTCGGTTCCGATGTTGCCGGAGCCGACGATGGCGGCGGTCGCCTTGGTCTTGCCCGTGCTCGTACTCGTACTCGTGCTCGTGCTGTTGCTCGTGCTCTTACGGGCGGGGTCGGGGCTGGTCTTGGGGGTCATGGGCACCTCAGGTGAACGAGAGGGAGACCGGGCCGAGCCCGGTGAAGTCGGCGGTGCAGGTCTGTCCCGCCGCCACGTCGACGGCCCGTGTGCAGGAGCCGGGCAGCACCACGTGCCCCTTCTTCAGGGGCACGCCGAAGCGGGCCACCGTGCGGGCGAGCCAGGCGACGGAGGTCGTCGGGTCGCCGAGCACGGCGTCGCTGCGGCCCTCGGCGAGCAGGTCGCGGCCGCTGGTGAGGCGGGCCTCGACGGCCTTGAGGTCGAGTTCGCGGGGGTCGCGGCCCTCGCCGATGACGTAGCCGGCGGAGGAGGCGTTGTCCGCGATGGTGTCGGCGATGCTGATCCGCCAGTCGCGGATCCGGCTGTCGATCAACTCCAGGGCGGGCACGACGCGTTCGGTGGCGGCGAGCACATCCGCCTCGGTGCAGTTCTCGCCCGGCAGGTCGTCGCCGAGCACGAAGCCGACCTCGACCTCGATCCGCGGGTAGCAGTACGCGTCCACCGGGACCGGGCGGTCCTCGCGCAGTTCCATGTCGGCGAGGAGGTGGCCGTAGTCCGGCTCGTCCACGCCCATCATCTGCTGCATGACGGGCGAGGACAGGCCGACCTTGTGCCCGCGCACCTCGGCCCCGGCGGCGAGGCGGTGCCGGATGTTGATGAGCTGGATCTCGTAGGCGTCCTCGGTGTCGATCTCCGGGAACGCCTCGATCAGCGGGGCGACCGGTGCGCGACGCTGCTCGGCGGAGCGCAGGATCTCCGCGGCGTGCTGCCTCTGGTGGTCGGTAAGCATGTGTCCTCGCGGGGGCGGGGGTGGGATGTGCGGCGAGGTTAGGTGGGGGGTCGGCGTTGGGGGGAGGTCGAATTCCCGCTCACCGGGAAAGGGGGTGCGTGCCTTGGGTTCGTTGCCGGGTGCGGGTGCGTCGTGCGTTTTTTGCGCAGTTCCCCGCGCCCCTATCTCGCCACTGCGGGTGCGTCGTGGTTGCTCGCGCAGTTCCCCGCGCCCCAAAAAAGTGGGGCGCCCCCAGCGGGGCGCCCCTGGCCTACAGGCCCGAAGGGTCGATGTTCGGGTTGGCCCAAGGCGGGGGCTCTCGGCGTGGGAGCAGACCGCGGCCGTCGAGGGTGTGCACCTCCAACTCGTGATGGTGCGGGTAGTGGAGGCTGAAGGCGAGGAGGCCTGTGCGGGTTTCTGCCGGGGCCGTGCACATGGCCAGGACTGTTTCCGCGAGGTATTCGACGGGTTCCGTCTCGTAGCCGTCGGGGATGAGGGACGCCGCGCCCGGGGTGGCGATCGCCGTTGACGGGGCTACGCAGTTGACCGCGATGCCGTCGTCGAGGAGTTCGGCCGCGAGGCCCTAGGTGAAGCGGTGGACGGCGGCCTTGGCCGAGGCGTAAATGACGTCGCCGCCGCGTTTGTTGTAGGCGCGGTACGGGCGTTGCGGGCTCACGCCGGTGACCGAGCCGATGTTGACGATCCAGCCCGCGCCGCGCGCCCGCAGCTGCGGGATCGCCGCCCGGGACAGCGCGAACGGGATGCGCAGATAGTGGTCGAGGGTGCGGTCGAAGGTGTCGAGGGCCATGTCCTCGACGCGGGCGTAGTCGGCGTACCCGGCGTTGTTGACCAGGATGTCGAGCCCGCCCGCCCGCTCGACGACCCGGTCGATCAGGCCGTCACGGGCCGCGGGGTCCGCCAGGTCGGCGGGGATGGCGTACGCGCGTCCGCCGGCGGCCTCGATCAGGGCGACGGTCTCGTCGAGGGTGCCGGGCAGGATGTCGTCCCGGCCCGATCTCGTCGACGGCGTAGGGGCGTTGGCCCGTGCCGTCACCACCACCGTCGCGCCCTCGGCCGCGAGGCGCTGCGCGATCGCCCTGCCGATGCCGCGGCTGCTGCCGGTGACGAGGGCCACCTTGTCCTTGAGTGAGGTGTTCATCCCGTACTCCTCTCAGCGCGCCCCGTACACCGGCTGCGGCTTCTCCGCATCGGACAGAAGCTTCAGGGCCGTCTCGCCCGCCTCGGCCGGAGTCCAGCGGGCGCCCTTGTCCGCGGTGGGGCCGGGGCGCCAGCCCTCCATGACGGTGATGCGGCCCGCCTCCGCCTCGAAGACCCGGCCCGTGACGCCCGCGGAGGACTCGGAGCCCAGCCAGACGACGAGGGGCGAGACGTTCTCCGGGGCCATCGCGTCGAAGGCGCCGTCCTCGGGAGCCGCCATCGTGTCCGCGAAGGTCTGCTCCGTCATCCGGGTCCGGGCGGCCGGTGCGATCGCGTTGACCTGGACCCCGTAGCGGCCCATCTCGGCCGCGGCGACGAGGGTGAGGCCGAGGATGCCCGCCTTGGCCGCGGAGTAGTTGCCCTGTCCGACGCTGCCCAACAGGCCTGCCCCGGAACTGGTGTTGACGACCCGCGCATCGGGCGTACGGCCCGCCTTGGCCTCGGCCCGCCAGTGCGCGGCGGCGTGCTTGAGGGGCAGGAAGTGGCCCTTGAGGTGGACGCGCATGACGGCGTCCCAGTCGTCCTCGTCGAGGTTGACGAGCATCCGGTCGCGCAGGAAGCCCGCGTTGTTGACCAGGGTGTCGAGGCGGCCGAACGCGTCCAGGGCGGTGGTGATCAGCGAGGCCGCGCCGTCGGAGGTGGCGATGTCGCCGGCGTGCGCGACGGCCTCGCCGCCCGCCGCGCGGATCTCTCCGACGACCTCGTCGGCGGGCCCGGCGGCGGCGCCGCTGCCGTCGAGCGCGGCCCCGATGTCGTTCACGACGACCTTCGCGCCCTCGGCGGCCAGGGCGAGTGCGTGCGCCCGGCCGAGGCCGCGGCCCGCTCCGGTGACGACGGCCACGCGGCCGGCGCAGATTCCCGTGCTCGTGCTCATGGTGACTCCCGATCTAGAGGGTGTGGGGGCGGGTGACATTGCTCAACTCCCGCCCGGCAGCCGTCAGTTGTTGACGTTGGCGGCGTCGAGGAACGCGGGCCGCTCCCCGCCGCCGTGGACGTGCAGGCTCGCCCCGCTGACGTACGCGGCCCGGTCCGAGGCGAGGAAGACGCAGGCGTCGCCCACGTCGGCGGGCTCGGCGAGGCGGCCGAGCGGGACGGTGCGGCCGACGGCGGCGATGCCGTCCTCGTCGCCGTAGTGCAGGTGGGACAGCTCGGTGCGGACCGGGCCGAGGACGACGGTGTTGACCCGCACCTCGGGCGCCCACTCCACGGCCATGGAGGCGGCGAGGTTCTCCAGGCCCGCCTTGGCCGCCCCGTAGGCCGCCGTGCCCGGCGAGGGCCGGGTGCCGCTGACGCTGCCGACCATCACCATCGACCCGCCGCCCGCCTGCCCGCGCATCACCTCGTACGCGGCGAGCGAGGCGGTCAGCGGGGCGAGCAGGTTCAGTTCGACGACCCTGGCGTGCCGGGCCGGTCCGCCCTCGCCGAGCATCCGGAACGGGGCTCCCCCGGCGTTGTTGACGAGGGTGTCGAGCCGTCCGTACTCCTCCCTGACCTGCGTGAAGAAGGCGGTGACGGCGTCCGCGTCGCGCAGGTCGAGGGCATGGAACCGCACGGTGCGCCCGGCTGCCTCGACGGGCTTCTCCGGTGGGCGGCGGGCGCAGGTCACGACGTCCGCGCCCGCTTCGAGGAACGCCCGTGTGATGCCTGCTCCGACGCCCCGGGTGCCGCCGGTGACGACGGCGACCGTTCCGGACAGATCGATGATCGCTGCCAATGGACACCTCCCGCAGCGGGCGAACCGCTGCTATGTTCCGCCTAACAAACGTTTGGTGGAAAGGTAGCTGATTCGCTCATGGGTGTCTCCACCTCCGCCCCGGAAGAGGGCATCGCGGTCGTCACCGTGGACTTCCCGCCCGTCAACGCCCTTCCCGTGCAGGGCTGGTACGACCTGGCGGCCGCGGTGCGCGCCGCCGGGGCCGACCCGAAGGTGCGCTGTGTCGTGCTCACCGCCGAGGGGCGCGGGTTCAACGCGGGCGTCGACATCAAGGAGGTCCAGCGGACCGACGGGCACGAGGCGCTGATCGGCGCCAACCGCGGCTGCTACGAGGCGTTCGCCGCGGTCTACGACTGCGAGGTCCCCGTCGTCGCCGCGGTGCACGGCTTCTGCCTCGGCGGCGGCATCGGTCTCGTCGGCAACGCGGACGCGATCGTGGCCAGCGAGGACTCCACGTTCGGCCTGCCCGAGCTGGACCGGGGCGCGCTCGGCGCGGCCACGCATCTGGCCCGCCTCGTCCCGCAGCACCTGATGCGGGCCCTGTACTACACCTCGCGCACCGCGACCGCGGAGGAACTGCACCGGCACGGCTCGGTGTGGGAGGTCGTGCCGCGCACCCAACTCATGGAATCTGCCTTGGAGTTGGCGCGGGAGATCGCCGCGAAGGACGCCTATCTGATCCGGCTCGCCAAGGCCGCGATCAACGGCATCGACCCCGTGGACGTACGCCGCAGCTACCGCTTCGAGCAGGGCTTCACCTTCGAGGCCAACCTCAGCGGGGTCGCCGACCGGGTGCGCGACACCTTCGGCGACTCCCCCTCGTCGAACGGCTCGACCGCCGCCGGCACCGGAAAGGAGCACCAGTCATGAGCAGGGACAAGACGATGACCGCCGAGGAGGTGGTCGGGCGCCTGCGAAGCGGCATGACCATCGGCATCGGCGGCTGGGGCTCGCGGCGCAAGCCCATGGCCCTGGTGCGGGCGCTGCTGCGCTCCGACCTCACCGATCTGACCGTGGTCTCCTACGGCGGCCCCGACCTCGGCCTGCTCGCCGCCGCGGGCAAGGTCCGCAAGGTCGTCGCGGCCTTCGCCACGCTCGACTCGATCCCGCTGGAGCCGCACTTCGGCGCGGCCCGGCAGCGCGGCGACTTCGAGTTCGTCGAGCTGGACGAGGCCATGTTCATGTGGGGCCTGACCGCGGCCGCGCACCGGCTGCCGTTCATGCCGATCCGCGCCGGCCTCGGCACCGACCTGCTGAAGGTCAACCCCGCGCTGCGCACGGTCACTTCGCCGTACGAGGACGGCGAGGAGCTGGTCGCCGCGCCCGCGCTGCGGCTCGACGCGGCGCTCGTCCACCTGAACCGCGCGGACGCGCAGGGCAACGGCCAGTACCTGGGGCCCGACCCGTACTTCGACGACCTGTTCTGCGAGGCCGCGGACACGGCGTACGTCTCGTGCGAGCGGGTCGTGGACAGCGCGGACCTGCTGAAGGAGGCCGGACCGCAGACGCTCCTGGTGAAGCGGGCGTTCGTCGACGGTGTCGTGGAGACCCCGAACGGCGCGCACTTCACGTCCTGCGCGCCGGACTACGACCGCGACGAGGCCTTCCAGCGCGCCTACGCCAAGGCGGCCCGCGACCCCGAGGCCTGGCAGGCGTTCGTCGCGCGGTTCCTCTCCGGCGACGAGGACACGTACCAGGCCGCGGTGACGGCCTTCCACGAGGAGGAGTCCGCATGAGCAGCACGATCACCGCTACTCGCGCCGAGTACTGCGTCGTGGCCTGCGCCGAGGCCTGGCGCGGCGCGGGCGAGGTGCTCGCCACCCCCATGGGCACCGTCCCGACGATCGGCGCCCGGCTCGCGAAGCTGACGTTCTCCCCCGAGCTGCTGCTCACCGACGGCGAGGCGATGCTGATCGGCGACGTCCCGGCGGTCGGCGCCAAGGCCGAGGTCGTGGAGGGCTGGCTGCCGTACCGCCAGCATCTGGCCCTGGTCGCGATGGGGCGACGGCACGTGATGATGGGCGCCTCGCAGATCGACCGGCACGGCAACCAGAACATCTCCTGCATCGGCGACTGGGCGAAGCCCAAGCGGCAGCTGCTCGGGGTGCGCGGCGCGCCGGTCAACACCCTGAACAACCCGACGAGTTACTGGGTGCCGAAGCACTCCACCCGCGTCTTCGTGGAGAAGGTCGACATGGTGAGCGGCGTCGGCTACGACAGCGCCGCCGCGGCCGGGCCCGCCGCGACCCGCTACCACCGCATCCCCGAAGTCATCAGCGACCTGGGCGTGTTCGACTTCGAGACCCCGGACCGGTCGATGCGGCTGCGCTCCCTGCACCCCGGCGTCACCGTCGACCAGGTGCGCGAGGCCACCGGCTTCGACCTCGTCGTACCGGACGACGTGCCGTACACCCGCGAGCCCGAGGCCGAGGAGCTCCGGCTGATCCGCGAGGTGCTCGACCCGAAGGGGCTGCGCGAGCGCGAGGTGCCGACGGCATGAGCGACCTCACCCTGCCGACCCGGCTCACCGAACTGGTCGGCGTACGGCATCCGATCGTGCAGACCGGGATGGGCTGGGTGGCAGGACCGCGCCTGGTCTCCGCCTCGGCCAACGCGGGCGCGCTCGGCATTCTCGCCTCGGCCACCATGACGGTCGACCAGCTGCGTTCGGCCGTACGCGAGGTCAAGTCCCGTACGGACGCGCCGTTCGGGGTGAATCTGCGGGCGGACGCGGGAGACGCCGAGGAGCGCGTGCGCGTGATCGTCGACGAGGGCGTGAAGGTGGCGTCGTTCGCGCTCGCCCCCTCGCGTGAGCTGATCGCCCGGCTCAAGGACGCCGGGGTGGTCGTGATCCCGTCCATCGGTGCGCGTCGGCACGCCGAGAAGGTCGCGGCGTGGGGCGCGGACGCCGTGGTCGTGCAGGGCGGCGAGGGCGGCGGGCACACCGGTGACGTCGCGACGACCGTGCTGCTTCCGCAGGTCGTGGACGCCGTGGACATCCCGGTGATCGCGGCGGGCGGCTTCCACGACGGGCGCGGCCTGGTCGCCGCGCTCTCGTACGGGGCGGCCGGGGTCGCGATGGGCACCCGCTTCCTGCTCACCTCGGACTCGACCGTCCCGGACGCCGTCAAGGCCCGCTACCTCGCGGCGACCGTCAAGGACGTCACCGTCACCACCAAGGTCGACGGGCTCCCGCACCGGATGCTCCGTACCGAATTGGTCGAGGAGTTGGAGCGGTCCGGACGGGTCAGCTCGCTGCTCCGGGCGGTGCGGCACGCGTCGGCGTTCCGGCGCGAGACCAAGATGAGCTGGCCCCAACTGGTCCGTGACGGGCTCGCGATGAAGCACGGCAAGGACATGACGTGGAGTCAGATCCTGCTCGCCGCCAACACCCCGATGCTGCTCAAGGCCTCCATGGTCGAGGGCCGCACCGATCTCGGCGTGATGGCCTCGGGCCAGGTCGCGGGGCTCATCGACGACCTGCCCTCGTGCGCCGAGCTCGTCGACCGCGTCATGGCCGAGGCCGAGGCGACCCTGCGCGCGCTGCCCGTGCCGGGCGCCTGAGCGCTTCCTGGCGCCAGAGCGCCACCTGGAACACCGCGGCGGGGGCGCCGCATCCCGCCCCCGCACCGCGCCTGTACCGCACTGCACCGCACCTGAACGGCACTGTCGCACTGGGGCGGTGCACCCCTGAACCGCACCGGAAACACCGCACACGCACAGCACACGTACACCGCACCCCTGAACCTCCCTACCACGCCCAGGAGTTGATCTCCGTGCGTACCACCAGAATCCGCCGCACCACCGCCGCCGGTCTCGTCTCGGCCGCGCTGCTCGGCGCCCTCACCTCCTGCTCGTCCGCCGAGGCGCCGAAGTCCGCCGACGCCCCGGCGAAGCCCGTGTCCCACAGCCGTACGTCGAACGGCGGCCTCGTCGAGCTCGAAGGCGCCGTCAACGTCCGCGACCTGGGCGGAATCCGCACCGCCCACGGCGGGCAGCTGCGCGCCGGGCAGGTCTTCCGCGCCGACTCGCTCGGCAAGCTGACCGACGCCGACGTGCGGAAGGTCGGCGACCTGGACCTGCGTACCGTCGTCGACTACCGCGTCCCCTTCGAGGTCGAGCGCGACGGCGCCGACCGGCTGCCCAAGGGCGTCGAGGTCACGGCCCGGCCCGTCAACGACAACGGCCTGTACGCCAAGACCATGGAGGCCATCGGCTCCAAGGACCCGGTCAAGCAGCAGGAGATGCTCGGCGACGGCAAGGCCGAGCAGATGATGGAGGACATCTACAGCTCCTTCGTCACCTCCGCCGAGACCCGCGCCCAGTTCGCGGCGACGCTCCGCGACCTCGCGCAGTCCGGGAAGGCCCCGCTCCTCTTCCACTGCACCTCCGGCAAGGACCGCACCGGCTGGACCTCGTACGTCCTGCTGCGCGCCGTGGGCGTGTCGGAGGAGACCGCGGAGAAGGACTACCTGAAGTCCAACGAGTACCGCGCCGAGGCCGACCGCAAGACCCGCGAGGGCCTGAAGGCCGGCGGCTACATGGAGAACCCGGACCTGCTCATCCCCCTGCAGGAGGTACGCGAGGACTACCTCGACGCGGCCCTCGACCAGGTGGAGCGCGAGCACGGCAGCTTCGGCCGCTACCTCACCGAGGGCCTCGGCCTCGACCGGTCGACGCTGCTCAAGCTCCGCGCGCGCCTGGTGCGTTGAGAGGGGCGGGCCGATGATCCGACTCGGCATGATGGCCCCGTTCGCCGACGGTCTGATCACGTCCGGCGGGTTCCTCCGCGACCTCGCGGGCACCCTTGAGGAGTGCGGCGTCGAGTCCCTCTGGACCGTCGAGCACGTCGCCGTGGCCGAGAGCTACGAGCCGCTCTATCCGTACGCGGCCGACGGGCGCATACCCGGCAGCTCCGGGGCCGTGCCCATGCCCGACCCCCTGGAGACCATCGCGTTCATCGCGGGCTCCTGCGACACCCTGCGGTTCGGCACCGCGATGATGGTCGCCCCGCTGCACAGCCCGGTGGTGCTCGCCAAGCGCGCCGCCACCCTGGACCGGCTCACCGGCGGCCGCCTCCTGCTCGGCCTCGGCATCGGCTGGCAGAAGGAGGAGTACGCGGCGGTCGGCGTGCCCTACCGGGACCGGGGCCGCCGCCTGGAGGAGGGCATCGGCGCGATGCGGGCCCTGTGGTCGTCAAGTCCCGCCTCGTACACGGGAGTTCACTGCTCCTTCGAGGACCTGCACTCGCTGCCCCGGCCGGCGAGCGGGGCGGTGCCCGTCGTGCTCGGCGGCAACAGCGACCCCGCCGTGCGGCGCGCCGGGCGGATCGGCGACGGCTGGTTCCCGTACACGATCACCCCGGAGGACTTCGCCCGCCAGGCCGATCTGCTGCGCGACTGCGCGCGGCGGGCGGGGCGGGCGGAGGACTCCGTCGAGATCACGGTGTGGCCGGGGTCGTGCAGCCCCGAACGCGCCGACGACCCGTCGTGGGTGGGCCGGTACGTCGCCGCGGGCGCCGGCCGGCTCGTCCTCTCCCCGCGCATCGGCGGCGCGGACGGGCTCGCGGGCCCGCGCGGCCTCGACGCCCTGCGCGAACAGATCGACCGCTACCGCTCCGAGGTCCTGGAGAAGCTGTCATGAACCGTGAACCTGCCCCTGAGGGCGGGGTCGAGATCCTCGACCTCGTGGTCCTCGCCGCGTCCGACGTCGAAGCCTGGCTGCGGAGTTGGCGCACCGAGTACCTGCCGGGCGCCCGCGAGCGCGGCATGTCCCTGCAGCGGCTGTGGCAGAGCTGGACGGGCCCGGACACGGTGGCCGTCCGCGTCCTGTGGTCGCTGCGCGACGACCGTGCGTTCTACGGCTCGCGCTCGGCGGCCAACCGCGACCCGCGCGTCCCCGAGTTCTGGGCGCGTACGGACGCGCTCGCCCTGGACCGGGACCGCCAGGTGCTCCAGCCGGTGGCCCTGGGTGCAGCTGCAACGGAGGTGCCCGCATGACCCGCTGGGTGGCCCTGCTCCCCGCCGAGGGAAGCGAGTCGTACGAGAAGGCGGGCACGGCCGCCGGGGTGTCCGCCTCGGCGGTCGGGCCCGACCTGCCGGGCAGCTTCGGCGGGTTGGGCGCCACCTGGGACCTCACGTCCGAACGGTCGCCGGCCGAGGTCGCCGCCGGGCTCGGCCTGCCCGAGCCGCTGGAAGCGGTGGCGCTGACGCCGATGCACTGGTCTGTGGTGCCGCTCGACGGGCAGCGGGTCAAGCGCACGCTGCTGCTCGCCGTACGGCCCGGCACGGCGGCGGAACTCGTCGCACGCCTGGAGGCGGAGCTGCTCGCCATGCCCGCACACATCTCCACGATCCGCTCGTGGGCGCTGAGCCGGGTGGACCAGGAGCGCACGCCGAGCCGCTGGACGCACTGCTGGGAGCAGGAGTTCGCCGATGTGGAGGGCCTGACCGGGGAGTATCTCGGCCATCCCTTCCACTGGACCTGCGTCGACCGCTGGTTCGACAACGAGGTGCCGGGCGCCGGCGTCGTGGAGCCACTCGTGGCACACGTGTTCTGCTGGAGCGAGCGGGCGGTTCTGGTGGACGACTGATCCGCGCCTGGTGTGTGTGGGCCTGACACATGTGGCCCCACCACACCTGCTCACCGCACACCGAAAGGCCCGCGGGTTTC
>NZ_JASCIQ010000051.1 GCF_029968035.1 Streptomyces cavernicola | reverse complement strand
GCCCCCCCCCCCCCCCCCTCGTCCCCCCGGGCGGGGGGGGGGGGGGGGGGGCCCCCTCCCCCCCCCCCCCCCGGCGGCTTTTTCGTACGCGAGTGCCACACGACTTCGTACGCGAGTGCCACACGACGAGGGGCCCACAGCGCGGATGCGCCGTGGGCCCCTCGTCGATGTGCGGAGCCGGAAGTCCCGATCAGGCCTCTTCCCTGCGCAGGGAGGGCTTGAGGTCCTTCAGACGGCCGAGCAGACCGTTGATGAACGCTGGCGACTCGTCGGTGGAGAACTCCTTGGCGAGCTGCACCGCCTCGTCGAGGACGACGGCGTCGGGCGTCCCGTCCTCCCAGATCAGCTCGTACGCGCCGAGCCGCAGCAGGTTGCGGTCCACGACCGGCATGCGGTCGAGGGTCCAGTCCACCGCGTACTGGGCGATGAGCTCGTCGATCCGGCGGGCGTTCTCCGCGTACCCCTCGACCAGCTGCATGGTGAACTCGCTGACCGGCGGCTGGCGGGTGTCGCTGCGCGAGTGGCGCACCCAGTCCGCGAGGACGGTCAGGACGTCGGTGCCGCGCTGGTCTGCCTCGAAGAGGATCTGGAAGGCACGCTTGCGGGCCGTGTTACGGGCGGCCACGGTTAGCTGTTCACCCGGCCGAGGTAGTCGCTCGTGCGGGTGTCGACCTTGATCTTCTCGCCGGTGGTGATGAAGAGCGGGACCTGGATCTGGTGGCCGGTCTCCAGGGTGGCGGGCTTGGTGCCACCGGTGGAGCGGTCGCCCTGGACGCCCGGCTCGGTCTCCTGGATGACGAGCTCGACGGCGGCCGGCAGCTCGACGTAGAGCACCTCGCCCTCGTGCTGCGCGACGGTGGCGGTGAAGCCCTCGATCAGGAAGTTGGCGGCGTCGCCGACGGCCTTCTTCTCGACGTGCAGCTGGTCGTACGTCTGCATGTCCATGAAGACGAAGTACTCGCCGTCCATGTACGAGAACTGCATGTCACGCTTGTCGACAGTGGCCGTCTCGACCTTGGTACCGGCGTTGAACGTCTTGTCGACGATCTTGCCGGAGAGCACGTTCTTGAGCTTGGTGCGCACGAATGCCGGGCCCTTGCCGGGCTTGACGTGCTGGAACTCGACGACGGACCAGAGCTGGCCCCCGTCGAGCTTGAGCACCATGCCGTTCTTGAGGTCGTTCGTGGAAGCCACGGTTGCGGAATCTCCTGGACTGAAGCTGGTGGGACCGAAGGCCGTACGCGCTAGAGCGCGAGCAGCTCCTTGGTCGTGATGGTGAGTAGCTCAGGCCCGCCGTCCGTCTCGGGACGCACGACGAGCGTGTCATCGATCCGGACACCGCCCCGGCCCGGAAGGTGGACCCCCGGTTCGACGGTGACCGGCACACAAGCGTCCAGTTTACCCATGGCTCCGGGGGCCAGCTGCGGGTCCTCGTCGATTTCGAGCCCCACCCCGTGGCCGATGACCGGCGGCAGGGCGTCGGTGTACCCAGCGGCATCCAGTACGGAGCGTGCCGCGCGGTCGACTTCGCGGTACTCGGCGCCGGGTGCGAGCGCCTCGCGTCCCGCCCGCTGCGCGGCGAAGACCAGGTCGTACAGCTCGATCTGCCAGTCCGCCGGGGTGGTGCCGATGACGAAGGTGCGGCCGATCTCGCTGCGGTAGCCGCGGTAGGCGGCCCCCAGGCAGACGGAGAGGAAGTCTCCCTCCTCCACGCGCCGGTCGGTGGGGCGATGGGTGCCGCGCCCGGAGTTGACACCGGTGCCGACGGAGGTGGCGAAGGCCGGTCCGTCCGCGCCGTGGTCGACGAGCCGCCGCTCCAGTTCGAGGGCGAGATGACGTTCCGTACGCCCCACGAGGATGGATTCGAGGAGTTCGCCGAGGGCCTGGTCGGCGATCTCGGCGGCGATGCGCAGGCAGGAGATCTCCTCGTCGTCCTTGACGAGCCGCAGCTGTTCGACGGCGCAGCCGAGGTCGGCGAGGCGGAGCCGGGGCGCCACGGAGAGCAGGGCGCGGTGCCGGGCGACGGTCAGGTGGTGCTCCTCGACGGCGAGGGAGTCGGCGCCCTGCCCGGCGGCCAGGTCGGCGGCGGCGACCGCGGCGTCACCGCCGACCGTCGGCAACACCTGGAGCTGCAGCGATTCGTCGGGCCTGCCCTCGTCGGGCTCACCGGTGGGCTGGCTGCGGCAGAGCAGGAGATCGGCGCGCGGCCCGAGCAGCAGGGCCGCGCCGCGCGGCGCGGCCCCGGCCAGGTAGCGGACGTTGGCGGGGCGGGAGACGACGGCGGCCGCGCTGCCGCCTGCCGTGCACTGATCCCTCAGGCGGGCTCTGCGGTCCGCGTACACCTCAGACATGAATCGAGCCTACGAGCGGACGCGCGATGCGGCCTGGGCAGCGCGTCCGACCGGGCGGGCTCGGCGCCCGCAAGCTCGGTCACCACTGGGGCGGGCTGGCGATGGCGCGGGCCAGGACGTCGTCGAGGACGCGGGCCGTGGTCGGCACGTCGTAGCTGGAGTTGTCGATGATCGGCAGGCCGGAGCCGTACCAGCCCGCCATGCGGCCGTGGATGCGGGCCACTTCCTCGTCGGTGAGGCGGCGGTTGCCGCTGCGCTGGGCGTTGCGCTCCAGGACGATCTCCAGGCCGGGCAGCAGCACGACGGGCAGCAGCCCGGGGCCTACGTGCCGCTTCCAGCCGCCGAGTCCTACGACGGGGCGGTCCGGGAAGACGGCGTCGTCGAGTATGCAGGAGATGCCGTTGGCCAGGAAGTTGCGGGCGGCGAAGCCGCAGGTGCGGCGGGCCAGGCGGTACTGCGCCTCGGAGTTGTCGTTCCAGCCGGACTGGGGGTCGGCGAAGCCGGAGCGCACCCATTCGCGGACGTCGTCGAGGCTGATGTGGGCGGTGGGCACGCGGCGGTGCTCCGCCCAGTACTTGGCGACGGAGGTCTTGCCCGCGCCGGCCGGGCCGATGAGCAGAACGGCGAGGGTGGTCGCGCCGGTGTCGCCGTGGGTGGCGTCCGGCGGCGGGCTCGGCACGGCGACGGGGCCGCCGGGCGGAAGCTGGATGTGCCCCGTGGTGTTCTCCGCACCGGGCTGCTGCTGGGTCTGGGCGGGCGGCCCCGTCTGGGGCGGCGGCGCGTGGTAGCCGTGGCCGGGCGGCGGGGGCGGCGGGCCTGCGGGCGCGCTCGGTACGGGGGCGGCGGGCGGCGGCGCGGCAGGGCCGGGCGCGACGGGGCCCGGGGCGTGGGGTCCCGGAGCGGGCGGATGCTGCGGCGTGCCCTGTTGGTGCGGGGCGCCCTGCTGCGGGGCCGGTCCGGCGGGCCCCGGCCGGCCTGCGGGGCCGGGGTGGCCCGCAGGTCCCGGGTGGTGTGCGGCCGGGGACCAGCCGGTGGCCGATCCTTGCCCCGGCTGGTGGGGCGGCAGCGGATTCCCCACTGCGTGCTGCATCCGGTGCCACTCCGTCTCGTACAGGCAACTGGCGCTGGTCGGGCGGGCGTCGGGCGATCATGCTGCGGCGCCCGGGGCCTTACCGAACGGTACCTTCCCCGGCCGCCGTTGTGTGAACGGCCGGGGAGAGCCACAAGTGCCCGCCGGGCGGGGCCATTTCGGGCGGAGTGCGGTCAGCCGGACACTTCGCCTCGCGGCGGGACCGCGGTCAGGCGGAGACCTCGCCGTACGCGGCCAGGAGGACCGCCGGGTCGGGGCCTTCGAGGACGGTGGGCTTGCCGAGGGCGTCGAGGACGATGAAGCGCAGCAGGTCGCCGCGGGACTTCTTGTCGATCTTCATGTTCTCGACGAGCTTGGGCCACTGGTCCCCGCGGTACGTCAACGGGAGGCCCACCGACTCCAGGACGGAGCGGTGCCGGTCGGCCGTCGCGTCGTCCAACCGCCCGGCGAGGCGGCTGAGTTCGGCGGCGAACATCATGCCTACGGAGACGGCGGCGCCGTGCCGCCACTTGTACCGCTCGTTCTTCTCGATGGCGTGGCCCAGCGTGTGGCCGTAGTTCAGGATCTCGCGGAGGCCGGCCTCCTTGAGGTCGCTGGAGACCACCTCGGCCTTGACCTTGATGGACCGCTCGATCAGCTCGGCGGTGTGCGGCCCGGCCGGGGTGCGCGCGGCCTCCGGGTCGGCCTCGATCAGGTCGAGGATCACCGGGTCGGCGATGAAGCCGGCCTTGATGACCTCGGCGAGCCCGGACACGTAGTCGTGCACGCCCAACGAGTCGAGCGCCGCCAGGTCGCAGAGCACGCCGGCCGGCGGGTGGAAGGCGCCGACGAGGTTCTTGCCCTCGGCGGTGTTGATCCCGGTCTTGCCGCCGACCGCCGCGTCCACCATGGCGAGCACGGTCGTCGGAACGGCCACCCAGCGCACACCGCGCAGCCAGGTCGCCGCGACGAACCCGGCCAGGTCGGTGGTCGCACCGCCGCCGACACCGACGACGACGTCACTGCGGGTGAAGCCGGACTGGCCGAGCGCCTTCCAGCAATACGCGGCGACCTCGGCGGTCTTGGCCTCCTCGGCGTTGGGCACCTGGATGGCGACGGCCTCGTAGCCCTGCCCGGCCAGGTCCTCGCGCAGCGCCTCACCGGTCTCGGCGAGCGCCTCGGGGTGGATCACCGCCACGCGCTTGGCCTGCGGCCCGATCAACCCGCCCAGTTCACCGAGGAGTTGACGGCCCACGAGCACCTCGTACGGGTCGGCTCCGCCGACGTGGATGCGCGTCACCTGCTGCTCGCTCATGCTTCTTTCCACTCCAGTGCGTCGAGGACCGCGTCGGCGACCTCTTCGGGGGTGCGGCCGTCGGTGGCCACGACGACGCGCGCGGTGTCCGTGTACAGGTGCCGGCGGGCCTCCATCAGCTCGCGCCACTGCTTGCGCGGGTTGACCGCGAGCAGCGGGCGGGCGGCGTTCAGGCCGGTGCGCTTGACCGCCTCCTCGACGTCCATCGACAGATAGACGACGGTCTGCTCGGCGAGCAGCTCCCGCGTACCGGCGTCGAGGACGGCGCCGCCGCCGAGGGCGAGCACGCCGGGGTGCTCGGCGAGGGCGGCGCGCACGGCCTGGCGCTCCAGCTCGCGGAAGTGCGGCTCACCGTCGTCGACGAAGATCTCGGCGATCTCCCGCCCCTCGGCCGCGACGATGTCGGCGTCGGTGTCCCGGAACGTGGTGCCGAGCCGCTCGGCGAGCAGCTCGCCCACGGTGGTCTTGCCGACGCCCATCGGGCCGACGAGGACGATCCGCGGGCCGGTCACCGGATCTGCAGGTTGTCGAGGTACGACTGGACGTTGCGCCGGGTCTCGGCCACGCTGTCGCCGCCGAACTTCTCCGCGACCGCGTCCGCGAGGACGAGCGCGACCATGGCCTCGGCGACGATGCCGGCGGCGGGCACCGCACACACGTCGGAGCGCTGGTGGTGCGCCTTGGTGGCCTCACCGGTCACCACGTCGACGGTGGCGAGGGCACGCGGGACGGTGGCGATCGGCTTCATCGCCGCACGCACGCGCAGCAGTTCACCCGTCGTGAGCCCGCCCTCCGTACCACCGGAGCGGCCGGAGGTGCGCTTGATGCCCTCGTCCGTGGAGACGATCTCGTCGTGCGCTTTCGAGCCCGGCACCCGGGCGAGGTCGAAGCCGTCGCCGACCTCGACGCCCTTGATGGCCTGGATGCCCATGAGCGCGGCGGCGAGCCGCGCATCAAGGCGCCGGTCCCAGTGCACGTGCGAACCGAGGCCCACCGGCACTCCGTACGCGAGGACCTCGACCACACCGCCCAGGGTGTCGCCGTCCTTGTGGGCCTGGTCGATCTCCGCGACCATCGCCTTCGACGCGTCCGCGTCCAGGCAGCGCACCGGGTCGGCGTCCAGCTTCTCCACGTCGGAGGGCTTCGGGTACACGCCGTACGGCGCCTTGGCGGCGGCCAGCTCGACGACGTGGGAGACGATCTCGACCCCGGTCGTCTCCTTGAGGTACGACCGGGCGACCGTGCCGAGCGCGACGCGGGCCGCGGTCTCACGGGCGCTGGCGCGCTCCAGGACCGGACGGGCCTCGTCGAAGCCGTACTTCTGCATACCCGCGAGGTCCGCGTGACCGGGGCGGGGGCGGGTGAGCGGGGCGTTGCGGGCGAGCTTGGCCAGCTCGGCGGGATCCACCGGATCCGCGGCCATGACCTTCTCCCACTTCGGCCACTCGGTGTTGCCCACCATGACCGCGACGGGCGAGCCCATCGTCAGGCCGTGCCGGACGCCGCCGAGGAACGTGACCTCGTCCTGCTCGAACTTCATCCGCGCACCGCGGCCATAGCCCAGGCGCCGCCTGGCCAGTGCGTCCGCCACCATCTCCGTGGTGATCGGCACGCCGGCGGGCAGACCCTCCAGCGTCGCGACGAGTGCGGGGCCGTGGGACTCCCCCGCGGTCAGCCAACGCAACCTGCTCAACGGTGCTCCTCATGCTCGCGCCTGGTTTCTGGCGACGGCGCGACCCGGGTGCGCGGCCCTGGCCCGCCTGCCTAGATCCTCCCACGTCCAGGGCCGAGCCCCGGCCGCCGGTCCAGCAGGCGGACGCCCGGCTGGTACGGGAGTACGGGCCTCCGCTTCCGGCAACGCCGCAGCGCAGGCGCTCGCACACCACCCCGCAGGGCACCGCACAGCACTTGTTCGGGCCGCCCGGCCAGGGCGAAAGCCCGCCCGGAAGCAGGGGCGAAGATGTCAGCTCGCCGCGCCCGGCCGGGCGCGGAGCGGTCGCTACCGGCCCGCGAGCGCCCGCTCTCCCGCCTGACGCATGGCGTCGAGCGGCGCGGGCGAGCTGCCCGTCATCTGCTCGACCTGCAGCACGGCCTGGTGCACGAGCAGGTCGAGCCCGCTCACCACCGCGCCGCCGAACATCGACCAGCGCGCCGCGAGTTCCGTGGGCCACGGCTCGTACAGCACGTCGAAGAGCGTGCCCGGCCGCTCCGGGACCGCCTTGGACAGCTCGTCCGTGGTGCCTGCGGGCGTTGTGGCGATCACCAGCGGAGCGTCGAAGGCCGCCGCGGCCTCGTCCCAGGCGGCGGTCCGCACCTCGACGTCGAGGCGCTCGCCCCACTGCTTCATCTCGACGGCGCGCGCCTCGCTGCGTACGTACGCGACGATCTCGCCCGTGCAGATCCGCGAGAGCGCGGCGAGCGCGGACGACGCGGTCGCGCCCGCGCCGAGGATCGCGGCCGACTCGACCTGCTCGATGCCCCGCTCGCGCAGCGCGGCGACCATGCCGGGGATGTCGGTGTTGTCCCCGGTGCGACGCCCGTCCGGGCCGAACACCACGGTGTTCACGGCCTCCACGGACGTGGCCGTCTCGCTGATCTCGTCGAGCAGCGGGATCACGGCGCGCTTCAGCGGCATGGTCAGGGAGAGGCCGGCCCACTCGTCACCCAGCCCGTCGAGGAAGCCGGGCAGCTCGGCCTCGTCCACCTCGAAACGCCCGTACTCCCAGTCGTCCAGGCCGAGTTCGCGGTACGCGGCGCTGTGCAGCACCGGCGAGAGGGAGTGGGCGATCGGCGAGCCGAGAACCGCGGCCCGATGCTTGATGGCGCTCATTGCTCGTTCTTCTTCAGTTCCTCGAGGTACTTCTGGCGGTTGCGCTCGTGCTCCTCGTTCGTCTCCGCGAAGAGCGTCTCGTCCTCGTTGATGGAGACGAAGTAGTACCAGTTGCCCTTGGCCGGGTGGAGCGCCGACTTGATGGCCTCGGCCCCGGGGTTCCCGATCGGTCCGGGCGGCAGCCCCTTGATCTTGTACGTGTTGTACGGGTCGTCGAGCCGGCGCAGCTGGTCGACGGAGCCGGTCGCCAACTCCGACTTCCCGCGCAGGTAGTTGACGGTCGAGTCGAAGTCGAGGAGCCCGTACGTCTCGGTGTTGTCGGGCTTGAGGCGGTTGTAGACGACCGTCGAGACCTTCTCGAAGTCGTGCTTGTACTTGCCCTCGGCCTGCACGAGGCTCGCCACGGTGAGGAGTTGCAGCGGGTTGTCGAGGTCGAGGGCCGCGGCCTTGCCCTTGATGTTGTGGCTCTCGTACTCCGCGTTGGCCGTCGCGACCATCTTCTTCAGTACGTCGCCGGGCTTCTGGCCCTTGGCCACCGGGTAGCTCGACGGGAAGAGGAAGCCCTCCAGCGGGTCCTTGACGTCGCTGTTGATGTTCTCGGTGGCCCAACTGGGCAGGCCGAGCTTCTTCCAGTTCTTCTTGGCGTACTTCGCGGTGGTGCCCTTGTCGACCTCGAGGCGCTTGTCGATCTGCTCGTAGACCCAGGCGTTGCGGCGGCCCTCGGCGATGATGAGGTTGCTGCGGCTCTTCGGGTCGAGCATCGCCTCGACGGCGGCCTCCGCCGACATCTCCTTGTTCAGCGAGTAGACGCCGGCCTGGATCTTCAGACCGTCGGGGTGCTGGCCCTGGGCGCTGACGAACGCTTCGGCGCTCTTGACGACTCCGGCCGCCTCCAGCTTGTTGCCGATGACGTAACCGCCGGCCCCCTTGGGGATGTCGACGGTGACCTTCTCGCTCGTGCCGCTGCCGGTGTAGTCGCCGCCGCTGCCGTAACGGTCCTGGTAGAACTGGTAGCCGAAGTAGCCGACGCCGCCGATGCCGCCCGCGAAGATCAGCGTGAGGACGAGGCAGGCGCAGCCGCTGCGCTTCTTCTTCCCGCCTTTGCCGCGCCGCTCCTGGCGGCCGCCGCGGCGGCCCGCGCGCGGGTGCTCGTCGTCCGCGTCGTCATCGTCGCCGCCCGCGAAGAAGGCGTGCTCACGGTCGTTGGGGCCCGGGTCCCAGTCGACGTTCTCCTCGACGGGCTCGTGCCGATGGCCCGGCCGCTGCGGCGGCGGAAACGCCTCGGGGCTGTCGTACGGGTCGGGGCGCTCGGCTCCGTATGCGGCGGTCTGGCCCGCGTACGGCTCGGCGTACGGGTCATAGCCGGACTGCTGGCCGGTGTCCCAGCCGCCGTTGAAGTCGTGCTGCGGGTAGCTGGCCTGCGGCGAACTGTCCTGCGGGTAACCGGCCTGGGCGGACATGTCCTGCGGATAGCCGGACTGTTGGCCGCCGTAGTGCGCTTCCGGTGACTGCTGCGGGTAGTGCTGCGGCTGGCCGCCGTACGGACCCTGGCCTGCGGCCTGCTGTCCTTCCCATCCCTGGTCCCCGTACAACGGGTCATCGGGATGCCACGGTTGCGAGCCGGAGCCCCGGCCATACTCAGTCATCGATCCCCTACGAGCCGCGAGGCGGCGGCCGTCGGACGCTGGTCCCCCGGCCGGCCGGTCTGCCTCTTCGTTGTGCGGCGGCTGTTCGAACACCGCCGCATCGCGCGGAACGTTACCGTATCGCGATCAGATGACCACTTCGACGCCCTCGCCCGGGGCTTCGCCTGACGCCCGTTCGGACTCCAGGGCCTGCTGGAGGATGATCACGGCTGCCGCCTGATCGATGACGGACCGGCCCTTTTTGGACTTCACGCCCGAGGCGCGCAGTCCCTGACTGGCCGTCACTGTGGTCATCCTCTCGTCCACGAGCCGCACCGGGATCGGTGCGATGCCGCGGGCGAGCTCCTGCGCGAAGCCGCGCACCTTGGCCGCGGCCGGGCCCTCGCCCCCGCTGAGGGAGCGCGGGAGCCCGACGACGACCTCGATCGGCTCGTACTCCTCGACAATCGCCTTGAGCCGCCGGTGGGCGGCCGGGACGTCACGCCCCGGCACGGTCTCCACCGGCGTCGCGAGGATCCCGTCGGGGTCGCACGAGGCGACCCCGATCCGGGCGTCCCCGACGTCGATCGCGATCCGGCGACCGCGACGGATCTCTGCGGTCATTACGCGGTCTCGGCGACGAGGCGCTCGACAGCGGCGATGGCGTCGCCGATGGCCTCCGGGTTCTGGCCGCCGCCCTGCGCGACGTCCGGCTTGCCGCCGCCTCCGCCGCCGAGGGTCTTGGCCGCCGTACGGACCAGGTCGCCAGCCTTGAGACCGCGCTCGCGGGCGGCTTCGTTGGTGGCGATGACGGTCAGCGGGCGGCCGTTGGCCGTGGTGAACAGGGCGACGACGGCCGGGCGGTCGCCGGGGATACGGCCGCGCACGTCGAGGACCAGCTTGCGCAGGTCGTCGGCGCCCGTGCCGTCCGGCACCTGGCCGGTGGCGAGAGCGACGCCGCGTACATCCTTGGCGCCCTGGGCGAGGCCCGCGGCGGCCTGCAGGACCTTCTCCGCGCGGAACTTCTCGATCTCCTTCTCGGCGTCCTTCAGCTTGCCGAGCATGCTGGAGATCTTCTCCGGGAGCTCCTCGGGACGGCCCTTGACCAGCTCCTGGAGCTGGGCGACGACCGTGTGCTCCTTGGCGAGGAAGTTGTACGCGTCGACGCCGACGAGGGCCTCGATGCGGCGCACGCCGGAGCCGATGGAGGACTCGCCGAGGAGCTTCACCAGGCCCAGCTGGGCGGTGTTGTGGACGTGCGTGCCGCCGCACAGCTCCTTGGAGAAGTCGCCGATGGTGACGACACGGACCCGCTCGCCGTACTTCTCGCCGAACTCGGCGATGGCGCCCTGCTTCTTGGCCTCGTCGATGCCCATGACCTCGGCGTGCACGTCGAGTTCGCGGGAGAGGACCTCGTTGATCTTCTGCTCGACGTCCGTGAGGACGGTGCCGGGCACGGCGTTGGGCGAGCCGAAGTCGAAGCGGAAGCGGCCCGGCGAGTTCTCCGAACCGGCCTGGGCGGCGGTCGGGCCGAGCGCGTCGCGCAGCGCCTGGTGCGTGAGGTGGGTGGCGCTGTGCGCGCGGGCGATGGCGCGGCGGCGCTTCACGTCGATCGTGGCGAAACCGGAGGAGCCGACGGTGACCTCGCCGACCTGGACCGAGCCCTTGTGCACGGAGACGCCGGGCACCGGCTGCTGCACGTCGCGGACCTCGATGACGGCGCCGGTGTCGAGCTTGATGCGGCCGGTGTCGGCGAGCTGGCCGCCGCCCTCGGCGTAGAACGGGGTGCGGTCGAGGACGACCTCGATCTCGTCGCCCTCCACGGCGGCCGGCGAGGGCACGCCGTCGACGAGCAGGCCGACGACCGTCGACTCGCCCTCGGTGGTGGAGTAGCCGGTGAAGTCGGTGGCGCCGGAGTTGTCGGCGATCTCGCGGTACGCGGACAGGTCGGCGTGACCGGTCTTCTTGGCCTTGGCGTCGGCCTTGGCGCGCTCCCGCTGCTCCTTCATCAGGCGCCGGAAGCCCGACTCGTCCACGGAGAGGCCCTGTTCGGCGGCCATCTCGAGGGTGAGGTCGATCGGGAAGCCCCAGGTGTCGTGGAGCAGGAACGCCTTGTCGCCGGGCAGGACCGTGTGGCCGGCGGCCTTGGTCTCGGTGACGGCGGTGTCGAGGATGTTGGTGCCGGCCTTGAGCGTCTTGAGGAACGCGGCCTCCTCGGCGAGGGCCACGGTCTCGATGCGCTTGCGGTCGGTGATGAGCTCCGGGTACTGCTGGCCCATCGTGTCGATGACGACGTCGACGAGGTCCTTGACGACCGGGCCGGTGGCGCCGAGCAGGCGCATGTTGCGGATGGCGCGGCGCATGATGCGGCGCAGCACATAGCCGCGGCCCTCGTTGCCGGGCGTGACGCCGTCGCCGATGAGCATCACGGACGTGCGGATGTGGTCGGAGACCACGCGCAGCGAGACGTCGGAGTCCTGGGCCGCGCCGTAGGCGACGCCGGTCAGCTCGGTGGCCTTGTCGATCACGACACGGGAGGTGTCGATCTCGTACATGTTCTGCACGCCCTGCAGGATCATCGCGAGGCGCTCGAGGCCGAGACCGGTGTCGATGTTCTTGCTGGGGAGCTCGCCGAGGATCTCGAAGTCCTCCTTCGAGGTGCCCTCGCCGCGCTCGTACTGCATGAAGACCAGGTTCCAGATCTCCACGTACCGCTCGTCGTTGACGGCCGGGCCGCCCTCGACGCCGAACTCGGGGCCGCGGTCGTAGTTGATCTCGGAGCAGGGGCCGCAGGGTCCGGGGACGCCCATGGACCAGTAGTTGTCCTTCTTGCCGAGGCGCTGGATGCGCTCGGCCGGGACGCCCACCTTCTCGCGCCAGATGGTCTCGGCCTCGTCGTCGTCGAGGTAGACCGTCACCCAGAGGCGCTCGGGGTCGAGGCCGAAGCCACCGTCCGCGACGGAGCTGGTGAGCAGCTCCCAGGCGAACTTGATGGCGCCTTCCTTGAAGTAGTCGCCGAAGGAGAAGTTGCCGCACATCTGGAAGAACGTGCCGTGCCGCGTGGTCTTGCCGACCTCTTCGATGTCGGGGGTGCGCACGCACTTCTGCACGCTGGTCGCGCGGTCGAAGGGCGGCTTGACCTCGCCGAGGAAGTACGGCTTGAAGGGCACCATGCCCGCAGGGACGAGGAGCAGCGTCGGGTCGTCGGCGATCAGCGACGCCGACGGCACGACGGTGTGCCCACGCTCTTCGAAGAAGCGCAGCCAGCGGCGGCGGATTTCAGCCGACTCCATCAGTGGTCCTCATTCCGGTTGTACGAGTACTTCGTGTGGTTGTTGTCGTGGTGTGCGGGCTTGTGGCTCGCGGCGTTGTGGTTCTCGATCGCCACGATCCGTGCCTGCGGCGGGAGTTCGGGGAGTTCCGGGGCGTTCAGACCCAGGGCGTCGCCCAGTTCGGCCTCGCGCTGGACCATGCCGTCGCGGACGTCGAGCGCGAAGTCCTTGAGGCGGTGACCGGCGTCGATCGCCTTGTTCGCGGCCTGCGCCGCGAGGCTTTCGGGGGTCAGCTGCTTGAGCTTGCGGTTGACCTTGGTGGTGGCCCACACACCGGCGGCTGCGCCTGCGGTGAACCAGAACGTACGGCGGAACATCGCGGCCTCAGTCCTTCTCGTCCCGGTGTCTGCGCTTGCCCCGGCGGGAGGATGGCACCGTGCGGCCCACGATCACGGTACGCCGGGTGGCGGGGGCGGGCACGTCCTTTGTTTCGGGCCCCTTGCGGCTGATGGCCCGGCGCACTCCGTACCCGAAGGCGGCGACCTTGACCAGGGGGCCGCCGAACGTCGAGGCGACGGTGGTGGACAGGGCCGAGGCGTTGGAGGTCACTTCCTGGACGTCCGTGGCGATGGCGTCGACCCGGTCGAGCTGGGTCTGTGCGGAGCGGACCGTCGCGGACGCGTCGGCGAGCAGCGGGACGGCCTGTTCGGTCACGTCCGCCACGAGTTTGGTGGTCGCTTTGAGCGTCTGGGCCAGCCTCACCAGGGCGACGGCGAGGAACGACACCAGGATCGCCCAGAACACCGCCACCAGGATGCCGGCCACCTCACCACCGGTCACACCACACCGCTCTCTGCTGGTTCGGGGTCTTGAAAGTCGTCGTCCGACCTTATCGCGCCAGGCAGCGCGCTCCGCACGCCTGTGGATAAGTCCGGACGCCGCTGTTCTCGGGCCGCGCGCCGCCGTTTCGGGCCATACGTGCGAAGGCCCGCCGCTCCCTCCGCCGGGAAGGGCGGGGATGCGGCGGGCCGTGCGCGCTGGGTCGCTACGCCTGCTGGATCAGCGGGCGTAGTACTCGACGACGAGCTGCTCGTCGCAGATGACCGGGATTTCCTTGCGGTTCGGGTCGCGGTCCAGGCGGAAGGCCAGGGCCTTCAGGTTGACCTGGAGGTAGCGCGGGGTCTCACCCTCGGGGGCGTAGCCACCCTCACGCGCGACCTGGAAGGGGTGCTTGGCGCGGGAGCGCTCGCGCACGGTCACGACGTCGTCGGGGCGGACGCGGAAGGACGGCTTGTCGACCTTCTTGCCGTTGACCTCGATGTGGCCGTGGACGACCATCTGGCGGGCCTGGTAGATGGTGCGGGCGATGCCCGAACGCAGGACCAGGGCGTCGAGGCGACGCTCGAGCTCGATGACCAGGGCCTCGCCGGTCTTGCCCTGGGTCTTCGCGGCGCGCTCGTAGGCGCGGACGAGCTGGCGCTCGGAAACGTCGTACTGCGCGCGCAGACGCTGCTTCTCGAGCAGACGGACCTTGTAGTCCGAGTTCTGCTTGCGGCCACGGCCGTGCTCGCCCGGCGGGTACGGACGGGCCTCGAAGTACTTGACGGCCTTCGGCGTCAGGGCGATGCCGAGAGCACGAGACTTCTTGACCTTGGGACGCGACTGGTTAGGCACGTTCTCCAGACCTCCGAAATAGGTTAGGTTAGGCTCACCTTGCTAAGGGAGATCGCGCGTCTTGCCGTGGGAACACCAGTCACGTCACGGACAGCACAGAAAAACCGACGCCAACGCAAAGGGGCATCGATATGACGGAGGTCCGATCAGATCGTGGTCAGCCGCGTCCCAGCGGGCTTGAAACCATCCGGATGCCGTCAGCAGCCGAACGCACACGAACTCTCGTACAGAGTACATGCTCCGGAGTGTTGCTCTCTCCGGGGGTGTCCGGGGCCCTGCCCGAGCACCTGGTCACGGACGAGCGCTCGGTCGGGCCGGACGGCGACGTCTACCTGGTCTTCCCGGCCGACTCCCCCGTCGTGCGGGCGGCGACGCACGCGCAGGACGACGAGCTGCCGGCCGTCCTGGAGATCACGGACGTCGCGCCGGTCTCCGTCCCCCACCGTATCCGGGGCCGGGCCTGGATCTCCGGCTGGCTGACCCGGGTGCCGGGGCTCGCCGAGCCGGGGCGGATGACGTTGCGCCTCGAGGTCGGCGAGGCCTCGGTGGACGACCTGTGGGGCGCGGACGGCGTGGAGCCGGAGGAGTTCGCGCGCGCCGTCGCCGACCCGCTCGCCCCGCACGAGGCGGAGCTGCTGCAGCATCTGCACGCCGCGCACGAGGACCGGGTGCAGCTCCTCACCGCGCTGCTGGGTGGGCGTTCCTCGCTGCCGGAGCGCGCGGTGCCGTTGGCGCTCGACCGCTACGGGCTGCGGGTGCGGTTCGTCGGCGAGCGGGACGGCGCGACGTTCGACGCCCGCTTCGACTTTCCCGAGCCGGTGCGGGACGTGGTCGCTCTTCGGCGCGCGATGCACCGGCTCTTCGAGGCCGCGGCGCACTGAACTCCCATCGGCCTGAGGCTAGTTGGGGCAGGCGGCGAGCATGTCCTGCAGCGCTCGTTTCTAGGGCGCGGTGACCGTGAGGCGCCACTTGGCCTTGTTGCCGGTCCAGCGTCGCGCATACGCACAGTGGTACGCCGCCCCGGCTTCCACTTGTCGGGGGTCTTGCTGCTCTTGTCCGCGTCGGCCTGTTTGTCGACGGCGAGCAGGACGTCGAGGTCGTTGGCGTGGTTCAGGCGCTGGGGCTACTGCGCGTCGGCCGCTGCTGCCTCGGTCTCCTGCTTGGGCTCGGTCTTGGGCTCGGCCTTGGCCTTGGCGGCTGCCTCTTCGGGTTTTGGCTGGTCGGCGCGCGGCTCGGGCTTCTTCGGGGCCGGTCTCTCGGTTCGGGTCTCGCCGCGCAGGCGCTCACGGACCCGGTCGGCCACGTCCGCGTACCGCGCCTCGGCGCCGTACCGCGTCGGTTGGTAGTAGCGCCTGCCGTGGATCGCGTCCGGGGCGTACTGCTGGGCTGCGATGCCGCCCGGGACGTCGTGCGGATACACGTACCCCTGGGCGTGGCCGAGTTTGGCAGCTCCCTTGTAGTGGCCGTCGCGCAGGTGCGGTGGGACGGGTCCTGCCAGGCCCTTGCGTACGTCTTCGAGGGCGGCGCCGATCGCGGTCGTCGCGGCGTTGGACTTCGGGGCGAGGGCCAGGGCGATGGTGGCGTGGCTCAGGGTGAGCGCGGCCTCCGGGAAGCCGATCATGGCGACGGCCTGGGCGGCGGCGACGGCGGTGGGCAGGGCCGTCGGGTCGGCGAGGCCGATGTCCTCGGACGCGGAGATCATCAGGCGCCGGGCGATGAATCTGGGGTCCTCGCCCGCCTCGATCATGCGGGCCAGATAGTGCAGCGCCGCGTCGACGTCGGAGCCGCGGATGGACTTGATCAGGGCGCTGGCGACGTCGTAGTGCTGGTCGCCGTCCCGGTCGTACTTGACGGCCGCGCGGTCGACCGACTCCTCCAGGGTCTGCAGCGTGATCTCCTGCTCGCCCTTGGACAGGGCCGAGCCGGCGCCGGCCTCCAGGGCGGTCAGTGCGCGCCGGGCGTCGCCGCCGGCGATCCGCAGGAGGTGCCCCTCGGCGTCGGCGGGCAGCGCGACCGAGCCGCCGAGCCCCCGCTCCTCCGCTATGGCGCGGTGCAGCAGCGCGCGCAGGTCGTCGTCCGTGAGCGGTTCGAGGGTGAGGAGGAGGGAGCGGGACAGGAGCGGGGAGATCACCGAGAAGTACGGGTTCTCCGTCGTCGCGGCGATGAGCGTGACCCAGCGGTTCTCGACGGCGGGCAGCAGGGAGTCCTGCTGAGCCTTGCTGAAGCGGTGGATCTCGTCGAGGAAAAGGACGGTCTCCTTGCCGTGGCCGCCCATCGCGCGGCGGGCGCCGTCGATGACCGTGCGGACCTCCTTGACGCCGGCGGTGATCGCGGAGAGCTCCACGAAGCGCTTGTTCGTCGCCTTGGACACCACGTACGCGAGGGTCGTCTTGCCCGTGCCGGGAGGTCCCCAGAGGATCACCGACGAGGGGCCCGCCGGGCCGCCGCCGCCCTCGCCGACGAGTCTGCGCAGCGGCGATCCCGGCTTCAACAGGTGCTGCTGCCCCACGACTTCGTCGAGCGTGCGCGGGCGCATGCGCACGGCCAGGGGGCTGCTCGCCGGGTCCTTCTCCTGGCGTTCTTCGGCTGCGGCGGTAAAGAGGTCTGGCTCCACGTCCACGACCCTATGCCACCCCACTGACAACGCTCCCCGCGCTGCCCTGAGCCGAGGAAGAGCCCAGGTCGGCGGGGACGGGGGTCAGCTGGTCCAGAAGTCCCACCAGCGGGTCAGGATCAGCATGCCGATGATGCCGACGTGCAGCACCGGGAGGACCCAGGTGAACTCGTCGAAGAACCCGCGCAGCGCGCCCGGCGCCGGCAGCATCCCCTGCCGCACGTTGTGCGCGGTGACGTACCAGAACATGACGATCGTGGCGACCCACGCGAGGCAGCACCACAGGCAGAGGGCGTTGATGTTGTACAGCGACTGGTACATCAGCCATGTGCAGAAGCCGACGCCGAACAGCATTCCGGCGTTCAGGGTCAGCCAGTACCAGCGCGGGAAGCGGGCACGGGCGAGGAGGCTCATGCCGACGCACACCACGATCCCGTAGGTGACCAGGCCGAGCATCGGGTTCGGGAAGCCGAAGGCCGCCGCCTGCTCGCTCTCCATGATCGAGCCGCAGGACACCACGGGGTTGAGGCTGCAGCCGGGCGTGAAGTTCGGGTCCTCGAGGAGCTTGAACTTGTCGAGGGTGATCACCCACGCCGCGAGCAGTCCGGCCGCGCCCGTGATCACAAGGAGCAGCGCCAACGCACGACTGCCGCCGACGGAGCGGGGCGCGTCCGCCTGCTCCCGACCGTCCGGGCCGCCGCCGTCCTTCGCAGACATCGTTTCGCTCATCACGCCGTTTCCGTCGCTCGTGGTGGGGGGTTACAGGGCCGGTGAGCCGCAGGGGCCCACAGGCACGCACATTGTGCCGCACAAGCCTGTGCGTCCACCGTTCGATGCGCATAAGGATGCGGATACGGAGAGGGACAGGGAGGCGGATGCTGAAGCGGGCACGGATGTGAACTCGCCGTCTCCGCCAAGGCCGTTGAGCCCTACCGGTCGGGCAGCAGCCTGTGGGCCGGTTCCTCCTCACGCCGGATCCGCACGGCCCCTCGGGCGTACTCGTGGCAGAACTCCACCGGTTCCTCGAAGGTCACCGCCGGGACCGCCTCCGCACCGGGCATGGGCACGACCGGACCGATGCGATACGAGCGCCGCGTGAGGTCGTCCACCGGCTCGGGCGGCTCCGCGGACGCGAACGTCACCGGGCCGGCCCCTGGCCCAGGAGTCCCCTCCACCCTCCATCGCGCACGCAGCTCCACGATCCCCAGCGCCGGGCATCTCCACTCGAAGCGTGTGACGCACATCCCGCCCACGTTGAACCACGTGCTCCAGCCCCACCCGTCACCGAGGAAGCCGAGCTCGGAGGCCTCCATGACGCCGTACGAGAGCGGAAGGCTGCTCCAGTGCCCCACCAGCAATTCGTCGAGATCCATCCGTAGATCATCGGGCACAGGAAACCGCCCCGAACACGCGAGGGCCCCGGGTGCACTGAACCGCACCCGGGGCCCCAACTGCCCGCGAACTAGCCGAGCTTGCTCTTGAGGAGCTCGACGAGTGCGTCGACGGCCACCGCTTCCTGCTCGCCGGACTCCATGTCCTTGAGCTGGGCGACGCCCTCGGCGAGGTCGCGTTCGCCGGCCACGATCGCGTACCGCGCGCCGCTGCGGTTGGCGTTCTTCATCGCGCCCTTGAGGCCCTTGCCGCCGTACGAGAAATCGGCCGCGACGCCCGCCTTGCGGAGCTCGGTGACGACGCCGAAGAGCACCCGGCGGGCCTCCTCGCCGAGCGGGACCGCGAACACGCTGGTGGCGGCGGGGAGTTCGAGCTCCACGCCCTCCGCCTCCAGGGCGAGCACCGTGCGGTCCACGCCGAGGGCCCAGCCGACGGACGGCAGCGAGGGGCCACCGATCATCTCGGACAGGCCGTCGTACCGACCGCCGCCGCCCACCGCGGACTGCGAGCCGAGGCCGTCGTGGACGAACTCGAAGGTCGTGCGCGTGTAGTAGTCCAGGCCTCGGACCAGCTTCTCGTCGTCCTCGAAGGCGACGCCCGCCGCCGTGACGAGGGCGCGCACCTCCTCGTGGTACGTCTTGCAGGCGTCGCACAGGTAGTCGCGCAGGACCGGCGCGCCGACCAGCTGCTTCTGCACGTCGACCCGCTTGTCGTCGAGGACACGCAGCGGGTTGATCTCCGCGCGGCGCAGCGTCTCCTCGTCGAGGTCGAGGCCGCGCAAGAAGTCCTGCAGGGCCGCGCGGTAGACGGGACGGCACTCCTTGTCGCCCAGGGAGTTGAGCAGGATGCGGAAGTTGCGCAGCCCGAGCGCGCGGTACGCCTGGTCGGCCAGGATGATCAACTCGGCGTCCAGGGCCGGGTCCTCGGCGCCGATCGCCTCGGCGCCGACCTGGGAGAAGTGCCTGTAGCGGCCCTTCTGCGGCTTCTCGTAGCGGTAGTACGAGCCCGAGTACCAGAGCTTGACCGGGAGGTTGCCCGCCTTGTGCAGGTTGGCCTCCAGGGCGGCGCGCAGCACGGACGCGGTGCCCTCGGGGCGCAGCGCGAGCTTGTCGCCGCCCTTGGTCTCGAAGGCGTACATCTCCTTGGTGACGATGTCGGTGGACTCGCCGACGCCGCGCGAGAACAGCTCGACGTTCTCGAAGCCGGGCGTCTCGATGTACCCGTACCCGGAGTTCTTCAGCGGCGCGGAGATCGCCTCACGCACCGCGAGGTACTTCGCGGAATCGGGCGGAAGCAGGTCGTACGTGCCCTTGGGGGCCTGAAAAGTGCTCACGGAAACTCTCGTCACATTCCTCGTCGCGGAGCCTGCTGGTGCTGGGCTCCCTGGCCTGCGGCCACCTGGCGCAGATACGGATTGGTGGCGCGCTCCTGGCCGATGGTCGTCTGGGGACCGTGCCCGGACAGGACCACGGTCGAGTCGTCGAGCGGCAGGCACACACGGCCCAGCGACTCGAGCATGTCGTCCATGTCACCGCCGGGCAGGTCGGTGCGTCCGATGGAGCCGGCGAAGAGCAGATCGCCCGAGAAGAACACGGACGGGATGTCCGCGGCCTCGGGCATCTGGAACGTCACCGACCCCTTCGTATGCCCCGGTGCGTGCGCGACGGAGAAGTCGAGCCCGGCCAGCTGCAGTCGGGCGCCGTCGCCCAACTCGCGCACGTCGTCCGGCTCCCCCACGGTCAGCTCGCCCATCAGCGGCATGCCGATGGAGCGGCCGATGCCCTTCTCGGGGTCGCTCATCATGTACCGGTCCTCGGGGTGGATCCAGGCGGGAACGTCGTGCGCTCCGCAGACCGGGACGACCGAGGCGACATGGTCGATGTGGCCATGCGTGAGGACGACCGCGACGGGCTTGAGCCGATGCTTCTTGAGTGCTTCCTCGACGCCTTCGGCGGCCTGGTGGCCGGGGTCGATGATCACGCACTCCTCGCCTGCGGCCGGGGCGACCAAGTAGCAGTTGGTCCCCCAGGCCCCGGCGGGGAACCCGGCAATCAGCACGTTCGTCCTTAAAGGTGGTCCGACGGGAAGTGCGGCGGTTCACCTGCCGAGGCGGCGGCGACACCAGATCGCAATACACGCAGCCTACCGGCGCGGCTCGGCGCACAGCTAACCCATATACGGTACGGGGCAAGCTCAGGCGGTCAGGACCGTGCACAAGACGTACAAGGAGAAGACCCGGTGGTCACCAGCGATCAGCGGCGGCGTCAGCTCGCCCGGGAGAAGTTCGCCCGCCAGCAGGAGCGGCGGGAGTCGGCACGCCGCAAGGCGAAGCGACGTAACGCGATCATCGCCGCGTCCCTCGTGGTGGTGCTCGCGGCGAGCGGCGGAGCGGTGGCCGCGGGCGCCTTCACCGGCGACGACAAGAAGGACACGGACGCTGCGGCCAAGCCGTCCGCCACCCCGAAGATCGACGACCCGTGTGAGAAGCCGGCGCCCGGCAAGGTCGAGAAGATGAGCTTCAAGGAGGAGCCGAAGCTCGCCATCGACCAGTCCGCCGACTACACCATGAGTCTGGCCACGACCTGCGGTGACATCGACATCGACCTGAAGGCCTCGGCCGCGCCGCACACGGTCAACTCGTTCGACTTCCTGGTGAACAAGGGCTACTTGAACCACACCAAGTGCCACCGCCTCACCAACCAGGGCATCTACGTCCTGCAGTGCGGCGACCCGACGGGCACCGGAACCGGCACCCCCGGTTACACGCTCCCGGACGAGAACCTGAAGGACAAGAGCCTGAAGGACAACGTCTACCCGTCGGGCACGGTCGCGATGGCGAACCAGTACAACCCGCAGGACGGCAAGGGCCGGGACACCGGCGGCAGCCAGTTCTTCCTCGTCTACCAGGACAGCCAACTGCCGCCCGACTACACGCCCTTCGGCACGGTCTCCGAGGCCGGCATGAAGGTCCTGAAGAAGATCGCGAAAGCGGGCGCCGCGCAGCCCGACCCGACCTCCGGCAACACGGCTCCGAACGCCACTGTGGTCATCGACAAGGCGACCGTCAGGAAGTCTTGACCAGCAGGGCAAGTTCGGTGGTGCTGGATGCGGACAGCCGCCCTGCCCGTCGCCTATGTTGGCGTTGTGCAGGGCGCCGTGTGCGGCTGCCCTGAAGAAACTGTGGACGATGCCCCGGGCGAACCCCGCGCAGGCATCATGTGGAGGAGGCGCTGTGAGCAGCGACCCGTGGGGCCGCGTCGACGAGGCGGGGACCGTGTACGTGCGTACGGCCGACGGAGGCGAGCGAGTCGTCGGTTCGTGGCAGGCAGGCTCGCCCGACGAAGCCCTTGCCTACTTCAAGCGCAAGTACGACGGCCTGGTCGTGGAGATCGGCCTTCTCGAGCGCCGGGTGCAGACCACCGACCTGTCGGCCAAGGACGCGACGACCGCCATCGAGCACCTGCGCGAGCAGATCACCGACGCGCACGCGGTGGGTGACCTGGAAGCCCTCGGCAAGCGGCTGGACAAGCTGGTGGCGAGCGTCGAGGCCAGGCGCGAGGAGCGCAAGGTCGAGAAGGCGAAGCAGGCGGACGAGGCCAAGCACGCCAAGGAGGCGCTGGTCGCCGAGGCGGAGGAGCTGGCCCAGAGCGAGCAGTGGCGGGCCGCGGGCGAGCGGCTGCGCGCGCTCGTGGACACCTGGAAGGGCCTGCCGCGTCTGGACCGCAAGTCGGACGACGAACTCTGGCACCGCTTCTCGCACGCGCGCTCCGCGTTCTCCAAGCGCCGCAAGGCCCACTTCGCGGCGCTCGACGCGCAGCGCGAGGAGGCCCGCAAGGCCAAGGAGCGGCTCGTCTCGGAGGCCGAGGCGCTGTCGAACTCCAAGGACTGGGGTCCGACGGCCGCGCGCTACCGCGAGCTGATGGCCGAGTGGAAGGCCGTGGGCCGCGCCCAGCGCGAGCACGAGGACGACCTGTGGAACCGCTTCCGCGGCGCCCAGGACGTGTTCTTCACGGCCCGCAGCGAGGTCTTCGCCGAGCGCGACGCCGAGCAGGCCGAGAACCTGAAGCTCAAGGAGGCGCTCGCCGACGAGGCCGAGCAGCTCCTGCCGATCACCGACCTGAAGGCGGCCCGCGCCGCGTTCCGGGGGATCAACGAGCGCTGGGAGGCCATCGGCCACGTCCCGCGTGACGCCCGCCCGAAGGTCGAGGGCCGGATGCACGCCGTGGAGCGCGCCCTGCAGGACTCCGAGGAAGCGGAGTGGCGGCGTACGAACCCGGAGGCACGCGCGCGTGCCGAGGGGCTCACCGGTCAGCTGCAGGCCGCGGTCGACAAGCTCAATGGCCAGGTCGAGACGGCCCGCGCGCAGGGCAACAACGCCCGCGCCGACAAGCTCCAGAAGGAGCTCGACGGCCGCCAGGCGCTGCTCGACCAGGCGCTGAAGGGCCTGCACGAGTTCGGCGGCTGACGCCTTTCTCGTACGTACGTAAAGGGGCTCCCGTACTTCGCGTACGGGAGCCCCTTTCGTATGCCTGCGTGGGGTTACGGTCTGCGGGCCGACGTCACGCGGTACACGTCGTAGACGCCCTCCACTCCTCTGACCGCCTTGAGGACGTGGCCCAGGTGCTTGGGGTCGCCCATCTCGAAGGTGAAGCGGGAGGTGGCGACGCGGTCGCGGGAGGTCTGGACGGCCGCCGACAGGATGTTGACGTGCTGGTCGGACAGGACGCGGGTGACGTCCGACAGGAGCCGGGAGCGGTCCAGGGCCTCGACCTGGATGGCGACGAGGAAGACCGAGGACTGGGTGGGCGCCCACTCGACCTCGAGGATCCGCTCGGGCTGCTGCGAAAGGGAGTCGACGTTGACGCAGTCCGCGCGGTGCACGGAGACGCCGCTGCCGCGGGTGACGAAGCCGATGATGGGGTCGCCCGGCACCGGGGTGCAGCAGCGAGCGAGCTTGACCCACACGTCCTCGACGCCCTTGACCATGACGCCCGGGTCGGCGTTCGAGCGGCGCTTGCTGCGGCCGCGGACCGGGGTGGCGGTCTCGGCGATGTCCTCGCCGGCCTCCTCCGCGCCGCCGAGTGCCTGCACCAGCTTCTGCACGACGCTCTGCGCGGTGACATGGCCTTCGCCGATCGCCGCGTACAGCGAGGAGATGTCCGGGTAGCGCATCTCGTGCGCGAGCGTCACCAGGGAGTCGCCGGTGAGGATGCGCTGGATGGGCAGGTTCTGCTTGCGCATCGCGCGGGCGATGGCGTCCTTACCCTGCTCTATGGCCTCGTCGCGGCGCTCCTTGGAGAACCAGGCGCGGATCTTGTTGCGCGCCCGCGGCGACTTGACGAAGCCGAGCCAGTCACGGGACGGTCCCGCGCCGGCCGCCTTGGAGGTGAAGACCTCCACCAAGTCCCCGTTGTCCAGGGTGGATTCGAGGGGGACGAGCCGGCCGTTGACCCGGGCTCCTATGGTGCGGTGGCCCACCTCGGTGTGCACCGCGTACGCGAAGTCCACCGGGGTCGCGCCCGCCGGGAGCGCTATGACGTCGCCCTTCGGCGTGAAGACGAAGACCTCGTTGCGCGAGAGGTCGAAGCGCAGGGACTCCAGGAACTCGCCGGGGTCCTCGGTCTCCTTCTGCCAGTCGAGGAGCTGGCGCAGCCACGCCATGTCGTTGAGGTGGTCGTCCTTGCCGCCGCCCTTGGGGGCGTCCGAGCGCACCTTGGAGGCGCCGGCGACGGCCTCCTGCTTGTACTTCCAGTGCGCCGCGATGCCGTACTCGGCGCGGCGGTGCATGTCGAACGTGCGGATCTGCAGCTCGACGGGCTTGCCGTTGGGGCCGATCACCGTGGTGTGCAGCGACTGGTACATGTTGAACTTGGGCATCGCGATGTAGTCCTTGAACCGCCCCGGAACCGGGTTCCAGCGGGCGTGGACGGTGCCCAGGGCCGCGTAGCAGTCGCGGACCGTGTCTACGAGGACCCGAATACCCACCAGGTCGTAGATCTCCGCGAAGTCACGGCCGCGGACGATCATCTTCTGGTAGACGCTGTAGTAGTGCTTCGGGCGGCCGGTGACGGTGGCCTTGATGCGGGCGGCGCGCAGATCGGCCTGGACCTCGTCGGTCACTATGGCCAGGTACTCGTCGCGCTTGGGGGCCCGCTCGGCGACGAGGCGGACGATCTCGTCGTACATCTTGGGGTAGAGGATCGCGAAGGCGAGGTCCTCCAGCTCCCACTTGATGGTGTTCATGCCCAGTCGGTGCGCCAACGGGGCGTAGATCTCCAGGGTTTCGCGGGCCTTCTTCTCCTGCTTCTCCCGCTTCAGGTACCGCATCGTGCGCATGTTGTGCAGGCGGTCGGCGAGCTTGATGACCAGGACGCGCGGGTCCTTGGCCATGGCGACGACCATCTTGCGGACCGTCTCGGCCTGCGCGGCCTCGCCGAACTTGACCTTGTCCAGCTTGGTGACGCCGTCGACGAGCAGCGCGACCTGGTCGCCGAAGTCCCGGCGCAGGGTGTCCAGGCCGTACTCGGTGTCCTCGACCGTGTCGTGCAGCAGGCCCGCCATCAGCGTCGCCGGGTCCATGCCGAGCTCGGCGAGGATGGTCGTCACGGCGAGCGGATGCGTGATGTACGGGTCGCCGCTCTTGCGCTTCTGACCGCGGTGCCAGCGCTCGGCGACCTGGTAGGCCCGCTCGATCTGGCGCAGCGTCGCCGTCTCGATCTTCGGGTCGTTGCTCCGCACTATCCGGAGGAGCGGTTCGAGCACCGGGTTGTACGGGTTCGAGCGCTGGACTCCGAGGCGGGCGAGGCGGGCCCGCACGCGGTTGGAGGAGGCGGAGCGGGACGGGTTGGCCGCGGCCGGGCGCATCGCGGGGGCCTGGTTCGCGGGGCCCTTCGCTGCGGGCGGGGCAGGCTGGGCGGGGGCCGCAGGCGGTGCGGGCTTCGGCGCGGGGCGGGGTTTTTCGGCCACGTGGTCGCTCTCCGCCTTGGGTGCCTGCTTCTTCTCGCTCTCGGCGGGCGTGGCAGCGGGCGCCGCGGCCGATTCGGCCGGCTGGTCGGGCTCGGGCTGCGCGGCGGCGAGTGGCTGACGGGCCTCGTCTGGCAAGAGTGCTCCTCATGCAGGGTCCGGCCCCCCGATCAGGTCCGGACTGCCATGGTATCGATCCTTGCGCTCGGGCTCGTGCCCACTGTGGATAACCCCTGCGCGGGGTGATCTCCCTGTGGGCGTGCGAAGGGCGGGCGCCCGGACTGTGCCGGGTGCCCGCCCTTGGCTCGATCGTGCCCGTCGGACGGCGATCGGACGGTGGTCCGCGGTGCTCAGACGGTGAGCAGCGCCTCCAGCGGTGCGCCCAGGAGCGCGGGCTCAAGGCGTGCCCGGCCGCCGAGGAAGCCGAGCTCCATCAGTACGGCGAGGCCCGCGACCTCGGCGCCCGCGCGGCGGATGAGCTGCAGCGAGGCCTCGGCGGTGCCGCCGGTCGCGAGGACGTCGTCGATCACCAGGACGCGGTCGCCCGCGGCCAGGTCCTCGGCGTGTACTTCGATCTCGGCGTTGCCGTACTCCAGCTCGTACGACTGGGCCAGGGTCGCTCCGGGGAGCTTGCCCGCCTTGCGTACGGGGATGAAGCCGACGCCGGCGCGGACCGCGACCGGCGCCGCGAGGATGAAGCCGCGTGCCTCCAGGCCGACGATCTTCGTCGCACCGTGCTCGACGCACAGGTCGGCGAGGGCGCCGGTGAGCGCCGTGAACGCCGTCGGGTCGGCGAGCAGTGGGGTGATGTCCTTGAACATCACGCCGGCCTTCGGGTAGTCCGGGACGTCCCGGATCCGGCTGAGCAGCAGTTCCTTGACGTCGGTCATCGGCGCTTCCCCGAGGGTCGGCCGCGGCCGCGGTTGCGCGCCTGCGGCTGGGTACGGCGCTGGCCGACGACGCCCGATGCGGCACCCGCCGCGGCGGCGTCCACCGGTCCCAGGTCGCCCGCCTCGTCGCCCTCGTCCGCGGACTCCGACTCGCTCTTCGCGGCGGCCTGCGCGCGCTTGGCGAGCACCCGCTTCTTGAGCGTCTTCATCTGCGGCTCGCGCTCCTTGAGGTCGGCGACGAGCGGCGTGGCGATGAAGATCGAGGAGTACGCGCCGGCGGCGAGGCCGACGAACAGGGACAGCGAGATGTCGTTCAGCATGCCGGCGCCGAGGACGCCGCCACCGATGAACAGCAGGCCCGCCACCGGCAGGAGCGCGACCACCGTGGTGTTGATGGAGCGCACCAGGGTGCTGTTGATGGAGAGGTTGGCGACCTCGCTGTAGGTCTGCTTCGTCTGCTTCGTGATGCCCTTCGACTGCTCCTTCAGGGAGTCGAAGACCACGACCGTGTCGTACAGCGAGTAACCGAGGATGGTCAGCAGACCGATCACCGTGCCCGGGGTGACCTCGAAGCCGACCAGTGCGTACACACCGACGGTGATCGTGATGTCGTGGATCAGGGCGACGAGGGCGGCGACGGCCATGCGCCACTCGAAGGCGATCGCCAGGTAGATCACGCACAGGATCATGAAGATGCCGAGACCCATCCAGGCCTTGTTGGCGATCTGCGCACCCCAACTGGGGCCGACCAGTTCGGCGTTGATGTCGTTCGCCGGGACCTTCAGGTCCGTGGCGAGCTCCGCCTTGATCTGGTCGGACTTGGCGGTGTCGACGCCGCTGACCTGGATCCGGACGCCGCCGTTGCCCAGCTTCTGGACGATGGCCTGGTGGCCGGAGGCCTCTTCGGCGACGTCCTGGGCCTGCGCGACGGAGGCCTCGGTCTTGGGCGTGGTGAAGACCGCGCCGCCCTTGAACTCGATGCCCAGGTTCAGCCCCTGCACCGCCAGGGCCACGATGGCCGTGATGGTGATGAGGATCGAGACGCCGTACCAGACCTTCCGCTTGGCGATGAAGTCGTATCCGACTTCGCCGCGGTAGAGCCGGGCGCCGAGGTTGCCGAGCTTCGACATCTCACGCCTCCTTCGGGTCGACGGAGCCGGGCACGCGACGGGTGCGCGAGCGGCGCAGCGGGGGTTTGGCGCCGAGGCGCTTCGGGTCGAGTCCGGACCACGGGTGGCCGTTCGCGAAGAACTTGCGGCGGGCGATCAGCGTCATCAGCGGCTTGGTGAAGAGGAACACCACGACGACGTCGAGGAGCGTGGTCAGGCCGAGCGTGAACGCGAAGCCCTGCACCTTGCCGACGGTCACGATGAACAGCACCGCCGCGGCCAGGAACGACACGAAGTCGGAGACCAGGATGGTGCGCCGGGCGCGCGGCCAGGCCCGCTCGACGGCGGGGCGGAGGCTGCGGCCCTCACGGACCTCGTCCCGGACCCGCTCGAAGTACACGATGAACGAGTCGGCGGTGATGCCGATGGCGACGATCGCACCGCAGACCGCCGGCAGGTTCAGCGCGAACCCGATGGCCGGCCCGAGCAGCGACATCAGCGTGTACGTGAGGATGCCGGAGGCGAGGAGGCTGAGCAGGGCGATCAGGGACAGGCCGCGGTAGTAGACCACGAGGTAGACGACGACCAGGGCGAGGCCGATGGCGCCGGCGATCAGGCCGGCCTGCAGCTGCTCACCGCCGAGGGCGGCGGTCACCGAGGTGACGCTCTGCTCCTGGAAGGTCAGCGGGAGCGCACCGTACGACAGGATGTTCGCCAGCTCCGTCGCGGACTCCTGGTTGAAGCTGCCGGAGATCTCGGCGCTCTTGCTCAGGGTCTCGCTGACGCTGGGGGCGGAGACGACCTCGCCGTCGAGCACGATGCCGAACTGATTCTGCGGCGACTGCTGCGTCTTCAGCTGGGTCGTGATCTTCGAGAACTTGTCGGCGCCCTTGCTGTTGAACTTCATCGTGACGATCCACTGGCCGCGGTCGTTGATGACCGCCTGGGCGTCGTCGACGTCCTTGCCGTCGACCTCCGCCGGACCGAGGATGTACTTCTCCCACTGGCCGATGGCGTTCTTGCCGCAACCGACCATCGGGTCACTGGACTTGACGCCTTGCGCCGCCTTGACCCGCTGGTCCTTCTTGGTGCAGTCGAGCGCCATGAACTGCGCCTGCAGCTTCTTCGCGGCGGCGGCGTCGTCCGCGTCCGGCTTGGGCGTCTCGGTGGCGGAGGGCTTCTCGTCGCCCTTGCCCTTCTCGCCCGCGGAGGGGGTCGGGTCGGCCTTCAGGCCGTCGGTGACCGCACGGCCCTGCGTGGTCGGGCTCGCGGTGGGCGTGGCGTGCTCGTCGCCGCTGCCGGCCTTCGGCTTGTCCTTGCCGGACGCCGAGGGGTCAGGGGTCTTGCTGGCTGAGGGGTCGGGCGTGGGCTTGCCCGCGCTCATCGTCAGGACCGGGCGGAAGTAGAGCTGAGCGGTCGTGCCGACCTGCTCGCGGGCCTGCTTCTCGTTGGTCCCCTTGGGGATGTTGACGATGATGTTGCGATCGCCCTGGGTCTGGACCTCCGCCTCGGAGACGCCCAGGCCGTTGACACGGCGCTCGATGATGCCGACCGCGGTGTCCATATTGGTCTTGTTGATCGCGTTCGGCTTGCCGGGCTCGTTCTTGGCCTCGAGCGTGATGCTCGTACCGCCGGCGAGGTCGATGCCCAGGCGCGGAGTGGTGTGGCCGGAGAAGAACATCCCTCCGGTCAGCGCCACCATGGCGATCAGGATGAACGCCAGGGCCCTGCCCGGCTTGCCCTGGCCGCTCGGCCTCCGGCCCTTCTTAGGTGCTGCCACCTTGTCGTTTCTCCCTGTCCAACCGCCCGGAACCCGAACACGCGCCGTGGGCGGCCATGAAGTGGTGGGGGGTGAAACCGGACGAAGCCAGCACGTCCGAAGGACCGCGGGGCGCTCGGGGCACTCCGCGGTCCTCGGTCGTGACTACTTCGCGTCGGCCTCGCCGTCGGTCTTCTTCGGCGCGTCCTCGTCCGACTTCGGAGCGTCCTCGTCGGCCTTCGGGGTGTCCGCGTCGGCGTCGGCGTCCTTCTTCGGGGCGTCCTCGTCCGCGTCGGCGTCCTTCTTGCCGAGGTCCACAGGCGACTCGTCGGCGGCGGGCTCGTCACCCTCGGTCAGCGAGGAGGCGTCGTCCGGCACGACCGGGGTGTCCGACTTCAGGTCCTGCTCGGCGCCGTGGACGATGCGGTTGTACTCCTCGTCGTCGAGGACGGCGCCGATCGCGTTCTTCGCATAGATCGCGTGGACTCCGGGCGCCACCTCGAGCGTGGCGGTGTCCTCGGTGACCTCCTTGACGACGGCGTACATGCCGCCGATCGTGCGGACGCCGGTGCCGGGCTGCATCTCATTGCGCATCGTCGCCGCCGCCTGCTGCTTCTTCTTGGCGGAGCGCGTCATCAGGAACATGGCCCCGATGAGCACGATGAACGGGAGGAAGGTCACGATATCCACGGGACGTAATTTTCCTTCGCGCGACCGCGCGTTGAGCGGCCTGTGTATTGGGGGTGGGCACGCCGCCCGGGAGGGCGGCATCGGCGGAGTCTAAGCGAGCCCGCGCCTAAGGAACAACGCTCAGCATGGCACTGGGGTTCCTGGGCCTGCGAGCGCCCGCACCGTCAGCTGCTGAACAGGTCCCCTTGCCCCGTTCCTCCCGTTCCGCCGCCCTGCGGGGGCGTGAGTCCGAGGTGGGCCCAGGCCGCCGGGGTGGCGACGCGGCCTCTGGGCGTACGGGCGAGGAGTCCCTCTCTTACGAGGAAGGGCTCGGCGACCTCTTCCACGGTCTCACGTTCCTCCCCCACCGCGACGGACAGGGTGGACAGGCCCACGGGGCCGCCGCCGAAGAGCTTGAGCAGGGCTTGGAGGACCGCGCGGTCGAGGCGGTCGAGGCCCCGGCCGTCCACCTCGTACACCTTGAGGGCGGCGGCGGCGATCTCTCGGGTGACGGTGCCGTCCGCCTTGACCTGGGCGTAGTCCCGCACGCGGCGCAGCAGGCGGTTGGCGATCCGGGGCGTGCCACGGGAGCGGCCGGCGATCTCGCCCGCGCCGTCGGCCTCGATCGTCACGTCGAGCAGCTCGGCGGAGCGGCTGATGACGCGCTCCAGCTCGCTCGGGCCGTAGAACTCCATGTGCGCGGTGAAGCCGAAGCGGTCGCGCAGGGGCGGCGGCAGGAGTCCGGCGCGCGTGGTGGCGCCGACCAGGGTGAAGGGCGGGAGTTCGAGCGGGATGGCGGTGGCGCCGGGGCCCTTGCCGACGATGACGTCGACCCGGAAGTCCTCCATCGCCATGTAAAGCATCTCTTCGGCGGGGCGTGACATCCGGTGGATCTCGTCGAGGAAGAGGACCTCGCCCTCCTGCAGTGAGGACAGGATCGCGGCCAGGTCGCCCGCGTGCTGGATCGCGGGGCCGCTGGTGATGCGGATGGGGGCTTCCATCTCGGCCGCGATGATCATGGAGAGCGTGGTCTTGCCGAGGCCGGGGGCGCCCGAGAGCAGGACGTGGTCGGCCGTGGCGCCGCGCTGGCGGGCGGCCTTGAGGACGAGGTCGAGCTGCTCGCGCACCCGCTCCTGGCCGACGAACTCGGCCAGGGACTTGGGGCGCAGGGCCGCCTCGACGGCCTGGTCCTCGCCGTCCGCGGCGGCCCCGACGAGGCGGCCGTCGGCGGCGGTGTCGGTCGGTGTGGGGTCCCAGTTCACGGTGGCGGCCTCGGGGTTGTGGGTGCGGTGGTCTGCGATACGGGTCGGGTGAGCGCCGGCGGCTTCCGGCGGACCCGGGCCGTGCCGGTCAGCGGACGCGGTCAGCGGGCCCGGTTGAGGGTCTGCAGCGCGGCCTTCAGGAGCTGGCCGACCTGCGGCGTTCCCTCGGCGGCCTCGGCCTGGGGGGCCACGGCGGCGACCGCTTCGTCGGCCTCGCGCGTGGCGTACCCGAGGCCGATCAGGGCCGCGTGCAGCTGGTCGCGCCAGCCGGCGGTGACGGCCGTGCCGATGGCGGGGCCGCCGGTGCCGAGGGGTTCGCCGAGGCGGTCCTTCAGTTCGAGGAGCAGCTTCTGGGCGCCCTTCTTACCGATGCCGGGGACGGCCGTGAGCGCCTTCTCGTCGCCGCCGGCGACGGCGATGCGCAGGGCGTCCGGGCTGTGCACGGCGAGCATGGCCTGGGCCAGGCGCGGTCCGACGCCGCTCGCGGTCTGCAGCAGCTCGAAGGTCTGGCGCTCGTCGTCGTCGGCGAAGCCGTAGAGCGTGAGGGAGTCCTCGCGCACCACCAACGACGTGGCCAGCTTGGCCTGTTGGCCCACGCGCAGGCCGGACAGGGTGTTCGGGGTGCACTGGACGGCCATGCCGATGCCGCCGACCTCGACCACCGCGGCGTCGGGGGCGA
The DNA here is from genome assembly GCF_029968035.1 of Streptomyces cavernicola. GTDB lineage: Bacteria > Actinomycetota > Actinomycetes > Streptomycetales > Streptomycetaceae > Streptomyces > Streptomyces cavernicola. The sequence goes on along the minus strand of NZ_JASCIQ010000051.1, from coordinate 25,778 downwards.
GTGCGGCCACGGGTCCGCTGACGAAGGCGATCATGGCGTGCGGCCTTTCGATGCGTGCAGGGCTGCCTGTTGCTGAACTGCCTGCTGGAGTCGGTTCTTGGCGGGGGCGCGCCAGATGTGGCAGATGGCGAGGGCCAGGGCGTCCGCGGCGTCGGCGGGCTTGGGCGGGGCGGCAAGCCGCAGCAGCCTCGTGACCATGGCGCCGACCTGGGCCTTGTCCGCCCGACCGCTGCCGGTGACCGCGGCCTTGACCTCGCTCGGCGTGTGCAGGGCGACGGGGATGCCGCGGCGCGAGGCGCACAGCATGGCGACGGCGCTGGCCTGGGCGGTGCCCATGACCGTACGCACGTTGTGCTGGCTGAACACCCGCTCCACTGCGACGCATTCGGGCCGGTGCTCGTCGAGCCACTGCTCGATCCCCTGCTCGATGGCGACGAGTCTGTGGCCCAACTCGGCGTCGGCGGGCGTGCGGACGACGCCGACGCCTCGCATCGTCAGGGGGCGTCCTGCGACGCCCTCGACGACCCCCACACCGCAGCGGGTCAGACCTGGGTCCACACCGAGCACACGCACGCCGCCCCTCCTTCGCTCATCTGTTTGTGCAGGCTATCGGCTGCCACTGACAACCGGTGCCAAGGCGAAGGGCCGACGGGGCGTGTGTCCCGTCGGCCCTTGCCGTGCAGCGGAGTTCGCCGTGCGACGCGCAGTGCGCGCGCTCAGGCGTCGACCTTCTCCATGACCTCGTCCGAGACGTCGAAGTTGGCGAAGACGTTCTGGACGTCGTCGCTGTCCTCGAGGGCGTCGATGAGCTTGAACATCTTCCGCGCGCCCTCCTCGTCCAGCTCGATCTGCATGGTGGGCAGGAAGTTGGCCTCGGCCGAGTCGTAGTCGATGCCCGCGTCGACCAGGGCGGTGCGGACCGCGACCAGGTCGGTGGCCTCGCTGACGACCTCGAACTTCTCACCGAGGTCGTTGACTTCCTCGGCGCCCGCGTCCAGGACCGCGCCGAGGACGTCGTCCTCGCCCAGCTCGCCCTTGTTGACGATGACGACGCCCTTGCGGTTGAAGAGGTACGACACCGAGCCCGGGTCGGCCATCGAGCCGCCGTTGCGGGTCATCGCGACGCGGACGTCGGACGCCGCGCGGTTGCGGTTGTCGGTGAGGCACTCGATGTAGACGGCCACGCCGTTGGGGCCGTAGCCCTCGTACATGATCGTCTCGTAGTCGGCGCCGCCTGCTTCGAGGCCGCCGCCGCGCTTGACGGCCGAGTCGATGTTCTTGTTCGGAACCGACTGCTTCTTGGCCTTCTGAATGGCGTCGTAGAGGGTCGGGTTGCCCTCGATGTCGACGCCGCCCATTCGCGCTGCGACCTCGATGTTCTTGATCAGCTTCGCGAAGAGCTTGCCGCGCTTGGCATCGATCACGGCTTTCTTGTGCTTCGTCGTGGCCCATTTAGAGTGGCCGGACATCTGCCTGTCTCCTTCGCGTAACCAATCTCTGTACGAACGACAGAGATCCTACCGGGACCCTGCCGTGTGCTTCTCCCGCACCATCTCCACGAACAGCTCGTGGACCCGGTGGTCACCGGTGAGCTCCGGGTGGAAGGAGGTCGCGAGGGCGCTGCCCTGGCGCACGGCGACGATGTGGCCGTCGTGTTCGGCGAGCACCTCGGCGGCCGCGCCGACCGACTCGACCCAGGGGGCGCGGATGAAGACGCCCTCCACGCCGCCGACCCCGGCCACCTCGACGGTCGCCTCGAACGACTCGTTCTGCCGCCCGAAAGCGTTACGGCGCACGATCATGTCGATGCCGCCGAACGTCTCCTGGCCGGAGCGCGGGTCGAGGATCTTGTCGGCGAGCATGATCAGCCCGGCGCAGCTGCCGTAGACCGGCAGGCCGTTCCTGATGTGCTCGCGCAGCGGCTCCGCGAGGCCGAAGAGTTCGGCCAGCTTGGAGATCGTGGTGGATTCGCCGCCGGGGATGACGAGTCCGTCGACCTCGGCCAGCTCCTCGGGGCGCCGCACCGGCCTGGCCACGGCGTCTGCCGCGGCCAGGGCGATGAGGTGCTCCCGTACGTCGCCCTGGAGGGCCAGGACGCCGATCACAGGGGTGTTCATGGGTGTTACCAGCCGCGCTTCGCGTAGCGCTCGGTCTCGGGGAGCTCGTCGCAGTTGATGCCGACCATGGCCTCGCCCAGGTTGCGGGAGGCGTCGGCGATGATCTTTGGGTCGTCGTAGAAGGTGGTGGCCTTCACGATGGCGGCGGCGCGCTTGGCCGGGTCGCCGGACTTGAAGATGCCGGAGCCGACGAAGACGCCCTCGGCGCCGAGCTGGCGCATCAGGGCGGCGTCGGCCGGGGTGGCGACGCCACCGGCGGAGAACAGCACGACCGGCAGCTTGCCGAGCTCGGCGACCTCCTTGACCAGCTCGTACGGGGCGCGCAGCTCCTTGGCGGCGGCGTACAGCTCGTTGTTGTCGTAGCCGCGCAGGCGGGCGATCTCGTTCTTGATCTGGCGCATGTGGCGGACGGCCTCGACGACGTTGCCGGTGCCGGCCTCGCCCTTCGAGCGGATCATGGCCGCGCCCTCGGCGATGCGGCGCAGGGCCTCGCCCAGGTTGGTGGCGCCGCAGACGAAGGGGGTGGTGAAGGCGAACTTGTCGCTGTGGTTGACCTCGTCGGCCGGGGTCAGGACCTCGGACTCGTCGATGTAGTCCACGCCGAGCGACTGCAGGACCTGAGCCTCGACGAAGTGGCCGATGCGGGACTTGGCCATGACCGGGATGGAGACGGCCTCGATGATGCCCTCGATCATGTCCGGGTCGGACATCCGGGCCACGCCGCCGTCCTTGCGGATGTCGGCGGGCACCCGCTCCAGGGCCATGACGGCGACGGCGCCGGCGTCCTCGGCGATCTTCGCCTGCTCCGGGGTGACCACGTCCATGATCACGCCGCCCTTGAGCTGCTCGGCCATGCCGCGCTTCACGCGCGCGGTGCCGGTCGCAGGGGTGTCGGTGGCCTGCTGGGTGCTGGTGGTGGGCGTGCTGGACACGGGTGACCTCACTGGAGTGAAGGGGAATCTTGCTCCTCAGAGCCAACCGTCCACTTCAGGCCGCAACAAGGGCCAATGGTGAGGCGGTGGCTCATTTTTCCCCGGACGGCCACAGAACCGCAGGACGAGGTGGACTACAACCTGAAGGCGAGGCGTCTTGCGACGGGAGTACGAGGCGTCTACGAGGTGGGGCGGTCCGCGAGGGCCGTAGGCGGTTCGTCGTCCATCTCGAAGGCCATCGGGAACGGTGCGTGCCCGGCGAGCCGGAACCACCTGACCTTGCGGTGCCTGCGCAGGGCACGGGCCGCGCGTACGGCGTCGTTGTGGAAGCGGCGGGCCATGGGCACCCTGCGGACGGCCTGGGCGAGTTCGTTCGCCGCCTCCTCGCCGCCGGGGGCCTCGCGCACGACGTCCATCTGCCCGGGGTCCGCGAAGATCGCCCGCAGGGCCTGGCTGAGCTCGCTCTCGGCGACCTCGCGCTGTTCCTCCTCCGCCTGCCGGGCCGCGTGCGCCGCTTCGTACAGCACGATCGAGGCCGCTGGATCGAGGACCCCCGAGGTGGCGAGTTCCTGGGCGACCGACGCTCGGCGCAGCAGTTGCGCGTCGAGGGCGGCGCGGGCGGCGTCGATGCGCGCGTGCAGCCGGTCGAGGCGGCCGGCCGTCCAGCTCAGGTAGAGGCCGATCGCGAAGAGGGCTACCGCGATCCAGATCAAAGTGGAGGTCACGGGCGGAAAGGCTACCCGTGCGCGGCTGTGGCGGACTTCGTGACGGCCGCCCGCACGGCTGACGGGGCGCCGCCTCTTCGCCGGGCAGACAGCGGAAGACACAACTCCGGCCGCCGCCAGGGCAGTTGGCCACTGTGCGGGTGTCGTGCCCCTCGTCGAGCGAGGCGACGCACGTCATGGGCGCATCGTCGTACCGTCGCCGAACGGGAGTTGGGCCACGAACCGCAGGGCTCCCTCGCACTCCGCGCACAGCGGCCGGCCGAACTCGGCGGGCACGAGCGGCAGTCCGCCGATGGGGCGGCGGGGCGGAGTCGGAGGCGGTCCGGCCGCCGTGGATCAGCTGCATGCCTGAAGGCTAGGACGCGCCACTGACAACGCCGGTCCGGCGGCCCGAAGTCAGTCCCTGGCCAGCCCGAACCGGGCCCGCAGCCCCGTGCGTTCGTCGGCGGCGACCGATGCCGCGCCGTCCGTCACCGTCTCGTACACCGCGAGGATGTCGGCGCCGACCGTCGACCAGTCGAAGCGGCGGACGTGGGCGCTGCCGCGCTCGCGCAGCCCGTCCCGGCGTGCGGGGTCGCCGAGGAGGCGCAGGGCGGCGTCCGCGAGCGCGTCGGCGTCCTCGTTGGCGAACAGCTCGCCCGCCGCGCCCTGGTCGAGGACCTGGGCGAAGGCGTCGAGGTCGGAGGCGAGCACGGGCGCGCCCGCGGAGAGCGCCTCTACGAGGATGATCCCGAAGCTCTCGCCGCCCGTGTTGGGCGCCACGTACACGTCGACGCTGCGCAGCAGGCGGGCCTTGTCCTCGTCGCTGACCATGCCGAGGAACTCCACGCGCGAGCGCATGTCGAGCGGCAGGGTCGCGACGGCCTCCTCCTCGTCACCGCGGCCTGCGACGAGCAGACGGGTCTGCGGGCGCTCCTGCAGAATCCGGGGCAGCGCCTTCATCAGGACCGGCAGACCCTTGCGCGGCTCGTCGATGCGCCCGATGAACCCGATGGTGTCGCCCTGCCACTCGGGCTTCGGCTCGGCCTTGGCGAAGAAGTCGACGTCGACGCCGTTGGGGATCGTGACCGCGTCGCCGCCGAGGTGCTCGACCAGGGTCCGGCGCGCGTACTCGCTGACCGCGATCCGCGCGCTGATCTTCTCCAGTGCGGGCTGCAGGATCGGGTACGCCGCGATCATCGCGCGTGAGCGCGGGTTCGAGGTGTGGAACGTCGCGACGATCGGCCCCTGCGCTGCCCAGCAGGTGAGCAGGCCGAGCGAGGGCGAGGCCGGTTCGTGGATGTGGATGACGTCGAAGGTGCCGTCGTGCAGCCAGCGCCGCACCCGCGCGGCGGACAGGAATCCGAAGTTCAGCCGCGCCACGGAGCCGTTGTACGGCACCGGAACAGCACGCCCCGCGGAGACCACGTACGGCGGAAGCGGAGTGTCGTCGTCGGCGGGTGCGAGGACGGATACCTCGTGGCCCCACCGGATGAGGTGCTCGGCGAGGTCGCGGATGTGGAACTGGACGCCGCCCGGCACGTCCCAGGAGTACGGACAGACGATGCCGATCTTCACTCGGTCACCTCGGCCGTGGAGGCCGTCGAGGCCGTGGACCCGTCGGGCGCCTTGGCGGGGTCCAGGTCGGCGAGCCACAGCCGTTGCAGCATGTGCCAGTCCTCCGGGTGGTCGGCGATACCGGTGGCGAAGGCGTCGGCCAGCGCCTGTGTCATGACAGACGTCTTCTCGTCCCGTGTGCCTGTCTCCGGTACGTCGACGGGCGGGTGGACCCGGCCCTTCATGACGGCGCTCTCGTCGTACCAGAGAGTGACGGGCAGGAGCAGCGCGCCGGTCTGCTGGGCGAGGATCGCGGGGCCTGCCGGCATGCGCGTGGTCTCGCCGAAGAACTTGACCTCGACGCCGGATGCGGACAGGTCCCGGTCGGCGACGAGGCAGACCAGGCCGCCCGCGCGGAGCCTGCGGGCCAGGGTGCCGAAGGCGGAGCCGCCGGTGTGCGGCAGGACCTCCATGCCGAGGCTGCCCCGGTAGGCCACGAACCGGTCGTACAGGGACTCCGGCTTGAGCCGCTCCTGGACGGTGGTGAACGGGGTCTCCAGCTTGGTGGTGACCCAGGCGCCCGCGAGGTCCCAGTTGGCAAGGTGGGGCAGGGCGAGGATGACGCCCTTGTCGGAGGCCAGGCCGTCCGTCAGGTAGTGCACGTCCTTCGGCGTGAAGCCGTTCTTTATGCGGTCCTCGCTCCAGGCGGGCAGCCGGAAGGACTCCATCCAGTAGCGCATGTACGAGCGCATGCCCGCCTTGGACAGGGCGGCGAGGTGTTCCTGACTCGCATCCGGCACCACGCGCGCGTAGTTGGCCTCCAGGCGCTGGACGCCCTTGCCGCGGCGCTTCCACGCGATGTCTGCGATGGTGCGCCCGAGGCGGACGGCGACGGGCTCGGGGAGCTTCTTCACCGCGGACCAGCCGAGCCCGTACAGGGCGTCGGTGAGTCTCTCCTGTGCGTTGCTCATGACGTGGCCTCGCTCCCCCGTGCCGGGCTGCCGCTCGGCTCTACGTCTTCTGTGGCGGTTTTCGTCCCACTGGTGCCAGTCTCGCCTGTGCCTGTTTTCGGCTCCGCGTCGGTCGCGTCGGGCGCCCCGTCCGCGGGCTCCGCCGCCGCATCCGCCTCGGCGGACTCCCGGCGTACGGTCACGACGCGCTGGCCGAGGGTCACGGCGCTGCCGACGGCGACGATCCACAGGGCGATCGGCAGCAGCACGTCGATGCCGGGCACCCCGAAGGCGTGCAGTCCGGCCAGACCTGCCGCGACCAGGGAGATGACAAGCCGCTCGGCCCGCTCGATCAGGCCGTTCACCGCGACGGGCAGGCCGATCGACTCACCGCGCGCCTTCGTGTACGAGACGACCTGCCCGCTGGCCAGGCAGAAGATGGACACCGCGCACATCATGTCGCTGTCGCCCCGGCCCGCGTACCAGAGCGCGAAGCCGCCGAAGATCGCGCCGTCCGCGACCCGGTCGAGCGTGGAGTCGAGGAAGGCGCCCCAGCGGCTGGAGATGCCCGCCTGCCGGGCCATGTTCCCGTCGACCAGGTCGGAGAACACGAACAGCGTGATGACGATCGTGCCCCAGAAGAACTCGCCCCGGGGGAAGAAGACCAGTGCACCCGCCACGACACCTGCCGTGCCGATCAGCGTGACCGCGTCCGGGCTGACTCCCCGGCGGAGCAGAAACGCGGCGAACGGTGTGAGGACACGCGTGAAAAACGCACGCGCGTACTTGTTCAGCATGGCCTTGAAGCCTTCCCAAGGGGAGTGGCGGGCCGCGCGACCCCTGCGGCCACCGGCCGCCCCATCGTAGCCACGGACCCTGTCGCTCCACCTCGTGAGCCCCTCGGGTCCCCCGCGCGTCTCCCGTGCCGCCGCGATCTCGTACGACGTATGGACGCACCGTGAAGCGAGTGGAAAGCTCGAAGGACACCGCGGGCGTCGTCGGAGCCGCCGGCACATGCGGTCCCCAGCGTGTCCGCGCCCTCTCCCCTCACCGTGCAGCGAATCGGGAGCCTTCGGGAGGCACAGCATGGGCGACAAAGCAGGTGCACACACCGGGGCCGCCGGCAGAGCACTCACGGCCGACCACCCCCGCTCCGTACGGAACGTGGTGCTGGTCGGCCACAGCGGTTCCGGCAAGACGACTCTGGTGGAGGCCCTCGCGCTGACCGCGGGGGTGGTGAACCGGGCGGGCCGCGTGGAGGACGGCGGCACCGTGTCCGACTACGACGAGATCGAGCACCGCCAGCAGCGCTCGATCCAGCTGTCCCTGGTCCCCGTGGAATGGGACGGCATCAAGATCAATCTGCTCGACACCCCCGGATACGCCGATTTCGTGGGCGAGTTGAGGGCCGGTCTGCGCGCTGCGGACGCGGCCCTCTTCGTCGTCTCGGCCGCCGAGGGCACGGAGGGCATCACCGGCGCGACCCGCATGGTGTGGGACGAGTGCGCGGCGGTGGGCATGCCGCGGGCGATCGTCGTCACGCACCTGGAGGCGGCCCGCGCCGACTTCGCCGCGATGACCGGCAGCTGCGCGGCGACCTTCGGCGGAGACGACCCGGACGCGGTGATTCCGCTGTATCTGCCGCAGTACGGGGACGAGGGCCCGGACGGCCACGCTCCGGTGACCGGTCTGGTCGGGCTGCTCTCGCAGCGGGTCTTCGACTACGCCTCGGGCGAGCGCAAGGAGCTGGATCCGGACGGCGCACAGGAGGCGCGGATCGCCGAGGCCCGTAACCGGCTCATCGAGGGGATCATCGCGGAGAGCGAGGACGAGACCCTCATGGACCGCTATCTGGGCGGCGAGACCATCGACTACAAGACCCTGGTGCAGGATCTGGAGCGCGCCGTGGCACGCGGCGTCTTCCACCCGGTGCTCGCCGCGGCCCCAGCGGCCGAGGGCGCCCGGCAGGGCCTCGGCACGGTCGAGCTCCTGGAACTGATCACCGGCGGCTTCCCGACGCCCCTGGAGCGCGAGACGCCCGCCGTCACCGCCCCGGACGGCACCGCGCGTGCGGCGCTTTCCTGCGACCCGGACGGTCCGCTGGCCGCCGAGGTCGTGAAGACGTCGTCCGACCCCTATGTGGGCCGGATCTCGCTGGTCCGGGTCTTCTCCGGGACGCTGCGCGCCGACGACACGGTGCACGTCTCGGGGCACGGCCTGGCCGACCGCGGCCACGAGGACCACGACGTCGACGAGCGCATCGGCGCCCTCTCCTCTCCGTTCGGCAAACAGCAGCGGACGCTCACGCGCTGCATCGCGGGCGACCTCGCGTGTGTGGCGAAGCTGAGCCGCGCCGAGACCGGGGACACGCTCTCGGCCAAGGAGAACCCGCTCCTCATGGAGCCATGGAGCATGCCGGACCCGCTGCTTCCGCTGGCGATCAGGGCGCACAGCAAGCCCGACGAGGACAAGCTGTCGCAGGGCCTGGCCCGCCTGGTGGCCGAGGACCCGACGATGCGTCTGGAGCAGAACCAGGACACCCACCAGGTGGTCCTCTGGTGCCTGGGCGAGGCGCACGCGGACGTGGCCCTGGAGCGGCTGCGCAGCCGCTACGGCGTCCAGGTCGACGTCGTGCCGCACCGCGTCGCCCTGCGCGAGACCTTCGGGGCCAGGGCGGCGGGCCGGGGCCGCCATGTGAAGCAGTCCGGCGGGCACGGGCAGTACGCGATCTGCGAGATCGAGGTGGAGCCGCTGCCCGGCGGGAGCGGCGTCGAGTTCGTCGACAAGGTCGTCGGCGGCGCCGTGCCACGCCAGTTCATCGCGTCCGTGGAGAAGGGCGTGCGCACCCAGGCCGCACGCGGCATCGGCGGCAGCCCGCTGGTCGACGTCCGCGTCACGCTCCTGGACGGCAAGGCGCACTCCGTCGACTCGTCCGACGCGGCGTTCCAGACGGCCGGCGCGCTCGCCCTGCGCGAGGCTGCGGCGGACACGAAGATCCACGTGCTCGAACCCGTCGCCGAGGTGCAGGTGCTGGTCGGCGACGCGTTCGTGGGCTCCGTGATGAGCGATCTGTCGGGGCGGCGCGGCCGCGTCGTGGGCACCGAGCAGTCGCCAGGCGGCCGCACCCTCGTACGGGCCGAGGTGCCGGAGATCGAGATCGGCCGGTACGCGGTGGACCTGCGCTCGCTCGCGCACGGAACGGGCCGTTTCAGCCGTAGTTACGTCCGGCACGAGCCGATGCCCGCACAGCTCGCGGCGAAGGTCCGCGAGGAGGCCGAGCAGGACGACTGACCCACTGACCGGCCCCGACCTCCCCCGCCGCCGCGTTCCGGCAGGGCGCGGCGGCGGCACGCCGGTGCACCGGGGCCCGGTGCCGGCGGGCCGAATGCCGCCCGTCCCGACTCGTGTGGGGACGGGCGGCATTCGGCCGCCCGATGACGGATGTCAGTGCGCCCCGATACATTGATGATCTGCCCGGCGGTGCGGTCAACGGCCGTGCGGGGTAAGGAAGTCGGGAAGGGCCGCAGAGCAGCGGCGGTGCGGCGATGGGGGCTTGCAGTGGCGGACATCGATTCGGCCTTCGATTTCACGCCGGGGGCGCAGGTGCCGCTCTCCGGCGCCGCGGGCGAGACGGCGGCGACGCACGCGCTGGCGTCGGCGGCGTACCGCGACAGCGATGTCGACGAGATACTGAAAGCGAACAACGACTGGCACAAGTCCGAGGTGAAGAAAGGCAAGTTGTCGCTCTTCAAGCCGGACCTCGGCGAGGCCTTCGCGCGCGCCGTGCAGGTGCGGATGCTCGGCGGCGCCCGCAAGCCGCTGATCCAGTCCTTCGGGATAGAGCCGCAGTCCGTGGTCGAGCACTGCCTCGCGGCCACCCGCATCCGCAAGGAGCGTGACACCCGACTCACCGCTGTGACCGTGCTGTTCGGGGTGCTGTTCCTGCCGGGACTGCTGCTGTGGCTGCTGATCTTCCAGGTCAAGAAGAGCCTCGGCGAGGGCAAGGACAAGAAGAAGTCCACGATCGGCACGGCGCTCCTGGCAGCCGCCTGCGTCCTGGCCGTGATCTTCCTGATCAAGCTGCCGTTCACGGGTTTCCTGGGGATATATCTGCGGGCCATGGTGATCGCCCCGGTGATCGGCTGGGTGCTCGCCAAGCAGATCTGTGAGCGTACGGCCCAGGATCTGCGCGGCCGCTGGGAGAGTCTGCTCGCCGGCGGCGGCATCGGCGCCAAGATCCCCGAGGCGGTGCCGGGTTCGCCCGGCGAGACGGCGGCCGAGCGGCTGCGCCAGGGCCTGGCCCGGCTCACCGCCGAGCAGCAGTCCAACTCCGTGTTCTACGCCGGGCCCAAGGGCATCCTCGGCATGGGAACCCGTTGGGGCAGCTGGCAGTTGGCGGAAGAGCTGGTGCCGCGCGCGGGCAGCTCGGAGATCCACCCGTTCCGCAGTTGGGACGTGGTGCGCGCGATCCACGACCAGCTGCGCATGCTGGAGCGCGGCCCGCTGCACACCGGCGGTTTCCCCACCCCGTCGATACGGCACTGGATCGTCTCCCCCGTGGCCGAGGGGGCGACGGAGGTGGCCCGTCCCTCCGGCACGGACGTGGAGGCCTTCCAGGTCAAGCCGCACGAGATACAGCGGATCTGCAACGAGCAGCAGTTCGGCAGCGGCGACCGCCACTATCTGGGTGTCCAGTTCCGGCTCTGGGACGGCCAGTTGGTGATCACGATGCTGATCACGGTGACGGTGCTGCACGAGACGCTGCGCATCGAGGTCACGGGCCATGCGCTCGGCCCGGTGCACTCCCTGTTCACGACCAAGCCGAAGGCGAAGACCAAGGAAGTCTCCAAGACGGTGAAGTTCTGGGAGACGCGGGAGGTGAAGCTGCCCCTGATAGAGGCCGACGACGTGGTGCGGCTCGCGGCCCGCGCGCCGTTCACCTGGTTCCCGCCGATCCTGGACTTCCTCGGCGGCAAGCTGGCCCTGCCGGAGCCGTTCGGCCTGCGGCACGCCTGGGCCGACAAGCCGTGGCGGCACCGCTTCATGGCGGACGACGCGCTGCGTGCGGCCACCCCGGTGCTGCGGGTGGTGCACGCCGCCGCGATGCGCGTCCTGGAGGAGAACTCCGTGGACACGGCGCGCTTCGCCAGCCGCTCGCTCACCCTCAGCGGCGCCGTCCAGGAGGCTTCGCCCACCAAGGCCGACGTGTACGACGCGTAGGGCCCCACGTCACTCGGCGCGTAGGGCCCGCGCCCACGCCGTACAACCCCCGCGTGCACGCGCGGGAGCGGCCCGGAAAAGCGCGATGGTGCTCACGTACGAGAGGACGTGAGCACCATCAGGGAACGGCGGGAGGTCAGCCCCGAGGCCAGGCGTCGGCCAGCATCTTGCGGGTGTCGCCCAGGAGTTGGGGCAGCACCTTGGTGTGGCCGACGACGGGCATGAAGTTCGTGTCGCCGCCCCAGCGGGGCACGATGTGCTGGTGCAGATGCGCGGCGATGCCGGCGCCGGCGACGGTGCCCTGGTTCATGCCGATGTTGAAGCCGTGCGCGCCCGAAGCGGTGCGCAGCGCGACCATGGCCTGCTTGGTGAGCTCGCCCAGCTCCACGGTCTCGGCGGTGGACAGCTCGGTGTAGTCCGCGACGTGCCGGTAGGGCACGACCATCAGGTGCCCGCCGTTGTACGGGTACAGGTTGAGCACCGCGTACACATGGTTGCCGCGTGCGACGATCAGGCCGTCCTCGTCGGACATCTCGGGGATCGAGCAGAACGGACAGCCGTCCCCGGCCCCCGGCCCGGTCGGCTTGTTCTCGCCCTGGATGTACGCCATCCGGTGGGGCGTCCACAGGCGCTGGAACGCGTCCTGCGTCCCCACTCCGTTCTGCTGCTCCGGGTCACTCGTCATGGTGTGCAGCATATGGCGTGGCCGGGGCCCGATGCGTCGCCGGGTCGGGCAGCGGGGAAGCCCGAGGCCCCGGAGCGCGACAACCGCGCTCCGGGGCCTCGCGACCACAACTCGGCTACGGGACGGACGTCCCGCCGGGATCAGACCGGGATCAGACCTGCACCCGCTCCTCGACGACCTTGGCGATCTTCGCGATGGCCTCGTCGACGGGGATGCCGTTCTCCTGCGAACCGTCGCGGTAGCGGAAGGAGACGGCGCCGGCGGCCATGTCCTCGTCGCCCGCGATGATCATGAAGGGCACCTTGGCCTTCTGGGCGTTGCGGATCTTCTTCTGCATCCGGTCGGAGGAGGAGTCCACCTCGACCCGCAGGCCCTGCTTCTTCGCCTTGGCGGCGAACTCCTGCAGGTACTCGACGTGCGCGTCACCGATTGGGATGCCCGTGGCCTGGACCGGGGCGAGCCACGCCGGGAAGGCGCCCGCGTAGTGCTCGAGGAGCACCGCGAAGAACCGCTCGATGGAGCCGAACAGGGCTCGGTGGATCATGACCGGGCGCTGCTTGGTGCCGTCCGGGCCGGTGTACTCCAGGTTGAAGCGCTCCGGCAGGTTGAAGTCCAGCTGGACCGTGGACATCTGCCAGGTCCGGCCGATCGCGTCCTTCGCCTGGACGGAGATCTTCGGGCCGTAGAACGCGGCGCCGCCCGGGTCCGGGGTCAGCGGCAGGCCCTGCTTCTCGGCGACCTGGGCGAGCACCTCGGTGGCCTCTTCCCAGACCTCGTCCGAGCCGACGTACTTCTCCGGGTCCTTGGTGGACAGCTCCAGGTAGAAGTCGTTCAGGCCGTAGTCGCGGAGCAGGCCGAGGACGAAGGTGAGCGTCTTGTCGAGCTCGTCCGCCATCTGCTCGCGGGTGCAGTAGATGTGCGCGTCGTCCTGCGTGAAGCCGCGGGCGCGGGTCAGGCCGTGCACGACGCCGGACTTCTCGTACCGGTACACGGTGCCGAACTCGAAGAGGCGCAGCGGCAGTTCACGGTACGAACGCCCGCGCGCGTCGAAGATCAGGTTGTGCATCGGGCAGTTCATGGGCTTGAGGTAGTAGTCCACGCCCTCGTCGAGCTGCATGGGCGGGTACATGCCGTCGGCGTACCAGTCCAGGTGGCCCGAGGTCTCGAAGAGCTTCCCCTTCGTGGCGTGCGGGGTGTAGACGAACTCGTACCCCTCCTCCTCGTGCCGGCGGCGCGAGTAGTCCTCCATCACGCGGCGGACGATGCCGCCCTTGGGGTGGAAGACCGCGAGGCCGGAGCCGATCTGCTCCGGGACGGAGAACAGGTCCAGCTCGTTGCCGAGGCGGCGGTGGTCGCGCTTCTCGGCCTCGGCGAGGAACTCCAGGTGCGCCTTCAGCTCGTCCTTGGACGGCCAGGCGGTGCCGTAGATGCGCTGCAGCATCGGGTTCTTCTCGCTGCCGCGCCAGTACGCCGCCGCGTTCCGCATCAGCTTGAACGCGGGGATGTTGCGGGTGGTCGGCAGGTGCGGACCGCGGCAGAGGTCCTTCCAGCACAGCTCGCCGGACTTCGGGTCGAGGTTGTCGTAGATGGTCAGCTCGCCGCCGCCCACCTCGACGTCCGCGCCGTCGTCGTGCGAGGCGGAGCCCTTGATGCCGATGAGCTCCAGCTTGTACGGCTCGTCGGCGAGCTCCTCGCGGGCGTCGTCGTCGGAGACGACGCGGCGGGAGAACCGCTGGCCGCGCTTCTGGATCTCCTGCATCTTCTTCTCGATGCGCTTGAGGTCCTCGGGAGTGAACGGCTCGGCGACGTCGAAGTCGTAGTAGAAGCCGTCCTTGACCGGCGGGCCGATGCCCAGCTTGGCCTCGGGGAAGAGCTCCTGCACTGCCTGCGCCATCACGTGCGCGGTGGAGTGGCGCAGGATGTTGAGGCCGTCCTCGGAGGAGATCTCGACCGGCTCGACCTCCTCGCCGTCCTGCACGGCGTACGCCAGGTCCTTCAGCTCGCCGCCCACGCGCGCGGCGACGACGGTGCGCTCACCGGGGAAGAGTTCGGCGGCCGTAGTGCCCGTCGTCACCACGCGCTCTTCCCGCTCGGAATCGCGTTGGATGATCACACGGACGTCTGACACCGGTCTCTCCTGCCTGAAGGTGGATGCGCGGCATCACTGCGTGCGCGCGCAAGAGGAATCGTACCGAGACCGTGGAGGCGTTCGCGAAACGGTTAGCGGGGGCCGGCTTCCGTGGTCCGAGCCGCACCGTTGACTCGGGCCCCCTCGATCGCGGTGTGGGCTGAATTTCCCGGACCCGCCCGCCTGAGACCTATTCCCCGCCGCACGCCTCCCCGAAGAAGTCCAGGTTCTCCTGCAGCGACTTCAGCATCCGGTCCCGCTCCGCCTCGTCCACCTGCACCGGCACCACCTCCGTGGCCCCGGACAGCCGACGGAAGCCCCCGCGGCTCTCCAGGCGGCCCTGCACCCGTACCGGCAGGCCGAGGAGATGAGCATGCCCCGCGATCCGGTACGCCTCCTCGTCCAGGGACATGCGTACGTGCGGGACCTCGGCCCCCGCGATCACCCGCAGCCGTACGGCGCCGCTCCCCCGCGGCCCCGCCCTGCGCATCCGTACGACGGTCCCGGTGATCTTGACGGGCATCGAGGGCTCGGCTCGGCGGTAGCGGGCGGAGGCCTCGCGCAGCACCGCCAGGTCGCCGGGCGAGAACTCGACGGACTCGGGCCGGGCCGCACACCCCTCGGGCGCCCCGGCCGCGGGCGCCCACGCGAGGTCGACGCAGGCCCCTTCCGTACCGCCTACGAGAGTGACCAGGGCCTCGGTCAACTCGTGGCTGACGCCTGCCTCGACGGCGGTGTCGAAGGCCTCCATGCCACCCGTGGCCCGGCGGTAGTCGACGGCCTCACGCGCAGCGCACAGCGCGTGGTACAGCCGTACGGCAAGGGGCCTGCCGGTGGCCGCGGGCACGAACGCGGTGAGCCTGCGGCCGCCGCGCGCGGGCCCCACCAGAACGCTCGCGAGAGAAGCGGCGGCAGCCCTGCGGTGCCGCGCCCCGTAGTACCCGGCCCGCTCGCGCACAGCGAGTGCCCCGGCGAGCAGCACCTGGCGCACGGAGTTCCGTAACTGCTCCTCGACGTTCCAGGCGGCGCTGCCCGCGGGCCCCTGCGGGACGTCCCGGGTCCAGGTCAGCTCGTCGCTGGGCACCGCGAGGCCGACGAGCACGGCGCGCGCGGACGGGGCGGCGCTGCGGGCGAGCGCGAGCAGGGCCTCGCTGAGCAGGTCGTCGCTGTCGGGGAAGGCGCGGCTCTCGGGGACGAGGAGGCTGGTGCCGGAGGCGCCGTCGGGCGGGGTCCAGCGGGCGTACCGGCCGGCCGCGCCGCCGCGCCGCCGCCAGCCGTGCCGGTCGAGCAGGACGCCGAGGACGCCGGGGTCCACGCGCGCGGCGTCCGGGTCCGGTAAGGCGCCGCCCACCAGGTCTGGGGGCATCAGGTGTGGGGGTTCGTCGATCGGGCGGTGCATCAGGGTCTCCCTCCCGTCCCGACGCGCGTCATGATCTCGCAGAGGGCCCGGTCGTCGAATATCCGCGAGGTCGGGATCCGCACCGTCGTCCTGTGCCGCCCCCGCACGGGGTGCCCGGCCAGGTTGGTCCAGTAGCAGCAGTGCCTGAGGTCGAGCCGGTCGTGCCCGGCGCGCAGCCAGTCGTCGCGGGACCGGGGCACGATCATCACGACCAGGATCTTGTGCACCGAGACCGGGGTGCGGGCCAGCTTCTCCAGGTGCGCGTTGTCGAGCGTGAACGAGAAGGCGGGGCCCGGGGGTTCGGGTGCGAGCTGGTACGTGCACTTGAGCTGCACCTTGATGGTGACCTCGTCGTCGACCGTGTGCCCGGGGGCGCTGTGGCTGACGTGCCAGTCGATGCCGTTGTCCGGAAAGGGCTGCGAGAGCGAACATCCGGCCGCGGCCGCGACGGCGTGCAGATAGCCCACCTGGAGGGTCTCCATGCAGGCGGTGGTGGCGAGCGTGCCGCGCAGCGGTGCGATCCGCTCGGGCAGCAGCCCACCCTGTTCGGGCTGCGCGAGCGCCATGGCGAACGAGCCTTCCGGGCCGAGGAGTTACTGAGGTGGTGCCGCGGCCCGCACACCCTGCCGGTTGCGCGCCGCACACCCCCGGACCGCCCAACGCATCGGCCCGTCACCTGTGTTGTCACCGCTGCGCGTATCGGGCAAACGGCCCGGGTATCACGAGTTCGGGCAGGCAGCGGGGCGCGTCGCGCCAGGGACGGCGGGCGGCCGCACGTCATCTGCCGTGCGGACACAGGGAGTTGCATCACCATGACGTGTTGGTACGAGGGACCACTTGCCGCATTCGACACCGAGACCACGGGCGTGGACGTGGAGAACGACCGCATCGTGTCGGCCGCGATCGTCGTCCAGGACACCCCGGGAGGCCGGGCGCGGGCGACGCGCTGGCTGGTCGACCCGGGCGTCCCGATCCCCGAAGAGGCCTCCGACATACACGGCCTGACGGAGGACCATCTGCACCGCTACGGCCGCTGGCCGGCGCCGGTGATGGAGGAGATAGGCCGCGAGCTGTCCGATCTCACCGCCGCGGGACGGCCGCTGGTGGTGATGAACGCGCCGTTCGACCTGACGCTCCTGGACCGGGAGCTGCGCCGGCACCGCGCGTCGTCGCTCCCGCACTACCTGGGGAGCCGCCCGCTGTGCGTCCTCGACCCGCGGGTCCTGGACAAGCACCTGGACCGCTACCGCAAGGGCCGCCGCACGCTCACCGACCTGTGCGCGCTGTACGAGGTGGAGCTCGCCGACGCCCACGACGCGGCGGCGGACGCGCTCGCCGCCCTGGAGGTGACCCGCGCGGTGGGGCGCCGTTTCGCGGCCCGGCTCGAACGCCTCTCGGCGGCCGAGCTGCACGCCCTGCAGGCGGTGTGGCACGCGGCCCAGGCGCACGGCCTGCAGGCGTGGTTCACCCGCAACGGCACTCCGGAGACGGTCGACCCGGCCTGGCCGCTGCGCCCGGAACTCCCGGCCGCCGCTTGAGAGTCGCAGAGCGGTACGGGGCTCTGCGTACACAAAAAGACCGGCCCGTCTGTGACGGACCGGTCTTTCCCGGTGGGCGATACTGGGTTCGAACCAGTGACCTCTTCGGTGTGAACGAAGCGCTCTCCCACTGAGCTAATCGCCCGGGAACGCACTGAACCATACAGGTCCCGACGGCCCTCCTCCAAACCGGTTCAGGACGCCTGCGCATCGCCCCGCGGCCGCCCTCGGTCAGCTCGTACCGAGATGCCCGATCAGTCCGCGTCGCCCCGCCCGCATCATCAGCGCGTGGTTGAGCAGGAACACCGGCCGCCCCGGAACGGCGAGGCGGCGCATCAACGTCCGTCGTACGTCGACCTCCTGCTCGTACACCACGCGCGTGCCGCGGCCGACCGGCGCGAGCGTCCAGCGCGCCCAGCCGTCGAGGTCGCCGGTCATGCGGATCTCCAGGACCCCGGCCGCCGGGTCGCGGCGCAGCTCGCGCACGGTGACGCGGAGGTCGTACGGCAGCGCGGAGCGGAACCTGGCGCGGCCGCTGTGCGCGTCGATCGGGATGACCTCGCGCACCTGCCGCCACCACAGCGGGTACTCCTCGGCGTTCTCCAGCACGGCGAAGACCGCTTCGGGACGCGCGGGCACGTTCCAGACGCTGCGGAAGCGGTAGTGGCACCAGTCCATGCCCCCGAGTCTGCGCGACGCCGGGCGCGTACTCAGCCGTATCTGAGTACGTACGCCCATGCCGGGTCGCCGTGACCCGGACCACACTGCAGGCATGACCACCTTTCCGTCACCGGCCGAAGAGCTGCGCATCCTGGACCACGAGCTGGGCCAACTGGAGGCGCGCCGCACCCAGTTGCTGGCCCGCCGGGCCTGGCTGGTGTCGGTCCTGGCCCAGCGGTCGGCGCCGCAGCCCGCGCCGACCGCGCCGCCCCGGCCGGCCGGACCCGCACCCCAGGCCTGGGGCCCGCGCCCGCGCGCGGAGTCGTCCCCGCCGAGCGTGCAGAACGTCCTGCTCGTCCTCGGCGGGCTCCTGCTGACCGTCGCCGCGCTGGCGTTCACGCTGGTCAGCTGGGGCCACATGGGCATCGCCGGCCGTTCGGCCGTGCTCGGCGCGGTGACCCTGGCGGCGCTCGGCGTGCCCGTCCTGCTGCAGCGCCGCGGCCTCGCCGCGACGGCGGAGGCGGTGGCCGCGCTCGGCCTGGTCCTGACGGTCCTCGACGCGTACGCCCTGCACCGGGTCGCGGTGCCGGACGCGGACGGCGCGGCCTACGCGGCGATCGCCTCGGCCGTGCTCTCCGCCCTCTGGGCCGGGTACGGAACGGCCCTGCCCCGGCTGCACGCACCGCTGCCGACCGCCGTGGTAGCGGCTCAACTCCCGCTGTTCCTCGGCACATTGGCGGCCGAAGGCGGCGCACACGCCCTGACGGTCGCCCTGCTCGCCACGGCCTCGGCTGACACGGTCCTCGCCCTGTGGGTCAAGCGGCTCTCCGTCCGCGCCACGGCCGCGTCCGGCGCGGCCCTCCTCGGCTTCATCGCCCTGACGATCGCGACGGCCCTGTCCTGGACGGCCGCCGACCCGGCCGCGGCCGCGCGCGCCGGCGTCCTGCTCCTCCTCGCCGCGGCGATCGCCCTGGGCGCGGCTCTGCGCACCCCGCACGCCCCGTCGGCCACGGCCTGCGCCGCCGTCGCAGGCCTCGCCACGGTCCTCGCCGCGGGCGGCGTCCTGCGCACAGCCCTCCCCGAGACCTGGACGGTCCCGGCCCATCTCCTGTGCGGCATCACCCTGTTGACGGCCGTACGCACCCGACTCCCCCTGGCCGTACGACGCGGCCTGGCCGCTGCCGCAGCGGTGCCCGTCGGCGTCGCGCTGCTGTGGGCCCTGCCGACCGCGGCCCTCTCCGTCGCGGGCCTGGCGCGCTGGGCCGAGCTGACCTGGACGGGCACGCCGCGTCAGGCCTACCTGGACGCCCCGGTCACCGCCGGAGCGGCAGTCCCGGTGACGCTGCTCGCGCTCGCCGCCACCGCCTGGGCCGCGCACCGGCTCACACGGGCCGACGAGGCATGGCGCGCCCGAAGCACCACAGCCGCCTGCGCCGCTCCGGCCCTCTTCTGGTCCGCGCTCTCCACCCTGCCCCTGACCCTCGAACTCCCTTACGCGGCCGCTCTCGCCACGCACACCGCACTGGCCCTGGCGTCCCTGGGCGCCGCCACCGCGCTGGCCCGCGCCGCGCGTCCGCACCTCGCATGGGTCCTGCTCGCCTGCGGCCTGACCTCGGCGGTGGGCGCTGCGCTGCTGTCCCTCGCCACGGAGCCCGCGACCTTCACGGTGCTCGCCGCCCTGCTCGCCGGCTGCGTCGCGGCCGCCGCGCTGCACGCGGACGACGCCCGCCGCGCGCTCCTCGCCTGCACCGCGACGCTCTGGGCCACCGCCCTCGCCGTCGCAGGCCCGGCCGCCCTCGACCTGCCGCCGCACCGCACGGCCCTCGTGGTCCTCGCGGTGCCGGTCGCGACCGCGCTGCTCGCCGCCCGTCTGCGCACGCTCCGCGTCGCCCTGCCCCTGGAGATCGAGGGCGCGGCGGCCGCCGGCCTCGCCGTGGCGCTGTCCTCCGGCCACGCCCCGAGCCTGGCCCTGACCCTCGCCCTGACCGGCGTGATCGCGGCAGCCACAGCCCTGCGCCCCGACCGCCGCCCGGTGTCGTACGCCGCGGGCGCCCTGTTCGCCGCGGCGTGCTGGGTGCGCCTGGCCGCATGGGACGTGACGGCCCCTGAGGCGTACACGCTGCCGGTGACGCTCCCCGCGCTCGCGGTCGGCTTCCTGCGCCGCCGACGCGCCCCTGAGGCGTCCTCCTGGTCCGCTTACGGGCCCGGCCTCGCCGCCACTCTGCTGCCCAGCCTGATCGCCGCCTGGACCGACCCGCACTGGCTGCGCCCGCTCCTGCTCGGCCTCGCCGCCCTGGCCGTCACGCTGCTCGGCGCCCACCACCGGCTGCAGGCCCCGCTGACGCTCGGCGGCACGGTGCTCGCCCTGGTCGCCGCGCACGAGCTCGCGCCGTACGTCGTCCAGGTCGTCGGCGCCCTCCCCCGCTGGCTGCCCCCGGCCCTGGCCGGACTGCTCCTGCTCGCCGTGGGCGCGACGTACGAACAGCGCCTGCGCGACGCCAGACGGCTGCGGGACGCCCTCGGCCGCATGCACTGACACCACCGCGGAAGGGCGGAAACGACGAAGGTCCGTGAGACGGGATGTCTCACGGACCTTCGGCCGGGTGGGCGATACTGGGTTCGAACCAGTGACCTCTTCGGTGTGAACGAAGCGCTCTCCCACTGAGCTAATCGCCCCGGGCGCACAGAGAACATTACCGCACTTCAGACGGGCCTTTGACCACGCCTGCGAGCAGCGCCCTCACTCGTCGATCTTCCACGGCATGACGATGCCGAACTTCCACACGTAGATCCCGAGCAGGACGCCGATGATCACGAGGCCGACGGACGTCAGGATGATGTTCCGCCGGCGCACCTTGGGGTCGAGCGCGCGCTGCGCCGCCTCGGTGACCTTCCGCTTGGTCCAGCGCAGCACGAGCTGCGCCCACACGAACTCCGTCGCCCAGATCGCCATACCGCAGAAGATCACGACCCAGCCGGGACCAGGCAGCGGCAGCATGATGATGCCGCCGACCACGACGGCCAGACCCACGATGAAGACGCCGACCTGCCAGCTCAGGTGCAGAGCACGGCGACGCTTGATGAACTTCGGCGCTTTGGATCCGAGCCCCTGCTCGTCCTGTGCTGCGGCGGCCGGCTCGGCGGCCGAGCCCACCTCACTGCGCTCGTCACTCCCCGTATTCATACGGCCGACATTACCGGACGGGAACGCGTCACCGGAATGGACGTATGAACGAACGGCCCGACGGCTGTACGAGCTACTGAAAGCCTCTCAAATCCCTCAGAGGGGTTTACAACGGCATCGTAGGTGGCATGTCGATTTCGCCGACGTGCGAATCCCCGAGCGCACACTGAGCGAAAGGCCCTGGCGCTTATGAACACCACGGTCAGCTGCGAGCTGCACCTGCGCCTCGTTGTGTCGAGCGAGTCCTCACTCCCTGTACCCGCAGGACTGCGGTATGACACGGCCGATCCCTACGCCGTGCACGCCACCTTCCACACCGGAGCCGAAGAGACGGTCGAGTGGGTCTTCGCCCGCGACCTTCTCGCCGAGGGTCTGCACAGGCCCACGGGCACCGGCGACGTCCGTGTCTGGCCGTCACGCAGTCACGGTCAGGGCGTCGTCTGCATCGCCCTGAGCTCTCCGGAAGGCGAGGCTCTGCTCGAGGCCCCGGCGCGGGCCCTGGAATCCTTCCTCAAGAGGACGGACGCCGCGGTGCCACCCGGTACCGAACACCGTCACTTCGACCTCGACACGGAGCTCTCCCACATCCTCGCCGAGAGCTGACGAGGCCGACCGGCAAGCAGCCCGCAGCCGCCCGACTCGGGGAGGCGGCGCGGGCCCAGACAACCTCATACAGGCAGTGCTCGGTGCCGTCGCCGCGGGTTCCCCCGCAGCGACGGCACCGATGTGTTCGAATCGAGCCGCTAGCATCGGCCAGCATCAGCGGGCGCCCGCCCGGACCCAAGGCCCTGGAGCGATTCGTGCTGATCACCCACGACACCCGGTGCGCACTCGAAGCGGTGTGCGCACTGGTGAACTCCGCGCCGGAGGACGACAAGCCCGACGACCTCGCGGACGTCGCGGCCCTCGACGCCTTCGTACGGACGCATTCCATCAGCGATGTCGGGCGGCTGACCGAGGACGACCTGGCGGCGGTGCGGGGCGTGCGGGCCCGGTTCGCCGCCGTGTTCCCGGCGGACGACGCGCGGGGCGCCGCGCACACCATCAACGAGCTGGTCGCCGCGGCCGGCACCACGCCGAGGCTGACCGACCACGACGGCTACGACTGGCACGTGCACTACTTCGCGCCCGGCGCCTCCGTGGCCGACCACCTCGCCGCCGACGGAGGCATGGCGCTCGCCTTCTTCATCGTCGCCGGGGAGCAGGAGCGGCTGCGCCGGTGTGAGGCGCCGGACTGCCAGCACGCCTTCGTGGATCTGTCCCGTAACCGGTCCCGGCGCTACTGCGACAGCCGGACCTGCGGCAACCGTCTGCACGTCGCCGCGTACCGGGCCCGGCGCAAGGAGGCCGCGGCGGGCTGACCGCCGATGTGCGCACGACAGCGGGGCGGGGCGGCGTTCACAAGAAATAGAGATCGTGCATCGCCGCCGCCAGGAGGAGGCAGCCGACCACTCCGAGGAAGATCATCAGGGGCGGCTGGGAGAGCGCGAAGAGGCAGCCTCGCGGCTCGGACGTGGGTGCGGGGACCTGGCCCCGGGGTGTTTCCTGCATCTCGCGGCGATCATGGCGCAGGGCACCACGAGGGCAGGATCAACACGCCCGGTACCAGCGGGAGTTCGCCGGATCACGTGGTCTTTCGCGGCGGCTCTCAGATGCCGTGCTTCTTCAGAATCGCTTCGATGTCCGAGAAGTCGTCCGCAGGTGCGGGATCGGTCTGCTTCGCGCGCTGCTTTCCCTGCTGTCTCTCCTGGTGCTTCGGGGCGGGCGCCGCCGTACGGCCCGCGCCGAGGGAGGGGGCGGAGGCCTGCGGGGCGACGGCGTCCTGCTCGGCGGCCTGCACCTCTCTTCGGCCGCTGCGCCGCTCGACCGCGCGCGTCGTCATGAACAGCAGCCAGGCGAGGCCGAGGAGGCCCACTCCGATCCACGTGCTCGGCTTGAAGACCAGGTCGAAGACCCACTCGACGGCCCCGGTCAGGACCAGGCCGATGGGCACGAGCGAGTAGGCAGCGATCCGGGTCGCGGTCAGGAAACGCTTGCGGTACGCGGTGATCGCGGCGATGCCCAGGCCTGCCGCGGACACGGCGGAGCAGATGGTCTCGGCAAGCATCCGGTCCTCCAGCTGGGCCTCGGGGTCACGTCCTGGTTCCATCGTGCACCGGTCGGGGTCCTCGGGGCCACGATCCGGGGCGACCTCAGGGAGATCTCCGGGTCC
Organism: Streptomyces cavernicola; assembly: GCF_029968035.1. Classification (GTDB taxonomy): domain Bacteria; phylum Actinomycetota; class Actinomycetes; order Streptomycetales; family Streptomycetaceae; genus Streptomyces; species Streptomyces cavernicola. The sequence continues at coordinate 2,492 of NZ_JASCIQ010000051.1, read as the reverse complement.
GGCCCCCGCTGAGGTCAGGGTCAGGTCCGGGTTGGGGGCCTCGTGGCGCTCCTGTGAGACTGTCCCCATGAGCGACTCTTCCCTCGGATCCCCTCTCGACCCCGCCGCCCGCCCCGTGCTCGACGTCTGGTGCGAGCTCCAGTGCCCCGACTGCCGCGCCGCCCTCGATGACGTCCGCGCCCTGCGCGCCCGCTACGGCGACCGGATCGAGCTGCGCCTGCGGCACTTCCCCCTGGAGAAGCACAAGCACTCCTTCGCCGCCGCCCAGGCCGCCGAGGAGGCCGCGGAGCAGGGTCAGGCCTGGCCGTACGTGGAGGCCGTGCTCGCCCGTGTCGAGGAGTTCGACCGCAAGGGCGAGGCGCTGCTCATGGACGTGGCCCGCGAAATCGGCCTGGACGCCGAGGAGTTGGACACCGCGCTGATCGACGGCCGGCACATCCTGATCGTCGACGCCGACCAGGCCGAGGGCAAGGCGATCGGCGTCACCGGCACCCCGACGTACGTCATCGGCGGCGAGCGGCTTGACGGCGGGAAGAGCCAGGAGGGGCTGCGGGAGCGGATCGAGGAGATCGTCGACCGGCTGCTCGCCGGCTGACCTCCGGCCCCGCGCGCCCGGGGTCAGAGCAGGGGTTTGTAGAGGTGGTACGTGAGCGGCTCGTAGCCCAGCGACTCGTACAGGCGCAGGGCCGGGGTGTTGCCCGCGAAGACGTTGAGGCCGATGGTGCCTGCTCGCGCGTCGGCGGCCTGGCGCTCGGCGAGCAGCATCAGGGAGCGGCCGTGGCCGTGCCCGCGGTGCTGCTCGTCCACCTCCACGTCGTATACGAACGCCCCGTCCTCCTGCAGTGCGAGCCAGAGCGTGCCGACGTCTGTGCCTTCGTGCGTGAGGACGCTCAGCAGGGCGCCGGCCGTGGCGAGGCCGTCCGGAAGGAGCCGGGCGTAGTCCCGCTCCGACTTGGCGCGCGCCTGCTCCTCCGGGACTCCGCGCGCCATCCAGGTCCGCGCGTACGAGGCCTTTTTCGCCGCCAGCCAGTCCGGGTACTCGGACTCGGTCAGCGGCCGTCCCGTGCTGCCTGCCGGCAGTTCGGGCGGGCCGGAGGCGGGGAGCGGCTTGGCCATCCGGCGGTTGCGCTCCACGTACCCGAGGGCCGTCGCCAGGCTCAGGGCCGCCGGGGCCGCGGCCGGGATCGTCGCCTCGACGCGGGTGCAGCCCCAGCCGCGCAGCACCTCCTCGGCGGCGAGCGCGGCGACGGTGCCGCGGCCGCGATGGCGGTCCGGCTCGTCGATCGCGAGGTACCGGACATGGCCCACGGTGGGGCCGAAGACGGGGTGCGTGGCGATCTCGGTCGTGCCCACGGGGCGGCTGTTCACGCACACTTGGTAGGTGCGTGAACGCACTCCGTCCGTATCGCGCTGGATCGGCCCGGTCGGCCGCAGGGTCGTGGTCATCACGGGATTTCTACCCGCTGCCGGACCCCTCGGTCATCCGGTTTCCGACGTGGCCGGTTCGCTCACGGGTCGAGGTCGTCGCCCGAGCGCTCGTCGAAGATCCGCATGGCCTTGGCGGTCACCGGGCCCGGGGCGCCAGGGAGTTGGCGGTCGTCGACGCGGTGGACGGCCTGGACGTCGCGGAGCGTGGAGGTCAGGAACACCTCGTCGGCGCGGTCGAGGACGTCGAGCGGCAGGTCGGTCTCGCGGGCCCCGGTCCACTCGACGGCGAGGGCGCGGGTGATCCCGGCGAGGCAGCCGGAGGCGACCGGCGGGGTGTGGATCTCGCCGTCGAGGACGACGAAGACGTTGGAGCCGGTGCCCTCGCAGAGCTGCCCCACGGTGTTCGCGAACAGCGCCTCGCTGGCCCCCGCCTCGTGCGCCCGCGCGAGCGCGACCACGTTCTCCGCGTACGAGGTGGTCTTCAGGCCGGCCAGCGCGCTGCGTTCGTTGCGCGTCCAGGGGACGGTGATCACCGCGGTGCTGTCCGGGCGGCGGGTCACCTCGCCGAGCGCGACGACGAGGGTCTGGCCCTGGTCCCCGCGGTCGGAGCCGAGCGGCGAGAGGCCTCCGGTGTAGGTGATGCGGAGGCGGCCGAGCGGCATCGGGTTGGCCTCGAGGACCGCGGCGCAGGCGCGGCGCACCTCGTCGAGGTCGGGCTCGGGCAGGCCGAGTCCGCGCGCGGAGCGGGCCAGGCGGTCGAGGTGGCGGGTGAGCGCGAAGGCCTGCCCGTCGGTCGCCTTGAGGGTCTCGAACACCCCGTCGCCCACGGTCAGTCCGTGGTCGAAGACAGAGACGCGAGCCGAGTCGAGCTCCTGCAGCTCGCCGTTGAGCCAGATCTTCACGTGCGGCTTCCTCCCATTACGTCGTACGTCCCTGACGCTACCGCGAGCAGTCGCGCCGCCTTGAGCTCGGTCTCCTGCCACTCGCGTTCGGGGTCGGAGCCCCAGGTGATGCCGGCGCCGGTGCCGAAGCGGAGCACGCCCTCGGCGCGGTCGGCCCAGAAG
>NZ_JASCIQ010000050.1 GCF_029968035.1 Streptomyces cavernicola | reverse complement strand
CAGGATCCGGGCCTTCGGCATGTGTGCATGTCTCCGGAGCCAGGGCCAGGGCCAGGGCTAGGGCTAGGGCTAGGGCTAGGGCTAGGGCTTGTGGCCCACCGCCTCCGCGTACAGCCTGCGGTCCACCGCCTTCTTCTCCGGGACGGGCTTGCCCTCGGCGACGCCCGCCTCGCGGTACGCGGCCTGCAGCCGGTCCGTGGTGCCGGAGCGGATCTCCCAGTCCATGCGGAGCGAGGGCGTCGATTTGAGCACGGACTCCTCGATCTTCAGCAGCTTCGCGAGCTCGGTGACGAAGCCGGGGTCCTTCTTGTAGTCGCCCGCGAAGTACGTGTTCACGGTCCTGATGTACGCGCGCAGGAAGGCGACGCCGGCGTCCGGGTCCCGCTGCAGCAGGTTCGGGCCGAAGAGCAGGCCGCCCAGGGGCTCGCCCTGCGGCTGGCCGCCGAGGAACGCGTACTTCTCGTCGCCGTCGACCTTCCGCCAGACCGGGTCGAGCAGCCAGGCGGAGTCGACGCCTCCGTTCTGCAGGGCGGTCAGGACGTCGGCGGAGCCGAGCTGGCGGAAGTCGACCTTGTCGAGGCCGCCGCCGTGCTTCTTCAGGGCCTTGCTCATCGGGTACGCGATGACCGAGCCCTTGCCGATCATCGTGCCGAGCGTGCGGCCGGCCATCGGCACGTGCTTCGCGGACTGGCCGTCCTTGAGGCGCACCCACAGGCCGCTGCGGGACTTCGGGTCGGAGGAGTAGTTGGACGCGACCCACTTGATGGTGAAGCCGCCGTTGATGCCGTTCATCACGGCGGCCTCGGGGGCGGCCCACTGGGCGTCGATGTCGCCCTTGGCGAGCAGCGGCAGGGCGTCCGGGGTGGGCAGGACCTTGACCTCGACGTCCAGGCCCTCCTTCGCGAACTCGCCCTTCTCGACGGCCATTTGGAGCGGAGCGACGTATTCGGCGCTGACGGTTCCGGTGGCGACGGTGATCTTGCGCTTCTTCTTCAGCTTCTGCGGGGCGGGGGCGCCCTTGTCGCAGCGGGCGGGTGCGCGGTCGGGGGCGAGGTCTGCCGGGTCGGTCCAGCCGTTCTCGGCGCAGCCTTCGACGGGCTTGATGGTGCGGGCCTTCGCCGGGTCGGCGGTGGCCTTGGGATCGTCCTCCTTCGCGCAGCCGGCGGTGGCCGTGGCGAGCAGGGTCGCGGCGAGGAGCGCGGTGGGCCAGGTCTTTCTCGTACGTACGCGGGTGTGCATGGAGAGGGCCTCCGTCGGGGCGTGAGTGGTTCAGGACTGGCCGCGGCCGTGGTCGCGCGGGGCCCAGGGGGTGAGCAACCGGCCGACGAGGCGCACCAGTTCGGAGAAGAGGACGCCGAGGACGGCGACGCAGACGATGCCGACGAACATGATGTCGTTCTGGAACAGCGCCCTGGAGTCGAAGATCAGGTGGCCGAGGCCCTCGTCGGCGGCGATGGACTCCGAGGCGACGATCACCAGGACGGCCACGCCCGCCGCGATCCGCGCGCCGACCAGGACCGCGGGCAGCGAGGCGGGCAGCAGGACGTGCCGGAACATCTGCCAGGGCGTCGCGCCGAAGACCTGGCCGGCGTCGCGGTGCCCGGTCGGGACGGCGAGCACGGCGGCCATGGTGGAGATCCACACGAAGAAGAACACGGTCGCGGCGACCAGGGCGATCTGCGGGCCCTCGCCGAGGCCGAACATGTTGAGGAAGATCGGCAGGAGCGCGAGCTTCGGTACGACGTAGAGGGCGTCGAGCAGCGGCTCAAGGGCGGCTCGTACCAGCGAGAGCGAGCCCATGAGCAGGCCGAGGGCGTAGCCGCTGACGGTGCCGACGGCGTATCCGGCGAGGACGCGCTTCAGGGTGGCCCACACGTCGGGCCACAGCTCGCCGGCGGCCGCGCGCTCGACGCCGTCCTCCAGGATGGTCTGCGGCGCGGGGTAGATGCGGTCGTCGATCCAGCCCTGGACGGCGGCGAGCTGCCAGAGGAGGAGCAGGACCGCGGGGACGGCGACCGCGAGGGAGATTTCGAGGGTGCGCCTGCGGCGGTGGGTGCGGGCCGGGTCGAGTTCCTGCGGTCCCGGCTCTCTGACCAGCAGGTCGGGCTGGGGCGCCTTGGTCGTGGTGGTCATACGGGCACCACCTCCGGGCGTACCTCGCCGCGCAGGAGTTCCCACAACTCGCCCTTGAGCGCGGTGAATTCGGGGGAGTCGCGGATGTCTCCGGTGCGCGGGCGGGCGAAGGGCGGGCGGCGTTCGGCGATGATGCGGCCGGGGCGCGAGGACATCACCAGGACCCGGTCGCCGAGGACGATCGCCTCTTCGAGGCTGTGGGTGATGAACAGGGTGGTGGTGCGGGTCGCCTGGGTGAGTTCGAGCAGCTCGTCCTGGAGGATCGTGCGCAGCTGGGCGTCCAGGGCGGCGAACGGCTCGTCCATCAGCAGGATCTCCGGTTCGACGGCGAGTGCGCGGGCGATGGCGACGCGCTGCTGCATCCCACCGGAGAGCGCGCTCGGGTAGGCCTGCGCGAAGTCGGCGAGGCCCATACGGGCGAGCAGGGCGTGGGCGCGGGCGTCGGCCTCCTTGCGGGGGACGCGCTGGATGTCGAGGCCGAAGCGGACGTTGGCGAGGACCGTCTTCCAGTCGTAGATGCCGTAGTCCTGGAAGATCATCGCGGCTGGGCGTGCGGAGTCCGTGCGTATCTCCAGGCGGCCCGAGCTGGGGCGGAGGAGGCCTGCGGCGATGCGCAGCAGCGTGGACTTGCCGCAGCCGGACGGGCCGACGATGCAGGTGAACTCGCCGGGCGCGACGTCGAGTTCGACGGGGCCGAGCGCGTCGACCCGCTTGCTGCCGCGGCCGAAGGCGCGGGTCAGGCGGGTGGCGTGGAGTTTGGGGGGTGGGGTCGGGTGCGGATCGTCTCCCACGGTTGCTCCTGTGGTGCTCTGCGGCGGAAGGGGCGCGGCAGAGAATATGACGACCCGTCAGTTTGTGGAAGGGGTGCGGTACGAGGCGGCTGAACGTGCAACGGCGAGTACGCGGCGGTGAGTGCGCAACGGCGAGGCCCCCGGCGCCTTGTCAGGTGCCGGGGGCCTCGCTCGACGTGTGGGTCAGGCTGCCGCGCAGGTCGGGCAGGTGCCGCGGTAGGTGACCTCGACGCCCGAGACCGTGAAGCCGAAGCGCTCCGAGTCGGGCAGGTCGGTCAGCGGGTTGCCCGAGGGGTGCACGTCCCGGATCGCGCCGCACTGGGCGCAGACCAGGTGGTGGTGGGGGCGGTGGGCGTTCGGGTCGTACCGCTTCGCCCTGCGGTCGGTGGAGACCTCCAGCACCTCGCCGAGGGTCACCAGCTCGCCCAGGGTGTTGTAGACGGTGGCCCGGGAGATCTCCGGGAGCTTCGCCACTGCTCGGGCGTGCACCTCATCAGCCGTCAGGTGCACGTGGTCCCCGTCGAGGACCTCGGCCACGACGCGCCGCTGGGCGGTCATGCGCCAGCCGCGTCCGCGAAGTCTTTCCAGCAGGTCACTCATGAGGGCCAGCCTAACAGTCAAGGGACCCAAGTCCCGACGGGGTGTGAGTCTGGATGGCTACCGAATGTGGATAGCTACTCGAAGTAGATGCTTGCTTGACTTAGACAATGTCCATTGTAGGATCGAGTGCAGCGATGGCCAAGGGACAGGAACTGCCGGGAATGACGCAGGAGGCGCACGTGACGCAGGGACCGCTGACCACGGAGGCCGGTGCGCCGGTCGCCGACAACCAGAACAGTGAGACGGCCGGCGTCGGCGGGCCCGTGCTCGTCCAGGACCAGCTGCTCCTGGAGAAACTGGCCCACTTCAACCGCGAGCGCATCCCGGAGCGGATCGTGCACGCCCGCGGTGCGGGGGCCTACGGCACCTTCACGGTGACCGCGGACGTGACGAAGTACACGCGGGCGAAGTTCCTCTCCGAGGTCGGCAAGCAGACCGAGACGTTCCTGCGGTTCTCGACCGTGGCGGGCAACCTCGGTGCGGCCGACGCGGTGCGCGACCCGCGCGGCTGGGCGCTGAAGTTCTACACCGAGGAGGGCAACTACGACCTCGTCGGCAACAACACCCCGGTGTTCTTCATCAAGGACGCCATCAAGTTCCCGGACTTCATCCACACCCAGAAGCGCGACCCGTACACCGGCTCGCAGGAGGCTGACAACGTCTGGGACTTCTGGGGCCTGTCGCCCGAGGCCACGCACCAGGTGACCTGGCTCTTCGGCGACCGCGGCATCCCCGCCTCGTACCGCCACATGAACGGGTACGGCTCGCACACCTTCCAGTGGAACAACGAGGCCGGCGAGGTCTTCTGGGTCAAGTACCACTTCAAGACCGACCAGGGGATCAAGAACCTGACCTCGGAGGAGGCCGCGAAGCTCGCCGGTGAGGACCCCGACTCCCACCAGCGCGACCTGCGCGAGTCCATCGAGCGCGGCGAGTTCCCGACCTGGACGGTGCAGGTCCAGATCATGCCGGCGGCGGAGGCGGCCGAGTACCGCTTCAACCCCTTCGACCTCACCAAGGTCTGGCCGCACGAGGACTACCCGCCGATCGAGATCGGCAAGCTGGAGCTCAACCGCAACCCGGAGAACATCTTCGCCGAGGTCGAGCAGTCGATCTTCAGCCCCGCGCACTTCGTGCCGGGCATCGGCCCGTCCCCGGACAAGATGCTCCAGGGCCGCCTCTTCGCGTACGGCGACGCGCACCGCTACCGCGTCGGCATCAACGCCGACCACCTGCCGGTGAACCGCCCGCACGCCACCGAGGCGCGTACGAACTCCCGGGACGGCTTCCTCTACGACGGCCGCCACAAGGGCGCGAAGAACTACGAGCCGAACTCCTTCGGCGGCCCGCGCCAGACCGACCGCCCGCTGTGGGTGTCGAGCGCGGTGACCGGCGGCACCGGCAACCACGCGGCCGCCGTGCACGCCGAGGACGACGACTTCGTGCAGGCGGGCGACCTCTACCGCCTGATGTCCGAGGACGAGAAGGGCCGTCTGGTGGGCAACCTGGCCGGCTTCATCGCCAAGGTCTCGCGCGACGACATCGCCGAGCGCGCGATCGAGAACTTCCGTCGGGCGGACGGAGACTTCGGCAAGCGGCTGGACGCCGCGGTCCAGGCCCTGCGCGGCTGACCCGGCCGTTTGCCGCAGGCCTGAGGGCCGGATCCCTGCGGGGGTCCGGCCCTTCGGGCTTTCCTGGTTCGTGCTGCGCGCGTTCTCGGGGGCTCAGGTCTGCAGAGCTTGGGGGCTCAGGTCTGCAGTGCGCCCGCGTGGCGGTGGCGCGGGGCCCAGCAGCGGATGATGTCGCGCACCGAGACGATGCCGACCGGCTCGCGGCCGTCGAGCACGATCAGGTGCCGGAAGCCGCCGTGCGCCATGGCGTCGGCCGCGTCCTCCAGGGTCCACGACGGTGCGGCGAAGACGACGTCGGTCGTGGTGTGGGCGCCCGCGGTCTCCTGGTCCGGGTCCTGGTTCGCGCCGAGGGAGTTGAGGATGTCGCGCTCGGTGAGAATGCCGACGCCGCCCGCGTCGGTGTCGAGGACGACCGCTGCGCCGACCCGGCGGGCGGACATCAGCCGGGCGGCCTGGCGGAGGGTGTGGTCGGGTCCGATCGTGAGGACCATCGTGCTCATGGCGTCGCGGACGAGCATGGGCTGAAGCCACCTCCTGAGGGATGCGACAAGTGATTCGCCCTTCAAAGAGAAACGATTCACAAGTTCACAAGTGGGGGGACTCTCAGGGTGGCAGGTCAAAGGAGGGTCAACAAGAGGGAGCGCGGGGCCAGTCGAGGGCGCGCGGTCCGCGCCCTCGCCCCGTCGCCGCAGTGCTGCCGACTGAGCTCCAGGCGGTCAGTACCGCTGGTTGAGGTACCCGAGCAGCTCATCGTGCAGGTGGCCGTTGGACGCCGCAGCGTTGCCGCTGTGCGGGCCCGGGGTGCCGTCGAGCCCGGTGAAGCTGCCGCCCGCCTCGGTCACGACGATCGCGTTGGCCGCCATGTCCCACAGCGAAAGCTCCGGCTCCGCGCAGATGTCGACCGAGCCCTCGGCCACCATCATGTACGGCCAGAAGTCGCCGTACCCGCGCGTGCGCCAGCAGGCCCGCGTCAGGTCCAGGAAGCCGTCGAGCCTGCCCTGCTCCTCCCAGCCGCTCAGCGAGGAGTACGCGAAGGAGGCGTCCGAGACGCTGGTGACGTTCGAGACCTGCAGCTTGGTCGCGGAGGTCAGGCTGCGCCCGGTGTACGCGCCCGAGCCCTTCGCCGCCCACCAGCGGCGGCCGAGCGCGGGGGCGGAGACGACGCCGACGACCGGCTGGTAGCCGCCCTCGCCCGCCTCCATCAGGGAGATCAGGGTGGCCCACACGGGCACCCCGCGTACGTAGTTCTTCGTGCCGTCGATCGGGTCGATCACCCAGCGGCGCGGGCCCGTGCCCTCGATGCCGTACTCCTCGCCCAGGATCGCGTCGCGCGGGCGGGCGCGCTGGAGCTGACCGCGGATGAGCTCCTCGGCCGCCTTGTCCGCCTCGCTGACCGGAGTCATGTCCGGCTTGGTCTCGACCTTCAGGTCGAGGGCCTTGAACCGGTCCATGGTCGCGCGGTCCGCCGCGTCGGCGAGGACATGGGCGAGACGCAGATCATCGAGATAGTCGGGCATGACCGAACAGTATCGACCGAGCCCGAGCGGGACCACAGGGCCCTCGGTCCCGTAGCGCCCACGCGCACCGGGCTCACACGCCGACCCTTGACAGTGCGCACGGCCGCGTCAACTCTGCCTACGAAGCCGCAACCTACGCCGGGGCGTCGCCCGGCCGGGGAGGCAACGATGTCGGCAGCGCGGGAGTCCCTGCTCGACGCGGCGTGCGCGTCGCTCGCGCGCAGGCCGTGGCCGGTGGTGCGGATGGTCGACGTCGCCGCGCTCGCCGGGGTGTCCCGGCAGACCCTCTACAACGAGTTCGGCAGCAAGGACGGCCTGGCCCGGTCGCTGGTGCGCCGCGAGACCGACGCGTATCTCGCCGGGTTCGAACGGGCCCTCACCGAGGGCGGACTGCCCGCCGCGGCCGACTGGACCGTGACGAGGGCGGGCGAGAACCCGCTGCTCAGGGCCGTGCTCACCGGATACAGGGCCGAGGGCCTGCCCGCGCCGACGCTCGCCGCGGTGCCCTCCACCTCACGGGTCCCGGCCCAGCGGCGCGCGGACGGGCCGCTGCCCTCGCCGGCCGAGGTTGTCGCCCTGATCCGCGACCGCGCGGTCGGCGCGCTCGCCCCTGCGGCGGCCACCGCCGCCGACCGCGCCGCCCTCGCGTGGCAGTGCGAGGTGGCGCTCCGCCTGGCCCTGTCGTGCCTGCTCGCGCCGGCGGGGGAGCGCGGCGCGGCCGGGCTCGTACGGGATGTGGTCGGCGTACGCGCGTCGTCGCCGCGCTCGTCCTGAACTTCCGTGCCGGGGCGACGAGTCAGGGGCCTGCGGTGGGTTGGTGGGTCAGTGTGCTCCGCCGGAGAGCTGGAGTCCGATGATGCCCACGATGACCAGCGTGATCGAGACCAGCTTCAGCGTGGAGACCACGTCGCCGAGGAAGGCCATGCCGTAGATCGCCGTGCCCGCGGCGCCGATGCCGGTCCACACCGCGTACGCCGGGCCCACGTCGAGGCGCTTCAGGGCGAGGGTCAGCAGACCGAAGCTGCTCAGCGCGAAGGCGGCGAAGGAGATCGTCGGCCAGAGGCGGGTGAAACCGTGCGAGAGCTTGAGGCAGACCGCGAAGCCGGTCTCCAGGAATCCGGCGACGATGACCAGCAGCCACGCCATGGTTGTCCGCCTCCTGCGCCTCGGTTCCGGTGATCCGCGTGGCCCGCGCCCCGGTGTCCGCTTTATCCGCTCACGCGCCGGGTGTCCGGCTCGGTGCGATTATGCATGCACTGTTCGGCCCACGTGGCAAACCACCGCGACGTCAGTCCCCCTCGCGCCGCTCCCTGGTGGCGAGCAGCCGCCGCAGCGAGTACAGCCGGGCCGGGTCGGCGTGCCCCTCCTCCACCCACGCGTCGAGCGCGCAGTCCTGCTCGTCGTGGCTGCAGGCGCGCGGGCACTCCGCCGTGCCCGGCTCCAGGTCGGGGAAGGCGTGGATGACACGGGACGGGTCGACGTGGTGCAGGCCGAAGGAACGCACGCCCGGGGTGTCGATCACCCAGCCCTCGGCGTCGGTCAGGGGCAGCGCGAGCGCCGACGTCGTCGTGTGCCGGCCGCGGCCCGTGACGGCGTTGACATGGCCGGTCGTACGCCGACGATCCTCGGGCACCAGGGCGTTGACCAGCGTCGTCTTGCCCACGCCGGAGTGGCCGACGAACGCCGTGACGTGTCCGTCGAGCAACTCCCGCACCCGGTCCGCCGCTTCACCGTGCGCCAGCTCCTCGCGGCTGGTCACCACGTACGGGAAGTCCAGGGCGCCGTAGGCCTCCAGGAGCTTGTCGGCCGGGGCGAGGTCGGACTTGGTGAGGACGAGGAGGGGTTCCAGCCCCGCGTCGTACGCCGCGACCAGGCAGCGGTCGATCAAACGGGGGCGCGGCTCGGGGTCGGCGAGGGCGGTGACGATCGCGAGCTGGTCGGCGTTGGCGACCACCACGCGTTCGTACGGGTCGTCGTCGTCCGCCGTGCGGCGCAGGACCGAGGAGCGCTCCTCGATGCGGACGATGCGGGCCAGGGTGTCCTTCTTGCCGGACAGATCTCCGACGACCGCGACCCGGTCGCCCACCACCGCCGCCTTGCGGCCCAGCTCGCGGGCTTTCATCGCCATCACGACCCGGTCCTCGACGAGGCAGGTCAGGCGCCCCCGGTCCACGGTGAGGACCATGCCCTCGGCTGCGTCCTCGTGCTTGGGCCTGATGTGGGTTCGGGGGCGGTTGCCCTTGCGGTTGGGGCGGACCCGGATGTCGTCCTCGTCGGGGTTCTTGCCGTAGCGGCGCATCGCGGTGCCTTATCCCTGCCGGTTCCCGAGCATCTTCGTCCACATGTCGGGGAAGTCCGGCAGGGTCTTCGCCGTCGTCGCGACGTTCTCGATCTGCACGCCCTCGACCGCGAGCCCGATCACCGAGCCCGCCGTCGCCATGCGGTGGTCGTCGTACGTGTGGAACGTGCCGCCGTGCAGCGCGCGGGGGCGGATGTGCAGACCGTCCGCGGTCTCGGTGACGTCACCGCCGAGGCCGTTGATCTCCTTGGTGAGCGCGGCCAGGCGGTCCGTCTCGTGCAGCCGCAGGTGGGCCACGCCGCGCAGCGTCGACGGGCCGTCCGCGAGCGCGGCGACGGCGGCGATCACCGGGGTGAGCTCGCCGACCTCGCTCAGATCCACGTCGATGCCGTGGATCTTGCCGGAGCCGGTGAACTCCAGGCCCTTCTCGGTCAGTTCGCAGCTGCCGCCCATCGCCGTGAAGATCTCGCGCAGCTGGTCGCCGGGCTGCGTGGTGCGCTCCGGCCAGTCGGGGATGGTGACGCTGCCGCCGGTGACCAGGGCCGCCGCCAGGAACGGCTGGGCGTTGGAGAGGTCCGGCTCGATGGTCAGGTCACGGCCGCGCAGCTCGCCCGGGGCGACCTTCCAGACGTTCGGCTCGCCGCCCGACTCCGGCTCCTCCACCTGGGCGCCGACCTCGCGCAGCATGTCGACCGTCATCCTGATGTGCGCCATGGACGGCAGGCTGCTGCCGACGTGATGCACCTCCACGCCCTCCTCGAAGCGCGGCGCGGAGAGCAGCAGCGCGCTCACGAACTGCGAGGACGAGGACGCGTCGATCTCGACCCGGCCGCCCTTGAAGGCACCGCTGCCGTGCACCGTCATGGGGAGGGAGCCGCGGCCCTCGTCGTCGATCTCCGCGCCGAGCGCGCGCAGGGCGTCGATCACGCCGTGCAGCGGGCGCTCGTACGACCTCGGGTCGCCGTCGAACCGCACCGGGCCGTCGGCGAGCGCCGCGACCGGGGGCATGAAGCGCATGACCGTGCCCGCGTTGCCCACGTCCACCGTGGCCGGGGCCTTCAGGGGGGCGGGGGTGACGCGCCAGGCCTCGGCGCCGTCGGCGTCCGTCTCCTCCGCGATGTCGATGCCGATGGAGCGCAGCGCGGCCGCCATCAGGAGGGTGTCGCGGGAGCGCAGCGGGCGGCGCAGGACGCCCGGCTCCGCGGCGAGGGCGGCCAGGACGAGGGCGCGGTTGGTGACCGACTTGGAGCCGGGCACGTGGACGGTCGCGTCGACGGCTCCGCTTGCGGTCGGGGCGGGCCAGAGGGCGTTGTGCGCGGCGTTCTCGGTCATGCCCACACTTTAATCGCTGAGCTCGCGCCGGGATTTTGCCTGTGGATAACTCGCGCGCACCGGCCGAGGAGCCGTACCGCCCCAGGTCAGAGGCGTCTCACAGTCCGAGCAGCCAGCGTCCGCCGCCGAGCAGCGAGCAGAGCGAGACGGCGTGGAAGAGGAACAGCCAGAGCCCGGCCGGGACGTGCGTGAGCCGGGAGAGCTGATCGGCGTCGGAGTCCGGGGCCCCGCCGTGCCGCCGCTTGCCCTGCAGCTCGAAGGCCGGGCGCACCCCGCCGAGCAGCAGGAACCAGACCACGACGTACGCGAACAGGGCCTGCACCTCGGGGGCGGCGAGCCAGGAGATCAGCACGAACGCGCCGCCGGTGACGAGCACGGAGACCGCGCCGTAGGCGTTGCGGATCATCACGAGGAGGGCGACGAGCAGGGCCGTCGCCAGCCAGAGCAGCAGCGTGATGTGGTTCGCGGCGAGCAGCCAGGCGCCCCCGAGGCCGAGCAGCGGCGGGGCCGTGTAGCCCGCGGCGGCGGTCAGGATCATGCCGATCCCGGTGGGCTTGCCGCGGCTGACGGTCAGGCCCGAGGTGTCGCTGTGCAGCCGGATCCCGTCGAGCTTGCGGCCGGTGAGCAGGGCGACCAGCCCGTGACCGCCCTCGTGCGCGATGGTGATGGCGTTGCGGCTGAGCCGCCAGAGGCCGTGCGGTACGACAACGGCGAGGGCGGCCACCGCCGTGGCGATCACCAGCCACAGGTCCGGGTCCGGCTGCGTGCCGAAGACGCGGTCCCACAGGTCGGCGGCCGTGGCTGAGGTGGTGTGCATACGCGGAACAGGCTCCCGTCTCGGTGCGGCGATCTGGCAGTGTGGCACGTATGTGCGGACGGTATTCATCCAGTCGTGGGCCCGGGGATCTCGCAGACGTCTTCGAGGTCGAGAAGTGGGAGCCGAAGGAGGCGCTCGCCGCCGACTACAACGTGGCCCCGACCAAGGACGTCTACGCGGTCCTCGACCGTCCCCTCAAAGACGCAGCCGACCGCACTCCGGTTCGCCAGCTGCGCACCCTGAAGTGGGGGCTCGTGCCGTCCTGGGCGAAGTCGCCCGAGGGCGCGGCCCGGATGATCAACGCACGCGCGGAGACGGTGCACGAGAAGCCCGCCTACCGCAGGGCCTTCGCCGCCCGCCGCTGCATCCTCCCGGCCGACGGCTACTACGAGTGGGTGACCGGAGCGGCCGAGCGGGACCTGGAGGTCGAGGGCAAGAAGAAGCGCCCGCGCAAGCAGCCCTACTTCGTCACCCCGGCCGACGGCTCGGTCTTCGCGATGGCCGGCCTGTACGAGTTCTGGCGCGACCGCACGCTGCCGGACGACCACCCGCAGGCCTGGTGGGTGACGTGCTCGGTGATCACCACGGAGGCGGAGACCGGCCCCCTCGGCGTCGCTCCCGCGGAGGGCCCGCAGGCGCTCGCGGACATCCACCCGCGGATGCCGCTGATGCTGACCCCGGACCGCTGGGACGCGTGGCTCGACCCCCGGCACACCGACGTGGAGGACCTCCGCTCGCTCCTCGTCCCGCCGCCGGAGGGCCTGATGCGGGCGTACCCGGTGTCGACGGCGGTGAGCAACGTCCGCAACAACGGGCCCGAGCTCTTGAAGGAGCTGGAGGGCCCGGAGGAAGGGACGCTCTTCTAGGGCGCGCTCTCTGGGAAGCGCTCCATAACGCGCTCTGTCCGGCTCTATGTGTCGCGCTCTATCCAGCTCTTTATAGGGGGCCGCCCGGTGAGCGAGGAAAACCCCCTCCACGCGCGGCAGGATGGGCGTATGGCCAAGACGCAGACCGTAGACACCCCGGCGGGCCCGGCCAGGATCACCTGGTTCCCCGGCAAGAAGGCGCAGCTAGTCCTCGCCGTCAGCCACGGCGCCGGCGGCGGCATCGAGGCACGTGACCTGCAGGCGCTCGCCGCCGAACTGCCCGCACAGGGCGTGACCGTGGCCCTCGTGGAGCAGCCCTGGCGAGTGGCCGGGAAGAAGGTCGCCCCCGCCCCGAAGACCCTCGACACCGGCTGGCGGGCGCTCTGGCCCGCGCTGCGGGAGCCGGGCCTGCCCGTGATCGCCGGCGGCCGCAGCGCGGGCGCGCGCGTGGCCTGCCGTACGGCGAAGGAGCTGGGCGCGCACGCGGTGCTCGCGTTGAGCTTCCCGCTGCACCCGCCGGGCAAGCCGGAGAAGTCGCGGGCCGAGGAGCTGCTCGACAGCGGAGTGCCGACGCTGGTCGTGCAGGGCGGCAACGATCCCTTCGGCAAGCCCGCGGAGTTCCCGGAGGACGGCTCGTACGAGCTGGTGGAAGTGCCGTACGGCGATCACGGCTTCGCCGTGCCGAAGCGGGCGGAGATCGGGCAGGAGGAGGCCGTGGCGCTGATCACGAACGCGGTCGCCGCCTGGGTCAAGGGACTTCGGGGGTAGCCGCCCGGGGCAAGGGACTTCGGGCTCGGCGGGACGGCGCCGGGAATGTTGCGGCGCTGCGTGCTGTTGTGGCGGACGTCAGTCAGATACGCAGCAGAGTGTGAGGGAGTCCGCCGCATGGGTTCGATCGCCTGCCCGAGCCGCGCCAGCGCCGCTGACCTGGGAAGGTCGATGCTGGCTGCGGCCAAGACCGCCCCTATTCGGGCGGCGGGCGGACCGGATCGTCGTCTATCCTCCGATTCGAGCGGGGTCGGCCTCGATCCCGCCCCGTCGCTGGAGGAGGTGGGTCAGGTCACTGGGACCGACGAGGGCCGTGCGCAGGAGACGGTGGAGGAGACCTCTACCGAGCGCAACGCCCGCTTCGAGCGCGACGCGCTCGAGTTCCTCGACCAGATGTACTCGGCCGCGCTGCGGATGACGCGCAACCCCGCGGACGCGGAGGACCTGGTGCAGGAGACGTACGCGAAGGCGTACGCGTCCTTCCACCAGTTCCGTGAGGGCACCAATCTCAAGGCGTGGCTCTACCGCATCCTCACCAACACGTTCATCAACTCGTATCGCAAGAAGCAGCGCGAGCCCCAGCGCAGCGCTGCCGAGGAGATCGAGGACTGGCAGTTGGCGCGTGCCGAGTCGCACATGTCGACGGGTCTGCGCTCCGCCGAGTCGCAGGCGCTCGACCGGTTGCCCGACTCGGATGTGAAGGATGCCCTGCAGGCGATCCCCGAGGAGTTCCGAATCGCCGTCTATCTGGCGGACGTCGAGGGCTTTGCGTACAAGGAGATCGCGGACATCATGGGAACCCCCATCGGTACGGTCATGTCCCGGCTGCACCGCGGCCGGCGACAGCTGCGCGGCATGCTCGAGGACTACGCGAAGGACCGCGGCCTCGTGCCCGCGGGCGCCGCTACCGGCGCGACGGAGTCGTCGAACGGAACGAAAGGCTCAGGCTCATGAGCTGCGGAGAGCCGCACGAGACGGACTGCTCTGAGGTCCTGGACCATCTCTATGAGTTCCTGGACCACGAGATGCCCGACAGCGACTGCACCAAGTTCGAGACGCACTTCGAGGAGTGCTCCCCGTGCTTGGAGAAGTACGGCCTGGAGCAGGCCGTGAAGAAGCTGGTCAAGAGGTGCTGCGGACACGACGACGTGCCCACGGACCTGCGCGCCAAGGTGATGGGCCGGATCGACCTGATCCGCGCCGGCCAGGCCGTGCCCGAGCACGACCTGACCGCCGCCCCGCCCGAGCCGCAGGAGCCGGTCGCGCAGCGCCGCTCCACCGCTTCCCCCTCGCCTCAGGAATCCTGAACTCCGGTTCGGTCACGGAGAGTTGAGGCTCTCCGGGGCGCGCTGTGGGTATCCGTGCGGCCCCGTCACCCGATGGTGCGAATCCGCGGTCGCATAAGCCGCGGAATGCTCCGATCCTCTCTCCCCGTCCGCGTAGCCGTCCTATTCTCCGGAATCTGAACGGCACGGCGGGCGCGCAGGGGGAGGTGAGCGTGATGCGGTCTGTTCCCCTCTGGGCGGGTGTCTACATCGGCCTGCTCGCGATCGGCGCCGCCCTGTGTGCGGCGCCGGCCTTCGACTCGTCGGCCGGCACGCCCTGGAGCGAGTTCGCGCTGCTCGCCGTGTTGTACACGGGCTGCGAGCAGATCACCCGCAGCCGGCTCGTCGGCCGCAGGGCGCCGCGCGGCATGGTCGGCTTCTTCCCCGTGCTGCTCGCCGGTGTGTTCCTGATGCCGCCCGCCGCGGCGGCCCTCGTCGCCGTGCCCGGCGCGGCCCTCGCCCGGGTCGAGCGCCGGCCCGTGCTGCCCCGCCGGATCTGGCGGCCCGCGCGGTACGCCGTCGCCTGCTGGGCCGCCGCCCAGGTCCATGTCGCCCTCGGCGGGCGGCAGTTGCTGGCCGCAGGATCGCCCGCGGCCCCCGACTTCCCGGTGGCGCTCGCCCCCGCCGCGG
Source organism: Streptomyces cavernicola (assembly GCF_029968035.1). Classification (GTDB taxonomy): domain Bacteria; phylum Actinomycetota; class Actinomycetes; order Streptomycetales; family Streptomycetaceae; genus Streptomyces; species Streptomyces cavernicola. The sequence continues at coordinate 42,711 of NZ_JASCIQ010000050.1, read as the reverse complement.
CCGCCGCGCTCGTCTTCGCCCTCGTCGTGGCGGCGCTCGACGGCGGCGTCCTCGCGACGGCCGAGCGGGTCCCGCTGCGCAGCGCCTGGCGCGGGCTCTTCCCGCGCTCCCTAGCGCCCGTCCTCGTGCACGGCTTCGCCGGTCTGATGATGGCCGTGCTGTGGCGCAGCCCGTACGGACCGCTGGCCGCGCTGCTCGTGCTGCTGCCGATGTACGTCTCGTGCTGGGTGTTCGCCCAGTACCACCGCGAGCGCGCCGCTCACCAGGCCACGATCCGGGCCCTGGTGCAGGCCGTCGACATCAAGGACGAGTACACGCGCGGGCACAGCGAACGCGTCGGCGAGGCCTCCGTCCTGATCGCGCGCGAGCTCGGCATGGAGGACGAGCGCGTCGAGGTCCTCAGATTCGCCGGGATCCTGCACGACGTCGGCAAACTCGGCGTCCCCACGCGGCTGTTGCGCAAGGACGGCCCGCTCACCCCCGAGGAGCGGCGCGTCATCGAGCTGCACCCGGAGTACGGGCACGAGATGGTGCGCGGCATCGGCTTCCTCGGCGAGGCCCGCTCGGCGATCCTGCACCACCACGAGCGGCTCGACGGCAGCGGTTACCCGTACGGGCTCGTGGGGCGGCAGATCCCGGAGTTCGCGCGCGTGGTGGCCGTCGCCGACGCCTTCGACGCGATGACCTCGACCCGGTCGTACCGGCGGGGGCGGCCCGTCGCCGATGCGCTCACCGAGCTGAAGCGGTGCGCGGGGCGGCAGTTCGACCCGCAGATGGTCCGCGCCCTCGTGCGCGCGCTCGGCCGGCACGGCTGGTGCCCCGCCGTCACCTCCGACGAGCCCGAACCGCAGCAGCGGGCGGCGGCGCAGGCCGCTCCCGCACCCATGCCCACGCCGGCGCCCGTACCGCGCCCGCGTGGCGACCACGCGCCGCTCGCCGGGGACCGTCCGCGATGACCCGCAGGCAGACCGCACGACAGCTCCGGGTGCCGCTGACGGTGCGGGCCGTGCACGCCGGAGCGGCACTGCTCGCGGCGGGCGCGCTCGCGCACGTGCTGTGGTCCGGGCTGCACGAGCGCGGGGTGGCGCTGGCCTTCGGCGCGCTCGTCCTCGTCGGCGAGCTGGCCCGCAGGAGCGACGCCACCCGGGGCGACGACCGGGGCGGAGCCGTCCGGGAGCGCGAGCCCGCACCGCTCGGGGCGGCCGGCGCGCTCGCGTACGCCCTGCTCGGGGAGAACGCCGGGCACGCCACGCACCACGGAGTGCTGCAGGTGGTCGCCGTGGCCGCCGCCGCGTTCCTCGCCGGGGCCGTGCCGCACCTCGCGCGCGGCCGGGCGCCCACGCTCGACCACATGGCGCGCCGCGTCCTGACCATCGCGTTCGCCGCCGTCCTCTTCCAACCCCTCTACAACTCCGGCAAGTCGGCCGAACTGATCGGCCACGGCCCGTACTACGCGCTGTGGCTGGTCGTGATCGTCGCGCTCACCGGGCTCTGCGACGCCGTGCTCGCCGCCGCCCTGGTGCGTGCCCGCACCCGCTGGCCGTTCGGGCCGCTGCTCCGCGACGAGCTGCGGGCCAAGCGCGGGATCGGGTCTGCGGTCGGGGCGAGCGGCGCGGTGATGGCGCTCGCGGTGGCCGTCGCCGGACTGTGGGCACTGCCGCTGTTCTGCCTGCCGCTGCTGCTCACCCAGCTCTCCTTCAGCCGGTACGCGGCGGTGCGCACCACCTACCGGCAGACCATCACCTCGCTCGCGCGGGCCACCGAGATCGCCGGGTACACCCCGCAGGGCCACGCTCGCCGGGTCGCCGCCCTGAGCCGGGCCGTCGGTCACGACCTGGGGCTCTCGGGGGCCGATCTCGTAGTCCTGGAGTACGCGGCCCTGATGCACGACATCGGGCAGCTCTCCCTGGTCGACCCGGTGCGGCACGGCGCCACCGCCGACCTGCCCGCCGTCGAGCAGCGCCGCATCGCCCTGCTGGGCGGGGCCGTCGTGCGCCAGACCGGGGTGCCCGCCGACGTCGCGGTGGTGGTCGAGCGGCAGGCCGATCCGTACCGTGACCAACCTCTCACCGCGCGGATCGTGCGGGCGGCGAACGCGTACGACGAGATGGCCAGGGGAGAGGGGCCGGGAGGGCCGCTCGCCGCCCTGGAGAGACTCCGGCTCGCCACCGGGCGTGACTACCAGCCCGAGGTCGTGGAATCCCTGGCCAGAGTGCTCTCCCGGGGTGGCCTGGCCCCGGCCGGCGGATGAGCCGCGCGGGCTGCGAAGCGGTGGGAACGTGGCCGGGTTCGGTGGCTGGGGCATGGTCCGGGTCGGCTTGTGGGGCAGGACCGGTTTCGGTTGCAGGAACAGGCCCCGAAACGCGCCCCGGACCGGCCCCCGGAACAGGCCCCGAAACGCGCCCCGGACCGGCCCCCGGAACAGGACCCGGAACGCGCCCCGGACCGGCGCCCGGAACAGACTCCGAACCGACCCCCGGAACGCGCCCCGGACCGGCCCCCGGACCGGCCCCCGGACCGGCCCCCGGAACAGACCCCGGACCGACCTCCGGAGCACGCCCCGGACCGGCCCCCGAAAAGCACCCCGGACCGGCCCCCGAAAGACGCCCCGGATCTGCTGCCCCGAGCAGGGATTCCCCGGTCCCACCTGGGTAACCCATGGGTAATGAGCGGGCGTCCGACCGGGCATGGTTGGATGCGAAGTGCAGGGTGTCCGGGGGCAAAGGCCCGATGCTGCACTGATTGTGGAACGACCTGGGCAGGCGGGAATCGTGAGGATCTTCGGCAAGGGACGGCACCGGCCCTCCGCCTCCTGGCGGCAGGCCACCGACCGGGCGTTCACGCTCATCGGCGACGGCCGGTACGAGGACGCGGGGGCGCTTCTGACCCGCGCGGCCGACCTGGAACCCTGGCTGTCCGAGTCCTGGTTCAACCTCGCCCTGCTGCACAAGTTCCGGCACGACTGGGAGCAGGCGCGTGCCGCGGGCCTGCGCGCCGTAGCGCTGCTCGACCGCGAGACGGGCGCCCCGGACTGGTGGAACGTGGGCATCGCCGCGACTGCCCTGCAGGACTGGCCGCTGGCCCGCCGCGCCTGGCAGGCGTACGGACTGAAGGTGCCCGGCGGGGCCGTCGGCGGTGAGGCGCCGCTCGGCATGGAGCTGGGCAGCGCGGCCGTGCGGCTGTCCCCGGAGGGCGAGGCAGAGGTGGTGTGGGGCAGGCGGCTCGACCCGGCGCGGATCGAGGTCCTCTCCATCCCGCTGCCGTCGTCCGGGCGGCGCTGGGGCGAGGTCGTGCTGCACGACGGCGTTCCGCACGGCGAGCGGACCACGGCCGACGGCCAGTCGTACCCCGTCTTCGACGAGATCGAGCTGTGGGCGCCCTCGCCCGTGCCGACCTGGGTGGTGCTCCTGGAGGCGGCCACCGAGGGCGACCGGGACGCCCTTGAGCGGCTCGCCGCCGACGCCGGCTTCGCCGCCGAGGACTGGTCGTCCTCGGTGCGGCTGCTCTGCCGGATGTGCTCGGAGAGCCGGATGCCCAGCGACGAGGGCGACGGCGAGCACCTCGATCCGCACGACCACAGTGAGCCCGGCCACCCCGGACCGCTCGGGCACCGCAGCCCCGGTGCGCTCTGGGTCGCCGAGCGGGAGTGCGGCATCGCCGCACCCGCGGGCCTGGTGCGCGGCCTGCTCGACGGCTGGGTGGCGGACAGCCCGGACTCCCGTGACTGGCGGGATCTGGAAGAGGTCTGCTGACGCGAGACGCGCCTCAGCCTCGTCCCCGTAGGCTGTACTCCCACACTTGGCATGTTGAGGAAGGCGTACGTCGGACATGGCGCAGCAGGACACCGATCAGCAGACGGCGGCTAAGGCGGGCGGCGTGCTCCCGGTCGACGACGAGGGCTTCGTCGTCGACACCGAGAACCCCGAGGAGCGCGAGGCGGCCTACCGCGGCCGCGGCACGTCCCGGCCGATCACCGTCGTCGGCAACCCGGTCCTGCACAAGGAGTGCAAGGACGTCACCGAGTTCGACGACGAGCTGGCCCAGCTGGTCGACGACATGTTCGCCAGCCAGCGCACCGCCGAGGGCGTGGGCCTGGCCGCGAACCAGATCGGCGTCGACAAGAAGGTCTTCGTCTACGACTGCCCCGACGACGAGGGCAAGCGGCACGTCGGCGTCGTCTGCAACCCCGTCCTGCAGGACCTCCCGGCCGAGCAGCGCCGCCTTGACGACGGCAACGAGGGCTGCCTCTCGGTGCCCACCGCGTACGCCGAGCTGGCCCGCCCCGACTACGCCGTGGTGAAGGGCCAGGACGAGAAGGGCAACCCGATCACCGTGCGCGGCACCGGCTTCTTCGCCCGCTGCCTGCAGCACGAGACGGACCACCTGTACGGCTACCTGTACATCGACCGTCTCTCCAAGCGGGACCGCAAGGACGCCCTGAAGCAGATGGAGGAGGGCACGCCGCGCTACGAGGTCGTGCCCAACGACTGAGCCGCACAAGGCAGTTCAGGGGTCGGTCACGCCACGCGGGCCGGCCCCTGAAACGTACGCCGGTAGGCGTGCGGGGTGGTGCCGAGCGTGCGCAGGAAGTGGTGGCGCAGCGCGGCGGCCGTGCCGAAGCCGACGCGGCCCGCGATCGCGTCGACCGTCTCGTCGGTGGTTTCGAGCAACTCCTGGGCGCGCAGCACGCGTTGGCGGAGCAGCCAGCGGTACGGGGTGGTGCCGGTCTCCTGCAGGAAGCGGCGGGCGAACGTGCGCGCCGACATATGGGCGCGGTGCGCGAGCTGGTCGACGGTGACGTCCTCGTCGAGATGCCGCTCCAGCCAGACCAGGACCTCGCCGACGGTGTCGCAGGGCGTGGCCGGCAGCGGCCGCTGCACGTACTGGGCCTGGCCGCCGTCGCGGTGCGGCGGGACGACCATGCGGCGCGCGATGGCGTTGGCGACCTCGGTGCCGTGCTCCTTGCGGACGAGGTGCAGGCAGGCGTCGATGCCCGCGGCGGTGCCGGCCGAGGTGATCACCGGGTCCTCGTCGACGTAGAGGACGTCGGGCTCGACCCGGGCGCGCGGGTAGCGGACGGCGAGCTCGCGCGCGTACCGCCAGTGGACCGCGCAGCGGCGGCCGTCCAGGAGGCCGGCCTCGCCGAGCAGGAACACCCCGGAGCAGACGGACAGGACGCGGGCGCCCCGGTCCACCGCGCGGCGCAGCGCGTCGAGCAGCTCCGGCGGGTACGGCCGCTCCGCGGTCTGCGGGCGGACCGCGGGGACGGCGATCAGGTCGGCCTCGTCCAGACGGTCCAGGCCGTGCGGCGTGGAGATGGTGAAGCCGGCGTTGGTGCCGAGGACCGGGCCCTCGGCGGAGGCCACCGCGAAGTCGTACACGGGCAGGCCCTCGTCGCTGCGGTCGAGGCCGAACACCTCGCTGACCACGCCGAGTTCGAAGGGGTGCACCTGGTCCAGGACGACGGCCGCCACGTTCTTCAGCATGGCCGTCAGTGTGGCGCAGGCTTGGCAGGATGTCGATGGTTCATGTCAGTCCTGCCACTGACCCCGAGGGGTCGGGAGCGCGAGAGTAAGGGGCATGGAAACCACACGCGTCTTTCTCAACACCCTCGGCGTCCTCGGGGTCTTCGTCCTCCTGGCCCTGCCCTCGCTCGTCGGCCACCTCCACGACCGGCGCGTGGACCGGCAGTTGAGGGCCGCCGAGCGGGGAGCCCTTCCGAAGAAGGATCAGAACTCGTCGTCGAAGGAGACCGAGCCCTCCACCGCCACCTGGTACGCGGACGGCCTGCGCTCGAAGAAGTTGGTCAACTCCTGAACGCCCTGCAGCTCCATGAACGAGAAGGGGTTCTCGGAGCCGTAGACCGGGGCGAAGCCGAGCCGGGTGAGGCGCTGGTCGGCGACGCACTCCAGGTACTGCCGCATCGACTCGGTGTTCATGCCCGGCAGTCCGTCGCCGCACAGGTCACGGGCGAACTGCAGCTCGGCCTCGACCGCCTCGCGCAGCATGTCGGTGACCTGCTCCCGCAGCTTGTCGTCGAAGAGCTCGGGCTCCTCCTTGCGGACGGTGTCCACGACCTCGAAGGCGAAGTTCATGTGCATCGTCTCGTCCCGGAACACCCAGTTGGTGCCGGTGGCCAGGCCGTGCAGCAGGCCGCGGGAGCGGAACCAGTACACGTACGCGAAGGCGCCGTAGAAGAACAGGCCCTCGATGCAGGCCGCGAAGCAGATCAGGTTGAGCAGGAAGCGGCGCCGGTCGGCCTGGGTCTCCAGGCGGTCGATGGACTCGACCGAATCCATCCACTTGAAGCAGAACTCGGCCTTCTCACGGATCGACGGAATGTTCTCGACGGCCGCGAAGGCGGCGGCGCGGTCGTCCGGGTCGGGCAGATAGGTGTCGAGCAGCGTCAGATAGAACTGGACGTGCACGGCCTCCTCGAAGAGCTGCCGGCTCAAGTAGAGCCGCGCCTCGGGGGAGTTGATGTGCTTGTAGAGCGTGAGCACCAGGTTGTTCGCGACGATCGAGTCGCCGGTCGCGAAGAACGCGACGAGCCGGCCGATCATGTGCTGCTCGCCGGGCGAGAGCTTCGCGAGGTCGGCGACGTCCGAGTGGAGGTCGATCTCCTCGACGGTCCAGGTGTTCTTGATGGCGTCCCGGTAGCGCTCGTAGAAGTCCGGGTAGCGCATGGGGCGCAGGGTCAGCTCGAAGCCGGGGTCGAGTAGGTTCTTACGGTTTTCGGTGGTCACTGGCAGGCCTCGCAGGACTCGGGGTTTTCCAGGGAGCAGGCGACGGCCTCGGGGTCGGCGGCCTGCGTGGGTACGGGGGTGGCGGCGCGGGCCGCGCGGGCGATCTTCGTCGCGGGACGGGACCGCAGGTAGTACGTGGTCTTGAGGCCCGACTTCCAGGCGTACGCGTACATCGAGGAGAGCTTGCCGATGGTCGGCGTCTCCAGGAACAGGTTCAGGGACTGCGCCTGGTCGAGGAACGGGGTACGGGCGGCGGCCATGTCGATGAGGCCGCGCTGCGGGATCTCCCAGGCCGTGCGGTAAAGGGCGCGCACCTCCTCGGGCACCCAACTGAAGCCCTGCACCGAGCCGTTGGACTCGCGCAGCGCCTCGCGGGTCTGCGCGTCCCAGACGCCGAGCCGCTTAAGCTCCTCCACCAGGTAGCCGTTGACCTGCAGGAACTCCCCGCTGAGCGTCTCGCGCTTGAACAGGTTGGAGACCTGCGGCTCGATGCACTCATAGACACCGGCGATGGACGCGATGGTCGCGGTCGGCGCGATGGCGAGCAGCAGCGAGTTGCGCAGGCCGACCTCCCCGATCCGTTCCCGCAGCGCGGCCCACCGCTCCGGCCAGTTCAGCTCCACGTCGTAGTGGTCCGGGTGCAGCACACCGCGCGCGGTACGTGTCTTCTCCCAGGCGGGCAACGGGCCGTTGCGCTCGGCGAGTTCGGCGGAGGACTCGTACGCGACGAGCATGATGCGCTCGGCGATCCGGGTGGACAGGGCCTTCGCCTCGGCCGAGTCGAAGGGCAGCCGCAGCTGGAAGAACACGTCCTGCAGGCCCATCGCGCCCAGGCCCACCGGGCGCCACTTGGCGTTGGAACGGCCGGCCTGCTCGGTCGGGTAGAAGTTGATGTCGACGACGCGGTCCAGGAACGTCACGGCGGTGCGGACGGTCGCGTCGAGCCGGTCCCAGTCGATGTCGCCGTCGGAGACGAACGCGCCCAGGTTGACCGAGCCCAGGTTGCAGACCGCGGTCTCGCCGTCGTCCGTGACCTCCAGGATCTCGGTGCACAGGTTCGAGGAGTGCACGGTGTTGCCGGGCTCGGCGGTCTGGTTGGCGGTGCGGTTGGCGGCGTCCTTGAACGTCATCCAGCCGTTGCCGGTCTGCGCGAGGGTGCGCATCATCCGCCCGTACAACTCCCGCGCGGGCAGCGTCTTACGGGCGAGCCCCGCGGCCTCGGCCTTCCGGTACGCGGCGTCGAACTCCTCGCCCCACAGGTCGACGAGCTCCGGCACGTCGGCCGGGGAGAACAGCGACCAGGTGCCGTCTTCCGCGACCCGGCGCATGAACTCGTCGGGGATCCAGTGCGCGAGGTTGAGGTTGTGCGTACGCCGGGCGTCCTCGCCGGTGTTGTCCCGCAGCTCCAGGAACTCCTCGATGTCCAGGTGCCAGGTCTCCAGGTAGACCGCGGCCGCGCCCTTGCGCCGGCCGCCCTGGTTGACGGCGGCCACGGAGGCGTCGAGCGTCTTGAGGAACGGCACGATGCCGTTGGAGTGCCCGTTGGTCCCGCGGATCAGCGAACCGCGGCTGCGGACCCGGGAGTACGAGAGGCCGATGCCGCCGGCGTGCTTGGAGAGGCGGGCGACCTGGTGGTAGCGGTCGTAGATGGAGTCCAGCTCGTCGAGCGGGGAGTCGAGCAGGTAGCAGGACGACATCTGTGGGTGCCGCGTACCGGAGTTGAAGAGCGTCGGCGAGGACGGCAGGTAGTCGAGGCGGCTCATCAGGCCGTAGAGCGCGGCGACTTCGTCGAGGGCGCGCTCGCTCTCGTCCTCGGCGAGCCCTGCGGCGACGCGCAGCATGAAGTGCTGCGGGGTCTCGACGACCTTGCGGGTGAGCGGGTGCCGAAGCAGGTAGCGGCTGTAGAGGGTGCGCAGGCCGAAGTAGCCGAAGCGGTCGTCGGCGGCCGGGTCGATGAGCGCGTCGAGGCGGGCGGCGTGCGCGGTCACGAACGCGGCGGTGCGGTCGGCGACCAGGCCCTCGCGGTGGCCGACCGCCACGGACTCGGTGAAGCGGGTGACGCCCTGCGAGGCGGCCTCGTCGGCGATGGCGCGGGTGAGCAGCCGGGCGGCGAGACGGGAGTAGGACGGGTCCTCGGAGATCAGGCCCGCGGCGGCGTCCGTGGCCAGGTCGCGCAGCTCCGCCGCGTCCGAACCCGCGTGCCGGCCGCGCAGTGCGGCGGCGGCGACCCGTCCGGGGTCGGTGTCGGGCAGGTCGGCGGTCAGCTCGGTCAGGGTCCGCAGCAGCGAAACCGAGGGGCGATCCGCAGGATCTCCGTTGAGGGCGGTGGTGGGAGACGGGCGGGCTCCTGGGGCGTCTTCGGCTGACCGGCCTGTCTCGGACTCGGCTGGCGCGATGGTCACGTGGGGCACTCCCTCGCTCGGCTCGGGGCCTGCTGCGGGCGGGAGTGGGCGCACGGCGCCGCAACGACGGCACACCGTGACGCGTCCACCGGCCCATTCCGCGAGGCCCGGACGACATGGGCACCCGGACCGGTCGGCACGGGTGCGCCGTCGGCAGGTCCTCGGACTCGACGGGTACGCGAATGCGCACCGATACACCGTTGCGGGACAGTTCCGGATTCGCACCGGATTCCCCTGCGGCGACAGCGAGGACGAGCATACATGTGGGGGGAGATGCTTGCGGCGGCCCCCATATGTTGTGTCGTACGCGGGCGGGGGGCGCGGCGGAAACGACGACGGGGGCGGTACGGGATCTCCTCCCGTACCGCCCCCGTCCTCGTCACGGAGGGCCTAGCAGCAGCGGAAACCCTCCCGGGGATCCGCTTCGCGCTCGTCCATCCGCTTGCGCTCGAACTCCCAGCGGCTCAGCACCTCCGCGTCCGGGTCGCAGGCCCGGGTGTGGGCGACGTACCGGTCGTACACCGCCTCACCGGACAGCTCGCGCCACCAGTAACGGACCTTCCCGGCAAGGGAGTTCATCAGTGCGCCCCGGAGCCGGCGGCGACGCCGTCGTCGTCGCTGTCGCCCGACCGGTCACCGCCCGAGGAGGCGCCGACGGCCGCGAGCTCCGCCTTCTCCTCCTTGGTGGGCCAGAGCCCGGCCGGGGCGACCACCTTGGACTCGACGTACGGCGCCTCGGTCAGCTCGGCGGTGCCGGGGTTGCGGATCGCCTTGAGGCAGACCCGCGCCGCGTCCGCGAGGACGACCAGGATGAGGACCGCGAACAGGATCGAAAGAACGCCGTCCACCGTGGAGTTGGTGACCACCGTGTTCATGTCGTCCATGGACTTGGCGGGCGGCAGCACCTTCCCGGCCTCGATGCCGTCCTGGTAGACCGACCGCTGGGCGAAGAAGCCGACCTTCGGGTCGTCCGAGAACACCTTCTGCCAGCTCGCGGTGAGCGTCACCGCCGCGTCCCAGAGGAGCGGAATCGCCGTCACCCAGGCCCACTTGAGGCGGCCGGACTTCACGAGCAGCGTAGTGCAGACGGCGAGGGCGACGGCGGCGAGCAGCTGGTTGGCGATGCCGAACAGCGGGAACAGCTGGTTGATGCCGCCCAGCGGGTCGTGCACGCCGACCCACAGGAAGTAGCCCCAGCCGCCGACGACGAGCGCACTGGTGATCCAGACGCCCGGCTTCCAGCTGACGTCGCGCAGCGGCTTGTAGACGTTGCCGAGGGTGTCCTGCAGCATGAACCGGCCCACGCGGGTGCCCGCGTCGACGGTGGTGAGGATGAACAGCGCCTCGAACATGATCGCGAAGTGGTACCAGAAGGCCTTGAGCCCGGCACCGCCGATCACCGCGGAGAAGATCTCCGACATGCCGAGCGCGAAGGTCGGCGCGCCACCGGTCTTGGAGAGCAGCGACGGCTCCTCGACGGCCTTGGCCGCGGCCGTCAACTCCTCGGCGGAGATGGAGAATCCGAGTCCGTTGACCGCCTGCGAGGCCGACTCGACGGTGGTGCCGAGGAAGCCCGCGGGCGAGTTGACCGCGAAGTACAGGCCCGGCTCGATGATGCACGCCGCGATGACCGCCATGATCGCCACGAACGACTCGGTGAGCATGGAGCCGTAGCCGACGAGGCGGACCTGCGTCTCCTTCTGGATCATCTTCGGCGTCGTGCCGGAGGAGACCAGGGCGTGGAAGCCGGAGAGCGCGCCGCAGGCGATGGTGATGAAGACGAACGGGAAGAGCGAGCCGGCGAAGACCGGCCCGGTGCCGCTGGTCGCGAACTCGGTGACGGCGGGCATCTTCAGGCTGGGCAGCGCGATGACGACGCCGAGGGCGAGCAGCACGATGGTGCCGACCTTCATGAACGTCGACAGGTAGTCGCGCGGCGCGAGCAGCATCCACACCGGGAGGACCGAGGCCAGGAAGCCGTAGACGACCATCCAGATGACCAGGGTGCCCGGCTCCAGGGTGAACGTCTCGGCGAGCGAGGAGTCCGCGACCCAGCTGCCGGAGACGATGGCGAGCAGCAGCAGCGCGACACCGATGACGGAGACCTCGGTGACCCGGCCGGGCCGCAGGATGCGCAGGTAGAAGCCCATGAACAGGGCGATCGGGATGGTCATCGCGATGGAGAAGACACCCCACGGCGAGTGCGCGAGGGCGTTCACGATCACCAGGGCGAGCACCGCGAGCAGAATGATCATGATGACGAAGACCGCGACCAGGGCCGCGGCGCCGCCGAACGGCCCGATCTCGTCCCGCGCCATCTGGCCGAGCGAACGGCCGTTGCGGCGGGTGGAGAAGAACAGGGTGACCATGTCCTGGACGGCGCCGGCGAAGATCACGCCCGCGACGATCCAGATCGTGCCCGGCAGGTAGCCCATCTGCGCGGCGAGCACGGGCCCGACGAGCGGACCGGCGCCGGCGATCGCGGCGAAGTGGTGCCCGAACAGCACGCGCCGGTCGGTCGGGTGGAAGTCCACGCCGTTGTTGAGGCGTTCGGCCGGGGTGGCCCGGGTCTTGTCGACCTTCAGGACCCGGTTGGCGATGAACTTCGCGTAGAAGCGGTACGCGATGGCGTACGAGCCGAGCGCGGCGGCGAGCATCCAGGCCGCGGAGATCTCCTCGTCGCGCGCCAGGGCGAGCATGGTCCAGCCCGCGGCGCCGACGAGTGCGACCAGCGTCCAGACGACGGCCGACTTGGGTGTGATTCTTCGCGTGCTCCGCGCCTCGGCGGGCGCCGACTCCGGCATGGTGGGCTCCGTCCCCTAGATCACCCTGTTACTACGTGTCAATGCGCAGGAAATCTAGGTGACCGTCTCGCCATGAGTCACCCCCTGTCCGCATATCGGTACGGCCACAAATCTGGCCGACCGGTGGGCAGGAGGGGTACGGAAAGGCCCAACGCGCAGGTGTGTCAGGGGCGTTGGAGCCGGGCCACGAACTTGTAGCGGTCGCCCCGGTACACCGAGCGCACCCACTCCACCGGCTTACCGGACGCGTCCAGGGAGTGCCGCGACAGCATCAGCATCGGCAGGCCGACGTCCGTGCCGAGCAGCGCCGCCTCGGTCGGGGTGGCGAGCGAGGTCTCGATGGTCTCCTCGGCCTCGGCCAGGTGGACGTCGTAGACCTCGTCGAGTGCGGTGTAGAGCGAGCTGTACTTGGCGAGGGAGCGGCGCAGCGCGGGGAAGCGCTTCGCGGACAGGTGCGTGGTCTCGATGGCCATCGGCTCGCCGTTGGCGAGGCGCAGCCGCTGGATGCGAAGGACCCGGCCGCCGGCGGCGATGTCGAGCAGCTCGGCGAGCCGGTCGTCGGCCGTGACGTACCCGATGTCCAGGAGCTGCGAGGCGGGTTCGAGGCCCTGCGCCCTCATGTCCTCGGTGTACGAGGTGAGTTGGAGCGTCTGGGAGACCTTCGGCTTGGCGACGAAGGTGCCCTTGCCCTGGATCCGCTCCAGGCGGCCCTCGACGACGAGCTCCTGCAGCGCCTGGCGCACGGTGGTCCGCGAGGTGTCGAACTCCGCGGCGAGCGTGCGCTCGGGCGGCACGGGCGTGCCGGGCGGCAGCGTCTCCGTCATGTCGAGCAGATGCTTCTTGAGGCGGTAGTACTTGGGCACGCGCGCGGTGCGGGTCGGTCCCTGCGGCTCGGCCGCCTCCGTTCCCGTCGCGCTCGGCGTGCTGCCCGCCTCGGTCGCCATCGCTCGCCCACCCGTCTCCCGGCCGCGGCCCTGCGCGGACGCCTTCCGCGCGGCGCCCTGCTGCGGCTCCTGTGCTGCTGCCGTCACCGGCTCCTCCGTCTTTCGCGGCTCACATGGTGGCACGCCCCGGCCGGGACCGGTCGCTCTCCCTCAGGTGTCGGTCAGGTAACGGGATGTGGGACCCCTCTTATACACCCTTGACACCCCTAAAGGTCTAGGCCAAGCTCCCCGTACTGGTCTACACCATTAAAGACCAGGTCCCGGTCCCACGAACAGTGCACTGCCATGTCGCCTTGGTGGGTGGGGGGTTGGTGGCATCTTGAGGAGGGGTACGTGAAGCGCAAGCTCATAGCCGCGATCGGTGCAGCGGGCCTGTTGGTGTCCGTCGCCGCCTGTGGCTCGGACGACGGCAAGGGCTCGGGGGCGGACGGTTTCCAGGGGGAGACCCTGACCGTGTGGGCCATGGACGGCTCCACGCCCGACGGCTGGACCAAGGACGTCGAGGCCGCCTTCGAGAAGAAGACGGGCGCCGAGCTCAAGTTCGAGATCCAGCAGTGGAACGGCATCCAGCAGAAGCTGACCACCGCGCTCTCCGAGGAGAACCCGCCGGACGTCTTCGAGATCGGCAACACCCAGACCCCGGCGTACGCGCAGACCGGCGGCCTCGCCGAACTGGACGACCTGAAGAAGTCCATCGGCGCCGACTGGACCGAGACGCTCAACGCGCCCTCCGTCTACGACGGAAAGCAGTACGCGGCGCCCTGGTTCGCCGCCAACCGCGTCGTCGTCTACAACAAGAAGGTCTTCAAGGAAGCCGGCGTCACCGAGATCCCCAAGACCCGCGCCGAACTCTTCGCCGCCTTCGACAAGATCAAGGCCGAGGGCAAGGCCGAGCCCGTCTACATGCCCGGCCAGAACTGGTACTTCTTCGACGGCCTCACCATCGGCACCGGCGCCGACCTGGTGAAGAAGAAGGGCGGCAAGTGGGTCTCCAACCTCGCGGACCCCAAGGTCGGCGAGGCCATGGAGATCTACCAGAAGTACGCCTCGTACTCCACCGCCCCCAAGGACAAGGACGAGGCCACCCCGCAGCAGGCCGAGGTCTTCGCCAAGGGCAAGGTCGGCGCCTTCATCGGCATGGGCTGGGAGTCCGGCGTCGCCATCAAGGCCAACCCGAAGATCGAGAAGGACATCGGCTACTTCACGATCCCCGGCGAGAGCGCCGACAAGCCCGAGGGCGTCTTCCTCGGCGGCTCCAACCTTGCGATCGCGGCGGGCAGCGAGAAGCAGGAACTGGCCCGGGAATTCCTGAAGATCGCGCTCTCCGACAAGTTCGAGGGACAGCTCTCCAAGGAGCTCGGCGTCATCCCCAACAAGGAGTCGCTGCAGGAGAACCTGAAGGGCCAGCCCGCCGGCGAGGCCGCGGCGCCCGCCGTCGCCGCAGGCGGCACCACCCCGCTGATCCCCGAGTGGGCCGCGGTGGAGAACCCGCCGAACCCCATCAAGACGTACATGACCGCGGTCCTGAACGGTAAGTCGCACGCGGCCGCCGCCCGGCAGGTCGAGGGCGAGTTCAACAAGCGCCTGGCACAGAAGCAGTGACCCGCGCGCCGGGGGCGAAACCGGCCTCCCCGCCCAGGCCGTGTCCGTGACACGACCTAGCCCCCGGCACGCACCGACACGCTTTCGTACGGAAGAGATGGCGAGCATGACCGCGCCCCGCGCCCGCACCACCGCACTAGCGCCCTACCTGCTGCTGCTTCCCGCCCTCGCGGCGACCCTGCTGCTGCTCGGCTGGCCCCTGGTCAAGAACGCGCTCCTGTCGTTCCAGAACCTCAACATGAGGCAGCTGATCCTGCACCTCACCGAGTGGAACGGCGTCGCCAACTACACCGAGGTGCTCGGCAGTTCGGACTTCTGGCGGGTCACCGGCAGATCCATCCTGTTCACCGGCGCCAACGTCGTACTGATCATGGTCCTCGGCACCCTCGTCGGCCTGCTCCTCGCCCGGCTCGGCAAGCGGATGCGGCTCACCCTGCTCATCGGGCTCGTGCTCGCCTGGGCGATGCCGCCGATCGCCGCCGTCACCGTCTATAAGTGGCTCTTCGCCCAGCGCTACGGCGTCGTCAACTGGGTGCTCGACCGGCTCGGCTTCCACTCCATGGCCGACCACAACTGGCTCGCCACCCAGTTCTCCACCTTCGCCGTGGTCACCCTGCTGATCGTCTGGCAGTCCATCCCGTTCGTCGCGATCAACCTGTACGCCGCCACGACCACCATCCCCAAGGAGCTCTACGAGGCCGCCGCACTCGACGGCGCCGGCGCCTGGCAGAGCTTCACCTCGGTCACCGTGCCGTTCCTCAGGCCCTTCCTCTACGCGACCACGTTCCTGGAGGTCATCTGGGTCTTCAAGGCCTTCACCCAGGTCTTCGCGATCAACGAGGGCGGCCCCGACCGGCTCACCGAGATCCTGCCCGTCTACGCGTACATCGAGGGCTTCGGCAACCAGCACTTCGGCATGGGCTCCGCGATCGCGCTGCTCACCATCGTCATCCTGCTCGCCCTGACTGCGTACTACCTTCGCATCGTGCTCAAGCAAGAGGAGGACGAGCTGTGAGCCGCCCCCGATCTGCTGCGTCGAAGGCATCGGCGCTCCGCCGCGTGTGGCCGAACGCCCTGGCCGTCGTCCTCTTCGCCGGTTTCGTCTTCCCCGTCTACTGGATGTTCGCCACGGCCTTCAAACCGACCGGCGACATCGTCGCCGAGGACCCCGTCTGGTTCCCCGTCGACTTCACCTTCGAGCACTTCCGCACCGCCGTCACCGCCGACAACTTCTGGACGCTGGTACGGAATTCGGTGACCGTGACCGTGCTCGCGGTGCTGTTCTCCCTGGTCATCGGGTTGCTCGCGGCGTTCGCGCTGGCCCGGATGCGGTTCAGGGGGCGGCGCGGCTTCATCGTCGCGTTCATGCTCGCGCAGATGGCGCCCTGGGAGGTCATGGTCATCGCGATCTACCTGATCGTCCGCGACGCCGACATGCTCAACAGCCTGATCCCGCTCACCGTCTTCTACATGATGATGGTGCTGCCCTTCACGCTGCTCACCCTGCGCGGATTCGTCGGGGCGATACCGAAGGACCTGGAGGAGTCGGCCATGGTCGACGGCTGCAGCCGCCCCCAGGCCTTCGTCAAGGTGATCCTGCCGCTGCTCGCGCCCGGCCTGATGTCCACCTCGCTCTTCGGCTTCATCACCGCCTGGAACGAGTTCCCGATGGTGCTGATCCTCAACAAGCAGGCCGAGGCCCAGACCCTGCCGCTGTGGATCTCCAAGTTCCAGACCGTCTTCGGCGACGACTGGGGCGCCACCATGGCCGCCTCCTCGCTCTTCGCCGTACCGATCCTGCTCCTCTTCCTCTTCCTGCAGCGCAAGGCCGTCAGCGGCCTCACCGCAGGCGCCGTGAAGGGATAACGCCGTATGACGACCATCGCCCGCGCCACCGACACGCTCACCCGGGACGCCCTGACCGTCCTGCAGCCCGGCTTCGTCGGCACCAGCGCGCCCGACTGGCTGCTCCGCCGTATCGGCGAGGGCCTGCACTCCGTCGGCCTGTTCGGCCGCAACATCGCCTTGCCCGAGCAACTCGCCGCGCTCACCGCCCAGTTGCGGGCCGAGCGGGACGACGTCCTGGTCGCCATCGACGAGGAGGGCGGCGACGTCACCCGCCTGGAGGTCCGCTCCGGCTCCTCCTTCCCCGGCAACCACGCTCTCGGCGCGGTGGACGACCCGGACCTGACCCGCGCGGTCGCCGCCGAGCTCGCCCGCCGCCTCGCCGCCTGCGGCGTCAACCTCAACTGGGCGCCGTCCGCGGACGTCAACTCCAACCCCGACAACCCGGTCATCGGCGTACGGTCCTTCGGCGCCGACCCCGAGCTCGTCTCCCGGCACACCGCCGCGTACGTCGAGGGCCTGCAGTCCACCGGCGTCGCTGCCTGCACCAAGCACTTCCCCGGCCACGGCGACACGGCCGTCGACTCGCACCACTCGATGCCCCGTATCGACGCGTCCGTAGAGGTGTTGCGGGAACGGGAGTTGCCCCCCTTCCGCGCCGCGATCGCCGCCGGCACCAAGGCCGTGATGAGCGCCCACATCCTGCTCCCGGCCCTCGACCCGGACCACCCGGCGACGCTCTCCCGTCGCATCCTCACGGGCCTGCTCCGCGAGGAGCTGAACTTCGACGGCCTGATCGTCACGGACGGCATGGAAATGCGCGCCATCTCCTCCTCGTACGGCATCGAACGCGGCAGCGTCCTCGCCGTCGCCGCGGGCGCCGACGCGATCTGCGTGGGCGGCGGCCTCGCCGACGAGGAGACCGTCCTGCGCCTGCGCGACGCCCTCGTCACGGCCGTCCGCTCCGGCGAACTCCCCGAGGACCGCCTCGCGGACGCCGCCGCCCGGGTCCGCGCCCTGGGGGAGTGGTCCGCCTCGGCCGTACGCGTGGAGAACGGCCTGGGCCACGACATCGGCCAGGCGGCTGCCCGCCGAGCCCTCGCCGTCACCGTCAACGGGGAACGGGAAAGGCTCACTTCACCCCCGTACGTGGCCGCGCTGACGCCCATGGCCAACATCGCGGTCGGCGACGAGACCCCCTGGGGCGTCGCCGCCGAACTCACCCGCCTGCTCCCGGGCACGGAGACCGGCAGCTACACGACGGACTCGGCCCCTGCCGAGATCCTGACGGCCGCCGGCGACCGCCGCATCGTCGCCGTCGTCCGCGACGCCCACCGCCACGCGTGGATGTCGGCCACCGTGACCGCCCTCCTCGCTGCCCGCCCCGACACGATCGTGATCGAAATGGGCGTCCCCCAGTCCCCACCCCAAGGCGCGATCCACATCGCCACCCACGGAGCAGCAAGAGTCTGCGCAACAGCGGCAGCAGAGGCTCTGACGGGCTGACATCCACTCGCCCCGCCCGTCTTTCGGCTGCCGCGCCGTCGTGGCCGCTCGCGCAGTTCCCCGCGCCCCTAAAAGACCAGCCCCTGCCGGGGCTGAATCCCGCCGCAGCCGTAAAATTCAGCCTCTGCGGGATGTCAGGGGCGGGGGCAAATTCAGCCCCTCCGACGTTTGAGGAGCGGGGGTCCGGGGGGCCAGCGCCCGAAACGGGGTCCGGGGGGC
Source organism: Streptomyces cavernicola (assembly GCF_029968035.1). Lineage (GTDB taxonomy): Bacteria > Actinomycetota > Actinomycetes > Streptomycetales > Streptomycetaceae > Streptomyces > Streptomyces cavernicola. The sequence goes on along the minus strand of NZ_JASCIQ010000050.1, from coordinate 24,643 downwards.
CAGCCCCCGAAACGGGGCCCGGGGGCCAGCCCCCGAAGCGGGGTCCAGGGGCGGCAGCCCCGGGCAGGGGGCCCGGGGGCGGAGCCCCCGGAGCTGTCCGCAGGACTTTCGGGAAGGGGCGGGGAGGGGAAGAAAAAGGCGCCGGGCCCGAACGGACCCGGCGCCAAAAGCACAGGAAGGGGAAGGGAGAGGAGAGGGGGACCCCCTCAAATCCCTTGCCAGGACGGCTTGTTGTCGAACGCATGCCGAAAATAATCCGCAAGCTTCAACTTCGAAGCAGCCCCCTCATCCACCACAACCGTCGCATGCGGATGCAACTGCAACGCCGAAGCCGGCACCAGCGAAGCCACCGGCCCCTCCACGGTCTGAGCCACCGCCTCCGCCTTCCCCTCACCCGTCGCAAGCAGCACCAGATGCCGCGCATCCAGGATCGTCCCGATGCCCTGCGTGATCACGTGGTGCGGCACCTGCTCGATGTCGTCGTCGAAGAACCGCGCGTTGTCGATCCGCGTCTGCTCGGTCAGCGTCTTGATCCGCGTACGCGAGGCGAGCGACGAGCACGGCTCGTTGAACCCGATGTGCCCGTCGGTCCCGATCCCGAGGATCTGCAGGTCCACCCCACCGGCCTCGGCCAGCGCCCGGTCGTACGCCACGCACGCCGCCTGCACGTCCGCCGCGCTGCCGTCCGGACCCATGAACTGCTCGGCGGGCAGCCCCAGCGGCTCGACCACCTGGCGAAGGACCGTCGCGCGGTACGACTCCGGGTGCCCCGCGGGCAGTCCCACGTACTCGTCGAGCTGGCAGATCCGTGCCCGCGAGGCGTCCACGGAGCCGGCCCGCGCCTTGGCGATCAGGGCGTCGTAGATGGGCAGCGGGGTCGAGCCGGTGGCCACGCCGAGCAGCGCGTCGGGCTTGCGGACGAGCAGGTCCGCGATGGCCCCCGCGATGAGATCCCCGCCCGCCTCGGCGTCCTTGACGATGACAACTTCCACGCTGGGCCTGCCGATCTGAGGTAGTGGATGGTGCACACGCTTGGGTCGCAGTGGTTTAGACCAATCTAACAGAGCCGTGCGGCCCCGCTCCAGGAATCAGCGCACTCTCCCCACCACTCCACACCCCGTGCGCCGCACCGGCTACTCGGGCGGCCCCGGCCGCCCGCCGCAGCGAATCCGCGCACCCGCGGCTCCCTTTTCTAATGCCCGCTATACAATTCCCCCCATGGTGGCGAACCCCACGAACCCCGCGAGCCCGGCAGCGGAGCGAGGCGCGACCCGGCCGTCGAAACCGGCGGCGGTCGCCCCGAAGCAGCGCGGCCGCCCCCGCTCCTTCGACCGCGAGGAGGCCCTGCGCCAGGCGATCTGGACGTTCTGGGAGCGCGGTTACGAAGCCACGTCCGTCTCCGACCTCACCCGGGCCATGGGCATCGGCCCCCCGAGTCTCTACGCCGCCTTCGGCGACAAGCGCACGCTCTTCGAAGAGGTCCTCACGGAGTACGTGAAGACGTACGGCTCCTTCGGCGACCGAGCCCTGGAGGAGGAGCCGACCGCCCGCGCCGCCCTCGGCCGGATGCTGCGCGAGGCCGCCGGCGAGTTCGCCGCCCCGGGCCGGCCGCACGGCTGCCTGGTCATTCACGCGGCCACCAACTGCACGACACCGGAGGTCGAGCAGACTCTGCGGGAGCGGCGCAATGCCAACATCGCCGCATTCGAGTCCCGTATCCGCGCGGACATGGCGTCTGGCAGACTCCCCGAGGGCTGCGACGCCGCCGCCCTCGCGCGCTACACGGCCGCGGTCTTCCAGGGAATGTCCCAGCAGGCCAAGGACGGTGCGAGCCAGGAGGAGCTGGAAAGCGTGGCCGAACTCGCGATGGCCGCATGGCCCCCTGCTCCATGAGACGGTTGACCACCGTCGACCCGACTCGAAGTCGAACTCGAACCCGAAGTGATCGCGCACCAGTTGACAACAACGGTGGCCACCTCGGAGAAATAGACCAGAACAAACCTCTGCCTACGCATGGACATCGGATAATGGTCTAGTCCACAATGCACGGGTAACAGGTAAAGCTTCAAAAGCTTCCGCTCTTCCCGCACAGGAGAGCGGATTGAGGCGCCCGACGCTCTCTGCCCTGACCGCGTCGGCGCCTCCCGGTCGCACGGGACCGCACACCCGACGACCGGATCAGCTCCGGGCTGCGGTGCCGGTGAGGGTTGAGGGTCCCTCTCGGGCGCCGCGGCCCGCGGGTGTTCTCAGGGCCGTCTCCAAGGGCCGCCCCCCCCCAGGGCCGAAAGCACCGAGACCCGCACTGTCCGTGCCGAAAGGTACGCTCGCACACGTGCCCTCCATGAACGAACTCGTACGCCAGCACACAGCCCTCGGCGACACCGACCTCGAGTGGCTGCATCTGCTGGTCTCGGAGTGGCAGCTGCTCTCCGACCTCTCCTTCGCCGACCTGGTCCTGTGGGTCCCCACGCGCGACGGCACGCGGTATGTCTCGGTCGCCCAGATGCGCCCCAACACCGGCCCGACGTCGTACCAGGACGACATGGTCGGACACCTCGTCCCGCGCGGCCGCCGCCCCCTCCTCGACGCCGCGCTCGACGAGGGCCGGATCGTCCGCGAGGGCGACCCGGAGTGGCGCGAGGAGGTCCCGGTCCGCGTCGAGTCGATCCCGGTGCGCCGCGAGGGCCGCGTCCTCGGCGTCATCGCCCGCAACACCAACCTCCTCACCGTGCGCACGCCCAGCCGCCTGGAGCTCACCTACCTGCAGAGCGCCTCCGACCTCGCCCAGATGATCGCCGCCGGCTCCTTCCCCTTCCCCGGCCAGCAGGTCGACATGGACGCGTCCCCGCGCGTGGGCGACGGCCTGCTCCGCCTGGACGCCGAAGGCATCGTGCAGTACGCCTCGCCCAACGCCCTCTCCGCGTATCACCGCCTGGGCCTCGCCGCCGACCTCGTCGGCCTCCACCTCGGCCGGGCCACCGCCGAACTCGCGCCGTCCCGCGGCCCCGTGGACGAAGCCCTGGTCAAGCTGGCCAGCGGCTGGGCCCCGCGCGAGACGGAGGTGGAGGGGGAGGACGGCGTGATCCAGCTCCGCGCCATCCCGCTCAAACCCAAGGGCACCCGCATCGGCTCCCTCGTACTGCTGCGCGACGTCACGGAACTCCGCCGCCGCGAGCGCGAGTTGATCACCAAGGACGCCACCATCCGGGAGATCCACCACCGGGTGAAGAACAACCTGCAGACCGTCGCGGCCCTGCTGCGCCTGCAGGCCCGCCGCATCGACTCCGACCGCGGCCGCGAAGCCCTCGAAGAGGCCGTGCGCCGCGTGGGCTCGATCGCGATCGTGCACGAGACGCTGTCGCAGAACCTCGACGAGCGCGTGGAGTTCGACGAGATCGCCGACCGCGTCCTGGCGATGGTGGCTGAGATCTCCCCGGGCAAGGTGACCGGCCGCCGCAGCGGACGCTTCGGCATCCTCGACGCCGAGGTCGCCACGCCCCTCTCGATGGTCCTCACCGAAGTCCTGCAGAACGCCCTGGAGCACGGCTTCCGTGAGGGTGATCACGGCACGGTCGAGGTCTCCGCCGTCCGCGGCGGCACCCGCAAGGACGCCCGCCTGCTGATCACCGTCCAGGACGACGGCGTGGGCCTGCCCGCCGACTTCGACCCGACCCGCGCCGGCAACCTCGGCCTGCAGATCGTACGGACGCTGGTGGAGGGCGAGTTGGGCGGCACGTTCGACATGGTCCCGGCCCCCGAGAAGGGCACCCAGGTGATCCTCGACATCCCGGTGCACGGCGAGAAGTAACACAGATCACGAGCGCGACCCCCGGGCGGGGCGGCCTCAACTCGGCGTTCCCGTAAGGCGGTTGCACGAACAAGCGGTTGTACGAAGCCCGAACAGCAGTAAGCCCCGGACTCTGGTGGGTCCGGGGCTTACTGCTCACGTTGCTGAGCGCATCGGGGGGTACTGCGCGCTGCGGCTCGGGGGCGGGAGATGCGTACTCGCCGTACGCGCCGCCGGGCTCAGGCTCGTTAGGGGCGTGGGTGTCAGGCGCTGGCCTGGCGGGCCCGGTTGCGGGCGGCGCGGCGCTTCATCGCGCGACGCTCGTCCTCGCTGAGGCCACCCCAGACGCCGGAGTCCTGGCCGGACTCGAGCGCCCACTGCAGGCACTGCTCCACGACGGGGCAGCGGCGGCAGACGGCCTTGGCTTCCTCGATCTGCAGCAGCGCAGGACCGGTGTTGCCGATGGGGAAGAAGAGCTCGGGGTCTTCCTCGCGGCAAACGGCGTTGTGACGCCAGTCCATGGCTGCTACCTCTCCTTGGTATTACGTGCAAGTTGCTTGTGAATGTGAACGCTTTCACGAATCCCCTCGCACGGGAAGGGCCAACCACCAGATGAAACCGGTGCAGGTCCTGTGTGAGAGAGGGGGTTCGGGCTCTCTGTGGGGCCGGTGTTGCGGGCCGTCCTGAGCGCCAAGAAGAGATTCGCAAACCTCGGCTGCGGATACAACCCCTTCTGGAAAGTTTTTTTTGATTCCTCGGTGTCGGCTAGGTCACAGCCGTCATTCCATGGGGTGGATCCTGGTCTAAACGTTCGAGTGCAAGGACTTTAGCGTCTTCCGCTCACACAATCACACGCAGTGCACGGCGTACGCCTGTGAACGTCACGCTCGTGCGCAGTCCCAGGTGGTCTCCGTCCATCTGGAAGGGGAGCGGGGCCTTGGATTGCAAGGTGAAGTCCGTCAGATCGTGCAGCGTCGCGGCGTGCTTTCCGTGCGGGCCGCGCTCCGGGCTTGAAGTCAGCAGCTGGGTCGCGTAACGGGCCATCGCGGGGGTCGACAGTTTGCTCAGGCCGAGCACGTCGAGGCCGGCGTCGAAGGAGGCTTGTGGGGACGCGTACACCGGGCGATTGCCCAGGTAGGTCCACGGCGAGGTATTGCAGACTATGGCGAGCACAAGATCGTTGATCTGGTCCTCGCCGGGCTGCTCCAGAGTGATCGTGCCGTTCCTGCGGTTCTGCTCGTCGAGGAACTGCCGCACCATCTGTCGTACGTAGAGCGCATGCGTCGAACGCTTGCCGCGCTCGCGTTCCTTCTCCACCCGGCCGATCACGCTGGCGTCGAAGCCGAGGCCGGCGCAGAACGTGAACCAGCGCTCGGGCACGCCCTCGTCCTCGGTGCCCGGGGTGCCGGCGGCCAGGCCGAGCCCGACCGTCCGCTCGCTGCCGGTGCGCAGGGCGTCGAGCAGTGCGCCGGTGGCCTCGACCGGGTCGTTGGGCAGGCCGAGGGCGCGGGCGAAGACGTTGGTGGAGCCGCCGGGGACGACGGCGAGGCCGGGCAGCGACTCGAGGCGCGGGCCGTTGTGCAGCAGGCCGTTCACGACCTCGTTGACCGTGCCGTCGCCGCCGAGGGCGACGACCATCTCTACGTCCTTGCTCTCCGCCGCCTGCCGGGCCAGGTCGCGGGCGTGACCCCGGTACTCCGTGGTCACCGCCTCGAGCTTCATCTCACTGGCGAGCGCATGGATCAGAACGTCCCTGGTACGGGCACTGGTGGTGGTTGCTGCCGGGTTGACCACGAGAAGTGCACGCATGCGAAGCAGCGTACCCATCGCTCTCCGTACGACCCAGACCGAGGTCCGCGCGCTGCTCTGACCTGGCCCCGGGGGCGACTGCGGGGCGGGGCTACCCTGCAAGGGTGAGCAGTGCTGAGCAGAACCCGAAGCCCGAAGGTCCGCGCCCGCCGCGGCTGACCGCCGCCGCTGCGCTCGCCGCGCTCGAAGGCCTGGTGCTCGTCGCCGCGGGCGGCTATCTCGCGGTGCAGGGGCTGACCGGCGGCGCGGGGAGCAAGGAGACCGCGGTGACCGGCGGCCTGACGATGATCGCGCTCGCGCTGCTGCCGCTGATCGCCGCGCGCGGTCTGTTCAAGCTGCGCAGCTGGAGCCGGGGCCCGGCGATCATCACGCAGATCATGGCGCTGCCGGTGGCCTGGCAGCTGCTGCAGACGAACAGCGTCGCGATCCCCGGCGGCATCGCTCTGGCCGTGGTGGCGGTGACCTCGCTGGTGCTGCTCGTGAATCCGGAGACGACGCAGGCGCTGGGCATCGGCCGACGCGACGCCGCCTAGGCGCTCGCCGCGAGCGGTCTCGTAGGGGGAATGCGCGGGTCCGGGGCGGGCCCGCGCTGTTGTCGGCCGGTCTACTCCTCGACGAGCAGGCGCTCGCGCAGCTGCGCGAGCGTGCGGGCCAGGAGGCGGGAGACGTGCATCTGCGAGATGCCGACCTCCTGCGCGATCTGCGACTGCGTCATGTTCCCGAAGAACCGCAGCAGCAGGATGCGCTTCTCGCGCGGCGGTAGATCCTCCAGAAGCGGCTTCAGGGACTCGCGGTACTCGACGCCCTCCAGCGCCTCGTCCTCCGCGCCGAGCGTGTCCGCCACCGCCGGTGACTCGTCGTCCGTGTCCGGGACGTCCAGGGACAGCGTGGAGTAGGCGTTGGCCGACTCCAGGCCCTCCAGGACCTCCTCCTCGGAGATGCTCAGCCGCTCCGCCAGCTCGTGCACCGTGGGGGAGCGGCCGTGCTGTTGGGAGAGCTCCGCGGTCGCGGTGGTGAGGGACAGGCGCAGCTCCTGCAGCCGGCGCGGCACGCGCACCGCCCAGCCCTTGTCGCGGAAGTGCCGCTTGATCTCGCCGACGACGGTGGGCGTCGCGTACGTGGAGAACTCGACGCCGCGCTCCGGGTCGAAGCGGTCCACCGACTTGATCAGGCCGATCGTCGCGACCTGCGTCAGGTCGTCGAGCGGCTCGCCGCGGTTGCGGAAGCGGCGGGCCAGGTGCTCGACCAGGGGCAGGTGCATGCGGACCAGCTGGTTGCGCAGCTCCGCGTACTCCGGGCTGGTGTCGGGCAGCTTGCGCAGCTCGATGAACATCGCCCGCGCGCCGCTGCGGTCCTGCGGATCGTGGTGGTGCCCGTGCTCTGTCATGTGTCCCGCCCGTCGCCCGCCGCCGACCTGGCGCTCGCTCCTGTCATCGGCCTGTGCCCACTCCGTCGTGCCCGGCTCTTCCGGGTGCGGCCTGGCCTGTCGCTCGGGGATGTCCGGGGCGCGCCGCGCCCTGGGCACTCCGTCGCTGCCGTCGGTGTTCTCGGCGGGCAGACTCCTTGTGCTGCGCTCTTCGTCACGCACCGGCCCGTCCCCGTTCCTCACGCCGGCCCGGGTCCCGCGCCGCGCTGTTTGTACAGGCTGATCGAGACCGTCTTGTCGTCGGCGACAGTGGAGTCGACCTTGCCCGCGAGGGCCGACAGGACAGTCCAAGCGAAGGTGTCGCGCTCGGGCGCGCGGCCGTCGGTCGTGGGCGCCGAGACCGTGACCTCGAGTGAGTCGTCGACGAGTCGGAAGACGCAGCTGAGCACGGAGCCCGGCACGGCCTGCTGGAGCAGGATCGCGCAGGCCTCGTCGACCGCGATGCGCAGGTCCTCGATCTCGTCCAGGGTGAAGTCAAGGCGTGCCGCGAGGCCGGCCGTGGCCGTCCGCAGCACCGACAGGTAGGCACCCGCAGCCGGCAGCCGGACTTCCACGAAGTCCTGAGTCCCGGGCTCGCCTGCGATCTGGGACACCCTCACCTCCAAGGTGGTACAAGCACGTTCGGGGTTCGGCCCGCCGCTCGGCGGCGGTCCGGCACAGCGTCGCACGGCTGATGCGCTGTGTGTTCAGCAGGTGACGCTATCGCGCTCCCACGCTCCCTGTCCCGGCGGATCCCGGACCCGTCTGTTTACTCATAGTAAGCCTACGGGTACGGACAGTGGCTAGGGGTTTCGCGGTCCCAATTGGAAAGAGCGCGCGCCGGGTTGACGTACCCAGGTGGCGGGCGGTCGAACCGTCCGAAGTCGTCTCGCTGCTCGTCACTGTCCGTCGCCGTCAGACGATCAGGGCGTCCTCGAAGCACCAGCGCCAGTTCTGGCCCTCTTCGAGCGTGCGCATCACCGGGTGGCCGGTCTCCTTGAAGTGGGCCGAGGCGTGCTGGAACGGGGAAGAGTCGCAGCAGCCCACGTGCCCGCACGTCAGGCAGAGGCGCAGTTGCACGGGGTGACTGCCGATGGCCTCGCACTCGGGGCAGGTGTCGGTGAGGGGCGCGGGCTCGGGGTGCGGCAGCAGGGGGACGTGCGGGCACTCGTTCATGATGGCCAGGTTACGACGCACCTCTGACAGTGGACCTGCCGAAGGGGACGAGCCCGAGTCATGCATGTCTTGCCGTTGCTGTTGTTGGTCGCCGGCAGTGCCGCGGTGGCCGGGGCGGCCCGGCGCACGCCGGTCGCCGCGCCCCTGCTGCTCGTCGCCGCCGGCCTCGCGGTGTCGTACGTGCCGGGGGTGCCGCAGTACGAACTCGACCCGCAGATCGTGCTGCCGCTGCTGCTGCCGCCGCTGCTCTACACCGCGGGCGTGGAGAGCTCGTACCTCGATCTGCGGGCCAACTGGCGTCCTGTGGCGCTGCTGTCGGTCGGTTACGTGCTGTTCGCGACGCTGGTGGTCGGCTACGTGGTGCATCTGCTCGTGCCCGACCTGCCGTTGACCGCCGCGTTCCTGCTCGGTGCGGTGATCGCGCCGCCGGACGCGGTCGCCGCGACGGCCATCGCGCGCCGCGTCGGCCTGCCCTCGCGGATCACCACGATCCTGCAGGGCGAGTCCCTGGTGAACGACGCCACCGCGATCACCGCCTACAAGGTGGCCCTCGCCGCCGCGGTCGGCGAGGGCGCCAGCTGGGCGGGCGGGGTCGGGGAGTTCGCCGTCGCGGCGCTCGGCGGTGTGGGCGTCGGCCTGGTCCTGATGGTCCCGCTGCACTGGCTGCGCACGCACCTCAAAGAGGCGCTGCTGCAGAACACGCTGTCGCTGCTCATCCCGTTCGTCGCCTACGCGGCCGCCGAGGAGGTGCACGCGTCCGGGGTGCTCGCCGTCGTGGTCGTCGCGCTCTATCTGGGGCACCAGTCCTGGCAGGTGGACTTCGCGACCAGGCTGCAGGAGGCGGCGGTCTGGAAGATGGTGGCGTTCATCCTGGAGTCCACCGTCTTCGCCCTCATCGGGCTTCAACTCCCCGTCGTCCTCAGGGATCTCGGCGAGTACGAGGGTCTGCAGGCGCTCTGGTACGCGGTGGCGCTGTTCCTCGTGGTGATCGCGGCGCGGTTCGTGTGGGTCTATCCGGCCACCTATCTGCCGCGCGTGCTGTCGTCGCGGATCAGGGAACGGGAGGGCGACCAGGACTGGACCGGGCCGCTCATCGTGGGCTGGGCCGGGATGCGCGGGGTGGTGTCCCTCGCGATCGCGTTCTCCGTTCCGCTGACGCTGGACGACGGGGAGCCGTTTCCGGGCCGGAACCTGGTGCTGTTCCTGACGTTCACCACGGTCATCGGGACGCTCGTGGTGCAGGGCCTCACCCTGCCGGGCCTCATCCGCGTCCTGAAGGTGCCGGGGCGGGACGAGCAGGCCGAGACGCTCGCCGAGGCGCAGGCGCAGAGCGAGGCCTCACGGGCGGCCGAGCAGCGCCTGGAGGAGCTGCTCGCGGACGAGCGCAACGCCCTTCCGCAGCCGCTCGCCGACCGGCTGCGCACGGTCCTCGAGCGGCGCCGCAATGCCGTGTGGGAGCGGCTCGGCGCCGCCAACCCGATCACCGGGGAGTCCGCGGACGACACCTACCGCAGGCTCTCCCGCGAGACCCTCGCCGCCGAGCGCGCCGTCTTCGTGCAGCTGCGGGACCAGCGGCGGATCGACGACGAGATGCTGCGTACGCTGCTGCGCCGCCTCGATCTCGAAGAGGCGGCCGCCTATCGGGAGGAGGCCGGCTGAGCCGGTTCCCAGGGACGGCCGGTGATCACTGCGGCGAGCCGCGTACCGGCTGGAAAAGCCCCCTCTTCTGTGAGGGTTTTCAGGGCGTACAGCAACTTGGCGACATAGTGACGTTCCAGCGGCAGCCCGTGGCGCTGCTCGAAGTCCTCGGCGAAGGCGTCGAGTTCGGGGCTCGTACGGGCGTATCCGCCGCAGTGGAAGCGGTCCTCAAGGCGCCAGTCGCCGGTGCGCGCGCCGAACGTCTCGCGCTGCAGCCGCTCCACCTCCGCGGTGAGGAAGCCGCCCCGCAGCACGGAGACGCCGATGGCCCGCTGACCTGGGGCGAGTCCTGCCGCCAGACCGGCGAGGGTGCCGCCGGTGCCGCAGGCGACGGCCGCCACGTCGGCGGTGTCCCGGAGCTCCGCGCCGAGCGCTGTGCAGCCTTGTACGGCAAGGGAGTTGGAGCCGCCCTCGGGGACGACGTGGACCTGCTGCGGGTCGACGCCGACCGTGGCGAGGACGTCGGCGAGCACCTGCGGCTCGCTCGTGCGGCGATACATCGATCTGTCGATGAAGTGCAGCCGCATGCCGTCGGCCATGCACTGGGCGAGGGACGGGTTGAGGGGGCGGTGGGCCAGCTCGTCGCCCCGGACGACGCCGACGGTGGCGAAGCCGAGGAGGCGGCCCGCCGCGGCGGTGGCGCGCAGGTGGTTGGAGTAGGCCCCGCCGAAGGTCAGGACGGGGCGTCCGGCGGTGGCCTGCAGGTTGGGGGCGAGCTTTCGCCACTTGTTGCCGGGCAGGTCGGGGTGGATCAGGTCGTCGCGCTTGAGGAGCAGGCGGACGCCGTGGCGGGTGAAGCGCTCGTCGTCCAGGCACTGCAGCGGGGAGGGGAGTCGGGGCTGCAGTCGGGCCAGGGCGGCTCGGTCGGCCGGGTCGGTCCCGGCGGCCTGATCGGCCTGATCGGTTGGGTCGGTTGGGTCGGGAGCGTTCACTTCGCCATTGTCGCCGCGGGGCACGCACGCGCGCGTGGTGGGTGGTTTCGCGTGCGGGCGGCTCCCACGCGCGCGTGGTGGGTTATTTGAGGCGTTCGGCGATGCGCTGCCGCATGGTGTCCATGTCGAAGCCACGCGGGTCGACCTTGCCCGGCTGCCACTCCAGGTGTCCGATCACGGACCGTTCGTTCCAGCCGTAGTGGCGGCAGATCGCTGCGGCTGCCTTCTCGATGGCTTCCAGTTGGGCCTTCGGCCAGGGGTCCTCGCCGTCGCCGCGGTTCTCGCACTCGAAGCCGTAGAAGTGGCGGTTGCCGTCGGTGTTCGCCTCGTTGTCGTGCGGCAGGCGACGTTCGGCGATGACGGCGCGCAGCACTTCGTCGTCGCCGAGGCCGGCGTGGTTGGCGCGGCCGTTGCCCACCAGGTGGACTCTGCCGTCCTTGGTGATCACGCCGTGGCAGAGCGGGCCGGGCAGCGAGGCGTGGCCGTCGTAGCAGAGGCGGACGGTCTCGGCGCTGCCGGTGGTGACGGTGTGATGGATCATCACGCCGTGGACCTGACCCCACGGCCCTTTGTGGTTGCGGTTGTGGGTGCGCCACTCGCGCACTTCGACGACTGTGAGCCCTTCGTCCTTGAGCGCGTCGACGAGGGTTCCCGCGGACATGGGGTCGGACATGACTCCTCCGTCTTGGGCCGCGGCGGCGGCCGAATGCGCACCGCCTGTTGTCCCGCTTGTACCGGAACGTCGGTACGGGGGCCAGTAGTTCGAGCACTTTCGACGTGGCGTGCGACTTGATCCGGACACCGGTCGTGCCGGTCAGGCCGGTCGCGCCGATTGCACGGGCCGGGCACGTCGGGCGGGCCGGGGCGGTCGGTCGGGCAGGGGTCAGCTGCGGAGGATGCCGTCGCCGTGCGTCGCGATGTGCGTCTCCACTGCCTGCAGGGCCTGCAGCGTCGCCCGGGGGTCGCCCGTGCCGTTCCGCTCCGCGTAGTAGGCGGCGCCCAGCTTCTTCAGGAGGTCCCCGCCGGCTCGCTGCGCCTGGGCCTCGTCGAGCTTCTGCTTGCCCTGTGTGATGCCGCGCTGCGCCTGCTCCTTGGCGCGGTCCAGGAAGCCTGCCATGGCTCGTCTCCTGTCGTGGTGCCGGTGGTTCCGGCGTGGGCTCGGTTCCGTGGAGTTGAACGGGCGGCGCGATCTTCGAGTTCCCCTCGCCTGCCCTGCGCCTGCCCGGGTCCGGCCGAGCGCGGCCCAACGCCCAAGCGGAATGGGGGATTTCCTGCACGTGCCCAGCCGATGGGTGATCCATTCCCGCTCGTTTGTGTGATGGCGTTGCAACTCTCCGTGATGGAAAGGTGGTTGATCGAGCCGGACACCTGCCCGGTGCAGGGCCACGACTGATGGAGAGGGCACAACATGTCGGTAGGCGAAGAGATCCGCGCGGAAGAGGTCAGGGCTCAACAGAGTCTGGCCACCGGCGCCGCGCGGAATCTGGCCACGACCACGAAGTCGATCCCCCAGATGCAGGAGATCAGCTCGCGCTGGCTCCTCAGGCGCTTGCCCTGGGTGCAGGTGCAGGGCGGTACGTACCGTGTGAACCGTCGGTTGAGCTACGCGGTCGGTGACGGCCGGGTCACCTTCGTCAAGACCGGGGACCAGGTGCAGGTGATCCCCGCCGAGCTGGGCGAGCTGCCCGCGCTGCGTGCGTACGAGGACCAGGAGGTGCTCGGCGAGCTGGCCCGCCGGTGCGAGCAGCGGGAGTTCGCGCCGGGCGAGACCCTCGCCTCGTTCGGCAGCCAGGTCGACGGCGTCCATCTGCTGGCCCACGGCCGCGTCGAGAAACTGGGCACGGGGCCGTACGGCGACGACGCGGTGCTCGACGTCCTCGCCGACGGTGCGTATTTCGGCGATGCGTGTGTGATCGACCCGGAGGCGATCTGGGAGTACACGACACGGGCGGTGACGAGCTGCACCGTCCTCGTCCTGCCCCGGCGGGAGTTCGAGGCGGTCGCGGAGCGTGCTGAGTCGCTGCGCGCCCACCTCGCGCGCGTGCAGGCCATCCCGCAGCAGCGCACCAACAAGTACGGCGAGAGGGAGATCGACCTCTCGGCGGGCCATGTCGGCGAGCCGGTCATCCCGAGCACGTTCGTGGACTACGAACCGGCCCCGCGCGAGTACGAACTGAGCGTCGCCCAGACCGTGTTGCGCGTCCACACGCGCGTGGCGGACCTCTACAACCAGCCGATGAACCAGACCGAGCAGCAGCTGCGGCTCACGGTGGAGGCGTTGCGGGAGCGCCAGGAGCACGAGCTGGTCAACCACAGCGAGTTCGGCCTCCTCAACAACTGCGAGTACGACGAGCGGCTGCAGCCCCACGACGGCGCGCCGAGCCCGGACGACATGGACGAGCTGCTGAGCCGCAGGCGCGGATCGAAGCTGTTCCTCGCCCACCCGCGCGCGATCGCCGCCTTCGGCCGGGAGTGCAACAGGCGCGGCCTGTACCCGGAGAGCGTGGAGGTGGAGGGCGAGGCGGTGCCCTCCTGGCGCGGGGTGCCGATCTTCCCGTGCAACAAGATCCCGATCAGCGAGGCCCGTACGACCTCGATCATCTGCATGCGTACGGGCGAGGACGACGCGGGCGTCGTCGGGCTTCGGCAGTCCGGCATCCCGGACGAGGTCGAGCCGGGCCTCTCGGTGCGGTTCATGGGCATCGACGAGCAGGCGATCATGTCGTATCTGGTGACGGCCTACTACTCCGCGGCGGTCCTGGTGCCCGATGCGCTGGGGGTCCTGGAGAACGTCGAGATCGGACGCCGGCAGTGAGCGAGCGTCTGCTGGCGGTGGGCGAGGCACCCCACACCGTCGGCGACATGCGGGGCGCCGTCCCTCAGGCCCGCGGGGCCGTGCACGACGGGCGGGCCGCGGGTGCGGAGGCAGACCTGGGGGCCGGGAGTCAGGAAGCGGCGGCGCTGCTCGACCGCACCCGGGAGGCCGTCGAGCCGGAGCTGCGCAGAGCGGTCGACTCGCTGCCCGGGACGATGCGGCGGGTCGTCGCGTACCACTTCGGCTGGGAGTACGCAGACGGGCGGCCCGCGTCCGGGCAGAGCGGCAAGGCGATCCGGCCGGGGCTCGTCCTCGCGGCGGCGCGCGCCCTCGGCGGATCGCCCACGGCGGCCGTGAAGGGGGCCGCGGCAGTGGAGTTGGTCCACAACTTCACGCTTCTGCACGACGACGTCATCGACCGTGACAGCACGCGCAGACATCGCCCCACCGCGTGGACGGTGTTCGGCGACGCCGACGCGATCCTCGCCGGTGACGCCCTGCAGGCGCTGGCCCTGCGGGTGCTCGCGGACGATCAGCATCCCGCTGCGGGACGCGCGGCCGCCTGGGTCGCCTCGTGCGTGATGGAGCTCTGCGAGGGCCAGCACGTGGACACGGCCCTCGAAGAGCGGTCCTGCGACCAGGTCACGCTCGACGAGTGCCTGGGCGTGGCGGAGGCGAAGACGGGCGCGCTGCTCGGATGCGCCTGTGCACTGGGTGCGCTGTACGCGGGTGCGGGGTTCGACGAGGTGGAGGCGATGGACGCCTTCGGCAGAGAGGCGGGGCTGGCGTTCCAGCTGATCGACGACGTCATCGGGATCTGGGGCGACCCGGCTCGTACGGGCAAGCCCGTCGGCGCGGATCTGCTGGCCGGCAAGAAGTCGCTGCCGGTGGTGGCCGCGCTCACCTCGGGCACGGCGGCCGGTGAGGAACTGGCCGAGCTGTACCCGAGGTTGGGCCCGGCCGACGTCGGCAAGGCCGCGGACGCGATCGACCGCGCGGGCGGCCGTGACTGGGCTCAGGCGCAGGCGGCGGACCGGATGGCCAAGGCGGTGGCCCAACTCTCCCGCGCGGTCCCGGACCCGGAGGCGGCGGGCGGCCTCCTGGCCCTCGCGGAGTTCGTGACGCGGCGCTCATTCTGAGCGGGTGCGTCCCCGCGTACGGAGGAGGCGAGTCCGGGAGGCGGACGCGGTGGAGGGAGAGGCGCTGGAGGGATATGCGGTGGAGGGAGACGTGCCGGAGGTGAAGGCGGTGGAGGCGAACTGGGAGGTGGGCGAAGTGAGATGAGTGCCGGGAGGTGGGCGCGCCGGGGTGAGAGCTCGGAGGCGGGGCGCGGTGAGGTGAGCAGCACCCGGTGCGCCGGGGGAGGGGGTGAGTGAGCGTCGCCGAGAAGCGGTCGGCGTACGCCCGGCGGAAGCGCGCGCCCTCGCCCGGCTCGCCCACGGCCGCCCGCCCGCAGAGGTCCAATGCGCGCGCCCACCCACAGGGGTCCGATGCGCGCGCCCGCCCGCAAAGACCCAATGGGCGCGCCCGCCCGCAGGGGCCCGACAGCCGAGCCCGCCCGCCGGGCTCCCGCGCCCGTCCGCAAGGGGCCCCACCCACCCCCCCCGCGAACCCGACCCGGTCGGTTCGCGCCAGAGTGTCGGCTGCTCGGCCCGTCACCCGGGAGCGGTGTCTACGCTGCAACGGCTCGATGGGCAGCGGAAGATGGGGGAGTGGAGCGGATGGGCGTGGCGATGCGCAGGGCGGGCGAGGGCGACAGGGAACACCTGGTGCGGTTGCTCGACGACGTGTTCCAGTACGACCCGGTGAGCAGTTGGGTCTTCCCCGACGAGGCGCACCGCCGCAAGGTGCACGGCGTGTTCATGGGGGTCTTCCTGGACGTGGCGCTGAGCGAGGGCTGGGTCGACGTCACGGAGGACGGGGCCGCGGCCGCGCTCTGGCTCCATGTGCCGGCGGGAGAGGCGGAAGAGGAGGACGACACCCCGGCGCGCATGCGGGAGATCGCCGACCCGGAGAACGAACGGGCCGAGCTGGTCGGCAGATTGACCGGCGCCGTCCACCCGCACGACCGGGCGCACCACTACCTGCTCCTGATCGCGGCGACCCCGGAGCGGCAGGGCGAGGGGCTCGGCACGGCACTGATCACCTCGGTACTGGAGCGCTGCGACCGCACCGGCATGCCCGCGTACCTGGAGGCGAGCAGCGAGCGCAGCAGAGGGCTCTACGAACGGCTGGGCTTCGCCCCCAGAGGTGAGCCGGTCCAACTCCCGGACGGGCCACGCATGTTCCCGATGTGGCGGGAGCCGCGGGAGTCCCGGTAGGCGACAGAAACACCTTGCTTAACCACTGCACCTGAAGCAGTATGGGTGCAGTGCTGCGATCGCAGTGCAATTGGGGAAGGCGGCTGTCGAGGAAGGCAGCAGTCGAGTGGACAAGGGGTCGCCTTGCGCAAGCTCTCGTACCTGATCGCCACCTCGATCGACGGATTCATCGGCGACGTGGACGGCGAGGCGGAGTTCTTCACGAAGTACATCGACGAGAAGTACCTGGCGCACAGCCTGGAGGAGTTGCCCGATACGCTGCCGACCTTCGCGCGGCGGCACTTCGGGATCGACGACCGGCCGAACCGTCGGTACGACACGGTCCTCATGGGGCGCGCCACTTACGAGGTGGGCCTGCCGCAGGGGTTCACCAACCCGTATGCGCATCTGAAGCAGTACGTCGTCTCGCGCAGCATGGAGGAGGCGCCCGCACCGGAGGTGGAGGTCGTCGCCGGTGACGTCGTCGCCAAGGTGCGCGAGCTCAAGCGGCAGGACGGGCTCGACATCTGGCTCTGCGGCGGCGCCGACCTGGCCGGTCAACTCCTCGACGAGATGGACGAGTTGGTGATCAAGACGTACCCCTGTTTCCTGGGGTCCGGCATGCCGCTCACCCGGGCGGGGTTCGAGATCAGGGACTTCGCGCTGGAGTCGGTGAAGTCGTTCGACGGCGGCGTCGTCATCACGACGTACAGCAGGAAGCGTTAGGCGGCGTACGACAGAAGGGGGTGGTCCGGGTCCGGCGGCAAGGGGCGGTTCGGGTACGGCAGTCCGCGGGCGGCTGGTCGGGGGTGGCGAACCGGAATAACCTGGACGTATGGCCAAGGGAGAAGACCAGGTCGAACCACGCCGTGCCGAGCATGTGTGCCCGGTGTGCAAGCAGCCGGTGGAGACGGTCGTCAAGCGCCGCAAGGTACTCGGGGCGTACGTCCCGAGCTGGGGTCCGGGCCCGTGCCACCACGAAGGATGCCCCGCGCGCGTGGACGAGGGCGAGGCCGAGAAGCCGGCCTGGAAGCCCAGCCGCGGCGAGCGCCTCGACAGGCTGAACAACCCGTGAACCCGGCGGCGGAGCCGTCGGCCCGCCGAAGATCCGACCCGGCGAGCCCTGCGCAAGGGCCCGCGAACGCCAACGCGATCGTGAACACGACCGCCAGCGCCAACGCGATCGTGAACACGACCGCCAACGCGAACGCGACCGTGCACGCCAACGCGACCGCGAAGGCGAACGCGCACGAGAACACGAACGGGAACGGGAACGGGAACGAAAAAGTTCGCCGGGAGCTGTCGAGAACGGGAGGGGCGCTCCGACGTCCCCTGTGACAGCCGCCCCATAGGGGCCCGAGCGAGGAGCAGACCATGAAGTACCTGGTGATGGTTCAGGGCGCGCAGGCCGACTACGAGGCCATGAGCGGCAAGCCGAACGAGCACAGCCCGGCCTGGAGCGAGCAGGACCTGCAGGCGATGTTCTCGTTCATGGAGAACCTCAACAACGACCTCGCCGAGTCCGGCGAGATGGTCGACGGGCAGGGGCTCACGGAACCGGCGCAGACGCGGTTCGTCGGACGGGACAAGGACGGCCGCCCGGTCGTCACCGACGGCCCGTACGGGGAGACGAAGGAAGTGCTCGCCGGGTACTGGGTGCTCGACTGCGAGAGCCTGGAGCGGGTCACCGAGATCGCCCACCGGATCATGGAGTGCCCGCAGCCGGCGGGCGCGCCCGACTACCCGGTGGTCATCAGGCCCATCCAGGATGCCGAGGGCGGCGTGTGCTGAGAGTCGCCCGTCCGGGCGGACACCTCTAGCCCATGCCGCCGCCGTCCTCTCCGGCGTCGCCACAGCCGCAGCCGCAGCCGCAGCCGCAGCCGCAGCCGCAGCCACACCCACAGCTGGCGTCGGCCGCAGTCGTCGAGGACCTGCTGCGTGGGAACGCGCCGCAGGTCCTCGGCGCGCTGGTGCGGCGGTACGGGCACTTCGACCTCGCCGAGGAGGCCGTACAGGAAGCGCTGCTCGCCGCCGCCGAGCAGTGGCCGCGGCAGGGGGCGCCCGAGAATCCGCTCGGCTGGCTGATCCGGGTCGCGTCCCGGCGCCTCACGGACCTGCTGCGCAGCGAGGAGGCGCGCCGCCGGCGGGAGGAGACCGCGGCCGCGCTCACGCCCCGCGACGCCTTCACCGCGCCCGCGCCCGGCGAGAGCCGCGCGCCCTCCGAGGACGACACGCTCACCCTGCTCTTCCTCTGCTGCCACCCCGAACTCACCCCGCCCGCGCAGGTCGCGCTGACCCTGCGGGCCGTCGGCGGGCTCACCACCGCCGAGATCGCCCGCGCGCACCTGGTGCCCGAGGCGACCATGGGGCAGCGCATCAGCAGGGCGAAACAGAAGGTCAGAGGCGTACGGTTCCGGCTGCCGACGGGCGCGGACCGGGACGAGCGGCTCGCGGCCGTCCTCCAGGTGCTGTACCTGATCTTCAACGAGGGCTACACGGCCACCTCGGGAGCGGCCCTGCACCGCGCGGACCTGGCGCGCGAGGCGATCCGGCTGACCCGGGCGGTGCGCCGGCTGCTGCCCACGGAAGGGGCGGTCACCGGGCTGCTCGCCCTGATGCTGCTCACCGAGGCGCGCACGCCGGCGCGCACCGGGGCCGACGGCGAGTTGATCCCGCTCGACGAGCAGGACCGTACGCGCTGGGACCGGGCGGCGATCGCCGAGGGCCTGCAGCTGGTCGAGGAGTCCCTGGCCCAACCGCCCGTCGGCGCCTACCAGTTGCAGGCCGCGATCGCCGCCCTGCACGACGAGGCGGAGCACGCCGCCGACACCGACTGGCCGCAGATCCTCGGCCTGTACGACATCCTCGTGCGGCACGCCCCGGAGCCGATGGCCCAGCTCGGCCGGGCCGTCGCCGTCGCCATGGTGCACGGCCCGGACGCGGGCCTCCGCGAACTCGCCGCGCTGGAAGGGGCGTTGGGCGACCACCACCGGCTGCACGCCGTCCGCGCCCACCTCCTGGAGCGCGCCGGCGACCGGGAGGCCGCCCGAGCCGCCTTCGCCCTCGCGTCGCGACGCACGCTCAGCGCCCCCGAGGCGCGCTACCTGCGGGGGCGCGCGGCGCGCCTGGGGGAGCGGGAAACGGGCGCAGGGGCGGACTGATCAGCGAGTACGCGCGGTGGCCGCCGCCGCCAGGCACTCCCGCAGTGACCGGGCCATCCGCCCCACGAACCGCTCGCGCACCTCGGAGTCGAGGAGGTCGAGCGAGAGATACGGATTGAGGTCCTCCAGCTCGACGAGGAGCAGCTCGCCGTCGGGAGCACGGCACGCGTCGACGCGCTGGATGCCGTGGTCGAGGGTGTTCCAGGCGACGAACCGCCGGGCGAACTCCAGGTCGGCGTCGGTGGGTTCGTACGGCTGCAGCTTCCAGCGCTCGCCCCCGTCGGAGGTGCGCAGCGCGTACTGGAAGTCGTCGTCGACGAAGTAGAAGGACACCTCGTACGAGAACGGGATCCGCGGCTGCGCGAGCAGCCCGGAGCCGGACTCGGACTCGGACCCGGTGTCGCCGAGGGCGGAGGCGAGCTCGGCCCGGGGGAGGACGCGCAGCCCGATGGAGTCGGCGCCGAGCGAGGGCTTCACCACGTACTCCGCCGCCTCGGGCAGGCGGTCGAGGTGCGCGGCGCGGTCGACGGTCGGGATCACGGGGAACCCGGCGGCGGTCAGATCCAGCAGGTACTGCTTGCCCGCCATGTCCGCCCGGCCGTGCAACGGGTTGTAGACGGGCGTCCCGGAGGCGAGCGCGCGGGCCCTGAACTCCTCGTACGCGGCGAGGTAGTTGATGACGGGGCCGCTGTTGCGTATGACGACCAGGTCGAAGGAGTCCATGAGCGCGGCGGCGTCCGCGGGGTGACAGAGCGCGAGGTCGAACCCGAAGTCCGCGCGCAGCCGCGAGGTCAGGAAGATGTCCTCGTCGCAGTACCGCCGCCCCCGCGCCTCGTAGGCGAGGTCGGTGACGTAGAGCAGTCGGGGGCGGGCGGCGGTGGTCATGGTTCTCCTGCGGGGGATGGGGTGGTGCGGGGACGCGGGGCGCGCGGAGCGCCCGGACGGGGAACCGGCCACGGTACCTGCACGATGCACGTACGCCCAGAGCCGGACGTACGTCCCGTTGTCGGCAACGAAAAACACCCGGCTCCGCGCGGATGCCGGGTGTTCTCCGTCGACGAATGGGTTCGCCGGATCGTTCGACGAAACGCGAAGGTCAGGCCTTCTTCGTCTCCAAGTAATCGGCAGGGTCGGTGACCTGCGGGGATCTTACCTGTGGGTCGCTGACCTGGCCTTTTGGTGATTGGTGGCGATGGGGTGCGACGGTCTTGAGTGGGTGTCTTGCGGACTTGGTGCGGACTGCTGCTGGCCGTGAGGTGCGCCAGTCGGTGGGGTTCGGCACCCTGGCAGGTCGGCCGCGGCGGGTGGGTTCTCGTGCGTCCGAGAGGTAGGGGAACGCCTACGATCCAGCGGTCGCTCGTGACGACTGCCCACCTTTTCGCCACGACTGATCGAGCCGTCGGGAACACCTAGAAGAAGGTCTTGTCCCAGGTATCTGTTACGAGCGCCTCAATGGCCGTGCCGAACCCATTGGCCACGCGCTGCATTCCGGCGTCCCCACCGAAGAGGATGTCGCCGTTGTCCGCCAGCAGGACTGCTTCCTCGGTGGAGAATGCGATGCCCAGCGGGAGGACCGGCTGCCCGAGGCGCTTGCCGTAGATGCGGACGTTTCTGTCCGGGACGTCAAGCGCTTCTTCGACCGCTGCCTTGAGGTAAGTCTCACCGGCCCGGAAGGGCCAGGTGACGGTCAACTCTCCGTAAGTCTGGAGGTGCTCACGCAGCCTTGCGCTGACGTCGTAGCCCGCTTCGGTGTACTGCTTGCAGGCTTCCTCGACATCCAGTGGGTAGGACTCGATCCGTGCGGTACCCGCGAGGCGCTCCTGCAGTGCCCGGACGGCCGGTAGTTCGTGGTTGCTGTTCATCCCGTGAGTACGTCTCCTCCGAAGCCGGGAACCCATGTCTTGCAGTTGTCGCACATCTTGAACTTCTTGCCTTTGGGGTTGACCGTCACCAGGTCCAGATTCTTGGGGTCGGCGCCGTCGTTGATGGCGTTCGTGAACATGCGTGGCTCGGCGCAGACGCCCGGCGGACGGCCGGAAGGATGCTGGGATTCGCTTGGCATGGCGTCGTTCACGGCCTTCTCGTGGCCGTCTCCCGGCCCGCTCTCACCGTAGTAGATCTTACCGGTGGTGCGGTCCTTGCCCACTGCGTAGGCGCCGGGAACGGTGTCGTCGTCGCCGAGGCCCTCCTGGACGTGGCTCACCCGTGCCTTGCCCAGGTCCATCAGTTCCTTCTTGAGGCCCTGGTTCTCGTCTCCGGTGGCGGGTGCGAGGCCGAGCGGGTCGCACCAGGTGTGTGGATTGTGGACGTAGGTGTCGGGGTTGGGCGCGGGAACCAGACCCAGGGGGTCGGGGGAGGTGAAGCGGGCGGTATCGGGGTCGTAATTGCGGTGGTAGTTGTAGTGCAGACCGGTTTCGAGGTCGGCGTACTGCCCGGGAAACCGCAGGGGTATGTAGGCGGTGGCGCCGCTGTTCCACGCAGTGGTGCCCCACAGCGTGGTTCGGGAGTGCCAGGCGATATGGCCGGTCTCGTCAACGAGTTCGGTAGGTGTACCGACCAAGTCCGTGACGATGGCGAAGAACCGGCGGTCGACCTCTTCCTGATTCCTTGGATCGAGCCGGCGCTCGGTCTGGGCCAGCGGCCGGTGGCCGTCGTGATCCCAGGTGAGCGCTACCTGTGTGCGGCTGTCGGTCTGCTCCGCGACGCGGGTGCCGTCCCAGGTGAAGCGGATCTCCTCGGCCACTTCGCCGGTGTCGGAGAGCCGCTGCTTCCGGGTTCGGCGGCCGAGTGGGTCGTACTCGTATCGCCAGACCGCACCGTCCGGGGTGACGCACGAGGTCAGTCGGTCTTCCGGATCGTAGGTGTAGCGCCAGGTGTCGGGTTTGTTCGACAGCCGCGTCTTCTGCCGCAGGACGGTGCGGCCCGCGGCGTCGTGCTCGTAGCGGATGCGTCCGGCGGTGAGCAGCCTGGTGCCCTCGTATGTGCGTCGGCCGCGGGCTTCCTGGTGAGGTGCGTTGTTGGGCCAGTTCGCGTCCGTTTGATTACCGGCCGCGTCGTACGCGTAGGACTCGGACCAGTTCTCAGCGGTGACCGAGAGAGGCCGGCCACCAGGATCGAGTTCGTAACGGTGGGTGGCGCCGGTGAGCTGGTCGGTGACGGTCGTCAGGTGGTGATCGGCTCGGAAGGTGTAGGCGCGGGAGCGGAGTGTGCGGTCTCGTTTGCCCAAAGTGCGCTGGACGGGCCGACCGACGAGGTCGTACGTCGTCGCGAAGGTCACCGGGTCCGCCCCCGGCCCGAAGCTGCGGCCCAGCTCTCTGCCGAGCGCATCGTGCTGGAAGCCGATGCTGTGTCCGGAGGCGGTCAGGGTGGTGCGGTTCCCTACGCCGTCGTAGGCGAGATCGGTGCACGCGCCCGTGGGGGTGACGCGCTGAGTGCGGCGTCCCAGTACGTCATACCGATACCTGGTCGTGGCTCCGTCGACGGTTTCCGAGAGGAGTCGGCCGGATACGTCCCATTCCATCGTGACGGTGGAGGTGGGTGATGCGGCACGGACCATACGCCCGGAAGTGTCATAGGCGTACTCGGTTCGCTGACCTTCCACGTCCTTGCACAGCGTGCGGCCCATGGCGTCGTGTCCGTAGCTGATGCGCTCGCCAAGTGGTGTGGTGCGCATCTGCAGACGGCCTGCGGCGTCGTGGGTGTAAGTCAGGACGCGGTCGTCGAAGTCCGACTCGGCCACCAGGCGGCCGCACCGGTCGAAGGTGTAGTCCCACGACAGGCCCCGCGGGTCGTGGACCTGGACCAGGCGGAGTTCGGAGTCGTATGTGAACTGGTAGCGCGTGCCGTCCGGGCCCGTCCGGGCCGCGGGCTGGTCGAAGTGGGTGTACTCGGAGGTGGTGACCCCGCCGACAGGGTCGGTGTGGGAGAGGCAGTTCCCTTCGCCGTCCCACTCCCAGGTTTCGACGCTGCCGTCCGGCAGAGTGCGACGTCTGGGGTGTCCCTCTACGGTCCACTCGAACTCGGTGCGCGCGCCGAGGGCATCGGTCAGGGCTGCCGCACGGCCGAACGCATCGCGCGTGACTGTCGTCGCGTTCTCCGCTGGGTCCGTGACGGTCAGCGGCAGGCCGGCGGCGTCGTTGGTGAAGCGCCGTACGCCGCCCAGGGCGTCGGTCACGGAGGCAAGCGCACCGTGTTCGTCGTAGGTGAAGCCGGTCGTGGTGTTGTCGGGCGCTGTGACGCTGGTGCGGTTGCCGCGCGCGTCGTATTCCTGACGCCAGGCTTCACCCCCGGACAGGACCGTCTCCACGGGAAGGTGGAGACGGTTGTAGTGGGTGCGGGCGGTGGTGCCATCGGCGAAGTGGACAGCGGTGAGACCTGCGTGGTGCTCGTCCCACTCGTAGCGGGTGGTGTTACCGAGTGGATCTGTGCGGGAGAGGAGGTTGTCGTGGCGGTCCCGCTCGCTGACGGTGGTGTTTCCCAGGGGGTCGGTTTCGGCGATGACCTGACCGCGTTCGTTCATGCGGTAGGTCGTGACGGCGCCGGTGGAGTCGATGTAGCGCGTGGTGCGCTCGGCGCGGTCGTACTCCAGTCGGCAGGACATGTAGCCGTCCGGCCCGACGGTCTGCACGACGCGGCCTGAATCGTCGTAGACGTACTGGTAAGTGGAGTCGTTGCGGTCGGTCCAACTGGTTACGCGATCTTCTGCGTCGTACCCCAAACGGAACGGCAGGCCACTGGAGTTGGTGATCCGGTCGAGGTTGCCCGCACTGTCGTATCCGTAGGAGACAACCTCGGTGAGACCGCCCTCGTGACGCAGACAGAGCTTCGACGGCTTGCCCGAGTCGTCGTCGGAGTGGATCTCAAGGTGGTAGCCGCCACTGTGCACCATCGCGTGCGGGGTGCCGTCACCGTGGCGGTCGATGCTGTAGTGGTTGCCGTTGCGGTCGCTGACGTCGGTCAGCCACCACACGCCCTCCGCGTCGGCGGCCGGGTCGAAGAGTCGGGTGAGACCGGTGCGGGGTTCGGCGACGGCGAACGCGTAGGAGTTCCCCTCTTGAATGCAGGTCAGCGGTATGGGCTCGCCTTCGAGAGGGAAGACCTGGTCGCCGAGCATGTCCGGTTCGCGGGGGAACATCAGTGAGGAGCCGTCGGTGCGGTGCCACCAGATGCCGCCGTTGCCGCGCTCCAGGCGCTCGTCAAAGGTGGAGGTCCAGCGCCGACCGAAGAAGCGACCGTGCCCGTAGGACGACAGATGGGTGCGGGTCACGGTTAGCGCCAGGACGCCTGGGAGCTCCAAGTCGTCTTGGGAGAGGAACATCTCCCCCGTGGCCATGTCGATCGGATCGCCGTCGAGACACTTGTCCTTCGCGGCACGCGCCTTGGCCGACAGCTCTGCCTCGGACAGGTTGACGTTGGAACCGGGCCGGTTCCACGTCTTGCCACCTGCACTCGGACTGTTCACCCCGCCGGTAGAGGCATTACCGGGGCCATTGCCGTCGGCTTTGGAATCGATGCCCTTCAGCTTGTCGGCCAGAGCTTTTTCGTTCTCTTTGTGCCGCTG
>NZ_JASCIQ010000005.1 GCF_029968035.1 Streptomyces cavernicola | reverse complement strand
CGACTTCGGTGGGCGACCACGTTTAGGCATAGGTCGGGCCTCGCCCGGCAGGCGGCCCGCCTCCGAGAGCGCCCTGCGCAGCAGGAACTCGATCTGCGCGTTGGTCGACCGCAACTCGTCCCCCGCCCAGCGCGCCAGCGCATCATGCACGGCCGGGTCGAGCCGCAACAGCACCTGCTTGCGCTGCTGTTGCGGCTTCCGCTGCGGGGCGGGCTCGGCGGGCTCCCCGGCGTCGGACGAACTCACTGGTACAGCGACCCGGTGTTGAGGACCGGCTGGGCCGCGCGGTCGCCGCACAGCACCACCATCAGGTTGGACACCATCGCCGCCTTGCGCTCCGAGTCGAGCTCCACGATGTCCTGCTCGGTGAGCCGCTGGAGCGCCGTCTCGACCATGCCGACCGCGCCGTCCACGATCTGTCGCCGCGCCGCGACCACCGCGCCGGCCTGCTGGCGCTGCAGCATCGCCGAGGCGATCTCCGGCGCGTACGCGAGGTGCGTGAAGCGGGACTCGATGATCTGCACCCCGGCCGCCTCCACGCGCGCGTGCAGCTCGACCGCCAGCTTCTCGGTGATCTCCTCGGCGTTGCCGCGCAGGGACAGGCCCGCCTCGTCGTGCGCGTCGTAGGGGTACTCGATCGCGATGTGCCGTACGGCCGCCTCGGTCTGCGTCGAGACGAACTCCAGGAAGTCGTCCACCTCGAAGCTGGCCTGCGCGGTGTCCTCGACCTTCCAGACGACGACCGCGGCCAGCTCGATCGGGTTGCCGTACGCGTCGTTGACCTTGAGGACCGCCGTCTCGTGGTTGCGGACCCGGGTGGAGATCTTCACGCGCGACGTCAGCGGGTTGACCCAGCGCAGGCCGTCCGTGCGGATCGTGCCGCGGTACCGGCCGAAGAGCTGGACGACGCGGGCCTCGCCCGGCGCCACCATGTTCAGGCCGCACATCGCGAGGAACGCGGCGATCGCGATCAGTACGCCGCCGACTATCAGGGCGGCCTTCGCGCCGCCCGAGCCGGCCGTGGTGGCGAGCACCACCAGGGCCGCGCCGCCGGCGAGGCCGAGCAGGCCGAGGAGGAGGGCGAGCCCGCCGCCGATGGAGTGCGCGGCGAACTCCCGGACGCGGGGCTCGGGCATCTCGGGGGCGTCGGGCGCGGTGGCTGTCGGTGTGCGGTCCTTGCTGGTCATGGCAGTCCCCGTACTTCTGTGAAAGGTCGCGAGAGGTCGTGAGAGGTCATGAGGGCTCATCGCGTACTTCGCTGGTCTAGCAAAGTGATATCACTTTAATGCCGCGCACACCTCTTGCCAACCCGTCCGTTGCCAAGCCTCCACACCTCTCCCGGGCAACCCTTCGTACGTCCGAAGAGTCGGTTCCCTAGGGACAGGTGCTGATTGTCACGTCCGGAAAAGGCCGGATCGACAGTCGTTTGTCCGCATGGCCGGTGTTAGCTTCATGAGCTGACCCGGGGGAGCCGAACTGACTGGAGCGACGGAGCAATGGGCCGAGCGGAAGCGAGACGAGCGCGACAGCGCGGCGGGGCACGCCGGGCGGCGGCGCATTCGCAGTCCGATGGCATACGCCCCCGTGGCGCCCGCCGGGCCGCGAAGGGCAAGGGCCGGATACGCAGCCTCTTCACCTTCAAGCGCGTCATCGGCACCCTCTTCGGGCTCTGCCTGCTCGCGATGGGCGGCTTCGTCGCCCTGTACCTGCTCGTGCCGGTCCCGGAGGCCAACGCGCAGGCCGAGCAGCAGAGCAACGTCTACAAGTACGCGGACGGCAGCGTCATCACCCGTACCGGAGAGGTGAACCGCGAGATCGTCGGTCTCGACCGGGTGCCGAAGCCCGTGCAGAAGACCTTCGTGGCCGCGGAGAACAAGTCCTTCTACAAGGACCAGGGCATCGACCTGAAGGGCACCGCCCGCGGCGTCGTCAACACCCTCACCGGCAAGGGCAAGCAGGGCGGTTCGACGATCACCCAGCAGTACGTCAAGAACTACTACCTGAACCAGGACCAGACGGTCACCCGCAAGCTCAAGGAGCTGGTGATCTCCCTCAAGGTCGACCAGAAGAAGACCAAGGACGAGATCCTCGCGGGCTACATCAACACCAGCTACTACGGCCGCGGCGCCTACGGCATCCAGGCCGCCGCCCAGGCCTACTACGGCGTCGACGCCGAGGAGCTGTCCGTCTCGCAGGGCGCGTACCTCGCGGCGCTGCTCCAGGCCCCGAGCCAGTACGACTGGGCCACGGCGTCCCCGTCGAGCAAGAAGCTCGTCGAACAGCGCTGGAACTACGTGCTCGACAACATGGTCGAGCAGAACTGGCTGGACGCGGGCGAGCGTTCCGGCATGAAGTTCGACAAGCCCGACAAGCCCAAGGCCGAGGCGGGCAAGGCAGGCCAGTCCGGATACCTGGTGGACGCGGCCGACGAGCAGATCGTCGCCGAGCTGGTGCGCCGCGGCGACACCCGCGAGGACGCCGTCAACAAGGTCAAGGCCGGCGGCTGGACCGTCACCCTGAACATCCAGCCGAAGAAGCAGAAGGCCCTGCTCAAGGCGGTCGACGCGCAGCTCAACGACAAGCTGGACCCGGACAAGCGGAAGGTCGACGCCGCCGTGCAGGCCGGCGCGGTCTCCGTGGACCCGAAGACCGGCGCGGTCATCGCCCTCTACGGCGGCGAGGACTACCTGAAGCACTACCAGTCCAACGCCACCCGCCGCGACTACCAGCCCGGCTCCACGTTCAAGCCCGTGATCCTCGCCTCGGCCCTGGAGAACGACGCCCGGACGCAGGACGGCACCCCGATCCGCGCGGGCACGGTCTACGACGGCACCAGCGGCCGTCCGGTCGAGGGCGGCGACAAGCCGTACGCCCCGCCGAACGAGGGCAAGAAGGACTACGGCGACATCACCGTCCAGCGGGCCATGGACCACTCGGTGAACTCGGTGTACGCGCAGATGGGCGCCGACGTCGGCATGGACCGGGTCGCGCAGACCGCCTCCGACCTGGGCATGCAGAAGATCACCACCGACCCGGCGATGACGCTCGGCTCGATGGGCGCGAGCCCGATGGACATGGCGGGCGTGTACTCGACGCTCGACAACCACGGCAAGAAGGTCACCCCGTCCATCCTGAAGACGGCCACGCACAAGGACCGTGAGGAGATCAGGCCGGAGACGCTCGGCGAGCAGGTCGTCCAGCGCACCACCGCCGACTCCGTGACCTCCGTCCTGCAGGGCGTCGTCAACGACGGCACCGGCTCTGTGGTCAGCTCCGGGCCGTACGCGGGCAAGTACGAGGCCGCGGGCAAGACGGGTACGTCGGACAACAACGTCTCGGCCTGGTTCGCGGGCTACACCCCCGAAATGGTCACCGTGGTGGGCATGTTCGGCGAAGCGCCCGAGGGCGGCGGCGACCTGAAGCGCCCGGACAAGTCGCCCGCGGGGGTCGGCGACCACGTCTCGCTCGCGGGCGCGGGCGGCGACGGCAAGATCCACGGCAGTGGGTTCCCGTCCCGGATCTGGGCCGCGTACACCCTCGGCGCGCTGAACGGCGGCTCGGACGCGCGGTTCGATCTCGACACGGACATGGGGGCGGGGGTTTCGCCTCCGGCGGAGCCGACGAGCGAGGCGCCGTCGACGGACCCGTCCGAGACGCCCTCCGCTCCGCCGACTTCGGAGGACCCGACCACTGCTCCGCCGACTTCGGAGCCGCCGACGGATGCTCCTACGACGGAGCCGCCCACGGATGACCCGACGATCGAGCCTCCGACCGATGAGCCGTCCGGCTCGTGGGGGATTCCTACGGAGCCGGGCGACGGCGAGGAAACCCAGCGCAAGCCGGGCCGCGACTAGGGGTTGGCCCCTGCGGGGGCTTTCCCCTACCCGCCCCTTCCCGAAAGTCCTCAGCGGACGGCTTCGGGGCTTCGCCCCGGGCCCCGGTTGTTGTTCGGCTGCTGCGCCGTCGTGGCTGGTCGCGCAGTTCCCCGCGCCCCTATCGGGGCCGTGCATCCCGCCCCAGCCCGCAAATTCAGCCCCTCCGGCGTTTGAGGAGCGGGGGTCCGGGGGCTGGCCCCCGAAGCTGCCGCCGGCTTTCGGGAAGGGGCGGGGAGGGGATCAAATCGACGGCGCCCAAGTCGACGGGGCGGGGAGTGGTCCGGAACCACCCCGACTCACCCCCGGTTCAGCTCGAACCACACCACCTTGCCCGTGGACAACCGAGTCGCCCCCCACCGCCGGGCGAGCCGGTTGACCAGGTACAGGCCGCGGCCGCCCTCGTCCGTGGCCCGCGCCTGCCGCAGCCGCGGCAACTGCGGCACGTCGTCGCCGACTTCGCAGCGCAGCACGTCCGTACGGAGCAGCCGCAGCGTGATCGGCCGCGAGGCATAGCGGACCGCGTTCGTCACGACCTCGCTGACGAGCAGCTCCACCGAATCGGTGAGGTCCTCCAGGTCCCACGCGGCGAGCGCACGCCGCGCCAGCCGCCGGGCGCGGCTCGGCGCGGAGTCCTCCGGGTCCAGCTGCCAGTACGCGACGTCGCTGGGCGCGATGCCGTCGAAGCGGGCGGCGAGCAGCGCGATGTCGTCGTCCCGGTCACCGGGGCCGAGCATGTCGAGGACCTCGTCGCAGAGCGCTTCGAGGGGCGGCGCGTGGTCGGGGCCGGTCAACTCGGCGGTGGCGGCGAGCCGTTCGCGGAGCTGCTCGATGCCGGTCCACACGTCCCGGAGCCGCGACTCGACCAGGCCGTCGGTGTAGAGCAGCAGCGTCGCGCCCGCGGGGGCGTCCAGCTCGACGGCCTCGAAGTCGACCCCGCCGACCCCGATCGGCGCCCCGGCCGGCACCCGCAGGACCTCCGCGCGCCCGCCGATGTGCAGGAGCACGGGCGGCGGGTGGCCGGCGTTGGCGATGGTGATGCGGTGCGCCACCGGGTCGTAGACCGCGTACAGGCAGGTGGCCATGCGGTCGCTGCCGAGGCGCTGGGCCTGTTCGTCGAGGTGGTGCAGGACCTCCTGCGGGGGCAGGTCGAGGCCGGCCAAGGTCTGGGCGGTGGTGCGGAGTTGGCCCATGATCGCGGCCGAGGTCATGGAGTGGCCCATGACGTCGCCGACGACCAGGGCGACGCGGCTGCCGGGCAGCGGGATCGCGTCGTACCAGTCGCCGCCGACGCGGGCGGTCTCGGCGGCCGGGAGGTACCGGCTGGCGAGGCGGACGCCGGTGGGCTGCGGCAGCGTCTCGGGGAGCATGGTGCGCTGCAGCTCGTCCGCGATGTACGCCTCGCGGCCGTAGAGGACGGCCTTGTCGATGCCGAGCGCGGTGTGCGTGGCGAGCTGGGCGGCGACGAGCAGGTCGTCCGGCTCGAACGCGGCGCGCTCCGGGCGGCGCAGGAACACGGCCGCGCCGATCACCCGCCGCCGGCCGCGCAGCGGGGCGAGGATCGCGCGCCGGCCCTCGGGCAACGCGTGCTCCTCGCCGAGGAGTTCGGGCAGTGCGGCGCAGGCCGCGGGGGTGTCGCCGAAGACCGGCCGGACGCCGCGGAGCACCTCGGCGAGCGCGCCGCCGGTGCGCACCTCGCACAGCTCGGCGGCGTTGGGCTCGCCCCGGTTCCAGCGGAGCTGGAGCGTCGGCGTGGGTGTCGGGGTCGGCTCGGACAGCGGGGGCAGCAGGAAGCCGCTGCCGTCGGAGACGGTGTCGTCCATCTCGTCGGGTATCCGGTCGGTGCGGCGCAGCCGCAGCACGACGGGGCCGACCGGCCGCTCGTCGCCGACCGGGAGCGGGTCGCGGAGGTAGACGAGGATCGCGTCGGAGAACGTGGGCACCGTCGCCCGGCACAGGCCCATCACGATCTCGTCGAGGTCCAGACCGCGGGCGATCCTGCGGGTCGCCGCGCCCACGAACCGCAGCCGGTCCCCGCCGTGCCGGGCCGCGCCGCCGTCGCCGGAGGGCGGGGCGGGCGGTACGGGCGGGGCCGGCGGCACTCCGTCGGACCGGCCGTCCGAGGGCGCGGCGGAGCCGCCGGGGAGCCCGGCGGGCGGGGGCCCGGGGTGCCCGGCGGCCGGGCCGCGCCCGCCGCCCGGCTCGCCCATCCGGGCCGGGGGCACGGGGAGTTGGCCGGGGCGCGGGCGGTGCGCGTCCGGTGCGGGGCTGTCGGCGGGGCCGGTCTTGTGGTGCTCGCCGTCGTCGCCGGGCCGGCTCTGGGACGGTAAGGCGGCGGCCTGGGGCGTGGCCGCGCCGGGGTGCTCGGCGGGCCGCACGCCGGGGGAGTCCGCGCCGTCACCGCGGCCCGGGTTGTCCGGCCCTTCGGCGGAGTCCGGGGAACGCAGCAGCGCCCCGCGTGGGTCCGCGGGGGCGTGGGGCCGGGCAGCTCTGGCCTGCCGGCCCTCGTGGGAGGTGGGGTGCTCCGTCACGCGTTTCGAATCCGTCCGTCCGGGGCTGCGCGCGGCGCGCGCCGAGGGTGGGTGCCTGCGATGTGCCTCACGCGCGTCGGCAGTTGAGGAACAGCTGGTGTTCGGGAGGGGCGCCGGGTCCGGACGGTTCGTACGCGTACGAGTCCTCCCCGGCGATGTCCAGGCCTGCGGCGCGCACGACCTGGCGCAGGGCGTCCTGCCGGAATCCCGATACCCGGATCGTCTCGCCGAGGAACGGGATCGCCGTGTCGTCGAGGTCGGCCTCGACCATCGACAGCGAAAGCAGGCCACCGGGGCGCAGCAGCGAGCGCAGCGTCGCGAGCGCGTGCGGGATCTCCGCGCGCGGCAGCATGAGCAGCGTGAAGAAGCAGGTGACGCCGTCGAACTCGCCGAGCCCGTCCGGCCCTTCGGACCGCAGTGCGGCGATGTCCCGCTGGTGGAACTCGCCCTCGGGCACGTGCCGGCGCGCGAGGTCCAGCATCGTCCGCGACAGGTCCACGCCGACCACGGTGTGCCCGGCGTCCACGAGCTGTCGCGCCGTGGGCAGTCCGGTGCCGCAGCCCACGTCGAGCACCCGGGAGCCGGGCGGCAGCGTCTTGGCGAGCCACTCGCCGGCGGCGAGCTGCCCCTCCTTGTGCGGGAAGGCGTCGTCGTACCGCGCGCCGATGGCGTCGAAGGCCTCGGCCTGCCCGGCACGGTCCGGCGCGGCGCCGCCGTGCCCCTCGTACCCTTCGCTCACGTCCCTGCCGCCCCTCGGTGACGTACGGTCAGAACAGCCGAAGACCAGGTCAGTTGGCTCCGCTCCGCGCCGCACTACGCGCCCTTGTGGACGACGATCCTACGTTTGGACCATGGGGGCGCAGCAAGGGTCTCATGGGGACACATGCGCGGGCGTACGATCCCAGTCCACCGGCAGGACCGGCACATTCCACTCCGGATCGGGACGCCATTCCTCCCAGCCGGAGGTGAACGGCGGGCCCCAGCGTTCGATCGCCTCGACCGCGGCCCGGCCCGCCGACCGCACCGCACGTGCTTTCCGGGCGCTCATCAGGCCGTCGCGCTGGGCCTGCGCGAACTCGTCCTCGTCGTGCCAGCGCCAACTGCGGTCCGGGCGCACGGAGATGTCCAAAAAGTGATCCTCGGAGTCGGTGCCGCCCGACCAACGGGTGCGCGGCTGCTCAAGGTTCACGTACCAGCTCCGGAACCGCCAGCCCGGCTCCCAGAACAGCCACACGGACCAGGGCTCGCCGGGCCTGGCCAGTTTGAGCACGCCGGTGCCGAACCAGCGGTCGCGGCGGACGGTGCGCGGCTTTGTGTACCGGGTGGCCAGCGGCTCCTCGTGGACCGAGGTGCCGTCCGCGAGCACGGGCTTGACGCACTCGGTGCCCGGCGCGAGCCAGACCGCGAGAAGCTCGTCGG
This sequence comes from Streptomyces cavernicola, assembly GCF_029968035.1. GTDB lineage: Bacteria > Actinomycetota > Actinomycetes > Streptomycetales > Streptomycetaceae > Streptomyces > Streptomyces cavernicola. The sequence continues at coordinate 262,860 of NZ_JASCIQ010000005.1, read as the reverse complement.
TGTCCTGGACGACGGTGACGGGGCGGCAGATGTGGAACCGAGGGCTCGCGTTGTCCCGGTACCGCCACAGGACGGGGGTTCCGGGGGCCCAGTGTCCGCTCGTCTTGTCTGTCATGCACAGATGCTAGAGCGCGGGGCGGGAACAGGAATCAGCCCGTCCGGTGCCTGCGGGCATATTCAGCCGGTGCGTGCCTGCGGGCAGATTCCAGCCCGTCCGACGTTCAGGGACGTGTCATCCGCAGCACATCCAACGCCGAGTCCAGCTGCTCGAGCGTGAGGTCCCCCCGGTCCACATACCCCGCGTCGAGGACGACTTCGCGAATCGTCCGCCGCTCGGCAAGCGCCCGCTTCGCCACCTTCGCGGCCTCCTCGTACCCGATGTACTTGTTCAGCGGCGTCACGACGGACGGCGACGACTCGGCGTACTCACGGGCGCGTTCGGCGTTGGCGGTGATGCCGTCGACGGTGCGGTCGGCGAGCAGCCGGGAGGCGTTGGCGAGCAGCCGGATCGATTCCAGGACGTTCTTCGCGAGGACCGGCAGCATCACGTTCAGCTCGAAGTTGCCGGCCGCGCCCGCCGTGGCGACCGTCGCGTCGTTGCCGACGACCTGCGCGGCGACCATCAGGACCGCCTCCGGGATCACCGGGTTGACCTTGCCGGGCATGATCGACGAACCGGGCTGCAGATCGGGCAGGTTGATCTCGGCGAGGCCGGTGCGCGGGCCCGAGGCCATCCAGCGCAGGTCGTTGGCGATCTTCGTCAGGCCGACCGCGATCACCCGCAACTGCCCGCTCGCCTCGACGAGTCCGTCCCGTGCGCCCTGCGCCTCGAAGTGGTCGCGCGCCTCGGTCAGGGGCAGGCCCGTGGCTCGTGCGACCTCGGCGATCACGGCGGCGGAGAAGCCCGCCGGGGTGTTGATTCCGGTGCCCACGGCCGTGCCGCCGAGCGGGAGTTCGGCCAGGCGGGGCAGCGCGGACCGCAACCGCTCCACCCCGTACCGCACCTGCGCCGCGTACCCGCCGAACTCCTGGCCGAGGGTGACGGGCGTGGCGTCCATCAGGTGCGTACGGCCGGACTTGACGACCTCCGCGAACTCGGCGGACTTGCGCTCCAGGGCCTCGGCGAGGTGGTCGAGGGCCGGGATCAGGTCGCGGGTGACGGCGGCGGTGGCCGCGATGTGGATGGAGGAGGGGAAGACGTCGTTGGACGACTGGGAGGCGTTCACATGGTCGTTGGGGTGGACGTCCCGGCCCTCGGGCAGGCGCTCGGTGGCGAGGGTGGCCAGGACCTCGTTGGTGTTCATGTTGGACGAGGTGCCGGAGCCGGTCTGGAAGACGTCGACGGGGAAGTGCGCGTCCCAGCGCCCCTCGGCGACCTCCTCCGCCGCCTCCTGGATGGCCCGCGCGCGGTCCGCGTCGAGCACGCCGAGGTCGGCGTTGACCTTCGCGGCCGCGCCCTTGATACGGGCCAGGGCCTCGATGTGGGCGCGCTCCAGGCGCTGTCCGGAGATCGGGAAGTTCTCCACTGCGCGCTGGGTCTGGGCGCGCCACTTGGCGTGCGCGGGGACGCGCACCTCGCCCATGGAGTCGTGCTCGACGCGGTACTCGCCCGCGCCCGCCGCACCGGTTTCCGCGCCCGTGCCCTGGTCGGCCCTCTGGTCCCTCGTCATGTCCGTCGCCTCCGAAGTCGCGAAGTCGCCTTGAAAGTTGAGCACTTGTCTTGTTCGGCGTATTCCCATCGGCTTTACCGGCGAGTAAATACCGGGGGTAACAGTGAACCCGGGGAGACAGCATGCATCGAACGCAGCGCGTAAGACCCAGGCACACCCGCCGACGGAACGCCGTCGCCGTCCTCGCGGCGGCAGCGGCGGCCCTGGTCGGGCTCCATGCTCCCGTCGCCCAGGCCGCACCGTCGGCCGCCACGCCATCCGCCCCGAAACAGGCTTCCACGCCCCTGCCGCCCGAACTGGAGAAGATCCGCGCGGCCGAGGCGACGCAGCTCTACGGCGACTCTGCCGAACGCCCGTTGTCCGAGCGCAAGTCGGCGCTGATCTCGCTCGGCGACAGCGAGATCTCCGGCGAGGGCATCGGCACCTACGAGCCGCCCACCAACGGCCCCGACAACTGGTGCCACCGCTCGGCCGACGCCGCCATCCACAAGACCGCCATCCCGGCCGACGTGACCTACAACGTCTCCTGCTCCGGCGCCTACACGCTTGGTACGCGACCAACGTGTACGGGTTGGCCGTCATGGCCTGTCTGAGACTGCTGAGCGCGCCGGCTTCGGGGCGGGGCGGAAGTGTGCCGTTTGGCCTCCAGGGTCCAGCAGTGTCCGATACGCTGATTAAGTCAGGTACCGCCGGGCGGGCGGGAACGGGGCCTTTGCGCCTGAAAGTCTGTGGAGACTCGGTAAGACCGTCGGCAACGTCGGCACTGGTCGGTGAAGCAGAAAGCCACGGTCGTGCCGCACTGCGCGGTACGGGCCAGAATCTCCTTGCCTCGGCAGGGGGAGCACGTCAACCCAGCCCCATCGGCCCGGACTTCTGCGACAGCCGAGTCCAACGGCAAGCCCGCTTGAGGCGGCATGGGGTGCGAGTTCGAGGCGGCAGGCCGCGAATCCGTCGTGCCACGTGCTGAGCGTGGTCCGGCGGCGCGGTCGCCTCGGCCACTGCCTCACGACGAGGGTGCGGCCACGAGGTGTGCATGGAGGACACCTGGGCGCGCGGCGCGTTCATCGACCTCTCCAAGCCGGGCACGCCGGACGAGAACTCGCTGCGCCAGTCCTTCCACCCCAACGCGCGCGGCCACGCCGCCTTCGCCTCCTGCCTCACCCAGCTCTACAACTCCGGGCGCAAGGAGGCCAGTTGCGCCGACGTCGACTCCTCGGGCAAGCCCACCCTGTTCCCGCTCGCCTGGGACGACGTCTACAAGCCGCTGAAGAACGGCGCCACCGGCAACTGCATGGACGTCGACAGCTCCGTCAGCTCCAACGGCACCCGCGTCCTCGGCTGGGACTGCGCGGGCACCCGTAACCAGACCTGGTGGTACGACTCGGCCCGCCGGACCGTCATCACCGGGCTCACCCAGGACCGCTGCCTGGACACCGGTGACGACACCTACTCGGCCGGCGCGGGCCTGGTCGTCTGGAACTGCCACGGCGGGCAGCACCAGAAGTTCGTACGCGACGGCGACACCCTGCGGCCCGCCGCGGCCACCGGCATGTGCCTGACCCAGGCCACCGCCAAGTCGCAGATCCGCCTGCAGAAGTGCGACGGCTCGGCCGCCCAGAGGTTCACCGCCTGACCCGTCCCCGTACGTCCCGTGGGTCCTGCAACAGCGGACGGCCCCGGCCGCCGCGAGGTGACCGGGGCCGTCCGCACACGTACTACAGACCGGGGCCGCGCACCGGGATGTGCGTGAACGTCGGTTCCGGGGCCGGGTTCTGGAAGAAGTCGTTGCCCTTGTCGTCCACGACGATGAACGCCGGGAAGTCCTCGACCTCGATCTTCCAGACGGCCTCCATGCCGTCCTCCTCGTTGTCCAGGACCTCGATCTTCTTGATGCAGTCCTGGGCGAGGCGGGCGGCCGGGCCGCCGATGGAGCCGAGGTAGAAGCCGCCGTGCGTGCCGCACGCGTCGGTGACCTGCTTCGACCGGTTGCCCTTCGCGAGCATCACCATCGAGCCGCCCGCCGCCTGGAACTGCTCCACGTACGAGTCCATGCGGCCGGCCGTCGTCGGGCCGAAGGAGCCGGAGGCGTAACCCTCGGGGGTCTTCGCCGGGCCCGCGTAGTACACCGGGTGGTCCTTCATGTACTGCGGCATGTCCTCGCCGGCGTCGAGCCGCGCCTTGATCCTGGCGTGCGCGATGTCACGGGCCACGACCAGCGAACCGCTCAGCGACAGCCGGGTCTTGACCGGGTACTTGGTCAGCTCGGCGCGGATCGCGTCCATCGGCTGGTTCAGGTCGATCTTGACCACGTCGGAGGACTCGGCGCCGTCGTTGAGGGTCTCCTCCGTCGTCTCCGGCAGGAAGCGCGCCGGGTCCGTCTCCAGCTGCTCCAGGAAGACGCCCTCGGCGGTGATCTTCGCGACGGCCTGGCGGTCCGCCGAGCAGGACACGGCGATCGCGACCGGGCAGGACGCGCCGTGCCGCGGCAGGCGCACCACGCGCACGTCGTGGCAGAAGTACTTGCCGCCGAACTGCGCGCCGATGCCGATCTTCTGCGTCAGCTCGAAGACCTTCTCCTCAAGATCCTTGTCCCGGAAGCCGTGACCGAGCTCCGAGCCCTCCGAGGGGATCTCGTCCAGGTAGTGCGCCGAGGCGTACTTCGCGGTCTTCAGGGCGTACTCGGCGGACGTGCCGCCCACCACGATCGCCAGGTGGTACGGCGGGCACGCGGCCGTACCGAGCGAACGGATCTTCTCCTCCAGGAACTTCATCATGGAGGACTCGTTCAGGACGGCCTTCGTCTCCTGGTACAGGAACGACTTGTTGGCCGAGCCGCCGCCCTTCGCCATGAAGAGGAACTTGTAGGCGCCGCCGTCCGTCGCGTACAGCTCGATCTGCGCGGGCAGGTTCGAGCCGGTGTTCTTCTCGTCCCACATGTTCAGCGGGGCCATCTGCGAGTAGCGCAGGTTCAGGTTCTGGTACGCGTCGTAGATGCCCTTGGACAGCGACTTCTCGTCCTCGCCCGAGGTCAGCACGTTCTGGCCGCGCTTGCCCATGACGATCGCCGTGCCGGTGTCCTGGCACATCGGGAGCACGCCCGCCGCCGCGATGTTCGCGTTCTTCAGCAGGTCGAGCGCCACGAACTTGTCGTTGCCCGACGCCTCCGGGTCGTCCACGATCCGCCGCAGCTGCGCCAGGTGGGCCGGGCGCAGGTAGTGCTGGATGTCGTGGACGGCCTCCTCGGCGAGCTTGCGCAGCGCCTCCGGCTCGACCTTCAGGAACGTACGGCCGTCCGGCCCCTCTGCGGTGGAGACACCCTCCGCGGTGACCAGGCGGTACGGGGTGGTGTCCTCGCCCTGGGGGAGCAGATCGGTGTACGCGAACTCAGGCATCTCGCCCATTCCTCTTTCGGCCGGGTAGCAGCTGGCATCCGTTGGCAGCGCCAACCAGCGTAGAACCTGACGGCGCGGGCGGGTCTGTGAGGTAAGGCTCAGTTCGTTCCCTCGCGCTACTGCGCACCTCTGGTCGCGATCTATCGCGTTTGGGTACGCTGGCCGGGTGGACCTCGAAAAGCGCCCCCAGCAGTCCGCCCCGGCGGCGGAGCCGACCGACCTGCGAGCGTCCGACGCCGACCGTGACCGCACGGCGGACATCCTGCGCGAGGCGCTGGCCGAGGGCCGCCTCACCGCGGAGGAGCACGCCGAGCGCATCGACGGCGTGTACCGCGCGAAGACGCTGGCCGAACTGGAGCCGTACGTAAGGGACTTGCCCGGAGCGCACCGGCCCCGCCCGGCCCCCGCGCCGCACGCCCCCGCGCCCCTGCCCGGCACGATCCCGCTGGAGCCGGACGAGAAGCTGGTCGCGGTCTTCAGCAGCTCCACCCGCAAGGGCCGCTGGCGCGTGGGCCGCAGGACGCACGCGTACGCGGTGTTCGGGAACGTGGAGATCGACCTGACCGAGGCGATCTTCGAGTACCCCCAGGTCGTCATCAAGGCCTGGTCGGTCTTCGGGAACGTCGAGGTCACGGTCCCGGAGAACATCACGCTGCGCGGCGCGGGCAGCGGCGTCTTCGGCAACTTCGAGGTGGACACGCTCGCCGCGGAGGACCCCCAGGCCCCCACGGTCTTCATCGACGGGTACTCGGTCTTCGGCAACATCGAGGCGAAGCCCAAGCGCGGCAAGCTCGTCGCCGACCTGCACAAGTACGTGGGCCGGCACGTCGGAAAGCACCTGCGTAAGCACCTCTGAGGGCCTCAACCTCCATGGCAGGGCCGGAAGTTGACCGGGTCGCCGCATGGGAACTCAGTGCATAGGGACGCGTACAGCGGGTAGGGACTGCTTCGTCGCCTTCTTCTCGCTCGCGAAGCCGTCGTCAGGAGTAGACCGTGCCGCAAACGCCGCATCAGTCCCTGCAGGTCGCCGTGGTTCCTCAGCGGGTGCCGACGCAGCGGGTGCCGACGCAGACCAGGGGCGCTCAGGACGCTCCGGCGCGGGACGAGGACGTGCCTTGGCACTCGGACGCGGTCTGCCGCCGGGACGAGGCGGGCCTCTTCTTCGCCCCCTCCAAAGAGCCCACCGCCGCCCGCCTGGCCCGCGAGGAAGCCGCGAAGCGGGTCTGCGCCCGCTGCCCCGTCATGGTCGAGTGCCGCGAGCACGCCCTCCTCCAGCCCGAGCCGTACGGAGTGTGGGGCGGGCTCACCGCGGCCGAGCGCCGTGTCGTCCTCGCCCGGCGCCGGCGCCGCGACATGGAGCTGAAGAAGGCCGCCCACCCCACCGACGCGATAGCGGCCGCAGGCTGACACCCGATGCGTACGCGAACGGGGTGCCCCTCCGCACAAGGGGCACCCCGTTCGTGTCGTATCGCCGCCCGACCTACTGCGCGACTACTTCGCGCGGTCGAAGTCGATGGCGCTGTAGGCGCGGAGCTTCTCCAGGCGGTGCGTGGAGTCGATCTGCCGGATCGTGCCGGACTTCGAGCGCATCACCAGGGACTGCGTGGTGGCGGTCTCGGCGCGGTAGCGCACCCCGCGAAGCAGCTCGCCGTCCGTGATGCCGGTGGCGACGAAGAACACGTTGTCGCCGGAGACCAGGTCACCGGTGTAGAGCACGCGGTCCAGGTCGTGCCCGGCGTCCAGGGCGCGCTGCTTCTCCGCCTCGTCCTTGGGCCAGAGCTTGCCCTGGATGGTGCCGCCCAGACACTTGATGGCGCAGGCCGAGATGATGCCCTCGGGCGTACCGCCGACGCCCATCAGCATGTCGACGCCGGTGCCCTCGCGGACCGCCATGATCGAACCGGCCACGTCGCCGTCCGAGATGAACTTGATACGGGCGCCCGTCTCGCGGATCTCCTTGACGATGCCCTCGTGCCGCGGCCGGTCCAGGATGACCACCGTGACGTCCTCGGGCGCCGAGCGCTTGGCCTTGGCGACGCGGCGGATGTTCACCGACACCGGCGCGTTGATGTCCACGTAGTCGGCGGCCTCCGGGCCGGTGACCAGCTTGTCCATGTAGAACACGGCGGAGGGGTCGAACATGGTGCCCCGGTCGGCCGCGGCAAGGACGGCGATCGCGTTCGGCATGCCCTTGGCGTTCAGGGTGGTGCCGTCGATCGGGTCGACCGCGATGTCCACCTCCGCGCCGGTGCCGTCGCCGATCCGCTCCCCGTTGAACAGCATCGGGGCTTCGTCCTTCTCGCCCTCGCCGATCACGACGACGCCGTTCATCGACACGGTCGAGACGAGGGTGCGCATCGCGCGCACGGCGGCGCCGTCGGCACCGTTCTTGTCGCCGCGGCCGACCCACCGCCCGGCGGCCATGGCGGCGGCCTCGGTGACCCGGACCAGTTCCAGGGCGAGGTTGCGGTCGGGGGCCTCGGGCGAGACCTCCAGAGCGGACGGCAAGTGATGCTCGTTCATCGGAGCGCACCTTTCTGATACGACCAGCAGGCCGCGCCCGAAGTGCCGAGGGGCGGTGGCGGGCGTCGGGTGGGCGGCCGGTGAGGGTGTGGTTCGCACTCTATCCGGAGCCCGACAAATTGAGCAGTGGCCCCCACGCATGAGCGGACGGTGCACCTGCGACGATGGGGGACGTGGCAGGTATGAGAGGCACCAAGACGATCCGGGACATGGTGCTGTCCCTCGCGGTGATCGGCGCAGTCGTGGCGTTCATCTACATCTTCATCCCGCACGACGAATCCCAGAGCCCCGTGCAGACGGTGAGCTACGACGTCGAGCTGGCGACGGCCAAGCGCGCGGCCGCCTACCCGGTCCTCGCGCCCGAGGGCCTGGACAAGGACTGGCGGGCGACCTCGGTCCGCTTCAAGGCCGACGAGCGGGACCACTGGCACCTGGGCTTCCACTCCGACAACGGCGGCTACTTCGCCGTAGAGCAGTCCACCGAGAGGGCCCCCGTCTTCGTCGACCAGGTCACCCGCGGCGCCGAGCAGACGGGCCGCACCGAGCGGATCGACGGCTCTGCCTGGACGCGCTACGAGGGCGAGACCTATGACGCGCTCGTCCGCACCGAGAAGGGCGCGACGACGGTCGTCACCGGCTCCGCCTCCTTCGAGACCCTCGCGCGGGTGGCCGGCTCCCTGAAGTGACCGCAGCCACGTGAAGTGACCGCAGACGCGAAGATGCCCCCGGCCCGCAGGCCGGGGGCATCTTCGCGATGCGAGCGCGAACGACTCAGACGGTGGTGACGACCTCGTCGAAGCCCAGGCGCGGGGAGCGCGGGAACCAGGCGTCCTCGCCGGGCTTGCCGATGTTCACGACCATCAGCGGGGTGTGGTCGTCGTCCAGGAACTCCTTCTGGACGCCGGCGAAGTCGAGACCGGTCATCGGGCCGGCGGCCAGACCCGCGGCACGCACGCCGATGATGAAGTAACCGGCCTGCAGGGCGCCGTTCAGGACCGCGGCCTGCTCGCGCACCGGGCGCTCCGAGAAGAAGGCGTCCTTGGCGGCCGGGAAGTGCGGGAACAGCTTCGGCAGCTCGTCGTGGAACTCGTTGTCCACGGAGAGGATCGCGACCAGCGGGGCGGCGGCGGTCTTCGGCTGGTTGCCCTCGGCCATGTGCTTCACGAGGCGCTCACGGGCCTCGGGGGAGCGGACCAGGGTCACGCGCAGGGGCGAGTTGTTGAAAGCGGTCGGACCGTACTTGACCAGGTCGTAGATGGCCTGCACCTGCTCCTCGGTCACCGGCTCGTCGGTGAAGGTGTTGGCGGTGCGGGCCTCGCGGAAGAGGAGGTCCTGGGCGGCGGCGTCGAGGGCGAGGGACATGCGGTCAACCTTCTTCACAAGAGGATCGTGGAGCGCTTGCAGTGATGACACTACGCCCAGACAGGTTTAAGTTTCAACCAAAACGAGGCGCTCGTGATCGGCCTCACAATCACGGGAGCCGCCTGCTCTCTACTCCTGCCCCTCGTCCCCGTCCCCCTCGCCCCGCTCCGCGAGCGCCGCGTCAAGGCGGGCCCGAGCGCCGTCGAGCCAGCGCCGGCACACCTTCGCCAGCTCCTCGCCCCGCTCCCACAGGGCGAGCGACTCCTCGAGCGACGTGCCGCCGGCCTCCAGGCGCCGCACCACGTCGATCAGTTCGTCCCGCGCGTGCTCGTAGCCGAGCGGGCTCTCGGCCGCGGTCTCGGTACCCGTACTGCTCATGTGCTCCACCCTAGATTTCCGATACGAAGACGATGTTGCGGCCGTGCTAACGCTGCTCGCCGGAGTCCGGCTCCGGCTCCGACGCCTCGCTCTCGCTCACCGCGACCCTGAACTCCCCGCCCGAGACACGGGCCCGCAGCACGTCGCCCGGCTCGACCTCGCCCGGGTCCCGGACCACGTGGCCGTCCTGGCGCTGCAGCACCGCGTACCCCCGCTGGAGCGTGGCCGCGGGGGAGAGGGCCACCACGCGCGCGTGCGTGTGCGTCAGCTCCGAGTCGGCGCGGTCGAGCAGGTGCCCGAGGGTGCGGCGGCCGCGGTCCAGGAGGGCCGTGACCTGCTCCTCGCGCTCCTCGATCATCCGGTGCGGGTGCGCCATCGAGGGGCGGGACATCGCGACGTCGAGCCCGCGCTCCTCACGGTCCAGGTGTATGCCCACCGCGCGCCTGGCCCGCTCCTGCAGCAGCCGCACCCGGTCGTACTCCTCGCCCACGTCCGGCACGACCTTCTTCGCCGCGTCCGTCGGCGTCGAGGCGCGCAGGTCGGCGACCAGGTCGAGCAGCGGCGAGTCCGGCTCGTGCCCGATCGCGGACACCACCGGCGTACGGCACGCGGCGACCGCGCGCACCAACTGCTCGTCGGAGAACGGAAGTAGATCCTCCACGCTGCCGCCGCCGCGCGCGACGACGATCACGTCCACGGCGTCCATCGCGTCCAACTCCTTGACCGCCTGCACGACCTGCGGCACGGCGTGCACGCCCTGCACCGGGACGTTGCGCACCTCGAAGCGGACGGCGGGCCAGCGGTGCCGCGCGTTCTCGAGCACGTCCCGCTCGGCGGCCGACGCCCGCCCGCACACGAGCCCGATCAGCTGCGGCAGAAACGGCAACGGCTTCTTCCGCTCGGCCGCGAACAGCCCCTCGCTCGCCAGCGACTTCTTCAACTGCTCGAGCCGCGCGAGCAGTTCGCCCACGCCGACCGGCTTGATCTCGGCGGCCCGCAGCGACAGCTGCCCCCGCGGCGCGTACCACTCCGGCTTCGCGAGGACCACCACGCGCGCACCCTCGGACACGACGTCCGCCACTGCGTCGAACACCTGGCGGTAGCAGGTCACGCTCACCGAGATGTCGTACGACGGGTCACGCAGCGTCAGAAACACCACCCCGGCGCCGGGGCGGCGGTTCAACTGCGTGATCTGCCCCTCGACCCACACCGCGCCGAGCCGATCGATCCACCCCCCGATGAGCCGCGAGACCTCGCCCACGGGCAGGGGGGCTTCGGGGGAGGTGTTGAGAGCCATGGGGCGAGCGTAGCCGCCCCCACTGACACCCCGGCGTCGCCGGTCGCGCAGTTCCCCGCGCCCCTGTCGAGGCACGTGAATTCAGCCCCTCCGGCGTTCAGGCCCGCTACGCAACCCCCAGCCGCCCGCGCTGAGCGAACAGCACGACAAGCCCCACCCCGAACCACACAGCCCCCACCACCTGCGCGGTCGCAGAAGCCTCCACGATCACCGCGACCGTGATCACCGCCCCGACCCCCGGAATCAGCACGTGCCGCCACCAGCTCACCGCACCCCCCTGCCCGCGCACCGCGAACCACGCCACCACGGACGCGTGCAGCAGCGTGAACGCCACCAGAGCACCGATGTCGACCACCGACACCAGGTGGTCCATGCCGTCGTCACGCCGCGCCGCCCACACCGCGGCCACCAGCGTGATCACCGCGGCCACCCCGATCGCCACCCGCGGAACCCCCGAGTCCGTACGCGAGAGCACCTTCGGCAGCCGCCGCTCGCGGGCCATCGCGAAGACCAGACGCCCGGCCGCCGCCTGCCCGGCCAGCGCCGCGAACGCCGCGCCGACCGCCTTGCTCACGGCCACCAGATCGTGCAGCCAGGTGCCGACCGAGGCGTCCACGGCGTCGTAGAACGCGGAGCCCTGCTTGCCCGGCTCGGCCGCGAGCTCCGCCGACGACACCGGTTCGAGGAGGGCCACCAGATAGGTCTGCGCCACGAACAGGAAACCGGCGAGCGCCAGGCAGAACAGCACCGCGCGTGCGACCTTCGCCGAGCCCCCGGTGACCTCCTCCGCGAACGATGCGATCGCATCGAATCCCAGGTACGACAGGACGGCGATCGACACCGCCCCCAGGATCGCGCTCACCGCGAACGTGCCGTCCCCGGTGATCGGCGACAGCCAGCCCCGCTCGGCCCCGTCCCGTACGAGCACCACCACGGCCGAGACGATGAACACCAGGAGGACGACGATCTCCATCGCAAGGACGGCGAAGCCCACCCGCGCGGCGGCCCGTACGCCCCACAGATTGAGCGCGGTGGTGATCACCACGGCGAGCGCCGTCCACACCCACTGGGAGACCGACGGCACAAGAGCGTGCATCGCGATCCCGGAGAACAGATAGGCCACCGCGGGGATCAGCAGATAGTCCAGCATCGCCATCCAGCCCGCGATGAAACCGGGCCCCTGACCGAGCGCCACGCGCGCGTAGGCGAAGACCGAGCCCGCCTGGGGGACCACCTGGACCATCTGCGCGTAGCTGTAAGCGGTGAACGCCATCGCGACGGTGGCGACGAGATAGACGAGGGCGACCGCGCCGTGCGACTTGGCGTCGAGGGTGCCGAAGACGCCGACCGGTGCCATGGGGGCGATGAAGAGCAGCCCGTAGACCACCAGGTCCTTGAAGCCGAGGCTGCGCCGCAGCCCCACATGGGTGTCCGTGCCGGCCGCCGCCGGCTCCTCCGTGGTGCTGCCGCCGTCACCCGACATCGCGCGCCTCTCTGACCCCGCCCGCCCGGTGCGGACCCGATCGCTCCAGTCTCCCCAAGGTGTGGATCTCTGACGCGCCGGAAGCGCCCTTACGATGGGGGCATGACTGCACAGACCCAAGCCCGCCGCGTCCTGCTTGCCGCCCCGCGCGGCTACTGCGCGGGCGTGGACCGCGCCGTGATCGCCGTCGAGAAGGCCCTGGAGCAGTACGGGGCCCCGGTCTATGTCCGGCACGAGATCGTGCACAACAAATACGTGGTGCAGACCCTGGAGAAGAAGGGCGCGATCTTCGTCGACCAGGCCACGGAGGTCCCGCCGGGCAACATCGTGATGTTCTCCGCCCACGGCGTCGCCCCCTCCGTGCACGAGGAGGCCCGCCAGGGCAGCCTCGCCACCATCGACGCGACCTGCCCCCTGGTCACCAAGGTCCACAAGGAAGCGGTCCGCTTCGCCAACGACGACTACGACATCCTCCTCATCGGCCACGAGGGCCACGAGGAGGTCATCGGCACCTCCGGCGAGGCCCCCGACCACATCACGCTCGTCGACGGCCCCGAGGACGTCGCGAACGTCGAGGTGCGCGACGAGTCCCGCGTCGTCTGGCTCTCCCAGACCACGCTCTCCGTCGACGAGACGATGGAGACGGTCGATGCCCTCAAGGAGAAGTTCCCGAACCTGATCTCCCCGCCGTCGGACGACATCTGCTACGCCACGCAGAACCGCCAGACCGCCATCAAGGAGCTGGCCCAGCAGTCGGACCTGGTCATCGTGGTCGGCTCCAAGAACTCCTCCAACTCCCAGCGCATGGTGGACGTCGCCAAGCAGGCCGGCTGCCCCGCCGCGTACCTGGTCGACTTCGCCAGCGAGATCGACGAGACCTGGCTGGATGGCGTCGGCACGGTCGGCGTCTCCTCCGGCGCCTCGGTCCCGGACGTCCTCGTCGAGGAGGTCCTGGCCTGGCTCTCGGAGAAGGGGTACGGGGACGTGGAGATCGTGAAGACCGCCGAGGAGTCCCTCACGTTCTCCCTGCCGAAGGAGCTCCGCCGCGACCTCCGCGCCGAGGCCGCCGCCCTGATCGAGGAGCGCACGGGGCGTACGACGGAGTCCTGAGCGGTTCCGGAGCGGTTCCGGACGGGAAAGCGGTCGTACGAGGTCGGGGGCCGGCCTCGTACGTCTGCGTCGTGACTGTCAGTTCCGCGTCGTAACGTGGAGTCCATGCAGATCTTCGGCGTGGACATCGGCGGATCCGGCATCAAAGGCGCCCCGGTCGACCTGGACCGGGGCGAGCTCAGCGAGCCCCGGCACAAGGTCCTCACCCCGCATCCGGCGACGCCCGACGCGGTGGCCGACGGCGTCAAGCAGGTCATCGGCCACTTCGGCTGGTCGGGCCCGATAGGGGTCACGTTCCCCGGAGTCGTCACCGGCGCCAGCGCGGTCCGTACGGCCGCCAACGTGGACAAGAGCTGGATCGACGTCGACGCCGGCGCGCTGCTCGGCGAGCGCACCGGCTGCGGCTCGGTCACCGTCCTCAACGACGCGGACGCCGCGGGTGTGGCCGAGATGCGGTTCGGCGCGGGCCGCGGCCGCAAGGGCACGGTCCTGATGCTCACGCTCGGCACGGGCATCGGCAGCGCCCTCTTCGTCGACGGCGTGCTCGTCCCCAACACGGAGCTGGGCCACCTGGAGCTGCACGGCCACGACGCGGAGAAGAGAGCCTCCACGAAGGCCCGCGAGGACGAGGACCTCAGCTGGGAGCACTGGGCCCGCAGAGTGCAGAAGTACCTCGTGCACGTGGAGATGCTGTTCTCGCCGGAGCTGTTCGTCATCGGCGGCGGAGTCAGCCGTAAGGCGCACAAGTTCCTGCCCCTGATCAAGGGCGTCAAGGCGGAGATCGTCCCCGCGGAGCTGCAGAACAACGCGGGGATCGTGGGCGCCGCGATGGCGGCGGCGGAGCGTGCTGCCGGTTAGGCCGCTGCCCGGCGGCGCCTCATGGGGCCGGTGCCGTCGGCCCGGGGCGTCAGGAGTGCTGGGCGGGCATCCGGCGCTGCTGCGGCGACCGGCCGCGGCCCGCGCCCGCGCCCGCGCTCGCGCGCAACGCACGCTTCCGCGCCATGAGCCGGATCTTGCGTACGGACGCGATCAGCCCGGCGATCAGCGTGCCGCCGTACAGCCAGCCCGCGTGCATCGCGAGCGCCGTGAACAGGCCCATGACCTGGCCGACGAACCCGTCCGCGCCGCCCGAGATCGGCAGCATCCCGACGGCGAACGCGATCGGCACCGCCACCGGCGCCGTGACCAGGTCCGCCGGCCGCACCCACACCGCGGTCAGCGCGCTGACCGGCAGGAACAGCAGCCCGTACGCGAGTGCGGAGCCGCCGAAAAGGAGCCGGTCGAGGCAGGCGATGAGCACCATCACCAAGGTGCAGAACAGCCCGCTGCCGAGCCCGGTGAGACGCGGGTTGGGCAGTGCGCGCACCGCGGACACGAACTTGCGCACGGCGCGCACCACCGCCCGTACGCCGCGGACGACCGGCGGACCGCCGGCGCCGCGGCCGGGAACACGGGCCGGGAGACGACCGGGTAGGCGACCGGGGAGGCGGGGCCGGGACGCGGCCCGGTAGACCGTGCCGCCCTTGCCGTCGCTCCTGCCGTCCCCGCTCACGGGCCGCGGACGGGCGGGCGGCCCGCCGGCCTGCGGCGGGAGGGGGGCGGTTCGTCGCGCTCTGTCCCTGGCCGGTCGCGTCCTGTGTTGCTCCACCGCTCCAACCTAGGTCGGCCGCGCCCGGAAATCCGCCCTTGGACACGCGTTTTGGCGCACCTTGGCCCTGCGTTCGACGGGCCCCGGCCACCGGGCTCCCGGGCGGGCGACGGCGGGGCTTGCGTTGCGCCGTAGACTGGTGGATCGGCCCGGCAGCCATCGGGTCCTCCACAAGACCCTCACGTACGGGAAGTCGCAACGTGTCGCTCACGATCGGAATCGTCGGTCTGCCCAATGTCGGCAAGTCGACCCTGTTCAACGCCCTGACCAAGAACGACGTGCTGGCGGCCAACTACCCGTTCGCCACCATCGAGCCCAACGTCGGCGTCGTCGGCGTCCCCGACGCCCGCCTCGACAAGCTGGCGGAGATCTTCGGCTCGCAGAAGATCCTCCCGGCGACGGTCGACTTCGTCGACATCGCGGGCATCGTGCGCGGCGCGAGTGAGGGCGAGGGCCTCGGCAACAAGTTCCTCGCGAACATCCGCGAGTCCGACGCGATCTGCCAGGTCATCCGCGCCTTCCAGGACGAGAACGTCGTCCACGTCGACGGCAAGGTCTCGCCGAAGAGCGACATCGAGACGATCAACACCGAGCTGATCCTCGCCGACCTGCAGACCATCGAGAAGGTCCTGCCGCGCCTCCAGAAGGAGTCGCGCATCAAGAAGGACATCGCCCCGAAGGTCAAGGCGGTCGAGGAGGCCAAGGAGATCCTCGAGACCGGCAAGACGCTCTTCTCGGCGGGCATCGTCAACGGCGGTGACAACGAGGAGCTGCTGCACGACCTGCACCTCCTCACCACCAAGCCGTTCCTGTACGTCTTCAACGTCGACGAGGACGAGCTGACCGACGAGGCGTTCAAGGAGGAGCAGCGCGCCCTGGTCGCCCCGGCCGAGGCGATCTTCCTCAACGCCAAGCTGGAGGCGGACCTCGCCGAGCTGGACGAGGCGGACGCGATGGAGCTCCTGGAGTCCGTCGGCGCCGAGGAGCCGGGCCTCGCGACCCTGGCCCGCGTCGGCTTCGACACCCTGGGCCTCCAGACGTACCTCACGGCCGGCCCCAAGGAAGCCCGCGCCTGGACCATCCAGAAGGGCGCGACGGCCCCCGAGGCGGCCGGTGTGATCCACACCGACTTCCAGAAGGGCTTCATCAAGGCCGAGGTCATCTCCTTCGCCGACCTCGTCGAAACCGGCTCGGTGGCCGACGCCCGCGCGGCCGGCAAGGCGCGCATGGAGGGCAAGGAGTATGTGATGCAGGACGGGGATGTGGTGGAGTTCCGCTTCAACGTGTAGTCGAGGTCCGGTCTGACGTCCGGGCTGTGACGGTGAAGTGCTTGTCGCCGGTCGGGCTTTCGACTTCGTCGACGACGGCGATGGCGAGGTCGGGTGCGGTGATCCGGGAGATGCCGTTCTCGTCGGTGAGCAGTCTGGTCGTTCCGCGCCGGTAGCGACCAGTGCGCTCGCCCGGTTCGAGGATGGCGGGCGGGCTCAAGTAGACCCATCCGTTGTAGCGGTGCTCCTGGCAACCGTTGAACTGGTCGAGGCTGGCCTGAGCGATCGATTTCCAGGCCTCGGGCACGTAGCTCGGGTCGTCGATCAGGAGCCGATCGGGATCGTTCGGGGAGCGCAGCGGCGCGGCGCCTCCGACGATGAGTACGGGTGTGCCGTGCTGCTCGGCGGCATCGAGAAACCCTCGTGTGAGGGAGGCGAGGCGGGATTCTTCGCCGGGGGCGAGTCGGATCGTCAGGACGGCCGCATCGACTTCGGCGAGTACCGGTGGCAATGACGCGGTGTCCTCGATGTCCAAGGCCCGTGCGCTCAGCCGGTCGATGCCGGCGTCGGCTCTTGGACGTCGGGAGAGCGCGGTGACGTGGTGTCCCCGGTCCAGGGCTTCTGTGGCGATAGCGCTACCGGCCATGCCGGTGGCTCCGATGATGGCGATTCTCATGGGTGGATCCGTGCTTTCTTCTTCGGTGAGGTGAGCTGACCGGCGACCATCGCAGCGAGCGCGACGGCGAAGCCGATGAGTTGGATGAACGTGAGTGCCTCATCCGCGATGACCGCGCCGAGAACCGCGGCCACCAGCGGAGACAGCAGCCCGAGCAGGGCTGTCGCGGTGACGGGAAGCCGCCGGATGCCGGAGAACCACAGGCTGTAGGTCAGCAGTGCTCCGAGCACGCCCAGCCACATGTACCCGGCGACTGCCGGGCCGTCGATGTCGCGGGGGATTCCGTCGATGAGCATGGCAGGGATGAGCAAGACGAGTCCGGCGGCGGTGAGTTGCCATCCGGCGAGCCCGATCGCGGAGACTCCAGCGGGTCGGCCCCACTTCTTGGTGAGTACGACACCGGTGCCCATCGACGCGGCGCCGCCCAGGCCCGCGAGGATGCCGATGGGATCAAGTCCGGCTCTGGGGCCGAGTACGACGAGAGCTACGCCGAGCATTCCGATGACGCCCCAGGTGGCCCGCCAGATGGAGAGCTTCTCGTGCAGGATCGCGACGGCGAGGAACGCCACGACGATCGGCTGCGACGCACCCAGCGTGGCAGCGACACCGCCGGGTAGGTGCTGGGCTGCGAGGAACAACAGCGGGAAGAACGCGGCCATGTTGAGTGTGCCGAGCACCAGGCTCTTCCACCACCACGACCCCCTCGGCAGCCGACGCGCGATGAGCAGGGCGACCACGCCGGCCGGCAGCGAGCGCATCAGCGCCGCGAACAAGGGGTGCCCCTCGGGCAGCAGGTGCGTGGTGACGATGTAGGTCGTGCCCCATACGGCCGGGGCGATCGCGGTCAACGACGTCAAGCCGATGCGCCCGGACGTCGTCGGCGGCGTGACCATTGATGCCGGAAGTGCAGGTGGCGGGGGCGTGGTCGTGGTCATGGGTCCATCGTCAGTCGCCCGCTTGTATGAGTCCAACACATTGTTGTCATTCCAATGATGAACCGAGAGCATGGATCGATGGATCTTCAGCAGATGCGATACGCCGTGGCGGTCGCGGAGGAGCGCAGCTTCACCCGTGCCGCCGAGCGGTGCCATGTGGTGCAGTCCGCGCTCAGCCATCAGATCAAGGGCCTGGAGCGCGAGTTGGGAGTCGTGCTCTTTGCTCGTACGAGTCGCCGCGTCGAGGTGACCGCCGCCGGCGAGGCGTTCCTCGCCGCGGCTCGCGTGAGTCTCGACGCTGCCGAGCGAGCTGTGTCAGATGCCGCCGCGGCAGCCGGCGAAATTCGTGGCACCCTGACCATCGGTGTGATTCCCACGGTGACCGCGATCGACATTCCGGCTGCGCTCGGAGCGTTCCACCGCAAGCACCCTGCAGTGCGGATCAGGCTGCGCGGCGGCGGCAGTGACGAGTTCATCGCGGCCATCGCCGACGGCAGCATGGACGTGGCTGTGCTCGGGCTCCCCGACACGATGACGCCGAAGAACGTGAACACGCGCGTCCTGGCACGCGAGCGGCTCGCCGCCGTCGTATCTGCCGACCACGCTCTCGCCGCGCGACGCAGGTTGCGGCTCGAGGACCTGGTCGATGAGGCATTCGTCGACTTCCCGGAAGGGACTCCAGGACGGGCTCCCTCGGACCTGGCGTTCCGTGCCGCCGGCCTACATCGCGAAGTGGCGTTCGAGGCGATGAGCACCGACCTCATGCTGAGTCTCGTGAAGAACAATCTCGTGATCGCGTTGCTGTCACCCGCTGTGATCCCCGACAGCGACGAACTCCGCACCATCCCGGTCACCAGCGGCCCCACCCGCGTCGAGTATCTGGCGTGGAGCGGCTTCAACGTCTCGCCCGTCGCGCAGGCGTTTCTTGAAGGCCTCGCGGCGACAGAGTGAGGCTGACGGTTGGCCCTTCTCCATGAGCGTGACGTTGCTCCGTGCCGGAACTCGGCGGCTTCAGAGTGTGGCTCAACTCTGGTTGTCGTAGGGCTTGTTGACGCGTCAAGTGCTCGGTTCTCTTGGGGGGTGATGCAGGCATGGCGGCGCGACGGTCGGACGGCTGGCCGGCCGTGGGTGTATTCGTACGGGGGCCTAGCCTGGGCGGGTCGAGATGTGGGGGTGCGGGCGTGGGTGGGGCGCGGCGGGAGTGGGGATGGCCGGATCGGAGTCTGCTCGGGGTGCTGTCCGCTCCTGCTCGGGCCGAACTGCTGGGGCTGGGCTTGGAGTTGACGTTCGAGTCCGGGGACGTGCTGCTCACCGAGGGGGCCGCGGATCGCCATCTGTACGTGATTCTCAGCGGGTTCGCCAAGGTCACCGCGACTGTGGAGAACGGGCAGGAGTCGCTGCTCGCCGTCCGGGTCGGGGGTGACACCGTGGGCGAGATGGCCGCGTTGGACGGGGCGCCACGGTCGGCCGGGGTGGTGGCCTGTGGGCCGTTGCAGGCGCGGGTGATCGGGCCTGAGGCCCTGCACGGGCTCATGATGCGGCGGCCCGAGGTGGCGATGGCGCTGACCCGGATCGTGGCCGACCGGCTGCGCTGGGCGAATCGGCGGCGCCTGGACTTTCGGGGCTACACGGTCAAGGTGCGCCTCGCCCGGCTCCTGGTGGAGTTGACCGTCGCGTGCGGGCGACCCGAGCCGGGCGGTGGGTATGTGATCGGCTTTCAGCTCACCCAGCCCGAGCTCGCCGCGCTCACCGGGGCCGCGGAGACCACCGTGCACAAGGGGTTGCGCGAGCTGCGGGACGAGGGGCTGCTCGGCACCGGATACCGCACGACCACCGTGCACGACCTCGCCCGGCTCGCCCGCGTGGCCGAGCTTGCCGAGCCCGTGGTGCCGCCCGCCCCGCGCCCGCGCAGGGGGTCAGTCGACGATCGGCTGTAGCAACAGGCAGAGCCCGGCGGCGGTTCCCATCACGGCGGTGCAGGCGACGGCTGCTGTCACGCAGCGGTACTTCCGCAGGGCCACGTCGGAAAGGAAGCGGATCATCGCGCGCCGCTGCCGCTCGTCCTCGTCGGGCGGTGCGGGCGGTGCGGGCGTGGCCGTGGCCGCGGCGACCGACGACGGGTTCGAAGCGGCGGCGAGCGAGACGAAGCTGTAGTCGTTGGGGAGGGCGGGCCGCCAGACGCGCGGCCGGAGCGCCAGCGCGAGCGAGGCGGTACCACCGAAGAAGCCGCAGGCGAAGAAGACGAGCAGCACTCCCATCGTCCAGCCGGACAGCCCGCCGCGCCGCCAGCTGTCGTACGCCGCTTCGCTCCATGAACCCGCTGTTCCCACCAGTGCCGCTTGCACGGCGGCGAGGATGCCGGCTTTGGCGTCGGCGTGCTGGTGCGTCGTCTGCAGGAGGGGCAGCATGGTGTGCGATGCGCGGGCGGGCGCACCCCCGGCGGGGGCGGACGCCGCCGTTGACGGGGTGGGCGGGGTGGATGTCACGGAACCTCCACGACTCGGACGGGCTTCCATTGAGCCGCCGTCGCGCCGGGCGGACCAGCCACTTCTACGGGATTGAGCGACTTGGCGAGATCCCGTACTTCCACGGGGTGCGGGCACCCGTTTCGGAGGTACGACTGGCAGGGCGACCGCTGCTCCACGGGGGTGGGCAGCGGTCCGGGAGCAGCGTGCCGAATCGCCTTTCACCGAGTAACTCGGCTGATTCGTCAGTGAGTTGACGGTGCGGCATGCTGTCCTTCCCGATGGGCCGGACGAGGAGGACGGGATGTCCGTAGGAGCGATGGGCGTGTTCGACAGGCGGCTTCTGCTGGCCGTTGACGCGCGTGGATACGGCAGCGCGGACACCGCGCGACAGCGCGAGATCCAGACCGTGTTGCCCCGGCTGCTCTCCGAGGCGGCCGAGGCGGCCGGGCTCGACCGTGCCTCCTGGGTACGGCAGGCCGCCGGGGACTCCGAGTTCGCTGTGCTGCCGACCGGATCCGACGAACAGGCGCTTGTCGAGCCGTTCATGCGCCGCTTGGACGCCGGGCTGCGCGCGCACAACCGCGACCGCGTGCCCGGCGCGCGGCTCGCGCTGCGCGCCGCCGTGCACTTCGGTCCGGCCTCCGAGGCTCCCAACGGCTTCGTGGGCCCTGGGCCGGTCGAGGTCTCCCGCATTCTGGAGAGCGACCCGCTGCGTCGGGCCCTCGTCGCGGCCCCGGACGCCCCGCTCGCCGTCGCGCTGACCACGCCGGTCTTCACCGAGCTCGTCGCCCAGGGCTACACCAACTTCCGGCCGGAGGAATTCCGCGAGGTCGTCGTCGAGAAGAAGGAGTACCGGGGCCGGGCCTGGCTGTGGGTGCCGGGGTACGACGTCCACGGCCTTGACCTGGGCGATTCCGCCCCGGGCGCCGGAGCCGGCTCCCCTGCGAACTCCGGTGGGACCGCGGCGCAGGCCGGGCCTCCCGCGCGTGGAGGCGACTCGGCCACCAACAACCTGTACGGAACCGTCATCAACGGGAACGTCGTCTTCGGCATCTCCAAGTGACCTGAGCGGGCGAGGAGATGGGGGTGCACACGTGAGAGCCACAGATCGGCCGGCGGAGAGTCACGGAAGCGGGGAAGGGGCAGGGGACGGAGTGCCCGGCGAGGCCCGACAGTCGACCGGAGAGCCGAACAGCACCTCCGACTCCCGCTCGGAACCCGAAGAATCTGCGGCTGCGCCCGCGCCCGCGCCCGCACCTGCGCCTGGGCCTGCACCTGCGCCTGCGCCTGGGCCTGCGTCTCCGTCTCCGTCTCCGTCTCCGTCTCCGTCTCCGTCTCCGTCTCCGTCTCCGTCCGACGGTGACAGCCGCGTCTACAACAACTTCTACGGCCCCCAGTACCACGACCGTGCCCACTTCGGCATCGCCACCGCCACCGAGCGCGCAGGGCGGGCCCGCGCCACCGGCCTGCTGGAGGGCGACGAGATCGACACGCTGCTGCGCTCGTACATTCGCCCCGACTGCTTCGACGACGCGGCCCGCGAGTTGTCCCGTACCGGCGTCGTCGTGCTGACCGGCCCACAGGGCACAGGCAAACGCTCCGGCGCGGTCGCCCTGCTCCGCGAGACGGTCGGACCCACCGCCGACTACGTGGTGCTCTCGCCCGACATCGGTCTCGACCAGCTGGCCGAGCGCACCTTCGAAGCAAGCGTCGGCTACGTCGTCCTCGACCGGACCGGGAGCGCAGGGGCCGCGGAGGGCGTAGCCGGGCCCTCTGCGGACTTCGACTGGCGCCGGGTCCGCGACCAACTGCGCCGCCACGGCGCCCACTTGGTGATCACGACCGTGCACGGCGTCACCGGGCGCGCCCCGGAGGCGGTACGCCATCTGCGCTGGCGGCCCCCGGCCCTGGACAAGGTGGTGCGGGCCCGGCTGGTCCAGGCCCGCACCCCGCAGGACACCGTCGAGCGGGCCGTCACCGGGATGCCACCCGGCTGTCCGATCGCGGTCGTCGCCGATGCGGCGCAGCGGATCGCGGCGGGCGCCGACCCCGACCAGGTGTGGAAGGAGCACACCGGCGGTGCGCCGCAGGCGGTCCGGGAGTGGTTCGACGTCGACGAGGAGCGGAGTCTGCGAGAGATCGCCGAGGTCACCACGCTCGCTTTCGCGCCCGGTATCGGGAGGCGTGCCTTTGAATCGCTCCAGGACGTCCTGGAGCGGCTCCTCGAACCCGTGTACTTCGCGTCGGAGGCCGTGCCGCCGCCTTCCGGCGCCTCGGTCCCTGACGCCGCGGGTCAGTCCGCGGCTGCCGACGGACAGGACCGGCGGCAGCCACGTCGAGCCCGTCCGGTGGACCGGCGCCGCTCGCTCGCCCGCAACTCCCTGATCGAGACCGAGATGCAGGTCTACGGGGCGACCACCCGCGAGGTGATGGTCTTCGCCGACGCCGAGCTGCGCCGCTGGGTGCTGCAGGCGCTGTGGCGCTACCACCCCACGGAATACTGGGACGCGGTCCGCGAATGGCTGGGTCTCGTCGTCGACGCCGACCACGACCCCGCCCTGCAGCTCTCCATCGCCTCCGGGCTCACGCTGCTGGGCCACATCGCCTTCGACGAGGTCGTGCAGAGCTACCTCGACCCGTGGGCGCGCGGGGAGCACGGCCTGACCGGGCAGACCGTCGCGGCGTACGTGCTGTGGTTCATGTGCCTGGAGGAGACACAGGCGGCCGCCGCGCTCACGCTGGTCCGCACCTGGGCGCAGTCCACCCACCCCGCCTTGCGGGGCACCGCGCTCGTGGCGTTCAGCGGGCAGCTCGGCGCCACCTTCCCCACCGACGCGGTGAAATGGCTCTGGGCGGTGCTCCGGAGCGGGGTGCTCGACAAGCAGGAGGAGCGCGAAGCCGGCCTGCACGCATGGGCGCAGCTGTTCCTGACGCTCGTCGACTGTCAGGAGGACGCCGGCATCGTGCTCGACGCCCTGGCGTACCGGATCCGGAAGGAACAGCGCACCCGGTCCGCCGCCTACTCGGCGACGGGCCTCCTTGCCCTCGAAACCGCCTTGTACGTCTTCACCGCCACCGAGCGGCTCTCCGGCCGCCCCGCCGTCGCCCGCTACATCGCCGACCGGCCCGCAGAGGCCGAGGTCGTCGCCGAGTTGTGGGCGGCGATGCTCCGCTACCGGCCGCTGCGCCGGGACGCCCTGTCCGCCCTGCTCGTCACGGTTCGCGCCCTGCCTGCCGTGACCTCCGACCCCACCACAGCGGCCGCGCGACTGGGCCATGCCCTCGTCGCCGTGCTCCCGCAGGCTGAACATCCACTGCTGGCCGACGAGTTGGGCCGACTCGCGGTCTCTCGTCCCGCTCGCGCCACGGAACCCGACTGCGTCGCGACCCTGATCGGCGCCCTGAACCGTGTGAAGGACGGTCACCCACGATGACCACGATCCGCAGGACCTATCCCCTGGTCGAGGAGCGCGTGCTCGCCCCCGCGCCCCGAACCGGTCGCCGCTTCTGGAACCGGCCGACCCGTGCCGACGACGAGCTGCCCCGGGTCGCGGCCCACCAGGTGCTCGTCTACCGCACCGGTGACCAGTACCTCACGGACCACGGTGTCCGCGGGCCCGCGGACGAGGCGGTCCTGAACGCCGGCTCCGTCACGGTCGTCGACTGCCGTACCGAGGTGCCCGTCACCGTCGGCACCGACGTGCCGTCCGCCGAGACCGACGGCTTCACCGTCCAGGTCGCCTTCCCGTGCACCGTCACCGACCCGGTGGCCGTCGTCCGGGAGGGCGTCACCGATGTGGAGTCCCGGCTGCTCGGCTACCTGCGGGCGCTGCCCGGACTCACCGAGGTCACCCAGGAATGGCCGCTCGACCAGGGCAAGCAGGTGTCCCGGCGGCTCACCGCCCGCCTGATCTCGTACCTCGAGATGCAACCGCCGCGGATCGCCGGGCTCGCCGTCGGCACCCCGTACCTGACGGTCCTCACCCCGGAGGAGTTCGCCGCACAGCAGCGCCGCGCCGACGAGGAGCGGCGCGAGGCCGAGCAGGACCGCGTGAAGGAGGCGGTCCGCCGCGAGCGCGAGCGGATGGAGCACGAGCGCAAGGCGCTGGAGCTGCAGCACGAGCAGGAACTGGAGGAGTTGAAGCGAAGGTACGCGCAGCGGACCGACGCCGAGGACCAGCACTACAGCCACGACCTCAAGCGCAAGGAGAACGAGTTCTCCCGCACCGAGGCGCTCAAGGATCTGGACGACTTCGGCACCGACGCGGACAACGCCGACATCCTCGCCCGGAGCAGAGGGGAGATCTCCTACACGGAGCTGTCCGACCGGCAGCGCGAGGCCGACCGGGTGCGGCGCGAGCGGCAGCGGGAGGACGAGGAGCGGCACTGGGAGTACGCCGAGCGGCGGCGTCAGGCCGAACGGGAGGAAATCCGTTACAGCCTGGAGCGGGACGACCGGCACCAGGAGATCGACCGCCAGGACCGTCGTGCCGCGTTGGAGGCCGAACGGGAGGAGAAGCGCGAACGGCGGGCCGAGGAACGCCAGGACCGGCTGCGCCGACGCGCCGACCAGCGTGAGGACGAGTTGGCCGACAGGGAAGAGCGTCGCCACCGGGCCGACCGGCGCGACAGCGTCAACCAGGAGCTGGGCCGCCAGATGATCAACCGCGGCCTGCTCGACAACGCGCCGCTCGACGCCCGTGCCTTCGTCGAGCGCCTCAGCTCCGGCCAGGGCCTCATCGACGAGGAGCCGCGCACCGTCGCCCGGCAGGTGACCGACGCCGAGAGCCCGCAGCTGGAGGAGGGCGAGGGCAGGTCGTACGAGAAGGAGCAGGAGGCGGAGACCGCGGAGGAGCACGGCCGGGAGCACACGGCGCCGAGCGCTCGGCGCCCCGCTGACCCGCGCGGGGGCGAGCAGCACGATGAACGGGTCGGCGACGGGTACGACGACGCCGGCCGCGCCGCCGACGACGGGGCTGCCGACCGCCTGATCGCAGACGACGACCTCGGTGAAGCGGGGAGGGAGGAGCGTGGCCGCTGACACCCCTGTCCGCCCGCCCGAGCAGAGTCACGACGCGTGGGCGGCCGAGACCGGCCCCGTCCACCGTTCCGCAGTCGGCCGCCGGGGCGGTCGCAGTCTCGCTGTGCTGCTGCGCCGGCTGATCGGCGTACGCGAGGAGATCCTCGACCGCGAGCACGCCGAGCGCGCCCGCTACACCTGGTACGGCGCCATCGTCCTCAACACCGCGCTGCTGGGCGGGGCCTCCATGGCCTTGGCGATCGGCACCGTCCGGGAGGGCACGCCGGTCGTGGTGGCGATCGCCGTCGGTTTCGTCTGGGCGTGGATCGTGCTGGCCCTGGACAGCTGGCTGGTCTCCAGCACCCATGGCTACACGGGTGGACGGGCCATCCGCATGCTGGTGCCGCGCCTGTTCCTCTCCCTGGTGCTCGGGCTCACCATCGCCGAGCCGCTGCTGTTCCAGATCTTCGACCGGGAGATACGCCAGGAGATGGCAGTCGCCAGGGAGCGCGACCTCGCCGACTTCAGGGGCAGTCTCACCGCCTGCAATCCTCCCGACGGCAAGGACACCACGAACCGCGCGGAGTGCGGCGACTTCCATCTGACGGTGAAGGGCGCGCCGGCCTCGATCAAGGAGGACATCGCCGACAACGCCGCCGCCGTGGACCGCCTCGACGAGCAGATCAAGACCTACGACGACGCTCTCGACAAGAAGTTGGCCACGGAGCGCCGCGAGTGCGCCAAGAGCCGCTGGATCTGGCGCGGCAACGGCTGGGACACCACCGAGACCTGCGAGCGTGCCCGCGACGACACGAACGCCTACCAGCGGACGAGCAAGGTCGACGCGTACGAGGCGAAGCGTGCCGAACTCGTCGCCGAGGGAAACGTCCTGTCCGAGCGGCTGGTCGACACCGGCACCGCCTACCGCGCGGACGTCAAGAAGGCGATCAACGCGAAGGTCGCCGAGCGGAAGCAGTCGCAGCAGCACGACGGACTGCTGCTGCGCGCGGATGCGCTGTCCACGGTGGCCTGGTCCGACGGTTTCGCGCTCTTCATGATGTTTCTGCTGCACGCCGTGCTGCTTCTCGTCGACGCCATGCCGGTCCTCGCCAAGCTGATGAGCGGCCCGTCCGAGTACGACCGCAGGCTGGCCGAGCGGCGCGAGGCCAACCAGCGCATCCACCTGGAGGACCAGGACGTGCAGCGCCAGGTCTCCTCCATCGACCACGAGGTCCGGCGGTACGCGGCCGAGGTGCGGGCCGAGGAGGACAAGGCCCGGCTGGGGCATGCCCGCTACAAAGCGCGGGCTGAGCACGCCCGCATCGTCCGGGAGGAACTCGACGCCCGTACGGCCCGGCTCCTGGGGGAGTGACGCCCGCCTGCACAGCTCCTGGGTGAGTGACGCCCGCCTGCACATCGACCGGAGTCCACGTCGATGTGCAGGCGGGCCGTCCCCCGTAGGCGCAGTCGCTAACCATCCACCGTCCGCGGCACCCCCCAAGGATTCCCCTCCCGCAACGCCGGCGGGAGCAGAGCCTCCGGGTAGGACTGGTAGGTGATCGGGCGGAGGAAGCGGGTCAGGGCTGCTGTGCCCACTGAGGTCGTCGTGGGGGCCGTTGTCGCCGGGTGGGGGCCGCCGTGTTGCATGGCGGGGGTGACCGAGACGCCTGTCGGCCAGGCGTTCCACAGGACGCGGCCGCTGCGTTCCGCCAACGTCGCGGTGAGAGAGGTGAGTTGCTCGGCCTCGGTGGGCTCGCCGTGCAGGGTCGTGGTGAGTTGGCCCGGGAGAGCGGCCAGTACGGCGGGCAGGTCCTGCAGGTCGTCGTACGTCACCGCCAGGCCGAGGGGGCCGAAGCATTCCTGGGCCATCGGGGCGAGGGTCGCCGCGAACGTGGGCAGGTCGGTGGTGAGGAGGCGCGGGGACGGGGCGGAGTCGTCGTCCGGCCAGACGAGCCGGTGCGTGCCGGGAAGGTCCGCGAGGCGGCGGGCCCCGTCGACGTACGCCTCGGAGATCCACGGGCCGAGCATCGGGGCGGGCGGGGTTTCGCCGAGGAGTCGGGCGATGTCGTCCACCAGCGGGGCGTCGGCCGGGAGGAAGAGCAGGCCCGGGTTGGTGCAGAACTGGCCTGCGCCGAGGGTCAGGGAGGCCGCGTAGCCCTGGGCGATTTCCTGGCTCCGGGTGCGGGCCGCGGCGGGGGTCACCACCACCGGGTTGACACTGCCCAACTCGCCGTAGAACGGGATCGGTCGGGGGCGGTCGGCGGCGATCCTGGCCAGGGCGAGGCCGGCCCGTTCCGAGCCGGTGAACGCGGCTGCCTTCAGGGCCGGGTGGCGGAGCGCGTCGATCCCGGCCTGCACGCCCTCGATCAGGGCAAACACCCCGTCCGGCGCACCGGACTTGGCGAGTGCCGCGTGGATGATCCCGGCGGTGCGGCGGGACAGTTCGGGGTGGCCCGGGTGCGCCTTGACGATCACCGGGCAGCCGGCCGCCCACGCCGACGCGGTGTCGCCGCCCGCCACGCTGAACGCGAACGGGAAGTTGCTCGCCGCGAAGACCAGCACCGGGCCGAGCGCGGTGCGGTAGCGGCGCAGCTCGGGTCGGGGGCCCGTGGGCCACTGCGGGTCGGCGCGGTCGATGCGGACGTCGAGGAACGCGCCTGCCCGCACCTCCTCGGCGAAGAGGCGCAACTGGAAGGCGGTACGGGTGAGTTCGCCGTTCAGGCGGGGCGCGTCGAGGTGGGTCTCGGCGTTCGCCAGGGCCACCAGGTCGGCGCGCTCCGCCTCCAGCGCGTCGGCGACCGTCTCCAGGGCGTGGGCCCGCTCCGGCAGGGGCAGTTCGGCCCAGGTGCGGGCTGCCGCGGCGGCTGCGGCCACCGCCGCATCGGGTTCGCGTACGACGGCGTTCATCGTGCTTCCTTCTCTCCTTGTACGGCGGAGGGGCGTTGTGCGGCGGAGGGGCTCGGAATCGGTACGTCCTCGGGCAGCATCGAGCGCCCGCCCGTCTCCGTCATCCGGGCGATGACCAGGAGGGATGCGACCGAGACGGCGACGACGTACCAGGCGGGGGCGATCGTGCTGCCGGTCTGCTCGATCAGGTAGATGGACAGGAGCGGCGCCGTGCCGCCGAAGAGCGTGAACGCCAGGTTGTAGCTGACGGACGCGCCCGAGTAGCGGGTGTGGGCCGGGAACAGCTCGACGAACGCCGCGCCGGCCGGGCCGAAGAACATGCCCAGGCTGAGGGCGAGCAGGCCCTGGCTGACGATCGCGCTCGGCAGGTCCGCCTGCCCGGCGAGCAGATACGCGGGCACCGCGACCAGCGCGTTCAGGGCGGCGGCGAGCTGCAGTCCGCGTTTGCGGCCGATGCCGTCGGAGAGGGCGGCGGCGAGCGGCACCGTCACGAACGTGACCGTCAGGGCGATGCTGTTGGACAGCAGCGCCGCCGACTCGGTCATGCCGATCGTGACCGTGAGGTACGTGAAGAAGTAGCCGGTCAGCGAGTAGTAGCCGAGGCTGGCGACGGCCGCGATGGCGAAGCAGACGGCCATCTCCTTGCGGTGCTCGCGCCACACCGTGCGGATCGGCGCGGCCGAGACCCGCTTGGCCTTCCGTACGGCGGCGAAGGCGGGGGACTCGTCGACGCGGGTGCGGATGTACAGGCCGACCACGGCCAGCGGTGCGCCGAGCAGGAACGGCACGCGCCAGCCCCAACTCTCGTACGCGGCACTGCTCATGGCCCCCGTCAGGAAGTACACGAGGAGCGCGGCCAGGACCGGGGGCAGGTTGGACCACGTGTAGACCATGCCGACGGCGAAGCCGCGCCGTTTCTGCGGGGCGTGCTCGGCGACGAACGAGTTGGAGCCGATGGTCTCGCCCGCCGCCGAGAAGCCCTGCGCGAGGCGGAGCAGGACCAGGAGGACCGGGGCGAGCACGCCGATCTGCGCGTACGTGGGGAGCAGGCCGATGCCCGTCGTGGCGCAGCCCATCACCAGGATGACGCCGGCCAGGACCCGCTTGCGGCCGATCCGGTCGCCGAGGCTGCCGAGCAGGAACGCGCCGACCGGCCGCATCACGAACCCGACCGCGTACACGGCGAAGGTGGAGAGGAGGGCGACGAAGGTGTTGGCGTCGGGGAAGAAGAGGGCGGCGATCACCGGGGCCGCGTAGGCGTAGACGGCGAAGTCGTACCACTCGACGAAGTGCCCGATGGCCGAGGCCGTCATCACCTTGCGGACGGTGCGCGGGTCGTGGGCCGGGGGCGGTTGCGTGCTCATGCGGAGCTCCCGTCGCGGGGCTCGGGAAGGTTGTCCTCCGAGGGTGAACTCGGCTTGTTCTCCTCCGAGTTGCGCATGCCGAACGCGAAGTAGAGGACCAGGCCGACCGCCATCCACCCCGCGAAGCGGAACCAGGTGATCGGGTCCAGGTTGGCGATCAGCCAGACCGAGAAGGCGACCCCGACGGCCGGTACGAGGGGGACGAGCGGGGTGCGGAAGGAGCGCGGCAGGTCCGGGCGGGTGCGGCGCAGTACGACCACGGCGACCGCGACGACGGAGAACGCCGCGAGGATGCCGATGTTGGTGAGGTCGGCGGCCTCCCGGATGGGCAGCACCCCGGCGATGAACGCGGAGCCGATGCCCACCGGCCAGATCACCCGCGTCGGCACGTGCCGCTTCGGGTGGTTCTTCGCGAAGTACCGCGGCAGCAGCCCGTCCCGGCTCATCGAGTACCAGACCCGCGACACGGCCAGCATGTTGGCGAACGCGGACGTGGTGATGCCGATGATCGCGCCGACCGCGACGACGATGCCGAGCCCGCCGAGGCCGACCGCGCCGAGCGCGCTGGAGAACGGGCTCTGCGTGTCGATCTCGCGGTAGTCCTGCATGCCCAACAGGACGACGCAGACCAGGAGATAGACGACCGCCGCGATGGCCAGGGAGATCACGATCGCCTTCGGCAGCACCTTCTTCGCCTCGGCGCTCTCCTCGGCGGCCGCGCTCATCGCGTCGTAGCCGTACACCGCGAAGAAGGCGGTCGCCGCGCCGGTGAACGCGCCGCCGATGCCGAACGGCAGGAACGGCGAGTAGTTGCCGGCCGAGATGTGGAAGGCGCCCGCGACCACGACCAGGGCGACGATGCCGAGCTTGACGACCACGAGGATCGTCTCGAAGCGCGCCGACTCCTTCGTACCGCGGGACAGGACGAAGGCGAGCAGCAGGCAGAGCAGGGCGGCGAAGAGGTCGACCTTGTGGCCGGGACCGGTGCCGGGCGCGCCCAGCATCCAGGCCGGCAGATCGATGCCGATCCGCTCCAGGATGTACGAGAAGTAACCGGACACCGCGATGGCCACCACCGCGACGATGGCGGTGTACTCGAGCAGCAGGTCCCAGCCGATCAGCCAGCCGACGACCTCGCCGAGCGCGGCGTACGAGTACGTGTAGGCGGAGCCGGCCTTCGGGATGGTGCCGGCGAACTCGGCGTAGCAGAGGGCGGCGGCGGTGCTGGCGATGATGGCGATCAGGAACGAGATCATCACGCCGGGCCCGGCGTCCTCGTGGGCGACGACGCCGGCCAGCGAGAAGACGCCCGCGCCCACGAGGCCGCCGAGGCTCAGCGCGACGAGTTGCCAGAGGCCCATGGTGCGGCGGAGGCCGCCGTGGGTTTCCTCTTCCGAGGGGTCTACGGGCTTCAGCCGGAAGATGCCCTGTCTGGACAGTAGGCGGGCCCCGCCTGGGGGTGTTCTCCGGTCGCCGGGTATCACCGGGGTGGTACGGGACATGGGGGTCCCCTCCGTGGTGCGTGCGGGTTGTTGTGGGCTCCCCCTGCGGGTTGCGTCCGGGGGCTGTTCGTGCACTGCCGGGTGCCGGTTCGTCGTGGTTGCTCGCGCCCCGCGGCGGAGCCGCAAATGTCACAGCCCCGCGCCCCTGAAGGGCGCCCCCTACAGCACGAAGCCGTGGGGGAACGGGTCCGTCGGGTCGAGGAGGTAGTTGGCCGTGGCCGTGATCCAGGCTCGGCCGGAGAACTCCGGGACCACCGCGGGGAGTTGGCCGACCTCCGTGGTCTCCAGGAGGCGGCCCGTGAAGCGGGTGCCGATGAAGGACTCGTTGACGAACTCGGTGTGCAGGGGGAGTTCGCCGCGCGCGTGCAGCTGCGCCATGCGCGCCGAGGTGCCGGTGCCGCACGGGGAGCGGTCGAACCAGCCGGGGTTGATGGCCATGGCGTTGCGCGAGTGCCGGGCGTCCGAGCCGGGGGCGATGAACTGGACGTGTTTGCAGCCGTGGATGAGCCGGTCGACCGGGTGCACCGGACGGTTCAGCTCGTTGATCGTGTGCATGATCGACAGGCCCTCGGCGAGGATCTCGTCCTTGCGGGAGCGGTCGAACGGCAGCCCCAGCTGGTCGAGTTCGACGATGGCGTAGAAGTTCCCGCCGTACGCCATGTCGTAGCGGACCTCGCCGAGACCGGGGACCTTGACCGACGCGTCGAGTTCGAGCGCGAAGGAGTCGACGTTCCGCAGCGTGACCTTCTCGGCGCGGCCGTCGCGGACCGTCACCCGGGCCTCGACGAGGCCGGCCGGGGTGTCCAGGCGGACCCGGGTCTCCGGCTCGCTGACCTCGACCATGCCGGTCTCGACGAGGACGGTGGCCACGCCGATGGTGCCGTGGCCGCACATCGGCAGGAAGCCGCTGACCTCGATGTAGAGCACGCCCCAGTCGGCGTCCGGGCGGGTCGGCGGCTGCAGGATCGCCCCGCTCATCGCCGAGTGCCCGCGCGGCTCGTCCACCAGGAACCGGCGGAGCCCGTCCAGGTGCTCCATGGCGTACCGGCGGCGCTCGGCCATCGTGTCGCCGGGGATCGGGCCGACGCCGCCGGTGACGACGCGGGTCGGCATGCCCTCGGTGTGCGAGTCGACGGCGCTGATCGTGCGGATCGACCTCATCAGGAGGCCTGCGCAGCGGAGTCGGCGTTCTCCAGGGATGCGATGGCGCGGGCCATGTCCGCCTTGACCTGCTCCCGCATCTGCGGGGTGAGCGGGCCGCGCGGCGGGCGGCACGGGCCGCCGTACCGGCCGACCTCCTCCATGCCGAGCTTGATGGCCTGCACGAACTCGGTCCGTGAGTCCCAGCGGAACGCGGCGACCAGCGGCTCGTACAGCGCACGCGCCTCCTCCAGCTTGCCGTTCACGGCGAGCTCGTACAGGCGGGCCGACTCGGCGGGGAAGACGTTCGGGAAGCCGGCGAACCAGCCCGTCGCGCCCATCAGGAGGCTCTCCAGGACGACGTCGTCGGCGCCGCTGATCACCTCGATGCCGGGCGCCTGCTCGCGGATCTCCAGGACGCGGCGCACGTCCCCGGAGAACTCCTTGATCGCTACGACGTTGTCGATCTGCGCGATCTCCCCGACGAGGTCGGGGGTGAGGTCGACCTTGGTGTCGATCGGGTTGTTGTAGACCATGACGGGCAGGCCGACCGAGGCCACGGCCTCGAAGTGGGCGAGGACCTCGCCGCGGTTGGCGCGGTACATCGTCGGCGGCAGGCAGAGCAGCCCGTCCGCGCCGTCCTCGGCGGCGAGCTCCGCCCAGTGCCTGGCCTGGTGCGAGCCGGGGCCGTGCACGCCGACGACCACGACGCCCGCGTCGCCGACGGCCTCCTTCGCGGTACGGGCCACCTGGCGGCGCTCGTCGTCGGTCAGCGAGGAGTACTCGCCGAGCGAGCCGTTCGGGCCGACGCCGCGGCAGCCGTTCTCGACCAGCCAGCGGCAGTGCTCGGCGTACTTGTCGTGGTCGACGGCGAGACCGGCCGGGGCGGCGGCGTCCTCGTAGTAGGGGAGTGCGGTGGCCACGACGACGCCGCCGAGGGAAAGGGACTTCTGCTGCGCGGTGCTGCTCATGAACTGGGCTCCTTCGTACGGGAGTTGGGTACTGCGGAGGTCGGTGGTTCAGGGCTGGTGCGGGGGCTGTGGTGCGGCGGCGAGTTCGCCGAGCCGGATGGGCTGGGCGAGCGGCCGCCGGTGCGGCGCGGGGACCGGCAGGCCCTCCGCCTCGCGGTCGGCGGGCGCACCGGACAGGCGGGCGTTCAGCTCGGCGACCGTGGGGCCGCAGACCCGGGCCTGGCAGGGGCCGAGCCCAGCCCGGGTCGCGAGCTTGGCGACGCGGGCGGCGGAACCGGCCGGGTCGGCGGCGGCCCGGCACAGCGAGGCGTAGTCGGCCTCCTCGCAGCGGCAGACGACGGTCTCGGGGCGCAGCCAGCCGGGCCAGGCCGCGCCGATCGGATGGGCGCGGGCGAGGCGTTCGGCGAAGGCCCGGCCCTGGTCGCGGCTGCGGCGCAGACGGCGTACGGCGGCCGTGTCCGGGTCGCCGCCTGCGGCGCGCCAGCCGGCGAGCGCGCCCTCCGCGCGGGCGGCCGGCGCGCCCGCGACCCCGGTGATCTCCCCGGCCGCGTACACGCCGGGGCGGCTGGTGGCCTGATCGTCGTCGACGGCCACGAACTCGCCGCCGAGCGTGCCGCGCAGGGCGCAGCCCGCGGCCACCGGCAGCTCCAGCTGCGGGCTGAAGCCGTGCGTGACGCAGACCGCGTCGACGGCGAGCGTGCGCTCGCTGCCGGGCACGACTGACCAGTCCGGGCGCAGCCGTGCGGTGACGACCTCCTCGACCCGCCCGTCGCCGCGCGCCTCGACCACGGTGCGGCCCGTGCGGTACGGGACCCGGTGACGCAGCAACAGGGCGGTGTACTCGGCGAGTTCACCGGACTTGCCGGCCTGCGCGGCGAGCTGCCAGGGGCGTTGCGACCAGCCGCGGGCGACGGTGCGCGGGGTGTTGGCCTCCAGGACCTCCAGGACCTGGGCCCCGGCCTCCAGGAGCGAGGCGGCCACCGGGAGCAGGAACGGCCCGGTGCCCGCGATCACCGCACGGTCGCCGACCACGACCCGCTCCCCCTTGGCGAGCGCCTGGGCCGCGCCGGCGGTGAACACGCCGGGCAACTCCCAGCCGGGGAACGGCAGTACGCGGTCGTGGGCGCCGACGGCGAGGACCAGCGCGTCGGGTTCGAGCGTCGTACGCCGTCGTCCGGAGCCGTCGGCCGGACCGCGCAGGACGTGCACGCGCGGGGGCCTCGGCTGCTCGCGGTCGCGGTCGGGGTCGGAGTCACGGTCGGGGTCGCGGTCGAGGTCGGAGTCACGGTCGGGGGCGGGATCGGGGCGTTCGAGGGCCCACACCGAACTCTCCGACCACCAGGCGCAGTCAGGATGCCCGCGGACCCGGCGCAGCCGCCGCTGGAAGGCGGTCCAGCCGTGCTGCAGCGCCTCGGGCCGGGTCGCCTCGTACGCCTCGGGGAGCATGCGGTGGTACTGGCCGCCCGGCTGGTCGGCCGAGTCGATCAGCGTCACGCGTGCCCCGGCGGCGAGCGCCCCCTCGGCGGCGGCGAGCCCGGCGGGACCTGCCCCGACGACGACGATGTCACGGTGTGTCATCACTTCTCCGTAGGGGGTGGGGTGGGCTCGTTCCGGTCGACGAGGCCGCCCGGCGCGCGGCTCTGCGTGGTCACCTCGTCGCCGTCGCGTGCCCGGCGGCGGCAGGCGCGTACGTCGCGGTCCTCGCCCACCGTGACCAGGCAGTCGAAGCAGACGCCGATGCCGCAGAACACCCCGCGGGGCGCCCCGGAGCGGCCCCGGCGCCAGGCGAGGCGGTCGGCGGCGAGGAGGACGCCCGCGAGGGTCTGCCCCTCGACGCCGTCCACCGGCTCGCCGTCGACGGTGATCCGCAGCGGCCGGTCCTGCCTGCCGACGGCGTCGGACTCGGCGCGCACGCGTCTGGGGCTCATGCGGTCTCCTCGCTCTCCGTGCGGTGTGAACTCCCGGTGTTCTCAGGCGAGTTCGGGCCGAGTACGGCCGGTCGGTCCACCCGGAACGGGCTCGCGTCCATGACGGGCTCCTCGCCGAGGACCAGGTTCCGCAGCAGCCGGGCGGTGCCCACGGACAGGCCGATCCCCGCGCCCTCGTGCCCGCCCGCGTGCCAGAGGCCGTCGAGCCGCGGATCGGCGCCGATCACCGGCAGATGGTCGGGGACGTACGGCCGGAAGCCGCCGTACGCGCGCATCACCGGGACGCCGGCGAGGGACGGGAAGAGGCGGAGGGCCTTCGCGGCGACGGCGGAGAGGACCTCGGGGCGCAGCCGGTCGTCGAAGCCGACGCGGCGGCGCGAGGAGCCGATCAGGACGCTGCCGCCGTGCGTGGACTCCACGACCGCCGAGGTCTGCAGGTCCTCGGCGCTGCTGCCGACCGCGCCGACGTAGTCCGCGTCGTACACCTTGTGGAAGACCGTCGGCGGCAGCGGCGTCGTGACGAGGACGTCGCCGCGCCGGGGCCGTACGTCGACGGGGGCGTCGAGGCGGGCGGAGAGCTCGCCCGCCCAGGGGCCCGCGGCGTTCACGAACAGGTCGGCCTCGATCAGGCCGGTGGTGGTGCGGACCCCGGTGATCCGGCCGCCGCGCGTGGCCGCGCCGAGCACCTCGCAGCCGGTCCGCAGCCGGGCGCCCGCCGCGAGCGCGTCGCCGAGCAGCGCGGCGGCCGCCCCGGCGGGCTGCACCTGCGCGTCCTCCGGGTAGTGCAGGGCGGCGGTGTGGTCGCGGGTGACGTACGGTTCGGCCTTCGCCAGCTCGCCGGCGTCCAGGACCTCGGCCCGTACGCCCGCCGTGCGCTGGGCCGCGGCGAAGTCGGCCAGGCCCTTCGCGCCCGCCTCGGTGGTCGCGACGACGATGCCGCCCTTGGGGTCCCACTCCACGGCCCGCGCCGCGTGCGCCGAGCGTTCCGCCGTGGCGGCGAGCACCTCGGGCCACAACTCCCGGGAGATCCGGGCGAGTTCGAGCTCGGGGCCAGGTCCCTTGTCGGAGACGAGGACATTGCCCTCGCCGTGCGCCGTGGTCGCGGAGGCGGGCGCGCCCCGGTCGACGACCGTGACGTCCAGACCGGCCAGGGCCAGCTCACGGGCGCATGCGGAGCCGACGATCCCGGCGCCGAGCACCACAACCCGTGTTCCGTACATCGAACCTCCTCGTTCGTTAAACCGAACGACAGGAACGTACGACGGGGGTCAGGGTGTGTCAACGGTCACGTCAGGGTGAACTTTCCGGGATCTCGGGAGGAGGGTTCGGGGCCGTGCGCGGGGGTCGCGGGGAGGGGTCGCCGGGCGGGTCAGTCCTTCGCCTCGTGGGCGCCCGCGGGGGTGGCGTCGGCGAGGTGCAGGCGCTGGTCGGCCCGGTACTGCAGGAGCAGCACGGAGCGGACGGCCGCGTCGGGCGCCGCGTAGCTGTGCGGGAGCGCCGCGTCGAAGCCGACGTAGTCGCCGGGGCCCAGCTCGACCTCCTGGCCCTCCACCTGGACCTGCAGGCGGCCGGCCTGCACGATGGTGTGCTCGGTGCCCACGTGACCGAGCGACTCCTGCTTGCGGCCGCCGCGAACCTGCTGGTCGAAGACCTCGAAGACGGTGTCACCCGACTCGATCCGCTGCAGCCGGCGCAGGTCCACGCCCTCGCCGCTGAGCACCTCCTGCTGCTCGGCGCGGACCACTGTGAGACCGCTGGTGGGGGCCGCGTCCAGGAGGTCGGAGATCGGCACCTCCAGGACGCGGGAGAGGCTGAACACCGTCTCGATCGTGGGGTTGCCCGCCCCCGACTCCAGCTGCGACAGGGTCGCCTTGCCGATCTTCGAGCGCCGTGAGAGCTCGGAGATCGAGAGCCCCCGCTCGCTGCGGGCCCGCTTCAGATTGGCGGCCAGCATGTCCCGGACGGAATCCTCGGAGACGCTCACGCCCTACCCCCTTCACCTTCAGTCATCGTTCGGTATAACGTACGCCCGCTGGTCGGGATCGTTCGTTAACCCGATCAGCATCGGTCTCGGTTCTCGCTATGGCAAGCGGCGCGCGGCTCTCCTGCTTTGATCCCCTCCCCGCCCCTTCCCGAAGTCCTGACGGGCAGCTCCGGTGGCTGCGCCCCCGTACCCCGCTCCCCGGCCGCCTTTTGACTGCCGCACCGTCGTGGCTGATCGCGCCCACGCGGCGGAGCCGCATGTGTCACAGCCCCGCGCCCCTGAATGAACCGGGGCTTCGCCCCGAACCCGGTCGTTCTTCGCCTGCGGCACCGTCGTGGTCGCTCGCGCAGTTCCCCGCGCCCCTGGAAAGCCGGGGCTTCGCCCCGTTCCCGGTCTTCGTTTGTCTGCTGCGCCGTTGTGGCTGGTCGCGCAGTTCCCCGCGCCCCTAAAAGATCAGCCCCTGCCGGGACTGAATCCCGCCGCAGCCCGCAAGATTCAGCCCCTGCGGGGTTTGAGGGGCAGGGGCAAATTCAGCCCCTCCGGCGTTTGAGGAGCGGGGGGGCCGGGGGCTGGCCCCCGGGAGGGGGTCCGGGGTGGAGCCCCGTGGTGGGGGGCCGGGGCGGCAGCCCCGAAGCAGGGTCCAGGGGCGGCAGCCCCGGGGCGTGAGGGTCCAGGGGCGGCAGCCCCGGGGTGCGGGGGTTCGGGGGTGGAGCCCCCGTAGCTGACGGCGGTCTTTCGGGAAGGGGCGGGGAGGGGGAGATTCAGCCGTGGCCGAATACGCCCCCTTCCCTCGCCCCCGCTCCCGCGTGACCCTGCGACCAGGACGTTCTCGCGGGGAAGACGGGAGCTGTTCGACTTGGCCGAGCACTTACCGATCACCGGGCGCCCACCGCTCTACGTGCCCGCGCTGCCGGCCCGCCGCAGCGCGCTCCGGGCGTACGCGGGACTCGCCTCCCATGTCCGCGCCGGCACCGCGCCGCTGTGGACGATCCCGCCCAGGGCAGGGCCCGTACGCCCGGTCGGGCACGGGGCGGAGCCCGGACACGACCGGGACCTGCGGGCCCTGGCCGGGCATGTGCGGGCCGCTGCGGATGCGATCCTGCGGGCGCAGCGGGCGCTGCCCGGCTGGGTGGACGCCTGCCATGTGGAGGACGAGCCGGGACCGGTCGACGCGGTGCTCCGGGATCTCCTCGCCGCCGGGCGGTTGCGGCCGGTGACGGGGACCGAGCGCGCGGAGCGGCAGCAGTACGCGGCAGCCGAGGCGGCCCGCGCGAGCGGCGACGGCCTGGGTATACGGGTGCTGCTGCCCGTGCTGCCGGACGAGCGCGAGGCCGAATCCGTACGGGAGTTGATCGGGCGGATACGGGGCACGGCGGGGCCGCACGCGATCCCGCTGGACCTTCTGCTCGACCTGGGTGCGGTCACGGACGAGCACCACAGGGCCGACAAGTGGGTGGTGCGCGCGCTGGAGTTGCTGGCCGGGCTACACCCGTGGCGGACGGTCGCGCTCATCGCCGGGGCTGTGCCGCGGGAGGTGAGCGACGTCCCGGTCGGCGGACTGACCGAGCCGCACCGCTTCGACTGGGACGTCCTGCACATGGTGCTGCACGCCACCGAGGCCGAGGCTCCGCTCCTGACGTACGGCGACTACGGGGCGCAGGACATCGGCGGCGCGGACCAGCCGGCGGAGCGCGGGGGCGGACCGGCGTGGGGCCTGCTGCGGTACACGACGGAGCGCACGTTCCTCCTGGCCAAGGCTCCGACCGGCGGCGGACCGGATCGGGCGGAACGTATCCGGTCGCTCGCCCGGCAACTCGTCGAGAGCGCGGACATGGACTTCCGGGGACCGCACTTCAGCGCGGGCGACCGCTGGCTCGACGCCTGCGCGCGGGAGTCCGGCAGCGAGGGCACAGGCACCCCGGGACGGTGGATCGAGGCGGGCCACAGCCAGCACATGACGTTCGTGACACGTCAGCTGAAGACGGCGCGTAAAGATCGGAAACGACGGTCAACTTGAGCCAGAATCAGGCTAGTTGACATCGCCCGACCTGGTCCCGCAAGCAAGGAGAGACCCTCCGTGACTCCACCCACGACCAAAGTCGCGGGCTTCCTGCGTCGGTGGCTAAGCCTCCGCGCAGAGGGCCAGCCCGGCCCTGTGCTCGACGTTCAGTGCGCCCACGATGTCGGCGTTCTCTACGAACCCGCACTTGACGCACTCGAACTTCGCTTGGGTGACGCGGTTCTCCTTGGCGACGTGCCCGCATCCTCCGGCGGAGGGCGGGCAGGTGCGGGAGGTGTTGCGGGCGTCCACCGGGATCACTCGGCGACCGGCGCTCTCAGCCTTGTTCGCCAGGATTCCGAGGAACAGCCCCCAACTCGCGTCGAGGATCCGCTTGTTCAGTCCGGCCTTCGCGGCGGCACCGTTCGGGAGGAACGCGCCGTCCTGGTCCGGGTTGGGCTTGGGGCCGGGCGTCTTGGTC
The DNA here is from genome assembly GCF_029968035.1 of Streptomyces cavernicola. Classification (GTDB taxonomy): domain Bacteria; phylum Actinomycetota; class Actinomycetes; order Streptomycetales; family Streptomycetaceae; genus Streptomyces; species Streptomyces cavernicola. Next base: position 223,354 of record NZ_JASCIQ010000005.1, on the reverse strand, counting down.
ATGCCCGCCGTGTTCAGCGTCTCGTGCCCGATCACGTCGTTGTCACGGACCAGGTCGAGGGCCCGCTTGTGGTGGTGGTCGAGACGCTGTCGCCGGATTTTCGCGTGGATCTTCGCCACCCGCCGGGCGGCGGCCCGATGCTTCTTCGTGCGCCGTCTGGTGTTCTTCGGGAAGGTTTCCAGGACGCGTTGTGCGGCTGCCAGCTCATCGGCGGAAGCCTGGAGAAAACGCGGGTTGGAAACCTGCTCGCCCTGCGACGTGGTCAGGAAGTGGGTGATGCCCATGTCGATACCGACGATCGCCCCGGTGGCCGGGAGCGGTTCGGCGGGGACCTGGTCGCAGGTGATGATCACATACCACTTACGTCCCTCGCGCTTGACGCTGACCGTCTTCACCCGGCCCCGTACGGGGCGGTGCTGGTGCACGCGGACATGCCCGATGCCTTGCAGCCGTACGCGGGTCTGGGTGTCGTGAGGGGCGGAATCCCACCGGCAGCCGTCGCCGTCCTTCGGGAACGTGACGGTGTCGAAGTGCCCGACGCCCTTGAAGCGTGGGTACCCGGCCTTCGGTGCCAGCTCCTTCGGCACCCCATGGGCGAGCGCGGCCGTCCGCTTCTGCGCCCGCTTGAAGAACGCGACGAACGCGACGTTCAACCGGCGCAACGTGGACTGCTGGCTGGAGAACGACCAGCGTCCCTGACGCTCCGGGTCGAAGGTGCGGATGTCCTTGAGCTGCGCCGACTGGTCCCCGTACTTGATCTTCGTCTGGGACGAGTGCGCGTAGGCGTCGCGGCGCTCCTGGAGCGCGCCGTTGTAGAGGGAACAGTGGTCGGCCAGCATCGCGCGCAACGACGCTTCCTGACCGGACGTGGGGCGAAGAAGGAACTTGTACGCCCGTATCACGAGGCGTCCCCCTTCCCCTTCTTCGAGGGGCGCTCCCACTGGGTGTTGATGTATTTCTCCACCGTGGCCGCCGACACCGCGCCGACCGAGGCTGCGAAGTACGACGACGACCACAGCGTGGGCATCCGCGACTTCAGGTGCGGGAACTCCGAGCGAAGTATGCGGGAGGTGAAGCCCTTGAACTGGTTCGCGACGTACGAGGCCGATGATTTGGGGTCGTGCTTGACGCACAGGTGCACGTGGTCGGGCATCACCTCAAGAGCGATGATCTCCCACCCTCGCTCGTCTGCCTTCTGCCGGATCAGCTCGTCCAGGCGTTCCGCGACCCTGCCGCCGAGGACCGGACGGCGGTACTTCGGGCACCACACCACGTGGAGCCCGAGGTCGTGCACGCCGCCGGAGAATCGGCGAACCTTCCTGGTCACAGTCACACGATGAATATACAGATGTCGCAGGTCTAGTGCGGCAGGAAAGGCGGTTCAGATGGACAGTGCAGATCCGTGCACACAGTTGAGGTCAGAGCAGGACGCAGAAGCCATTCCCCACCCCGCTGAAGCGGGGCGTCCCCTGGGTAGGTTCTGATGGCGGCCACACCCGGACTGCACCTCAGCCCGGAATTTCCCGCAGTGCTGGAGCGAATAGAGGCGCTCGGCGCGACCCTCGACGCGGACGCGGCGCCCGCCGAGGAACTCGGGCGGCACACCGACGACACCGCGCGGGCTGTGCTCGACGCGGGGGTCGTACGGGCCGGACTGCCGAGGAGCCTCGGCGGCCACGAGTTCTCCCCGCGCCAGTTGATCGAGATGGTGGAGCGGATCAGCTACCACGACGCCGCCGCGGGCTGGACGATGCAGGCGCTGCAGGTGATGACCGCCACCACCGCGGCCTATCTCGGCCCCACCGCGGCGGCGGAGCTGTTCCCCGACGTGCCGAGCGGGAAGCACGCGCTGCTCGCCGGGCACGGCACCCGTCCCGGCCGGGCGGTCCCGGTGGACGGCGGCTTCCTCGTCAGCGGCGCCTGGCAGTTCGCCTCCGGCATGGCGCACGCCAGCCACATCCACAGCGCGATCCAGGTCGAGGGCACCGGGGAGCTGCGCGTCCTGGCGATGCCCAAGGAGCAGGTGGTCCTCGACGGCAACTGGGACGTGCTCGGCCTGCGCGCCACGCACAGCGTCGACTACCACTGCGACGAGGCGTACGTCCCGGCGACGCACACCTATCCCGCCACCACGACCACCCCCGCCAACGGTGGGGCGATCTACCGGCTCGGCCTGGTCAACCTGTCCGCGCTCGGGCACACCGGCTGGGCATTCGGCGTCGGGCGGCGCCTCCTCGACGAGCTGAAGTCGGTCGCCGCGGCCCGCAGCGGCAGCCGTAACGCCGCCGTCGACACCTCCCAGTTCCACGCCGAGTACGCGACCGCGGAAGCCGAGCTCCGGGCGGCGCGCGCCTGGGCGGCCGAGGTGTGGCGGGGCATCGAACTCACCCTGGACGCGGGCGAGTTGACGGACACCGAGCAGGACACCCTGCTGCGGCTCGCCCTCAACCACGCGACGTCGACCGCCCTCGGCGTCGGCAGGACGGTCCACCGCTGGGCGGGCACGGCGGCGATCCGACGCGGCCCGATCGAGCGGTTCCTGCGCGACCTCGGCACGGGGTCCCAGCACATCACCTCCAGCCCGGTCGTCCTGCAGAACTGCGGGACCTGGCTCAGCGGGGCCCGGCCCGAGGCGAGTTGGACCTTCCTCGACCTGGAGTAGCGGCAGGGGAGGGAACAGGGGCAGGGCCCGACCTCCCAGGTCGAGCCCTGCCCGGGGCGCGCGGGCGCGTTCAGCCGTCGGCCGCCGCGCCCCGGTCAGCGCCTCGGTCAACGCCCCGGTCCGTACGCCGGGCCACCGCGAGGCCGACCGCCCCGACGAGGAGGAGCAGCGCGACCGTACCGAGGGTGAAGGTCTCGAACGCGAGCCGGGAGACGCCCCAGATCTCGCTGAACACGTAGTCGATGCCGAAGAGCCCCTCCAGGACCCCGGGGAACAGCGCCGACCAGGAGCCGACCAGGATCCACGCGTACACCAGGGCCGCGCAGAGCACGAACCCCCGGTTCCCGAACGGGACTCGGTACGGTCGGCGGACCTCCGGGCGGCGCAGCCGCAGGACCACGAGGGCGGGGACGACGACCAAGTACGACAGGAGCAGCGTGGTCACCGCCACGGTGAGGACGACCGTGAACACCGCCGCCGTGTCGCCGTCGGCCAGCTGCATCGCGGCGAACATGAAGACCGTGGCGACCGCGCCGGACAGCAGGTTCGTCCGCACCGGCGTCGCGAGCCTCGGGTGGAACGCCCCGAGCGCGCGGGAGAAGAAGCCGCCGTCCGCCGCGGCCATGGCCTGCATACGGTCGGAGACGATCATCCACGCGCTGCCCTGGGTGAGGAGCGCGAAGACGAACATGACCGCGGTGAGCGTGAGGAGCGGCCCGGCCGCGCCGCCGTACACGCCGAAGACGAGCCGCGCGCCCTCCATGAAGCCGCCGACGCCGGTGACCTTCCCGGCCGGCACGACGGCGAGGAGCGCGAGGACCGGCAGGAGGTAGCAGCAGGCGGCGATGGTCGCGGAGCGGCCGAGTGCGGCGGGCACGTCGCGCTGCGGGTCGTGCATCTCCTCGCCCGCGGCGTTCGGCGCCTCGAAGCCGACGTACGCGAAGAGCAGGATCGGCACGAGGGCGAGGAAACCGGCCGTCGTCGGCGTGAAGCTGGCGTCGGCCAGGCCCCGGAAGCCGTGCTGGGCCCCATACAGGACGGCGGTGAGCGTGAACAGGGCGAGGGAGAGGACCTTCACGATCGCCCCGGCCGTGGTGATCCACTTGCCGCGGCTGAGGGAGACGACCGCGGTGAGGATGGCGGCCCAGACGAAGACGAGCTTGAACGCGTAGTCGGCGAACGTGCCCGAGCCCAGGTGGAAGACGAAGCCGTCCCAGGTCTCGGCGGCGAGGAAGACCAGCGAACCGCCCAGCCAGATCGGGTTGGTGACCCAGTAGAAGAGGGTCGTGAGCGCCGCCGCGGGCCGGCCGAGGGCGAGCTTGACCCACATGTACGGGCCGCCCTCCTGCGGGAACGCGGCACCGGTCTCGGCGAAGAGCAGGGCGTACGGGATGAGGAAGAACACGGCGATGGCCGCCGTCCAGGTGGCGGCCTCGCCGCCGCCGGTGGCGATCTGTCCGACGGTGTCGAAGGAGATCACCGCGGCCACGGCCATGGCGGTGATGTCGAAGCGCTTGAGGCTGCGCCGCAGGCCCGGGGTGGCCTCGGGCGCCGGCAGGTCAGGGGGCGAGAGCTTGGTGGACACGGGCAGTTCCTAGGGCGGGGAGACGGGGGACTGCGTGCGGGTGCGTGTCGGTACGGGGGCGGGTGTCGGTACGGGGACGGGGGTGCGGGGGAGGCCCGGCGGGGGACGGGCCTCCCGTGCGGGCGGGGGGGGGCAGGCCGGTGGCGCTCAGGCCTCGCGGATCCGGCCGTTCGGCTCGGTGCGCTCCAGGACGCTGCGCAGCGCGGACGCCGCCTCCTTGGCCTCCGCCTCGGTCATGATCAGCGGCGGCGAGAGCACCAGGCTGTGCGCCGAGTCGCGGACGATGACGCCGGACTCGCGGCGGATCACGTCGTGCGGCATCCGCTCGGGGTCGAGCGGCAGCGGCTCACGGGTCGCCTTGTCCGCGACGAGCTCCACGGCGAGCATCATGCCGACCGAGCGGACCTCGCCGACCACGTCCAACTCGCCCAGCTGCGACTGGAGTTCGGCGTGCAGGAAGGAGCCGATGGTGGTCGCGCGGGCGAGCAGCCCCTCCTTCTCGATGACGTCGAGGTTGGCGAGTGCGACGGCCGTGGCGACCGGGTGGCCGTTGTACGTGTAGCCCATCGGGAAGCCCTGCTCACGCAGGAGCGCCTCGGCGACGTGGTCCCCGACGAGCAGCGCGCCCAGCGGGACGTACCCGGAGGTGATGCCCTTGGCGGTGACGATGATGTCCGGGGTGGTCTCGAAGTACTGGGCGGCGAACCACTCGCCCACCCGCCCGTACGCGGTGACGACCTCGTCGAAGATCAGCAGGATGCCGTGCCGGTCCAGGACCTCGCGGACCCGCGGCCAGTAGTCGGCGGGCGGTACGAGCATGCCGCCGACGCCCATGATCGGCTCGCCTACCATCGCGGCGATGTTCTCCGGGCCGATCTCCGCGATCCGCTCCTCCAGTTCGCGGATGAGGAAGTCGGTGGGGTCCTGGCCGTCGTACAGCTCGCTGCGGTACGGCCACGGCGGGGTCAGGTGCGAGACGTGCGGCACCATCGGGGCGAAGCCCTCCTGGTACAGCGGGAATCCGGCGGCGGAGCTGCCGCCGTAGCCCACGCCGTGGTACGCCTTGCTGCGCGCCAGGATCCAGGTGCGGCTGCCCTCGCCGCGGCGGTGGTGGTAGTAGCGGGCCATCTTGATCGCGGCCTCGACGCCCTCCGAACCGCCGGACGTGTAGTACACGTGGTTCAGCGGGTCCGGCGCCAACTCGGCGAGGCGGGCGGCCAGTTCGATGGCGCGGTCGTTGGAGAAGTCCCAGAAGCTGGTGAAGTACTCCAGCTTCTTCATCTGCTCGTGCGCCACGTCCGCGAGGTCCGTGCGCCCGTGGCCGACCTGCGCCAGCCAGAGGCCGCCGGTGGCGTCGAGGTAGCTCCGGCCCTCGGTGTCGGTGAGCCGGCAGCCCGCCCCCTCGGTCATCACGATGCGCTCGGTGGCGCTGCCCGGCAGGTAGGGGTGGATGATGTGCGCCCGGTCGAGGCGGGCGAGTTCGGCGGCGTCGAGGGTCATGGGCGGTGCCTTTCGTGAGTGTGCTGAGGGTGGGGGCCGGTCAGGCGTCGTACGAGATCCATGTGGTCTTGAGGCCCGTGTACTTGTCGAAGGAGTGCAGCGAGAGGTCACGGCCGTGGCCGGACTGCTTGAAGCCGCCGAAGGGCGTGAACGGGCTGAGCGCGTCGACGGTGTTGACGGAGACGGTGCCCGCCCGGAGCGCGTCGGCGACGCGGTGCGCGCGGCCCAGGTCCCGGCTCCAGACGGACGCGGCCAGGCCGTACGCGGAGTCGTTCGCGAGCCGCACCGCCTCCGCCTCGTCGCGGAACGGCAGCACCGCGAGCACGGGCCCGAACAACTCCTCGCGTACGAGCGGTGCTTCGGGGTCGAGTCCGGTCACGACGGCCGGGTCGACGTACGCGCCCTCGCGCTCGGGCCGCGTGCCGCCGCACAGCAGCGTGCCGCCGGAGCCGGTGATCGCGGCGTCCACCGCAGCGAGCACGCGCCGCGCCTGGGCCTCGTCGACCAGCGGGCCGAGCCGCGTGGCCGGGTCGAGCGGGTCGCCCGGCAGCCAGCCGCGGGCGTGCTCGGCGACCCGGGCGGCGAACTCCTCGGCGATCGAACTCTCCACGAGCAGACGGGTGTTGGACGAGCACACCTGCCCCGCGTTGTACGCGAAGCCCCAGGCGGCGCGCTCCGCGGCGGCGTCCAGGTCGGCGTCGGCGAAGACCAGGTTCGGGCTCTTGCCGCCCGCCTCGGGCCACACCTGCTTCATGTTGGACTCGGCCGCGTAGCCCAGGAAGCGCTTGGCGACGGCGGTGGAGCCGGTGAACGCCAGGCAGTCCACGTCCGGGTGCAGGCCGAGGGCGCGACCGGTGATCTCGCCGGGGCCCGTCACGACGTTCAGGACGCCGTCCGGGAGTCCGGCCCGCGAGGCGAGCTCGGCGAGCAGCAGCGCCGACTGCGGCGACTGCTCGGCCGGCTTCAGGACCACGCTGTTGCCGGCGGCGAGGGCGGGTGCGACCTTCCAACTCGCGATGTCCAGCGGGAAGTTCCACGGCACGACCGCGCCGACGACGCCCAGCGGGGCGCGCCGCACCAGGGCCAGGTTGCCGGGCGGGGCCGGGGCGACCTCGTCGTACAGCTTGTCCAGGGCCTCCGCGTACCAGGCGAAGACGCCGGCCGCGCCGGGCACGTCCGTGCCGTACGACTCGGCGATCGGCTTGCCCATGTCGAGGGTGTCGCAGAGGGCGAGCTCCTCGCCGTGCGCCTCGATCAGGCGGGCCAGTTCGAGCAGGACGCGCTTGCGCTCGGCGGGGGCGGTGCGTGACCAGCGGCCGTCCTCGAAGGCGGTACGGCCTGCGGCCACGGCGCGGTCGACGTCGGCGGCGGAGGCGATCGCGACGTGCGCGGTGGTCTTGCCGGTGGCGGGGTTCACGGTGGGCAGCCAGGGGTCGTCGCCGGTGGGCTCCGACCAGGCGCCGTCGATGAAGAGGCGGGTGCGGGGGACGAGCTCGGCGGCGCGCTGCCGCCAGTGCGAGTACGTCGTCATGCGGTGGCCTTCGCTTGCGGTTCGGTGAGACGGGCCGGAAGTCGGCACAGGTGCGGCCCGGAACGGGCGGGCCGGGCAGAGCGCCCGGCGCAATCAGTTCTTTGAGCTGAGATTCAAACAATTGCTTACGAGGTCGTCAATGCTCTGGACGGGAACTTCTTGCAAGACATGGTCCGGGTAACAGAGAATTGACGACCATGAGCAAAGTCGGCAGACCGCGCAATCAGACGGCGCGCAGGCAGGCCCTCGTCTCCGCGGCGGGGCAGGCGATCACCGAGCGCGGCCTCGAAGGGCTGCGGATCAAGGACATCGCCGATGCGGCGGGCGTCTCGCAGGGCTCGGTCCTGTACTACTACCCGGAGCTGGACGACCTCGTCCTGGAGGTGCACCGCGGCGCGGTGGAGGGGTACCTGGAGTCCCGGCAGCGGGCGTACGAATCCGCGGCCGCGGGGTCGCCGGCGGCGCGGCTGCGGGCGCTTGTCGACAGCGGGCTGCCGTCGAGCGCGGAGGACTCCCTCCACGGCCTCCTCTACCAACTCCACCGGCGGGCGGGGCGCAGCCCCGGGCATGCGGAGCTGATGACCTCGCTGTTCGGGCGGGAGGTCGGGTTGTACGCGACGGCGCTCGAAGTGGGGGCGGCGATGGGGGTGTTCACGCTGGCGGCGTCCGCGCGGGATCTCGCGCATGGGCTGGTCGCGCTGGAGGACGGGTACGGGTTGCACATCGTCAGCCACAACGCCGCGGTGCGGCCGGAGCGGGCGCGGGAGCTGCTGCTGGCCCAGGCGCGTGCGGTCACCGGGTGCCCGGACCTGTAGTCCCCTACGGGCGAATCTTCCCCTCCCCGCCCCTTCCCGGCTGTGTCAATTTGCGGCTGCCGCCGCGTGGCCTGGCGGACAGCCCCGGGAACTGCCGCCCCCAGCTCCCCGCTCCCCGGGGACTGCCGCCCCAGCCCCCCGGGGCTGCCGCCCCTGGACCCCGCTTCGGGGCTCCGCCCCTGGACCCCGCTCGGGGGCCAGCCCCCGGACCCCCGCTCCTCAATCGCCGGAGGGGCTGGATTTTGCGGGCTGTGGCGGGATTCAGCCCCGGCAGGGGCTGATCATTCAGGGGCGCGGGGAACTGCGCGACCAGCCACGACGAAGCGGGCAGCCGAAGGACGGCCAGGGTCTGGGGCGGAGCCCCTGGCTCTCCGGGGGCGCGGGGAACTGCGCGATCAACCACGACGAAGCGGGCAGCCGAAAGACGGCCGGGGTCTGGGGGCGGAGCCCCGGGCTTTCCGGGGGCGCGGGGAACTGCGCGATCAACCACGACGAAGCGGGCAGCCGAAGGCCGGCCGGGGTCCGGGGCGGAGCCCCCGGCTCTTCAGGGGCGCGGGGAACTGCGCGAGCGGCCACGGCGGCGCGGCAGCCGAAGGACAGCCGGGGGCCGGGGCGGAGCCGCGGGAAGGCGGGGGCCGGGGGGCAGGCCCCGGAGGTGTCCGCTGAGGACTTCAGGGAAGGGGCGGGGTGGGGGAGAGCTCACGGAGCAGGGACATCACCGCCCGAGCCCGCGCACTCTGCCCCACCCCCACCAGCGTCGCAATCCGCACCTCCAACGCCGGCCCGGCATCAAGGAGTTCGAGCTCCACCACCTCCCCGCCCCCGTACGTCTGACTCGTGGCCGGACGCTGGTTCAGGACCGAGTAGCCGAGCCCGCGGGCGACGAGCGAGCGCACCGTCTCGTACGACTGCGTGCGGTAGCGGACGTCCGGGGCGGTGCCGGTCGCGGCGACCAGGGAGCGGAAGTAGTCGCGGCTGTGCGGCAGGTCCAGCAGGACGAGCGGCTCCGCCGACAGCTCGGCCAGCTCCACACTGCCCCGCTCCGCCAGCGGATGGCCCGCCGCGACGATCACGTACGCCGGCGCACGCGCGATCGTCTCGCTGTGCACCTCCGGCTCGGTCGAGAGCCCCAGGTCGTACGTGAGCGCGAAGTCGATGCGCCCGGACGCGAGGGCGCGCACGAGGGCGTCGGTCTCCGCCTCCAGCACGTCGATCTCGATGTCGGGGAAGTGCCGCGTGCACTCGCTGAACAGGGCCGGGAGGTAGTACGGGGAGAGGGTGACGAAGCAGCCGACGGAGACCGGCCCGGAGACCGTCTCGCCGTCGCCGCGCGCCTCCCGCTCCACCTCGCGGGCGCGCGCGAGCAGGTCGCGCCCCTGCTGGCGCAGGCGCTCCCCGGCGGGGGTGAGGGTCAGGCCCCGGCCCCGACGCCGGATGAACAGCTGCACCTGCAGGTCCCGCTCCAGGTTGTGGATCGCGGCGGACACGGCGGACTGCGCGATGTGCAGTTCCACCGAGGCCTCCGTGACCGAACCGCGCTCGGCGGCGACCAGGAAGTAGCGGAGCTGTACGAGGGTGAATCCCAGCGGTGACGTCATCCGAGACCTTCGTGCCTGCGCTTGAGCCTGTGCCTGTGCGCGTTCCGTGTGAACCGTGTCCGCGCCCGAGCCTATGCGGCCGCTACGCGCGGACGGCGGGCGCGGCATCCGCCGCGATGTCCTCGGCGTGCAGCAGCGAGGATCCCGCCGTCTCCTTCAGGGACAGCGCGGCGATCAGGCCGGCCGCCGCGAAGACCATCAGGTACGGGCCGGGCACGAGCGTGCTGCCGGTCGCCGAGATCAGCACCGTCATCAGGTACGGGACCGTCCCGGCGAACAGCGCGGCTGTCACGTTGTACGCGAGGGACAGTCCGCTCTGCCGCGTCCGCGTCGGGAAGACCTCCGCCGACCACACCGCGTACGTGCCGAGGATCGCCGCCAGGATCACGCCGAGCAGCAGCCCCGCGATCCACGTCCCGACGGTGCCCGTGCGCATCAGCAGGAACGCCGGGGTGGCGAGGACGAAGAGGGCCGCCGTCGCGCCGACGAACACCGGCTTGCGGCCCACCCGGTCGGACAGCGCGCCGAACAGCGGCACGAGGGCCAGGCCGAGCAGCGAGATGGCCGTGGAGAGCAGGGCGGCGCCGTCCGCGGAGTGGCCGAGGTGGTCCGTCTCGTACGTCACCAGGTAGGTGAGGACGGCGTAGAACGGGACGTGCATGGCCGCCATCAGGCCTGCCGCCTGCAGGAGTTGGCGCCTGTGGCAGCGGAGCAGCTCGCGGGCGGGGGAGCGCGGGACGGTGTCGTTGGCTTCGAGCGCCCGGTACTCGGGGGTGTCCTCGATCTTGTTGCGGATGACGTAGCCGATGACGCCGAGCGGGGCGGCGATCAGGAACGGGATGCGCCAGCCCCAGGCGGTGAGCTGGGCCTCGTCGAGCCAGGTGGACAGGAGCAGGAAGACGAACGAGCCGGCCAGGAAGCCCAGCAGCGAGCCGACCTCCAGCCAGCCCACGCCGAAGCCGCGGCGGCGGCGCGGCGCGCTCTCCGCGAGGAAGCTCGCCGCGCTGCCGAACTCGCCGCCCGCCGCGAACCCCTGGACCAGGCGCAGGACGACGAGCAGGATCGGCGCGGCGATGCCGAGGGACGCGTACCCGGGCAGCAGACCGATCGCCAGGGTCGCGCCGGACATCGTGAAGATCACCAGGGACAGGGTGCGCTTGCGGCCGATCCGGTCGCCGAGCGGGCCGAACACCAGCGCCCCGATCGGCCGGATGCCGAAGGAGACGGCGAACACGCCGAAGACCGCGAGCAGTCCGGTCGTGCTGTCCTCGGCGGGGAAGAACACGGTCGCGACGGTGCCCGCGAGATACGCGTACGCGGCCCAGTCGAACCAGTGGACGAACACGCCGACGGCTCCCGCGGCGACGCTCCTGCGCAGGGCGACCGGGTCCGTGGCCGGCTCGACCTCGGCTTCGATCGTCGTCGCGCCGGTGTGAGAGGTGGGCATACACGCCTCCTTGGGGATGGGTGGAGAAGCCGGCCCCGTGTGGTCAGTGCGGTGCGGGTGTGGATGGTCGGTGTGGTGTGGGTGGTGTGGTGTGGTCGGTGTGGTCAGTGCTGTGCGGTCGCCCGGTCCACGCCCGTCCAGGCGAGGGCCAGCGCCCCGTCGAGCAGCGCGCGCTCCGCCGGGCCGCCGACACAGTGCGCGGCGAACTCGCGCTGGTGGTTGGTGGCCGGCAGTGAGCCGATGCCGATGTACGGGTGGATGGCCGGGACCACTTGCGAGACGTTGCCCATGTCCGTGGAGGCCCGGTTCATCCGCGCCGCCTGGCCGGGCGGCGCGAACTCCCGCCCCAGGGCCAGGGCGTTGGCGCGGTAGTGCGCGAGCGCCGACTCGTCCGCGCGGAACTCCGCGTACGGCTTGCTCTCCGGCTCGACGTCGAGCTCGCAGCCGGTCGCGAGCGCGCCCGCCTCGAAGGCCCGCATCACGCGCGGCTCCAACTCGGCGAGTTCCGCGAGGGTTTCGGCCCGTACGTACCAACGGCCGTCGGCCCGCTCCGGGATGGCGTTCGGGGCGTCCCCGGCGTGCGTCACCACCCCGTGGACCCGCGCGGAGGCGGGCAGTTGCTGGCGGAGCAGGCCGATGGCGACCTGGGCCACCGTGAACGCGTCGGCCGCGTTGACCCCGGCCTCCGGGTAGGCCGCGGCGTGCGCGGACTTGCCCGTGTACGAGATCTTCGAGTGGCTGACCGCGAACGGCCGGGCCTCGGCCACGTCGACCGGCGCCGGGTGCACCATCATCGCCAGGTCGACCCCGGCGAACGCGCCCCGGTCAAGGAGCTCGATCTTGCCGCCGCCGCCCTCCTCGGCCGGCGTGCCGTACACCTCCACGGTCAGCCCGGCCTCGTCGGCGACGGCGGCCAGGCCGAGCGCCGCGCCGACCGAGCTCGCCGCGATCAGGTTGTGCCCGCAGGCGTGGCCGAGGCCGGGCAGCGCGTCGTACTCCGCGCACAGCGCGATCCGCACGGGCCCGCTGCCGAAGCGGGCGTGGAACGCGGTGTCCAGGCCCAGGTACGCCGACGTGACGTCGAACCCGGCGCGGTCGAGCAGCTCCGGCACGGCCGCGGCCGCCCGGTGCTCCTCCCACGCGGTCTCCGGGTCGGCGTGCAACTGCTCGGAGAGGCCGATGAGTCGGTCCGTGTGCCGTTTCACGGCCGCCCGCGCGCCCTGCTTCATCCGCTCGGCGGCGCCCATCACTCGTCCCCCGGAACGCCGTAGGAGGGCGCGGAGGCCGGGTCGAGGCCGCGCCGCACATAGTCGTCGCGCTGCGGGAGCCATACGTCGACGAGCTCGCCGAGCCGCCTCAGCGGGTCCTCGGCCCAGTCGACGCGCAGGTCCGTCACGCGCCAGTCGGCGTCCGCGACGACCGCGAGGCCCGCCGAGTACACCGGCCCCTCCTCGCCGCCCGCCGCGAGGGCCGCCTGCATCGCGGCGACCAGGCGCTCTTCCAACTCGCCGCTCGCCGCCGCGTACGCGTCGAGCAGCACGCCGGGGATGTGCTCGCCGGACAGCATGTTGCCCGCCGCGACCGCACCGTCCGCGCAGGCCGCGGCGTGCGTGCCCAGGGTGTTCGCGCCGCTGTACGCGAAGCCGGGCCCGGACCGGCCGAGGACCGTCAACTGCCGGTAGGCGATGGTCTTTTCGTTGCGTGCGGCGCCCGTGACGGCGGCCAGGGCGCGCTCCGGGTCGCCGTGCTCGGCGAGCGCGTCGAGCAGATCGGGGCCGAGCGTCGGGTCGGTGACGTTCTGCGAGGTCGCCGCGCCGACGCCGGGCCGCAGATGGACCACGCGCGCGGCGACCGCGGGGCTCGACGAGCTCGCCGCGATGCCGAACCGCTCGCCGTCCCGCACTACGAGGGAGAACGTCACGCCCGCGCCTCCTTCGAGTCCTGCGGGGCCTGCGCGTCCTTGGGGATCACCGCGATCGCGTCGATCTCGCACAGCCACTCCGGGCGGGCGAGGGCCGAGACGACCAGGCCGGTCGAGATCGGGTGCACGCCCTTGGTCCAGCGGCCCACCGTGCGGTAGACGGCCTCGCGGTAGCGCGGGTCGATCAGGTAGATCGTCAGCTTGACCAGGTGCTCCATCCGGCTGCCGGCCTCTTCGAGCAGCATCTTGATGTTGGCCATGGCTTGCTCGGCCTGCGCCTCGGCGTCGCCGATCCCGACGGACTCGCTGGTGTCGAGGTCCTGGCCGATCTGGCCGCGCACGTACACCGTGTCGCCGGCGACGACGGCCTGGCAGAGGTCGTTGTCGAGGCTCTGCTCGGGGTAGGTGTCGCGGGTGTTGAACGGGCGGATCCGGGTGTGCCCGCCGGCCACGACGGGCTCGTTGGGCTCGTTGGTCGAGGTCATGGTGGTCCTGCTCCTCAGCTCTCGTCCGTGCCGTACGCGAGGTAGCCGCGCTGGGTCGTGATGTGGTCGGCGATGTACTTGGCGTCGTGCCAGGCCCCCCAGATGAAGCTCGACCCGCGCCGGGACAGCCACGGCAGGCCCACGAAGTACACGCCCGGCTCGGTGGAGACGCCGCGCCGCTGGTCCGGGCGGCCGTTCGCGTCGAACGCGTCGACCTCCAGCCAGCTGTGGTCCGTGGCGAAGCCCGTCGCCCAGACGATCGAGGTCACGCCCGCCTCGGCCAGGCCGAGTTCGAGCCGGGGCTCGGTCACGCAGGCCGGGTCGGGGCCGAGGACGTGCGCCTCGGGCTCCTCGGGCAGGTCGAGCCCGTTGCGCTCCACGTAGGCGTCGGCGGCGCGGAGCAGGTCCAGGTACTTCTCGTCGCCGAGCGCGATGTTCTCGCCGAGGTCGGGCGCGAAGCGCAGTACCCCGTCCTCGTACGCGGAGGTCATGCCGAGGAGTTCGACGCCGTCGGCGGCGAGCGCGCGGAAGTCCACGGTGTGCCCGCCGCGGGCGCCGCTGACCGCGATGGTGACGTGCGCCGCGCCCTGCGGCGGCGTGTCCAGGTCCCACAGGCCGAGGACACCGAGCCACCAGCAGAAGTCCCGGCCGCGGTACTGGCGCGGCGGCCGGTCGTGCGGCCCGACGGAGAGGAACACCTGGCGTCCGGACCTGCGCAGCTCGTCGGCGATCTGCACGCCGGAGGAGCCTGCGCCCACCACGAGCACGGCCCCGTCGGGCAGTTGGCCCGGGTTGCGGTACTGGCTGGAGTGGATCTGCACGGGCACCGCGCCGTCCGGGACGACCGGCGGGATCACCGGCCGCTGGAACGGCCCGGTCGCGGCGACCACGAAGCGCGCGTCGATCACACCCTCGGAGGTCTCGACCCGGAACCCGGGTTGCCCCTCCTGCTTGCGCACCTTCGTCACCTCGACGCCGCACCGGACCGGGGCCCCGATCTTCTCGGCGTACGCGACGAAGTAGTCGGCGATCTGCTCCTTGGCGGGGAAGGCGTCCGGGTCCACGTCGGTGAACTCCAGGCCCGGGAACCGGTCGTGCCAGGCGGGCCCGTTCGCGACCAGGGAGTCCCAGCGCTCCGACCGCCAGCGCTCGGCGATGCGATGCCGCTCCAGGACGAGGTGCGGTATGCCCTGGGCCCCCAGGTGCTCGCTCATCGCGACCCCGGCCTGACCTGCTCCGACGACGACGACTTCGGTCTCTTCACTCGGCACTTCAGCCTCCACTCGGGCGGTAGTTCATCGAGGTGTCGCGGTGAACCGCGCTACCGCGTGAACATCCTTGGCCCGAGCCGGAACGCCTGTCCAACAGATCTTTTCGGGGTAGGCGATCTGATTTTTAGATGTGAGCCGCCACGAAAAAGGGCCGGACTCCGTGGAGTGCCGGCCCTTTGCGGAGTGCTGCGTCGTCAGTCGCCTCTCTGCGGTACGAGCTTGTCGAGATCGAGGTCGATCTCGAAGGGGACGAGGCGCTGCAGGGAGCCGCGGAAGATTCCGGTCGGGGCGTAGGCGCGGGTCGGCTCGTCGAGTTCGTAGACGTGGACAACGGGTGCTCCGTCCTCGTCCTCGACGTACCAGTAGTGCGGGATGCCCGCCTCCGCGTACTTGCGGAGCTTGACCGTGCTGTCGCGATGGGCGGATTCGAGGGAGGCGACCTCGATGACGAGCAGGATCTCCTCCAGGGCGAAGCAGGTGAGGTCGGCCTCGTAGGGCGCCGTGGTCACCAGGACGTCGGGCTCCAGGCGGGTCCGGGCGTCGAGGCGGGTCGTCATCTCCCTGGCGACCTCGACGCCGCCCGGCGCCCGTGCCATGAGCGCTGCGGTGAGCGCGGTGACTGCGCGGCTGTGCCACGCCCGTTGCGGGGTCAGCCTGAACACCAGGGCGCCGTCGATGAGTTCGGTGTGGCGGGGCGCTTCGGGAAGGTGGTCCAGGTCCTCGGCGAACCAGCCTTCCGGGCGGGGCGGGACCATCCAGTCGGGCAGAGCCTGCATGGCCCGACAGTAACTATTCCGCGGAGCTCTCCCCGCTCGTGAGCCGGTCCACCGCGTCCTGCATATGGGCCTCCAGGAGCGTGAGCAGCCGAGGCTCGTCCCCCGCCCGGAGGGCCTCGATGAGGGCCGCGTGCTCCTCGACCATGGCCTGCGGGTCGGGGTGGCGGTGGGTGAGGGCGGAGAGGCACATGTGGGTCTCGACGAAGAGGGTCTCCGCGATCCGGGCGAGCCGGCGGCTGCCGGACTCGGCGACCAGGATCTGGTGCAACTCCATGTCGGCGGCGCTGAGTTGGGTCATGTTGCCGCGCCGAGCCGCCGTCGCCATCGCCCGGTGGGCCTTGGCGAGGCGGTCGGCGGTGCGCTGCGGGTCCTGTTGCAGGACGAGCCGGCAGGCCGCGGCCTCCATGGCGGAGCGGGTGAAGTAGATGTCGCGTACGTCGTCCTCGTCGAGCTTCGTGACGAAGACGCCGCGGTGCGGCTCGCTGACCGCGATGCCCTGCTGCACGAGGCGCTGCATGGCCTCGCGCAACGGGCCCCGGCTGACGCCGAGTTGGGCCGCGAGCTCGGCCTCGCCGAGCTGGTGTCCGGGCGGCAGGCTGCCGTCCATGATGGCCTGGGTCAGCTGGGACGCGATCGCGATGGCCGCGGGCTCCCGCTTCACGGGGCGCAGACTCTTCACTTCCGCCATCTTCAGTTCGTCCTTGGTCGGGGCGGGGCCGGGTTCAGGCCACGCCGGTGGTGATGCGGGGATGGTGCGGGAGCCGGAACAGCGCGCCGAGCCCGGCCCGCGGCTCCGCGTCGCCGGCCAGGCGCAGGCCTTCCCAGGCCGAGACCTGGTTGGCGGTCAGGACCGGCTTGCCGAGGGCCTGCTCCAGGTCGTCGAGGTACGCGATGGTGTGCAGGGCCGTGTCCGGCAGGAGGACCGCCTCCGCGTCCGGGTGGTCGTTGGACAGGGCGAGTTCCAGGACCTGTTCGCGGCTGAGCGTGCCGACCTCGGCGGCCGTGATGATGCCCCGCCCGGAGACCTGGACGACCTCGGCCCCGGCGGCTTCGAGGAACCGTACGAAGTATCCGGCGACGTCCTCCGGGTAGGTCGCCGCGATGGCGAGCCTGCGGACGCCGAGGGCCTGGACGGCGTGGGCGAACGCGAAGGACGTCGACGACGCGTGCGTCACGGGGAGCCCGGCGGCCTCGGCGAGCTCCTCGACCTGGCGGCGGGCGCCCTCGGGGCCGTAGATGAAGCTGGCGCTCGTGCAGGCCCAGACGACGACGTCGGGGCGGTGCCGGGAGAGTTCGGTGAGGCCGTCCGCGAGCCGGTGGGTGGAGCCCATCTCCAGGAGGGCGTCCGGGCGGTGCGCGTCCTCGCCGATGTCCGTGTGCACCAGGGGCAGCCGGGTGCCGTCGCCGAGCAGTCCTTCGAGGCGCGGGTAGTCGTCCTCGGCGGAGAAACCCGGGTACAGGAATCCGACACAGGTCGTCCGGTCAGGCATGGGTTCGATTTCCTTTCGCGCGGTGAGTTTAGGGCCTGTCGTTTGGATCTTGCCGAGGTCGCGGGGGTCGGCCCGGCTGGGGACGGCCGGGATCGGTGCGGCCGGAGGGGTCTGGGGGCGGCCGGGCGGCGGCTGCGGCGCTCGCACCCAGCCGAGCAGAACGTTAGATTGTTGACAATCTAAAGATCGGCCGCCTAGCGTGTCAATCCCTGGTGAGGGGGCCCGTCGTACCGCGATCGAAGGGCGGCCTGCCGTATGACCGACAGCTCCACTCCCCGCGTCCTGGTCCTCTCGGGCGAACCGCCGCCCGGCCTCGAATCCCTCGAAGGGCAGGCCGAGTTGCGCCTCGTCGGAGAGGACCGGCTCGCCGCCGAACTGCCCGCGGCGGACGCCCTGCTCGTCTGGGACTTCGCCACCGACGCGCTGCCCGAGGCCTGGCCGCGCGCGGGCGGACCCCGCTGGGTGCACACGGCGAGCGCGGGCGTGGACCGCCTGATGTTCCCCGCCCTCGTCGAATCGGACACCGTCCTCACCAACGCCCGCGGGGTCTTCGAGCAGCCCATCGCGGAGTACGTGGCGGGCTGGGTCATCGCCCTCGCCAAGGACTTCGCGGGGACGTACGCCCGCCAGCGGGACCGCGTCTGGCAGCACCGGGTCACCGAACGGGTCGGCGGCACCCGCGCCGTGGTCGTCGGTGGCGGCCCCATCGGCCGGGCTTGCGCGCGCACCCTGGCCGCGCTCGGCCTGCGCGTCTCCCTGGTCGGCCGGACGGCCCGCGCGGACGACCCGGAGGTCGGTCGCGTGCACGCCTTCGACGAGCTGGACGCGCTGCTCCCGGAGGCCGACTGGGTGGTGTGCGCCGCGCCCCTGACCGAGCGGACCAGGGACATGTTCGACGCGCGCGCCTTCGCCCTGATGAAGCGCGGGGCCCGCTTCCTGAACGTGGGGCGCGGCCCCCTCGTCGTCGAGGACGACCTGCTCGCCGCCTTGCGCTCCGGGCGGTTGGGCGGCGCGGCCCTCGACGTGTTCCGGGAGGAGCCGCTGCCCGCCGACAGCCCGCTGTGGGACGCGCCCGGCCTCCTGGTCTCGCCGCACATGTCGGCCGACACCACCACCTGGCTCGACGACCTGGCCGCGGTGTTCGTCGACAACTTCGGCCGCTGGCGCGCGGGCCGCCCGCTGCGCAACGTCGTCGACAAGAAGCTCGGCTACGTCCCGTACGCCACCCCTGCTGATGGAGGGCACCGATGACGAACGTGCAGGAAGAAGCCCGTACGCCCGGCCGGGGAGTGACCGGCCCCGCCGCCCTCACCGCGACCGAGCTGCTCGCCGCGTACGCGACCGGCGAGCTCTCCCCGGTCACCGCGACCGAGGCCGTGCTCGACCGGATCGCGGAGGCCGACCCGAGGCTCAACGCGTACTGCCTGGTCGACCGGGACGCGGCGCTCGCGCAGGCCCAGGAGAGCGCCGAGCGGTGGCGGCGCGGGCAGCCGCTCGGCCTGGTCGACGGCGTGCCCACCTCGATCAAGGACCTGTTCCTGACCCGGGGTTGGCCCACCCTGCGCGGCTCGCTCAGCATCGCCGCAGAGCAGCCCTGGGACGCGGACGCGCCGTGTGTGGCGCGGCTGCGGGAGCACGGCGCGGTGTTCGTGGGCAAGACGACGACGCCCGAGTTCGGCTGGAAGGGCGTCACCGACAATCCGCTGACCGGCGTGACCCGCAACCCCTGGGACCCGAGCCGGACCTCGGGCGGCTCGTCGGGCGGCAGCGCCGCGGCGGTCGCGGCCGGGATGGGCCCGCTCTCGGTGGGCACCGACGGCGGCGGCTCGGTGCGCATCCCGGCGGCGTTCTGCGGCGTCTTCGGCATGAAGCCGACGTACGGGCGGATCCCGCTGTTCCCGGCCAGCCCCTTCGGGACGCTCGCGCACGCGGGCCCGATGACGCGGACCGTCGCCGACGCGGCGCTCCTGATGGACGTGGTGTGCGGCGCGGACAGCCGCGACTGGTCCCAACTGGCCGCCCCCGAGGGCCGGTTCCGCGCCGCGCTCGAAGGGGACTCGCTCGCGGGCCTGCGCATCGCCTACGCGCCGACGCTCGCGGGCGCCGAGGTCGACCCGCAGATCGCGGCGCGGGTGGCGCGGGTCGCGAAGCTGCTCGCCGGGCTCGGGGCCGAAGTCGTCGAGGCGGCACCGGAGTTCGAGGACCCGGTGGAGGCGTACCACACGCTGTGGTTCACGGGCGCGGCGAAGGTCGTCGAGCACCTCGGCCCGGAGCAGCGCGCCCGCCTCGACCCGGGCCTGCAGGAGATCGTCGCCGAGGGCGCGGAGCGCACCGCCCTCGACTACCTGGGCGCGGTCGACACCCGGATGGCGCTCGGCGTCCTGATGGGCGCGTTCCACGAGACGTACGACCTGCTGCTCACGCCGGCCGTGCCGCGCACCGCGTTCGCGGCGGGCGTCGAGGTGCCGGAGGGCAGCGGGCTCGCGCGGTGGACGGGGTGGACGCCGTTCACGTACCCGTTCAACCTGACGCAGCAGCCGGCGGCGAGCGTGCCCTGCGGGACGACGGACGAAGGGCTGCCGGTGGGCGCGCAGTTGGTGGCGGCGCGGCACGGGGACGCCCTTGTCCTCAGGGCCGCGCATCTGCTGCAGCAGGAGCTGCTGCGGGAGGGCGTGGTGGCCACGGACCCGGTGGGCTGAGTCCCGGCTGATTGAGTCCCGGCTGTACGGGAAAGGGGCGGGCCGCCCGGCCCGCCCCTTCGCCTGTGCCCGCGCGTGTGCTCAGGCCCTGCGGAACTGCAGGGACTCGCCGAGCGCGCCCGCCCGCCACAGGTCCTGGCAGGCGTCCGCCATCCGGTCCAGGCCGTCGACGATCGAGCCCCAGACGATGCCGGGCACCCAGCCCTGGTCGCCGTTGATCAGCAGATTGTTGCGCTCGTAGAACAGCGCCAGGTCGACGACCGTGGCCCGCTCGGCGTGCGCGGCCTGCCCGCCCTGCTGCTCGGCGGCCGCCTCGTACCCGTACGAGGAGGTGTTCAACTGCGTGTCCGTGAACGTGAAGTAGCAGAGGTCGCCCGGGATCGGGGTGATCGTCGGGTTCTCCAGCGGGGGCTCCTGCGGGGCGAACGGGGGGACCAGGGTGTAGATCTCGTTGCGCGCGTACTTGGCGTGGTAGACGTCGCCGCCGAGCGGCAGCGCGTCCCACACGGCCTGGCAGGTGATCGGGGCCTTGTCGTCGAGGAGCAGGGCGGTGCAGGTGACGCCGCGCTTGGGCAGCGAGACCTCGATATGGCGGGGCATGCGAACCCTCCGGTGCGGTAGGCGGTACGTGGGACGGAGCTCAGCTCATCGGCATCGCGAGGTACCGGGTCTCCAGGAACTCGTCGATGCCGACGCTGCCGCCCTCGCGGCCGAGACCGGACTGCTTGACCCCGCCGAACGGTGCCGCCGGGTTGGAGACCACGCCCTTGTTGAGCCCGACCATGCCGGTGTCCAGGCGCTCGCCGACCCGGAAGGCCCGCTCCAGGCTCTGCGTGAACACATAACTCACCAGGCCGTACGGGGTGTCGTTGGCGGCGGTGAGCGCCTCGTCCTCGTCGGTGAACGTGAGGATGGGGGCGACGGGGCCGAAGACCTCCTGGTGCAGCATCGCCGCGTCGGTGGGGACTCCGGTCAGCACCGTCGGCCGGTAGAAGTACCCGTCGCCCGGGGCGTGTTCACCGCCGACCAGGGTCTTCGCACCGCGCCCGACGGCGTCCCCGACCAGCTCGTCGACCTTGCCGCGGCCGTCCGCGTCGATCAGCGGGCCGACGTCCACGCCCGGCTCGGTGCCGCGGCCCACGGTGAGGGCGCCCATGCGGGCGGCGAGGCGCTCGGCGAAGGCCCCGGCGACGCTCTCGTGGACGTAGAGCCGGTTGGCGGCGGTGCAGGCCTCGCCCATGTTCCGCATCTTGGCGGCGAAGGCGCCCTCCACCGCGCGGTCCAGGTCGGCGTCCTCGAAGACCAGGAACGGGGCGTTGCCGCCGAGCTCCAGGGAGACCCGCAGGACCTGCTCGGCGGACTGTTCGAGGAGCAGCCGGCCGACCGCCGTAGAGCCGGTGAACGACAGCTTCCGGATGATCCCGCCGCGCAGGAGCGGCTCGACGACCTCGCCGGGACGGCTCGTCGTCAGGACGTTGAGCACCCCGTCCGGGAGCCCCGCCTCGCGCAGGATCCCGGCGAGCGCGAGCAGCGAGAGCGGCGTCTGCTCGGCGGGCTTGACGACCATCGTGCAGCCCGCGGCGACGGCCGGGCCGATCTTGCGCGTGCCCATGGCGAGCGGGAAGTTCCACGGCGTGATCAGCAGCACCGGGCCGACCGGGCGGCGCATCACGACGAAGCGGTCCTTGCCGTCGGGCGAGGTCTGGTACCCGCCGTCGATCCGGACGGCCTCCTCGGCGAACCAGCGGAAGAACTCCGCCGCGTACGCCACCTCGCCCCTGGCCTCGGCCAGCGGCTTGCCCATCTCCAGGGTCATCAGGAGCGCCAGGTCGTCCTGCCGCTCGTGCAGCAGTGCGTACGCCCGGCGCAGGATCTCGCCGCGCTCGCGCGGGGCGGTCGCCGCCCAGGCCTCCTGCGCCGCGCCCGCCGCCTCGGCCGCCGCGCGGGCGTCCTCCGCGCCCGCGTCCGCGACCGTGCGCAGCTCGCGGGCGAGCGCCGGGTCCTCGACCGGGAACCGGGCCCCGGACGCGGCCGGGCGCCAGCTCCCGCCGATGAAGAGACCGTCCGGCACCGCGTCGACGACGGCCCGCTCGTGTTCCGTCCAAGTGCTCACGCGTACTCCCGCTCAACTCGCCTATGGACAGCGTTGGAAATGGCATGCTTGCATGCGTGCAGGTTGTTGACAATCCTACGATGAATCGACAGTCCTGAGAACGCCCCGGGGCCCCGGAGCCCTGGATCCCCGGGTGACCGAGAACCGTGCCGTCCGCGTCCGAGGAGACGTCCATGAGCGCACTGTCCCCCGTCCTCAAGCAGGCAACGCAGGTCCTGGCCGTACGCGGCGAGGGCGTCCACCTCTACGACGAATCCGGGCGCGCCCACCTGGACTTCACCGCCGGCATCGGCGTGACCAGCACCGGGCACTGCCACCCGCGCGTGGTCGCCGCCGCGCAGGAGCAGGTCGGCAAGCTGGTGCACGGCCAGTACACGACGGTCATGCACCAGCCGCTCCTGACCTTGACCGAGCGCCTCGGCGAGGTCCTGCCCGCCGGGATCGACTCGCTGTTCTACGTCAACTCCGGCTCCGAGGCCGTCGAGGCGGCGATGCGCCTGGCCAAGCAGGCCACCGGGCGGCCCAACATCGTGGCGTTCCAGGGCGGCTTCCACGGGCGCACGATGGCCGCCGCGTCGATGACGACCTCGGCCACCAAGTTCCGCTCCGGGTACGGGCCGCTGATGCCCGGCGTGGCCCTCGCCCCGTTCCCGAACGCCTTCCACTACGGCTGGGACGAGGAGACCGCGACCCGCTTCGCGCTGCGCGAGCTCGACCAGCTCCTCGCCACCGTGACCGCGCCCGCCGACACGGCCGCGTTCATCGTCGAGCCGGTCCTCGGCGAGGGCGGGTACGTACCGGCGAACACGGCCTTCCTGCAGGGGCTGCGGGAGCGCGCCGACCGGCACGGCATCCTGCTCATCCTGGACGAGGTGCAGACCGGCTTCGGGCGCACCGGCAAGTTCTGGGGCCACGACCACTTCGGCGGCAGGCCCGACATCGTCGTCACCGCGAAGGGCCTGGCCAGCGGCTTCCCACTGTCCGCGATCGCCGCCCCGGAGGCGCTGATGGCGAAGGCCTGGCCGGGTTCGCAGGGCGGCACGTACGGCGGCAACGCGGTCGCCTGCGCCGCCGCCATCGCCACCCTCGACGTGATCCAGGACGAGAAGCTCGTCGAGAACGCGGCCACGCGCGGCGGCCAGCTCTTCACCGGCCTGCGCGAGGTCGCCGCAAAGCACGCCGCGGGCGCAGGCCGCGCGGGCATCGGTGACGTGCGCGGGCTCGGCCTGATGGCGGGCACGGAGTTCACCGGCGCGGACGGCGAGCCGGACGGCGCGACCGCGGCGAAGGTGCACGCCGCCGCCGGGGAGCGCGGCCTGCTCCTGCTCACCTGCGGCACGCAGGGCCAGGTGGTACGGATGATCCCGCCGCTCGTGGTGAGCGAGGCCGAGGTGGCGGAGGGGCTCAGGCTGTGGGAGGAGTCCGTGGACGCGGTCCTGGGCAGCTGAACCCCGGAGCGCAATAACCGCAAGTCACCCTACGAACCCGGGAGTTGAGCCCGCATGTCCACCCCTGCCGAGCCCCGCACCGACTCCACCCAGGCGCGGCGGACCCTGGCACGGCTCCAACGGGACCTGCGGGCCGTCGTCGTGAGCGGCGAGGTGTCCTTCGGCGCCCGCCGCCGCGCCGAGTACGCCCAGGACGCCTCCACGTACCGGCAGGTCCCGGCCGCCGTGGTGCTGCCCGGCTCCACCGGCGAGCTGGTCGGAACCCTCGCGGTCTGCCACCGGTACGGCGTGGCCGTCACGCTGCGCGGCGCGGGCACCTCGATCGCCGGGCAGGCGGTCGGGGACGGGGTCGTCGTCGACACCTCGCGCCACCTCGGCGCGGTCCTCGACGTCGACCCCGAGGCCCGCACCGCGCGCGTGGAACCCGGCGTGGTCCTCGACGACCTGCAGAAGACGCTCCGCCCGTACGGCCTGCGGTTCGGGCCCGACCCGTCGACGCACGCCCGCTGCACCATCGGCGGCATGATCGGCAACAACGCCTGCGGCACCCACTCGGTGGCCTGGGGCCGCACCGCCGACAACGTCGTGGAGCTCGACGTCGTCACGTACGACGGGCACCGCATGACGCTGCGCAAGCTCAGCGAGGAAGAACTGCTCCAGGTCATCGAGGCGGGCGGCCGGCGCGGCGAGATCCACGCCCGCCTGCGGGACCTGCGGGACGCCCATCTCGCCCTGCTCCGCACCGAGTTCGGCCGCTTCTCGCGCCAGGTCTCCGGCTACAGCCTGGAGCATCTGCTGCCCGAGCGCGGCTTCGACCCGGCCGCCGTCCTCGTCGGCACCGAGGGCACCTGCGCCGTCGTCCTCGCCGCCACCGTCCGGCTCGTCCCGCTGCCCGCCCGGCGCACCCTCGTCGCCCTCGGCTTCGCCGACCTGCCCGCGGCGGGCGACGCGGCCCGGCACGTCCTGGAGCACCGGCCGATCGCCTGCGAGGGCCTCGGCGGCGACCAGGTGGCGGCGCTGCGCCGCAACGTCCCCGACGCCGAGCCGGAGAAGCTCCTGCCGGAGGGCCGCGGCTGGCTGCTCTGCGAGTTCGGCTACGCGGACGCCGCCGAAGACCCCCACGGCGACCGGGAGTTGGCGGCCGCGCTGCGCCGCGACACCGGCGCGCTCGCCGTCCGCCTCGTCGCCGACCCCGCCGAGCAGGCCGCGCTCTGGCGGATCCGCGAGGACAGCTCGGGCCTCGCCACCCGCGCCCCCGACGGCTCGGAGGCCTGGCCCGGCTGGGAGGACTCCGCCGTACCCGTCGAGCACCTCGGCGACTATCTGCGGGACCTGCAGGCGCTGCTCGACCGGCACGGACTGCAGGGCACGCCGTACGGGCACTTCGGCGAGGGCTGCGTGCACATCAGGATCGACTTCGACCACGAGACGCCTGAAGGGGTGCGGATCTTCCGGCAGTTCATGACGGACGCGGCGCGTCTGGTGGGGAGTCACGGCGGCACCCTGTCCGGGGAGCACGGGGACGGGCAGGCCCGCGCCGAGTTCCTGCCCCTGGTCTACAGCCCCGAGGCGATGACCGCGTTCGCCCACTTCAAGGACGTGTGGGACCCGGAGAACCGGCTCAACCCCGGCATCCTCGTCCACCCCCGCCCCGCCGACGAACGACTCCGCATCCGCCCCGGACACCGGCCGCAGCTCCCGCTCACGACGACCCTCGCCCTCGCGGAGGACGACGGCGACCTGAGCCGGGCGCTGCGCCGCTGCGTCGGCATCGCCAAGTGCCGTACGTCCACCGGCGGCGTGATGTGCCCGAGTTACCGCGCGACCCGCGACGAGAAGGACTCCACGCGCGGCCGCGCCCGCGTCCTCTACGAGATGATCCAGGGCGAGGTCGTCACGGCCGGCTGGCGCTCGAAGGAGGCCCGCGAGTCCCTCGACCTGTGCCTGTCCTGCAAGGGCTGCAAGAGCGACTGCCCGGTCGGCGTCGACATGGCCACGTACAAGTCGGAGTTCCTGCACCAGCACTACCGCGGCCGGCTGCGCCCCGTCACGCACTACACCCTGGGCCGGCTCCCGGTGTGGGCGCGGCTCGCCGGGCGGGCCCCGCGCCTGGCGAACGCCGTGACGCAGAACCCGTTCGCGGCGGCGCTGCTCAAGCGGGCGGGCGGGATCGCGCCGCAGCGCGCGGTGCCGCCGTTCGCGCCGCAGCGGTTCCGCCGCTGGTTCGAAGGGCGTACGCCGTCTGAGGGTGACCGTCAGCAGGTCCTCCTCTGGCCGGACACGTTCACGGAGTACTTCACACCCGAGGTCGGGCGGGCCGCGGTGGAGGTTCTGGAGGCCGCGGGCTTCGAGGTGCTGCTGCCACCGGACGGCCTGTGCTGCGGCCTGACGTGGCTGACGACCGGCCAACTCGACACGGCCCGGCGCGTGTTGGACCGCACACTGTCCTCCGTCGACCCGTACCTGCGGCGCGGCATCCCCCTGGTCGGCCTGGAGCCGAGCTGCACGTCCCTGTTCCGCAGCGACGGTACGGAGCTCCTCGCCGGGGACGACCGGGCGCGGCGGGCCGCCGAGCAGACCCTGACGTTCGCCGAACTCCTCGACCGGCACGCCCCGGACGCGGCGTTCGACCGCCTGGGCGCCACGGCCCTCACCCAGACCCACTGCCACCAGCACGCGACACTCGGCAGCGCGGCCGACGACCGCGTCCTCGCACGCCTCGGCGTCGACAGCGGCCGCCTCGACTCGGGCTGCTGCGGGCTCGCGGGCAACTTCGGCTTCGAGCGGGGGCATTACGAGGTGTCGGTGCAGGTGGGCGAGCAGGCGCTGTTGCCCGCGCTGCGGGCGGCGCCCGAATCGACGGTCGTCCTGGCGGACGGGTTCAGCTGCCGGACGCAGATTCAGCAGCTGTCCGACCGGAAGGCTCGGCATCTGGCGGAGCTGTTGCGGGGGGCGTTGCCGGGTGCGGGCGAGTAGGCCTCCGGCGCGGTTTTCCCCACCCCGCCCCTTCCCGAAAGACTGCCGTCGGCTGTCGTGCGACTACCCGCGCCGTCGTGGCTGATCGCGCAGTTCCCCGCGCCCCTGAAAGCCGGGGCTTCGCCCCGGCCCCGCGGTTGTTTTTCGGCTGCCCGTTTGATCGTGGCTGGTCGCGCCGTTCCCCGCGCCCCTGTTGGGGACCGCCTCAGCGTCAGCCCTGGCCGGGCTAAGTCCAGTCTGAGTCCGCATGATTCAGCCCCACTGGGATCTGAGGGGGCAGGGAGTCCAATCCAGCCTGAGTCTGCAAAATCCTGCCCCCAGCCCGCAACGATCCAGTCCCGACTCCCCCCGGGCGTCTGAGGGCAGG
This sequence comes from Streptomyces cavernicola, assembly GCF_029968035.1. Taxonomy (GTDB): domain Bacteria; phylum Actinomycetota; class Actinomycetes; order Streptomycetales; family Streptomycetaceae; genus Streptomyces; species Streptomyces cavernicola. Next base: position 196,670 of record NZ_JASCIQ010000005.1, on the reverse strand, counting down.
GGGCAAATTCAGCCCCTCCGGGGTTTGAGATGGGGGTCCCCCCTGCTCGAGCGAAGCCGAGAGCTTGGGGGAGGGGGTCCGGGGGCTGGCCCCCTGGATGGGGTCCGGGGCGGAGCCCCGTGGTGGGGGCGGGGGGCGGCAGCCCGGGGTAGGGGTGCGGGGCGGAGCCCCGAGCGGGGGCCGGGGGCGCAGCCCCCGGAGCTGTCCGCTGAGGACTTTCGGGAAGGGGCGGGGTGGGGAAAAACGCCCCCCGCCCTGGCTGGGCGAGGGGGCGGAGGGTTACCGGGTCACCCGGTGACGTTCAGGAGGAGGTTCGGGGAGCCCGAGCCGGGGCTCGTGACCACACCACTGCTGCCCGCCGCGACCAACGCATCCCGCACCTGCGCCGGACTCGCCGACTTGTTGCCCGCGAGATACACCGCCGCCGCACCCGCCACATGCGGGGCCGCCATCGACGTACCGGAGATCGTGTTCGTCGAGGTGTCGGTGTTCTTCCAGGCCGACGTGATGGACGAGCCGGGGGCGAAGACGTCGAGGACGCTGCCGTAGTTCGAGTAGCTGGCCTTGGCGTCGCTGCTGGTGGTCGCACCGACCGTGATGCCCTCCGCCACGCGCGCGGGCGAACGGGTCGAGGCGTCGGTGGACTCGTTGCCCGCAGCGAGGGAGTAAGTGACGCCCGAGGCGATGGAGTTGCGGACCGCCGTGTCCAGCGTGGCGTCCGCCCCGCCGCCGAGGCTCATATTGGCCACGGCCGGCTTGACCGCGTTCTTCGTCACCCAGTCGATGCCCGCGACGACACCCGCGGTCGTGCCCGAGCCCCGGTTGTTCAGGACCCGCACGCCGACGATCTTCGCCTTCTTGGCGACGCCGTACGTCGTACCGCCGACCGTGCCCGCCACATGCGTGCCGTGTCCGTTGCCGTCCTGCGCGGTGTTGTCGTTGTCGACGGCGTCGAAGCCGTACGAGGCACGGCCGCCGAAGTCGGTGTGGCTGATGCGGACGCCCGTGTCGATGATGTACGCCGTCACACCCTCGCCCGCGGAGTCGGGGTAGGTGTAACTCTGGTTCAGGGGAAGGGACTTCTGGTCGATGCGGTCCAGGCCCCAGGACGGCGGGTTGGTCTGGGTGGCGTCGATCGTGAACGTCCGGTTCTGGGCCACCGACGCCACCGCCGGGTCGGCCGCGAGCCGCTCCGCCTCGGCCTCGGTCGCCTCGATCGCGTAGCCGTTGAGCGCGGCGGTGTAGGTGCGCTCGATCTTCGCCCCGTACTGCTTCGCCAGGCCCTTGCCCTCGGCCGAACTCGACTTCGCGGCGCTCTTCTTGAGCGTGACGATGTAGCTGTCGACGATCGCGCCGGGCGCACCGGCGTTGTCTATCGCGCCGCGTCTGGGCTCCTGCTCCGTGGCCGCGTCCGCGGGGAGTGCGGAGGCGAGTCCGAGGGCGAGCGTCGCCGCCACGGTCGTGCCGATCCCTGCGTACTTTCGCGTGCGCTGCTGCACGACTGCCATCTGAGGGGTCCTCCTCGTGGATGGTGCACCGATGGGGGGGGAATCGCACGACGGGAGCATGTCAATTTCGGGGGGATGCAGCTCCCGTCGTTGAAAGGTTGACGGATGCAGAGGAATCCCGACAAGGGCTGTGCACAGACGTAACACAGCTGCCATGCATCACACATGACGCGTCGTCATCCCCGCACAGAGCTGCCCCGGACCACCGCCGACCGGCCGTGATCCGGGGCCACTTCAGAGAGTTGAGCTCTTGGACGCCGAGCTCTTGGACGCCGAGCTCTTGGACGTCGAGCTCTTGGACGTCGAGCTCTTGGACGTCGAGCTCTTGGACGTCGAGCTCTTGGACGTCGAGCTCTTGGACGTCGAGCTCTTGGACGTCGAGCTCTTGGGCGTCAGAACTGCAGCGCCCAGGAGTCGATCTTTCCGGTGTCGAAGCTCGCGTTGTCGCTGACGCGCAGCTTCCACGTGCCGCCGGCCGTCTCCGCCGAGGCGTCCACCGTGTACGTGGTGTTGATGTTGTCCGCGCTGCCGCCCGTGCCGTAGTCCTTCAACGTGTACGCGGAGCCGTCCGGGGCGACCAACTGAACGCGCAGGTCACCGATGTACGTGTGGGTGATGTTCACCGAGACCTGCAGAGCCGCCGGGGCGTTGCCCGCGACGCCGGTGACCGAGAGCGGCGAGTCGACGGTCGCGTTGTCGTTGATCGGGTAGTCCGTGGTGTTCTCGAACCTCGGGCCGGTCGGCGGCGGCGTGGTGTCGCCCGAGCCGACGTTCAGGAGGCGGTTCGGCGAACCCGTGCCGGGGCTCGTGACGACGCCCGTGCTGGAAGCCGCGACCAGCGCGTCCCGCACCTGCGCCGGGGTGGAGGAGGTGTGGTCGGCGAGGTAGAGCGCCGCCGCGCCGGCCACGTGCGGGGCCGCCATCGACGTACCGGAGATCGTGTTGGTGGCGCTGTCCCCGGTGTTCCAGGTCGACGTGATGGACGAGCCGGGGGCGAAGATGTCGAGGACGCTGCCGTAGTTCGAGTAGCTGGCCTTGGCGTCGCTGCTGGTGGTCGCGCCGACCGTGATGCCCTCCGCGACACGTGCCGGGGAGCGGGTCGAGGCGTCGGTGGACTCGTTGCCCGCCGCGAGCGAGTAAGTCACCCCGGACGCGATGGAGTTGCGGACCGCCGTGTCCAGCGTGGCGTCCGCCCCGCCGCCGAGGCTCATATTGGCCACGGCCGGCTTGACCGCGTTCCTCGTCACCCAGTCGATGCCCGCGACGACACCCGCGGTCGTGCCCGAGCCCTGGTCGTCGAGGACGCGCACGCCGACGATCTTCGCCTTCTTGGCCACACCGTGCGCGGTGCCGGCGACGGTGCCCGCCACATGCGTGCCGTGGCCGTTGCCGTCCTGCGCGGTGTTGTCGTTGTCGACGGCGTCGAAGCCGTACGAGGCGCGGCCGCCGAAGTCGGTGTGGCTGATGCGGACACCGGTGTCGATGATGTACGCCGTCACGCCCTGCCCGGCCGAATCGGGGTAGGTGTAACTCTGGTTCAGGGGAAGGGACTTCTGGTCGATGCGGTCCAGGCCCCAGGACGGCGGGTTGGTCTGGGTGGCGTCGATCGTGAACGTCCGGTTCTGGGCCACCGACGCCACCGCCGGGTCGGCCGCGAGCCGCTCCGCCTCCGCCTTGCTCGCCTCGACCTCGTAGCCGTTGAGCGCGGCGGTGAAGGTGCGCTCGATCTTCGCGCCGTACTCCTTCGCCACGCTCCTGCCCTTGGCCGAACTCGACTTCGCGGCGCTCTTCTTGAGCGTGACGATGTAGCTGTCGGCGATCGCGCCGGGCGCACCGGCGTTCTCTACGGTGCCCACTCGGGCGTCGTCCGCTCCCGCCTGGGGTGCGGCGACGACGCCGAGCGCGAGGGCCGCGACGGCCAGGCCGGTGGTGCCTGCGAATCTTCGCCGTGCGGTTCTCTTCAGTGCCATCTGAGGGGTCCTCCTCGTGGATGGTGCTCTGGTGGGGGTGGTGGTGCGCGTGCCGTGCGGCAGTGCTGGTCGGACAGGCTCGGAGCTGGTCGGACGGGGGCAGTGCCGGTGACACGGGATGGTGCGGAGGTGCGCACAGAACACGACGGGCCCGTCGCAGATGCGTTCGGGGCCGGTCGCCGTCGGAAAGATTGACTGATCCATAGGAATCGCACAAGAGGCCCGGCGGAACTATCAGTTCCGCCCTGCCGGAGGCTCGATGGCCACATGATGGGCAGTCAGCAGATACCCGACTTCGCCCTGCTTGACGTCCTACGGTCGGTTCATGACGTCCTAAGGTCGGCTCATGATGTCTCTGCCGGACTTCGTCTGCCCCGCGGACGGCACCCGGGTGCGCGCGGGCTCCCTCGCCTGGTGCTGCCCGGTCTGCCGCGGCCCCCTCGACCTGGACTTCCACCCGACGCCCACCGACCTGAAGGCGCTCGCAGGGCGGGTCAACTCCCTGTGGCGGTACGCGGGTTCACTGCCGCTCGCCGCGCCGGAGGTCAGCCTCGGCGAGGGCCGCACCCCGCTCGTCGAGCTCACCGAGACGATCACGGCGAAGCTGGACTTCCTGATGCCGACGCTCTCCTTCAAGGACCGCGGCGCGGTCCTCCTCGCCGAACTGGCCCGCCGCCTCGCCCCCGAGCGGGTCGTCGCCGACAGCAGCGGGAACGCGGGCACGGCCGTCGCCGCGTACACGGCCCGCGCGGGACTCGACTGCACGGTGTACGTGCCCGCCACCACCTCGCCGAAGAAACTGGAGCAGATCCGGGCGCACGGCGCGCACATCGAGGCGGTGCCGGGGGACCGCGAGGCCACGGCGCTCGCGGCCCGCGCCGCCGCCGACGAACCCGGCACGTTCTACGCCTCGCACGTGCACAACCCGTACTTCCTGCACGGCACCAAGACGTACGTCCTCGAACTCTGGGAGGACCTCGGCGGCCGCCTCCCCGACGTCCTGGTCGTCCCCGTCGGCAACGGCACGCTGCTCCTCGGCGCGGCGCTCGCCCTGCGCGAGCTGCACTCGGCCGGGCAGATCGGCCGCTTCCCCGCGCTGTACGGGGTGCAGTCCGCGGCGGTCGCGCCGGTCGCTGCGGCCTGGGCGGAGGGGGCGGCGGACCTGCCGGCGGAGCCGTACCCGGCGCGGCCCACGTACGCCGAGGGCATCGCGATCCCCCGGCCGCCGCGCGCCCGCCAGATCCTCGCCGCGGTACGGCAGTTCGGCGGCGGCTTCCTCACCGTCCCGGACCCGGCGATCGCCTCCGCCCAACGGGACCTGGCGGCGCGCGGCCTGTTCGTCGAGACGACGGCTGCGGTGTGCTGGGCGGCGGTACGGGGCGGACGCTTCGGGGAGCGGTCGGTGGCGGTGCCGTTGTGCGGGGCGGGAGTGAAGTCGGGGGTGGTCCCCGAACCCAGGTGGGCGTGAGGCCTGGGCGACCCTTGGCGCACCGTCGACTCGGTGACCCTCGATCGCCCTCCGGGCTCGTCCTCAAACGCCGAACGGGCTGAATTTCGCAGGCTGGGGCTGACTATTAGGGGCGCGGGGCTGTGACATGTGCGGCTCCGCCGCGTGGGCGCGATCGGCCACGACGGCGGGGCAGCCGAAATGACGGCCGGGGGCCGGGGCGCAGCCCCGAAGCGGGGTCCAGGGGCGGCAGCCCCGGAAAGGGGGCCCGGGGGCGGAGCCCTCGGTAGCCGTCCGCTGAGGACTTTCGGGAAGGGGTGGGGAGGGGATCAAACCCCGCCCGCCGACGAGACGTCCCGCACCCACCCACCCGCCAGCACCAACCCCACCCCCCGATGAACCGCAAGGAACCCGAAGGGCCGGTCGAGGTCGACCGAGATGACCGTCGCGGTGTGCCGAGGCTCGGGCGGCCCGCTCATCCACGCCATGCCCCCAGCCGTGACTGCCGCCGCCTCGAACCCCGCCTCGTCGAACGTCGCCGTGGCCGACTGCCGAGCCGACCGCAGCGCGAGCCGCTCCGGGCTGACACCGGGAAAGCGCCGGTCCGAGCCGTCCGTCGCCGAGGCGAGCCCGAACAGCGCGGCGTCGGCGAGGAGATCGTGCTCGGCGGCGACCGTGAACCGAGGAAGCGTCACGTCGACCCGCGCACCGGGCGACACGGACGGCTGCTCCACGACCGACAGACCGGGCCCGACCGCCCCGACCGGCAGCGCGCCACCCCGCTCGCCCGCACACGACCCGTCGAGCAACCCGAGCCCCGCACCGAGCACCGCCCCCGCGCCCAACTGGGGCTCACCCAACAGAAGTTGGACGTCGATGCCGTTGTCGCCCCGCACGGTCAGCACGGTGACCGAGTCGCCGTCCGGCGTCACCGCGAGCCGCACCTCGTCCAGGTCCCGCGACGAGCGGAACAGCCCGGCGAGCGAACGCCCGCTCCAGGGCCCGGAGTCGGGCCGCAGCTCCGCCTCCGTGAACGGCGACTCCCAGCGCGTCCGTAGCACCAGCGCGCTCGCCAGGACCAGCCAGGTCCGCCGTTCGAGGTCGATCGGCATGGCCGGGATCCGGCCACCGGTCCGCTCCCGCGCCCACCGGTCGAGCGCCGCCGCGTCCACCTCCAGGTCCCCGGTCAGCCGGGCGTGCGCGCCCTCCGGCAGCTTTGCCGACCAGGTCTCGTACAAGGGGAGTTCGCGCCGCGTCCACAGGCCGAGGGCCGCGTCCACGCCGTCCATCGCGTCCAGCGCGCCGAGCAGGGCACGCGCTGCCCGGCCGGCCTTCTCCGGCGGCAGCCCGAGCGCCTCGGTCAACTCGCCCCGTACCGCCGGGTCCGCGCCCTCCGAGAGCAGTCCGAGCAGCGGCCACACACCGGCAGCCGCGAACACCGTCCCGCCCCCGTTCGAGTTCCCGTTCCCGTTCGCGTCCGCGTCGGCGTCCGCGTTCTCCGTTCTCGCCGCCCGCGCCCAGCGAGCCGTGAGCGCGTTGAGCGCCCGCACCGTCCCCCGGTTCACCGTCGTCCGGTCCACCGTCGCCATCTCGCCCCCGGCCTTCCGCCCCCCGACGTACGATTCGCGCAACCGTTCGCACGAACCGCCCGATCCCGACCAGGAGCACCGTACCCGTGGCCATACCACCGCCGCCCCAGGGCCCGCAGCCGCCGCCTTACGGGCAGGGCGCGCCGCCCCCGTACGGCTGGCAGCAGCCCTATCCGTACGCGCAGCAGCCGGCGACGACCAACGGTCTCGCCGTCACATCGATGGTGCTCGGCATCCTGTGCGTGCTGCCGCCGCTCGGTCTGGTGCTCGGGCTCGTCGCGCTCTCGCAGATCAAGAAGAGGGGGCAGAGCGGCAAGGGCATGGCGATCGCGGGCGTCACGCTCTCCTCGATCGGCACCGCCTTCGTCGTGCTCGCGCTCTCGCTCGGCTGGGCGGCGAGACTCTGGGGCGGCTCCCCGGCCGACGACGACCCGTTCGGGGACAGGCGCTCGGCGTTCTCCCTGGTGGAGGGGGACTGCTTCGACGCGGACGGCGGAAAGCTGGAGGGCGTGACCACCGAAGTCGACGTCGTGAACTGCGACGCCCCGCACGACGGCGAGGTGTACGGCACCTTCCTCCTCGACGACGGGGCGTACCCGAGCGACAGCGAGGTCGCGCAGCTCGCCGACGAGCGCTGCGGGGCCCTGGCCGTCGAGTACTTCGGCGACGCGTCGTCGATCCCCGACAACCTCTACGAGTACTACTTCTTCCCCGACTCGACGGCCTGGTCCCAGGGCGAGCGCACGGTGTCCTGCCACGTCGGCGACAAGACCGGCGACAAGCTCCTCGGCTCGGCCCGCGACGGATCGGGCGGCAGCGGTGGTGGCGGCGACCAGGGCACGACGGGCGGTTCGACCGGTGGCTCCACGGGCGGTTCGACCGGTGGCTCCACCGGCGGTTCGACCGGTGGCTCGACCGGTGAGCTGGAGGGCAATCCCGGCGAGGGTGCCGAGGTCTGACTCCGTCGAGGGGCGTAGAAGGCGTACGCCCCTGCCCGGCCGCCCGTTTCCTTGATCGCCTTAGCGGGCAGAGAGCTCTCCGTAAAGACAAGTCATCACTTCGGGTGATTCTCTGGCCTAAGGTTGCGGTCTTCAACCGAGGGTTGTCACGCTGTTGCTGTCTGTCAACCTGATGGGAGTGGCTCGTGACAATCGGTGAGCAGCCGGCGTATCTGCGCGTTGCCGACGATCTTCGTAGGCAGATCGTCAACGGCGCGCTCCCGCCCCACACCCGGCTGCCCTCGCAGGCCCGGATCCGCGAGGAGTACGGGGTCTCGGACACCGTCGCCCTGGAGGCCCGCAAGGTCCTGATGGCCGAGGGCCTGGTCGAGGGTCGCTCCGGCTCCGGCACGTATGTGCGCGAGCGCCCGGTCCCGCGAAGAGTCGCCCGCTCCGGGTACCGCACCACCGGCTCCACGCCGTTCCGGCAGGAGCAGGCCGAGGCCGGGGCGCGCGGCACGTGGGAGTCGCGCAGTGAGCAGGTCGAGGCGGGCCCCGAGATCGCCGAGCGCCTCGCGATCAAGCCGGACGACCGCGTGATGCGCACGAAGTACGTGTTCCGGGACGCCGGCGAGGCGATGATGCTCTCCACCTCCTGGGAGCCCCTCGCGATCACCGGCCGCACCCCGGTCATGCTCCCCGAGGAGGGCCCGCTCGGCGGCTGCGGCGTCGTCGAGCGGATGGCCGCGATCGACGTGATCGTCGACAACGTCGCCGAGGAGGTCGGCGCCCGCCCCGGCCTCGCCGAGGAGCTCCTCGCGCTCGGCGGCGTGCCCGGCCATGTCGTCCTCGCCATCGAGCGGACGTACTTCGCGTCCGGACGCCCGGTCGAGACGGCCGACGTGGTGGTCCCGGCCGACCGGTACCGCGTCGCGTACCACCTGCCCGTGAAGTGAGCCGAGGGCGCGACGCCGAGGAGCGAGGCGCGTCAACTCCCCGCGGGTCCGCGTGACTTCATTGGAGGACGAGACGCGCGACCGGCGTCGGAATCCGGCCGTTCTGGCCGTCCCGCAGCCGGACTCGCCCTGCTTCCCCGCCCGTTGACGCCCGTTGACCGCAAGGCGCGCGGCGGCCCCCGGGGGGCGCATGCGAGGTGTGCGCCCCCTCGGCAATGGTCCGGTCCTGGCCGATTGCGTATCTCTTCGTGCCATTCCGTATCCGCTGTGTGAAGTCCGGGCGTACGCTCGGGCATATGCGAGATGGGGTTGCAGAAGCAGACGGGAGACGGCGGATCCTGAGGCCGGCGGCCGGGGGAGGAGTGCGATGAACGACGGCAGCGCGATGCTCCCTTGGCTCGTCATACGCCAGGACGACAACGGCAACCGCTACCGCGTCGGCCGGTACGCCACCAAGACCGAGGCCGAGCAGGTCGCGGACAGCCTGGAGGACCGCGGCCACAAGCAGCTGTACTGGGTGGAGCGGCTCGGGCAGAAGACGCCGTGACCCGCGCGTTCCGCGGCGGCACCGGAGTGCGCATAGGCTCCGGCGCATGACGGACCGCATCCTCGTCGTCGGCGCCGCCCTCTACGCCGAAGGCCGGCTCCTCGCCGCCCGGCGCAGCGCCCCCGCCCACCTGGCCGGACGCTGGGAACTCCCCGGCGGCAAGGTCGACCCGGGCGAACAGCCCGAGCAGGCCCTCGTCCGCGAGCTGCGCGAGGAGCTCGGCGTCGACGCCAAGCTCCTCGAACGGATCCCCGGCGAGTGGCCGCTCGGCCGCCCCGGCTACGTCCTGCGGGTCTGGGCCGCCGAGTTGATCTCCGCGAGCCCCGAGGACGTACGCCCCCTCGAAGACCACGACGAGCTGCGCTGGCTCACGCCCGACCAGCTCTGGGACGTCGACTGGCTGGAGCACGACCGGCCCGCCGTCACCGAGACCGCCCGCTGGCACGCCGCCCGGAACTGACCCCGGCACAGCCCGCGCACACCCCATCGGGCCGGAGGGGGCGCGCGGCGCGACGGGCGCGGGGCACCTACGCCGTTCGTGCCACCGTGCGCCCGCGCGTACGGTAGGGCCCACTTGATATCGGGTATGTGCTGATTAACCCCACGAAACCGGACGGGTTCTGCCACCTTCCCACTCGGCCCTTTGGAAGTGATCGGCGTGATCGACACCGACGGCGACCGCGCCGACTGGGCCGAGCACGCCGAGTGGCACTTTCCCGCCGACCCCGGAGCCGTCCGCACCGCCCGCGCCCGGGTCCGCAAACAGCTCGACGCCTGGGGACTCGACGAAGTCGGCGACGTGACCGTCCTGCTCGTCAGCGAACTCGTCACCAACTCCCTGCGGCACGCCACCGGACCCATCGGCGTCCGCCTCGTGAAGCCGGAGGACGGAACGGCTCCGCTCCTGGTGGAAGTCTCCGACCCGCTCCCGGACCCGCCCCGCGAACGCAGCGCGGAACCCGACGACGAGGGCGGGCGCGGGCTGCAGTTGGTGGCCTGTTCCGCCCGCCGCTGGGGTACTCGACAGGGCAGGACGGGCAAGACGGTGTGGTTCGAGCTGTCCCTCCCGGGTTAGAAGGTGAGGGAGAGCCGATCTCCTTCCGCACCCCGACGGCACACGGCCGGAATGTGTCGGGACGGACAGGAGATGTGAACGCGGTGTTGCGTGCGGCCGTAGTGCTGGATACTGCGGGCAAGCCGTCCGATGGACCTGGTCGGTGGCGGTGAGCTGGAGGGGACGGTCGCGTTGAGCGAGATACCAGCCAGGGCGCGGACGCCCGAGCAGCGAAGCGGCGAGACGCCGGGCGGCGACATCGTCTGGCAGTCGAGCCCGCCCGGCTCGATCTACGACTATGTCAAGGTCGCTTCCTTCTCCATCGGCCCCGACGGTCTGATCGACCAGTGGTCGCTCCGCGCCGAGCAGCTCTTCGGAGTGCCCGCGCGGGACGCCGTCGGCAAGGACCCGATCGAGGCCTTCGTCCCCGCCGACCTGCGCGACCGCGGCCACCGCAAGGTCGCCGAGATACTCGACGGCCGCGAGTGGACGGGCGTCGTCCCGTTCCGCACCGACGGCGGCCGCGCCCCGGACGGCATCGCCGAGGTCTATGTGATGCCCACCGAGACCGAGCACGGCGACAAGGCTGCGGTCTGCATCGTCGTCGACGTACGGGCCCTGCGCAGGATCGAGACCGACCTCGCCGCGTCCCAGGCCATTTTCGGCCAATCGCCGTTCGGCTTCCTGCTCTTCGGCACCGACCTCAAGGTGCAGCGCGTCAACCGCCGCTTCGCCGCCGTCTTCGGCGGGGAGGGGGACGAGCACCGCGGCCGCACCGTGCACGACTACCTGCCGCGGCAGGAGGCCGAGCGGCTGCAGGGCGCGCTGCGGCACGTCCTGGACACCGGCGAGTCCGTGACGGACATGCAGCTCGTCGGCCCCGCGCCCGGCGCCAAGAACGACCGGCGGCACTGGTCGATCAACCTCTACCGCGTCCACAGCGGCAGCGGCCGCCCCATCGGCATAGCCGGACTCGGCACCGACGTCACCCGACGGCACGCCGCCGCCCGCGAGGCCGCCCACGCCCGCCGCAACCTCGCCCTCCTCAACGAGGCCGGCGCCCGCATCGGCAACTCCCTCGACCTGGAGACCACCGCACGCGAACTCCTCGACGTCACCGTCCCCGTCTTCTGCGACCTCGCCTCCGTCGACCTCTACCAGGGGCTCCTCGACGGCGACGAGTCCGCGCAGGTCGACAGCCTCGCCGACGGCTCCGCCGAGCTGCGCCGGGTCGCCTTCGCCAGCGCCGTGTCCGACGCCCCGTTCGCCGAGGCCGGCGCCGCCCCCGTCACCGTCGGCGCCGTCCACCGCTACAGCTTCAACTCGCCCTGCGCGGACGCCCTGCGCACCGCACGGCCCGTCACCATCTCCGGCGGCGACGAGAACGGCCTCCTGCAGTCCACGCTCGCCGTGCCGATGGTCGCCCACGACACCGTCGTCGGCCTCGCCCGCTTCTCCCGCGCCAAGGGCAGCGAACCCTTCGGCGAACGCGACCGGGCCCTCGCCGTGGAACTCGCCGCCCGCGCCGCCGTCTGCATCGACAACGCCCGCCTCTATCGAAGAGAGCACGAGCGCGCACTCATCCTGCAGCGCTCCCTGCTCCCGCCCGGCGACCCCGAGGCCTCCGGACTCGACATCGCCTGCCGCTACCTGCCCGGCAACGCCGCCACCGAGGTCGGCGGCGACTGGTTCGACGTCATCGAACTCCCCGGCCACCGCACCGCGCTCGTCGTCGGCGACGTGATGGGCCGCGGCCTGCGCGCCGCCGTCGCCATGGGCGAACTCCGCACCGCCGTACGGACGTTGGCGCTCCTCGACCTCGAACCCGCCGAAGTCCTCTCCGCGCTCGACGAGATCGCCCGCGGCCTCGGCAACCCCGGCCACACTGCGGGCGGCCAGCTGCGGCCCCCGCAGTCCCCGCAGTCCACCCGCCGCGCCCTCCAGGGCCGCGACATCGACCCGTCCGAGGTGTACCTCGCGACCTGCGTCTACGCGGTCTACGACCCGGTCACCCGACGCTGTACGTTCGCTAACGCGGGCCATCTGCCGCCCGTGCTCGTCGAACCCGGCGAGGCGGCGCAGATGCTCGACGTGCCGCCCGGGATGCCGCTCGGCGTCGGCGGCGAGCCCTTCGAGGAGGTCGAGGTCGAACTCCCCGAGGGCGCGCTGCTCGCCCTCTACACCGACGGGCTCGTCGAATCCCGCGACCACCCGCTCGACGACGGCCTGCGCGCCTTCCGCAACGCGATCACGCCTCCGGCGTCGGACGCCGCGGAGACCTCCGCCGAGACCTCCGCCGAGACCTCCGCCGAGCCCCGCTCCCTCGAAGACGTCTGCGACCACGTCCTCGACACCCTGAACACCCACCACGGCGAGGACGACATCGCGCTCCTCATGGCCCGCGTACAGGGCCTGCCCGGGGATGCCGTCGGCGACTGGACGCTGCCCCGCGAGCCCCGCTCGGTCGGCCGCGCCCGCGAGTACGCCCGCGCGCAGCTGCTCGCCTGGGACCTCGAACCCCTCGTCGACACCACGGAGTTGCTGGTCAGCGAGCTGGTGACGAACGCGTTGCGGTACGGGGAAGGGGAGATCAGGCTGCGCCTGCTGCTCGACCGCAGTCTGGTCTGCGAGGTCTGGGACGCGGGCCTGGTCCAGCCGCGGCGGCGCCGCGCGCGCGATACGGACGAGGGCGGGCGTGGGCTTCAGCTGGTCGGCCTGCTCAGCGCGGCGTGGGGATCGCGGCGTACTCCGCGTGGCAAGACGGTGTGGTTCGAACTTGCCCTCCCGGACGGGGAGTCCGCGGCGGAGCCTTCGGTGGAGGCGTTGCTGAGCATGTTCTAGGGCGCGCCCTCTTCGGCTCCCCGGGGGCCCACCCCCGCGCCCCTGTCCCGGGGCTTCGCCCCATCCCTCGGCTGTTTTTCGGCTGCCGCGCGGTGGGGGTTGGTCGCGCAGTTCAGAACCGCCCCCCGCCGCCCCTGCGCCCCCGAGTCCCACCCCCACCGAAACTCCCGGGCCCGCCCCCGCCCCCACGCCCGCCGAACAGTTCGCCGAGGATGATCCCGCCGAGCACCGCCCCGCCCATGCCGCGACCGCCGCCCCCGATGCCACCGACGCCCCTGCCGTACGGGCTCTCGAACCCGGCCACGTCCCGCTCCGCGAGCTGTCGCGCCTGGCCGGCCAGGGCGTCCGCGCGCTGCGCCGCGGCGAGCGCGTCCGAGGCGTCGTCGGCGCGCAGCGACTCCGCCTCGGCGAGGTGCCGTTCGGCCTCGGCGAGGCGGGTCCTGGCGGGGCTGCCGACGGCGCCGCGGTGCGTCGTCACATAGTCGGCGGCGGTGCCGATCGCGCTGCGCGCGGTGAGCAGGGCAGGGTCGAGGAGCGTGTGGGCGCGCCGGTCCGCGCTCTCGCGCTCGCGGGCGCCGGCGAGGGCCGCGTCGAGCGCCGCGTCCGCCTCCTTGACCCGGCGCAGCGCGTCGATCGGGTCGAAGCGCTCCGCCGCCATCTCGGCGCGTACGTCGTGGGCGACCGCCTCGGCCCGCCTGATCCGCCCCTGCAGGTCGGCCGTAGGCGTGCCGGACGGGGTGCCGTCGAGGATCCCGCGCGCGTCCGCGAGGTCGGCGTCGGTCTCGGTGAGCGCGCCCGGCAGTTTCCCGCTGGCCTCGGCGATCTCCTGGGCGAGCCGGTCGACCGCGTCGACGAGCGTGGCCGCCTGGTCCAACGCGCCCTCGGCGGCCCGCAGATGGACCGCGGCCCGCCCGTTGTCTCCCGCGGCCACGCACTCCCGGGCCGGGGCGAGCCGGTCGTCGGCGAAGGCGAGCCGTTCCCGCGCCTCGTCGACGTGGCCGGCGACGGGGGCGGAGGCGGAGTCCGCGTACCGGTTCGTGAGCGCGGTGAGCGTCGCCGCGGCGGTGTCGGCGCGGGCGGTGATCTGCCGGAACTCCTCCTCGGCGTGGGCGAGCGCGTCCGGGGCGTGTTTCTCCAGGTCGCGCAGTGCGTCGAAGGCGGCGGACTCGTCGTCGAGCCGCCGGTCGGCCGTCGTACAGCGGCTGACGATCTCCTCGAGCATCCGCCGCCGGGTCGTGTCGTTCTCCGGCGTCGCGTCGTCCAGGCGCTGCCGCAGCCGGAACGCGGCCGTCAGCTCGGCGCCCGCGTACGTGAGGGCCGCGGCGAACGGCGCGACCGCCTCGTCGCCGAACTGGGCGCGGGCGAAGCCGAGTTCCTCGGTGCTGGTGCGGACCGCGTCGTCGGTCGCGACGAGCAGCCGCCGCGCCTCCGCGTCGAGCTCGTCGAGCGGCGCCGCGGGCGGCCTCCGCTCGCCGCCGTGCGGGGTGGTGCGGGTGGCGGCCCGCCGCTTGCGCCGGGTGTACGCGTACGCGGCGAGGGCGCCCGCCCCGACCACCACGACGATCGGCAGGATCAGGTCCCCGGTGACCCGGTCCGAGCCGGGCTCCGGGTCGGCGGGGCCGGGCGTGATCCGCGGGGTGGGCACGGGCTGCCCGGCGAGCACGGCCCGGTAGCCGTCGGCGGCGCCGATGGCCGCGCCGGCCCAGTCGTGCCGGCGCAGCGCCGGCACGATCGCGGTGCGGGCGACCTCCCGCAGCTGTGCGTCGCCGAGCGGTGAGTCCTGGTCGACGGAGGTGGCGTACTGCCGGTCCTGCGTGGCGACGGCGAGCAGCGCGTCGTCGGCGCCGAGGCTGTTGCGGCGGGCCGTCTCGTCGGCCCAGTCGCGGGCGGCGAGGCCGGAGAAGTCGGGTACGTAGACGACGAAGAGCTGGACGCCGCCGTCGTCGTGGAGCCGGTCGAGCGCCTTCTCGACGGCGTCCACGGTGTCCTCGCGGTCGTCGAGCGCCCCTGCCTCGTCGGTGACCTGCCCGCCGGTGGAGAGCCTGACCGGATCGTCGGCGTGCGCCGGGCGCGTGACCTGCACGAGCAGGACGAGCAGCCCGAGCACGGCGAGGGCGGCCCGGCCGGCTATGCAGGGCAGCGAGCGGGAGGGCGTCACATGGGGGAGCGTATGTCCCGTTATGTCCGGTCGCGACTGGACAGTGGACCGGCCGCCCGCGACCGCGTCACGCTCACCGTGAGCGCCGCCGGATGGTGTTGCCCAGCCACACCAGGGGGTCGTACTTCCGGTCCGCGGCCCGTTCCTTCAGCGGGATCAGGGCGTTGTCGGTGATCCGGATGCCCTCCGGGCACACCTCCGTACAGCACTTGGTGATGTTGCAGTAGCCGAGGCCGTGCTCGTCCTGGGCCGTCGTCTTGCGGTCCAGGCCCTCGGCCTCGGCGGAGTCCAGCGGGTGCATGTCCAGCTCGGCGACGCGCATCAGGAAGCGGGGGCCCGCGAACGCGCCCTTGTTCTCCTCGTGGTCGCGCACCACATGGCAGGTGTCCTGGCACAGGAAGCACTCGATGCACTTGCGGAACTCCTGCGAGCGGTCCACGTCCTCCTGCATCATCCGGTACTCGCCGGGCCCGAGCTCGGCGGGCGGCACGAACGCCGGGACCTCGCGGGCCTTCGTGTAGTTGAAGCCGACGTCGGTCACCAGGTCCCGTACGACCGGGAAGGCCCGCAGCGGCGTCACCGTGATGACCTCGTCCCGGGTGAACGTCGACATCCGGGTCATGCACATGAGTCGCGGCCGCCCGTTGACCTCCGCCGAGCACGAACCGCACTTGCCCGCCTTGCAGTTCCAGCGCACGGCCAGATCGGGGGCCTGCGTGGCCTGCAGCCGGTGGATGATGTCGAGGACGACCTCGCCGTCGTTGACCTCGACCTTGAAGTCCTCCAGGCCGCCGCCCGAGGTGTCCCCGCGCCAGACCCTGAAGCCCGCTTCGTACGACGTCACTCGTGGAGCTCCTCTTCGCTGAGGTACTTGACCAGCTCCTCCTTGTCGAAGAGGGCGAGCAGGTCGGGTCGGATGGGTTCGGTCTCCTCGCGTTCGAGCCGGATCTGCCCGCGCACCGGGTCGGTGGCCGCGAGCCCGCCCGTCGGGTCGGCGAGCCGGCACAGGAGGTTGGCGCGCCGCCACCGCCGGTCCATGCCGGGCCAGTCCTCGCGGGTGTGGCCGCCGCGCGACTCGGTGCGCTCCAGGGCGGCGCGCGCGATGCACTCCGAGACGAGCAGCATGTTCCTGAGGTCGAGCGAGAGGTGCCAGCCGGGGTTGAACTGCCGGTGCCCCTCGACCCCGGCCCGCCGCGCCCGCACCCGCAGCTCGGCCAGCTTCTGCAGGGCCTCGGCCATCTCGGGCTCCCGCCGGATGATCCCGACGAGGTCGTTCATCGTCTGCTGCAGCTCCTGGTGCAGGGTGTACGGGTTCTCCGGCGGCGCGCCCTCCTCCGGCGCCTCCGCGGAGAACGGCCTGAGCGCCTCGGCCGCGGCCGCGTCCACCTGGCCCTCGTCCACCACGGGCCGTACGTCGAGTCCGGCGGCGTACCGGGCGGCGTGCAGCCCGGCCCGCCGCCCGAAGACGAGCAGGTCGGACAGCGAGTTGCCGCCGAGCCGGTTGGAGCCGTGCATGCCGCCCGCGACCTCACCGGCCGCGTACAGGCCGGGCACACCGCGCGCGGCCGCCGAGTCGGAGTCGACGGCGATGCCGCCCATCACGTAGTGGCAGGTCGGGCCGACCTCCATCGCCTCGGCGGTGATGTCGACGTCGGCCAGCTCCTTGAACTGGTGGTACATGGACGGGAGTCGGCGCCGCACGACGTCGGGCGGCATCCGCGTCGAGACGTCCAGGAACACGCCGCCGTGCGGGGAGCCGCGGCCCGCCTTCACCTCGGAGTTGATGGCGCGGGCGACCTCGTCGCGGGGGAGGAGTTCGGGCGGGCGGCGGTTGTGGTCCGGGTCGTCGTACCAGCGGTCGCCCTCGGCCTCCGACTCCGCGTACTTCTCCTTGAAGACGTCCGGGATGTAGTCGAACATGAACCGCTTGCCCTCGGAGTTCCTGAGCACCCCGCCGTCCCCGCGCACCGACTCGGTGACGAGGATGCCCTTGACGGACGGCGGCCAGACCATTCCGGTCGGATGGAACTGCACGAACTCCATGTTGAGCAGCGGGGCCCCCGCGAGCAGGGCGAGCGCGTGCCCGTCCCCCGTGTACTCCCACGAATTGGACGTCACCTTGAAGGACTTGCCGATGCCCCCGGTCGCGATCACCACGGAGGGCGCCTCGATGACGAAGAACCGCCCGGACTCGCGCTCGTAGCAGAACACCCCGCACACCTTGCCGTCGGCGTCCTTGACGATCCGGGTGACGGTGCACTCCTGGAAGACCTTCAACCGGGCTTCGTAGTCGCCGAGTTCGCGATGGTCCTCCTGCTGCAGCTCCACGATCTTCTGCTGCAGCGTGCGGATCAGCTCAAGGCCCGTACGGTCGCCGACGTGTGCGAGCCGCGGGTACTCGTGCCCGCCGAAGTTCCGCTGCGAGATCCGCCCGTCCGCGGTCCGGTCGAAGAGCGCGCCCCAGGTCTCCAACTCCCAGACCCGGTCCGGGGCTTCGCGCGCGTGCAGCTCGGCCATCCGCCACTGGTTGAGGAACTTGCCGCCGCGCATGGTGTCCCGGAAGTGCACCCGCCAGTCGTCGTGGTCGTTGACGTTGCCCATCGCCGCTGCGATGCCGCCCTCGGCCATCACCGTGTGCGCCTTGCCGAACAGCGACTTGCAGATCACGGCCGTACGAGCCCCCTGCTCGCGCGCCTCGATCGCGGCGCGCAGCCCGGCGCCGCCCGCGCCCACCACGACGACGTCCCACTGCAGCCGCTCCACTTGAGACATCAGAAGAACCTCAGATCCTCGATGGCGCCGGAGGCGACCAGGTACACGTAGAAGTCGGCGCCGGCCACGCTGAGCAACGAGACCCAGGCGAGCTGCATATGACGGTCGTTCAGCTTCCCGACCCACTGCCACAGCCGGTACCGCACGGGATGCTTCGAGAAGTGCTTCAGCTTGCCGCCGACGATGTGCCGGCAGGAGTGGCACGACAGCGTGTACGCCCAGATGAGCCCGATGTTCACGACCATCACCACGGTCCCGAGCCCCATGTGCCCCCACGCGTAGTGCTCGTCCCGGAAGGCGAGCACGGTGTCGTACGTGAGGATGCCCGCCACCGGCACGGCCGCGTAGAAGAAGTACCGGTGGACGTTCTGCAGGATCAGCGGGAAGCGCGTCTCACCGCTGTACTTCCGGTGCGGCTCGGCCACCGCGCAGGCGGGCGGCGAGGCCCAGAAGCCCCGGTAGTACGCCTTGCGGTAGTAGTAGCAGGTCAGCCGGAAGCCGAGCGGGAAGATCAGGATGAGGAGCGCGGGCGAGAGCCCCCACCAGCCCCCGAGGATCTCCCAGTTGGGCCCGCCCTTCATCGGCACGCAGTTCTCCGCCAGGCACGGCGAGTAGAACGGCGAGACGTACGGGGCCGCGTAGTAGTCGGCGTTGGCGAAGGCCCGCCAGGTCGAGTAGACGACGAAGGCGAGCAGTCCGGCTGCGGTCAGCGCGGGGGACAGCCACCAGCGGTCGGTGCGCAGATGCGGGGCGGCGATGGCGGCACGCGTCGCGCCGCGCACGCCGCCCGCGGGATCGAGGTCGGGTTCGGTGCCAGTGGCCAACGGGATCTCCAGGGGGAGAGCTTCCGGGGGTGGCGGTCGGGCGGGGCGGTGGGCTCTCGGGTCAGGGCGCGCGTCGGTCGCTCGCGCCGAGCCCCTCGTCGTCGACGTCCGACCACAGGGCGCGGTCGTAGGGCTGGTCGGGGATGTGGATCACCTCGGGCCTGGGGCGGGAGGCGAGCTCGGGAGCGGCCTCGCGCAGCAGGGCGAGGCTGTCGCGCAGATGGTCGGTGTCCGTGCGCACACGGCGCAGGTCCACGCCGCCGCCCACATGCTGCTCGAGCCGTCCGACGGAACGGACCAGCTCATCGAGGCAGCGCTGCACGGCCGTCAGATCGTCCTGCAGGGACATGGGTTGCCCTCTTTTCCGCCGGTGCGGTGGCAGTGCCAGTGCGCCTGAGAGTGTCGCGCGTCACATCCCCGATTGTGAAGGGATCGGTACGGATTGAGCACTTCGGCACGGGCCGTGGCCGGACGGTGTGCACCCGCGCCCGTCCGTGACCGGCGTCCTTCGGGGCGTTGCGGCGCGGTCGACCGGGGCGGGCCCGGGTCGCGTACCCCGTGCGGGGGTGCCGCGTTGGGCGAAACGGGTGGGGTTCTCGCGGCGTGTCGCCGTGTCAGTGGCGCGAGCGCGCGCCCGTCACCTTCAGTGGGGGCGATAGGTGTGATCAACTCCTTATACCGCCAAACGTGATCAAACCCGGCCCAAACCGGAATCGGGCGGCCGGGCGAGCCCCGGAGGTACCTAGCCATGGCCCGACTCGATTCGGCCGGCGTCAGAAAGCGCCATGTCCGCAGAGCTGCCGCCCTCCTCACCACGGGAGTCCTCGCCGTGCCCGCCCTGGCCGGCTGCGGCTCGTCCGACGAGTCCGGCGCCCCCGCCGCCGCTCAGGACATCGCGCCCGCCGCGCGCGATGCAGTCGTCGACGGGGGCAAAGTCACCTGGGCCGTGGACGGGCTTCCGCAGACCCTCAACTCCTTCCAGGCGGACGCCGATTCGGCCACGAGCCGGGTCGCGGGGGCCGTACTGCCGTCGATGTTCACGCTCGATGCGAAGGGCCGGCCGCAGGCCAACCCGGACTTCCTGGAGAAGGCCGAGATCGTCGAGCGCGAGCCCAAGCAGGTCGTGCTCTACAAGCTCAACCAGCAGGCGGTCTGGAGCGACGGCCGGGAGATCGGCGCCGCGGACTTCGCCGCCCAGTGGCGCGCCCTGTCCGGCAAGGACAGCGCCTACTGGACGGCGCGCAACGCCGGCTACGACCGCATCGAGAAGGTCGAGCGCGGCGCCAACGACCTGGAGGTACGGGTCACCTTCGCCAAGCCGTACGCGGACTGGCGGTCGCTGTTCTCGCCGCTGTACCCCAAGCAGGTCATGGGGACGCCGGACACCTTCAACGACGGTGCGCGCACCAAGCTGAAGGTGTCGGCAGGCCCGTTCAGCATCGAGGGGACGGACCGCAAGGCCGGCGAGATGACGCTGGTCCGCAACCCGCGCTGGTGGGGCGAGCCCGCCAAGCTGCAGAAGCTGGTCTTCCGCGCCGTGCCGCGCGCACAGCGGGCCGCCGCGCTCGCCGAGGGCAAGGTCGACCTGGCCGAGATCGGCTCCGCCGAGGCCGAGCGGATCTCGCTCGCCGCCCGCGACGCCGGGTCGAAGGGCCCGCTGGCCCACGGCCCCGGCACCGACCTCACGCCCGCGCAGGCGCTGCGCTCCTGGGCGATCGCGAACGGCGCGAAGGGCGAGGAGGAGGCCGAGACCGAGATCGAGGCCCGTAAGAAGAACCGCGAGGCGATCGCCGAGTACGCGAAGCAGCAGAACGGACTGCGCGACTTCAAGGTCCGCAAGTCCCTCGAACCCGCCTACACCCAGCTCGCGCTGAACGGCGCCGGCGGACCGCTCGCCGACGAGCGCGTACGCCGTGCGGTGGCCCGTGCCATCGACCGCGAGGAGATCGCCGAGACCGTCCTCAAGCCCCTCGGTCTGCCCGCGGCGCCGGTCGGCAGCCACCTCGCCCTCGCCGGGCAGTACGCGTACGCCGACAACAGCAAGGCCCTCGGCAGCCAGGACACCGCCGAGGCCCAGGCGCTCCTCGCCGAGGCGGGCTGGGAGCGGGGCGGCGCGATCGTGGGGAAGGGCGCGGGCTCCAAGGCCGACAAGAAGAAGAGCAAGCCGGCGAAGGGCTCCGAGTCCGAGTCCGACGACGGCACGTACATCGTCGGTCAGGACGACAAGCCCGGCGACACCGAGGACCGGCAGCAGGCCAAGAGCAAGAACAGCGTCCCCGGCGCGTACGCCCCGAAGGGCACGGCGGCCCCGAAGGAAGAGAACGGCGAGGAGAAGAAGAAGGAAAAGAAGGAAGAGAAGAAGGAGGGCAAGAAGGAGGACGGCGAGAAGGCGAAGTCCCCCGAGGGCAAGAAGGAGCACGAGAAGGACAGCAAGAAGGACAGCAACAAGGAGCACGAGAAGGCCAAGGACAAGGACAAGTCCGAGAAGGCGAAGGCCGAGGCCGAGGGCGAGGACAAGTCCAAGGACAAGTCCAAGGACAAGTCCAAGGACAAGTCCAAGGACAAGGGCTCCAAGGAAAAGAACTCCAAGGGCTCCAAGGGCTCCAAGGGCTCCGCCGGCAAGGCCGCCTCCGGGCCGCTCGCCAAGGACGGCAAGGCCCTGACCCTCCGCTTCGTGCTCCCCTCGGGCCCCGGCTCCGAGTCCCTGCGCACCGTCGGCGACAAGATCGCCCGCATGCTGGAGCGGATCGGCATCCGCACGGAGATCGAGAAGGTCGAGGACGGCAGCTACTTCAAGGACCACATCGCGTCCGGCCAGTACGACCTGGCGCTCTACTCGTGGCCCGCCTCCGCCTACCCCGCCACCGACGGCCGGCCGATCTTCGCCAAGCCCGTGCCCGCGGAGGACGGCTCGCTGAACGTCGAGCAGAACTACACCCGCGTCGGCACCGACCACATCGACCAGCTCTTCGAGCAGGCCGCGGCGGAGCTCGACGAGTCGAAGGCGCGCGAGCTGGTGCGCAAGGCCGACGCCCGGATCTGGGCCGAGGCCGGGTCCGTGCCGCTCTACCAGCGGCCGCAGCTCTTCGCGGTCAGGGCGAACCTCGCGAACGCCGGGGCGTTCGGCTTCGAGTCGCCGCACTACGAGGACATCGGCTACCTGAAGTCGGGGGCCGCCGGGCAGCAGAAGAAGCAGTAACCACGGGAGCGGCCGCAGCGGCGGCGGCTCAGAACTCGCTCAAGCCCCTTGCCCGCCGGAGCCCCCCGGCGGGCAAGCTGCTTTCCACACCCATTGACCTGTGTCTTTCCTCACCCCACCCCGTCCCGGACCGGGCTGCGGCGGCCCCCGACCATGCCGCCCCTGCCAGGTCAACGTAGGATGGGGTAAGGCCGTGGCGTGTTCAGCCCGGCAGGGCTCGCGTACCGGACCGTACGCAACAGGCCCTCCACTCTTCCTGGGAGAAGCGCAGCTCGTATGCCCACGCGCCACGACATTCGTAACGTCGCCATCGTCGCCCACGTCGACCACGGCAAGACGACCATCGTCGATGCCATGCTCAAGCAGGCCGGTGCCTTCGCCGCGCACCAGCTCGACTCCGTCGACGACCGCGTCATGGACTCGAACGACCTGGAGCGTGAGAAGGGCATCACGATCCTGGCCAAGAACACGGCGGTGAAGTACCACCCCAAGGACGGTGGCGAGCCGATCACGATCAACATCATCGACACCCCCGGCCACGCCGACTTCGGTGGCGAGGTCGAGCGCGGTCTGTCGATGGTGGACGCGGTCGTGCTGCTCGTGGACGCCTCCGAGGGCCCGCTGCCGCAGACCCGCTTCGTGCTGCGCAAGGCCCTGCAGCAGCGGCTCCCCGTCATCCTCTGCATCAACAAGACGGACCGCCCGGACTCCCGGATCGACGAGGTCGTCAACGAGACGTACGACCTGTTCCTCGACCTGGACGCCGACGAGGACCAGATCGAGTTCCCGATCGTCTACGCCTGCGGCCGTGACGGCGTCGCCTCGCTGACCAAGCCGGAGGACGGCACCGTCCCCGCGGACAGCACCAACCTGGAGCCGTTCTTCTCCACGCTGCTCCAGCACGTCCCCGCGCCGGAGTACGACGAGGCCGCCCCGCTGCAGGCGCACGTCACCAACCTCGACGCCGACAACTTCCTCGGCCGTATCGCGCTGCTCCGCGTCGAGCAGGGCGAGCTCCGCAAGGGCCAGACCGTGGCCTGGATGAAGCGCGACGGCTCGGTCTCCAACGTCCGCATCTCCGAGCTGATGATGACCGAGGCGCTCACCCGCAAGCCCGCCGAGGTCGCGGGCCCCGGTGACATCTGCGCCGTCGCCGGTATCCCCGACATCATGATCGGCGAGACCCTGGCCGACCCGGAGAACCCGGTCGCCCTCCCGCTGATCACGGTCGACGAGCCCGCGATCTCCATGACCATCGGTACGAACACCTCGCCGCTCGTCGGCCGCGGCGGCACCGGCAAGGGCGCGGACGCCAAGTCCGCCGTCAAGGACCGCAAGGTCACGGCCCGCCAGGTCAAGGACCGTCTGGACCGCGAGCTGATCGGTAACGTCTCGCTGCGCGTCCTCGACACCGAGCGCCCCGACGCCTGGGAGGTGCAGGGCCGCGGTGAGCTGGCCCTGGCGATCCTGGTCGAGCAGATGCGCCGCGAGGGCTTCGAGCTGACCATCGGCAAGCCGCAGGTCGTCACGCAGGAGATCGACGGCAAGACGCACGAGCCGGTCGAGCGCATGACGATCGACGTGCCCGAGGAGCACATGGGCGCCGTCACCCAGCTCATGGGCGTCCGCAAGGGCCGCATGGACAACATGTCGAACCACGGCTCCGGCTGGGTGCGCATGGAGTTCGTCGTCCCGTCCCGCGGCCTCATCGGCTTCCGCACGGAGTTCCTCACCAACACCCGCGGTACGGGCATCGCGCACTCGATCCACGAGGGCCACGAGCCGTGGTTCGGCACGCTGACGACCCGTAACAACGGTTCACTCGTCGCCGACCGCGCCGGTTCGGTCACGCCGTTCGCGATGATCAACCTGCAGGAGCGCGGCGTCCTGTTCACCGAGCCCGGCACCGAGGTGTACGAGGGCATGATCGTCGGCGAGAACTCGCGCTCCGACGACATGGACGTGAACATCACCAAGGAGAAGAAGCTCACCAACATGCGTGCGGCTTCCGCAGACACCACCGAGAACGTGGTGCCGGCCCGCAAGCTCTCCCTGGAGCAGTGCCTGGAGTTCTGCCGCGACGACGAGTGCGTCGAGGTCACCCCGGAAGCCGTCCGTATCCGCAAGGTGAACCTGGACAAGACCGAGCGCGCCCGCGCCGCCTCGCGCGCCAAGCACAACTGACACAACTGCCCCAACAGGCCCTGAAAGGCTGACCGTTCCACGACGGCAGCCCCGGCGGATCCCGCGACTGGCCCGTCTCTGCGCCCCAACTCGGCGTAGAGTCGGGCCAGTCGGCGTTTTGGGGGTGTTCCGAGGTGTCCTCGGCGAGGTTTTCGGCGGTGTCCTCCGCCCCGGGGTCTACGCGCCTTGAACGCTGCAGCGCGAGCGCCCTGCCGCGCAACTGGTTTTGTCTCACGGGTCGTCCGGATTTCGGACATCGCTGACCGATAGATGTGTAACGAGTCCGTTTCGCGACTATCTATCTCGGATCGGTTTGTCCATATTTCGGAAGATGTACGCGTCAGGTGTGATCGAACCGAGACCAAAAGGGTGTGGCCGGGTAGGTGCCCATGGCTAATAGTTGAGCGCGAAGAGCTCGGGTCAATGGGTCACGCGCTGTGGGGAGCGCCGACTCACGAGCACACTGGGGCACTCAACTCTCGCCGTCAGGGGTGTCGGTGGGAAGTCGCGTGCCCTCTCTTGTAGTGAACAAGTGGACTCATGAGGAGGAACCCATGCGCGGTGCCAAGAGCGCCAAGTGGGTCGCGATAGCAGCCGTGGTGGCGCTGGGCGCGACGGCCTGTGGTGGCGGCGGTACTGAAGAGGCCAACGCCAACAAGGAAGTTGACCCCAACGGCATCGTGAGCTACGCCAACGGCGAGCCGCAGAACCCGCTGCAGCCTGCCAACACGATGGAGGCGTACGGCTCCGTCACCATCGAGGCGATCTTCTCCGGCCTTGTCGACTACAACGACAAGGGCGAGATCACCATGACCAACGCCGAGTCCGTCACCCCGGACAAGGACAACAAGGTCTGGACGGTCAAGCTCAAGAAGGGCTGGAAGTTCCACAACGGCGAAGAGGTCACCGCGAAGTCCTTCGTCGACGCCTGGAACTGGGCGGCCAACGTCGAGAACAAGCAGGTCAACTCCTCCTGGTTCTCCGACATCGAGGGCTACGCCGACGTCCACCCGGAGAAGGGCAAGCCCAAGAAGGACAAGATGTCCGGGCTGAAGGTCGTCGACGACCAGACCTTCACCATCACGCTGGCCGACGGCATCCCGTACTTCCACTACAAGCTGGCGTACCCGGTGTTCTCGCCGCTGCCCAGCGGCTTCTTCAAGGACCCCGAGGGCTACGGCGAGAAGCCGGTCGGCAACGGCCCCTACAAGCTGAAGTCCTGGGAGCACAAGAAGTCGATCCAGCTCGTCCGGAACGACGACTACAAGGGTCCGGACAAGGCCAAGAACGGCGGCATCGACCTCAAGGCGTACACGTCCGACACGGCCGCGTACAACGACCTGGTGTCGAACAACGTCGACTCCATGCCGATCGTCCCCAACTCCGAGCTCGCCAACTACAAGGAAGACCTCGGCGACCGGGCGATCGAGCAGGACTACTCGGCGATCAACACGATCAACCCGGCCTTCTACACGAAGCAGTGGAAGGACATCGACGTCAAGGTCCTGCAGGGCCTGTCGATGGCGATCGACCGCGACACCATCAACAAGACGGTGTTCTTCGGCACCCGCGAGTCCGCCACCAGCTGGGTCGCCAAGGGCGTGCTCGGCTACGAGGCCGACACCTGCGGCGAGTTCTGCAAGTACAACCCCAAGAAGGCCAAGGCTCTCATCAAGGAGGGCGGCGGTGTTCCGGGGAACAAGATCTCCATCCAGTACAACGCCGACCAGCCGCACAAGGACTGGGTCGTCGCGGTCTGCAACTCCATCAAGCAGGCCACCGGCGTCGAGTGCGAGGGCGACGCCAAGACGGACTTCCAGGCCGACCTGAAGGTCCGTGACGCCAAGCAGGTCAAGTCGATGTACCGCTCCGGCTGGGTGCTCGACTACCCGTTCAACGGAAACTTCCTGCGTGACCTCTTCGGTACCGGAGTCGCCGGCAACAAGGCCGACTTCTCGGACAAGAAGTTCGACGACCTGGTGAAGAAGGCCGACGCGGCCGCCACCGTCGAGGAGTCCGCGAAGCTGTACACCCAGGCTGAGAAGCAGCTGGCGAACACCTTCCCGGGCATCCCGCTCTGGTACAACCGCACGATCTCCGGCCACTCGGAGAACGTGAAGAACATGAAGTTCGGCCAGGACGGTGACCCGATCTTCACCGAGGTCGAGGTCTACAAGAAGTAATCCAGTCGGAGTTCGAGCCCGCAGCGCCGGTCGGCGACCCTGGCCGGTGCTGCGGGCCGCTCCGCTATGGACGGAGGCACAATGGGGCGATACGTCGCGCGGCGACTGCTCCAGATGATCCCGGTGTTCATCGGGACGACTTTGCTGATCTTCCTGATGGTGAACGTGCTGCCCGGCGACCCGGTGGCGGCACTCTGGGGAGACAAGCCGCCGGACCCGGCGCAGATGGCCATCATCCGGAAGGATCTCGGTCTCGATCTGCCGCTCTGGCAGCAGTACTTGAACTATCTCGGTGGCCTGCTGCAAGGCGACTTCGGCACCACCATCGCCGGTAACCGACCGGTGCTCGACCAGATGACGGACGCGTTCCCGGTCTCCATCCGGCTCGGCCTGATGGCGTTCACCTTCGAGCTCGTCCTCGGCCTGTTCTTCGGCGTCCTCGCCGGCGTCAAGCGCGGCAAGGTCATCGACACCGGCGTCACCGTCTTCACCCTCATGGTGATCTCGATTCCGGTCTTCGTGCTCGGCCTGGTCAGCCAGCAGGTGTTCGGCACGCAGTTGGGCTGGGTCTCGCCCAACGTCAAGGACTCCATGGACATGGCCCAGCTGGTGCTGCCGGCCATCGTGCTCGGCTCGCTCTCCCTCGCGTACGTGGCGCGGCTCACCCGCACCTCCATCGCCGAGAACGCGCGCGCCGACTACATGCGCACGGCCGTCGCCAAGGGCCTGCCCCAGCGCCGGATCGTCTCCATGCACCTGCTGCGCAACTCGCTGATCCCCGTGGTCACTTACCTCGGCACCGACATCGGCGCGCTGATGGCCGGAGCCGTGGTGACGGAGGGAATCTTCAACGTCCAGGGCGTGGGGCAGCTGCTCTTCGAGGCGCTCGCCCGGCGCGAGGGTTCGATCATCGTCGGCATCGTGACGGTGTTCGTCCTCATCTACCTCCTCGCCAACCTGTTGGTCGACCTGCTCTACGCGGTCCTTGACCCGAGGATTCGCTATGCCTGAGAACACTCTGAAGAAGGACAAGCCCACCGTCGAGGAGCCCGCGGTCGCCGTGGCCGAGGCTGGCCCCGCGCCGGACAAGCCGCGCTCGCTCGCCGCCGACGCCTGGGCCGATCTGTGCCGGAAGCCGCTGTTCCTGCTCTCCGGGCTGCTGATCCTCTTCCTGCTGCTCGTGTCCGCCTTCCCGGGCCTGTTCAGCAGTACGGACCCGACCGCCGGCGACCTGAGCAAGCACTTCCTGACCAAGCCGGAGCTGAGCCATGTGTTCCAGCCCGACTGGTTCGGCTACGACAACCAGGGCCGCTCCATCTACGCCCGGGTGGTCTACGGCACGCGGGTGTCCATCCTCGTGGGCGTCGGTGTGACGGTGCTCGTCACCGTCGTCGGCGGCCTGATGGGCATGCTCGCCGGATACTTCGGCGGCATCTGGGACACCCTGCTGTCCCGGATCACCGACGTGTTCTTCGGCATCCCGTTCATCCTCGGCGCGATGGTCGTGCTCAACGCCTTCACCGAGCGCACGGTG
The DNA here is from genome assembly GCF_029968035.1 of Streptomyces cavernicola. Classification (GTDB taxonomy): domain Bacteria; phylum Actinomycetota; class Actinomycetes; order Streptomycetales; family Streptomycetaceae; genus Streptomyces; species Streptomyces cavernicola. Next base: position 168,966 of record NZ_JASCIQ010000005.1, on the reverse strand, counting down.
TGGACGGTCATCGGCGCGCTCGCCTTCCTCGGCTGGACGGCCATCGCCCGTGTCATGCGCGGCGCGGTCATCACGGCCCGGCACGCGGACTACGTCCTCGCGGCCAAGGCCCTCGGCGCCGGGACCAGCCGGATCCTGTTCCGGCACATCCTGCCGAACGCGATCGCCCCGGTGATCGTCGTCGCCACCATCCAGCTCGGCGTCTACATCGTGGCCGAGTCGACGCTCTCCTACCTGGGCCTCGGCCTCGGCACGAACGAGGTGTCCTGGGGCGGCGACATCGACACCGCGAGCGATCACATTCGCAACGCTCCGCACATCCTGTTCTTCCCCGCGGGAATGCTCAGCATCACGGTGCTCGCGTTCATCATGCTCGGCGACGCGGTGCGCGAAGCCCTCGACCCCAAGCTGCGCTGAGGGAGGCGTACCTGATGACCACCATCGACAAGACAGCAGGCCTCCCCGAGCCGCGCAGCGGCCGGGACGGCGGCACTCCGCTGCTCGAAGTCCGGGATCTACACGTCGAGTTCCACACCCGCGACGGCGTCGCCAAAGCGGTCAACGGCGTCAACTACACCGTGGACGCGGGCGAGACGCTCGCCGTCCTCGGTGAGTCCGGCTCCGGCAAGTCCGTGACCGCGCAGGCGATCATGGGCATCCTCGACATGCCGCCCGGGAAGATCCCGCAGGGAGAGATCCTCTTCCGCGGCGAGGACATGCTCGCCATGTCCAACGAGGAGCGGCGCAAGATCCGCGGCCAGAAGATCGCGATGATCTTCCAGGACGCGCTCTCCGCCCTCAACCCGGTGCTCTCCGTGGGCTATCAGCTCGGCGAGATGTTCCGCGTGCACCAGGGCCTGAGCAAGAAGCAGGCCAAGGCCAAGGCCGTCGAGCTGATGGAGCGCGTGCGCATCCCGGCGGCCAAGGAGCGGGTGAACGACTACCCGCACCAGTTCTCCGGCGGTATGCGCCAGCGCATCATGATCGCCATGGCGCTCGCGCTCGACCCCGACCTGATCATCGCGGACGAGCCGACGACGGCCCTCGACGTGACCGTGCAGGCCCAGGTCATGGACCTCCTCGCTGAACTGCAGCAGGAGTTCAACATGGGCCTGATCCTCATCACCCACGACCTGGGTGTGGTCGCGGACGTCGCCGACAAGATCGCCGTGATGTACGCGGGCCGGATCGTCGAGACCGCCCCGGTGCACGAGCTGTACAAGCGGCCCGCGCACCCGTACACCCGGGGTCTGCTCGACTCGATCCCGCGCCTGGACCAGAAGGGCCAGGAGCTGTACGCGATCAAGGGCCTGCCGCCCAACCTGACCCGGATCCCGACCGGTTGCGCCTTCAACCCGCGCTGCCCGAAGGCCGAGGACATCTGCCGTACGGAGACCCCCGTACTGCACCAGGTGACCGAGCAGGGCGGTGGCGAGATCGCCGGGCGCGGCAGCGCCTGCCACTTCTGGAAGGAGACGATCCATGGCTGACCTGAACAAGGGCGAAGAGCCGGTGGACCGGAAGTCCGATGTCTCCGCGACGGAAGCGGCGGAAGCGGCCGAACCCGCCGGCGCGGTCGAAGCGGCGATCGAGGCTCCGGTGGAGCGCGGTGAGCCGATCCTGCAGGTGCGGAACCTGGTCAAGCACTTCCCGCTGACCCAGGGCATCCTCTTCAAGCGGCAGATCGGCGCGGTCAAGGCCGTCGACGGGATCTCCTTCGACCTGTACCAGGGCGAGACCCTGGGCATCGTGGGCGAGTCCGGCTGCGGCAAGTCGACCGTCGCCAAGCTTCTGATGCTGCTCGAGACGGCCACCTCCGGCGAGGTGTTCTACAAGGGCCAGGACATCACCAAGCTGTCGGGGCGCGCTCTCAGGGCGGTGCGCCGCAACATCCAGATGGTGTTCCAGGACCCGTACACCTCGCTGAACCCGCGTATGACGGTCGGCGACATCATCGGGGAGCCCTTCGACATCCACCCCGAGGGGGCCCCGAAGGGCGACCGCCGCCGCAAGGTCCAGGAGCTCCTGGACGTGGTGGGCCTCAACCCGGAGTACATCAACCGCTATCCGCACCAGTTCTCCGGCGGCCAGCGCCAGCGCATCGGCATCGCCCGCGGCCTCGCGCTCAACCCGGAGATCATCATCTGCGACGAGCCGGTCTCCGCGCTCGACGTGTCGGTGCAGGCGCAGGTCATCAACCTGATGGAGAAGCTGCAGGACGAGTTCAACCTGTCCTACCTCTTCATCGCGCACGACCTGTCCATCGTGCGGCACATCTCCGACCGGGTCGGCGTGATGTACCTGGGCAAGATGGCCGAGATCGGCACGGACGCCGAGATCTACGACCACCCGACGCACCCGTACACCCAGGCGCTGCTCTCCGCGGTGCCCGTGCCGGACCCGGAGGCCCGCGAGGGCCGGGAGCGGATCATCCTCACCGGGGACGTTCCCTCGCCGGCCAACCCGCCCTCCGGCTGCCGGTTCCGTACGCGCTGCTGGAAGGCGCAGGACAAGTGCGCCACCGAGGTGCCGGTGCTCGCGATCCCCGAGCGGTTCAAGGACTCGGAGACCCTGGCCGCGCACGAGTCGGCGTGCCACTTCGCCGAGGAGAAGGACGTCGTGCACGCGGCCTGATCCCTCGCTCGCACAGCGACCCCCCGGAAGCCCGCTCGGGCATCCGGGGGGTTTCTGCTTGCGCGGGCGCACGGAAGGAGGTCGTGCGCATGCGAGTCGTCGGGGCCTGGGGTGTATTGGGGCCTACCTGTGCGTATCGCATCTAGGAGGCACTCCATGCGCGGAGCCACCCACGTCAAGTGGGCCGTGTGCGCGGTCTCCGTCGCCCTCGCGGCGACGGCCTGCGGCGGCAGCAGCAGCGGCGGCGACGGTGCCGGAATCGTGCGCTCCTCCTGGGGCGACCCGCAGAACCCGATCGAGCCGGCCAACACCAACGAGGTCCAGGGCGGCAAGGTCCTCGACATGGTCTTCCGGGGTCTGAAGCGGTACGACCCGAAGACCGGCGAGGCCGAGAACATGGTCGCCGAGAAGATCGACACCACCGACCAGCAGAACTTCACGGTCACCCTGAAGTCCGGCTGGACGTTCAGCAACGGCGAGAAGGTCACCGCCAAGTCCTTCGTGGACGCCTGGAACTACGGCGCGCACGTCGACAACAAGCAGAACAACTCCCCGTTCTTCGCCAACATCGAGGGCTACGACCAGGTCCACCCGGAGTCCGGCAAGGCCACGGCCAAGACGATGTCGGGCCTGGTCGTGAAGGACGCGCGGACGTTCACGGTCAAGCTGAACGAGAAGTTCTCCACCTGGCCGGAGACCCTCGGCTACCAGGCGTTCGTGCCGCTGCCGCAGTCGTTCTTCGAGGACCACGAGGGCTGGCTGAAGAAGCCGGTGGGCAACGGCCCGTACACCGTGGAGTCGTACACCAAGGGCTCCTCGATGAAGCTGCGCGCCTGGGACGGGTACAAGGGCCCGGACAAGGCGCAGAACGGCGGCGTGGACCTGGTCGTCTACACGGACAACAACACCGCGTACACGGATCTGATGGCGGGCAACCTCGACCTCGTCGACGACGTGCCGGCCAAGCAGTTGAAGAACGTGAAGGCCGACCTCGGCGACCGGTACATCAACCAGCCCGCGCTGATCTTCCAGTCGGTGGTCTTCCCGATGTACGACGACCGCTGGAACAAGCCCGGCATGGAGAAGGTCCGCAAGGGCCTGTCCATGGCGATCAACCGGGAGGAGATCACCCAGCAGATCTACCAGGGCACCCGCACCCCGGCCACCGACTGGACCTCGCCCGCCCTGCGCGAGAAGGGCGGCTACCAGGAGGGCCTGTGCGGTGACGCCTGCACCTACGACCCGAAGCGGGCCAAGAAGCTGATCGAGGAAGGCGGCGGACTGCCCGGCGGGAAGGTGCAGTTCACGTCGAACGTCGACACCGGCTCGCACCGCGACTGGCTGGACGCGGTCTGCAACAGCATCAACAACGCCCTCGGCAAGGGCGCGGTGTGCACGGTCAACCCGGTCGGCACCTTCGCCGACTTCAAGAACCAGATGGCCGGCTACAAGATGACGGGCCCGTTCCGCTCCGGCTGGCAGGCCGACTACCCGCTGATCCAGAACTTCCTGCAGCCGCTCTACGCGACGGGCGGCTCCTCGAACTACGGCAAGTTCGAGAACAAGGAGTTCGACCGGCTGATCTCCGAGGCCAACAAGGAGAGCGACCAGGCCGCGGCCGTGGCCAAGTTCCAGGACGCGGAGAAGATCCTCGCCGACCAGATGCCGGCGATCCCGCTCTGGTACCAGAACGGCTCCGCCGGCTGGTCGGACCTGGTCTCGGACGTCCAGCTCAACCAGTTCAGCGTCCCGGTCTACGACCAGATCAAGGTCAGCTGAGCAGCAACCGAGGCAGGGGGCACCCTCATGGGCCGCTATGTGATCCGACGCCTGCTCCAGATGATCCCGGTCTTCATCGGCAGCACGTTCCTGATCTTCGTGATGGTGTACGCGCTCGGCGACCCGGTCGCCGCGCTCTTCGGGGACAAGGCGCCGGACCCCGCCACCGCGGCCCGCATCCGGCACGAGCTCTATCTCGACCAGCCGCTGTGGAAGCAGTACCTGCACTATATGGGGCAGATCTTCCGGGGCGACTTCGGCACCGCGTTCAACGGCCAGAAGGTCACCGAACTCCTCGCCGGCGCCTACCCGGTGACGCTGCGGCTGACGCTCGTCGCGGTTGTCATCGAGCTCCTCGTCGGCATCACGCTCGGCGTGGTCAGCGGGCTCAGGCGCGGCCGGTCCGTGGACACCTCGGTGCTCGTCCTCACCCTGATCGTCATCTCCGTCCCGACGTTCGTCAGCGGCTATGTGCTGCAGTTCCTGTTCGGCGTGAAGTGGGACCTGATCCGTCCGACGGTCTCCCCGGACGCCCCGTTCAGCGAGCTGATCCTGCCCGGCGTCGTCCTCGCCCTGGTCTCCCTCGCGTACGTCACCCGGCTCACGCGGACGTCCATCGCGGAGAACGTGCGCGCCGACTACGTACGCACCGCCGTCGCCAAGGGCCTGCCGCGGCGGCGGATCATCACCCGGCATCTGCTGCGCAACTCGCTGATCCCGGTGGTCACGTTCATCGGCACGGACATCGGCGCGCTCATGGGCGGCGCGATCGTCACGGAGAAGATCTTCAACATCCACGGCGTCGGCTACCAGATCTACCAGGGCATCCTGCGCAACAACGCCCCCACGGTGGTCGGCTTCGTGACGATCCTCGTGATCGTCTTCCTGCTCGCCAACCTGCTCGTCGACCTCCTGTACGCGGTCCTGGACCCGAGGATCCGTTATGCCTGAGCGGTACGACCCCCAGCAGGCCGTCGCCCCCAGCGGGGGAGGAGGTGCGATGGATCTGGCCATGAGCGAGGCCGAGACGCTGGAAAAAACCCCGGGCGGGCCGCTCGGCACCGGGCCCGCGGGCAAGCCGCGGAGCCTGTGGTCGGACGCCTGGTTCCAGCTGCGCCGCAACCCGGTCTTCCTGGTCTCCGGACTCCTCATCCTCTTCCTCGTCGTCATCTCGATCTGGCCGAGCCTGATCGCGAGCGGCGACCCGCTGGAGTGCCATCTGTCCAAGGCCCAGGAGGGCCCGGAGCCCGGCCACCCCTTCGGCTACGACAGCCAGGGCTGCGACGTCTACACCCGCACCGTGTACGGAGCCCGCGCCTCCATCACCGTCGGGGTCTGCGCCACCCTCGGGGCCGCGCTGCTCGGCAGCCTCCTCGGCGGGCTCGCCGGGTTCTTCGGCGGCTGGTGGGACGCGCTGCTCTCCCGGATCGCGGACATCTTCTTCGGCATCCCCGTGATCCTCGGCGGCCTGGTGCTGCTCTCGGTGGTCACGAGTACGACGGTGTGGCCGGTGGTCGGCTTCATCGTGCTGCTCGGCTGGCCGCAGGTCTCCCGCATCGCCCGCGGTTCGGTGATCACCGCCAAGCAGAACGACTACGTGCAGGCGGCGCGGGCGCTCGGCGCGGGCAACGGGCGGATGCTGCTGAGGCATGTCGCGCCGAACGCGGTCGCGCCGGTCATCGTCGTCGCGACCATCGCCCTCGGCACGTACATCGCCCTGGAGGCGACCCTGTCGTTCCTCGGCGTCGGACTGCGCCCGCCCACCGTGTCCTGGGGCATCGACATCGCCAACGCCGCCCAGTCCATCCGCAACGCCCCGCACATGCTGCTGTGGCCGGCGGGCGCGCTGAGCGTCACGGTCCTCGCGTTCATCATGCTCGGCGACGCGGTGCGCGACGCCCTCGACCCGAAGCTGAGGTGAGAGCCGCGATGCTGCTCCAAGTACGCGATCTGCACGTGGAGTTCAGGACCCACGACGGAGTCGCCAAGGCCGTCAACGGCGTCTCGTACGAGGTGGACGCGGGCGAGACGCTCGCCGTGCTCGGCGAGTCCGGCTCCGGGAAGTCGGTCACCGCGCAGGCGATCATGGGCATCCTCGACGTTCCGCCCGGGAGGATCACCGGGGGCGAGATCCTTTTCCAGGGCCGGGACCTGCTCCAGCTCAAGGAGGACGACCGGCGCAAGGTGCGCGGCGCCGAGATGGCGATGATCTTCCAGGACGCGCTGTCCTCCCTGAACCCGGTGCTCTCGGTCGGCGAGCAGCTCGGCGAGATGTTCGTCGTGCACCGGGGCATGTCCCGCAAGGACGCGCGGGCGAAGGCGGTCGAGCTGATGGACCGAGTGCGGATCCCGGCAGCGAAGGAGCGGGTCGGGCAGTACCCGCACCAGTTCTCCGGCGGCATGCGCCAGCGCATCATGATCGCCATGGCGCTCGCCCTGGAACCCGCGCTGATCATCGCCGACGAGCCCACGACGGCCCTCGACGTGACCGTGCAGGCCCAAGTCATGGATCTCCTGGCCGAGTTGCAGCAGGAGTACCACATGGGCCTGATCCTGATCACGCACGACCTGGGCGTCGTCGCGGACGTCGCCGACAGGATCGCCGTGATGTACGCGGGCCGCATCGTCGAGACCGCCCCCGTGCACGACCTCTACAAGGCCCCGGCCCACCCGTACACCCGCGGCCTGCTCGACTCCATCCCGCGCCTGGACCACAAGGGCCACGAGCTGTACGCGATCAAGGGCCTGCCACCCAACCTCATGGCCATCCCGCCCGGTTGCGCCTTCCACCCGCGCTGCCCGCGCGCCCAGGACGTCTGCCTCACGGACGAGCCGCCGCTGTACGCCGTCGCCGAGGACGGGGCGCGGGAGAGCGCCTGCCACTTCTGGAGGGAGACGTTGCGTGACGCCTGAACCCATGCTTGAAGTACGCGGCCTCGTCAAGCACTTCCCGCTGACCCGGGGCATCCTCTTCAAGAAGAAGATCGGCGCGGTGAAGGCCGTCGACGGCGTGGACTTCGACCTGGGCAGCGGCGAGACCCTCGGCATCGTGGGGGAGTCCGGCTGCGGCAAGTCCACCGTCGCGAAACTCCTGATGAACCTGGAGCGGCCGACGGCCGGACTGATCCGCTACAAGGGCGAGGACATCACACGCCTCTCGGGCCGCGCGCTGAAGGCGGTCCGCCGCAACATCCAGATGGTCTTCCAGGACCCGTACACGTCCCTGAACCCGCGGATGACGGTCGGCGACATCATCGGAGAGCCGTACGAGATCCACCCCGAGGCGGCCCCGAAGGGGGACCGGCGCCGCCGGGTCCAGGAACTCCTCGACGTGGTCGGGCTCAACCCGGAGTACATCAACCGCTATCCGCACCAGTTCTCCGGCGGCCAGCGTCAACGCATCGGCATCGCACGGGGGTTGGCGCTGCGCCCCGAGATCATCGTCGCCGACGAGCCGGTCTCCGCGCTCGACGTGTCGGTACAGGCCCAGGTGGTCAACCTCCTGGACCGCCTCCAGTCCGAACTCGGGCTGTCGTACGTCTTCATCGCCCACGACCTGTCGATCGTGCGGCACATCTCGGACCGGGTCGGGGTGATGTACCTCGGCCGGATCGTGGAGACGGGCACGGACACCGAGATCTACGAACATCCCACGCACCCCTACACACAGGCACTCCTCTCGGCTGCGCCGGTGCCGGACCCGGAGGCGCGGGCGCACCGGGACCGGATCATCCTCTCCGGCGACGTCCCGTCCCCCGCGAACCCGCCCTCCGGCTGCAGGTTCCGCACCCGGTGCTGGAAGGCGCGGGAGCGGTGTGCGGTGGAGGTGCCGTTGCTTGCGGTGCCGGAGGGGTTCGCTCCCGGGGGTGGGCCGGGGGCCCATGCCTCGGCGTGCCACTTCGCGGAGGAACGCCACGTCGTCCCCAACGGAGCCTGACCCCAGGGTTCCCCCCTGTCCCCGCTCCTCACACCCCGGAGAGGCTGCCATCGGGGCTTCCCGGCTGCACGGTTGTGCGGCGTCCGCTCGCGCGGGGCCGTCCCCTTGACTGTGTCGATCTGCGGTCGCCACCGCGTGGGCTACGAACGGCTTCGGGCCCTGCTGCGCCGTTCTTCGTCTGCCGCGCCGTTGTGGCCGGTTGCGCGAGAATCGGCCCCTCCCCGCCCCTTCCCGAAAGCCTCCGGCGGTGTCGTTCGGGTGCTGCGCCGTCGTGGCTGGGCGCGCAGTTCCCCGCGCCCCTGAAAACCTTCACCAGGGCCGCTGGCGCGAGACTCAGCCCCTCCCCGCCCCTTCCCGGCTGTGCCTGATATGCGGCTGCCGCCGCGTGGCTGCGGCGCTGTGTTTTGGCTGCCCGCTTCGTCGTGGCTGGTCGCGCAGTTCCCCGCGCCCCTGTCGGGGCCCACAGCAGCCCAAATTCAGCCCCCCCGCAAACTTTCAGCCCCTCCGGCGTTTGAGGAGCGGGGGTTCGGGGGCGGAGCCCCCGGAGCTGTCCGCTGAGGACTTTCGGGAAGGGGCGGGGTGGGGAAACAAACAGGCAACCCGGCCGACGCTCCGGCGACATGAGCAAGCGTCACGCTGAGGAACGTACGGCCGTGCGGGTGCCGTGGATCGGCCGGGGTGCTCCATGTCACCCCGGCCGATCGCCGTACCAAGAGCGAGAGCTAGAGGCCCAACGCCCGCTTCAGGAAGTCCACTTGAAGCAGCAGCAGATTCTCCGCCACCTGCTCCTGCGGCGTCATGTGCGTCACCCCCGAAAGCGGCAGCACCTCATGCGGCCGCCCCGCCGCGAGCAGCGCGGAGGACAGCCGCAGGGAGTGCGCCATCACCACGTTGTCGTCGGCGAGGCCGTGCACGATCATCATCGGCCGCCCCGGCTCCACCGCACCCGACAGGCCCTCGTCCGTCACCAGGGAGTTCTCCGCGTACACGCCCGGCTGCGCGTGCGGATCGCCCAGGTACCGCTCCGTGTAGTGCGTGTCGTACAGCCGCTGGTCCGTGACGGGCGCGCCCACGATCGCCGCGTGGAAGACGTCCGGGCGGCGCAGCGCGGCGAGCGCGGACAGATAGCCGCCGAAGGACCAGCCGCGGATGGCGACCCGCGACAGGTCGAAGGGGAACTCGCCGGCCAGCGCCTGCAGTGCGTCGACCTGGTCGGCGAGGACGACCGACGCCAGCTTCTCGTGAATCTCCTTCTCCCAGGCGGGAGTTCGCCCCGGAGTGCCGCGGCCGTCCGCGACGAGGACGGCGAAACCCTGGTCGGCGAACCACTGCGAGGTCAGATACGCGTTGTGCGCGGCCACCACGCGCGCGTGATGCGGACCACCGTACGGATCCAGCAGAACCGGAAGCGGACCGTCCCCCTCGCGGTAGTCCGTGGGAAGCAGGACGGCGCACGGAATCCGGCGTGCGCCCGCCTCGGTGAGCGTGACCCGCGGCGTGATGCCCGGCCGCTCCGCGTACGAGGCGATCAGCGCCAACTGCTTGCCGCCCCGCAGGACTTGGACCTGCGCACCGGGGTGCTCGGGGCGCGCCGAGACGAGCACGGTCACCCCGCCGGCGCGCACCGCCGAGTGCACGCCGGGCTCCTGCGAGACGCGCTCCACGCCGAGCTCGTTGACCCGGTACACATGCGTCTCGCCGATCTCCGGGGCCTGCGCCTCCGCCCCGGCCGAGGCCGCGACCAGGACGTCCTCGTCGGCGATGTCCAGTACCGCTCGCACCTGCAACTGCGGCCCCGTCAGCGGCCGTTCGCCGACGCTGAGGACCCGCGCACCGCCCTCGTCCGCGATCCGCACCAGCTGCCCCGACGGCGTCCACGCGGGCGCGCCGGGCAGCAGCTCCAGCCAGTCCGGATCCTCGTCGGCGTGCACCATGCGGGTCGCGCCGGTGTCCGGGTCCACCGCCAGGTACAGCTGGTCGCGCTGGCTCCGCGCCTGTACGAGCAGCAGCGGCGCCCCGGCCGCCGACCAGTGCACGCGCGCCAGGTACGGGTAGCGGGCCCGGTCCCACTCGACCTCGGTGCGCGAGCCGTCCAGGCCGAGCACGAAGAGCCGTACGTCCGCGTTGGGGGTGCCCGCGGCCGGGTACGCCACCGGGGACGGCTCCCGGTCGGGGTGCGCCGGGTCGGCGATCCACCAGCGGTGCACGGGGGCGTCGTCCACCCGCGCCACGAGCAGCCGATCCGAGTCGGGCGACCACCAGAACCCGCGCGAGCGCCCCATCTCCTCGGCCGCCACGAACTCCGCGAGGCCGTACGTCACGGTGCCCGCCGCCGGGTCCGCGCCGGGCTCTGTGACGTACGGCTCGGCGAGCGCCCGGTCGTCCTCGCCCTCGGCGCCCACCACGCGCAGGGCGCCGCCGCTGACGTACGCGACATGACGGCCGTCGGGCGCCGGGCGCGGGTCGATCACCGGTCCCGGAACGCGCAGTTCACGGGCCGTGCCCGCGCGCAGCTCGGCCGTGAAGAGCCGGCCGGAGAGCGCGAAGGACGCCAACTCCACGGCGCCGTCGGTGGCGTAGCCCACGATGCCCGCGCCGCTCTCCCGGCTGCGCTCGCGCCGGGCGCGCTCCTGCGCCGACAGCTGTTCGCTCGCACCGTGCAGGAGCGCCACCGGGTCCGCCGCGATCCGCTCCACCACGTCCGACTCGGCGGCGGCGTCCACATCCATGACCCACAGCACGGTCTCCCGGTCCGTTCCGGACCGGGAACGCAGGAACACCACCCGCGATCCATCAGGTGAGACGGTGAACGCGCGGGGCGCACCCAGCGTGAAGCGTTGGGTGCGCGCGTGGCGGCGCGGGAAGGGCTGCTGTGCGGGCAGTGGGGAGGTCATGACCCGAGGCTACTGATCGCGCCGCGTCCATGCGCCCCTCGTGCTGCCATGCACCGATCCATGCCGGGACACGGAAAGTTATGATCCGTGGCACTGGGTGGGTATACCCCTGCTGAGCCCGAACGGGCGTACGCCGACCCGGTGTTGAGGCGGCCCATGCGGCCGCCCGCTTGCTGTAAGACGTCCCGACGTCCCGTCGTCCTATGGAGGTGAACCGCCGTGGCCCTGTCGATTTCGGCGGTGGTGCTGTTCGCGATCATCGTCGTGCTTCTGATCAAGAAGTCAGGGTTGAAGGCGGGGCACGCGTTCGTGTGCGTGCTGCTCGGTTTCTATCTGGCCAGCTCTTCGATCGCTCCCACGATCAGCGAGGTCACGACCAATGTGGCGGGCATGCTGGGCGACCTGAAGTTCTGAGCGCGGGGTGCAGCGGGCGAGGGGATGCCGGCCCGGCATCCCCTCGTAGGCTGGGGGCATGACCGAACTGGCGGACCGGCGTCTGCTCCTGGTGCACGCGCACCCCGACGACGAGTCGATCAACAACGGCGCGACCATGGCCGCGTACGCCGCACAAGGCGTGCATGTCGCGCTCGTGACGTGCACCCTCGGCGAGGAGGGCGAGGTGATTCCGCCTGCCCTCGCCCACCTCGCCGCGGAGCACGAGAACACCCTCGGCGCCCACCGCGCCGACGAGCTCGCCGCGGCGATGAAGGAACTGGGCGTCACCGACCACCGCTTCCTCGGCGGCCCAGGGCGGTTCCGGGACTCCGGGATGATGGGCGTCGAGCAGAACCACCGCGCGGGCGCCTTCTGGTCCGCGGACGTGGACGAGGCGGCCGCGCTGCTCGTCGAGGTGATCCGCGAGCTGCGCCCCCAGGTCCTCGTCATGTACGACCCCGACGGCGGGTACGGGCACCCGGACCACATCCAGGCCCACCGGGTCGCGATGCGCGCCGCCGACCTCGCCGCCGACGCCGGCTTCCGCCCGGAGCTCGGGCCGGCGCACGAGATCGCCAAGATCTACTGGAACCGGGTGCCGCGTTCCGTGGGCGAGCGCCTCTTCGCCGAACTGAACGAGCATGCCGTCGCCGGACTGCCCTGGGCGGCCGCCGTGCTCGACGACGTGCCGGGCGTGGTGGACGACGACCGCATCACCACGGTGATCGACGGCCGCCCCCAAGTCGCCCGCAAGGCCGCCGCGATGCGCGCCCACGCGACGCAGATCGCCGTCGAGGAGCCGTGGTTCGCGCTCTCCAACGACCTGGCGCAGCCCCTCTTCGACACCGAGTACTACGAGCTGGTGCGAGGCCCCTCGGGCGCGGCGCCGGGCGAGCGCGAGCACGATCTCTTCGCGGGCCTGCCGTTCGACCGGCCACAGCCCCACAGCGAGACCGATCCCGAGACCGATCCCGAGACCGATCCCGAGACCGCCCCCGATACCGACAGCACGACCGAGGAACGGTGACCAGCACGTGAGCACGCAAGGAAACGCATCCGGAGGCTTCATGGCCCAGCCCCTGAAGCCCGCCCGGATCCTGGCGCATCTGCTGCTGCTCGCGATCGGCGCTGTCGCGGGCGCCGCGGGCGCGCTCATCCAAGCCGCCTGGTTCCCGGGCGGGTTGCTGCTCGCCCTGCTCGGCGCGGCCGGGGTCTGCTACGGCGGGGCGCGCGCCACCGGCACCAAGGGCGGCGGTTTCGCGGCCGGCGCCGGCTGGCTGGTCGCGGTGATCCTGCTGACGTCGAGCAGGCCCGAGGGAGACTTCGTGTTCGGCGCCGGACTTGGCTCGTATGCCTACTTGTTGGGCGGAATGGCCGTTGCTGTGATGTCTGCCACGGTGGGTGCCCCCATGCAACCCCTGCGCCCCAGCGGCCGACTTGGCAAGTGACGTACCACTATGAACAGCCGGGCGTACGGGATTGACTGCGGTCGCCCGCTGACCGCCGGGCGCGGCCAGTATGGTGGTGCGCGCCGCCGAGCCGCCCGCGCTGGCACTGCGCTTATTCCGCTGGAGGATCGGCGGGCGGCGAAGCCGATCGGGAGAACCTGCCTTGAGTCGTGAAACTGACAGTTCGTCCTCCGGGCCCCAGGGGCGCGGTGGAGCCGCGTACCCCTCGGGGACCCCGCCGTACGGACCGCCCGGCGGCGACCGGAGCGGAGGCGCGGACCGCACTCCGCAGGGAGGGCCCTGGCAGCAGGGCGCCGAGCCCGAGGCCGAGCAGCCTCCGACGCCGGAATCGGCGGGACCGCCAGAGACGAAGACCCAGCTGACCACCCGTATCCGGATCAACATCCCCGGCTCGCGGCCCATCCCGCCCGTCGTGATGCGCACTCCGGTCGGCGACGGCGACAACGCCGAGGCGGCGGGCCCCTCGTCGCCGATCGGCGGCGGCAAGGCGTCCGGCGCTGCTGCGGGCGCTGCGTCCAGCCCTGCCGCCGGTGCTTCCGCCGGTGCTTCTGCCGGTGCTCCTTCGAGTGGTTCGGGAGCACCTCAGGGCGCACCGAGGGGCGCGAAGGCGCCCGCCGCCGAAGCCTCGGGCGAGAAGACGAGCGACTGGTTCGCGCCGCGCAAGCCCGCCCCGTCCGCGGGCGGTTCGGCCGGTGGTCCGGGCGGCGCACTCGCCGTCTCCGGCGGCGCACCGGGCGGCGCTCCCGGCTCCCCGACGCCACCTGCCGCCCCGACCGCAGGCGGCGGTACGCGCGGTGACCTGCCGTTCTTCTCGGAGTCCGGCGAAGGACCGGGCGGCGGACAGGGCAGCGGCCAAGGCGGCGCACAGGGCAACGGGCAGGGCGGCACGCAAGGCGGCGGCCCCGGCGGAGCCTCCGGCGCACCCGGTGCCGGACGCGGCCCCGGCGGTGGCGGCGCGCCCGGCATCGGCGGCGCGCCCGGCCCCGGCGCCGAGCAGGGCACCGACAACCCCCTCGCCCGCTCCAGCCTGTTCGGGCCGGGCCCCGGCGCCCCGGCGGGCCCCGGTTCCGCAGGCCCGGCAGGACCGCCCGCTCCCGCAGGCCCCTCCGGTCCGACCGGCGGCCCGGCCACGGGCGAAGGCCCGATGCTTCCCGCCGCGTTCCAGAAGAGCGCGGGCGTCGGCAACGGCATCAGCGCGGGCCCGGCAGGCCCCGCCGCCGACGAGACCGCGATGCTCACCCCGCAGAGCGGCGAAGGACCGCCGCCCGGCGGCCGGCACGTCTCCGGTGACACGCTGACCAGCGGCATCCCCGTGGTGCCGTCCGGACCGCAGGCCGATTCCGGCTTCCCCGGCCCGTCCGGACCCCGGCCCCGGCACACCCCGCCGGTGCTCCCCGACCCGCCCGCCCCGCGGCAGCAGCAGTCCGACAGCGAGTTCGACTCGTACGAGGACGAGGAGAGCTCGACCGCCCCGAGGAGTGGACGCAACGCCAAGAAGGGCAGCAACAAGCTGGTCCTGATCGGCGCGGGCGTCGTCGTCCTCGCCGGTGTCGCCTACGGCGCGGGGCTCCTGATGAACCACTCCGACGTCCCGAAGGGCACCACGGTGCTCGGCGTCGACATCGGCGGCGGCACCCGCGACGAGGCCGTCAAGAAGCTGGACACGGCGATCGCGAAGCGCGCCGCGCAGCCGCTGCAGCTCTCCATCGACGGTGACAAGGCCACGCTCAAGCCGAGCCAGGCCGGCCTCTCCGTCAACACCCAGGAGACCGTCCGCCGGGCCGCGGGCAGCGACTACAACCCGATCTCCGTCATCGGCTCCCTCTTCGGCGCCGAGCGCACGGCCGACCCGGTCCTTCCCACCGACAAGGAGAAGCTGCGCGACGCCCTGGAGCGCGTCGCCGGCACCTCGGGCTCGGCCGCCGAGGCGACCATCAAGTTCCTGCCCGGCAAGGCCGTCCCGTCGTACGGGAAGTCCGGCAAGCAGCTGAACCCGGAGGGCTCGGTCGCGGCCGTCGAGGCGGCCTACCGCACCCAGCTGGAGACCGGCTCCACCGACCCGGTCCAGCTCCCGGTCTCCGCGGCCGACCCGAACGTCCCGAAGGCCGAAGTCGACCGGATGATGAAGGAGTTCGCCACCCCGGCGATGTCCGGCCTCATCACGGTCCGCACGGACGCCGCCCACACGGTGTCGTTCAGCCCGGAGAAGTCGATCTACAAGTTCCTGCGCGTCGTGCCGAGCGAGGACCGCACCCGCCTGGTCCCGTACTACGACCGCGCGGTCCTGAAGGAGCTGTACGGCGGCGCCTTCGACGACGTGCAGCTCACCATGGCCGACGGCTCCAAGAAGCCGGTGACGCCGGCGCTCGTGGCCCAGGCCGTGAACCGCGCCCTGATCGGCAGGACGCCCGCGGACCGCATCGTCCAGATCGGCCCCGAGCAGCAGAACTGACCCGACGAGCCACACCCGTACGGCACGACCTCCGGAGGCCGTGCCGTACGCATGTGCGCGGGGTGTCAGTTCAGGCGTGCCCGAGCCAGCCGCGCGTCCCGCCGCACCCGCTCGGCGGCCTTGGCGTCCACCGCCTCGACCACCGCCGCGTACTCCTCCAGCTCCGCCGCGCCCGCCAGGAACTCGCCGCGCTGGACGAGGAGTTGGGCCCGCTCGTGGCGCAGCCGGGCCGGGTGCGAGGGGATCAGGAGCGACAGGTCGATGGCCCACAGGGCGACGTCGCTGCGCTCGGGGCGGGCGGCGGCCCAGGCGCGGATGTTGTTCAGGATGCGGACGACGATGTCCAGCGGGTCGGCCGGGAGCAGCATCGACGCGTCGAGCGGTCCGCCCGTCGCCCCCGAGACGAGCAGCTCCGCGTCCGTGCCCGTGAGGACCCGCCCGCCGTCGAACGGGTCGGCGAGCATCTGGTCCTCGGGCGGCCCGAAGCCGACGACGAAGTGCCCCGGCAGCGCCACCCCGTACACCGGCGCACCGGCCCGCCGCGCCACCTCCGTCCACACCACGGACAGCAGGATGGGCAGGCCGCGCCGGCGCCGCAGGACGGC
Source organism: Streptomyces cavernicola (assembly GCF_029968035.1). Taxonomy (GTDB): domain Bacteria; phylum Actinomycetota; class Actinomycetes; order Streptomycetales; family Streptomycetaceae; genus Streptomyces; species Streptomyces cavernicola. Next base: position 152,761 of record NZ_JASCIQ010000005.1, on the reverse strand, counting down.
GTGCAGGAGCGAGGACTCCAGGCGCTGGTAGTCGGCCGCCGAGCCGCGGAACTCGCAGCGCCCGCCGAGGAGTTCGGCGAGTGCTGAGGCCCAGGCGCGCGGTCCGCCGGGGCGGAACGGCAGGAGTCCGGCGAGCCGGTCCAGCTCCATCTGGGCGGCGTCGATGCCCGCCTCGTCGAGCTTCGGGTCGCCCTCCGCGGCGAGCAGCAGGCAGAGCAGCGCCAGGTCGGGCCGCTCGGCGCGGGCCTCCTGTGCGAACTGCTGCCGCCGGTCCGTGTGCTCCGGTCCCATGAGTGCATCGTGCCCTGTCACGCGGACCGGCTCACTCGGCGGCGTCCGGCGCGCGGTAGTGGTGGTAGCTGTGGTGCACGGCGAAGCCCATGCCGTCGTACAGCGCCCGCGCCGCCGCGTTGTCGTCCTCGACCTGCAGCCACGCCGCCGACGCGCCCTCGTCCAGGGCCTGCCGGGCGAGCGCCGCCATGACGGCCGTGGCGAGCCCCTGCCGCCGCCGCTCCGGGTCGACCTCGACGGCCATGAACCCGGCCCAGCGCCCGTCCACCACGCACCGCCCGATCGCCGCCGGCGTCCCGCCCGTGCCCGGCACGGACGCGAACCAGGTCGAAGGACCGCTGCCGAGGACCTTGCCCACGTGCGGGCCCGGCGTCCCGAACCGCTGATAGCGCCGCAGCCACGCCTCGTCGTACGAGCGGGCGAGCCGCACCCGGTCCGTGTCCGCGTCCAGGTCGCCGACCGGGGCGAGGCCGCCGATCCACACCTGCGCGCTCACCTCGCGCACCCACCCACGCTCCGCGAGCTCCGCGCCGAGCAGCTCCTGCGTGCCCTCCGCGCCGGTGGCGACCTGGGCGTACGCGGGCAGCTCACGGCGCGCGTACCAGTCGCGTGCGTACGCGAGTGCATCGTCGAGCGGTCGGCCCGGATCGCCGAGCGGCAGAACGGAGTTGGCGCGCCGCGTGAACCCGGCGGAGGCGCGCAGCACCCACTCCCCGAGCCGCTCGCTCTCCACCGGCTCCCAGGCGCGCGCCGTGACGCGGGCCAGCTCCTCGAAGGAGGCGGCGGGGCCGCGGCGACGCGCCGGGGCGGCCGGGATCACTTTTCCGGCCACGAGCGCCGATTCCGCGATGCGGACAGGCTCCCCGTCCCGCCGTGTGATCAGCAGCACACCGCTGGTCCACGATGTGAGAACGCCGACCGTGTCGGTGAACTTCTCACCTGGGATTCCACTGCCGCTCAGGCACCGGACCGACACGCGTTTTCCCACGTCAGTAGGCTTGATGTGGACTTCGAGGAGCCCGCCTCCGATGATTTCCACAGCTCAGTCCGCCCCTCCTGTTCGGATCATGACCCGGAACGGAGATACTAGGTGCGGGCATCGACGACGCCGCGCTCCCGCGCGCCAGGCGGCGGAGCCTGAGGAGGCCCGCCAGCGCCCTATCGAGGAGGAACGACAGCGTGACTTACGTCATCGCGCAGCCTTGTGTCGACGTCAAGGACAAGGCGTGCATCGAGGAGTGCCCGGTCGACTGCATCTACGAGGGCAAGCGCTCCTTGTACATCCACCCGGATGAATGCGTCGACTGTGGAGCCTGTGAGCCGGTGTGCCCGGTCGAGGCGATCTTCTACGAGGACGACACCCCGGAGGAGTGGAAGGACTACTACAAGGCGAACGTCGAGTTCTTCGACGAGCTCGGCTCGCCCGGTGGTGCCAGCAAGCTCGGCCTGATCGAGCGCGACCACGCCTTCATCGCCGAGCTGCCGCCGCAGAACCAGTAAGCGGCCAGCGGCCCAGCACCTCGCCCCGGTCCCGTACGGCCTCGACGCCGCACGGGACCGTGGTGTTTTGCGTAGTACGTACGAGAAAGTGAGCAGCCTCGTGAGTCCAAGCGTGGGCGCGGTCTCTTCGCGTCTTCCCGTCTTCCCCTGGGACAAGCTGGAGCCGTACAAGGCGACGGCGGCAGCGCACCCGGGCGGCATCGTCGACCTCTCCGTCGGCACCCCCGTCGACCCGGTGCCCGAGCGCATCCAGAAAGCGCTGACGGCGGCTTCGGACAGCCCCGGCTATCCGACGGTCTGGGGGAAGCCCGAGCTGCGGGACGCGATCACCGGCTGGTGCGAGCGGCGCCTCGGCGCCCGCGGGATCACCCACCGCGGGGTCCTGCCGGTCGTCGGCTCCAAGGAGCTCGTCGCCTGGCTCCCGACCCAGCTGGGCCTCGGCCCCGGCGACAAGGTCGCCTACCCGCGCCTCGCCTACCCGACGTACGAGGTCGGCGCCCGCCTGGCCCGCGCCGAGTACGTCGCCTACGACGACCCGACCGAGCTCGACCCGGCCGGCCTGAAGCTGCTCTGGCTCAACTCGCCCTCCAACCCGACCGGTCGGGTCCTGACCAAGGACGAGCTGGCCCGTACGGTCGCGTGGGCGCGCGAGCACGGGGTGCTGCTCTTCTCCGACGAGTGCTACCTGGAGCTCGGCTGGGAGGCGGAGCCGGTCTCGGTCCTGCACCCGGACGTCTGCGGCGGCTCCCACGAGGGCATCGTCGCCGTCCACTCGCTCTCGAAGCGCTCCAACCTGGCGGGCTACCGGGCGGCGTTCCTCGCCGGCGACGAGGCCGTCCTCGGGGAGCTCCTGCAGGTCCGCAAGCACGGCGGCATGATGACGCCCGCTCCGGTGCAGGCGGCCACGATCGCGGCGCTCTCCGACGACGCCCACGTCACCGAGCAGCGCGCCCGTTACGCAGCCCGCCGCACCGCCCTGCGGGAGGCCCTGCTCGCCCACGGCTTCCGCATCGAGCACAGCGAGGCCAGCCTCTACCTGTGGGCCACGCGCGGCGAGGACTGCTGGTCGACGGTGGCGCACCTCGCGGAGCTCGGCATCCTCGTGGCCCCCGGCGACTTCTACGGCCCGGCCGGCGACCACTTCGTCCGCGTCGCCTTCACGGCCACGGACGAGCGGGTCGCGGAGGCGGTGCGCAGGCTGTCCTGACCTTTTCCCCTCCCCGCCCCTTCCCGAAGTCCTCAGCGGACAACTCCGGGGCTGCCACCCCTGGCCCCGCTCGCCGGGGCTCCGCCCCGAGCCCCGGCTGTCGTTCGGCTGCCGCGCCGTCGTGGCTGGTCGCGCAGCTCCCCGCGCCCCTGGCGGGGCTGCGCCCGGACCCCGGCCGTCGGGGCTGCCCCCCCCCGGACCCCGTCAGTCGGGGCTGCGCCCCGGGCCCCGGCCCCGGCTGTCGTTCGGCTGCCGCGCCGTCGTGGCTGGTCGCGCAGTTCCCCGCGCCCCTGGCGGGGCTGCGCCCGGACCCCGGCCGTCGGGGCTGCCGCCCCGTACCCCTAAAAGATCAGCCCCAGCCCGCCAAATTCAGCCCCTCCGGCGTTTGAGATGGGGGAGGGGGTCTGGGGGCTGGCCCCCAGGAGCCGACGGCAGTCTTTCGGGAAGGGGCGGGGAGGGGATCCAAAAAACGGGGTCCGGGGCGGAGCCCCGAGGCGCGGGGCCGGGGGCGGCAGGCCTCGGAGTTGTCCGCTGAGGACGGGGACGAACACGCAGAGGGGCGGGGGGGGGGGGGGGGGGGCGGCGGGCGCGGCGCCCCCGCCGGGGGCGGGCGGCGCCGCGGCCGGCCCCCCGGCCGCGGGGGGGGGGGCGCCGCCCCAGACCCCGCGCCTCAAACGCCGGAGGGGCTGATTTTCAGCCCCTCCGGCGTTTGAGGAGGCCCGTCCGGCAGGACTTTCGGGAAGGGGCGGGGTGGGGAAGGAAAAACCGCCTACCGCCAGTCCCGTGCCCGGAGGGGCAGGCCGGACGCACCGGAGTCCGGGGTGCGTACGGCCAGTACCTGGTTCACCCCGATCCGGTTCCGCTCGAAGGCCAGCGCGGAAGCGGCCATGTAGAGGCGCCAGACCCGCGCACGGCCGGGCGAGACCATCCGCAGGGCCGCCGGCCACGCGTCCTCCAGGTTGGCCACCCAGCGCCGCAGCGTCAGCGCGTAGTGCTCGCGGATGGCCTCCACGTCGCGCACCTCGAACCCGGACTCCTCCAGGAGCGAGACCGTACGGCCCACGGGGGCCAGCTCGCCGTCCGGGAAGACGTACGCGTCGATGAACGCGTCCACGCTGTACGCGTCCTCGTCCCCGACGGGCCGCCGGGCGATCTGGTGGTTGAGCAGCCGCCCGCCGGGCTTCAGGAGGGCGTGCAGGGCGTGCGCGTACTCCAAGTACCGCTCCGAGCCGACGTGTTCGGCCATGCCCACCGAGGAGATCGCGTCGTACGGCCCGTCCCGGACGTCGCGGTAGTCCTGGACGCGGATCTCGATCCGGTCGGTGAGCCCCTCGTCGGCGATCCGCTTGCGGGCGTACGCGGCCTGCTCCTGGGAGAGCGTGACCCCGACGACCTGCACGCCGTGCTCGCGGGCCGCGTGCACCGCGAGCGAGCCCCAGCCGCAGCCGACGTCGAGCAGCCGCTGCCCGGGTCTCAACTCCAGCTTGCGGCAGATGAGTTCGAGCTTGTCCCGCTGGGCGTCCTCCAGGCTCGCGTCCGGCGACTCCCAGTAGGCGCACGAGTAGACCATCGACGGGCCGAGGACCAGCTCGTAGAAGTCGTTGCCGACGTCGTAGTGGTGGCTGATGGCCTGGCGGTCGCGGATCTTGGTGTGCAGGGGGCCGCTGCGCCGGCTGACCTCCTCGGCGGGCGGCGCGGGCGGCAGCAGCAGGGGCCCGGCGAGGGAGAGCAGCTCGCGGACGGCGGTGCGGGTCTCCGGGTCGCGCAGGGAGGGGCGCGGGGCGTCCTCGGCGCGCTCCCAGATCAGCTCGGACATCAGGTCGAGGGCGGTGTAGAGGTCGCCGTCGATGTCCAGGTCACCGGCGACCCAGGCGCGGGCGAGCCCGAGTTCGCCGGGCTTGAAGAGCAGCCGGCGCAGGGCGCGACGGTTGCGTACGACCAGAGTGGGGGCGCCAGGGGGGCCGCCTTCGCTGCCGTCCCAGGCGCGGATGCGGACGGGGAGAGGGACTCCGAGGAGCTGCTCGGCGAGGGTCCTCAGCCGCAGCGCGGCGTCTTCCATGGCGTGTCACCTTCCTGGTCTCTACCGGTAGGTCCAACACCACGTAAACACCAACAGGGGGTGCTTGCAGTCCCGTTGCGGCATAAAGGGAACGCAAAACCGTTGCCCCGGGCGACCGCCCAGCCTCACGCGTACGCAGAAACCACGCAGGGGCCGCCCGCACCACGGATGGCGGGCGGCCCCTGCGGGGTCTGACGGGTGAGCCGGGGCTCAGGAGGCCTTGGCCTTCTCCGACTTGGCCTCGGCCTTGTCGGCGGCCGCCGCGACGGGCGCGGGCTTGGCGGCCTCGTAGAACTCCTCGCGCGGCGACTCCATCGCGCCGAGGGAGACGACCTCGCGCTTGAGGAACATGCCGAGGGTCCAGTCCGCGAAGACGCGGATCTTGCGGTTGTACGTCGGCATCGCCATGCCGTGGTAAGCGCGGTGCATGTACCAGGCGAGACGGCCCTTGAGCTTGATCTTCATCTTGCCCATGACGATCATCGCGACGCCCTTGTGCAGGCCGAGACCGGCGACCGCACCCTTGTTGGCGTGGCTGTACTCCTTCTGCGGGAAGCCCCGCATGCCGGAGATCACGTTGTCGCCGAGGATCCGCGCCTGGCGCAGCGCGTGCTGGGCGTTCGGCGGGCACCAGGCGTTCTCGTTGCCCGCCTTGCGGCCGACGAGGTCCGGCACCTGGGCGTTGTCGCCCGCGGCCCAGATGTAGTCGCTGCCCTGGACCTGGAGGGTGGCCTGGGTGTCCACGTGGCCGCGCGGGCCGAGCGGCAGACCGAAGCGGGAGAGCACCGGGTTGGGCTTGACGCCGGCGGTCCACACGATCGTGTTGGAGTCGACCTCGAGGCCGTTCTTCAGGACCACGTGGCCGTCGATGCAGGAGTCCATGGAGGTCGAGAGGTAGACCTCGACGCCACGGCTCTCCAGGTGCTCCTTGCCGTACTGGCCGAGCTTCGGGCCGACCTCGGGAAGGATCTTGTCGGCGGCGTCGACGAGGATGAAGCGCATGTCCTCACGGGACACGTTGTTGTAGTACTTCGCCGCGTCGCGGGCCATGTCCTCGACCTCGCCGATGGTCTCCGCTCCGGCGAAGCCACCGCCCACGAAGACGAAGGTCAACGCCTTGCGGCGGACCTCCTCGTCGGTCGTGGAGTCGGCCTTGTCGAGCTGCTCGAGGACGTGGTTGCGCAGGCCGATGGCCTCCTCGATGCCCTTCATGCCGATGCCCTGCTCGGCGAGGCCGGGGATCGGGAAGGTGCGGGAGACCGCGCCCATCGCGATGACCAGGTAGTCGAAGGGCAGCTCGTAGGCCTCGCCGACGAGCGGCGCGACCGTGGCGACCTTGCGGTCCTGATCGATGGTCGTGACCCGCCCGGTGAGCACCTCGGCCTTGGGCAGGACGCGTCGCAGCGGGACGACGACATGCCGCGGGGAGATGCTGCCGGCGGCAGCTTCGGGGAGGAAGGGCTGGTACGTCATGTACGACCGCGGGTCGACGACCGTGACGGTCGCCTCGCCGTAGCGCATCTTCTTGAGGATGCGCGCAGCTGCGTACAGGCCTACGTACCCGCCACCTACAACGAGGATCCTGGGACGCTCCGTGGTGCTCATGCCATCGAGTATCCACCCACCGAATGGGCGTCGCTCGTGAGCCCCTTCACAAGGGTCTCGACACCCTCTGCTACACTCCGCGGCCCACGTGACCGAGGTCATGACCCGAAAAGGGAACCAACGACCGGTCCGAGCACGTTGAGACCGCCGCTGAGCTGCTGCTCCCGGCGCGACCCCGAGTGGACCACGGCCCGGTTTCCTGGCGGTTACCGCCGGCCGACCCGCCTCTGAAACCTAGGGTGAGGTCCGGCGGAGCCCACCATTCAGGACGGCGGGCGCACAGAGACGCCCGCCGGACCCCATTTCCTTGTGAAGAAGTTCACGAACTTTCTCGCCGACACGGTCGATCCGGCCCGCCGCCAAGGAATCCAAGGCGGTTCAGGCCAGCGACCAGCCGATCCCGTCGAGGATGTCGTGCTCGCTCACCACGACCTCGTCCGCGCCGATCCGCTCCATGATCAGCAGCAGTACGAGGGCGCCCGCGCCGATCACGTCCACGCGGCCCGGGTGCATCGGGCCGAGGGCCGCGCGCTCGGCGTGCGTCGAGGCGAGGAGGCGCTCGGTGATCTCCTTGACCTGGGCGAAGGAGACCCGGGAGTGGTGGATCGCGGCCGACTCGTACTCCCGCAGGCCGAGCGCGAGGGCGGCGATCGTGGTGACCGAGCCCGCGAGGCCGACCAGCGTGTGCGCCGAGCCGATCGGCACCGTCTCCGCGGCCAGGTCGAGGGCCTCGGCGATGTCCGCGCGGATCGCCTCGATCTGCTCCGGCGACGGCGGATCCGTGACCGCCCCGTCCCGTACGAGGTGTCGCTCCGTCATGCGCACACAGCCGACGTCCACGGAGCGGGCGGCGCGCACCCCGTCGGCGTCCCCGACGACGAACTCCGTGGAGCCGCCGCCGATGTCCACGACCAGGTAGGGCGTGCGCAGCCCGGACTCGGTGAGCTCCTTGGTGGCGCCGTTGAAGGAGAACTCGGCCTCCTGGTCGCCGGTGATCACCTCGGGCTCCACGCCCAGGATGTCGACGACGCCGCGCACGAACTCGTCCCGGTTCTCGGCGTCGCGCGAGGCCGAGGTGGCGACGAAGCGGAGCTTCTCCGCGCCGTGCTCCTTGATGATCTCGGCGTACTCGCGGCAGGCCGCGAAGGTGCGCTCCAGGGCCTCGGGGGCGAGGCGGCCGGTCCTGTCGACGTCCTGGCCGAGCCGGACGATCGTCATCCGCCGGTCCAGATCGACCAGTTGACCGGTCTCAGGGTCGGCGTCCGCGACGAGGAGGCGGATGGAGTTCGTACCGCAGTCGATGGCGGCGACGCGGGTCATGCGGTCTCCTCCGGCTTGTCCTCGGCGACGGTCACGCACGCGCCCTTGCGCCACCACTCGGGCAGCATCGCGATCGCCTCGTCGCCGAGCGGGTTCACGCCGGGGCCCGCCGCGAGCGAGTGGCCGACGAGGACGTGCAGGCACTTGACCCGGTCCGGCATGCCGCCCGCGGACGGGAAGCCCTGGAGCACCTCGATCTCGTCGCGGCGGCGGATGTAGTCCTCGTGCGCGGCGCGGTAAGCGGCGGCGAGCTCCGGGTCCGTGGCGAGCCGCTCCGTCATCTCCTTCATGACGCCGTTGGCCTCCAGGGTGCCGATCGCCGAGGCGGCCTTCGGGCACGTCAGGTAGTACAGCGTCGGGAAGGGCGTGCCGTCGGGCAGTCGCGGCGCCGTCTCCACCACGTCGGGCTGGCCGCACGGGCAGCGGTGGGCGATGGCCCGCAGGCCGCGCGGCGGGCGGCCGAGCTGCTGCTTGAAGGCCGCGACGTCCGCGTCGGTCGGCTCGGTGCGCGGGGTGGAGGGCGGGGGCGTTTCCATGCCGGTTGCTCGTGTCTCTCGGTGAGGGTCGAAGAAAGAAGAGAAGAAAGGGGAAGAGGGGGTCAGTGGTCGTCCTCGGCGCCGCGGCGGTCCGCCTTGTCGACGCCGTCGAAGAGGTTGCTGTACCAGGCGCGGTCGGCCGCTCCCGGCTCGGTGGGGCGCACGCGGCCGCCGCTCGGGTCGACCACCGTGTACCCGGTCTCGCCAGGCAGCACCATGTGCAGCCGCTCGCGGGCCTGGCGCTCCACGAACGCCGGGTCGCGCCAGCGCGCCTTGGCGTCCTTGAGCTTCTCGGTCTGCTCGCGGGCCTCGGCCAGCTTCTGCTCCTGCTCGGCGATGTCCGCGCGCTGCGCGACCCACTGCCGCATCGGGTACGCGAGGGCCACGATCAGCGAGCACAGGACGAGGGCGAGCAGCGCCGCACGGCCGGTGAGGCGGGAGCGGCGGGCCTGCCGTTTGGTCTGGGAGCGGTAGACCCGGGCGGCCGTCTGCTCGCCGAGCAACCGGATCCTGGTCGCGGTGGAGAACCGGTCCTTCTCCTTCACGGCCATGTCCCCGCCTCCCGTTCACACGCACGTACGTCCCCGCACACGGTACGGGACCGGGTGCGGGGACGTACGTAACTACTGACTCAGCTCAGCTGCTCGGTTCAGCCCTTGAAGCGGGGGAAGGCCGAGCGGCCGGCGTAGACCGCCGCGTCGTCGAGGATCTCCTCGATGCGGAGCAGCTGGTTGTACTTGGCGACGCGCTCGGAGCGGGCCGGGGCGCCGGTCTTGATCTGGCCGCAGTTGGTGGCGACGGCGAGGTCGGCGATGGTGACGTCCTCGGTCTCACCGGAGCGGTGCGACATCATGCACTTGAAGCCGTTGCGCTGGGCCAGCTCGACGGCGTCCAGGGTCTCGGTCAGCGAACCGATCTGGTTCACCTTCACGAGCAGGGCGTTCGCCGAGTTCTCCTCGATGCCGCGGGCCAGGCGCTCCGGGTTGGTGACGAACAGGTCGTCGCCCACCAGCTGCACCTTGGAGCCGAGCTTCTCGGTGATGACGTTCCAGCCGGCCCAGTCGTCCTCGAACAGCGGGTCCTCGATGGACACGAGCGGGTACGCGGAGACGAGCTCCTCGTAGTACTCGGTCATCTCGGCGGCGGAGCGGTCCTTGCCCTCGAAGTTGTACTTGCCGTCCTTGTAGAACTCGGAGGCGGCGACGTCGAGGGCGAGGGCGATCTGCTGGCCGGGGACGTAACCGGCTTCCTTGATGGCCTCGAGGATGAGGTCGAGGGCCTCGCGGTTGGAGCCGAGGTTCGGGGCGAAGCCGCCCTCGTCGCCGAGGCCGGTGGCCAGGCCCTTGCTCTTCAGGACCTTCTTCAGCGTGTGGTAGACCTCGGTGCCCCAGCGCAGCGCCTCGGAGAAGGACTCCGCGCCGATCGGGGCGATCATGAACTCCTGGATGTCGACGTTGGAGTCGGCGTGCGACCCACCGTTCAGGATGTTCATCATCGGGACGGGCAGCAGGTGCGCGTTCGGACCGCCGAGGTAGCGGAACAGCGGCAGGTCGCTGGCCTCGGAGGCGGCGTGGGCGACGGCGAGGGAGACGCCGAGGATGGCGTTGGCGCCGAGCGAGCCCTTGTTGTCGGTGGCGTCCAGGTCGAACATGGCCTGGTCGATCAGGCGCTGCTCGGTGGCGTCGTAGCCGACCAGCTCCGGGCCGATCTGCTCGATGACCGCGAGGACGGCCTTCTCGACACCCTTGCCCTGGTAACGGTTCGGGTCACCGTCACGGAGTTCGATGGCCTCGAAGGCGCCGGTGGAGGCGCCGGACGGAACAGCAGCACGACCCGTGCTGCCGTCGTCGAGGCCGACCTCGACCTCGACCGTGGGGTTGCCTCGGGAGTCCAGGATTTCCCGGGCTACGACGACGTCGATGGACGGCACGAGCATCTCCTTCTGGGATGTGACGCATAGCTGTGCTTGCATGCGGACCGCGTCGTTGCGGCCGACCATGCTTTGCCTTGCGTCTCCTGAGCCTAGCCGCCTGCGGAAGCTGAGCCACCCGGCCGCCCGCCCGCTGGGACGAAAAGAGACTCGAAGACGCTCATTGAGGGGCAAAGAACAACAACACTACCGAGCGGTATCCGCGATGTGCGCAGGCCCGCTCGTTCGGGCATGACCCCGCCCCGGCGCGAACGGGGGAATGCGCGCCGGGGCGGGGAGTTGGGGGGCAGCGGCGGGGCGGCCGGGGGCGGTTGGTGGGGGGATGTACTGGTTCCGCCCCGGCCGTGTGCCGCGCGTACCGCTGCTTACTTCAGGTGCAGCTGCTGGCCCGGGAAGATGAAGTCGGCGTCGTCGACGATGTCCTTGTTCAGCTCGAAGAGCTTCTTCCAGCCGCCCTTGACGTCGTGCTTCTCGGCGATGGACGAGAGGGTGTCGTCCTTCTTCACCTTGTACTCGCCGTCGCCCTTCTTGACCTTCTTGCCGGTCGGGGTCTCGACGGTCTTCTGCGGGGCGCGCTCCTGCGAGCGGGACGCGGGCTGCTCGGCCTGGCGCTCCTGCTCGGGGGCGGCCTGCTGCTGCGGGGCCTGCTCGGCGGGCTGCTCGGCCGAACCGCCGCCGTCGTAGGCGGTGTTGGAGAGGCCGGTGCCGCAGTTCGGCCAGGCGCCCTTGCCCTGTCCGGCGAGGACCTTCTCGCCGATCGCTATCTGCTGCTCCTTGGTGGCCTGGTCGGCGGTGGCCGCGTACTGCGTGCCGCCGTAGGCGCTCCAGGTGGAGGAGGAGAACTGCAGGCCGCCGTAGTAGCCGTTGCCGGTGTTGATGGACCAGTTGCCGCCGGCCTCGCACTGGGCGACGGCGTCCCACTCGGAGCCGGTGGCGGCGGAGGCGGAGCCCGCGGTGGCCAGCGGAGCCGCGACCGCGGCGCCGGCGACACCGGCGAACGCGAGGACGCGGGTGGCCTTCTCGGCCTTGGTCAGACGACGGTGCTTGCCCTTGCCGGAGAACAGCATGGAGTAATCCCCTCACCGACGCCTGCGAGGTGAGCTGTCGGGTTCGGGCCGTGTGAGTTGCCCGGCCGCCTCTTCGTACGCCCGAAATTCCGGACGTACACGGCGACTTCACCCCAAGCCGGTCCCGTGGCCGCTGCGGGCTCCTCGTGGAGCTCGCGCGGCCGGGCCCGGCGCAAACCTTGGGTCCCCCGCTCCTGCCTACGGCGCTTTACGCGACGACTGTTCCCAAGGGCCGCCGGCAGGATTCGGCGTGACGGCCATCGGGGCCCGCCAGTGGCGAGCGGTGACGACCGTAGCCGTGCGGCCGCGGGAAATACCAAGCCGATCAGGGCTGATGAGACTCATCTCTCACCACGGGTGAAGTGTCTTTATAACGGACATTCAGCAGCGAACTACCGCCGGATTCCGCCCAGTTTCCCCCTGCTCGTTCCCGCGCCTGTTGCCGCGCCTGTTGCCGCGTCAGTCGCCGAGCACGAGTCGCTGGCCAGGCAGGATGAGGTCCGGGTCGCCACCGATCGCGTCCTCGTTGGCCTCGTACAGAGCCGGCCAACCGCCGTCGACGCCACGGGCGTCGGCGATCACCGAGAGGCTGTCGCCGAGCCGGACCGTGTACGAGCCTTCGGCGTCGCCGCGGGGGCCGTCGCCGCGCGAGGCGTGCCGGCCCGAGGAGTTGGAGTCGCGGTCACTCTCCGGGGACTCGGGGGCGGGCTCGCCGCGGTGCTTACCCGAGCCGTTCTGGCCGGAGTCGCCCGTTTCGCCCGAGCCGTCGCCGTGGTTCACTTCGTCACCCTTGTCGCCCGATTCGCCCGATGCGTCACCTGACGGGGTGTCGGTGGGGGTATCGGAGGGAGTGTCGGTGGGCTCATCGACGGAGGTGTCGGCGGGGTCCTCGGCCGAGGGCTCGTCGGCGGGTTGACCGGAAGGCTCGTCTGCGGGCTGGTCCGTGGGCTCCTCGCTCGGGCCGTCGGACGGCTGGGACGGGTCGGCCTCCGGGTCGCCCGCCGGGTCCGCCGGCTCGATGACCGGGAAGCCGGCGACCAGGCCACACGTGGGCCAGGCGACGATCGGCCCCTGTTCGGCGAGCACCTTCTCCGCGACGGCGATCTGCTGGGCGCGGCTGGCCAGGTCGGCCGTCGGCGCGTACTCCAGGCCGCCGTGGGCCTCCCAGACGTCCTGGGTCAACTGCAGCCCGCCGTAGTACCCGTTGCCCGTGTCGGCGCTCCACACGCCGCCGCTCTCACAGTCGGCGAGGCGGTCCCAGGTGTTGGCGTCGACGGTGGCGTCCGCGGCACTGGCGCCGGTCGCGCCGAGCAGCGGGATGGCGATGGCCGATCCGGTCACTCCAGCCGCGACCACGAGGGCCGGGACCTGACGGGGGCGTCGATGACGGCCGTTCCCGGAGAGCATGCGATTCCCTTTCGCGCGACAACAGGCGTGGCGTCTGACAGGCGTGGCGTCTGAGCCGAGGGTGAAACGTAGCGACAGTCGAACGCTTGTCACAACCCGATACAGCGCAGATCACGTGAAAGTCACAGTCTTGACGCCCCGTCAGAAAGTCCGTCGGGGCGCCCCGCACGGCACCGGTGCGGCACCGGTCCGTCAGCGGGCCGTGAACTCCACCGGCAGCGTGCGCAGTCCGCGCATGATGAGGCCGCCGCGCCAGCGCAAATCGTCAGGTTCCGCCGCGAGTCGCAGGTCGGGAAGGCGGCGGAGCAGCGTCGCGATGGCCGTCTGCCCCTCCAGGCGGGCGAGCGGCGCGCCCAGGCAGTAGTGGATGCCGTGCCCGTATCCGAGGTGCTGGTTGTCGCGGCGGGAGAGGTCGAGGGTGTCGGGGTCGGCGAAGCGCTCCGGGTCGCGGTCGGCGGCGGCGAGGACGACGAGGACCGGGTCGCCCGAGGCGATCTCCTGGCCGCCGATGGTGAGGGGCTCGGTGGCGAAGCGCCAGGTGGCGAGCTCCACCGGGCCGTCGTGGCGCAGGAGTTCCTCGACGCCGGTCTCCAGGAGGCCCGTCTCCCCCGCGGCCAGGGACCGCTGCAGCCGCTCGCGCTCGCCGGGGTTGCGGAGCAGCTGGTACGTGCCGTTGCCGATGAGGTTGACCGTGGTCTCGAAGCCGGCGAAGAGCAGGATGAAGGCCATCGCAGCGGCCTCGTTCTCGGTGAGGTGCTCGCCGTGGTCGGAGGCCTTGATGAGGCCGGAGATCAGGTCGTCGCCCGGTTCGAGGCGTTTGCGGTGGATGAGTTCGGCGAGGTAGCCGCGCATCTTCTTCACCGAGCGGGCGACGCCGCCGCGCGGGCCGCCGCCGTGCCGGATCATCATGCCCGCCCAGTCGCGGAAGTCGTCCTGGTCCTCGCGGGGGACGCCGAGCAGGTCGCAGATCGCGTAGATGGGCAGCGGGAAGGCGAACTCGTGGATGAGGTCGGCCTCGCCCTTCGCGACGAACCGGTCGATCAGCTGGTCGGTCAACTCCTGCACGCGCGGCGCGAACTGGGCGACGCGGCGCGGGGTGAACGCCTTCGACACCAGGCGGCGGAGGCGGGTGTGGTCCGGCGGGTCGATGTTGAGCAGATGCGTCATCAGCTCGGCCTTGCGCTCGCCCGGAATGCCCGTCTTGCCCTTGGCGTGCGAGGGCTCGTCGTGGTGCTCCGGGTTCTTGCTGAGCCGCTGGTCGGCCAGGGCCTGCCGGGCGTCCGCGTACCGCGTGACGAGCCAGGCCTCGACGCCGCTCGGCAGCCGGGTCCTGTGCACCGGCGCGTGCTCGCGCAGCCAGGCGTACGCCGGGTACGGGTCGCTGGCGAACTCCCAGGTGAACAGCGGGGGTTGGGGTCCTTCGGCGGCGCTGTGGGGGCAGCCGCCGCCGTCCGTCGTCGTACCGGTCATGCCTGGCCCTCCGCCGCACGGATCGCGTCGCGGTAGGCGCGGGCGGCGGCGCGCAGGGCGGCCTCCGGGTCGGTGCCGGCGGCCTCGGCGCGCACGGCGAGGGCGAGCAGCTCGTACCCGACGCCCTCGCCCGCGGGCAGCCGCACGTCCAGTCCCGCCGTACGCGTACGGGACGCGAGCTTCGCGGCGAGCGCGAGGCCGGGCTGGCCGAGCGGGACCCCGTCGGTCACCGAGTCCCGCTGCTTCTCCTCGGCCTTGGTGCGCAGCCAGTGCGCCTTGACGTCCTCGGGGGTCTCGGCGGTGTCGTCGCCGAAGACGTGCGGGTGGCGGTGGATCAGCTTCGTGACGATCGTGCCGGCCACGTCGTCGATGGAGAACGGCTCGTCCTCGTGCTCCTCGGCGATCCGGGAGTGGAAGACGACCTGCAGCAGTACGTCGCCGAGCTCCTCGCGCAGTTCGGTGCGGTCGCCGTCCTCGATGGCCTCGACGAGTTCGTACGCCTCCTCGATGCCGTACTTCGCGAGGCCCTTGTGGGTCTGCTGCGAGGACCAGGGGCATTCGACGCGGATCCGGTCCATGACCTGCACGAGGTCGAGAAGGCGGGCGCCGGGCAGGTCGTACGAGGCGGGCAGCAGCTCCAGGTCCGGCATCGTGTGGCGGCCCGAGCCGGCGAGGCGGGCGAGGCCGTCGGTGAGGCGGGGCTCGCCCTCGCCGGTGGCGACCACCACGACCGTACGGTCGCCCCGGCAGACCTCGACCAGTTCCTCGGCGGTGGGGGCGCTCTCCTGGACGATGACGCCGGCTTCCCGGAGGTACGGGAGCTGGGGGTGGTCCGGGTCCGCGCACAGGACGCTGTCCGCTTGGTGCAGTTCGTTCCAGGCGGGCCAGGAGAGGAGGCCGGGGGCTACGCGGTGGGAGGTCGTCAGGAGGACGATGCGGCCGGGGGCGAGGGGTTCTGCGTTCACCCCTCGAACCTAACGCGTCCACGCGGACGGGCTTCTGCCGCGCCTTCGGGGGCCGCGCCCCCGCCCCCCCCTACCGGGGCTCCGCCCCGGACCTCGGCCGTCCTTCGACTGCGGCTTCGTCGGTGGCCACTCGCGCAGTTCCCCGCGCCCCCAGACAGAACCGGGGCTCCGCCCCGAGCCCCCGCCGTCGTTCGACTGCCGCTTCGTCGTGGCTGAGCGCGCAGTTCCCCGCGCCCCCAGACAGAACCGGGGCTCCGCCCCGGACCCCGGCCGTCGTTCGACTGCCTGCTTCGTCGTGGCTGAGCGCGCAGTTCCCCGCGCTCCTGACGGGTCCGCATCAGCCCCAGAATTCAGCCCCTCCGGCGTTTGAGGAGCGGGGGTCCGGGGGCTGGCCCCCGGAGGTGTCCGCAGGACTTTCGGGAAGGGGCGGGGTGGGGAGAGTTACGCCTGTTGCTTCGGGGCCGGCGCTTCGCGTACCCACGGGGGCTTCACGTCCGTGCGGCGGCTTTTCTCCACGTCCCACGCCCCGTACCGCGGATTGAGGTTGATGTCCAAGGACTCGGACGCCTTCGAGAGGGCCTTCCAGAACCTGGCCTGGCCCTGGGCCGTGTTCGGGTCGGCGCCCAGCTCGCCGTAGAGCTTCTGGGCCTCGATCTCCGTGCGGAGGCTGTCGTCGATCCGGGACGCCGGGATGTTGTACTGCTGCAGCCACCCCATCTCGAGGGCCTTCGCCCCGCCCGCCTGCTTCTCCAGGTTGCCGCGCAGCCCCTGCACCTCCTTGCGGCTGACGTGCACGCCCGCGTCGGTGGCCGCGCGGTGCAGGACGCGGTCGAGGACCAGGGACTGCAGGGTGTCGCGGGTGAGGCCGCCGGTCTTCTCCACGGCCTGCGCGTACTGCCCGGACTGTTCGGTGGCCGACTGCTGCGCCGCCCGCACTTCCTGTACGCGGGACTGGAGTTGCGCGACCGTGATGCGCTCGCCTCCGACGACGGCGGCGGCGCCGGGATGTGCCGCGTCGCCGCAGGCGGTCAGGAGCGGGGCCGCGGCGATGAGCGCGGCGGAGAGGGCGAGCGCGGTGCGACGGCGGCGGTGCAAAGGAGCCTCCCGGCGGCGAGACGGAGCTTGTGCGTCTTTGCACAAGGGCCTTGCGGAGATCGATGTTAGGCAGTGGCCGGGTGTTCGGCCACTGATTCGACCAACGATTCGGGGGGAGTTACGGGCACGCCCCGCCCGCCCGCCGCGGGCTCAGCGACGGACCTGTCCCAGCCAGTGCAGGGTGCGGCGGATCTCGCCGGGCAGCGGATGGCCGGGGCCGTGCAGCCGCTCCGCGTCGTAAAGGAGGCGGGCCAGGGTGTCGTGGGCGCCCGCGCGGTCGCCGAGGGCGAGCAGCAACTGGCCGATGCGGCGGCGCAGTTCGAGGGCCGTGCCGGGGTTACCGACGGTGCTCGCCACGTACTGGTTCTCGTAGAACGGCAGCAGCGCGCGGTACTCGGCGAGCGCCGCGGCCGGTTCGCCGAGCTGCTCCAGGCACTGCGCGACCTCGTACCGGAACTGCAGCGAGGCCGGGTCGGCCTGGCCGGCCTCTGCGCTGCGCTCGTCGGCGAGGCGGCGCAGCTCGGGCAGGGCTCTGCGGAACTGGCCGTCGTCCATGAGCGTGGCCGCGTACTGCTTGCGCAGGGAGCGCACGACGGTGGAGCGGGGGCCGTGCTGGGCCTCGGCGGTGGGCAGGATCGCGCCGAGCAGGTCGACGGCCTGGGTGACGCGGCCCTCGCCGAGGAGGCGCTTCACGTCGTCCACGGCGCGGGCGATCTGCGAGGTGCCGGTGGCGGAGGGCGGCTCGGCGGGGCGCGGCGGGGCCGGTACGGGCGTGGGGGCGCCGGCGCGGTCCGGCCAGGGGGCGCCGGGGCGCAGGAAGGGGCGGGTGGGGTCGAGCATGCCGGTGGGGGCGCCGCGGGCGGGCAGGAGCGGGGCGAGCTCGTCGAAGACTTCCTGCGCGGAGTCCGGGCGCTCCTTGGGTTCCTTGGCGAGCAGCCGCATCACGAGCTTTTCGAGCGGCTCGGGGATCTCGGGGCGCTTGCTGCGGACGGGGATCGGCGCTTCGTAGAGGTGGCTGTGGAGGACGCCGAGGACGGTGGCGCCGTCGAACGGGACGTTCCCGCTGAGGAGTTCGTAGAGCAGGATGCCGAGGGCGTACAGGTCGGTGTAGGGGCCGACGGCGCCGCCCATGGCCTGCTCGGGGGCCATGTACGCCGGGCTGCCGACGGGCATGCCGGTGTGGGTGAGGCGGGTGGTGTCGGTGTCCATGACGGAGGCGACGCCGAGGTCGAGGACGGTGAGGGCGCCGTCCGGTTTCACCATCACGTTCCGCGGCTTGAGGTCGCGGTGCACGATCGGCACGGCGTGCACCGCGCAGAGCACGGCGCAGAGTTGGGCGGCGACGGCGACGGCCCACTGCCACGGGTAGGGCGTATGCTGCGCGATGTGCTCGGCGAGGTCGGTGCCGTCGACGTGCTGCATGACGAGGAAGAGGTCGTCCCCGTCGTTGCCCGCGTCGTGGACGGTGACGAGGCCGGGGTGGTCGACCTGGGCGGTGACGCGGCACTCGCGGACGAAGCGGCGGCGCAGCTCCTCGGACTCCTGCCCGGCGACGCGGTCGGGGCGGAGCAGCTTGACGGCGACGCGGCGGTCGAGCCGCTGGTCGTACGCCGTCCAGACCTGGCCCATGCCGCCCTGGCCGATCTGCTGGGCGAGTTCGTACCGGCCGGAGATGAGGCGTCCGGTCACCGGGTCTCGCCCTCGGCCCGCCCGTCTCCCGCACCGGGCGGCCGCGTGCCGTCCTGGCGCAACAGGCTGCTCAGCTCGTCGAGTTCGGCGCGGACCTGGTCGATGCGGGCGGGTCCGGGGTGCTGCGGGCCGCCGTGCGCCTGGGGTCCGGGCTGCGGCATGCCGGTGGGCCGGGTGACCTGCTGGGCGGGTCCCGGCTGTGCCGGGTAGCCGTACGCGGGCGGGGGCGCGAGGTGCGGGGCCTGCGGGCCGGGGGTGTGCGGGCCGGGCGGGCCCTGGGGCCGTGCGTACGGGGCGGCGTACGGCTGCTTGGCGAAGTGGCGGATCTCCGCGAAGAGGTAGTACGCGACGGCGGCCATGGCGCCGCCGAGGAGGCCGAAGAGGCCGAGGTTCTCCTGGAACGTGTCGAGGTCGTCCGTCGGTTCGCTGCCGATCAGCATCAGGGAGGCGATGACGACGAAGCCCGACGCGGCGAACAGCACCCAGTCCCGCACGGCGCGCGTGACGATGGCGAGGCGGAGCAGCGGAACCCAGGAGAGGAAGCCGCAGGAGATCAGCGCGAGCGTCACGAAGAGCACGCGCAACCCGACGAGCTGCGCGGACGAGGGGCGCTGTGGCGGCGGTGCATAGCCGTGGCCGTGCATGGGGGCTACTCCTGGAAACCGAACGGGCGTGTCAAGGTCGAGAGTAGCCCCCGGAGCCGACAGTGGGACCTGAGTTGCGCAGGCGTGCGCGCTCAAAGCAGGCGCGTCCGTGCAAAGCAGGCGCGGGTGCTCAAAGGGTGTGCCGCACCCACACGTTGGGCTCGACGTACACGGCGTACCCCTGCTCGGGCTCGCAGTGCACCGGCACGAGCGCGCGGTCCACCTCGACCGGGCCGGGCTCGTCGAAGGGCAGTCCCGTCCAGGTCCGCCACTCCTCCAGGGTGCCGGAGACGGTCATGGAGGTGCGGGCCACGGACTCGACGACGCCGCCGGCGCGGGCGTGCACGCGCAGCCAGGGGTCGTGCGGCAGCCCGTCGGGGCGCACGCGGCGCGCGTACTCCTCGATGGGCGTGTGCGGTTCGAGGTGCTTGGCGCTCGGCCGGACCGGTGCGACGAGCGTGCCGAAGCCGAGCGCGCGGGTCCTGGTCCGCATCGCGTCGAGCATCGCGTACGAGAGGCCGCCGCCCTGGGCGCCGGGGGCGACGGTGATCTCGACGGCGCTGACAGTGTCGGGCGCGACGCCGTGCCTGCGGTCGGAGAACGCCCACATCAGGACGCGGTCCCAGCCGCCGTCGGGCAGGGCGCCGCGGCCCTGCGCGCCGAGGGCGAAGGGCACGCTGAGGGCGCGGGCGACGAGTTCGCCACGCTCGTCGGTGGCGACCAGGACGTGCTCGGGCAGTTCGGCGACGATGCGGCCCCAGAGGATCCAGCCGACCGGGTCCTCGGTGACGAACCGCGGCCAGGCGTCGCCCAACGCCCAGAAGGCCTCGGTGAGTTCGGGCCGTTCGGCGAGGGTACTGACGGTCGGCTGCGGTGCGGGTCGGGGCTGTTCGGCGGTCATGCGGCGCACCGTAGCGGGGAGTTCGGCCGCTCCGATATTGATTTTTCAGGGGCCTGTGACCTGGTCGCCGAGTGCGATCGCGCCGGGGGCGACGACCTCGGCGTACACCCCGAAGCACAGGTCGCGGGTGTCGGCGAGGGTCTTCAGGACGCGACCGTCGGCGGGCAGTCCGGGCTGCGGCAGGGTCGTCATGACGCAGCGCGGGACGCGTTCGGTGATCCGCAGCAGGGCGCCGCCGATCCGCAGCTCGCGGCCGATCCAGCCTTCCTCGGCCCAGGGTTCGTCGCCTGCGGTGTCGACCACGATGTTCTTGCGGAACCTGCGGATGTCGGCGGGGACGTCGCCCCCGAGGAGGCGGCCGAGCGCGCGCAGCGATGCCGTGCCGACGAGCGAAACCGGGGCCTGGTCCTGGTGTCCGGGCGGCTGCGCGTCCGGCTCCTCGCGCACCAACTCGGCCCCGGGCCCGCAGAGTTCGGCGAGCCGCGGGTCTCCGGGCGTGACGCGGGCGCCGTCCGGCAGCTGTACGGAGACGGTGTCGGCGGTGTCGTCGTACGCGGCCGCGCAGTCGATCAGCCAGGGGGCCTTGCGGAACCTGCGGCTGTTCTTGCCGCTGCCGAGCTTGCCGTCCGCGTGCCGCAGCGCCCACAGCCGGTCGCCGACGACTCCGCCGGCGTCGAGGTCCAGGCGGTCGCGGTCCTCGCCGCGCATGGACTTCACCGGAAACCTGGACAGCCCCACTACCGATCCGAGCGACGTCATGCCGTTCCCCTCCCGCGTTCGTCGATGATCGAACGTGCCCGACGGTACCGGTCGGGCACCGTCAGATCCGGCCGATCCCGAGGGTGTTCTCGCCGGGCAGCAGGCCGGAGCCGAGGACCGTCACCCAGGGGTCGCCGAGGAGGTCGGCGAGCCGGTCGGCGTCGTGGGCGCCGAGCGCGCGCCAGGGCCCCGCGGCCAGCTCGTCGGTACGGTCCTCGACCTCGGCGCGCAGGGCGCGGCCGGCGTCGGTGGCCGTGCCGCCTGCGTCCAACAGGCCGCGTTCCAGGAGACGTTGGCCTGCTGCCGCCCACTCCTTCCCGGTCCAGCCGCGACTGGCGAAGGTCTCGGGCGCGGCGGCGCCGACGGCCGCGAACGACACGAGCGACTCGACCGGGTCGAGGTCCGCCGCCCGGAGCGCGATCAGATGTCCGTCGCCGCGGTGTTCGCGCAGCACGGTCGCCGCCTGCCACAGCACCTGGTGCGGCTCGTCGGGCCAGGGCAGCGCGGCGTTGGCGGCGGCGAGCGGGCGGTCGGCCAGGTCCCCGGCGGCCTCTGCGGCGCGGCGGGCGAGGGTCGCGGCCTCGGCGAGCTCGGGCCCCGCGACCCGGTCGCCGAGGATCGACCGGTAGGCGCGGTCCACTGCGCGCCGCCGGGCGGCGAGGACGGCGGCGGGCTCAGCGACGTCCCAGGCGGCGGGGACGTACCGGCCGACCATGTCCGGGCTGAAGCTGTAGAACGTCTCCGTCACCCGCTCCCGGCCGACGGCCCCGGCGTGCCCCAGCGGGGCCGCGCGCCAGGCGAAGTAGCTGGGCCAGCGCTCGTCGACGGCGAAGCCGAGCCCGGCGGCCTCCTCGAAGGCCTCGGGCGCGTAGTAGACGACGGCGTGCAGCGGTTCGAGCAGATGCCACAGCTGCCGTACGCGGGCGGGCTCGACGGCCTGCGCCCGGCCGGTCGACGGGGCTTCGGGGCTCGGGCTCGGGTCCTGGTTCGGCATGACGCCCTCCTGGGGTGACGTGTGCGCGGCGACCGTACGAACTTGACACTGCCTAGATTGCTCTCCGTACGCAAACTTGTCAATGCCTAGATTGGGCGTACGCTGCTGACCATGACCAGCCAGCGCGCGTACCACCACGGCGATCTGCGCCGCGCCGTCCTGACCGCCGCCCTCGACGTGATCCGCGACTCCGGTCCGGCCGGCCTGAGCCTGCGCGATCTGGCGCGGCGCGCGGGCGTCTCGCACGCCGCGCCCGCCCACCACTTCAAGGACCGCGCGGGCCTGCTCACCGCCATCGCCGCCGAGGGGTACGGGCTGCTCGCCGACGCCCTCGCCGAAGCGCCCGAGCTGCGCGAACGGGGGGTGCGCTACGTGCGGTTCTGCCGCGAGCACCCGGCGCACTTCCAGGTGATGTTCGCGCCGGAGCTGCTGCGCACCGACGACCCGGAGCTGCTCGCGGCCCGGACCCGCGCGGGCGAGCAACTGCGCGCGGGGGCCGGGGACTTGGCGGTCTCGGAGCGCGGCGAGGACGCGGGGCTCGCGGGCGTCGCCGCCTGGTCGCTCGCGCACGGCTTCGCGACGCTGCTGCTCGGCCGGAACCTGGAGGAGCCGCTGGCGGGGCGGGACCCGGAGGAGGTCTTCCGGGACCTCACGGGGCTGTTGTTCCAGGGGAGTTGAGGGCCGCCCCCCGTGCCCTCGGCGGTCTTACCTCTCGGGTAATCGACCGGCCGCCCCCGCCCCGGCAGGATCGGTCGCATCACGACGACAACCACGCCGGCGGCGCCAGTGACGCCCGCCAGGCAGGAGGAGGCCCCCATGACCGACATCGCCGCCGCCACCCGCGCCACCGTCCAGGAGTTCCTCGCCGCCCGGATCGCCGGGGACACCGAGCGGATGGTCGAGCTCTTCGCCGACGACGTCGACTGGCTCCTCGCCGAGAACCCCGTCGCCCCCTGGATCCGCCCGCGCACCACCGGTGCCGAATGCGCCGCACAGGCCGCGGAGTTGGCCGCGTACACGGTCGCCGAGGACTCCCGCGCGTCCGTCGACACCTTCCTCGTCGACGGCCACGACGCCGTGCTCTTCGGCCACCTCTCCGGGACGGTCAGCGCCACCGGCAAGTCCTTCGAGGGGCCCTTCGCGCTCCGCCTGACCGTGCAGGACGGCCGGGTCACCCGGCACCACCTCTACGAGAACAGCCTCTCGGTCGCCCAGGCCTGCACGCCGGAGGAAGCCTGAGCTCGCGCTTGGACCCGCGCTTGACCTTGCCGCTGGCGTGAGGGTCCGACGCTCTCCGTATGACCTCCGAACAGCAGCACACCCCCCGAGTCGTCCTCGTCACCGGCGCCGGCACCGGCATCGGCCGCGCCACCGCCCGCGCCTTCGCCGCCGAGGGGGAGCAGGTCGTCGCCGTGGGGCGGCGGGCCGAGCCCCTGGCCGAGACCGCCTCCGGGCGCGAGGGCGCGATCACCCCGCTGGTCGCCGACGTCACCGCCGACGGCGGCCCCGAGCAGATCGTCCGTACCGTCCTCGACGCCCACGGCCGCCTGGACGTCCTGGTCAACAACGCGGGCGTCGTCCGCAGCGCACAGCTCGGCACGTACACCCGCGACGTGATCGACCTGCAGCTCGGCACCAACCTCGTCGCCCCCGTCCTGCTCGCCCAGGCCGCGCTCGACGCGCTCGCCGAGAGCCGGGGCGTGATCGTGAACGTCACCACGTCCGTGGGCCAGCGCGGCTGGCCCGGCAACTCGCTCTACCCCGCCACGAAGTCCGCGCTCGAACTCCTCACCCGCAGCTGGGCCGTCGACCTCGCGCCGCGCGGCATCCGCGTCGCCGCCGTCGCGCCCGGCGCGGTGGACACGCCCATCGGCGAGCACTCCGGTCTCACGCCCGAGCAGCGACAGGCCGTCCGCGCCTGGCAGTTGGCGCACACCCCGATGGGGCGGGTGGGCCGGCCCGAGGAGGTCGCCTGGGCGATCACCCGGCTCGCGTCGCCTGGCGCCTCGTTCATCACCGGTGTCATCCTTCCGGTGGACGGCGGAGCGGTCGTCACATGACCGAAGAGACCGAAGAGACCGGAGGGGGCGGCAGCGGTGCGGATCGGGCAGTTGGCGGAGGCGACCGGAGCATCGCCGCGCGCCCTGCGGCACTACGAGGAGGCCGGCCTCCTCGACTCCGCGCGCACCCCCAACGGCTACCGGGTGTACGAAGCGGAGCGTGCCGTCGTACGCGTCCGCAACATCCGGTTCCTGCTCGACGCGGGGCTCACCCTCGACGACGTCCGGGTGTTCCTGCCCTGCCTGGACGGGGACATCGCGGCCACGAAGCCGTCCGGCGAGGGGCTCCGGGTCGTCCTCGACCGGCTCGCGGTGATCGACCGGCGGATCGCCGCGCAGACCGCCGTACGCGACCGGCTCGCCGCACAACTGCGGCAGGCCACCGGCGGACGCGTCCGACCGGTGGCCTGAGCAACGGGACCGAACGGGCCGTTACGAGCCGAGGATCGTCGTGAGGAACTCCCCGACCCAGGCCAGCAGCTCCCGTCCGACCACCGGCTTCCCGCCGACCTTCGCGGTCTTCGGCCGGGGCACGAGCAGCTGCTGCCCGGTCGGCTTGATCACCGTGCCCGGGTAGAGCCGCTTGAGGCGCAGCTCCTGCGACTCCCTCAACTCCACCGGCGCAAAGCGGATGTTGTTGCCCTGCAGCACGATCTCGCCGACGCCGCAGGCCCGCGCCAGCATCCTGAGGCCCGCCACGAGCAGCAGGTTCTCCACGGGCTCCGGCAACTTGCCGTAGCGGTCGACGAGTTCCTCGCGTACCGCCGCGATGTCCTCCTCGGAGTTGGCCGAGGCGATGGCGCGGTAGGCCTGCAGGCGCAGGCGCTCGCCGGGGGCGTAGTCGTGCGGGACGTGCGCGTCGACCGGGAGCTCGATCTTGACCTCAAGCGGCGGCTCCTCCTCGACGCCCCCCTCAAGGGATGCCCGGTAGTCCGCCACGGCCTCGCCGACCATGCGGACGTACAGGTCGAAGCCGACGCCCGCGATGTGCCCGGACTGCTCGCCGCCGAGCAGGTTGCCCGCGCCGCGGATCTCCAGGTCCTTCATCGCGACGTACATGCCCGCGCCCATCTCGGTGTGCTGGGCGATCGTCGCGAGGCGTTCGTGCGCGGTCTCGGTCAGCGGCTTCTCCGGCGGGTACAGGAAGTACGCGTATCCCCGTTCCCTTCCTCGTCCCACACGGCCGCGCAGCTGGTGCAGCTGCGAGAGGCCGAAGTTGTCGCCGCGCTCCACGATCAGGGTGTTGGCGTTGGAGATGTCGATGCCGGACTCGACGATCGTGGTCGAGACGAGCACGTCGAACTTCTTCTCCCAGAAGTCCACCACCACTTGTTCCAGGGCCTGTTCGGACATCTGGCCGTGCGCGGTCGCGATGCGCGCCTCCGGGACGATGTCCCTGAGCCGGGCCGCCGCGCGGTCGATGGACTCGACACGGTTGTGGATGTAGAAGACCTGGCCCTCGCGCAGGAGTTCACGCCGGACGGCCGCGCCGATCTGCTTCTCCTCGTACGGCCCGACGAAGGTCAGGACCGGGTGCCGCTCCTCGGGCGGGGTGGTGATCGTGGACATCTCGCGGATGCCGGTGACCGCCATTTCGAGCGTACGGGGGATGGGCGTCGCGGACATCGTCAGGACGTCGACGTTGGCGCGGAGCTTCTTCAGCTGCTCCTTGTGCTCGACGCCGAAGCGCTGCTCCTCGTCGACGATGACCAGGCCCAGGTCCTTGAACTTGGTCTCGGAGGAGAACAGGCGGTGCGTGCCGATGACGATGTCGACTGCGCCGTCCTTGAGCCCCTCCAGGGTCGCCTTCGACTCGGTGTCCGTCTGGAAGCGGCTCAACGCCCGTACGTTGACGGGGAATTGGCCGTACCGCTCGGTGAACGTGCCGAAGTGCTGCTGCACGAGCAGCGTCGTCGGGACGAGCACCGCGACCTGCTTGCCGTCCTGCACCGCCTTGAACGCGGCGCGCACCGCGATCTCCGTCTTGCCGTAACCGACGTCGCCGCAGATCAGCCGGTCCATCGGGACCGACTTCTCCATGTCCTCCTTGACCTCGGCGATCGTGGTGAGCTGGTCCGGGGTCTCCGCATACGGGAAGGCGTCCTCCAGCTCGCGCTGCCAGGGCGTGTCCGGGCCGAAGGTGTGGCCGGGCGCCGCCATCCGCGCGGAGTACAGCTTGATCAGGTCGGCGGCGATCTCCTTGACGGCCTTCTTCGCGCGCGCCTTCGTCTTCGTCCAGTCGGCGCCGCCGAGCCGGTGCAGCGTGGGGGCCTCGCCGCCGACGTACTTGGTGATCTGCTCCAGCTGGTCGGTCGGGATGTAGAGCCGGTCGCCGGGCTGGCCGCGCTTGGCCGGGGCGTACTCCACGACCAGGTACTCGCGGGTCGCGCCCTGCACCACGCGCTGCACCATCTCGATGTAGCGGCCCACGCCGTGCTGCTCGTGCACGATGTAGTCGCCCTGCTCCAGGGTGAGCGGGTCGATGGTCTTGCGGCGCCGCGCGGGCATCCGCTGGCCGTCCTTGCCCGCGGCCTTCTGCCCGGTCAGGTCGGTCTCGGTGAGCACGGCGAGCTTCAGCGCCTCGTCCACGAAGCCGTACTCGACCGAGCCGCAGGCCACGTGCACCACGGACGGGGAGATCTCCGCCAGGTCCGCGTCGAGCCGGGCCGCGATGCCCTCGCCGCCGAGCACCTCGACCGTACGGGACGCGGGGCCGTGGCCCTCCGTCACGTAGACCGTGCGCCAGCCGTCGGCCAGCCAGCCCTTGGTGTCGGCGAGGGCGCGGGCGGTGTCGCCGCGGTACGACTCCGGGGCGTGCATGCCGAGCTTCAGGGTGTCGGCCTCGTCCATCGCGTCGTCGGCGGCGAACGGCGAGACGGACCACCACATCATGCCGAGTTCACGGGCCCGGTCCCGGACGTCCGCGATCCCCCACAGCGAGGCCGCGCCCACGTCGATCGGCGCCTCGCCGCCCCCTGCGGTCGCCGCCCAGCTGGCCTGCAGGAACTCCTGCGACGTGGCCACCAGGTCGGCGGCGCGGGTCCGCACCCGCTCCGGGTCGCACACGACGGCCATGGCCTGCTCGGGCAGCACGTCGAGCAGCAGCTCCATGTCGTCCACCAGGACCGGAGCCAGCGACTCCATGCCCTCCACGGCGATGCCCTCGGCGATCTTCCCGAGCAGCTCACCCAGCTCCGGGTGCTGCTCGGCGAGGGCCGCGGCCTTCTCCCGTACGTCCTCGGTGAGGAGCAGCTCGCGGCAGGGCGGCGCCCACAGGCCGTGCTCGGCGATCTCCAGGGACCGCTGGTCGGCGACCTTGAAGTACCGGATCTCCTCGACGTCGTCGCCCCAGAACTCGATCCGGAGAGGGTGCTCCTCGGTCGGCGGGAACACGTCGAGGATGCCGCCGCGGACCGCGAACTCGCCGCGCTTCTCGACCAGTTCGACCCGCGCGTACGCGGCGGCCGCGAGCGCCTCCACCGTGTCGTTCAGGTCGACGGACTGGCCCTGCTTCAGGCTCACCGGCTCCAGGTCGCCGAGCCCCTTGACCTGCGGCTGCAGCACCGACCGCACCGGCGCGACGACCACGTTGACCGGGCCGGTCTCCGGGTCGTCCGTGCTCGGGTGCGCGAGGCGGCGCAGGACGGCGAGACGGCGGCCGACGGTGTCGCTGCGCGGGCTGAGCCGCTCGTGCGGCAGCGTCTCCCACGACGGGTACTCCACCACCCCGCTCGGGTCGAGCAGCGAGCGCAGCGCCGCCGCCAGGTCCTCGGCCTCGCGGCCTGTGGCGGTCACCGCGAGCACCGTCCGCTTCGCCTCGCGGGCGAGGGCGGCGATCGCGAAGGGGCGCGCGGCGGGCGGGCCGACGAGGTCGACGTGCCGACGGTGGCCGTCGGCGGCGGCCTTCACCGCGTCGTTGAGTGCGGCGTCCTTGACGACCGCGTCGAGCAGACCGTGCAGGCTCATGAAGGGGTTTTCCGTCCGGGAAGCGAGCAACGCGAGACGCCCGACACGTCGTACGGGCCGGGGGGTTCTCCAGCGTACGCCGCATCCACCCCACCCCGCCCCTCCCCAAAAGTCCTGCGGACAGCTCCGGGGGCTGCGCCCCCAGACCCCCATCCCCCGGGGCTGCCGCCCCGGACCCCGCTCGGGGGCCAGCCCCCGAACCCCCGCTCCTCAAACGCCGGAGGGGCTGGATTTTGCGAGCTGGGGCTGAATTTTGGGGTGCCCTACAGGGGCGCGGGGCTGTGACATCTGCGGCTCCGCCGCGTGGGCGCGACGGCCGGGGGCACGGAGGACCGGGGCGCAGCCCCGGTGGGGGCGCGGGGAACGGCGCGACCAGCCACAACGGCGCGGCAGCCGAAAAACAACCGGGAACGGGGCGAAGCCCCGGCCTGAGCGAGGGTCGGAATCCGGGGCGCAGCCCCGGCCTGAGCGGGGGTCGGGGGCGCAGCCCCCGGGGGCTGTCCGCCGAGGACTTCGGGAAGGGGCGGGGAGGGGGAGAAGCCGAGCCCTGAGACCATGGCCCAATGCCCGGCACCGACCTCGTCACCCCCCACGACGACACCCCCACGCCGGCCGCGCGCCCCTCCGCCCCGCGCCCGCAGTACGACCCGTACCTCCTCGCAACCGCACTCTTCACCGCGTACGCCCTCCTCTCCGTACTCCGCTGGTACCGGATGGAGAACCGTTCCTGGGACCTCGGGATCTTCGAGCAGGCGATCCGCGCCTACGCCCACCTGCAGGCGCCGATCGCCGACCTCAAGGGCCCCGGCGCGCACATCCTCGGCGACCACTTCAGCCCCGTCACCGCCCTCCTCGCGCCCTTCTACCGCGCGTTCCCCTCGCCCGTGACGCTGCTCCTCGCGCAGGCCGCGCTGTTCGCGCTGTCCGCCGCCGTCGTGGCGCGGGTCGCGGCCCGGCTGCTCGGGCGGGCCCGCGGCCTCGCGATCGGAGCGGCGTACGGCCTGTCCTGGGGGCTGCAGCGCGCCGTCGACTTCGACTTCCACGAGATCGCCTTCGCCGTGCCGCTGATCGCCCTCTCCCTGGAGGCCGTCCTGCGCGAGCGGTGGCGGGCCGCCCTGTGGTGGGCGCTGCCGCTCGTCCTCGTCAAGGAGGACCTGGGCCTGACCTGCTCGGCGCTCGCCGTCGTCGTCGCCCTGCGGGCCAGGAGGACGCAGCCGCGCGTGCTGCCGTACGCGATCGGGCTCGCCGCCTTCGGGGCCGTGGCCGCGCTGCTCACGTTCACCGTGCTCATACCCGCCTTCAACACCACCGGCGGCTACGACTACTGGGTCAAGGTCAGCGAGGGCCCGACCCCGTTCGACGGCCTCGGCGAGAAGCTCCGCACCCTGGGCTGGCTGCTGATCCCCACCACCGGGCTGCTCGCCCTGCGCTCCCCGCTCCTGCTCGTCGCCCTGCCCACGCTCGGCTGGCGCTTCGTCTCCGGCGACAGCCACTACTGGGGCACGGACTGGCACTACAGCGCCGTGCTCATGCCGGTCGTCGCGCTCGCCCTCGTCGACGCGCTCGATCGCAGCCGCCGCAGCCCCCGCCCCTGGCTGCGGTCGTACGCGCACCAGCTGCCGGCCGCCGTCGCCGCCGCGGCGCTCGCCCTGACGACGGCCCTGCCGCTCGGCACGCTCACCGAGTCCGCCACGTACCGCGAACGCCCGCGCCTCGCCGCCGCCAAGGAGCTGCTCCACGCCATCCCGGACGGCGCGAGCGTCGAGGCCAACATCGCCCCGATCAGCCGGCTGACCTCCCGCTGCCAGGTGTTCTGGATCGGCAACACCCAGGGCGTCACCCCCGAGTACATCGCCCTCGACAACACCCGCGGCAAGTACCCGGACCCGCTGCGCACAGCCCGCGAGCTGCACCCGGACGCGACGTACGAGATCACGGGCGCCGCCGGCGAGTACCTGGTCCTCAAGCGCGTCCTCTGACCCCCGGCCCGCCCCCCCCGAGCCCGCGCCCGGCCCACCTCGGCCCCCTCCCGCCGTACCGGCCCGGGTGAGATGGTGTCCGACGGCGCGAATTGGATGTACGGGGAAAGGATCTGGGCCGGTGGCGGCAGCGGAAGGCATACCCGAGGCGGGATCCGAGGCGGGATCCGAAGTGAGAACCGGAGTGAGAACCGGAGTGAGCAGCCCGCGCAGGCGCGGCGCCGTCGTGGCCGCGCTGATGCTCGCCATGGCGCTCGCCGCCCTCGACGCCACGATCATCGCGACCGCCGTCCCGCAGATCGTCGGCGACCTCGGCGGCTTCTCCGTATTCTCCTGGCTGTTCTCCGGCTATCTGCTCGCCGTCACCGTCACCCTGCCCGTCTACGGCAAGCTCTCCGACACCTTCGGCCGCAAGCCGGTGCTGCTCTTCGGGATCGCCCTGTTCCTCCTCGGCTCGCTGCTCTGCGCCGGCGCCTGGGACATGGCCGCCCTCATCGCCTTCCGGGTCGTGCAGGGCCTCGGCGGCGGCGCCATCCAGGGCACCGTCCAGACCCTGGCCGCCGACCTGTACCCGCTGGAGCAACGCCCCAAGATCCAGGCCAAGCTGTCCACCGTGTGGGCCGTGTCCGCGGTGGCGGGTCCTGGTCTCGGCGGGGTGCTCGCCGCGTACGCCGACTGGCGCTGGATCTTCCTGATCAACCTGCCCGTCGGCGCCGTCGCCCTCTGGCTGATCGCCCGCCACCTGCACGAGCCCGCCCGCTCGCACGCCGCCGAGAGCCGGATCGACTGGGCGGGCGCCGCGGCCGTGTTCGCCTGCGGCGGCGTCCTCCTCACCGCCGTCGTGCAGGGCGGCGTCGCCTGGCCCTGGCTGTCCGCGCCGTCCCTCACGCTCTTCGGCACGGGCGCGCTGCTCGCCGTGGCCGCCGTGTTCATCGAGCGCCGCGCCGCCGAGCCGATCATCCCCGGCTGGGTGTGGCGGCGCCGCACGATCGCCGCCGTGAACCTGGCCCTCGGCGCGCTCGGCCTCCTGATGGTCGCGCCGACGGTGTTCCTGCCGACGTACGCGCAGTCCGTGCTGCGCCTCGACCCGGTGGCCGCCGGGTTCGTGCTCAGCGTGATGACGCTCAGCTGGCCGGTGTCGGCGGCCCTCAGCCAGCACGTGTACCGGCGCATCGGCTTCCGGAACACCGCCGTCGTCGGCATGGCCGCGGCCGCCCTGATCCTGCTCTCGTTCCAGCTGGTGCCGTATCCCGGGTCCGCCTGGCAGCCCGCGCTGATCATGCTGCTGCTCGGCGCCGCGCTCGGCCTGTTCCAGCTGCCGCTGATGGTCGGCGTGCAGTCCACGGTGGGCTGGGCGGAGCGCGGCACGACCACCGCTTCCGTGCTGTTCTGCCGCCAGATCGGCCAGACCGTGGGCGCCGCGGTGTTCGGCGCGATCGCCAACGGCGTCCTCACGGCCCGGCTCGGCGGCTCGGCCGATCTCGACTCCGCCGCACGCAACCCGGGCGACGCGGGCGTCCGCCGCGCCATCGACGCCGCCGTCGACGCGGTGTACCTGGGCGCGGCCTGCGCCGCCGGACTCGCCCTCGTCGTCCTGCTCACGGTCGCCCCGCGCCGCTTCCCCGTACTGAAGCAGGAGCCGGAGGCGAATCCGGGAGCGAAGCCGGAGGCGAAGGCGCCGGCGGCCGAATCCCACGCCTCCCGCCCCGCCTCCGGAGCGCCTCAGCAGTCCCAGGAGAACCGTCAGTCACAGGTGCCCCGCGTCGACTGACCAGGTACCGACCAAGGACTGACCAGGAGCTGTCCAGGGACTGATCAGTTCGCGAGAACCCCTCCACCTTTGCGCTACCTGCGAGTAACGTACCGGGCCTCCCCGCGGTCCCGCCCCGGACCGGATGCGCGCAAGGAGCACCCCTATGCACGACCCCCACAGCGCTCCGCCGACCCCGCACGCGTACGAAGACTCCGCCCACCTCACGTACCCCTGGCTGCCCCGCGCCCCGAAGGCGGCCGCGC
This sequence comes from Streptomyces cavernicola, assembly GCF_029968035.1. Taxonomy (GTDB): domain Bacteria; phylum Actinomycetota; class Actinomycetes; order Streptomycetales; family Streptomycetaceae; genus Streptomyces; species Streptomyces cavernicola. The sequence continues at coordinate 121,301 of NZ_JASCIQ010000005.1, read as the reverse complement.
CACGGCGTCGGCCCAGCGGGCCCGCGCTCGGGCGGCACAGCGACATCCGCATCCTGCGCTCCGCCTACAAGTGGCTGCGCCGGGTCGCCGCCGCCACCGCGCTCGGCTACTTCACGCTCTTCCTGGTCCTGTCCGCGTACGCCCCCGGCTTCATGACGCTGCGCGTCGACGGCGGCCTCAGCGCCGGGCTGCTGCTCGGCGCCTGCCAGCTGCCGGTGACGCTCGCCGCGATCGCCGTGTACGAATGGCGGGCCCGCCGGGCCGTCGACCCGCTCTCCGAACGGCTGCGCCGCCAGGCCGAGTTGGCGGCCCGGCGATGACGGCGGCCGCCCGCGTCCTCGCCATACAGCCCTTCGACCTCGCCGCACAGCCCTTCGACCTCGCCGCACAGCCCCTCGACCTCGCCGCACAACCCTTCGACCTCGGCTCACCCGGCACCCGCACGGCCTGCCTGATCGCCTTCACCGCCGTCGCCACGCTCACCCTGCTGCTGTGCGTGCTGACCGGCCCCGACCGCGACGACCTCGACGAGTTCTACACCGGCTCCCGCTCCCTGCCCCCGGCGCGGAGCGGCCTCGCCGTCGCCGGCGACTACATCTCCGCGGCCACGCTCCTCAGCACGATCGGCGTGATCTCCCTGACCGGGTACGACGGCGTGGCCCTCGCCCTGTCCACGGCGCTCTCCCTGGTCCTGCTGATGTTCCTGCTCGCCGAACCCCTGCGGAACGCGGGCCGGTTCACGATGGGCGACGTCTTCGCCCACCGCTTCGGCCCTTCACCCGGCCGCTCCCGAGGGGTCCGCATCGCGGCCTGCGCCGCGACCCTCGCCGCCCTCCTCCCCCTCATGGTCGTCCAACTGGCCGTCGCGGGCGAGGTGTTGGTGTTCCTCCTCGGCGTCGACCGGCCGGGCCTGCGGGCCGGCTGCATCCTGCTGCTCGGTGCGCTGATGATCAGCTACGCGGCGATCGGCGGCATGAAGGGCACCGCCCTCATCCAGCTCATCAAGATGGTGCTGCTGCTCGGCGCGGGCACGCTGCTCGCCGGGCTCGTCCTGCACCGCTTCGGCTGGAGCCCCGGCGCGCTGCTCGCCGCCGCCGAACGCGGCAGCGGCCTCGGGCCCCGATTCCTGGAGGCCGGCCTGCAGTTCGCGGGCGGCGCCGCCCCGCGGCTCGACATGATCTCCTCCGAGCTGACCGTGGTCCTCGGCGGCGCCTGCCTCCCGCACGTCACGATGCGCATGTACGCGCCGCGCAGCGCCCCCGCCGTACGCCGCTCCATGTCCTGGGCCGTCGCGTCCGTGACCGTGTTCGCCCTGCTCATCTCCGTCATCGGCTTCGGCGCGACCGCGCTCGTCGGCCGGGAGCGGCTCGCGGCCGGCGACGGCCAGGGCGACACGGCGCTGCTGCTCACCGCGCAAGCCGTGTTCGGCCCCGAGTCACCGACCCTGGAGACCTTCCTCTTCACGGCCGTCACGGCGATGGTCTTCCTGACGGTGCTCGCCTCGGTCGCCGGCATGATCCTGGCCTGCGCGAACTCCCTGGCCCACGACCTCCTCGCCCCCTCCCGCCCGCGCGACGCCCGCCGCGAGCTGCGGTCCGCCCGCGCCTCGACGGCCGCGGTCGGCCTCACCGCCATCGCCCTCGCGATCTCCGTGCAACACCTCAACCTGCAGCCGCTGATCTCCATGGCCTTCTGCCTGGGCGCATCGGCCCTCGCCCCGGCCCTGGTCTACAGCCTGTTCTGGCGCCGCTACACCCGCACGGGCCTGATCTGCACCCTGGCCGGCGGCACCCTCGCCGTGCTCGTCCTGCTCCCCGGCACCAACCTGGTCTCCGGCCACCCCGGCTCGGCCTTCCCCGACCACGACTTCAACTGGTTCCCGTTCACCACCACGGGCATCGTCACCATCCCCCTCGGCTTCCTCCTCGGCTGGCTCGGCACGATCCTCACCCCACCCGAGCCCCGAGCGAACCAACGCCGCCGGTACGAGGAGGTGGAAGCGGAAATCCTGGCAGGCGTACGACCCCGCTAGGGGCGCGGGGAACTGCGCGAGCAACCACGACGGCGCGGCAGCCGAAGGACAGCGGGGTCCGGGGCGCAGCCCCGAAGCTGCTGCAAGCTTTCGGGAAGGGGCGGGGAGGGGAGCAGAATCAGCCCGTCCGGCGCTTGAGGACGAGCCCGCAGGGCGATCTGACGGCACCCACGTCGACGGTGCCGAACCTCACCCCGAAGCCTGCCCCGGCACCCCCGGCACCGCCGCCGACCCCACCAACGCCGCGAGGCTGCTCCGCACATGGTCCATGTGCGCCCGCATCTCCGCCGCCGCCTCCGCGTGCTCCCGCAGCACCCGCTCCGTCTCCCGCTCAAGCCGCTCCACCCGCAGCCGCGCCTCCGCAAGCACCTCCGCCGCGCGCGCGTCCGCGTCCTCCTGCCCGTGCCGGGCCGACTCCTCCGCCTCGGCGAGGGCCCGCTCGGCCTCCGCGCGCCGCGCCTCACCGGTCTCGCCGAGCTCAGACTCGCAGCCTTCCGTCGCCGCGACCCGCTCCGCCTCCTCCCGCTGCTCGGTCTCGCGCTGCTCCGCCTGCCCCTTCGCCTGGTCGGCGAGGAGCCGCTCGCACCGCTGCCGGGTGTCCCGCAGCACGGCGAGCGCCTCACTCCGCAGCTCCTTGGTCTCCTTGCGCACCCCGACCCGGACCTCGTCGACCTCGCGCTGCGCCGCGTCGAGCACCCGCCGCGCATGCTCCTCGGCCGCGCCGCGCACCGACTCGGCGTGCGCGGCGGCCTCTTCGCGCTGCGCCCGCCCGTACGCCTCGGCCTCCTCGGCCGCCCGCAGCGCGTCCGCCCGCCCGGTGTCGAGCACCTCGTCGGCCTCCTCCTGGACCGTGGCGAGCAGCCGCTGCGCACCGGCGCCCAACGTCTCGTACGTCTGCGGAGCGAGCCGCGCCACGACCTCGCGCAGCCGGGCGGCCTCGTCCTCCATCTCCTTGGCGAGCACGGTCAGCCGGGCCGCCCGTTCCCAGGCGTCGTCGCGGTCGGCGTACAAGCCCTGGGCGTACGCGTCCACTTGCTGCGGCCGGTAGCCACGGCCCCGTACGACAGTGAAGCCGGGGGACGACGGCACTGCACTCATCCTGGAACCTCTTCTTCCCGCAGGTCTCTTCGGCGCACATCTTGATGGATCATGCCGAAGCGCTCATACCGCAACACTCCACCCATGTCCTCGGTCAAGGATGCGCGAAAACCGGGCGAAGTCGGAATCCGGGGTCGAACCACAGACCAGCACGCTCACAGCCGTACGGAAACGACACGGCGCCGGACCCCGCCCCTGAAGGCGGAATCCGGCGCCGAGAGCCAGAGCCGTGCTCGGACCGCGAGCTAGAGCAAGCCGTCCCACATCTGCTCGAGCAGCACCGACCACCAGTTGTCCGGCGAGCCCAGCGCAGCCCCGTCCAGCGCCGCCAACTGCTGCTGGAAGTCGACCGTCCAGCGGCCCGCCTGCTCCTGGTTGAGCCCGTACCGCAGCCGCCACATCCGCCCGAGCAGCGCCAGGCAGCGGACGAACTCCGGCAGCCCGGTGTTGACGAACTGCGGCACGGCCGGAGCACCGCCGGGCCCGGCCTCGACCGGCACGGCCACGATGTTCGCCGTGCCGTACTGCACACAGATCGCCCGGCCGAAGTCGCTGCCCATCACCAGGTACGAGCCCGCGTCGGACGCCGGCTGCACCCCGCGCTCCTGCGCCAGCTCGGCCAGCGTCGGCACCGGCCGCCCCGGCTGGGCCTGCGCCCAGAAGAACGGGCTGACGTCCACCGGAAGCCCGGACCACATCAGCGTGTGCGCCACGATGTCGGGCACGCCCTGCCGCGACACCGCCCGCTGGTCGAAGCGGAAGACGCCCTGCGGCCCGAACGCGCCGGCCAGCTCCTGCGCCACCCCGTCCGGCGGGATCGGCGGCGCGGGCTGCACCGGCTGCACCGGCACCCGCACCGGCGCCGGCCGCGCCGGACCGTCCGCGACCTGGTGCAACTCGCCTTGGTGGGCGAGGAGTTGCTGCATGCCCTGCTGCCGCGAGGCGTGGTCCGCGCCGTACGGGGCGATCGACGTGATCCGCGCCTGCGGCCACGTCTCCCGGATCATCCGCGCGCAGTACGCACCGGGCAGCTCGCAGGACTCCAACTCCGTGTGGAGTTCGAGGACCTGCTGCGGCGGCACGTTCATGCCGCGCAGCTCGTGCAGGATCTGCCACTCCGGGTGCGGCATACCGGGCGCGGAGCGGCGGATCAGCTGCTGCTCGGAGCCGTCCTGCGCGCGGTAGCGCAGCACGGCCTGGTAGCCGGGTCCGACGGTCGGCTGACCGGCGGGCGGCTGCTGCGGATAGCCGTACGCGGGCGCCTGGCCGGGGCCCGGCCCCTGAGGCGGCTGCGGCGCACCGGGCGGCGGACCCGGCGGCGGACCGGGAACACCGGGAGCTCCGGGCGGAGTCGGCTGACCGGGCTGGCCGGGGCCGCCGACCGCGGGACCGGCCAGCATCGTCGCAGCGTGATGCACACCCTCACCGGGACCACCGGGCGCTCCGGGACCACTGGGCACGCCAGGAGCCGCCGGGGCACCGGGAGTTGACCCCGCTCCGGGCGCACCAGGCACGCCGGGCGCACCAGGCGCACCGGGAGGACCAGGCGGCTGCGGAGCACCAGGCGCACCGGGAGGACCAGGCGGCTGCGGCGCACCAGGGCTGCCGAGCGCGCTCGGGTCGGCGAACATCGTCGCGGCCTGATGCACCGAACCGCCCCCGGTCCCACCGGGCACGCCGGGAGGACCGGGCGGCTGCGGCGCACCCGGAGCACCGGGAGGCCCAGGCGGACCAGGCGGCTGCGGAACACCGGGCGCACCAGGCGCCCCGGGCGGGCCGGGAGGCTGCGGCGCACCGGGCACACCGGGAGGACCGGGCGGCTGGGGCGCACCAGGAGCACCCGGAGGCCCAGGCGGCCCAGGCGGCTGCGGCGCACCAGGGCTGCCGAGCGCGCTCGGGTCGGCGAACATCGTGGCCGCCTGATGCACCGAACCGCCCCCGGTCCCACCGGCCGACGGCGCGGCCGGAGGCGCGGGCGGGCCGGGCGGCTGCGGCCCGTCGGGGCCGAGCGCGGAGACGAGCTGCGTCGGCACGTACCCACCGGCAGGAGTGCCGGGCGCACCCGGACCCGAGGCGGGCGGCGGGGTCGGCGCAGACTCGGCGGCCGGGGCCTCGTCGAAGTCGGACGGCCCGCCCGAAGGCGTGGACGAGACGTCGACTTCGTCTCCCGCAGAAGGAGCCGCAGACGAAGGAGCCGAAGAAGAAACCGAAGAAGAAGCAGAAGCAGAGGCAGAAGCGGCAGGAGTCGAATCGGCGGCGACCGGAGCCTGCTGAGCCTGCGGAGCCTCCGAGACGTCCTCCACCCCCGGAGCCGCCGGCACGGCAGGCGGACCGGGCGGAGCCGCGGGCGGCGCAGGCGGAGCGGGCGGCGCCGGCGGGTACCCGTACGAGGACGGCTCCGGCGCACCCGGAACACCGGGCGCCGCAGGCACACCCGGAGGCGCCGGCGGCGCGGCCGACTGCTCCTCGCGCTGGTACGCCGGGGACACCGCGGTCGACGGGAGCTGGCTGCCGCCCTCCATGAGCTCGGTCTTGGCGTCCGGCGCGACGGCGGGCGACGCCGCACCATCGTCGTCCGAACCCGAAAGGGCGGGCGCTGTCACGGTGTTGGGCAGGGAGACGGAACGATCGTCGTCGTCCGCGTTCGTGTCCGTACCCGCCCACGGCGTCGCATCCACAGGCGCGGACGCAGGAACAGGCGCAGGCTCAGGAACGGGCGCGGGCGCGGGCGCAGGCGCGGGCGCGGGCGCGGGCGCAGCCGGAACCTCGGGCCCGGCAACAGCCGACCCCCCAGAAGCACCAGCAGAGGATCCAGCAGAACCAGCCCCACCAGAACCAGCCCCAGCAGAAGAACCGGCAGAAGAACCAGCAGCCCCTCTCCGCTCCCCGATCCCCATCTGGTCCGCGGCCTCCTGCAGCCACTCCGGCGGGCTCAGCAGGAACGACGTCTGATTGAGGTCCACCCGCTCCGGGCTCGCCGCCGCGGCCGGCGACTCGGCAGCCGCGTACTCCTCCTCGTACCGCCTGATCACCTCGCCCACCGGAAGGCCCGGCCAGAGCGTCGCCTCGCCGCTGTCCCGGGCGATCACCAGGCGCTGCCTGCCACCCTCGGAGCGCGGACCGTCCTCACGGTCCTCCGCCCACACCACGAAGCCCAGGTCGAACTCGCGCACCCGCACCTCCCGGTGCTGATACGCGGGCACGTCGCCGTTGATCCACTCCTCGGCGCGCTCCTGCGCCTGCGCGAACGTCACCATCGCCTGCTCACTCCCCCACCGCGGACAGCGGCACGGCACGCGCGAAGCCGCCGTCCACCATCAGGTTCGCCACCGTCTCCAACTCCGGCGGATTGCCCGCAAGACGGGACAGAAACACGTCGAAGTCCTCACCGCACGGCAGCAGCAACTGCTCCACCCGCTCCTCGATCGCCAGACCGTCCCGGTCCCGGGCATCGTCGTACGGGCAGAACCACACCGAGCCGAGCCGGTCCCCGCGCACCTTCACCGCGACGATCCCGCCCTGCACGAACGCCACCCCGAGGTAGTCCTTCGTCAGGTGGTCCCGCAGACACTTGTTGACGTAGAAGAGGTCGTTGACCGCCGCCTCGTCGCGCACCGTGAAGAACGGCTGATCGACGAGCAGCCCCAACTCCGCGTCAAGGGCCGCCCCGACCGGCGCACAACCCCCCGCCGCCTTCAGGAACGAGCGGTACGCACCCGGCAGCCGGTACCCCAGGTCCTCCTCCATGCCGGACAGATCCTGCTCCGACACCGCGAGCCGGGACTTCGGCAGCCGGAAATGCGTCGGCAGCGTCTCCTGCAACGGGCGCGTGCCCCGCTTCCGCTGGTCCACCGCCGCCGTCGCGATTCCGCCGTGATGCCGAAGCAGCGCCTTCACCTCGACCGGGATCAACTCCAGGCGACGCGTCCCCGCCACGTGATGCCACGTCCAGCCGTGCGGCGTCGCCACCGCCGGGATCGTGTCCCACAGCTCATGACCGTCCGCCGCGAGCGCCGCGTTCGCCGACACGTAGTCCGTCAGCCGCAACTCGTCCACGCCGAAACCCTCCGGCGGCTCCGCCACCTCCGCGGCGGCACGCGCGTACGGCGAGAAGTCCGGATAGCCGTCCGCGTCCACGCGCACCCCCCGCGGATGGCGCGCGGCCCGCACCGGATCCGGAAAGTGCACGAGCTGACCGGCGTACGCCGCGTTCGGCGGCGCGGCAGCCCCAGCCCGGGAACCGGCCTCGGAACCGGGCGATACCCCAAGGCCGAGCCGACCTGTCGTCATGGCGGTTGCCCCCTGCGGCGCATCTGAAAGGTTCGGAACGAGTTCGATCAAGGACCGGCCGCGCACGGCCGACACGCCACAGCCTAAGCGCTGCCGCACCCCCGGTCACCGGGCCTCCGCTTCCGTGACCTGCGGTCACCCGTACGTGACGGTACGACGAAAACGACACAACACACACAGACCCAGCTTCCGCACCAGCCACCCCATTTGGCAGGCTGTCCCCGCACTCCGGGGAGTGCGGAGGTGCCACCAGGGGTCACCACCACGGGATCCACCGGACAGGGCCTAGGGAGGGGACCGAGCACACATGCACACCGCACACCCGCAGAGCACAGGCGACCCGCGCCTCAGCTGGAGCGCCACCGCGGCGACCCCGCCCCCCGTACTCCGGCACCGCCGCGACGGCATCCTCCCCACCGTCGCCGCCGCCCTCTCCGTACGCGGCGAGACCCTCACCTCCACCGCGGGCCGCGGCGACACCGCCCCCGAACTGCACCCCCTCGTCCAGGACTTCCTCGACACCCTCACCAGCGGCCAGCGCGAACGCTCCACCGGCCGCTGCCCCGAAGCGCTGCTGCTCTCCCGCCACCTCAGCGCCGTCGAAGCAGGCCGCTCCAAGCGCGCCCAACGCAAACCCCTCACCCCCAGCGAAGCCCGCAAAGCACTCAAACACGCCAAACTCACCACCCGACGCATCCGCGAAGCCGGCGACCCCCTCCACGGAGCCTTCGCCACCCCCTGCCGCTCCTGCAGCGCCCTCATCGCCCACTTCGGCGTACGCGTCGTCGCCCCCGCCGAACCCACCGGACCCACCGAGGACGCCGAGGACTAGGCAGTGCCGCACGACCCCGGCCCGACCCGGTCGGCAACAGCCCCCCGACCCAGGCCCACCGAACCGACGGAAGGACAAGGCTGATGCCCACCACCGACCGCGCCGCCGCGCGCACCTCCACGACCCGCTTCTCCGTCACCGTGGACGCCGCCCTCCGCGAATCCGGCTGGCAACCCGGCCGCTGGGACATCAAGCAGGCCGAACACTGGGCCGACGCCCTGCGCGTACACACCTCACCCGCCGGCCACCGGCACACCGTCTTCCCCGCAGCCGTCGAAGTCTGGGCCGAATTCGGCGGCCTCACCCTCACCCCCACCGGCCCCGGCCGCCAGATCGCCCCCGTCTCCATCCACTTCGACCCCCTCCTCGGCCTCCACATGGCCCGCACCCTCGGCGACCTCGGCCGCGCCCTCGACACCGAGATGTGCCCCCTCGGCGAAGAGACCGACACCCAGGCCCTCATCGCCATCGACGCCGAAGGCCGCGTCTACGCCCTCGACCACTCCGGCGACTGGTACGCAGGCCCCGACATCGACGCCGCCCTCGACACCCTCATCTCCGGCGTCATGCCCACCCGCCTCACCGCAAGCTGAACCCGGCACCCCAAGCCGCCCCCAGCTCCCCGCTACCCCCGAGCCGGAATCACCGCCGACACCCGGAACCCACCCGCATCCGTCGGCCCCGCCACGAACACCCCACCGAGCGCCCCCACCCGCTCCTTCATCCCCACCAGACCATTGCCCCCACTCGGCAACCGCGCCACATCCCCCACACCCTCCGGCGGCGGCTCGTTCTCCACCTGCATCGCCACCTCACCCCCGCGATGCGCCAACCGCACATACGTCTTCGCGCCCGACGCATGCTTGTGCACATTCGTCAGACCCTCCTGAATCACCCGGTACGCGGTCTGCTCCACCTCCGCCGGATAACCCCCCGGCACCCCCTCCACCGACAGATCCACCGCCATACCCGCCGAGCGCGACTGCCCGAGCAACTCCTCCAGATCCGCCAGACACGGACCCTCCGCACCGTCCTCCCCCTGCGCCCGCGAAGCCGCCGCAGCCGCCGCCTCCCCCACCGCAGCCAACGGCACCGGCGCGGACCGCCCCGACTCCCCCGTACGCAACACCCCGAGCATCTCCCGCAGTTCCGTCAACGCCTGCCGGCCCATGTCCCCCACCAACGCCGCGTTCCGCACCGCCTTCTCCGGGTCCTTACGCGCCACCGCCTGCAACGCCGCCGCATGCACCACCATCAGACTCACCCGATGCGCCACCACGTCGTGCATCTCCCGCGCGATCCGCGTGCGCTCCTCGTTCCGCGCCCACTCCGCACGCTCCTCCGCACGCTCCGCCAACAACTGCAGCTCCCGCTCCAGGCTGTCCGCACGCTCCCGCAACGACTCCATCAACCGCCGCCGCGCCCCCACGTACAGCCCGAGCAGCAACGGCGGAGCCGTCACACCCAACGAGGCCGTCACCGCGATGAACGGCACGAACCACTCGCCCAGCTCGAGATTCCCCTGCGCCATGTCCTGCCGGGACCGCACGAACGTCACGATCATCGTGCCCGCCAGCGACATCCCCGCCAGCGCAGCCGTGATCCGCCGCGGCACCTCCGAAGCGGCCAGCGAATACAGACCGACCACCGTCAGCAGAAAGCCCATGTTCGCCGGAGTCACCGCGATCGACACCAGCACCACCGCGATCGGCCACCGCCGCCGCAGCACAAGCACCGAACCGGCCAACGCCCCGAACAGCACGCCCACCGCGACCGGCACCCCGGCCCGGCCGGCGAACGCGACCCCCTCGGCGGCACACTCCCCCGCCGACGCCACCGCAAGCCCCACATCGAACACGGCACTACGCCGCCGCCCCCACCACCACGGCCCCCCGGCCGCCTCGTGGTGCCCTACCCCCGTCGTGGTCATGCCTCCAGCGTACGGGCGCACACCGACACTCGACCGGCCACTTCCGACACCGGGGCACTGGCAGATCCACCCTCCGACCGGAAGCGAAACGCGCCGGTATTACCCGAACTGGTGAATCGCTCAAACTTTCGACCCGGACGTCCGCATTCCGGACAAGACTTGCCGCATGAACGAAATCACCAGCCGCCAGGCCGACTTCGAGAACCTCCGAGAACAAGCCATCACGCTGCGCCGAGCCGGCCTCAGCCTCCGCCAGATCCGCGACGAGCTGAAGATCTACAACCACGACCTCCTCAGCGCCCTGGTCAAGGGCGAACCGGCCCCGACCTGGACGAAACGCCCCAACGCCAAGGACGACCTCCGCGAACGCGCCCGCGAACTCCGCCTCCAGGGCTGGACGTACGACCAGATCCAGCTGGAGCTGGGCTGCTCGAAGAGCTCGATATCCCTGTGGGTGCGGGACCTGCCGAAGCCCGAGCCGCGCTACACACCGGAAGAGCAGCAAGCCCTCATGCACGCCGGGCTCGCCAGGCTGCGGAGTGCGCAGAACGAGGAACGGGAGCGCGTCAGGCTCGCGGCGCACCAGGAGATCGGCGAGCTCTCCGACCGTGAGCTGTTCCTTGTCGGAGTAGCGCTGTACTGGGCAGAAGGCAGCAAGAGCAAACCGCACGCCCGCCGCGAGCGCGTGATCTTCGTCAACAGCGACACCAGCGTCATCGAGACCTTCGTGGCCTGGCTGGACCTACTGGGAGTCGAGCCGGAGCACCGGCGATACCGCATCCTGATCCACGAGTCGGCCGACGTGCCCGGCGCTCACCGGCACTGGGCAGACGTGCTCGGTGTGGACGTCGACGTCTTCAGCCGACCGACCCTGAAGCGACACAACCCCAAGACCGTGCGCAAGAACACCGGAGACGACTACCACGGCTGTCTCGTCATCGGGGTCAACCGGAGCGCCCGGCTGTATCTGCGCATCGAAGGATGGTGGAACGGAATCGCCTCCTACGCACAAGGCCGTCTCAGGTAAGGTCTCAAGGGCTGTCCCCCGTGGTGTAACCAGGCAGCACACCAGGTTTTGGTCCTGGCAGGTCAAGGTTCGAATCCTTGCGGGGGAGCTCACAGCTCACAAGAGCCGAGTTCGGGTCCTGCCCCCAAGGTCAGGACCCGTCCCCATTTCCGCCCCACAACGCCCCGGTATCCTGCGGATGTCCACCCCCAACACATCCGAAGCCGAAGGGCATACCCGTGAGCGCCACACCCCCGGCCGCCGTTGTCGTCCTTGCAGCGGGTGAGGGCACCCGCATGAAGTCCAAGACCCCGAAGGTGCTGCACGAGATCTGCGGGCGCTCCCTCGTCGGTCATGTGGTGTCCGCCGCGCAGGAGTTGAGGCCCGACCGGCTCGTCGTGGTCGTCGGGCACGCGCGCGAGCAGGTCGTCGCGCACCTCACCGCCGCCGATGCGGAGATCCGTACGGCCGTGCAGGAGGAGCAGAACGGCACCGGGCACGCGGTGCGGATGGGTCTTGAGGAGCTGGCCGCGGAGCGGGCGGTGGACGGGACCGTGATCGTGGTGTGCGGTGACACTCCGCTGCTGACCGGGGAGACGCTGCGGGCGCTGGCCGCGACGCATGCCGCGGACGGCAATGCGGTGACGGTGCTGACGGCGGAGGTGCCGGACGCGACGGGGTACGGGCGGATCGTGCGGGATGCCGCGGGTGCGGTGACGGCGATCGTGGAGCACAAGGACGCGGACGACGCGACGCGGGCGATCCGGGAGATCAACTCGGGTGTGTTCGCGTTCGACGGTGCGCTGCTCGCGGATGCGTTGGGCAAGGTGCGTACGGACAACAGTCAGGGTGAGGAGTACCTGACTGATGTGCTGGGGATTCTGCGTGCGGCGGGGCATCGGGTGGGTGCGTCGGTCGCGGGTGATCACCGGGAGATCGCGGGGATCAACAACCGGGTGCAGTTGGCCGAGGCGCGGCGGACGTTGAACGACCGGCTGCTGGAGCGGGCGATGCTGGGCGGTGTGACGGTGGTGGATCCGGCGTCGACGTTCGTGGATGTGACGGTGACGTTCGAGCCGGACGCGGTGGTGCATCCGGGTACGCAGCTGCTCGGTGCGACGCACGTGGGGGCGGATGCCGAGGTGGGTCCGAATTCGCGGTTGCAGGACACGTCGGTGGGTGCCGGTGCGCGGGTGGACAACACGGTGGCGGACGGTGCGGTGGTCGGCGATGAGGCGCTGGTGGGTCCGTATGCGTATCTGCGGCCGGGGACGCGGCTGGGTGTGAAGGCGAAGGCCGGCACGTATGTGGAGATGAAGAACGCGTCGATCGGTGCGGGGACGAAGGTGCCGCATCTGTCGTATGTGGGGGATGCGACGATCGGTGAGCACTCCAACATCGGTGCGGCGAGTGTGTTTGTGAACTATGACGGTCAGGACAAGCACCACACGACGATCGGGTCGCACTGTCGGACCGGTTCGGACAACATGTTTGTGGCTCCTGTCACGGTCGGGGACGGTGCTTACACCGCTGCGGGGTCTGTGATCACGAAGGATGTGCCGCCCGGTTCGTTGGCTGTCGCCCGTGGCCAGCAGCGGAATATCGCGGGTTGGGTGGCTCGTAAGCGTCCGGGGAGCGCGGCTGCGAAGGCGGCTCAGGCTGCTTCTTCGGAGCCGGAAGGCGAAAGCTGACCGGAAACAGGTGCGTCTGAGGCGGCGTACCGTGATAGGTGCACGTTATTTCGGCTGGCTCGTATTCAGGGCTGCGATGAACACGTCTGAGGAGACTGTGCTGTGAGCGGGATCAAGACGACCGGCGAGAAGAAGTTGATGCTCTTCTCCGGCCGCGCCCACCCCGAGCTGGCCGAGGAGGTCGCCCACCAGTTGGGCATCGGCGTCGTTCCGACCAAGGCGTTCGACTTCGCCAACGGCGAGATCTATGTGCGCTATCAGGAGTCGGCGCGTGGTGCGGACTGCTTTTTGATTCAGAGCCACACGGCTCCGATCAACAAGTGGATCATGGAACAGCTGATCATGATCGATGCGCTGAAGCGGGCGTCCGCTCGGAGCATCACGGTGATCGTGCCGTTCTACGGTTACGCGCGGCAGGACAAGAAGCACCGCGGACGTGAACCGATTTCGGCGAAGCTGATCGCGGATCTGATGAAGACGGCGGGTGCGGACCGGATCGTGACGGTCGACCTGCACACGGATCAGATCGTGGGCTTCTTCGACGGTCCGGTGGACCACCTGTTCGCGCTGCCGATCCTGGCGGACTACGTGGGCGCGAAGGTGGACCGGGACAAGCTGACGGTGGTCTCGCCGGACGCCGGCCGGGTTCGGGTGGCGGACCGTTGGTGCGACCGTCTGGGTGCGCCGCTGGCGATCGTGCACAAGCGGCGTGACAAGGACGTCGCGAACCAGGTGACGGTGCACGAGGTCGTGGGTGACGTCGAGGGTCGGGTCTGTGTCCTGGTGGACGACATGATCGACACGGGCGGCACGATCTGTGCGGCGGCGGACGCGCTGTTCGCGCACGGTGCGGAGGACGTCATCGTGACGGCGACGCACGGTGTGCTGTCGGGTCCGGCTGCGGACCGGCTGAAGAACTCGAAGGTGAGCGAGTTCGTGTTCACGAACACGCTGCCGACGCCGAGCGAGTTGGAGCTGGACAAGATCACGGTGCTGTCGATCGCGCCGACGATCGCGCGTGCGCTGCGTGAGGTGTTCGAGGACGGTTCGGTGACGAGCCTCTTCGAGGAGCAGTGATCCGGAGCCGGTAACGCCGGAGCCGGTAAGGCTTGATCGATTTCTGGTGCGGCCTTCCTGCCGAGTAGACTGCTCAAGTTGCTCGGCGAGGGAGGCCGCACTTTTTTGTGTGGCTCCGTTATCGACGCGCTCTTCGTAGCAGGCCGTTCGTGGCCGGGTGACCTGTCCGTTTCTCACCCATACGAGGAGTGATTGAGCATGTCCGAGGTGAAGATCTCCGCCGAGGCGCGTACCGAGTTCGGCAAGGGCGCTGCCCGCCGTCTGCGTCGTGCCGACAAGCTGCCGGCCGTTGTCTACGGTCACGGCGAGGCCCCGGTTCACGTGGCGCTGCCGCACCACGACACCCTGATGGCGCTGAAGACCTCGAACGTCCTGATCGACCTGGACATCGACGGCAAGAGCCACCTGGTCATCCCGAAGGCCGTCCAGCGTGACGTGCTGCGTCAGGGCATCCTGGAGCACATCGACCTGCTGCTCGTGAAGCGTGGCGAGAAGGTCCAGGTCGAGATCCCGGTGCACACCGAGGGCGAGCTGGCCCCGGGTGGCAACCTGCTCGAGCACGTGCTGAACGCCCTGCCGGTCGAGGCCGAGGCGACGCACATCCCGGAGTCCGTGACGGTCTCCATCGCTGGTCTGGACGCCGGTGCGTCGGTTCTGGCGAAGGACATCACGCTGCCCAAGGGCACGACGCTGGCCGTCGAGGAGGACGCTGTCGTCCTGCAGGTCCTGGCCGCGCAGGCCGAGGAGGCCCCGGCCGAGGGTGCCGAGGACGAGGCCGCGGAGGCCTGATCCGCTGCTTTTCCCGGTGCCGGGTACCGTCTTTCGGGACGGTGCCCGGCATCGGGTCGTTTGTGCCTGTTGTTCTGTTTGGGGAGACGTTCTAGATGACGAGCGACGCCACTGCGCCCTGGTTGATCGCCGGGCTCGGCAATCCGGGTCCGGGGTACGCGGCCAATCGCCACAATGTCGGTTTCATGGTGGTGGATCTCCTCGCCCAGCGGATGGGCGGCGGGTTCAAGCGGCACGGGAAGGCGCAGGCGCAGGTCGTGGAGGGCCGGGTGGGTCCGCCGGGTCCGGGGAGTCGTCGGGTGGTCCTGGCGAAGCCGATGTCGTACATGAATCTGTCCGGTGGGCCGGTGACGGGGCTGCGGGATTTCTACAAGGTGCCGACGGCCAACGTCGTTGCGGTTCATGACGAGTTGGACATCGATTTCGGTGTGCTGCGGTTGAAGCTGGGTGGGGGCGACAACGGGCACAACGGGTTGAAGTCGATGACGAAGGCGATGGGTGCGGACTATCACCGGGTGCGGTTCGGGATCGGGCGGCCGCCGGGGCGGATGCCGGTCGCGGATTTCGTGTTGAAGGATTTTTCGGGGGCGGAGCGCAAGGAGCTCGACTACTTCGTGGACCGGGCGGCGGATGCCGTGGAGGCGTTGGTCCTGGAGGGTCTTGAGCGGGCGCAGAGCACGTACAACTCGTGAGTCGGGGTAGGGCCTGAGCTTGACCGAGGGCTCATTTGTGGCCAAGGATTTCGGCCATGTCTGCCGCTACTGCCCAGCCGGGCCTGCTGTTGTTCGGTCGGCGTGCCGGGTCTGTCCTGCTTGCGCTGTTGTTGCTCGTCGCGGGGGCGTGGACGTCCTGGTCGACGGCGCAGCACGTGGTGTTCACGGAGGATCGTGAGCAGGGTGTGATGACGGTCGTCCGGTGTGAGGGCGAGGCGTGTTCGGGTTCGTTCGCGCCGGCGGAGGCTTCGGGGAAGCCGCGTGCGTCGGTGGTGATCGACCGGTCGATCGGTGAGCACAAGGGTGCGAAGGTGCCGGTGGCGGTGAAGCCGGGCACGGACGAGGTCGTACGGACGGGTGGTCCGGGTTTTCTGCATGCGTGGGTGCCGCTGGGCGGTGCGTTGTTGTTGGCGGCCGTGGTGATCGGGGGCGGTCTGCGGCTGCCGCGGGTGGCGTGGGGTGTGGGGTTGACGGGGGGCGCGTTGTTGGTGGCCTCGTTCGCGACGCTCTAGGTCGCCCTTTTTCGTACGAACGCCCGTGCCGGGCAACGCGGTTGGTCGCGTTGCCCGGCACGGGCGTTCTGCGTGTGTGCGGCTGTGGGTCAGCCGGTGTTGCGGAGGCCTGCGGCGACTCCGTTGACGGTGAGGAGCAGGGCGCGGCTCAGCGTCGGGTCGGGCTCGGCGTCGGCAGCGGCGGCGTCGCGCTGGCGCTTGAGGAGGGCGACCTGGAGGTACGAGATCGGGTCGAGGTAGGCGTCGCGGATGGCGAAGGTCTGCTGGAGCACCGGGTTGGTGTCGAGGAGTTCCTTGCCGCCGGTGATGCGCAGGACTTCCTGCACGGTGAGCGCGTGCTCGGCCTCGATGGTGTCGAAGACGTGCTTGAGCTCGTCGGGGACGAGGGTGTCGACGTAGTGGCGGGCGATCCGCAGGTCGGTCTTGGCGAGGGTCATCTCGACGTTGGAGAGGAAGTTCTGGAAGAAGTGCCAGTGCTCGTGCATCTCGTCGAGGACGGTGTCACCTTCATGCCGCAGGCCCCCTTCGCGCAGCGCCTTGAGGCCGGAGCCGACGCCGAACCAGCCGGGGACGATCTGCCGGGACTGGGTCCAGCCGAACACCCAGGGGATGGCGCGGAGTCCGTCGAGTGAGACGCCGGAGCCGGGGCGGCGGGAGGGCCGCGAGCCGAGGTGCAGGTCGGCGAGCTGGTCGACGGGGGTGGAGGCGAGGAAGTACGTCGGCAGGTCGGGGTCTTCGACGAGCTTCCGGTACGCGGCGTGGGCGGCGTCGGAGACGGTGTCCATGGCTGCGTCCCAGCGGGCGAGGGCCTCGTCGGACTGGCGGGGCGCGGTGTGCAGGGCGGAGGCCTGCAGCGTTGCGGCGACGGTCAGTTCGAGGTTCTCGCGGGCGAGGGACGGGACGAGGTACTTGTCGGAGATGACCTCGCCCTGTTCGGTGACCTTGATCTCGCCTTCGAGGGTGCCCCAGGGCTGGGCGAGGATCGCGTCGTGCGAGGGGCCGCCGCCGCGGCCGACGGTGCCGCCGCGGCCGTGGAAGAGCCGCAGCCGTACGCCGTAGCGGTGGGCGACGTCGCGGAGGCGGCGCTGGGCGCGGTGGATCTCCCACTGGGAGGTGGTGATGCCGCCGAACTTGGAGGAGTCGGAGTAGCCGAGCATGACCTCCTGCACGTCGCCGCGCAGGGAGACGAGGCGGCGGTACGAGGGGTCGGCGAGCATCTCGTCGAGGATGACGTCGGCGGCGCGGAGCTCGTCGGTGGTCTCCAGGAGCGGCACGATGCCGATCTTGGCCCAGCCGGCGTGCAGGTCGATGAGGCCGGCTTCGCGGGCGAGGACGGCGGCGGCGAAGACGTCGTCGGCGCCCTGGCACATCGAGATGATGTACGACTCGATGACCTCGGGGCCGAAGATCGCGAGGGCCTTCTTGATCGTCTCGAAGACGCCGAGGGTCTTCTGGCCCGCGGCGTCGAGCGGGGCCGGACGCGGGGCGAGGGGGCGGCGGGAGCGGAGTTCCTTGGCGAGGAGCTTCTGCCGGTAGTCGCGCGGCATGTCGGCGTACCGCCAGGACTCCTCGCCGAGCCGGTCGAAGAGCTGGCCGAGGGCGTGGTGGTGGGCCTCGGCGTGCTCGCGTACGTCCATGGTGGCGAGCTGGAGGCCGAAGGCGGCGAGGGTGCGGATGACGCGGTCCATGCGGCCGTCGGCGAAGAGGGCGCCGCGGTGTTCGCGCAGGGAGGTCTGGAGCAGGGTGAGGTCCTGGAGGAGCTCGGCGGTGCCCAGGTAGTCGCGGCCGGCCTCGTGCGGGGTGCCCTTGGCGAGGCGCTCGCGGGTGTTGACGAGCTTCTGCCGGATGCAGGTGGCCTTGAGGCGGTAGGGCTCTTCGGCGTTGAGGCGCTTGTAGCGGGGGCTGATCTCGGGGAGAAGCTCCAGGTCGGCCCGGAGGGAGCTGTGCAGCTCGTCGGTGGCGCCCGCGTACCGGATGGAGTTGGAGAGCAGTCCGCGCAGGTTGTCGACGAGTTCGAGGGCGTCGGTGATGCCGTGTTCGTGCTGGAGGATCAGCACGTCCCAGGTGACCTCGGGGGTGACGTTGGGGTTGCCGTCGCGGTCGCCGCCGATCCAGGTGCCGAAGGTGAGGGGGCGGGTGCCGGGCGGCAGTTCGACGCCGACGCGATCCAGCTCGGCGGTGAGGTCCTCCAGGACGTCGCCGACGGCGCCGGTGTGCAGCTCGTCGAGGTAGTAGATGGCGTTGCGGGCCTCGTCGGCGGGCTCGGGGCGGACCACGCGGAGCTCGTCGGTCTGCCAGACGAGGTCGATGTTCTCGGCGAGGCGCAGGTCGAGGCGGCGGCGGTCGGCCGCGGAGCCGGGCGACTCCAGGAGCTCGGCGATGCGGCGGAGCTTGTTGAGGACGGAGCGGCGGGCTGCCTCGGTGGGGTGGGCCGTGAAGACGGGCCGCACGTTGAGGTGCTCGACGGTCTCCCGCAGGTGGGCCGGGTCGGCGTCCTTGAGGAGGTCGGCGGTGCGGGCGAGGGTGCCGCCCTCGGCGTCGCGGCGGGCGGCGAGTTCGCGGCCGCGGTGCACCTGCTCGGTGACGTTGGCGAGGTGGAAGTAGGTGGAGAAGGCGCGGACCAGCTTGGCGGCGGTCTCCAGCTCGGTCTCGCCGAGGAGGCGGGCGGCGGCCTCGCCGTCCTCGCGGGTGAGGGCCCGGACCTGCTCGACGAGGTCGAGGAGTTCGGGGCCTTCCTGGCGTACGAGGGTCTCGCCGAGGAGGTCGCCGAGGCGCCGGATGTCGGCGCGCAGCTCGGCGCTGGTGCTCGTGCTCGTGCTCGTGCTGCTGGTCGTGCCGGCGCTCGTGCTGCCGGCGCTGGTGTTCTGGTGGTCGGCACTGCTCACAGGTGCGGCTCCTTGCAGTGTTGAGCTCGTATCTGGAGAAAACTGAGAGGACCCCGTCGTCCGGCTCCGGGACGATCCGATGTGGATCTCCGTGGTGCCGGATCTCCGTGATGCTGGATCTGCGGAATCTGGGGAAGACTCAGAGCGGACCACGCTGTCCGACGCCACCAGGATAGGTCGCGGTCCGGCGGGGCCCGTCGGTGGCCACTTGTGGCCGGGGCGAGCACTGCCATACTTACGTCGCCGTAGGTTACGCAGCCGTAGGAACTGTGCGGGAAGACCGCGCCGGGCCTTTGGTGAGGACCGCAGGAATTCCCGTGACCCGGCGCACCTGCCGAAAACCCTCGACCCCACAGGGGACGCCCATGACCACGAGGTCCAAAGTGATCGACGACGCCCCGCGGGATTCCGCGGGGCGGAGCGCGGGTGACGAGGCGCCGCTGCCCTCCGCCACGCTCGGTGGTGAGCAGAAGCGTTCGCTCGAACAGATCACCCTGCTCCTCTTCATCACCGTTCCGTTCCTGGCGCTGCTCGCCGCGGTGCCGCTGGCCTGGGGGTGGGGGGTGAGCTGGCTGGATCTGGGGCTGCTCGTCTTCATGTACTTCCTGGGCTGCCACGGGATCACGATCGGCTTCCACCGCTACTTCACGCACGGCTCGTTCAAGGCGAAGCGGCCGCTGCGGATCGCGCTCGCGGTGGCGGGGTCGATGGCGGTGGAGGGCCCGCTGGTGCGGTGGGTGGCCGACCACCGCAAGCACCACAAGTTCTCGGACGCGGAGGGCGACCCGCATTCGCCGTGGCGTTTCGGCGAGACGATCCCGGCGCTGATGAAGGGCCTGTGGTGGGCGCACATCGGCTGGATGTTCGACGAGGAGCAGACGCCGCAGGAGAAGTACGCGCCGGATCTGATCAAGGACCCGGCGATCCGCCGTATCTCGCGTGACTTCATCTACTGGACGATGCTGTCGCTCGCGATTCCGCCGCTGGTGGGCGGTCTGGTGACGATGTCGTGGTGGGGCGCGTTCACGGCCTTCTTCTGGGGCTCTCTCGTACGGGTGGCGCTGCTTCACCACGTGACGTGGTCGATCAACTCGATCTGCCACGCGGTCGGCAAGCGGCCGTTCAAGTCCCGTGACCGGTCCGGGAACGTGTGGTGGCTGGCGGTCCTGTCCTGCGGCGAGTCCTGGCACAACCTGCACCACGCGGACCCGACGTCGGCGCGGCACGGGGTGATGCGCGGGCAGCTGGACTCGTCGGCGCGCCTGATCCGCTGCTTCGAGGTGTTCGGCTGGGCGCGGGACGTGCGCTGGCCGTCGCAGTCGCGTATCGACTCCCGGCGCAAGCCGCAGGCAGCGGACGCGGCCTGAGGCGGACACGGCATGATGGACGTCGTGGCGACCGACTCAAGCACCCCGAGCACATCGACCAGCACGAGCAGTGACCGGCCCGAGAAGACGCGGCGCGGCCGTCGTACGCGGATGACGGGGGCCGAGCGGCGTCAGCAGCTTCTGGAGATCGGCCGCACGCTGTTCGCCGCGAAGGGCTTCGAGGGCACGTCGGTGGAGGAGATCGCCTCGAAGGCGGGGGTCTCCAAGCCGGTGGTGTACGAGCACTTCGGCGGCAAGGAGGGCCTGTACGCGGTCGTCGTGGACCGGGAGATGCGGCAGCTGCTCGACATGGTGACGGGTTCGCTGACGGCGGGGCATCCGCGGGAGCTCCTGGAGCAGGCGGCGTTCGCGCTGCTCGACTACATCGAGGAGTACGCGGACGGCTTCCGGATCCTGGTCCGTGACTCGCCCATTCCGCAGTCCACGGGCTCGTTCGCGTCGCTGATCTCCGACATCGCGACGAAGGTCGAGGACATCCTGGGCCACGAGTTCAAGGCCCGCGGCTTCGACCCGAAGCTGGCGCCGCTGTACGCGCAGGCGCTGGTGGGGATGGTCGCGCTGACGGGTCAGTGGTGGCTGGACGCCCGTAAGCCGAAGAAGGCCGAGGTGGCCGCGCATCTGGTGAACCTGGCGTGGCACGGCTTGGACGGTCTTGAGGCGAAGCCCCGGTTGATAGGGCATCGCAAGAACTGAGCAGGGCCGAGAGGGCGGGGGCGGCGGCCCCCGCCCTTTTTTGTTTCCGCGTCAGCCGTCGACCGGCTCCAGGAATTCGAGCCGGTTGCCGACCGGGTCGTACGAGTAGAACCTGCGGTGTCCCGGCAGGTTCCCGTCCCACAGGACCTCGGCGCCGCGCTCGGCGAGCCGGGCCGCGTACGCCTCGATGCCGCGCACCCGGAGGCCGGGGTGTGCTTTGCGCGCGGGGCGGAAGTCGTCCTCGACGCCGATGTGCAGCCGCACCTCGCCGGCCTCGAACCAGCAGCCGCCGCGGGCCGCGAGGACGGGCGGCTTGGGCGCCTCCGTCATGCCGAGGACGTCCACGTAGTACGAGCGCAGGGTGTCCTCAGCACCGGGTGGGGCGGCGAGCTGGAGGTGATCGAGCGCGGTGATCACGGTTCGGCTCCGATCGGGAGGGGTGGCGCCGGGGGCGGTGGGCCCCCGGCGGCGGTCTCAGTCCGGTTTGGTGGCGAGGGCGAAGATGCGGCGGAACGGGAAGACGGTGCCGTGCGGGCCCGGTGGATACGCCTTGCGCAGCAGGTCTCGGTATTCGGCGAGGAAGTCCGCCGCGGCGTCCGGGTCGTCGGCGAGTTCGGTGAGGACGGGGCGCAGGGCGGTGCCCTTGACCCAGTCGAGCACGGGGTCCTCGCCCTGGAGGAGTTGGGAGTACGTGGTCTCCCAGGCGTCCGCCTCGCAGCCGAGGTCGGTGAGCCGGATCAGGTAGTCGGCGGGGTCGAGGATGTGGACGAAGCGGCGGCCGTGGTCCCCGAGGCGGGAGCGCCACTGCGGGCTCTCGCAGAGTTCGCCGAGCAGGGCGTGGCTGGGCGAGGTGAAGTTGCCGGGGACCTGGAAGGCGAGGGTGCCGCCGGGGCGGAGCGCGTCGATCCAGGCGGGGAAGGACTCGGCGTGGTCGGGCACCCACTGGAGCGCGGCGTTGGAGACGATCAGGTCGAAGGGCTCGTCGGGCACCCAGTGCGCGGCGTCGGCCGGCTGGAAGTCGAGGTGGCCGCCGCCGGGTGTGGGGCCCGCGAGTTCGGTGGCCTTGGCCAGCATCTCGGGGGAGCTGTCGAAGCCGGTGATGTGGGCGGTGGGCCAGCGGTCGGCGAGCAGGACGGTGACGTTGCCGGGGCCGCAGCCCAGGTCGGCGATGCGCGGTGCTTTGGAGGGTCCGCCGGGCCCGCCGGCGGGCAACTCCGGTATCTGCTCGAGCAGATCGAGAAAGGGCCGGGTCCTGTGGCTGGTGTGACGGAGGTACTGTTGCGGGTCCCAGGTCATTGCGGAATGCATGTTCGAGCTCCCTGCCAGGTACGCGGTGCATTTCCGGAAGGCACTTGCTTCGCGACGATGCCCACAGCGAAGCCGGAATATCTCTCGACGTCAAGAGACTTCACATCGAGGGACCCACTACACTGATCGCCATGGAGGACGAGGTCGATCGGCTGGTCGCGGCGTGGCGCAGAGAACGCCCCGACCTGGACGTGGAACCGCTCGAGGTGCTGAGTCGGGTGAGCAGGCTCGCCCGCCATCTCGACCGGGCCCGTCGGCTTGCCTTCTCCGAGCACAACCTGGAGCCCTGGGAGTTCGACGTCCTCACCTCGCTGCGGCGTGCGGGCGCTCCGTATCAGCTCTCGCCGGGACAACTGCTCACGCAGACCCTCGTCACCTCCGGCACGATGACCAACCGCATCGACAGGCTCGCCAAGAAAGGCCTGGTGGAGCGGCTTCCGGACCCGAGCGACCGGCGCGGTGTCCTGGTCCGTCTCACACCCGAGGGCCGGGACCGGGCCGACCAGGCGCTCGCCGGACTCCTCGACCAGGAGCGGGCCATCCTCGCGGAGCTCTCGCGTGCGCAGCGGGGTGAACTGGCCGGGCTGCTACGCCAGTTGACCGCCCCGTTCGACAACATCCCCGGCTAGCGCGGACTTCTCGGGCTCGACGGGGGCGACGCCCGCGCGCCGGGCGAGCGCGACGGCGGCGAGGGTGGAGTGGACCCCCAGCTTCCCCAGGACGTTCTGCATGTGCGTCCGGACGGTGTGCGGCGACAGGAAGAGGCGCTCGGCGACGGCTTTGCGCCCCAGGCCCGCGACCATGCAGCGCAGCACTTCCCGTTCGCGCGGCGTCAGGGACTCCACGAGCCGCTCGCTCTCGGTGCGGTGCTTGCGGGCGGCGGTGAGTTCGCGCAGTACGCCGGTGAGCAGGGCGGGCGGCAGGTGCGTCTCGTCCCGCAGGACGCCGCGGACGACGGTGAGCAGCCGGGACAGCGAGCTCTCCTTGGCGACCCAGCCGGAGGCGCCTGCCTGCAGGGCGTGCGCGGCGCGGCGCGGGTCGTCCTTCTCGGCGAGTACGACCGTACGGACCGCGGGGTGGGCCGAACGGACGCCTGCGACCAGGGAGATGCCGTCGACCGGCGCCTCGGCCGTGGCCTCGCCCTGACCTGCGTGCGCGCCGGCGCGCGGGGGTGCGGTGCGCATGCCGGGCAGGGCGAGGCCGCCGAGGTCGGCGTCGACGAGCAGGACGTCGAAGGGCCGGCCCTCGGCGAGGCCGCGCTCCAGGCAGCGCAGGGCGGCGGGGCCGCTGCCCGCGGCTGCCACGTCGACGTCGGGCTCGGCGGCGAGTGCGGCCGCCAGTGACTCGGCGAAGATGCGGTGGTCGTCGACGACCAGGACCCGGATTCGGACCACGTGATACCCCCAGGCTCGTGTTCCGGGGAGCGCCTGGCCCCCGAACCCCCCGGTGGGAGACGGCAGTTGCGACAACGGCACGGGTACGGCGCCCGGGGTGCGGGGTCGCTTCGTCGTCGGAGCCTCGGCCGCCGCCGTGCTCTGACTGCTACCCCCACTCCGGGTGCCGTACCCGGCTGTCTCGTCCCCTGATGCACAGCACCGGCCCCCACCGGTGCTGTGCATCAGAGTACGACCGGGCGCGGTCGGCGCAAGGAACTTCGGCAGAACTGTTCTCTCCCCCACCCCGCCCCTTCCCGAAAGTCCTGGCGGACGGCTTCGGGGGCCGGCCCCCGGACCCCCTCCCCCAAGCTCTCGGCTTCGCTCGAGCAGGGGGGACCCCCATCTCAAACGCCGGAGAGGCTGAATTTGGGCGGCGATACGACCCCGTCAGGGGCACGGGGAACCGCGCGACCAGCCACGACGGCACCGCACCCGAACGACAGCCGAGGACCGGGCCGCAGCCCCGGCCTTTCAGGGGCGCAGCCCCGGCCTTTCAGGGGCGCGGGGAACTGCGCGACCTGCCACGACGGCGCGGCAGCCGAAAACGCAGCGCCGCAGCCACGCGGCCACGCGGCCGTAGCCGCATATCAGGCACAGCCGGGAAGGGGCGGGGTAGGGGAAAGATCAGGCCAGGCGGCGTGCGCCCGAAGACGGGACCGCGGGGAAGACCCGCGGCTGGGTGAGCCCCGCTTCCGTGAAGGCCGCGGCCAGGGCCTTCGTGACCGTGTCCGCCGAGGACGACTCCACCAGGGCGATCGCCGACCCCCCGAACCCGCCCCCCGTCATCCGCGCCCCCAGCGCCCCGGACGACAGGGCCGTGTCGACCGCCAGGTCCAACTCCGGGCAGGAGATGCGGAAGTCGTCCCGCAGCGAGGCGTGGCCTTCCGTCAGGACGGGGCCGATGGCGCGGACCTCGCCGGCCGAGAGGAGTTCGATGACGCGCTCCACCCGCCGGTTCTCGGTGACGATGTGGCGGACCAGGCGCCGCACCTCCGCGTCGTCGAGCCGGTCGAGCGCCGCGTCCAGGTCCTCGTAGGCGATGTCCCGCAGGGCCGTCACGCCGAGGGCGGCCGCGCCCTCCTCGCAGCCGGCGCGGCGCTTGCCGTACTCGCCGTCGCTGTGGGCGTGCTTGACCTGGGTGTCGACGACGAGGAGCTGCAGGCCGAGGGCGGCCAGGTCGAAGGGGATCTGCTGCTGTGCCAGGTCGCGGGTGTCGAGGAACAGGGCGTGCCCGTCCGTGCAGCAGGCCGATGCGGTCTGGTCCATGATGCCGGTGGGCGCGCCGACGAAGACGTTCTCGGCGCGCTGGCAGAGGCGGGCCAACTGCCAGCGGTGCAGGCCGAGTTCGCACAGCTCGCTCAGCGCGAGGGCCGTGACGACCTCCAGGGCCGCGGAGGAGGAGAGGCCCGCGCCCGTCGGCACCGTCGACTCGATGTGGACGTCGGCGCCACCCACCGCGTGCCCGGCGTCGCGCAGCGCCCAGGCGACGCCCGCGACGTAGTCGGTCCAACTGCCCGACGGGGTGAGCTCGTCGAGGCGCAGTTCGACGGGGGCGCCGGGCACGTCCGCGGAGTGCAGTCGCAGTACGCCGTCGTCGCGGCGGCGGACCGCCGCGACCGCGGTGTGCGGGAGCGCGAAGGGCATCACGAACCCGTCGTTGTAGTCGGTGTGTTCACCGATCAGGTTGACGCGTCCGGGGGCGGCCCAGACCCCGTCCGGCGCACCCCCGTAGAGGGCCTCGAAGGCCTCGGCCGCGCTCACTTGGCCTCCCGCTGCGCGAACGCCCATGCGTCGGCGACGATGCCCGCGAGGTCGGCGCGGGACGGGTTCCAGCCGAGCTTCTCGCGCGCGGTGTCCGCGGAGGCGACGAGAGCGGCCGGGTCGCCGGCCCGGCGCGGGGCCATGACCTCGGGGATCGGGTGGCCGGTGACCTCGCGGACGGTCTCGATGACCTCGCGGACGGAGAAGCCGTTGCCGTTGCCGAGGTTGCAGATCAGGTGCTCGCCGGAGGTCGCGGCGTCGAGGGCGAGCAGGTGGGCCTCGGCGAGGTCGGCGACGTGGATGTAGTCGCGTACGCAGGTGCCGTCCGGGGTCGGGTAGTCGTCGCCGAAGACGGAGATGGCCTCGCGGCGGCCCTGGGCGACCTGGAGGACGAGCGGGATGAGGTGCGACTCGGGGTCGTGCCGCTCGCCCGAATCTCCGTACGCGCCCGCCACGTTGAAGTAGCGGAGCGAGACGGCCGCGAGCCCGTGGGCCGCGCACTCGCCGGAGATCATGTGGTCGACGGCGAGCTTGGATGCGCCGTACGGGTTGGTGGGCGCGGTCGGGGCGGTCTCGCGGATCGGGACCTCCTCGGGCTCGCCGTAGGTGGCGGCCGTGGAGGAGAACACCAGCTTGCGGACGCCGGCCGAGCGCATCGCGGCGAGCAGCGCCATGGTGCCGCCGACGTTGTTCTCCCAGTACTTCTCGGGCTTGACGACGGACTCGCCGACCTGCGAGAACGCGGCGAAGTGCAGCACCGCGTCATACGCCGACTCACCAGCGTCCAGCCACTTGGCGGCATCCCGGATGTCGCCCTCGATGAACTCGGCGCCCGCGGGCACGCCTTCGCGGAAGCCGGTGGAGAGGTTGTCGAGGACCGTCACCTCGTGGCCCGCCTCCAGAAGATGCGCGGCCACCACACTGCCGACATAGCCCGCGCCACCCGTGACCAGGTACTTCCCGCTCATGAACTCGCTACCTCTCGCAGTCGCTCGGCCGCGGTCTCCGGCGGCACGTCGTTGATGAACACGTTCATGCCGGATTCGGAACCCGCGAGGAACTTCAGCTTGCCGGAAGTGCGTCGAATGGTGAAAAGCTCGAGGTGCAGCGCGAATTCGTGGCGGTCCACCTCGTACTCCCCCAGGTCCGTGAACGGCGCCTGGTGCCAGGCGGCGATGTACGGCGTGGGCGGTTCACCGGGGCCGAAGATCCGGTCGAAGCGTCGCAAGAGCTCCAGATAGACCTGGGGGAACTCGGTGCGCGCGGCCTCGTCGAGCGCGAGCAGATCGGGCACGCGCCGCTTGGGGTGCAGATGCACCTCGTACGGCCAGTGCGCCGCGTGAGGGACGTACGCGATCCAGTGCTCGGCGTCCAGGACGACCCGTTCTGCGGCGCTTTCCTCGGCGAGTACGTCGTCGAAGAGGTTGCGGCCGGCCCGCTTCCGGTGGGCGGCGAGGGAGCGGAGCATCAGGGCGGTGCGCGGAGTGACGTCCGGGTAGCCGTAGATCTGGCCGTGCGGGTGGCCGAGGGTCACGCCGATCTCCGCGCCGCGGTTCTCGAAGCAGAAGACCTGTGCGACGGACGGCAGTCGGGACAGCTCGGCGGTCCGGTCGGTCCAGGCGTCGAGGACGAGCCGGGCCTGTTCGTCGGAGAGGTCGGCGAAGGACGCGTCGTGGTCGGAGGTGAAGCAGACGACCTCGCATCGCCCGGAGTCGTCGGCGAGGGAGGGGAAGCGGTTCTCGAAGACGACCACGTCGTACGAGGAGTCGGGGATCTCGGTGAGCCGGTCCCCGGCGGTGGGGCACAGGGGGCACTCGTCGGCCGGCGGGAGGTAGGTGCGGCCCTGGCGGTGCGAGGCGACGGCGACGAAGTCGCCGAGCAGCGGGTCCCGGCGGATCTCGGAGTTGGTGGCGACCGGGTCGAGGGGGCGGCGGTCGACGGCCGTCCGGGCCACGTCGTCCTTCGCGTCGTAGTGGATGAGCTCACGACCGTCGGCGAGCCGGGTCGAGGTCTTCTTCACGTCTGGGACTCCCCCATCACAGCCACGTACACATAAACAGAATCGAACATAACAAACCACAACTGAACAGCACCGTCAACGATCACGATCAAACAAAGAACACCAACACAAGTGTTCAGTTTCTGAAGCTGGGGGCGTAGGTTCCGGTCTGATCAGTTCGCGCAACGAAGCGAGAGACAGCGAGAGACCCTCCATGCACTACTTGGCCGACGGGCTACGGCTCCCCACCAACGGGCTGGACTACGCGATCCTGGCGATCTACTTCGCCGTCGTCCTGGGCATCGGTTTCGCCGCCCGGCGCAGCGTGAAGACCAGCCTCGACTTCTTCCTCTCCGGGCGCTCCCTGCCCGCCTGGGTCACGGGCCTCGCCTTCGTGGCCGCCAACCTCGGCGCCACCGAGATCCTGGGCATGGCCGCCACCGGCGCGCAGTACGGCGTGGCCGTCGTGCACTGGTACTGGATCGGCGCCATCCCGGCCATGGTCTTCCTCGGCCTGGTGATGATGCCCTTCTACTACGGCTCCAAGGTTCGAAGCGTGCCTGAGTTCCTGCTCCAGCGCTTCGACAAGTCCGCACATCTGCTGAGCTCGGTCCTGTTCGCTTTCGCCTCGATCCTGATCGCGGGCGTCAACCTGTACGCCCTGTCGATCGTGGTCGAGGCGCTGCTCGGCTGGCCGCAGTGGGTGTCGATCGTCGTCGCCGGGCTCTTCGTCCTCGCGTACATCACGATCGGCGGTCTCTCCTCGGCGATCTACAACGAGGTCCTGCAGTTCTTCGTGATCCTCGCGGCGCTGATACCCCTGACGATCCTCGGCCTGAAGCGGGTCGGCGGCTGGGACGGCCTCAGCGACTCGCTCACGCGGCAGCACGGCGGCGACTTCCTCACCGCCTGGGGCGGTACGGGCATCGGCGACCCCAACCCGCTCGGCGCGAACTGGCTGACCATCGTGCTCGGCCTCGGCTTCGTGCTGTCCTTCGGCTACTGGACGACCAACTTCGCCGAGGTGCAGCGCGCCCTGTCCGCGAAGAACCTGTCGGCGGCCCAGCGCACCCCGCTGATCGCCGCGTTCCCGAAGATCTTCATCGTCTTCATCGTGATGATCCCCGGCCTGGTCGCCGCCGTCCTCGTCCCGAAGATCGGCACCGCGGGCTCGGACCTGACGTACAACGACGCGATCCCGCTGCTCATGCAGGAGTTGCTGCCCAACGGTGTGCTCGGCATCGCCGTGACCGGTCTGCTCGCCGCGTTCATGGCGGGCATGGCGGCGAACGTCTCGTCCTTCAACACCGTGTTCACGGCCGACATCTGGGCCAAGTACGTGGTCAAGGGGCGCCCGGACACGTACTACTTGAAGTTCGGGCGGCTGATCACCGCGATCGGTGTGCTCGCCTCGATCGGCACGGCCTTCCTCGCCGCGAGCTTCAGCAACATCATGGGGTATCTGCAGACGCTGTTCTCCTTCTTCAACGTGCCGATGTTCGTGGTCTTCATCATCGGCATGTTCTGGAAGCGGGCCTCCATGAAATCCGGTGTGTGGGGTCTGCTCGCGGGCACCACGGCCGCGATGGTCAACTACTTCGTCATCTACAAGCAGGGCGTCATCGACATCCCCTCCGACCAGGGCGCCAACTTCGTCTCCGCGATCGTCGGCTTCGTCGCCGGCGCGCTGGTGATGGTCCTCGTCACCCTGTTCACCGCGCCCAAGCCGGAGGCCGAGCTCGCCGGTCTGGTGTACGGCACCAAGTCGCCCGGCATGGAGGAGCCTCCCCAGGAGGGCGACCAGGTCTGGTACCGCAGGCCCGCCCTGCTCGGCTGGGGCGCGATCGTCCTTGCCGCCGCCTGCTACGTCCCGTACTCCTTCTGACCCCGATCGGAGGCACCCAGAATGTCTGAACTGCAGCGCGAAGTCTCCGAGTTGGAGGCCAGGTCCGCCACCGCCGCCCGTCTCTTCGACATCCGGCGCATCATCGGCGGCCTGTTCGTGGTGTACGGCGTGATCGTCACGATCGCCGGGATCACCGCGTCCGAGGCCGACCTGAAGAAGGCCCAGGACATCAACATCAACCTGTGGACGGGCCTCGCGATGCTGGCCCTCGGCCTGTTCTTCCTGGGCTGGGTGTGGCTCAGGCCGACCCAGGCTCCGACCCCGGCCGAGGCCCCGCAGGAATAGCCACAGTCGTTGCCCGGTCGAGCAGGCCTGTACGCGCCGCGAGCGCCGCCGCCTCCAGGCGGGAGCCGACGTCCAGCTTCATCAGGACCCGCTGTACGTGCGTACGGGCCGTGCTCGGCGCTATGCCCATGCCCGCCGCGATCAGCCGGGTGTCCTCGCCGTCCGCCACCCGCACCAGGACCTCGACCTCGCGCGGCGTCAGGAGCTGCAGCAGCCGGTGGCCCTCGTCGTCGGCCTTGGCGGGCGGGTTGAGCAGGTCGGCGAACGCACCCGCCAACAGCGCCGGCGCCACGGCCGCCTCCCCCGCCCTGGCCTTCATGATGGCCCGCTCGACGCCCTCGATGCGCTCGTCGTGCCGTACGTAACCGGAGGCGCCCGCGGCGAACGCCGCCGCTATGCCGCGCGGCGACGGCACCGGGCCGAGGACGAGGACCGCGACCTGCGGCCGGTCCCGCTTGATCCGCACCACCGGGTCGAACGCGCCCGGCTCCGCCGGGGCGGCCGTGCCGAGAACGCACACCTCCGGCGCGCGCTGCACCACGAGGTCGGCCGCTCCGGCGGCCGGCGCGGCGGCGGCGAGCACCCGGTGGCCGCGCAGTTTCAGGGCCGAGGCGAGCGCCTCGGCATGCAGACGGTGATCGTCGACCACCATGAGCCGCACCACCATCGCGCCACCCCCAGATCCCCTGCGACCCGTCGGCGGCGGGGACCCCCCGGCCCGCCGTTCCCCGGAAGCTACACGCTTGTTCGACATCGCGCGCCCCCTACCGGAGAGATGCCGCCCGATTGCCGAAAATCCCGCGCCCTGTCCACCGGGTGGGAAACGGGACGCGGGCCGTCTCCCCCCGGTGGAGGGAGACGGCCCGCGTGAAGTGACCGCGTGAGTCCGCGTGAGTCCGCGTGAGTCCGCGTGAAGTGACCGCGCCGCGCGCTCAGTTGGCGCCGAACACCACCGCGAGGTTCCGCTTGCGGGTGTCGGCCGCGCTCGGCTTCGACATCAGCTTGTCCGAGATGTACAGGGCTCCGTCGCCGTAGAGCATCTCGGCCCCGTCGGGCAGAACGAACTGCGTCTCGGCGTCACGGATGTCCTCCTGCGCCGGGTTCTCAAGGAGCACCGTCTGCTTGCCGGTCTTCGGGTCGATGGTGACGACCTGACCGCCCTTGTCGTACGGCGGGATCTTGTACGCGAGGATGTTCGTGCCGTCCATCCGCAGCGGCAGCATCTGGTACTTCTCGCCCGCGTCCGCCTTGGGGCCGGCCGTCTTGCCGGTGGCCAGGTCGAAGGCGACGATCTCGTTCGTCATGCCGTAGTCGCCGCTGCCCTGGTGCTGGGCCGTCGGCAGGTACACCCGGTCGTTGCCGACGACGACTCCGTTGCACTCCTGGACCATGTTCACGTCGCAGTCGAGCTGGTACTCGCGCTTGCCGAGCGCCGCCTTGCTGCGCAGCTTGCCCGCCTCGTCCAGGGCGAAGATGTCCGTGACGCCGGTGTCGGTGATCTCACCCGAGTCCACGCCGAACACCACCGGCTTCGTCGACATCACCTTGGCGTTGTCGATGCCGGGGGGCAGCTTGTACGTCCACTTGGGAGTGCCCGAGACCGCGTCGATCAGCTGGACCTCGACCCGCGGGTTGTCGTACGAGCCGCACTCGCGGACCGCGACCAGCTGCTCGCCGCCCGCGTACCCGGCGTCCTTGCAGGTGTCAGAGGGCTTGGGCGCCCAGCGGGGCTTGCCGGACTTCAGCTCGAAGGCCGCGCCGCCGTCCGTGCCGCCGCCGACCGCGACGGTCTGCTCGGAGATGACGATCTCCTGGAAGTCGGCCTTGTCACCGCCGTCGCTGACCTCCTTCTGCCACAGCTTGTCGCCGGTCTTGGTGTCGAAGACGGCGATCTGGCTGCAGCCGTTGTACTCCTTCTTGCCCTCGGCCTCGAAGACCACGGCGGCCAGGCCGTCCTCCGAGACCTGGCGGGAGCCGGCGCAGGTCGGCCCGGACAGCGGCAGCGTCCACAGCTCCTTGCCGCTCTTCGGCTCGTACCCGACGATCTTGCTGTCGCCGCTCTTCACGTACGCGTCGTCGGTGAGCCAGGAGCCCTTGACGCTGAGGGTGGTGTCGGCGCCGACCTTCGGGGCGGGCAGCTGGAAGCGGACCTGCGACGCGGTGTTCGACGGGACCTTCTCCTCGCCGCCGCCACCGGCCGGACCGCTGTCGCCGCCCTTGCCGCCGGTGGTCTCGCCGGCCTTGGCCTCTTCCTTGGGGTCACCGCTGGAGGACGAGTACCAGACACCGCCGCCGACGATCAGCGCGACCGCGACCACCGAGGCGACGATGATCGCCATCTGCGAGTTGAACTTCTTGCCGCCACCGGGGCCGCCGGGGCCGCCCATCGGCTGGGTGACGTGCTGCGGCGGGTACTGCTGGTAGCCGTACGGCGGCTGGCCCGGGGCCGGATATCCGTACCCCTGCTGACCCGGCTGACCCGGCTGACCCGGCTGACCCGGCTGGCCCGGCGGGGGCGTGCCCGGCGCGGGCGGCGGCGGGGTGCCGGGCGCCTGCGGCGGATAGCCGTACGCCGGCTGGCCGGGCGGCGGGCCCGGGGGCTGCGCGGGCGGGGGCGTGCCGGGCGCGGGCGGCGGCGGGGCGCCGAAGCCACCGGCGGGGGGCGGGCTCTGCGGCGCGCCGAAACCCTCCTTGCGGGGGTCGTTCGACGGCTGGGGCGGCGGCGGGGGCGGCTGCGTCATCGTTTCTTCTACCTGTCTGACTGGGGGACGGGCCGGGGGGACGGGCCGGGCGTACAAACGGCCAGAGGGCGTCCCGCCGGTCCGCGAGCGGTGGGCTCGCGGAACTCGGGGGACGCCCCTGGGGACTTACTCGCCGAAGGACAGCATGCGGGGCTCCTCGTCGCCGTCACGACCCATGAGCCGCGAGGACGTGGCGTAGAGACGGCCGTCCGCGTAGGCCATCTGCCCCATGCCGACCACGGAGTTCTCGACGCTCGCCGTGGTCTCCGGGTGCTGCAGGAGCACCTTCGGCTTGCCGCCTTCGGGGCCGAACCGCACGGTCTGGCCGGCCTTGTCGAAGGTCGGCTCGACGTACGCGATCAGGTTGCCGGAGTCGTCCGCGGCGAGCGGGAGCAGCGAGCGCGGGTCCTCGGTCTCGCCGCGCCACTTGGGCTTTCCGCTGTCGAGGTCGAACGCGATGATCTCGTTGCTGCGGTCGTAGTCGCCGGACTTCTTCGTCTCGGTGGCCATGAAGAAGAGGTCGTCGGTGGCGACCATGCCCTGGCAGCTCTGCAGCTCCTTCTCCAGGATGGACATGCCGCAGCGCTGCGTGAACGAGTCCTTGCCGCCGTCGAGCTGCGAGCGGACCTTGCCGTTGTCCTTGAACGCGACGATGTTCCAGGACTTGTCGTCCCGGTTGACCAGGGAGACGACGAGCGGCTTGACCGAGTAGACCTTCTGCACCTGGAAGCCCTTGGGCGTCATGAAGCGCCACTTGACCTTGCCGGTCTGCGGGTCGATCGACTTGAGCTGCTCGTTCTTGTCCGGCTGGGCCAGGCAGGAGTCGACGGCGAGCACCGAATCCCCGTCGGCGGCGAAGGAGTTGGGGAAGCAGCCCCGGTCCTTCTTCAGGGTGTACTGCTCCTTGCCGTCCTTCAGGCTGTACGCGCTGCCCGACTGGGAGCGGGCCACCATCACGTTCTCGCCGGCGATCTCCAGGTCGAGCGTGACGGTCGAGTCGAAGAGGCCGCCCGTCTCGGTCTTCTTCTGCCAGCCCTTCTCACCCGTGTTGAGGTCGATCATCTGGAGCTGGTTGCACTTGCTCTTCTCCTGGCTGTCCGTGTCCTTGTGGGCCACGACGACCATGCCGTCCTCGGAGGGGCGGGGCGGGGTGTCGCACACGGCGTGCGGCAGCTTGACGCTCCAGGCCTTGCTGCCGTCGCTCGTCTTGAAGGCGGTGACCTCCTTGTACCCGGCCTGGATGACGTGGTCGCCCACGGTCCAGATGTTCATGAGCTCGGCGCCGTTGCGCGGGGTGTCGAGATCGTTCTTGGCCACCCAGGCCTTCGCCTCGCCGGGCTTGCGGCCGGAGTTGAGGTCGTCCTCGCCGCCGTCGCGGCTGCCCGCGGTCTCCTCGCCTGCGTCGGTCGGCTTGTTGTCGCCGCCGCCCTTGGCGATGGGCTGCTTCTTCTTCGGCTCCTCGTCACCGCTGGTGGCGAACCAGACGCCGCCGCCGATCACGAGGACCGCGGCGAGGGCCGCACCGATGACGACGGCGGGCTTGCCCTTGAACGGGTTGCCCGAGCCGCCGGGGCCTCCGGGGCCGCCGGGCATGCCGGGCGCGGGCGCCCCCGGGTACTGCGGCTGCTGCGGGTATCCGTACGGCGCCTGCCCGGGAGCGCCGGGGGCTCCGGGCTGCCCCGGCTGACCGTACGGACCCGGCTGCGCCTGGGCGTACGGGTTGTCGGCGGCCGGCTGGCCGGGCTGCGGGTAGCCGTACCCGGGCTGTGCGGGCGGCGGCGCGACCGGAGGAGCCGCGGGCGGCGGCGCGGGCGGCGGGGTGGCGGGCGGCGCGGACGGCGGAGCGGGAGGCACCGGAGGTGTCTGCGGCGGCTGACCGGGCGCCTTGGACATCCCCTGCTGAGGGTCCTGCGGTGCCCCGGCACCACCGGGCGGCTGCGGCGGCTGACTCATCAGCGGTGTACCTCTTCACACGGGTCCCGCAGCCCGACCGACCTCCCCCGCAATTCCGTTGGTCAAATCCCCCCGGAAAGGAGCGAATCGGGCATTGTCCCCGTATCTGTATGTCTGTCGAGCGGGGCTTCTTTTTACCACTGCCCATGGACACACGGCGGCGCCGGTCGCCCCCTTGTTCCCAAGGGAGGACCGGCCCGTGATGCACTCGTTACGGCACAGCCGCGCGGCTACTAACCGATCTCGTTGTACTTCCAGCCGGCCAACTCGCAGGTGTCGGCGCCCGCGTCGTCGATGCACACTTCGATGGTCGCGGCAGCGATTCCCCGGCTGTCGCTGGCCTGCAGGTTGTTGTAGTGGTTACCGTCACCGGCGCCACCGGTGACCCAGCGCTTGGAGTACCGCACCACCGTGCCCCCACGCGTCTTGGTGACCAGCCGGGCGTACGCCCGATGCCCGTCCGCTTTGGTGTCGTCGACTGCCAGGTCCACGTTCACGATCTTGTTCTTCGTGTACCAGTCCCACCCGACCGCAGCTCGGGCGGCCGAGTTGACACTCGTGCTGGCACCGGCCTCCTGAGCGTGGCTGGGCGCCGCTCCGGCGAACAGAACTCCTGCAGCGACGCCGGACGCGAGTAGTGCGTGACGCAGCTTGATCATGTTTCCCCCGTCAATCTGGTCTCGAACGCCCCATGAAACAAAGGGCGTTACGCGAACCCTAGCAAAGTGATCGACTGCGCAATCAGCCCGCGTCCTCGGCCAGTTCCAGCCAGCGCATCTCCAACTCTTCGCGCTCGCCGACGAGTTCGCGCAGCTCGGCGTCGAGTTGAGCGACGCGGCCGAAGTCCGTGGCGTTCTCGGCGATCTGCGCGTGGAGCTTCGTCTCCTTTTCGGAGATCTTGTCCAGTTGGCGCTCGATCTTCTGCAGTTCCTTCTTCGCGGCACGGGCGTCCGCCGAGGACTTCGCCGGCGCCGTGCCGCTCTGCGGCGCGGACGCGGCCGGGGTCGCCGCGGCGGCGACGGCCTCCTCCATGCGGTGCCTGCGCTCCAGGTACTCGTCGATGCCGCGCGGCAGCATCCGCAGCGCGCCGTCGCCGAGCAGGGCGAACACCTTGTCCGTGGTGCGCTCGATGAAGAAACGGTCGTGCGAGATGACCACCATCGAGCCGGGCCAGCCGTCGAGAACGTCCTCCAGCTGCGTCAGCGTCTCGATGTCGAGGTCGTTGGTGGGCTCGTCGAGGAACAGGACGTTCGGCTCGTCCATCAGGAGCCGGAGGATCTGCAGCCGCCGCCGCTCACCGCCCGACAGGTCGCCCACGGGCGTCCACTGCTTCTCCTTGCCGAAGCCGAACTGCTCGCACAGCTGGCCCGCGGTCAGCTCCCGGCCCTTGCCGAGGTCGACCCGGTCCTTGACCTGCTGCACGGCCTGCAGCACCCGCCAGGTCGGGTCCAACTCGCCGACCTCCTGGGAGAGATAGGCCAGCTTCACGGTCTTGCCGACGACGACCTTGCCCGCCGCGGGCTGCTCCTCGCCCTGGCTGCGGGCGGCCGCCGCGAGCGCGCGCAGCAGCGAGGTCTTGCCCGCGCCGTTCACACCGACCAGGCCGATGCGGTCACCGGGGCCGAGCTGCCAGGTCAGGTGCTTGAGCAGCACCTTCGGGCCGGCCTGTACGGTCACGTCCTCCAGGTCGAAGACCGTCTTGCCGAGCCGGGCGCTCGCGAACTTCATCAGCTCGGAGGTGTCGCGCGGCGGCGGCACATCGGCGATCAGCTCGTTGGCGGCCTCGATGCGGTAGCGCGGCTTGGACGTACGGGCGGGGGCTCCGCGCCGCAGCCAGGCCAGCTCCTTGCGCATCAGGTTCTGCCGCTTGGCCTCCTCGGTGGCGGCGATCCGCTCGCGCTCGGCCCGCGCGAAGACGTAGTCGCTGTAGCCGCCCTCGTACTCGAAGACGTCGCCGCGCTGCACGTCCCACATGCGGGTGCAGACCTGGTCGAGGAACCAGCGGTCGTGGGTGACGCAGACGAGCGCGGAGCGGCGCTCGCGCAGATGCCCGGCGAGCCAGGCGATGCCCTCCACGTCCAGGTGGTTGGTGGGCTCGTCGAGGACGATCAGGTCCTGCTCGGCGATGAGCAGCTTGGCCAGCGCGATACGGCGGCGCTCGCCGCCGGAGAGCGGGCCGATGACCGTGTCGAGGCCCTTCTCGAAGCCGGGCAGGTCGAGGCCGCCGAAGAGGCCGGTCAGTACGTCCCTGACCTTGGCGTCGCCCGCCCACTCGTGGTCGGCCATGTCGCCGATGACCTCGTGCCGGACGGTGGCCTCGGGGTCGAGGGAGTCGTGCTGTGTGAGGACGCCGAGGCGCAGGCCGCCGCTGTGCGTGACCCTGCCGGTGTCGGCCTCCTCCAGCTTGGCGAGCATCCGGATGAGGGTGGTCTTGCCGTCGCCGTTGCGGCCCACGACGCCGATGCGGTCGCCCTCGGAGACGCCGAGGGAGACTGCGTCGAGCAGGGCACGGGTGCCGTACACCTTGCTGACTGCCTCGACATTGACGAGGTTGACTGCCATTTCACTCCTGGGGTGCGTTCGGGTCGACGTCCCAGCGTAGTCCGTTCGGCACCGTTGCCCGGGGGCCCCTTCTTCCTTCCCCACCCCGCCCCTTCCCGAAAGTCCTGGCGGACGGCCACGGGGGCTGCACCCCCGGACCCCCGCTCCCCGGGGCTGCCGCCCCTGAACCCCACCACGGGGCTCCGCCCCGGACCCCGCTGCTCAAACGCCGGAGGGGCTGAATTCACCCCCAGCAGGGGCTGTGACATCTGCGGCTCCGCCGCGTAGGCACGACCGGCCACGACGGCGGGAACGGAGCGAAGCCCCGACAGAAGCGCAGGGAACTGCGCGACCAACCACCACAGCGCGACAGACGAACGACAGCTGGTGGCGGGGCGGAGCCCCGAAAGGGGCGCGGGGAACTGCGCGACCAGCCACGACGGCGCGGCAGACGAACGACAAGCCGGGGGCGGGGCCAGGGGCGAAGCCCCCGGACCCGAAAGGGGCGCGGGGAACTGCGCGACCAGCCACGACGGCGCGGCAGACGAACGACAGCTGGGGGCGGGGCGAAGCCCCGACAGGGGCGCGGGGAACTGCGCGACCAGCCACCGCGGCGGGGCAGACGAACGACAAGCCGGGGGCGGGGCCAGGGGCGAAGCCCCCGGACCCGAAAGGGGCGCGGGGAACTGCGCGATCAGCCACGACGGTGGGGCAGGCGAACGACGGCTGGGGGCGGGGCGGAGCCCCGAGGTCGGGTCCGGGGGCGGCAGCCTCGGGCAGGGACTGGCGGGGCGGAGCCCCGACATACAGGGGCTAGCTCGTAGGAGAGGTGAGCGTCGCACCCGGGGCCGGGGACGAGGCCACGCGCGCCGCGCGACAGGTACCGGACTTGCGCAGGGCCTCCGCAACCCCCTCCGCCGACCCCGCATCCGCCGCGAGGAACGCCGTCGTCGGACCCGAGCCGGAGACCAGGGCGGCAAGGGCGCCCGCGTCCAGGCCCGCCGTGAGCGTCGACTCGAGCGCGGGGAAGAGGGAGAGCGCGGCCGGCTCCAGGTCGTTGCTCAGCACCCCGGCGAGCGCCTCCGCGTCCCCGGCGCGCAGGGCTTCGATGAGCGCGGGCGAGGCTTCGGGGGCGGGGACGTCGTGGCCCTCCCACATGCGGTCGGACTCGCGGTACACGGCCGGCGTGGACAGCCCGCCGTCGGCCACCGCGAAGACCCAGTGGAAGGTGCCGCCGACCGCGAGCTCGGTGAGCCGCTCGCCGCGCCCGACGCCGAGCGCCGCCCCGCCGACCAGGCTGAACGGCACGTCGCTGCCCAACTCGGCGCAGATGTCGAGGAGTTCGGCACGGGATGCGTTCGTACCCCACAGCGCGTCGCAGGCGACCAGCGCGCCCGCCGCGTCCGCGCTGCCGCCCGCCATACCGCCGGCGACGGGGATGTCCTTGGCGATGTGCAGATGTACGTCGGCCGGAACCCCGTACCGCTCCCCCAGCGCAAGCGCCGCGCGCGCCGCCAAGTTGCTCGCGTCCAGCGGGACTTGAGCCGCGTCCGGGCCCGAGCACGTCACCCGCAACGAGTCGGCGGGGGTCGCCGTGACCTCGTCGTACAGGCCGACCGCCAGGAACACGTTGGCCAGGTCGTGGAAGCCGTCGGGCCGGGCGCCGCCGACCGCCAGCTGGACGTTGACCTTCGCGGGTACGCGTACCGTCACACTCACTGCCCGGCCCCCTTGTTCTCGGCGATCTTCGCGAACTGCTCGACGGTGAGGGCCTCGCCGCGCGCCTGCGGGGAGACCCCGGCGGCGACGAGCGCGGCCTCGGCCGCTGCGGCCGAACCGGCCCAGCCGGCGAGGGCGGCGCGCAGGGTCTTGCGGCGCTGGGCGAACGCGGCGTCGACGACGGCGAAGACCTCCGCGCGGGAGGCGGTCGTCGCGACGGGCTCGGTGCGCCGGACCAGGGAGACCAGGCCGCTGTCCACGTTCGGCGCGGGCCAGAAGACGTTGCGGCCGATGGCGCCGGCGCGCTTGACCTCCGCGTACCAGTTGGCCTTCACGGAGGGCACTCCGTAGACCTTCGAGCCGGGGGTGGCGGCGAGGCGGTCGGCGACCTCGGACTGCACCATGACGAGCGTGCGGTCGATGCTCGGGAACGTCGCGAGCATGTGCAGGAGGACGGGCACGGCCACGTTGTACGGCAGGTTCGCGACGAGCGCGGTGGGCGGCGGGCCGGGCAGCTCGTCGACGAGCATCGCGTCGGAGTGCACGAGCGCGAAGCGGTCGGCGCGCTGCGGCATCCGGGCCTCGATGGTGGCGGGCAGCGCGGCGGCGAGGACGTCGTCGATCTCGACGGCCGTGACCCGGTCCGCGGTCTCCAGGAGCGCGAGCGTCAGCGAGCCGAGCCCGGGGCCGACCTCCACGACCACGTCGTCGGGGCGCACCTCGGCGGTGCGGACGATCCGGCGGACGGTGTTGGCGTCGATGACGAAGTTCTGGCCGCGCTGCTTGGTGGGGCGTACACCCAGGGCGGCGGCCAGTTCACGGATGTCGGCCGGGCCGAGGAGGGCGTCGGGGCTCGCGCTGTTGCTCACCGCACAAGGGTAAGGGGGGTTCGTTCGTGGCCCGTACCGGCTACAGCCGCGCCCCGCAGTGCGGCCAGGGGCTCGCGCCGCGCTGCACGTACAGCTTCTTCGCGCGGTACGTCTGCTCGGCGGCCGGTGCGTCCTGGGGGCGGCCGCTCCCGCCGAGGCGCTGCCAGGTGCCGGTGTCGAACTGGTAGAGCCCGCCGTACGTGCCCGAGGGGTCGACCGCGTCGGGCCGGCCGCCGGACTCGCACTGGGCGAGCGCGTTCCAGTCGAGCCCGTCGGCGCCCTGCACGCCGGTCGGCAGCGGCCGGGTGCCGACCTTCACGTGCTGGGCCTGCGGGGCGCGCACCACCTGGGACTCGATCCGCCGCGGCCGCTGCCGCACGCCGTTGACGGTGCGCAGTTCGTACGTGACGCGGCGCGCGCCCTGGCGTCCGGCGCGCTCCACGACCTCGGTGCCGCGGTAGAGCATGGCGTCCTGGGTACGGCGCACATCGAAGGCGATGGGTTCCTCGCGCACCTCCCGGCTGCCGGTGATGCGCAGGACGGTGAGGGTCTGGCCGTCGCGCGGGAACGAGTCGGGCGGTACGGAGGTGGTGTCCTGGCCGCGCAGCGAGATCCCGGCCTCGGCTACGGCCTCGCGCACGGTCGCGGCGTTGGTGCGGAGGGTGCGCTCGCGGCCGTCGGCCATGACGGTCACGGTGCGTTCGGTGCGCACGTCGAGGTCGAGGCCGGTGCGGGCGATGCGCGCGGAGCGGTCGACGGAGAGGTACGCGCCCTCCGCCCGCACCCCGAGCCCGCGCAGCGCGCCCTCGACGGTGCGTGCCGTCGTCCACACCTGGCGGCGCTCCCCGTCGAGGGTGAGGCGGACGGGCCGGCCGTACCGCACGACGACCTCGTCGCCGCTGGCGAGCGGGGCGCCGGGGGCGGGGGCGACGATGTCGTGGGCGCCGACGTCCAGGCCCTCTTCGGCGATGAGCTCGCCGACGTCGTCCGCGAAGGTGTGCAGGGTGCGCGGCTCGCCGTCGACGGAGAGCCGGACGGCCTTGTCCTCGGCGACGAACGCGGTGGTGCCGCCGGCGAGGAAGGCGACGACGAGGGCCTGCGGCAGCAGCCGCCGCAGGGCTTCGGGCCGCTCGGCGCTCTGCCTGCGCCGGGCCGCGCGCCTGGCCTCGGCCCGCCCACCGGCAGGAGCGGGGGCCGGGGCGGCGTCCCGTGGCGGTGCGACGGTCGAGCCGCGCCATTCATCAACGTTCACGACGAAGCGCTCCAGTACGGTCCTGATCTCGGGCGAGCAGAACCTAGCGGAGCGGGCAGCCGGCCGTCACTCTCCCGACTCGTACGGTCACACTGTGTCGCAACCTTGCCCTGCGTTCCGGCACCCAACCCGTTATCGGTCAGTAATCAAATGCGCGCGCAGTGTTGTCCCGTACCGCCTCCGCAAGGGCGTCCTCGTCGATGCCCTTCACCTTGGCCATGGCCCGCAGCGTGACCGGAATGAGATAGGGCGCATTAGGCCGACCGCGGTAGGGCGCGGGCGTCAGGAAGGGCGCGTCGGTCTCGACCAGGACGAGTTCGAGGGGCGCCACGTCGAGGGCGTCGCGCAGCGGCTGGGCGTTCTTGAAGGTGACGTTGCCGGCGAAGGACATGAAGTAGCCCTGCTCGGCGCAGAGTTGGGCCATCGCGGCGTCGCCGGAGTAGCAGTGGAAGACGGTGCGCTCGGGGGCGCCCTCCTCCTTGAGCACGCGCAGGACGTCGGCGTGCGCCTCGCGGTCGTGGATGACGAGGGCCTTGCCGTGCCGCTTGGCGATCTCGATGTGCGCGCGGAACGACCGCTCCTGCGCGTCCTTGCCCTCGGGCCCGGTGCGGAAGTAGTCGAGCCCGGTCTCGCCGACGCCCTTGACCTGCGGGAGGGCGGCGAGCCTGTCGATCTCGGCGAGCGCCTCGTCGAGCGCCGCGTCCCCGCCGGGCTCGCGCGCGCCCTGCCGGGACCACCCGTCGGGGTCCCCGAGGACGATCCGGGGGGCCTCGTTGGGGTGCAGGGCGACGGTGGCGTGCACGGCCTCGTACTGCGCGGCCGTCTCGGCCGCCCAGCGGGAGCCCTTCAGGTCGCAGCCGACCTGGATCACGGTCGTCACGCCGACGGACGCCGCGTCGGCGAGGCTCTCGGCGACCGTGGCCGCCTGCATGTCGAGGTGGGTGTGCGAGTCCGCGACCGGAACCCGCAGGGGTTCCGGCAGCGGCGGCGGTGCGTCTTTGGCGTCCTTGACGTCCTTCGGGCTCATGCCTCCGATCCTACGAAGGCGGCTGCCGCCGCTCCTCGTCGTGGTGGTGCCGGAAGGGGCGCAGCAGGTCGGAGAGGTGCCAGTGGCGCTCGGACTTCCGGGCGACGTCCTCCCCGGACTCGGGCGCCGCGGCCTCCTCGGGCTCCGCCTTCTCCGCCTTCTCCGCCGCGGGCTGGCCTGCGTACTCGAAAGGCTGCCCGTAAGGGATCCTCTGCACCGAGGACACCTGCCCCGCCCGCATGATCCGGACGACATGGCCGCCGCAGTTCATACAGGTGGGCCGGGTCAGCGGGGACGGCACCCGGTGGCCGTCGACCACGTACATCACGAATTCGTTGCCCTTGCCGTCGACGAAGTGCTCGATGTCGTACGACTGCTCCCATCCGTGCCCGCAGCGCATGCAGGCGAAGGAGTACGACTCCTGAACGGTGGCTATGGCCTCGTGCGGCATACCCGTGGCGATGCGGCCGGTGGTCTCACTCATGCCAGCTCCTCTTGTCCGCTGGACAAGCACGTACCGGGACGGGGCTCGCGTCCCTTCACATCCAGTGGACGCCCGCGCCCGGTGGGAGCGCATCAGACCTGTCGAGTATTGGAGCGTTCTTGGCCTTCTCCAGGAAGAACCGGCCTGGTGCGCGGCCTGGGCTTTGCCTTTCAGGTTAGTCCTTTGCCGTCCTGTGGCGCGCTGCGAGCCGCATTCTTTGCCGCGACCACGGCATCGAACACCTCGCGCTTGGGTAGCCCCGCCTCGGCCGCGACCGCCGCGATCGCCTCCTTGCGTCGCTCGCCCGCCTCCTCGCGCACCTGCACCCTGCGCACCAGCTCGTCCGCGTCGAGCTCCTCGACGGTCTCGGCGGCGCCCTCGACGACGACGGTGATCTCGCCGCGCACCCCCTCGGCGGCCCAGGCGGCGAGCTCGCCGAGCGGGCCGCGCTTCACTTCCTCGTACGTCTTGGTCAGCTCGCGGCAGACGGCCGCGCGGCGCTGCTCGCCGAAGGCCTCGGCCATCGCGGCGAGGGTGTCGTCGAGGCGGTGCGGGGCCTCGAAGTAGACGAGGGTGCGGCGCTCGTCGGCGACCTCGGCGAGGCGGCTGCGGCGCTCGCCGGCCTTGCGCGGCAGGAAGCCCTCGAAGCAGAAGCGGTCCACGGGAAGCCCGGACAGGGCGAGCGCCGTGAGCACCGCGGACGGACCGGGCACGGCGGTGACCTTGATGTCCCGCTCGACGGCGGCGGCGACCAGGCGGTAGCCCGGGTCGGACACGGACGGCATCCCCGCGTCGGTGACGAGCAGCACCCGCGACCCGCCCGCGAGCGCCTCGACCAGCTCCGGCGTACGGGCGGCCTCGTTGCCCTCGAAGTACGAGACGATCCGGCCGGCCGGCTGCACGCCGAGCGCCTGGGTGAGGCGGCGGAGCCTGCGGGTGTCCTCGGCGGCCACGATGTCCGCCGACTCCAGCTCGGCGGCGAGCCGGGGCGGGGCGTCGGAGGTGTCGCCGATGGGGGTGCCTGCGAGTACGAGCGTTCCTGCTGTCACGGGGCCATCCTCGCAGGGAACGGGCACTGCCCCGCCCGCCGGGCGGACCACTCATGGGCCGGGATGCGGGCCGGGCCTCGCCCGGGTGCCGAGTACCCGAGTCCCGGCACAGTGTCGTTCCCTACGATGGCGCGGTGACCAGTGCAGCGTCCACGACGGACTCCACCGACGCGCCAGCGGACCGGGCCACCGAGACGGAGGAGCCCGTGCAGCGGGCCTGGCAGCTGCGGCTGCGCCGGTTCGGCTACACGGCGAGGCCCGGCGCGAACATCTCGACCCGCCTGGTCCCGCCCTTCACCGAGCCCGGCCCCCGCCTGTGGTCCGCGCTCGGGGTCGGCGCCGACCGGGCCGCGACGCTGAACCGGCTGCTCGCCTGGGCGGGCCCGCTGCTCGTCGCCCTCGTCGCGGGCGTCCTGCGGTTCTGGCACCTGGGCCGGCCGAACAAGGTGATATTCGACGAGACGTACTACGCCAAGGACGCCTGGGCGCTGCTGCACCGCGGCTACGAGGTGAACTGGCCCAAGGACTACAACGACGAGGTCATCCGGCTCGGCTCCGACGTCCCGCTCGGGCATGAGGCCGCGTATGTGGTGCATCCGCCGGTCGGCAAGTGGATCATCGGCCTCGGCGAGTGGATGCACGGCTTCACGCCGTTCGGCTGGCGGT
Organism: Streptomyces cavernicola; assembly: GCF_029968035.1. Classification (GTDB taxonomy): domain Bacteria; phylum Actinomycetota; class Actinomycetes; order Streptomycetales; family Streptomycetaceae; genus Streptomyces; species Streptomyces cavernicola. Next base: position 77,369 of record NZ_JASCIQ010000005.1, on the reverse strand, counting down.
TCATGACGGCGCTGCTCGGCACGCTGTCGGTGCTGCTCATCTGCCGGATCGGACGCCGCCTGTTCCGCTCGACGTTCCTCGGCTGCCTCGCGGGCGGGCTGCTCGCGGTGGACGGCCTGCACTTCGTGATGAGCCGGACCGCGCTGCTCGACCTGGTCCTGATGTTCTTCGTGGTCGCCGCGTTCGGCTGCCTGGTCGTGGACCGGGACAAGTCGCGGGCACGGCTCCTCGCGCAGCTCTACGAGGACGAGGACGGTGTCGTACGGCCGGACGCGGAGGTCGCCGAGACCGCCCGGCTCGGCCTGCGGCCGTGGCGGATCGCGGCCGGGGTCTGCCTCGGCCTGGCCTTCGCCACGAAGTGGAACGGCCTCTACATCCTGGCCGCGTTCGCCCTGATGTCGGTCCTCTGGGACGTCGGCGCCCGCCGCGTCGCGGGCGCGGGCCGCCCGTACCTCGCGGTCCTGAAGCGCGATGTGCTGCCGGCGTTCGTGTCGACGGTGCCGGTGGCGGTCGCGACGTACGTGGCCTCGTGGGCCGGCTGGATCGCCTCCGACGACGGCTACTTCCGGAACTGGGCGACCACCGCGGGCAAGGGCGGCGACTGGACGTTCCTGCCGGACTGGCTGCGCTCCCTGTGGCACTACGAGTACGAGGTCTACCAGTTCCACATCGGCCTGACCTCCGGCCACACCTACGAGTCCAACCCGTGGAGCTGGCTGGTCCTCGGCCGGCCCGTCTCCTACTACTACGAGTCCCCGGCGCCCGGCGTGGACGGCTGCCCGGCGGACGCGGCCGAGAAGTGCGCGGCGGAGGTCCTCGCGCTCGGCACCCCGCTGCTGTGGTGGGCGGCCTGCTTCGCGGTGGCGTACGTGCTGTGGCGCTGGCTGTTCCGCCGGGACTGGCGGGCGGGCGCGATCCTGTGCGGGATCGCGGCGGGCTATCTGCCCTGGCTCATGTACCAGGAGCGGACGATCTTCTACTTCTACGCCGTGGTCTTCGTGCCGTTCCTGTGCCTGGCCCTGGCGATGATGATCGGCGCGATCCTCGGCCCGCCCGGCTCGACGGAGCGCCGCCGCATCGTGGGCGCGGTGGGCGCGGGCGTCCTGGTCCTGCTGATCATCTGGAACTTCGTCTACTTCTGGCCCATTTACACCGGCACCCCGATCCCGGTGGACGCGTGGCGGGCCCGGATGTGGTTCGACACCTGGGTGTGAGCGGCCCGGCACATCCCGTTCTCATAACGGCTCCGGTTCCGGCGGGCGGTTGACCTGGAGCAGCGCTGATCCGGTCACCCGACCGGCGAGAGTCGTCACTTGGGGCCTATAGGGTGCGCATTCGGCCGGTCAGGTCGAAAAAGCGCGGGCATCCGCGGACGAAGAAGCAGCTGTCAGGAGAGAGCGCATGGAACCCGAGGGCGGGCACGGCACCGGAGCGGCGGGCGCCAGGAGCGGGATGCGCAAGGAGGTCAAGATCGCGCTGATCGGGGCCGCCGTCGTCGCGGTCGCGGCCGGCGCGGGCTTCACCGCGTACGCCCTGACCGGCGGCGGCTCCGAGAACACCGCGGCGTCGCAGGGCGGTGACCGCACGGCCGCGGGCGAGCCCAAGAAGGAGCTCGGCCCGCCGAGCGCCGCCGAAGTCCGGTCCACGAGTGGGGAGTTCCTCGCCGCGTGGGCGAAGGGCGACGCCGCCGCCGCGGCCGCGCTGACCGACGACGCCGAGGCCGCCGGCAAGGCCCTCACCTCGTACCGCAAGGACGCCCACCTGACGAAGGTCCAGCTGGAGCCGGGGCGGGCGAGCGGCCGGCAGGTGCCGTTCTCGGTCTCGGCCGTGGCCTCGTACGAGGGAACGAACAAGCCCTTCGCGTACGAATCCGAACTCACCGTCGTACGCGACGAGAAGACCGGGAAGCCGGTCGTGCGCTGGCAGCCTTCCGTGGTCCACCCGGAGCTGCGCGAGGGCGACTCGCTGCGCGCCGACGAGTCCGGGAAGCCGCCGATCAAGGCCATGGACCGGGACGGCGCGGAGCTGACCGTGCAGAAGTATCCCTCGCTCGGCACGGTCCTGGACTCGCTGCGCGAGAAGTACGGCGACCAGGCGGGCGGCGAGCCCGGCGTCGAACTCCGCATCGTGCGGGGCGACTCGGGGGCGGCGAAGAAGTCGGGCGCTTCGGACTCCGCCGACAAGGACTCCGACGACAAGGCTCTGCCGGACAAGACGCTGCTCACGCTCACCAAGGGCACGCCCGGCACCGTCGAGACCACGATCAGCGCGAAGGCGCAGGCCAACGCCGAGGCCGAGGTGGCGAAGCGGAAGCGCGCCTCCGTCGTGGTCCTCAAGCCGTCCACGGGCGAGGTGCTCGCGGCCGCCAACTCCAACACGTCGGGGTTCAACGTCGCGCTGCAGGGCTCGCTCGCGCCGGGCTCCACGTTCAAGATCGTGTCCGCGTCGATGCTCCTGGAGAAGGGCCTCGCGGGCATCGACAAGCCGCACCCGTGCCCCAAGTACGAGACGTACGGCGGCTGGAAGTTCCAGAACGTCGAGAAGTTCGAGATCAAGAACGGCACGTTCCGCTCCAGCTTCGCCGCGTCCTGCAACACCGCGTTCATCTCGCAGGCGCAGAAGCTCAAGGACGACGACCTGACCAAGCAGGCCCAGGAGGTCTTCGGGCTCGGCCGCGGCAACTGGACCAGCGGCGTCTCCACCTTCGACGGCGCGGTGCCGGTGCAGTCCGACGCGCAGATGGCCGCCTCGCTGATCGGGCAGGGCGGGGTGCGGATGAACCCGCTGAACGTGGCGTCGTTCATCGCGACCGCCAAGACGGGCACGTTCAACCAGCCGTACCTGGTCTCCCCCGACGTGGACGGCCGCACGCTTGCGACGGCCCCGCGCAAGCTGAAGCCGTCGGCCCAGGCCCAGCTGAAGGAGCTCCTGGAGTACACCGCGACCTCCGGCTCGGCCGCCGAGGCGATGTCCGGGCTCGGCCCCGACATCGGCGGCAAGACCGGCTCGGCCGAGGTCGACGGGCAGAAGAAGCCCAACGGCTGGTTCACCGCCTGGCGCGGCGACCTGGCCGCGGCCGCGGTCATCCAGGAGGGCGGCCGCGGCGGCACCTCGTCGGGCCCGCTGGTGGCTGCGGTGCTGCGGGGCGGGGCGTAGTTCTGATCGGACGGGCCGGATTGTGGTCGCGTGCCCCGTACACGTACAGCTAGCGTGCGGCCATGACCAGCTCTTCCGGCACCGCCGCCCACCCCCGTTTCGCCGAGGCCCTGTCTGAACTCGGCCTGGAATCCGTCCTGTCCGAGGTCCGCGCCTTCCCGGACGCCACCCGCACCGCCGCGCAGGCCGCGGAGGCGGTGGGCTGCGCGCTCGGCGAGATCGTCAAGTCGCTGATCTTCGCCGCGGACGGGGTTCCGGTGCTGGTCCTGATGGACGGGGCGTCGCGGGTGGACATGGAGCTCGTACGGCGGGAGCTGGGCGCGGAGAAGGTCACGCGGCCGGGCGCGGACGTCGTACGGGAGACCACCGGGTACGCGATCGGCGGGGTGCCGCCCTTCGGGCACCGCACCCGCACCCGGGTCCTCGCCGACCGCGGGCTGCTCGACCACGATGTGGTGTGGGCGGCCGCGGGCACCCCGCACACCGTGTTCCCGATGGACCCGAAGGCGCTCGTCGCGCACGCGGGCGGCACGCTCGTCGACGTCCGCGAGGCGGCAAAGGCTCCCGAGGCCGACGCGTGACGCCGCTCGTCGCGGGGGCGGTCGTCCTGGCCGCCGTCACGCACGCCAGCTGGAACGCGATGGCGCACCGCATCAAGGACCAGCTGGTCGCGTTCACGCTGATATCCGGGGGCGGCGCCCTGATCGGCGCCGCCCTCGCCTGCTTCGTCCCGTTCCCGGCCGCCGGCGCGTGGCCGTTCCTGATCGCCTCGGCGGTCCTGCACGTGGCCTACCAGGCGCTGCTCATGCGGTCGTTCAGCCTCGGCGACTTCGGCCAGATGTATCCGATCGCGCGGGGTACGGCACCGCTCGTCGTGACCGTCGCCGCGGCCGTCCTCGTCGGCGAGCGCATCGACGGCCGGCAGCTCACCGGGGTCGCCGTGGCCTGCGCGGGCCTCGTCGGGCTCGCTCTGTGGGGCATCCGCGGCTCGGGCCGCCGCCCGCACTGGCCCGCACTGCTCGCGGCGCTGGCTACGGGGCTCTCCATCGCGGCGTACACGGTCGTGGACGGCGTGGGCGTACGCGCCTCCGGCACCCCGCTCGGCTACATCGCCTGGCTGATGATCCTGGAGGGCGTCGCGATCCCGGCGTACGCGCTGTACCGGCACCGGTCCCGGCTGCCCGGCCTGCTCCGCCCGCACGCGGTCCACGGGCTGCTCGGCGCGGGGCTCTCGGTGGTGGCGTACGGGCTCGTCCTGTGGGCCCAGACCCGCGCGGCCCTCGCGCCGATCGCTGCGCTGCGGGAGTCGTCGATCATCGTGGGGGCGGCGATCGGGGCGGTCTTCTTCAAGGAGAGGTTCGGCATGCCGAGGATCGCTGCGGCGGGGTTGATGGTGCTTGGCATCGGCCTGATGCTGCACGCGGGGTGAGCCTGGGGGCTGCTTTTCCCCTCCCCGCCCCTTCCCTAAAGTCCTCAGCGGACAGCTCCGGGGGCTCCGCCCCCGGCCCCCGCCCGTGGCTGCCGCCCCCGGGCCCCCGCCCGTGGCTGCCGCCCCTGGACCCCGCTTCGGGGCTCCGCCCCGGACCCCGTCTCGGGGGCCAGCCCCCGGACCCCTGCTCCTCAAACGCCGGAGGGGCTGGTTTTGCCGGGCCGGCTGGTTTTGCCCCGCCTCTCGGACGCCGGGGGGGCTGGCTTTTAAGCGGCGCGGGGAACTGCGCGACCAGCCACAACGGCGCGGCACCCGAACGACAGCCAGGGGGCTGGAGGGCGAAGCCCCCTGCCAGGGGCGCGGGGAACTGCGCGACCAGCCACGACGGCGCGACAGCCGAGCGACGGGGCGGGTGGGGGCCCGGGGGCGCAGCCCCCGAGAGCCGTCCGCTGAGGACTTCGGGAAGGGGCGGGGAGGGGATCAAGTCGTCGAGGCGAGTGCCTCGCGTACCGCCCGTACCAAGGACTGGGCCCGAGGGTCCGCCGTGACCCCCGTCCGCAGCCCGTTCGTCACGTACCCGAACCCCACCCCCGACTCCGGGTCCGCGAACGCGAGCGGCCCCCCGCGGCCGGGGTGGCCGAAGGAGCCGGGGGCGAGCAGCGGGGACGCGGGGCCGTGCAACATGTAGCCGGGCCCGAAGCGGGTGTTCACGACGAGCACCCGGTCCGGCCCCGCCGATTCCTCCGTACGCGCGAGAGCCACCGTCGCGGGCGCGAACAGCCGTGCGTGGCCGTCGACTTCGCCGATGAGGCCGGCGTAGAAGCGGGCGAGCGCGCGGGCGGTGGCGATGCCGTTGGACGCGGGGAGCTCGGCGGCCCGGTACTCCGCGGAGTTCTCGTCGGGCGAGCGGAGCGCGGCGAAGGCGCGGCGGGTGAGGGATGACGGGTCGGCGTAGGCCTCGGCGACGTCCCGCTTGGACCGGAGGCGCAGCGCGCTGCCGGGCCGGCCCTCGGGCGGCTCCACGGGGCCGACCCGGCCGACGCGGTCCGCCTCGGCCGCGGGCAGCCCGAGCCACAGGTCGAGGCCGAGCGGCCCGGCCACCTCCTCGGCCAGCCAGCGCCCGAGGCTCCGCCCGGTCACGCGTCGCACCAGCTCGCCGATCAGCCAGCTGTACGTCTGCGCGTGGTAGCCGTGGTCGGTGCCGGGCTCCCAGGCGGGGGCCTGCGCGGCGATCGCCTCGGGGCCGCGCGCGAGGTCGGCGGTCGTGATCGGCTCGTCGAGCACGGGCACGCCCGCGCGGTGCGAGAGCAGGTGGCGGACGAGGGTGCGCTCCTTGCCCTGGGCCTTGAACTCGGGCCAGTACGTGCCGACCGGGGCGTCCAGGTCGAGGAGTCCGCGCTGGTGCAGCAGCAGCGGCACGGCGGCAGCGACGCCCTTGGTGGCGGAGCGGACTATCTGTGCGGTGCCCTGCTGCCAGGGCTCGTCGCCGTCCACGTCCCGGACGCCGCCCCACAGGTCGACGACCTTGCGGCCGTGCAGGTAGACGGCGACGGCCGCCCCGCGCTCGCCCTGCTCGGCGAAGTTGCGTACGAAGGCGGCTTCGACGGGCTCGAACCCCGACGCCACACTGCCCTGGACGTCCACGTCCGTGCCCTTTCCGTGTCTGCTTTCGGCAGCCGCTCCGATCTGCGGCCGACCCTCTATGGTGCAACGTTCATCTTTCGATGCGGAATTCCGGGTCGCCCTTGAGGCTGCGGGCGGGATTTCCGGGCATGCGTGGGGGACGAGGAGGGAGAGACGCGGAAGGGGAGCAGGCCCAACGGCCTGAGCGGGACCACGGCGTTCCCAGCATCGTGGCCTCTCAACCACCCGATTTCGCTTGGCTTTTGTCTGGTACGTCACGTGAGACGGGGGCCACTCGGCCCACTCCTCCTCGTGGGAAATATGCGACATTAGGGACGTAAGGCAATAAGTGGTCCGTAAGTGTTCGCAGTCAGCACGAAGAACTTGAGGAGCGCGCGATGTCCGCCGGCGTGGTCGAGGAAAAAGCACGGGCCCATCTCGTCACCGACGCCCCGGACGGCCACCGAGCGATCCGCGTCGCCCTGCGGTACGACCCCGCGGCGACCGGCCACAGCATCCGCATCGCGGTCCCGGGATCTCCGGGCGAGGTGGAGTGGGACCTGCCGCGCGCGCTCCTGGAGAAGGGCCTGCGCACCCCGGCCGGGACCGGCTCCGTACAGGTCTGGCCGTGCGGCCGCGTGCAGGCGGTGATCGAGTTCCACGCCGAGAACGGGGTGACGGTGCTGCAGTTCGACTGCGTGTCCCTCGTCCGCTTCCTGCGCCGCACCTACGCGGCCGCCGCCACCCCTGCCACTTCCTCGGCCTAGGCCGTCCCCTCCGGATCTTGCCGGGGGCGCGGGATCCGGCCTGATCCGAAGGAAACGACCTAGGGCCTGTCGTTTGGATCTTGCCGGGGTCGCGGGGCGTGATCCAAACGACAGGCCCTAGCTCAGACCCCGGCCAACTCCCGTTCCCCGGCGGCCCGTTCAGGCGTCTCGCCGAGCCGCTCGCGGAGCCGCTCGCCCTCCACGTCGACGTCGGGCAGCAGCCGGTCGAGCCACTTCGGCAGCCACCAGGCCCGGTGCGAGAGCAGCGCGAGCACGGCGGGCACGATGGCCATCCGTACGACGAACGCGTCGAAGAACACTGCGATGGCCAGGCCGAAGCCGATCATCTTCACCATCTGCTCGCTGGACCCGATGAAGCCCGCGAACACCGCGATCATGATCACCGCGGCCGCCGAGACCACCCGCGCCCCGTGCCGGAAGCCGGTGACGACGGCCTCGCCCGGCCGCTCCCCGTGGACGTACGCCTCCCGCATGCGCGTGACCAGGAAGACCTCGTAGTCCATCGCCAGGCCGAAGACCACGCCGACCATGAAGATCGGCATCATCGACATGATCGGGCCGGTCTGCTCCACCCCGAACAGCGAGCCGAGCCAGCCCCACTGGAAGACCGCGACGACCGCGCCGAGCGCGGCCACCACGGAGAGCAGGAAGCCGAGCGCCGCCTTGAGCGGGACGAGCACCGAGCGGAAGACCACCATGAGGAGCAGGAAGGCCAGGCCCACGACGAGCGCGAGATACGGGAGCAGCGCCTCGTTGAGCTTCTCGGACACGTCGATGTTCATCGCGGTAGTGCCGGTGACCATGGTCTTCGCGCCGGTGTCCGCGGTGATCTCCGCGCCCGCGTCCCGGATGTCGTGCACGAGCGCCTCGGTCTCGGCGCTGCTCGGCTTGGACTTCGGCACGACGGTGAGCATCGCGGTGTCGCCGGCCTTGTTGAACTGTGCCGGGGTGACCGCGGCGACCCCGTCCAGCTTCGCGACGGTACGGGCCACCTGACCCGCGGCCGCCTTCGGATCGTCAGCGTCGGCCGCGTCCACGACCACCATCAGCGGCCCGTTGAAGCCGGGGCCGAACCCCTCCGAGACCAGGTCGTACGCCTTGCGCTGCGTGGTACTCGTCGGCTGCGAGCCGTCGTCCGGCAGGCCCAGCTCCAGCTTGCTCGCCGGCAGCGCCACCACGCCGAGCCCGACCACGCCGACGAGCAGCACGACCAGCGGCTTGCGCAGCACGAAGCGGGCCCAGCGGGTGCCCATGTTGTCCTTGGCCGCAACCGGCTGACCTGCGTCGGCCTTACGCGCCTTACGGCCCACCACGCGGTTGCCCGCGTACCCCAGGAGCGCCGGGATCATCGTCAGGGCGATCAGGACCGCGATGGCGACCGTGCCGGCCGCGGCGATGCCCATCTTCGTGAGCATCGGGATGTTGACGACGGCCAGGCCCACCAGGGCGATCACCACGGTGAGCCCGGCGAAGACCACCGCGGAGCCGGCCGTTCCGACGGCCCGTCCGGCCGCCTCCTCGCGCTCCCGCCCCTCGGCCAGCTCGGCCCGGTAGCGGGAGACGACGAACAGCGCGTAGTCGATGCCGACGGCGAGGCCGATCATCATCGCGAGCGTCGACGTGGTGCTGGACAGGTCGAGCGCCGTGGCGAGCGCGGTGATCGTCGAGACGCCGATGCCGACGCCGATCAGGGCGGTGAGCAGCGGCAGTCCGGCCGCGACGAGCGAGCCGAAGGTGATCACCAGGACCACGGCCGCGACCCCGACGCCGATGATCTCGGTGGCCCCGGTCTCGGGTATCGCCTGCAGCGCGTCACCGCCGATCTCGACGGTGAGCCCGGCGTCCCGCGCGTCCTGCCCGGCCGCCTTCAACTCGTCGCGCGAGGACTCCTCCAGGTTCATCCCGGAGACGTCGTACGAGACCTGGACGTACGCGGTCGAGCCGTCCCGGCTGACGGCCTTGGCACGGTACGGGTCGACGACTGAGGCGACCTCGTCGCCGCCCTGCAGTTCGCGTACGACCTGCTCGACGGCGGTCTTGTTGGCGGGGTCGGTCATCTTCTCGCCGGCCGGGGCCTTGAAGACGACGCGGGCGGTGGCCCCGTCGGCCTTCGCGCCCGGCGAGCGCTCCTCGATCAGGTCGAAGGCGCGCTGGGCCTCGGTGCCGGGGATGGAGAAGGAGGTCGAGCCCGAGCCCGACGAGTTGGCCGCGCCGACGCCCGCGAGGGCGAGCAGGGCGACCCAGATCAGGACGACGAAGTGCCGTCGCCGGAACGAGAACCGGCCGAGTTTGTAGAGGAACGTGGCCACGAGTGCGTACTCCCGGTCAGGTCGTGGGGGTGTTCAGGGCAGGTCGAACCGGCCCGACGACGTGAGCGGTGCGTCAGGAGGGCGGTACGGGGTGGGTCAGATGCCGAGGGCGGGGAGAACCACGGCGTCGACGTATTCGGCGAGGAAGGCCTGGTCGGGCGCTCTGTCCTCGATGAGCTGCCGGGCCACGAAGGCGCCGACGAGCATGTGGACGACGTACTTCAGGGCGGGGTGGCCCTCGCGTACCTCGCCGCGTTCCACGGCCCGGCGCAGCAGTGCGTCGAGTCCGGTGAGCTCGGGCTCGAACAGCAGCTCCCGCATCGCCTTGTGGAGATCCGGGTTGCCGTGGATCGCCTGGGCGAGCCCCCGCATCAGCGCGGAGTCCTGCTCCAGGCGGCAGTCGTCGATCCGGTCGACCACGGCGTGGAAGTCGCCGCGCAGCGACCCCGTGTCGATCTCCGCGAGGCTGACCGGCTTGTCCGAGCGCAGCGCCCGGACGACCAGCTCCGGCTTGCTCCCCCACTGGCGGTAGAGGGTGGCCTTGCTGGACTTGGTGCGGGCGGCGACGGCGTCCATGGTCAGCGCGTCGTACCCGACCTCGCGCAGCAGGTCGAGCACGGCCGCGTACAGCTCGGCCTCGCGCTCGGGGGTGATGCGGCTGCGCGCCACGGCGGTCTCCGATCCGGACTCAGGTGAACGAAACGGTTTCGTTCCTTTACGAGGTTACGCCCGAGGTCGAGCGAAACGGAACCGTTTCGCTCGTGGCTCGGGTCACAGAACTTCGGCATCCGTGCCGCCGTTCAGGTTGCCGCCCCCTTCGTACCGGAAAAGCATGGTGACGTGAGAGACGCCGCATACCTCCGCTTTCCGCATCTGCACGGCAACCTCCTCTGCTTCGCCGCCGAGGACGATCTCTGGGTGGCGCCCATCGCCGAGGAGGGCGCGGTCCCCGAGCGGGCCTGGCGGCTGACCGTGGACCGCACCCGGATCGGCCATCCCCGGTTCTCGCCCGACGGCACCCGGATCGCGTTCACGACCTGGCGCAGCCTCGACCCGGAGATCCACGTCGTCCCGGTCGCGGGCGGCCCCGCCACCCGGCTCAGCTACTGGGGCAGCACCGACACCAAGGTCTGCGGCTGGTCCCCCGACGGCGACATCCTCGCCGTCGCCTCGCACGGCCAGCCCTTCTCGTACTTCACCTGGGCCTACTCGGTGCCCACCGACGGCTCCCCCGGCGGCAAGCTGCCCTGGGGTCCGGTCGACGACATCGCCGTCGCCGACCTCGACGGCGAGCGCCGCACCCTGCTGCTCACCGGCCGGCCGCCGCACGAGCCGGCCGCCTGGAAGCGGTACCGCGGCGGCGCCACCGGACGGCTCTGGCTGCACGGCGAACGGCTCCTGCCCGACCTGCACGGGCACTTCTCCAGCCCGATGTTCGTCCGCGGCCGGATCGCCTTCCTCTCCGACCACGAGGGCATCGGCAACCTCTACTCCTGCCGCCCCGACGGCTCCGACCTGCGCCGCCACACCGACCACGACAGCTTCTACGCCCGGCACGCCTCCAGCGACGGCGAGCGCGTCGTCTACCAGTGCGCGGGCGAGCTGTGGACCGTGGACGAGCTGAGCCCCGAGTCGCAGCCCCGCAGGCTCGACGTCCGCCTCGGCGGCCCGCGCGCCGGACGCCGCGTCTACCAGGCCCCGGCCGCCACCAACCTGGACGCGCTCGCCGTGGACGAGACGGGCCGGGCCAGCGCCGTCGTCGTCCGCGGCAGCCTCTACTGGCTCACCCACCGCGACGGCCCGGCCCGCACCATCACGGACACCCCGGGCGTACGGGTCCGGCTCCCGGAGATGACCGGCTCGGGCGGCCAGGTCGCGTACATCACCGACGCCGAGGGCGAGGACGCGGTCGAGATCGCCTACCTGCCGCGGGCCAGCGGCGACCGGCCGCCGCGCAGGCTCGCCTCCGGCGGCCTCGGCCGCGTGCAGGAGCTGGTCGCCGACCCGGACGGTGAGCGGCTCGCGATCGCCTCCAACGACGGGCGGCTGCTGCTGATCACTGTGCCCGAAGATGCGGCTGACGCCGCGGGGCCGGAGGCGGAGGATTCCGGGGAGTGCCAGGTCACCGAGTTGATCCAGTCCATCAACGGGCCCGTGCGCGACCTCGCGTTCTCCCCCGACGGGGCCTGGCTGGCCTGGTCGCACCCCGGGATCGGGCGTTCGCTGCGGCAGATCAAGCTGGCCCGGATCAAGGACCGCACGATCGTCGACGTCACCAACGGCCGCTTCGAGGACGAGAACCCGGTGTTCACGCGGGACGGCCGCTATCTCGCGTTCCTCTCCTGGCGCGGCTTCGACCCGGTCTACGACGTGCACACCGGCGACCTCTCCTTCCCGCTCGGCTGCCGCCCCTATCTCGTACCGCTGTCCTCGGCGACGCCCTCGCCGTTCGCGCTCTCGCCGCACGGGCGACCCGCGGCGGGCGGGCTCGACCCGGTCGAGAGCGCGGGCGAGGGCAACGCCGTGACCGTGGAGACCGAGGGCCTGGAGAACCGGGTCACGCCGTTCCCGGTGGCCGCGTCCAAGTACTCGGCGCTGCAGCCGGTGAGCGACGGCGGCCTGGTCTGGATGCGCTGGCCGATCTCCGGCGCGCTCGGCGAGACCTTCGCCAACCCCACGGACACCTCGGGCCGGCCGAGCCTGGAGCACTTCAACATCGCCAAGGCCCGCAGGACCGAACTCGTCGACCACCTCGACATGTTCGCGCTCAGCGGCGACGGCAGCCGCCTGGTCGTCGTCGACGAGGGCGAGCTGCGCGCCGTGCCCGCCACCGAGCCCGGCGACGGCGACTCCACGGTCTGGATCGACCTGCGCCGCATCCTGCACGAGGTCGACCCGGGCGCCGAGTGGCGCCAGTCCTACGCCGAGGCCGGCCGGATCATCCGCGCCTACTTCTGGGACCCGGGGATGTGCGGGATCGACTGGGACGCGGTGCTCAACCAGTACCGCCCGCTCGTCGAACGGGTCGCGTCCCCCGACGAGTTCGCCGACCTGCTCCGCGAAGTCCTCGGCGAGCTGGGCACCTCGCACGCCTACGTCACCCCCGCCCGGCGCAACGAGGGCCCGCCGCACTACCAGCGCGCCCAGGGCCTGCTCGGCGCCAACCTCGTGTGCAGGGACGGGGATTGGCTGGTCAAGCGGATCCTGCCCGGCGAGTCCTCCGACTCCAAGGCCCGCTCGCCGCTCGCGGGCGCCGGCATCCGCAGGGGCGCGGTGCTCACCCATGTCGACGGCCGCCCCGTCGACCCGGTGGCCGGTCCGTACCCGCTGCTCGCGGGCGCGGGCGGTACGACCGTCGAGCTGACCTTCAGGACGGCCGAGGAGGGCCACCCGCGCCGGGTCGCCGTGGTCCCGCTGGTCGACGAGCGCCCGCTCCGCTACCAGGACTGGGTGGCCAAACGCCGGGACGTCGTACGGGAGTTGAGCCACGGCAAGTGCGGCTATCTGCACATCCCCGACATGGGCGGCTCCGGCTGGGCGCAGTTCAACCGCGACCTGCGCATGGAGATGTCCCGGCCCGCCCTGATCGTCGACGTACGGGGCAACGCGGGCGGCCACATCAGCGAGTTGGTGGTCGAGAAGCTCACCCGCACGATCCTCGGCTGGGACCTCACCCGCAACGCCCAGCCCGTCTCGTACGCCTCAAATGCCCCGCGCGGCCCGGTAGTCGCCCTCGCGGACGAGGCGACCTCCTCCGACGGCGACATGATCACGGCCGCGTTCAAGCTGCTCGGGCTCGGCCCCGTGGTCGGGCAGCGCACCTGGGGCGGCGTGGTCGGCATGACCGGGCGGCACCGGCTCGGCGACGGCACGGTCATCACGGTGCCGATGAACGCGGCGTGGTTCGACGCGTACGGCTGGGACATCGAGAACAAGGGCGTCGAGCCGGACCTGGAGGTGCTGCGCACCCCGCTGGACTGGGCCGAGGGCCGGCACGCCCAACTCGACGACGCGGTGCGGCTCGCGCTCGACCTCCTGGAACGGCACCCGGCGATGGCCCCGCCCGACCACTCGGACGTACCGGACCGCCGTCGGCCGAAGCTGCCGCCGAGGAGCCTCTGACCTGGGCGATCACGGAGGGCAACGGTCCGGAATGCGGCTTTCATCCCCCCGTGCAAGGCTGGGTCACGCCCCACCCGAACCGCTTCTCAGGAGTGAAAAAGCATGGGCATGAAGGACCAGTTCAACGAGAAGTCCGAAGAGCTCCGCAACCGGGCGCAGGACGCCATGAGCGGCTCCAAGGACGAAACTCAGGAGCGTGGCTCGCAGGACCGCGAGCAGGCCTCGGAGCGCAGCAACGACCTCCGCGACGAGACCGAGCGCACCACGCAGGAGCAGCAGGACCGGTTCAACCAGGACTACGAGTCCTGAGGCTCCCGCCCCCAGACACGTGAAGGTGCGCCCGTACACGAAGTACGGGCGCACCTTCACGTCTGCCACCCCTCCCTCCCTGCTGCGGGCAGGCGTTCCGCAAGGTGATGGGGGTCCCCCCTGCTCGAACGGAGTTGAGAGCTTGGGGGAGGGTGGGCACAGCCCCACGACGGCGGGGCAGCCGACGATCGACCTCAGCCCCGACGAGCAGCGTCGTCCGCCGCACCCCCCGCACCGACGAGCCCCCGAGAAACCTCCCCGAGCCGCGGCTCGAACCGCCGCATCTCCCGCTGACCGACGGTCGCGATGATCCCCGGCAGATAGCCCCGCAGGGACTGCATCCCCCGCAGCCACCACTGCGCATACACATGCGCCGACCGCCGCTCGATCCCCACCACGATCCGGTCGACGGCCGGATCCAGCGGGTACGTCTTGTTCGACGGCCACGGCAGCCGCTGCCGCAGCTCCCGCATCACGTCGTCCGAGTCCGCCCCGCGCACCATGTCCGTGTCGGTCCACGACAGGTAGCCGACGCCGACCTTCACGCCCTTGTAGCCGACCTCGGCGCGCAGCGAGTGCGCGTACGCCTCCACGCCGGACTTGGACGCGCAGTACGCGCTCATCATCGGCGCCGGGGTGAGCGCCGCGAGCGAGGCGATCTGCAGCAGGTAGCCGCGCGACTCCATCAGGACCGGCAGGAACGCGCGGCCGGTCACCGCGGAGCCGATCAGGTTGACCTCGATCACCCGCCGCCACGCCACCGGGTCGGAGTCGGTGAACGGACCGCCGCTGGCCACACCGGCGTTGGCGACGACGATGTCGACCTTCCCGAACCGCTCCTTGACCTGCTGCGCGACCCGCGCCATGGCCTCGTGGTCGGTGACGTCGACGTGCCAGTGGTCGCTCTCGCCGGGCAGCCGGGCCGAGACCTGCTTCAGCTCGTCCGGCTCCAGGCCGAGCAGCGCCACCTTGGCCCCGCGCGCCGACAGCTTGCGGGCGAGCAGCTCGCCCACTCCGCGCGCCGCCCCGGTGACGACGGCGACCTGACCCTCCAGGCTGACCTTGCTCATGCGCCCTCCCTGACCTTTTCGTTGCGTACGTACGTACCGACGAGCTCACGGATCTTCCCGGTGACCGCCTCGGGCGCCTCGACCGGGGTCATGTGGCCGAGCCCGGCGAGCTCGGTGATGCCCACGCAGTTGGGCAGTGTGGCGACCAGGGCCTGCGAGTGCACGGCCGGCGTCATCCGGTCGACCGTACCGACGAGCACCGCGGTGGGCACGGTCAACCGCCGTACGTCCGCGGCCACGTCGAGGGTCTCCAGGACGCGCGACCAGCCGTACCGCACGAGGCGCGGGCAGGCGTGCACGATCCGGGCGCAGACCTCGACCTGGTCCGGCGCGGAGCCTGGGCCCATGGTCGCGTACCGCAGCACCTTCTTGCCGACGGGCGTGACCGGGCCGAGCGGGGCGCGCGAGCCGAGCACGGACTTCGTCAGGCGGGTGCGGAGGCGGCCCTTGCGGAGCGGGACGACCGTGGACTCGTCGAGCAGGTTCCAGCCGCCGGTGCTGACGAGCAGTACGGCGGCGGCGTGCTCGGCGAGCTTCGCCCGGCCCGCGGCGGCCATCAGCGTCATGCCGCCCATGGAGTGCCCGACGAGCACGGCCCGCTCGCCGGGCCCGAGGGTCGCGGCGAGCACCGCCTCCAGGTCGTCGGCGAGCGCGCCGCTGCTGTAGCCGGAGGCGTCGGCGGGCGCCGGGGAGCGCCCGTGGCCGCGCTGGTCGTACGCGATGACGCGGTGGTCGCGCGCCAACTCCCGTATCTGCGCGGCCCAGAAGGCGGTCGAGCAGGTCCAGCCGTGCGCGAGCACGACGGGCGGCGCACCCTCGGGGCCGTGCACCTCTACGTGGATGCGGGAGCCGTCGGCGGAGACCGCGGTGAGCTCGCGGGCGGCGGCGGGCGGGGCGTACGGCCCGGACGCGACGCGTGTCAGTCGGCTCATGCTCCGGCCTCGGCCTTCTTCTTGCGGCCCGGCTTCGCGGCGGAGGCGGCGGAGGCCGCGGGGGCCGCAGAGGCCGCAGCGGCCTCGACCGGCTTGGGCGGCCGCACGACCTCGTACTCCCCGAGGTCCACGCGCTTGGTGGCGGCCCGGAACTCGGTGGTGGTGC
Source organism: Streptomyces cavernicola (assembly GCF_029968035.1). GTDB lineage: Bacteria > Actinomycetota > Actinomycetes > Streptomycetales > Streptomycetaceae > Streptomyces > Streptomyces cavernicola. Next base: position 61,465 of record NZ_JASCIQ010000005.1, on the reverse strand, counting down.
CGGGCCAGACGGTGGTGTTGACGCCGTTCTCGTCCAGGTACCAGCTGGTGCAGCCGCCGGTGTTCCACACGGTGCGCTTCATCCGCTCCTGGACCTTGGCGTTCCAGGCGGTGACGGCGGCGGGCCTGGCGTCGAGCGCGGCCTTGCCGCCGAGGACGTCCAACTGCCGCATGTAGTCGGCGAGATAGTTCAGCTGGGCCTCGATCATCAGGATCATCGAGGAGTTGCCGAGACCGGTGTTGGGGCCGATGACGGTCATGAAGTTGGGGAAGCCGTCGACGGTCGCGCCGCGCATCGACTGCACGCCGCCCTTCCAGTGCTCGGCGAGCGCGATGCCCTCGGCGCCGATCACGCGCTCGGCGATCGGCATGTCCGTGACGTGGAACCCGGTGCCGAAGATGATCGCGTCGACCTCGGTCTCGGTGCCGTCGGACGCCACCAGGGTGTTGCCCCGCACCTCGCTCAGACCGCTGGCGACCACGTCCACGTTGGGCTGCGCGAGCGCCGGATAGTACGTGTTGGAGAGCAGGATGCGCTTGCAGCCGATGCGGTAGTCGGGGGTCAGCTTGGCCCGCAGCGCCGGGTCCTTGATCGCCCGCCGCATGTTCGCCTTGGCGAGGGACTCGACCAGGCCCAGCTCGTTGGGGCGCTTGGTGAACGCCTGCACCTGGAGTTCCCTGATCCCCCAGAGCAGGCCGCGCCGCGCCTGCGTGGTGAACGGCAGCTGCTTGTGCAGCCAGCGCTCGACCCCGCTGATGGCCCGGTCGGCGCGCGGCATGACCCACGGCGGGGTGCGCTGGAAGAGGGTGAGGCTGCCGACCTCGGGCTGGATCGCCGGGACGATCTGGATCGCCGAGGCGCCGGTGCCGATCATGGCGACGCGCTTGCCGCGCAGGTCGTAGTCGTGGTCCCAGCGCGCCGAGTGGAAGACCTTGCCCTCGAAGGAGTCGAGGCCCGGGATGTTCGGCATCTTCGGGTCGGAGAGCGGCCCGGCCGCCGAGACGACGACGTCGGCGGTGAGGTGGCCGCGTACGGTCTCGATCTCCCAGTGCAGCTCCGCGGTGTTCCAGCGCAGCTCCTTCACCTCGGAGTCGAAGCGGATGTGCGGCCGCAGCCGGAAGACGTCCGCCACCTGCTCCAGGTACTCCCGGATGTGCCGCTGCCCGGAGAAGGCCCGCGGCCAGTCCGGGTTGGGCGCGAAGGAGAAGGAGTACAGGTGTGAGGGAACGTCGCAGGCGCACCCCGGATAGCTGTTGTCCCGCCACGTGCCGCCCACCGAGTCGGCCCGCTCCAGGACGACGAAGTCGGTGATGCCTTCGCGGCGCAGCCGGACGGCGGCGCCGAGGCCGCCGAACCCCGACCCGATCACCGCCACCCGCACGTGCTCGCGCTCGCGCTCCTGCTCGGCCATGCCGCCGCCTCCCGCACTCCACGACTCTGCCAGTGATTACTGGCGCAATGGGGAGAGTAGAGCAGCTTCTTACTCATGGGTAGGGGTCGGGCAGAAGAAAGTTACCGGCGGTTCGCCACCCGGTTCCCGGCCCGCAGCCCGGCCGCGAGGCCCGCCACCGGACCCCCGCCCCGCCTCTCGCCGGCCTCCCGCCCGCTCCGACGCCTGGTCCCCGCCCGCACTCCGTCGAGAAGACGCCGGTACGCGCCACTGCCTCTGGCATAGGGTCGAGACGTGCCCGAAGAACCGGAGATCCGCGAATACCGCATGGACGAACTGGCCGCGGCGGCCGGCATCACCGTGCGCACCCTGCGTTTCTACCGCGAGCGCAAACTGCTCCCGCCACCCCGCCGCGAGGGCCGCATCGCCTGGTACGACGAGCACCACCTGGCCCGCCTGCGCACGATCAGCGGGCTCCTGGAGCGCGGCCACACCCTCAACGCCATCGCCGAGCTCACCGACGCCTTCGAGGCCGGCCGCGACGTCGGCGAACTCCTCGGCCTGACCGGCGAACCCACCGAGGAGACCCCGGTCCGCCTCACCCCCGAGGAACTCGCGGACTACTTCGAGGGCGAGGTCACCACGGAGAACCTCCAGGCGGCCCTGGACCTCGGATACATCGGCACCGACGGCGACGAGATCGTGCACATCAGCCGCCGCCTCCTGGAGGTCTCCGCCACGCTCGTACGCGAGGGCGTCCCGCTCGCCGAGGTGATGGCGGCCGGACGCAAGGTCCGCCAACACGCGGACGCCATGGCCGAGTTGTTCCTGGATATCCTGAGCACGCACGCCCCGGACACCGACGTCGACAAGCTGCGCCCGCTCGCGAAGGCGGTCGTGGAGGCGGAGCTCTCCCTCGCCATGGACCGCCGCATCAACAAGCCCTGAGGGCCTGCCCGTTCGGCTTCTACAGGTCGTAGACCACGGTCACCGGCGCGTGGTCGCTCCACCGCTCGGCGTGCGTCGCGGCCCGCTCCACGTACGCCTTGACCGCCTTGCCCGCGAGGCCCGGCGTCGCCATCTGGTAGTCGATCCGCCAGCCCGTGTCGTTGTCGAAGGCCCGGCCGCGGTACGACCACCACGAGTACGGCCCCTCGACGTCCGGGTGCAGCTCGCGCACCACGTCGACGTAGCTCTCCAGGACCTCGCTCAGCCAGGCCCGCTCCTCGGGCAGGAACCCGGCGTTCTTCTTGTTGCCCTTCCAGTTCTTGAGGTCGGCCTCGCGGTGCGCGATGTTCCAGTCACCGCAGACCACGACCTCGCGGCCGTCGGCGGCGGCCTTCTGCTTCAACTCCCGCAGGTGGACGAGGAATTCGGCCATGAACCGCTCCTTCTCGTCCTGCCGCTCCGTGCCGACCTCGCCCGAGGGCAGGTACAGGCTCGCCACCGTCACGCCCGGCAGGTCCACCTCCACGTACCGCCCGCTCGCGTCGAACTCCGCCGAGCCCCAGCCGACCCGTACCCGGTCCGGCTCACGCCGCGTGTAGAGCGAGACGCCCGCGCGGCCCTTCGCCACCGCCGGCGCGTGCACCACGTGCCAGCCCTCCGGCTCCCGCACCGAGTCCGGCAGCTGCGCCGCCTCGGCCCGCACCTCCTGCAGGCACACGGCGTCGGCGTCGGTCGCGGCCAGCCACTCGACGAAGCCCTTCTTGGCGGCGGCACGCAGCCCGTTCACGTTCACGGAGGTCACAGTCAGCACCCCGACACGGTACCGGCACACTGGAGCGCATGGACATCAGACCGACGCCGTACGACCACCCCGACGCCGTGAAGCTCGACACCGCGGTGCAGCTGGAATACATGGAGCGGTACGGCGACGAGGAGGAGGGCGACGCCACCCCGCTCGCCCCGTCGATGTTCCAGCCCCCGCACGGCCTCTACCTCCTCGCCTACGACGAGCAGGACCGCCCCGTCGCCACCGGCGGCTGGCGCACCCAGGACGCCAACCCCGAGGGCTACTCGGACGGCGACGCCGAGATCAAGCGGATGTACGTGATCCCCGAGGCCCGCGGCCAGGGCCTCGCCCGCCGCATCCTCGCCCTCCTGGAAGCCGACGCCCGCGCCGCAGGCCGCACCCGCATGGTCCTGGAGACCGGCATCCAACAACCCGAGGCGATCGCCCTCTACGCCTCCGAGGGCTACGAGTTCTGCGCCAAGTTCGGCTACTACCGCCACCACAACCCGAGCCGCTGCATGGCCAAGCCCCTCTGACCGGGTGCGCTCAGTCCTGGGTTCGCTCAGTCCTGGGTGAGCGCGGCACGCAGATCCAGCACCGCCAACGCCCCGCCGCCCGCCGGATTCTCAAGCCGCAGCCGCGCCCCGAGCACCCGCGCCTGCCCCCGCGCGATGGTCAGACCGAGGCCGAGCCCGTGCTCCCGCGCCCCCGTACGGAACCGCTGCGGCCCGCTCGCCAGGACCTCCGCCGGAAACCCGGGCCCACGGTCGCGCACCCGGACGACGCCGCCCTCGACCTCGACGGCCACCGGCGCCGCCCCGTGCCGCAACGCGTTGCTCACCAGGTTCGCGACGACCCGCTCCACCCGCCGCGGATCCGTCTCGACCCGCGCGTCCCGCACCACCTCGACGACCACCCCGGCCTGCCCCGCGGCGCCTGCGGCGGCCGCCTTGCGCACCAGGTCGCCGAGCCCGCACACCTCGGCGTCGGCCGCCTCGGACGAGACGTCCAGGCGCGCCACCTCGATCACGTCGTCCACCAGCTCCCGCAGCCGCCGCGCACTGTCCTGCACCAGCTCCGACGGCCGCCCCGGCGGCAGCAGCCCGGCCGCCGTCACCATCCCGGCCACCGGCGTACGCAGCTCGTGCGCGATGTTCGCGGTCACCTCCCGCTCGGCCTGGAGCCGCCCGGCCAGCGCGTCCGCCATCGTGTTCACGGCCCGGGTCAGCCGCGTCACCTCGTCCTTGCCGTGCAGCGGAAGCCGCGCCGTCAGATCCCCGTCCGCGATCCGCTGCGCCGTGTCCGCCGAAGCGGTGAGCCGCCGCCCCAGCCGCGTCGCCACGACAAGCCCCACCGCACACGCCAACGCCGTGCCGATCCCCCCGGCCAGCCACAGCACCCGGTCCAACTCCCTTACGGTGGCGGCCTCCCGGTCGTACGGCCGGCGCAGCGCGACCACGTCGCCGCCGTGCTCGCTCGCCGCCCACAGCCACTGCTCCCCGCGCCGGTCCGCCTCCAGGAACACACCCCACCGCCCGTCGAGCGCGGCGTCCCGCAACGGCCTCGGCAGATCCGGCGGGTTCATCAGCGTCCCGGCCGCGTCGACCCCCGCGGCCCGGTCCTGGACGGCGGTCCGCAGCCGGTCCCCGATCGTCTGGGTGGCGGCCGTGAACTGCGCGTTCACGGTGCGGTGGTGCACAAGCAGCCCGATCACCACGGACACCAGCGCGGCCGTACCGGCGATGGCCAGCCCGATCTTCGTCCGCAGTCCCATCGGCGCCGCCCGCTCAGAACGCCGGGACCGAGAGCCGGATGCCCTGCAACTGCACCTTCTCCGCGGCCGCCGGCAACTCCTCGGGCTGTTCGGGCACGACGGTCGCCCTCCGGTAGTACGGCACCCGCTCCTGCTTCTCCAGACCGCTGAGCACCACCGTCACGTCGTACGGCTCCCGCCCGCACCCCGGCGCGCACCAGCCGCCGCTCAGCCGCCCGCTCGCGGTCGCCTTGGCCCCGCCCCAGTCACCCCAGCGCAGCCCGGAGAGCCCGACGGAGTCGCTGAGCCCGACCGAAGTGGGCCGCTGCAACGGCTGGCCGAGCGCATCGGCGACGTACACCGGTCCGCTCACCGGCGACGGCTGGATCGCCGGCCCCTGTACGTACAGCCCCTTCGGCCCGCCGCAGCCGCCGAGCAGCAGCGCCCCGAGCAGCACGCCACAGGCGAGGAGGGAGGACGAAGATCGGCGACACATGGATCAAATGTATGGAGGCGGACAAAACCCCGCATCGGGCGGCCGATCGCGATCCGAGGCCGCGAACCTGCGCCGAACAACGCCGAACAAGACGAGAACCCCGCCGGATGAATCCGACGGGGTTCTCAATTGCGGTGGACCTGTGGGGATTTGAACCCCAGACCCCCTCGATGCGAACGAGGTGCGCTACCGGACTGCGCCACAGGCCCTTGCAACGAGTGAAACTCTAGCACCCCGATCAGGGTGCTCGGAAATCCGTCCCCTCGCGACTACCGCGCTGGTCAGATCACCGGCCCTCACTCGTTGGCCGCGCGCGGCCGGTCTCCGTCCTCGTACTGGTCGAAGAGCGGCGTGCGGCCGCGCTCGCGGCTGCGCCGTGCGGCCGCCCGGCGCGCGGGCTGCGCCTCGCTCCCTGACCGCGCGCCGCGCCCCTGCTCCTCCTCGGCGGCCGGCGCCGCCTCGTCGGCCTCGGTCTCCTTCGGCTGCCCGGCCGCGCTGGACCGGGCCGAGCTCCAGGTGTCGGGGGCGCTCAGGTCGATGCTGCCGGTGGCCCGCGGCGCCACCGGAGCGGTGACGTACGTCGGCAGCGGCACCGGCACCGGCTCCCAGCTGTCGCCGCGCGCCGCACCGCGGTCCCGCTCGCGCTGCTGGTCGACCCACTCGGCGTGATCGGTCTGCTCGACCAAGGCCCGACGGTCGGCGGCGAGCGCGGAAAGACCGGGCTTCTCGTCGGCCTCGGCCCCGTGGCCCCCGCCGCCCTCGGCCGCGTCCTCCGCGCCCTGCGACTCGGCGGACCTGCGCCCTGCGGGCCGCCGCTCACGCAGCTGCCGCGCCGCGTCCTCGGCCCGACGCCGGTCCATCGTGTACGTGTAGCGCCGCCGCTCCTGCGAGCGCAGGTAGACGATGTACGTGCTCAGGAGCACCGCCGGAAGAGCGGGCGCCCACAGGAACGCGAGACCGCCGACGGCCGCGACGACCGAGCCGAGCGTGAACGCGAGGAACAGCACCACCGTCGTACGCCGCCGTCGGGCGAGCACCTTGGAGCGCCGGGCGCGCGCGGCGGCCGCCGCGGCCTCGGAACGTGCGGCCCGCTCGGAGCGCTCGGCCTTCGCGGCGCGCTCGCTCTTCTCGGACCGCCGCGCGGGGCGCTGCTCCTGCCGGGGTTCTCGCGGCTGCTCGCGCGGTCTCGGCTGCTCGCCGCGCTCCTCGCCGTCCTCGGACACGGCGAAGGCCCGGACGTCGACGGACCCCGTGAGGGATTCCGTCGCGACATCCGGGTCGGCCATGGGCTCTTCGCCTTCGGTACGCGCTTTGACGTCCTTGGCGTACCGGCGCTCCATTCCCGCCCGCCCGGAAAGGAGCCGGATGGCGGTACTGAAGCGTTCCGTCGGACGGGCTTCGTTGAGCTCGTCCTGCCTACGGAGCCACATCGGCACCAAGTAGGCGGCCCAGGCCCCGACAATGACTGCGTAGATGAGGCCGCTGCTGCTCACGCCTCACACGGTAGAGGGGTTTCGTTGAGGCCATCTGCCAATTCGGCCGGTGTGTCGCACGATCTGGCTGATATCTCGAACTTTTTTTGTGACTGATGCGATCAGCAGGCTTCGCGACCAGGACATCCGGAGGCACCGGAGGCATATTCGCGGTCAATCCGCGCTGTTTTTCGAACACACATTTTATTTCGCGGAGTCAGGCCGTGTTCCGCGGTGTGCCCTTCGGACTGTTTCCGGATCGTCGCTGGTGCCAGCGGGTGAGCAGCCCTTCCGGGACCTCGTCCGCGGTGAGTGCGAACACGAGGTGGTCCCGCCAGGCGCCGTCGATGTGGAGATAACGCGGGCGGAGCCCTTCCTCACGGAATCCGAGTTTCTCGACGACCCGGCGGCTCGGGGCGTTCTCGGGCCGAATGCAGACTTCGACGCGATGCAGACCGACGGTCCTGAAGCAGTGGTCGACGACGAGGGCGACCGCCGTCGGCATCACGCCCCGCCCGGCCACGGACTGGTCGACCCAATAACCGATATGGCCGGAGCACATCGAGCCCCAGGTGATCCCGGCGACCGTCAACTGGCCCACCAGACGGCCCCGGTACTCGATGACGAAGGGCATCATGCGGCCCGCGTTGGCCTCCGCGCGCAGATGGCGCACCATCTGCCGGTACGTCGGCCGGTGCGTGATCGGGCCGCCGGGGCCGGCCGGCGGGATCGTGGCCTCCCAGGGGCGCAGCCAGTCGCGGTTGCGCTGGTTGACCTCCCGCCAGGCGCGCTGGTCGCGCAGCTTTATCGGGCGGAGGACGACATCGCCGTCCGCCAGTCTCGCGGGCCACGCAGGGCTGTTCAGCTCGGGCTCCCGGTGGCTCCGGTGCCGTGACCGGCCGCTGGAACTGCGTCGGGTCTGGGGTGGTCGCCGCCGCGGATCTGGTCGACGGCGTGCACGAGGAGCGGTTCCAGTACGGCGAGTCCGTCCCGTACGCCGCCGGTGGAGCCCGGCAGGTTCACGATCAGGGTGCGGTTCGCGATCCCGGCGAGGCCGCGGGAGAGGACCGCCGTGGGCACCTTGTCCCGGCCGTACGCGCGGATGGCCTCGGCGATGCCGGGCACGTCGAGGTCGAGCACGCGCCGGGTCGCCTCGGGGGTGCGGTCGGTGGGCGAGAGGCCGGTGCCGCCGGTGGTGAGGACCACGTCGTAGCCGGCGTCGACGGCCGCGCGCAGCGCCTGCTCGACCGGGTCGCCGTCGGGCACGACCTGCGGGCCGTCGACCTCGAAGCCCAGGCCCTTGAGGCCCTCGGCGAGGATCGGGCCGCCCTTGTCCGCGTACACCCCGGCCGAGGCGCGGTTGGAGGCGGTGACGACGAGGGCCCTCATGCCCGGCTCCAGTCCCCGGACTTGCCGCCCGTCTTCTCCTCGACGCGGACGTCGGTGATGACGGCGCCCTTGTCGACCGCCTTCACCATGTCGATCACGGTGAGCGCGGCGACGGTGACGGCGGTCAGGGCCTCCATCTCGACGCCGGTGCGGTCCGTGGTCTTCACGGTGGCGAGGATCTCCACCGCGTCGTCCGCGACGGAGAGTTCGACCTTCACGCCGGAGACCGCGAGCGGGTGGCACAGCGGGATCAGGTCCGGCGTGCGCTTGGCGCCCATGATCCCCGCGATCCGGGCGGTGGCGAGGGCGTCGCCCTTCGGCACGCCCTCGCCCCTGAGCAGTTCGACCACGCGCGGCGAGACCAGGACCCGGCCGCTCGCACGCGCGGTGCGGGACGTGACGTCCTTCTCCGATACGTCGACCATCCGGGCGGCGCCCGCCTCGTCGATGTGCGTCAGTCGGTCCTGCGTACTCATCTGCTGTGCGCTCCCGGTCAGGGCTCGGGCGGGCCGTGGTGGGCCTCGTGTGGGCAGCCACGGTACCCGCACCGGGTGGGGCTCAGCGGAGCAGGATCACGTCCAGCTCGGCGCCGGGGGCGACCTCGGCGGTCTCCTCGGGGACGACGATCAGGGCGTCCGCGTGCGCGAGCGCCGCGATCAGGTGGGAGCCGGAACCACCCACGGGGGCGACGGTGCGCTTCTCCTCGTCGTACCGCCCGCGCAGGAACTGGCGTTTGCCGGACGGGGAGGTGAGCGGCGCGGGGCTGTCGAGCGCGGCGCGGACGGTGGCCCGGCCGGAGCCCTTCAGGCCCATCAGGGCGCGGATCGCGGGGCGGACGAACAGCTCGAAGGAGACGTACGAACTGACCGGGTTGCCGGGGAGCGCGAGCAGCGGGGTGTGGTCAGGGCCGATGGAGCCGAAGCCCTGGGGCTTGCCGGGCTGCATGGCGAGCTTGCGGAACTCGATGCCGCTGCCGGACTCGCTGCCCTCCTCCCAGTCCCCCGCGCCCTGCAGCGCCTCCTTCACCACGTCGTACGCCCCTACGGAGACGCCGCCGGTGGTGACCAGGAGGTCGGCGCGGATGAGCTGGTCCTCGATGGTGGCTCTGAGGGTCTCGGCGTCGTCGGCCACCGCGCCCACGCGGTAGGCGATCGCGCCGGCGTCGCGGGCGGCGGCGGTGAGGGCGAAGCTGTTGGAGTCGTAGATCCGGCCCTCGGTCAACTCCTCGCCGGGCTGGGTGAGTTCGCTGCCGGTGGAGAGGACGACCACGCGCGGGCGGGGGTGCACGCGGACCGTGGCGCGGCCGATGGCGGCGAGCAGGGAGATCTGCGGCGGGCCGAGGAGGGTGCCGGCGGCGAGGGCGCGCTCGCCCGCCTTCACGTCGCTGCCGCGGGCGCGGACGTGGGCGCGGTCCTTCGCGGGGCGGTGCACGCGGACCTCGCCGGAGGCGCCCTCGGGGGCCAGGCTGTGCGGCGTCATCGTGCCGGCGGGGCCCTCGCCCAGGCCGCCGTCGGTCCACTCCACCGGCACGACGGCCTGGGCGCCGGGCGGCAGCGGGGCGCCGGTCATGATGCGGGCGGCCTGGCCGGGGCCGACGGTGAGCTCGCCCGCGCTGCCCGCGGCGACGTCCCCGATGACTTCGAGGACGGCGGGGAACTCCTCGGTGGCGCCCGCGACATCGGCGGTGCGGACCGCGTACCCGTCCATCGAGCTGTTGTCGAAGGGCGGCAGCGAGACGGGCACCGTGATGTCCTCGACCAGGACGCAGTCCTGGGCGTCGAGGAGCTGCAGCTCGATCGGCTCGAGCGGGTGGACCGCGGCGAGAATGTCCTCAAGGTGCTCGGACACCGACCAGACCGGGGCCCGGCCGGTGTCCTCTGCCGTCGTGCTGCTGCTCAAGGTGCTACATCTCCTCTGCGACGTAACTACGAAGCCAGGCCCGGAAGTCGGGGCCCAGGTCTTCACGTTCGCACGCGAGTCTGACAATGGCACGCAGATAGTCGCCGCGGTCTCCGGTGTCATAGCGGCGGCCCTTGAAGACGACGCCGTGCACGGGCCCGCCGATCTTCTCGTCCGCGGCCAACTGCTGGAGCGCGTCGGTCAGCTGGATCTCGCCGCCGCGGCCCGGCTCGGTCTTGCGGAGCACGTCGAAGACGGCGGGGTCGAGGACGTACCGGCCGATGATCGCGAGGTTGCTGGGGGCGTCGGCGGGCTCGGGCTTCTCGACGAGGCCGGTGACCTTGACCACGTCGCCCTCGCCGGTGGGGTCGGCGGCGGCGCAGCCGTACATGTGGATCTGCGCCGGGTCGACCTCCATGAGCGCGATGACGCTGCCGCCCTCGCGGGCCTGGATGTCGACCATGCGCTGCAGCAGCGGGTCGCGGGCGTCGATCAGGTCGTCGCCGAGGAGGACCGCGAAGGGCTCGTTGCCGACGTGCGGGGCGGCGCACAGGACCGCGTGGCCGAGGCCCCTGGGGTCGCCCTGGCGGACGTAGTGCATGGTGGCCAGGTCGCTGGACTCCTGGACCTTGGCGAGGCGGCCCTGGTCGCCCTTGCGTACGAGGGCCTCTTCCAGTTCGTAGTTGCGGTCGAAGTGGTCCTCGAGGGGGCGCTTGTTGCGGCCCGTGACCATCAGGACGTCGGACAGACCGGCGGCCACGGCCTCCTCGACCACGTACTGGATCGCCGGCTTGTCGACGACCGGCAGCATCTCCTTCGGGGTGGCCTTGGTGGCCGGGAGGAAGCGCGTGCCGAGGCCTGCTGCCGGGATGACAGCCTTGGTGATCGTGGGGTGCGACTCAGTCATGCCCAGCACCATAACCGGTGCGAATGTGCGGAACATGTGCGTCCGGTTAATTGATTCGCTTAGGCCTGGATATGAGGGGTTTGTGAGTTGGCTGTGGGCCAGAACACCAACGGCAAGGCTGACAAGGCCACGTTGCGCGGAGAACTCCTCGAAGCGAGGCGTCGGTTGACAGCAGATGACGCGCAGGAGGCGGCCGCGGTTCTCGCCCGCCGCGCGCTCGAACTGGAGGAGCTCGCTGACGCGGACACGGTCGCCGCGTACGTCTCGATCGGCCGCGAACCCGGCACACGCGCGCTGCTCGACACCCTGCACGCGCGCGGGGTGCGGGTTCTGCTGCCCGTGCTCCTGTCCGACAACGACCTCGACTGGGCCGTCTTCGAGGGCCCCGAGCAGCTGGTGCGCGCCCGGCGCGGACTGCTCGAACCGCGCGGCGAGCGGCTCGGCCCCGACGCGGTCCTGGAAGCCGACGCGGTGCTGCTGCCCGGTCTCGCCGTGGACGGCCGCGGCATGCGCCTGGGCCGCGGCGGCGGCTCGTACGACCGGGTGCTCGCGCGGCTCTCGCACGCGCGCGTGGAGCCGCCTCTGGTCGTGCTCCTCTACGACAACGAGGTGGTCGCGCGGGTCCCTGAGGAACCGCACGACCACCCCGTTCAAGCGGTGGTGACGCCCAGCGGCGTCCGGCGCTTTACGGCCTGAGCACCAGGTCGTTCTCCGCCTCCGCCTCGACCGCCTTCTCCGAGTAAGGCCAGTCGAGCAGCTCGCCCTTGACCCACTTCTCGGTCTGGTCGGTGTAGTTGGGGCTGTACGCGTGCCCCGACGCACCGGTCAGGTTGATCCACTTCGACTTGTCGAAGTCGCCGAGGTTCACCACCATCCGCATCGACGGCACCCAGATCACGCTGTACCCGCCGGCCGCGTTCCAGCCCGTGGCGTTGACCGCGGCCTCACCGCCGCCGACCTCCCAGGGGCCGCGGTTGAGCAGCCACTGGATGAAGCCGGGGCCCTCGGTGCCGAGGGTCTGGTTGTCCAGCTGCAGGCGGTGCAGGCGGCCCCAGCTCCAGCTGTCGATGTCCTTGCCGAGCTTCGCGGTCAGCTCCCAGCGGGCGTCCTCCATGGCACGCGCGAAGAGCTGGTCACGGGTCTTGGTCTCGGAGTCCGTACGCGTGGAGGGCGACTGCCACCACTCGTTGTCCTCGTCGTCGAGGATGCTGCGGACGACCTCGAACCAGCGGTCGCCGCCGTCCGGCTGCGCCGCGTCGGCGGCCCGCTCGCCGCACTCGCGCACGCGCACGTCCGGGTCGTCGACCGGGCCGGTCTTGTCGGCGGGCGGCACGTTGATGCAGGAGCCCTCGACCCGCAGCTCCTTGGGCAGCTTGTTGCCGAAGCCCAGCTTCAGGATGTTGCGCCAGACCGCGTTGAAGTACGCGGCCGCCGCCGAGTCCGGGTCCTGCGTGTAGTCCCAGCCCTCCAGCAGCTGCTGCGCCTCGCGGACGTACGGGTCGGACACGTCGATCTTGAGCAGCTTGGGCGTGAGCATCTTGGCGATCTCACTGCTGTTGTCCAGCTGCATCGTGCGCATGTCCTCGGTCGAGATCTTGCCGCCGTTCTTCAGCTTCGACTCGATGAGGTCGTTGATGCGCTGGCTGCGCGCTCCGTAGCCCCAGTCCTTGGTGAGGGGGTAGGGGTAGTCGGAGCCGGTCACGGCCTGGTTGGCCGTCACGATGTAGCCGCGCTTCGGGTTGTACTCGTACGGCAGGGCGCTCTGCGGGATGTATCCCGTCCAGCGGTAGGCCGGGTCCCAGCCGGGGGCCGGGAGCGTGCCGTCGTGCGCCTTCGCGCGCGTGGGGATCTTTCCGGGGGCCTGGTAGCCGATGTTGCCCTCGGTGTCGGCGTAGATCAGGTTCTGCGAGGGGACCTCGAAGTCGGCCGCGGCCTTGCGGAAGTCCTGGAAGTTCTTCGCCTTGTTGAGCGCGAACACCGCGTCCATGGACTTGCCGGGGGTCAGCGCCGTCCAGCGCAGGGACACCGCGTACCCGTCGGCGCGGTCGGGGGCCGCGCTGCCCACCGGGGCCTCCTGGCCGACCTTGCCGAGCTCGTCGTTGCGGTCCGAGACCACCGGGCCGTTGTTCGTCGAGCGGACCACGATGTTCTTGGACTCGCCGCCCGCGACCTCGATGGTCTCCTTGCGGGTCTTGAACGGCTCGATCTTGCGCCCGTACTGGTACCCGTCGCCCTGGATCTTCTCCAGGTAGAGGTCCGTGACGTCGGCGCCCAGGTTGGTCATGCCCCAGGCGACGTCCTGGTTGTGGCCGATGATCACGCCCGGCATGCCGGAGAAGGTGTAACCCGAGACGTCGTACTGGCACTTCGCCGAGACGCCGCGGCAGTGCAGGCCCATCTGGTACCAGATCGACGGCAGCTGGGGCGCGAGGTGCGGGTCGTTGGCGAGCAGCGGCTTGCCGGTGGTGGTGTGCTCGCCGGACACGACCCAGGAGTTGGAGCCGATGCCGTTGCCGTTCGGGCCGATGGCGTCGGGCAGCTTGTCGAGGGCGTCGGAGAGCCCGGACATCTGCGTCGTGAGGCCGCCGGCCGTGCTCCCGCCGCCCGCGAGGCCGTTGCCGGTACCCGCGCCTGCGCCCGTGCCCGCTCCCACGCCGGTGCCCGTGCCGCCCGCGCCGGCCTGCTCCTGGACCGAACTCCCCTTGGGGTCGTACGTCTTGGAGCCCGCGGCGAGGCCGCCCTCCTCGACGATCGGCTTGTGCTGGTCGTACGGGTAGTCCGGGTACAGGTCCTGGATCTGCTTCGGGCCGAGTCGGCTGTGCATCAGGGAGCGGTCGATCTCGTCCTGCATGTTGCCGCGCAGGTCCCAGGCCATGGCCTTGAGCCAGGCCACGGAGTCGACCGGGGTCCACTCCTCGATCTTGTAGTCGTTGGTGAAGCCCAGGGCCGCGTACTCGACGGAGACGTCCGCGCCCTCCTTGCCCTTCAGGTAGGCGTTGACCCCCTTGGCGTACGCCTGGAGGTACTTCTTGGTCTCCGGGGTCAGCTTGGTGTCGTACTCCTGCTGTGCGACGTGGTGCCAGCCGAGGGTGCGCAGGAATTCATCGGTCTCGACCTGGCTCTTGCCGAACATCTCGGAGAGCCGACCGGAGGTCATGTGGCGGCGTACGTCCATCTCCCAGAAGCGGTCCTGCGCCTGCACATAGCCCTGGGCCATGAACAGGTCCTCGTCGGACGAGGCGTAGACCTGCGGGATGCCGCTGCTGTCACGGCGGACGTCGACCGGGCCCGCAAGGCCGTCGAGCTGCATCGAGCCCTTGGTCTGCGGCAGCGAGGCGCGCACCGTACTGATACTCCAGTACGAACCGAAGGCGATGCCTGCGACGACGGCAAGGACCAGTGCAATCACGACGAGGCGGGCACGTCGCCCCTTCTTCTTGCCGGTCTTCTGGCCGGAAGAGGCGCTTTCATTGGCGGGCATCGCTGTCCTTGCTGTCCTTCGAGCGGGCTGGTCGGCCGAGCTGGCTCTGCGGTCCGGGAAGTGCTGGGAGCAACCATAGGACGAGCCTCTGACCGCATCGGACTCGGTGTGGATAACTCCGGTCGAGCGACGGCTGTTGGGCCCTCCCCGGCGACGAGCGGGCACCCGGCCCGGTGCGGGAGCCGAGACCTGATCGACATCAAGGAAGCGTTAACGATTAGGTAAGGTAACGAAGTACCCCTCCTTCCGCGCCGAGTTCCGCGCCGAGTTCCGCGCACCCTGAAAGGAACGGCCACTGACTGTTCATCAGCTCAACGAGCTCCTTCTCGTCTGCTCCCTCGTCCTGCTCATCGCGGTGGCGGCCGTGCGCATCTCCTCGCGCAGCGGCCTGCCGAGCCTGCTCCTGTACCTGGGGATCGGCATTGCGATAGGCCAGGACGGATTCGGCAACGTCGTGTTCGACAACGCCGAGTTGACCCAGGTGATCGGCTATGCCGCGCTTGTGGTGATCCTGGCCGAGGGTGGTCTGGGCACCAAGTGGAAGGAGATCAAACCCGCGTTGCCGGCGGCAGTGCTGCTGTCGCTCCTCGGCGTCGCGGTGAGCGTGGGCATCACAGCGGCGGGCGCGCACTATCTCGTCGGGCTCGACTGGCGGCAGTCCCTCATCATCGGCGCGGTCGTCTCGTCCACCGACGCCGCCGCGGTCTTCTCCGTACTGCGCAAGGTGCCGCTGCCCGCGCGCATCACCGGCGTGCTCGAAGCGGAATCCGGCTTCAACGACGCCCCCGTCGTGATCCTCGTCGTCGCCTTCTCCACCACAGGGCCCGTCGACCAGTGGTACGTCCTGGTCGGGGAGATCGCCCTCGAACTCGCCATCGGCGCCGCGATCGGCCTCGCCGTCGGCTGGCTCGGCGCGTACGGCATGCGGCACATCGCCCTGCCCGCCTCCGGCCTCTACCCGATCGCCGTGATGGCCATCGCGGTGACGGCGTACGCGGCCGGCGCGCTCGCGCACGGCAGCGGCTTCCTCGCGGTCTACCTGGCCGCGATGGTGCTCGGAAACTCCAAGCTGCCGCACTGGCCCGCCACCCGCGGCTTCGCCGACGGGCTCGGCTGGATCGCCCAGATCGGCATGTTCGTCCTGCTCGGCCTGCTCGTCACGCCGCACAACCTGCTCGACGACATCTGGCCCGCCATCCTCATCGGCCTGGTCCTGACCCTCCTGGCGCGGCCGGTCTCCGTCTTCGTCGCCCTGCTGCCGTTCCGCATGCCCTGGCAGGAGAAGGCCCTGATGTCCTGGGCCGGCCTGCGCGGCGCGGTGCCCATCATCCTGGCGACGATTCCGATGGTGACCGGCGTCGACGGCAGCCAGAGGATCTTCAACATCGTCTTCATCCTGGTCGTCGTCTACACCCTCATCCAGGGCCCCACCCTCCCCTGGCTCGCCAGGGCGCTCGGCATCGGCCGGGCCGACCAGGCGGCCGATCTGGGCGTCGAATCCGCCCCTCTGGAGCGACTGCGCGGGCACCTGCTCTCGGTGAGCATTCCCGAGCACTCCAAAATGCACGGCGTCGAGGTGGCGGAGCTGCGGCTGCCCGCCGGCGCCGCCGTCACCCTCGTCGTACGGGACGAGAAGTCCTTCGTGCCGTCCCCCACCACCGTGCTCAGGCAGGGCGACGAACTGCTCGTCGTCGCCACCGACCCGGTGCGGGACGCCGCCGAACGACGCCTGCGCGCGGTCGGACAGGGCGGCAAGCTGGCGGGCTGGCTCGGCACCGGAGGCACGTCCTCATAGGGGCACGTCCTCATAGGAGTGCGGCCTCATAGGAGTGCGGCCTCATAGAGGCGTTGCCCCTGACAGGCCCCTATAGGTGGCTGTTTTTGCCAATCACAGGCCGCCCGCTGTGTGATCCCCCTCATTCAGAGGCATACGCGGTCGCTTCCCCGTACAATCAAGGAACTACGAATCGAACCACCTCTGTCTGACGCAGAGCTGGCGCGACCGCACGGCGGCCGCGGTCCCTCGCAGTGGGCCGGGTATCACCGACGTTCTTCTGCGCAAGAGGACAGCTCTCGGCACTGCCACACGGGCCCGCCACCAGGCAGCAGAAAGGCAAGGACCGTGGAATCCGCGGTCAACTCCACTTCCCGCCCCGGGTACGGACAACTCCTGCGCACACCCCGCGCCCTCTCGTTCGTCCTGCCCGGCTTCGCCGCACGTCAGCCCTTCGCGATGCTGACCATGTCGATCGTCCTGCTCGTCCAGCACACCACCGGCTCGTTCGGCAGCGCGGGCGCCGTGGCCGCCGTGGCCGGCGTCTCCATGGCCCTGTTCGCGCCGCAGAGCGGCAAGCTCACCGACCGCTTCGGGCAGGCCGCCGTGCTGATCCCCGGCGTCCTGGTGAACGCCGTCTCGGTGATCGTGCTCGCCGCGCTCGCCCTCGCCGACGCACCCCTGTGGGCCCTTTTCGTCGCCGCTGTGCCGGTCGGCGCCTCGGTGCCGCAGGTCGGGCCGATGGTGCGGGCCCGCTGGGCGGCCGTCCTCGACCACCCCGAACGGCGCGCGCTCACGCCCACCGCGGCGGCTTTCGAGTCCGTCACGGACGAGCTCACCTTCGTCGTCGGCCCCGTGCTCGCCACCACCCTGTGCACCTTCGTGCACCCCGGAGCGGGCCTCGCCACCCAGGCCGCGCTGACTCTCGCCGGCGGCCTGCTCTTCGCCGCGCAGCGCGACACCCAGCCCGAGGCGCACGGTGCCCTCGCCGGGCACGCGCGCGTGGAGCACGTTTCCGCGTTCTCCGTGCCCGGCGCCCGCGTCCTCGCTGTGGCGTTCCTCGGCATCGGCTCCGTCTTCGGCGGCATGCAGGTCGCCCTCACCGCCTTCGCCGAAGAAGCCGGTCAGCCCGGGGTCAACGGCCTCCTGTACGGCATCTTCGCCGCGGGCAACATGCTCGCCGGCATCGCCTGCGGGGCCATCGCCTGGAAGGTCGGCCCGCGCCGCCGCCTCCTCGTCGGCTACACCGCACTGGCCGCCACCGCCTCCACCCTGTGGACCGTCCACTCAGTGGCGCTTTTCGCCGTACTGGGACTCCTCGTCGGGATGTGCATCGCGCCCGCGCTGATCACCGGGTTCACGCTGGTCGAGAGCCTGGTTCCGGCCTCCGCGCGGACCGAGGCGTTCACACTCCTCACCGGTGCGGTCGCGCTCGGCCAGGCCGTCGCCGTGACGCTCACCGGCCGGCTTGCCGACGCCTTCGGTGCGAGCGCCGGATTCCTGGTGCCCATGGCCGGCACGGTGCTCGCCCTGCTGACCCTCGTGGCCCTGCGCTCCCGGCTCGCCCCGGCCTCGCAGAGCCGGACCGTGGCACGTGGCGTCGGTCACCGCTCGCCCGTGACAGTGGACTGATCCCGAGGAATACGTCACTATGGACCGTCGTTAGCACTCATCGAGTGAGAGTGCCAGGAGGAAGCAAGTGCCGACCTATCAGTACCAGTGCACCGAGTGCGGCGAGGGCCTCGAGGCGGTGCAGAAGTTCACCGACGACGCCCTGACCGAGTGCCCCAGCTGCAACGGACGCCTCAAGAAGGTGTTCTCGGCGGTCGGCATCGTCTTCAAGGGTTCCGGCTTCTACCGCAATGACAGCCGCAACTCGTCGTCGAGCAGCACGCCCGCGTCGTCCTCGACCGCGTCGAAGTCCAGCTCGTCGACGTCCACCACGTCCTCGAACTCGGGCTCCTCGTCCTCGTCGAGCTCCTCGACGGCCGGTTCGACGGCTTCCTCGGGTTCTTCCGGCTCCTCCGGAAGCAGCTCTTCCGCGGCCTGACGGACCCGCAGCGCATGGCGCGGCCTGGCTCAGCCCGCACAAAAGCTTGTCCCGAAAGCCCCGCAGTCACGCGACTGCGGGGCTTTCTGTCGTGCGCGGGGCTTTCTGTCGTGCGCGGGGCTTTGCTGTCGTGCGCGGGGCTTTCGGTCGTGCGCGGGGCTTTCGGTCGTGTGGCGGCCAAGCCCGCTCTCGGTTGTGTGACGGGCTCTGGTCCGGCCCGACCCGGCCGTGCGCGCTCCACTACGCTGCTGCGCATGGCGAACGCACACAACGGTGGCGCTGCGGCGTCCGCGGACATAGGCGTGATCGGCGGCTCGGGGTTCTACTCGTTCCTTGAGGACGTCACCGAAGTCCAGGTGAGCACCCCCTACGGGGAGCCGAGCGACTCCCTGTTCCTCGGCGAGATCGCCGGGCGGAAGGTGGCGTTCCTGCCGCGTCACGGCCGCGGCCACCACCTCCCGCCGCACCGGATCAATTACCGCGCCAACCTGTGGGCGCTGCGCTCCGTGGGCGTGCGCCAGGTGTTCGGCCCCTGTGCCGTGGGCGGGCTCCGCCCCGAGTACGGGCCCGGGACGCTGCTGGTGCCCGACCAGCTCGTCGACCGGACGAAGAGCCGCGTACAGACGTACTTCGACGGTGTGCCGCTGCCCGACGGCAGCATCCCCAACGTGGTGCACACGACGTTCGCCGACCCGTACTGCCCCGAGGGCCGCAGCGTCGCCCTGAAGGCGGCCCGCGCCCGCGACTGGGCCGCTGTCGACGGCGGCACCATGGTCGTCGTGGAGGGCCCGCGCTTCTCCACCCGCGCCGAGTCGCAGTGGCACGCGGCCGCAGGCTGGTCGGTGGTGGGCATGACCGGCCACCCCGAGGCGATCCTCGCCCGTGAACTGGGGCTCTGCTACACGTCGTTGTCGCTCGTGACCGACCTGGATGCGGGAGCGGAGACCGGCGAGGGCGTCTCGCACACCGAGGTCCTCAAGGTCTTCGGCGAGAACGTCTCCCGGCTGCGCGACGTGCTGTTCGACGCGGTGGCGGGCCTGCCGGCCACCGAGGAGCGGGACTGTCTGTGCACGCGGGCGCATGACGGGTGGGATCTGGGGATCGAGCTGCCCTGAGGAGCCCTGAGGAGCTCTGAGGAGCTCTGAAGGGGCGCCGGGGTGGTCCGGAACTTCCCCTTCGGGTGAGGGAGTTGTCCACAACCGCGAGGTTGTCCACAGGGTCGAGCGGGATCGGCCGGGACCGTGGATCGTGAGGGGCGTTCAGGCCAATTCCCCCACGGCAGGCGGTGGTTGCCATGTCCTCGCGCTCCAGCGCCCACTCCTTTCCCCCATCCCCCTCCCCCTCCCCCTCCCCCTTCGCTTCTCCTCCGTCCGCTCCCCCTCCGGTTCCTCCGCCGTGCGAGGTTCCACTCTTCCCTCCGCTGCGGGTGCGGGGTGGCCAGCTGCGGGGCGCGCTGCGCCGCGGTCGTAACCGCCGCACCGTGGCCGCCGCGCTCGCAATGGCCGCGGCCGCGCTCGCCGCTGCGGGGCCCCAGGGGTTCGCGGGCCCGGCGGACGGATCCGCGGAGGACGGGGCGGGGCGCACCCCGCCCTCGGCCGAGCCGGGCGAGCGTGCGGCACCGGACCTCGTACGCGCCCCGGTGCGCATCGCGGACGCGGAGACCGTACGGCTGCTGCGCCCCGGTGACCGCGTCGACGTCATCGCGGCGCCCGAATCCGGCGCCCAGGCCACCCGCGTGACCTCAGGCGCACGCGTCACCGACGTCTCGGCCGGCGAGCGAGCGTCCATGGAGGGCGGCGCGTTGATCGTGCTGTCCGTATCGCGCGCGGAGGCAGTGCAGTTGGCCGGCGCGAGCGCCAACTCCCGTCTGGTGGTGGTCTTGTGCTGATCCGCACGGAGTTCTTGTCAACTCACCTGATCGTGTCAGCGGATTGGACGCACATCACCTGTGCCGGGCCTAATGTCACGGTCAATCTCAGGTACGAGGAAGGGCTCCGTGGTGAGCGAGGAGAAGAAGCCGGGCGTTTGGGAAGGCTTCAAAGCGTTCCTGATGCGCGGGAACGTCATCGATCTGGCCGTCGCGGTCGTGATCGGTGCGGCCTTCACGAACATCGTGAACGCGGTCGTGAAGGGCGTCATCAACCCGCTGGTCGGCGCCTTCGGCACGAAGGACCTGGAGAGCTACAGGTCCTGCCTCAAGGGCCCGTGCAAGATCGACCCGGCGACCGGGGACGTCCTGGAGGGCATCCCGATCAGCTGGGGCACGGTCCTGAGCGCCACCCTCAGCTTCCTGATCACCGCCGCGGTCGTCTACTTCCTCATGGTGCTGCCGATGGCGAAGTACCTCGCCAAGGTCGAGGAGCGCCGGAAGGCCAAGGAGGGCGTCCAGGAGACGCTCGAGGTCACGGAGATCGAGGTGCTCAAGGAGATCCGCGACGCGCTGGTCGCGCAGCGCGGCGGTCCCGGTGGCGCGGCCTCCGGTGCGGGCGGCTCCGGGGACGACGGTGGCCCCGGCGGTCCCGTGGACACCAGCAAGTAGCGGACGCTCAGAGGTGGTGGGGCGGCTTCTCGTCGAGGAAACGCGCCAGGTCGGCGGCGCTGTCGCTGCCGCTGGGCCGCTCGCCCCACCCTCGGTCCGTGTCGTCCGCGGACTGCTGGTCCAGCGGATCGTCGAAGTTGAGGGCCGGGGCCGGCTTGGCCTTCGGCTCGGTCCCGGTCTTCGCATCTCGCGGTCCGGGTGCGGGGGCGGCGCTGCTCATGCCTCCAGGGTACGGCGCTCGTGAACCTGTAGCTCCGGCGTCGTGCTCAGACCGCCTTCAGGCCGTACGTCTCGAAGATTCCCCTTCGCCAGAGCGACCCGGTGGGCTGCAGGGGACGGCCGGTCACCTTCTCGTAGGTCTCCCGGTCCCGGACTTGATATCGAGCAGCACCAGGTCGACGTCCCACAGCAGGGCGACGTCCCACAGCAGGGCGTCGGTGGCGCGGACGCCGAGGGAGCCCGAGGTGTCCAGGGCGGTGTGCAGGCCGAGTTCGTGCTTGAAGCGGTGCAGCAGCTCCCCGGCGAAGACCGGCTGCAGCAAGGGCTCACCGCCGCTGACGGTGCCGCCGCCGCGGGCAGCGGCGATGAACCCGGTGTGCTTCGCAGCTTCCTCGCCACACGGCCGACTCGCTCCTCCCGCCCCAACTGCCCTGATCCGTAAGGTGCGTCCATGGACTCCTCAGGCAGCTCGGAAAGCAGCTCGAAGGACGCGGCGGGCCGGACCGGCGGCAGGGATTCGCTCACCGACGTGCCCGGTCTCCGGGTGGGGCACGCGACGCGGGACGGGGACGGCTGGCTGACGGGCACGACCGTCGTCCTCGCGCCGGACGGCGGCGCGGTCGCGGCCGTGGACGTACGCGGTGGCGGCCCTGGCACGCGGGAGACGGACGCGCTCGACCCGCGCAACCTCGTGCAGCGGATCGACGCGGTGGTGCTCACGGGCGGCAGCGCGTACGGACTCGACGCGGCGGCCGGCGTCATGGCTTGGCTGGAGGAGCAGGGTCGGGGCGTGCCGGTGGGCGGGCCCGGCCGGGTCGTGCCGGTGGTGCCCGCGGCCTGCCTCTTCGACCTGGGCCGCGGCGGCGACTGGCAGGCGCGGCCGGGGGCGGAGCTGGGCCGCGAGGCGGTGGAGCGGGCCTCGGTCGAGGTGGGGCAGGGCAGCGTCGGCGCGGGCACCGGGGCCGTGGCGGGCGGGATGAAAGGGGGCGTGGGCACGGCGAGTGTGCGCCTGGAGTCGGGCCACACAGTCGGGGCGCTGGTCGTGGTGAACGCCGTCGGCTCGGTGGCGGATCTGTCGTCCGGGGTGCTGTACGGGCGGTACTTCGACGGCGGCGCGGAAGGCGTCGAGCGCCCGACGGCGGAGGTGCACGCCCGCGCGCGAGCCCGGCTCGCGGAGGCCCAGGCGGAGACCGCGCGCCGCCAGGGCGACGGCGCACCGAGCATCGCGACGGCGGGGCCGGGGTCCGTGGGGCCCGGGTCCGTGGGGCCCGGGTCCGTGGGGCCGGGGCCCGTGGGGCCGGGGTCCGTGGGGCCGCCGCTCAACACGACCCTCGCCGTGGTCGCCACCGACGCCGCACTCAGCCGCGCCCAGGCGCAGAAGCTCGCGGGCACCAGCCATGACGGCTTCGCCCGCGCCATCCGCCCGGTACACCTGCTGCACGACGGGGACACGGTGTTCTCCCTGGCCACCTGCGAACACCCCTTGCCCGAGGGCGAGTTGGAGCAGCTCGGCGCGGTCAACGCGATCCTGGCTGCGGGCGCGGACACGGTGACCCGCGCGATCGTCCGGGCGGTCGAGGCGACGGTCACGGTCGACGGCCCGGGTGGGGTGTTCCCGTCGTACGGGGAGCTGTACAGAGAGGCGCGGGGAGAGACGCACCCGGGAGTCGAGTGAGGGGTGGGGCTTCGGGTGGGCAGTCGAATGCGTGGCCGGATCGGCAGTCGGACGAGTAGGCGTACGGGAGTTGGAGGTCGAGGGCGTACGGGAGTTGGAGGTCGGGGGGCATGCAGGCGTCGGGTGGGAGGCGTGCGGATGTCGGGCCGGGTGCGGGAACTTCTGTGGGGGGCCGTACGTTTTCCAGAACCCCGGACATGATGTTCCGCCGAGGGGCTACGGTGAGCGGTCACAAGGTGACATGCAGCGACGCGAGCGACGCCGGGAGAATGCCTTGAGCGTTCCGTACGAGACGCCGAAGACGCCTGAGACGCCGGAGGAGCACCTCAACGGCCTCCTCGGAAGCGCCCTGAACTCCTTCGAGCTGCCCGACGAGACGATAGCCCTGCTCGAATCGGCGCTCGCCTTCGACAGCTCGCTCCGCTCGGCGCACCACAGCGCCGGCCTGCACCGCGAGACGCATCGGCACACGTTCCTGCTCAGCGACGGCCAGGCGCTGACGCTCTGGGAGTTGCGGCACAACACGGGGTCGGGCGGCGAGCCGAGCGAAGAGACGTTCCACGAGCTGTACACGGACGAGGAAGAGGCGCAGGTCGCCGCGTCCCGCCTGCTGCCGAGCAGCAGCTGCGGCCCCGACTGCCCGGACACGACGGAGGGCCGCATCCCCGGCTGCGACCCCTACGAACAGTACGAGCCGTATGACCCCTGCGACCCGTATGACCCCTGCGACCCGTATGGCTCCTGCGACCCGTTGGCGTTCGACGCGGTCCGGCTGATCGTGTCCCCCGCCCCGCGCCAGCGGTCGTACGCGCCGGACGACTCCGCCGACCACGCCAGGCGTGTCCTCCGCCGCGCGGAGAACGCCGACCAGCCGGACTCCGACACGGCCCTGCTGCTGCGCACCGCCCTCGCGCACCAGATCACGCAGGCCTTCGGCAACCCCTGCCGGGTAGGCACGGCCGGGCTCTGCTTCGCGCTCTACGAGCACGCGTTCCTGCTCGCGGACGGTCGCGAGGTCAGCCTCTGGGAGGTCGAGCACACGGCCACGCCGGACGGCCGCCACATGTGCGAGGTCTACGTGAGCGAGACGGCCGCCCGTTCGGCGATGGAAAGGCGCGCTTCTCGTACGAGCTGAACTCAGGCCCCAGGTCCAGCTGCAGCTGCAGCTGCAACTCAGGACTGTGCTCCATGGAGGAGCCCTCGTCGCCGCAGTGCGGAGATCCGCTCTGCGGCGACGAGGGCTTTTCACCTACCGGTTGAGCCTCTGGGCCGGTGGAGGCCTAGGCCGCCGGCACCGATTCCTTCTTCAGCTCGGCCTTCAGCTCGGTCTTCAGATCGGCAGCCTTCGCGTCCGGCTTCGCCGGGGCCTGCTCGGGGGCGGTTCCCCGCATCCCCTTCAGCAGGACGACCAGGCCCGTCGTCACACACGTACCGGCGACGATCGCCACCAGATACAGCAGCGGCTGGCCGATCAGCGGGACCACGAACATGCCGCCGTGCGGGGCCTGCAGAGTCGCGCCGAAGCCCATCGACAGGGCTCCGGTGACCGCACCGCCGGCCATCGAGGCGGGGATGACGCGCAGCGGGTCGGCCGCGGCGAACGGAATGGCGCCCTCCGTGATGAAGGAGGCACCGAGCACCCAGGCCGCCTTGCCGTTCTCGCGCTCGGCCTTGGTGAACAGCCTGCCGCGCACGGTCGTCGCGAGCGCCATGGCCAGCGGCGGCACCATGCCGGCCGCCATCACGGCCGCCATCACCTTCAGGTTGCCCTCGGTGGCGTTGGTGCCCAGGCCGCCGACGGCGAAGGCGTACGCGACCTTGTTGAGCGGGCCGCCCAGGTCGAAGCACATCATCAGGCCGAGGATGACGCCGAGGATGATCGCGTTCGCGCCGGTGAGGGACTCCAGCCAGTCGGTGAGCGCGCCCTGCAGCGAGGCGATCGGCTTGCCGACCACGAGGAACATCAGGAAGCCGACCACCGCCGAGGAGATCAGCGGAATCACCACCACCGGCATGATGCCGCGCAGCACGGCCGGGATGCGTACCTTCTGGATCGCCATGACCGTGGCGCCCGCGATGAGACCGGCGACGAGACCGCCGAGGAATCCGGCCTCGATGTTCACGGCGACCGCGCCGCCGACGAAGCCGGGCACCAGACCGGGCCGGTCCGCCATGCCGTACGCGATGTAGCCCGCGAGCACCGGCACCAGGAAGGAGAACGCGAGCCCGCCGACCTGGAAGAGCAGCGCCGCCCAGCTCGCGGCCTCGGTCCAGACGAAGTGCTCGGCGACGGACTTCGCCTCGTTGATCTCGTAGCCGCCGATCGCGAAGCCGAGCGCGATGAGGAGGCCGCCGGCGGCGACGAACGGAACCATGTAACTGACGCCGGACATCAGCCACTTGCGTAGCTTCGTGGCGTACCCGTCGCCCGCCTCGCCCGCCCGCTCGACGGGGGTGTCCGCGGCCGTGCCCGAGGTGACCTCGCCGCGCTCGGCCTTGCCGCGCACCTCGGCGATCAGCTCGGCGGGACGAGTGATGCCCGCCTTCACGCCGACGTCGACGGTGGGCTTCCCGGCGAACCGCTCCTTCTCGCGTACGGGCACGTCGTGCGCGAAGATCACGCCGTCGGCGGCGGCCACGACCGCCGGGTCGAGCCGGGTGAACCCGGCCGAGCCCTGCGTCTCCACGACGACCTCGACGCCGGCCTCACGACCGGCGTTCTCCAGCGACTCGGCGGCCATGTACGTGTGGGCGATGCCGGTCGGACAGGAGGTCACGGCGACGATCTTGAAGGGGGCGCCGGAGGTGTCGGGGGCGTCGGCGGCGGGGGTGCCGTCGTCGGACGGGGCCTCGTCGGAGTCGGACGTGGCGTCGTCGGACGGGGTCGGCTCGGCCTCCGCCACCGCGGGTTCGGTAGCCGCTGCGGGCTCAGCCTCCGCCGTCGAAGGCTCGGCTACCGAAGGCTCGGCTGCCGAAGGCTCCGCCTCGGGCTCCGCGTCTCCGCGGATCAGCGCGGCCGCCCGCCCCGCGTCGTTCACCGACCGCAGAGCGTCCGTGAACTCGGCGTTCATCAGCTGGCGGGCGAGCGACGACAGGATGGTCAGGTGGTCGCTGTCCGCGCCGGCGGGTGCGGCGATGAGAAAGACCAGGTCGGCGGGCCCGTCGGCGGCGCCGAAGTCGATGCCCTGGGCCGCGCGGCCGAACGCCAGCGTCGGCTCGGTGACATGGGCGCTGCGGCAGTGCGGGATGCCGATGCCGCCGTCGAGACCGGTCGGCATCTGCGCCTCGCGGGCGGCCACATCGGCGAGGAAGCCGTCAAGGTCCGTGACCCGGCCCTGAGCGACCATCCGCTCGGCCAGGGAGCGGGCGGCCGCTTCCTTGGTGTCGGCGGACAGGTCGAGGTCGACCAGGTCCGCGGCGATCATCTCGCTCATCGCGGGCTCCTTCTCGCGCATATCGCCCGACGGGCGGGGGTGGGGAAAGGGGACGGAGAGGTGACGGGGGACGGGGATGCGGCGGTTGCCCGACAAGCGGCGGGGACCGCGGACTCGGGGCGTGCGTTCGTACGTACCGGGCGGGCGGTCATGAGACCGGCTCCGTCAGTGCGCGATCCAGCGGTACGTCGGCCGTGACGGTCACGGCGGACGGGTTCAGGTCGGCGGGCGTGGGCATCACGCTGCCGGGCAGCTGCACGGCGGCCGCGCCGTGCGCCACCGCGGAGGCGAGCGCCTCGGGACCGCTGCCCCCGGCGATGAGGAAGCCGGCGAGTGAGGAGTCACCGGCCCCCACGTTGCTGCGTACGGTCTCGACGCGGGCGCTCCCGAAGTGCGCACCGAAATCGTCGACGAGCAGTTGGCCGTCGGCGCCGAGGCTGGCGAGCACGGCACGGGCGCCCAGCTGCCGCAGCTCCTCGGCGGCCTTGACCGCGTCGCCGACGGTGGCGAGGGGGCGGCCGACCGCCTCGGCGAGCTCCTCGGCGTTGGGCTTGACCACATCGGGGCGCTCGCGCAGCGCCGCGAGCAGCGCCGGGCCGGAGGTGTCGAGGGCGATCCGGGCGCCCGCGGCGTGCGCTCGGGCCACCAACTCGGCGTACCAGGAAGGCTGCAGGCCGCGCGGCAGGCTGCCGCAGCAGGCGATCCAGGCAGCGCCCGCGGACCGGTCGCGGACCGTGGCGAGCAGCGCCTCGGACTCGGCGGCGGACAGCTCCGGACCGGCCGCGTTGACCTTGGTGAGTGCGCCGTCGGGCTCGGCGAGCGAGATGTTGGACCGAGTCTGGCCCGCCACCGCGACAGGGGCGACCTCGATGCCCTGCTCACAGAGGAGCTCGGCGACGAGATCGCCGGGCGCGCCGCCGAGCGGCAGCACCGCGAGCGTGTGCCGCCCGGCCGCGGCGACGGCCCTCGACACGTTGACGCCCTTGCCACCCGGGTCCATCCGGTCGCCGGTGGCGCGGATGACCTCGCCCCTGTCGAGGGCCGGGACCTCGTAGGTCCGGTCCAGGGAGGGGTTCGGGGTGACGGTGAGGATCATGCCTGCGCTGTCTTTCTCGTACGTGCTGTGGGGAGTTGTCGAGCTCATACGCGTACGACCTCCGTGCCGCCCCGCTCGATCACGGCCGTGTCGTCGTCGCCGAGGCCCTTGTCCGTGATCAGCAGGTCGACGTCGGCGAGGTCGCCGAAGCGCGCGAAGTGCTCCTGCCCGTGCTTCGCCGAGTCGGCGAGCAGCACCACACGGCGGGCGGAGGCGACGGCGGCGCGCTTGACCGCGGCCTCGGCGAGATCGGGGGTGGTCAGCCCGTGCTCGACGGAGAAGCCGTTCGCCGCGAGGAAGGCGACGTCGGCGCGGATCTCTCCGTACGCCCGTAGCGCCCAGGCGTCGACGGCGGCGCGGGTGCGGTGCCGGACGCGGCCGCCGACCAGGTGCAGCTGCACCCCGGGGTGGTCGGCGAGGCGGGCGGCGGTGGGCAGCGAGTGCGTGACGACGGTGAGGCCGGACTCCAGCGGCAGCGCGGCCGCGAGCCGGGCGACCGTCGTACCCGCGTCCAGGACCACACTGCCTTCGGCGGGCAGTTCCGCGAGTGCGGCCTGCGCGATGCGGTCCTTCTCGTCTGCCGCGGTGGACTCGCGCTCGGCGAGGTCGGGCTCGAAGTCAAGCCGCCCGGCCGGTATGGCACCGCCGTGCACTCGACGTACGAGGCCGGCTCGATCGAGGGCCTTCAGGTCACGCCGGATGGTCTCGGCGGTGACCTGGAACTCCTCGGCGAGCGACAACACGTCGACCCGGCCGCTGTCACGCGCGAGGCGAAGAATCTCCTGCTGCCGCTCCGGTGCGTACATGGGTTCAGCTCCGATTCATGCCCGAACGTGTTGTTTCACGCCCAGCGTACGGGCGGATGTCCGCGAAGTAAACAGATTCGGGCACAGTTCGGGCAGATACAGACTTCAGTCCCGTCGCACGGGCCGAACCGGGCTGGCCTGGCTGAACTGGCTGACCTGCTCTTCTCGCCGCACACGAAAGGGCGCCCGGAAACTCCGGGCGCCCTTTGACCGGTAGGTAGACCACCAGGTCGGTCGTACGTCGCGTCGTGGGTCAGCTGTGAGCAGTCACCTGTCAGCGGTCAGCGGTCAGCGGTCAGCGGTCAGCGGTCAGCGGTCAGCGGTCAGCGGTCAGCGGTCAGCGGTCAGCGGTCAGCTCAGGCCTAGTGCACCAGCTCCGGGTCCCGCCCGGAACCGTCCTCAGCGGAGGGCACGCCGGCAGCGGACTCGCTCGCCCCCGGAGCCTCCGTCTCCGCGACCTCCGCCCCCTCCACATGCTGAGCGGGCCGCGCCGGCAGGGCGAACATCAGCAGGAAGATCGCACCGAGCACACCCGCGACCCACCACAGCGCGTGCTGGAACGCGTCCGCGTACGCCGCGCCCACGGCGGCGCCGGTCAACGGCTCGTCGATGACGCCGAAGAACACCACCGCCACCAGGCCGAGCCCGAGCGCATTGCCCATCTGCATCATGGTGTTGACGAGGCCGGACGCCGAACCGGAGTGCTCAGGCGGCACCTCGGACAGCACCGCGTCGGTCAGCGGCGCCACGATCAGGCCCATGCCGACGCCCATCACCACGAGCGGCAGCGCCATCTGCCAGGGCGAGATGCCCTGCCCGTACCGCTCGGCCTCCCCTATGTAGAGCAGCACGCCGGCCGCCATGGTCAGCGCGCCCGTCTGCAGCACCTTGCGGCCGAAGCGCGGCACGAGCCGCTGCACCGAGATCCCGGCCGCCACGGACACCGCGAGCGAGAACGGAACGCCCGTCACCCCCGCACGCAGCGGGCTCCAGCCCAGGCCGACCTGCATATAGAGCGTCCACACCAGGAAGAACACCCCGGTGACCAGGCCGAACGTGAGCTGCACGGCGGCACCCGCAGCGAAGCTCTTGACCTTGAACAGCGACAACTCGATCAGCGGGGAACCGTCCTTGCGCGTCTTGTGTCGCTCGTACGCCACCAGCCCCGCGAACACCACGAGCGCACCGCCCATCAGCGCGTACCCCCACAGCGGCCAGCCCAGCTCACGCCCGCGCGTCAGCGGGTAGAGCAGCATCAGCAGTCCGACGACGACGAGCACGACGCCTATCGGGTCGAGACGGAGCGCCTTCGGGGCCTTGGACTCGGTGATGAACTTCCGGCCGAGAAGCAGACCTGCCACACCCACCGGCAGGTTGATCAGGAAGATCGGCCGCCATTCGAGACCGAACAGATTCCACTCGGTGAGCAGCGCCCCGAGCATCGGCCCGGACACCGCACCGAGCCCCACGATCGCGCCGAACAGGCCGAAGACCTTGCCCCGTTCATGCGCCGGGAACGTGGCGTGCACGATCGACAGGACTTGCGGCACCATCAGCGCGGCCGTCGCCCCCTGCAGGACGCGCGAGCCGACGAGCATCTCCGGGTTGGCCGCGAATCCGCAGAGCGCGGAGGCGAGCGTGAAGCCGCCTATGCCGACTAGGAAGATCCGCTTCCGCCCGTAGATGTCGCCGAGCCGGCCACCCGTGATCAGGCCCGCGCCCATCGCGAGCGCGTAACCGGCGGTGATCCACTGGATCTGGCTGAACGAGGCGCCCTCGTCCGCCTTGATCGAGGGCAGCGCGATGTTCACGATCGTCACGTCGACGAGGTCCATGAACGCCGCCGTCATCACGATGGCCAGCGCGAACCAGCGCCGCCGATCGCCCGCCGCCGGCCCCGGGGCCTGGGCTCCGGTGGGTGAGGTCGTGGGTGAGGTGCTCTTCATGTGGATGAACCTAAGGGTGATGTAGGTCAGACGATGTCCTCATTGGCGCCCATGATGGTTGCCATGACGACGGACACTCCAGCACGACTGCTGCAGCTCCTCTCTCTGCTTCAGACCCCGCGCGAGTGGCCTGGCGGCGAGCTCGCCGACCGACTCGGAGTCTCCCGGCGCACGGTGCGCCGGGACATCGACCGGCTGCGCGAGCTCGGCTACCCGGTCCAGGCCACATTGGGCGCGGAGGGCGGTTACCGTCTCGCGGCCGGCAAGGCGATGCCGCCGCTCGTCCTCGACGACGAGGAGGCGGTCGCCATCGCCGTCGGCCTGCGGGCGGGCGCCGGCCATGCCGTGGAGGGTGTAGAGGAGGCGTCCGTCCGCGCCCTCGCCAAGCTGGAACAGGTCCTTCCGTCCCGCCTCCGCCACCGCGTCACGACCCTCCAGTCCGCGACAACTCCCTTGGTGTACGGAGCTGGTGACGGTGCGACGATCGCGCCCGAGACCCTCACCGTGATCGCCTCGGCCACCACCGGCACCGAGAAGCTCCGCTTCGCCTATCGCTCCGGCGACGGCACGGAGTCCCGCCGACAGGTCGAGCCCTACCGCCTGGTCTCGACCGGCCGCCGCTGGTACCTCGTGGCGTACGACCTGGAGCGGGAGGACTGGCGCACCTTCCGGGTCGACCGCCTCACCGAGCCCTTCGCGACCGGCGCGCGCTTCGCTCCGCGCCCTCTCCCGGAGGGCGACGCGGCGGAGTTCACGCGCCGCGCGATGTGGCGCGGCCAGCCGACGCACGAACTCGATGTGACGTTCGCCGCCCCGGCCGAGTTCGTCGCAGCCCGCATCCCCAAGGGCCTGGGCACACCGACTCCGGAGGGCCCGAACACCTGCCGCCTGCGCACCACCGTCTCGGACGCCATCGAGTGGCTGGCCGTGCGCCTGGCACTGGTGGACACGGACTTCACGATCCACGGCCCACTCGAACTCGCCGCTCATGTACGGGAGTTGGGGTCTCGCCTCGGCAGGGCCGCCGAAGGCTCCGCAGATGGGAGCCCCGGCACCACGGGGGAATGGCACCGGGACTCGTCCTTGGGGTGAGCGGGGCGGGAGCCCTGTGGGCTTGCCCCGCGTGTCTCACGCCGCCGCGTCGAAACCCGTGTCCCTTGCGAGCTTCTTCAGTTCGAGCAGCGCGTGCTTCTCGATCTGACGGATCCGCTCACGTGTGAGGCCGTGCTCCTTGCCGACCTCGGTGAGGGTCCGCTCGCGGCCGTCGTCTATGCCGTACCGCATCTTGATGATGGACGCCGTCCGCTGGTCGAGCCGGCCGATCAGGTCGTCGAGCTCCTCGCTGCGCAGCAGCGTGAGCACGGACTGCTCGGGCGAGACGGCCGAGGTGTCCTCCAGGAGGTCACCGAACTGGGTGTCGCCGTCGTCGTCCACCGACATGTTCAGCGAGACCGGGTCGCGGGCCCAGTCCAGCACGTCGGAGACGCGCTCCGGCGTGGAGCCGAGCTCGGCGGCGATCTCGGTGTGCTCCGGCTCCCGACCGTTCTCGCGGTTGAACTCGCGCTGCACCCGGCGGATCCGGCCGAGCTCCTCGACCAGGTGGACGGGCAGGCGGATGGTGCGCGACTGGTCGGCTATCGAGCGGGTGATGGCCTGCCGGATCCACCAGGTCGCGTACGTCGAGAACTTGAAGCCCTTGCGGTAGTCGAACTTCTCGACGGCGCGCACCAGTCCGGCGTTGCCCTCCTGGATCAGGTCGAGCAGGGGCAGGCCGCTGCGCGGGTAGCGGCGGGCGACCGCGACGACCAGACGGAGGTTGGAGCGGATGAAGACGTCCTTGGCGCGCTCACTGTCGGCGACGAGTGCCTCGAGTTCCTCGCGGCTCGCGCCGTCGGCGGCCTTGCTCTTCTCCTCGACCTCTCCGTCCAGGATCTTCTGGGCATACACGCCTGCTTCTATGACCTGCGACAGCTCGACCTCGCGGGCGGCGTCGAGCAGAGGCGTGCGGGCGATCTCGTCGAGATACATGCCGACCAGGTCGCGGTCGGCGATCTCGCCGCCTCCGGCGCGAACACTGCGGGCCGCGTCGGTCTTGCCGGCCGATCCGGCTGCAGACTTACGACGGGCGACGGCACGGGTTGCCATGCGTGCTCCCTTGCGTTGAGTGGGTCGGCAGTTCAGACGGGCCCGGGGTCCGGGGCGGGATCCGAGGCGGCCCGTGGCGAAGAGCACACCTTCCGGGTGCCCTGCATCCGATGGAAACAACGACTGGAATCCGGACAGAATTCCCAAGCCGCTCAACAATTTTCCTGATCTTGCAGTACCCTGTGCGGCCACCAAGGAGGCGGGATGCCGAAGCGATCGACAGAGATGCTGGTCAGGCCGGGTTCCGAAGGCGACATCGAGGCCCTCACGGAGATCTACAACCACTACGTCCGTGAGACCGCCATCACCTTCGACACGGTGCCTTTCACGCCCGAGGAACGCCTGCCGTGGCTTCGCTCCCACCCTGAAGACGGCCGCCACCGCCTCCTGGTTGCGCAGCCGTCCCCCGGTTCCCCGATTCTGGGGTACGCGACGAGCAGCGCCTTCCGCTCGAAGCCGGCCTACGAGACCTCCGTCGAGGTCTCCGTCTACCTCACTCCGGACGCCGCCGGCCGCGGCGTGGGCACCCTTCTCTACACGTCTCTCTTCGACGCCCTGTCCGGCGAGGACGTCCATCGTGCATACGCGGGCATCGCCCTACCCAATGCCCCATCGGTCCTCCTCCATGAGCGCTTCGGCTTCCGGCACGTGGGGACGTACGCGGAAGTGGGCCGGAAGTTCGACCGGTACTGGGATGTCGCCTGGTACGAGAAGCGTCTCGGACCCGACTGCTGACGAGCTTGCCACGCCCGAGGGGCCTTCGGGACGCCGAAACGGTTCACCCTCACTCGAACGCGTGGACCATTTTCGGAAGCCTGTCGTCCGCTGCCGCGAGGTTCATACGGTGCGAGAGCAGCTTGCTTCTCGAACAAGCGCTCCCACGTACAGACGGAGGCACCCCATGCCCGAGCAGGCCTTTCACGACGCCATCGACCAGCGAACGCCCCTGCGAGCCACGCGGACTCAGCCGAACTGCACCGACCGCTTGGCCAGCCCCATCCAGAAGCCGTCGATGACCGAGCGTTGCGCGCCGAGTTCACCGTTCGCGTCCGCGGCGCCCATCGCCACGAACAGCGGGGCGAAATGCTCCGTGCGCGGGTGCGCGAGCTGCCCGGCGGGCGACTTGTGCGTGAAGTCGAGAAGAGCGTCCACGTCCTGCGCGTCCAGGGCCTCCCGCCCCCACGCGTCGAACTCCGCCGACCAGGAGGGGATACCGCCCTGCCGGAGCGCGGCCAGGTTGTGCGTGAAAAATCCGCTGCCGACGATCAGAACGCCCGCGTCGCGCAGTGGGGCGAGCTTGCGGCCGATCTCCATCAGACGCTGCGGATCGAGCGTCGGCAACGAGATCTGCAGAACAGGGACGTCGGCGTCGGGGTACATCTCGACGAGCGGGACGTACGCGCCATGGTCGAGGCCGCGATCCTCGATGTCCTGAACAGGAGTGCCGGCCGTACGCAGCAACTTGCGTACCGCGTCGGCGAGTTCGGGCGCGCCGGGCGCGGCGTACCGCACCTGGTAGTAGTGCTCGGGGAAGCCCCAGAAGTCATAGACGAGGGGGACGGTCTCGGTGGCCCCGAGGGCGAGCGGAGCCTCCTCCCAGTGCGCGGAGACCATCAGCACCGCCTTGGGGCGCGGAAGGTCAGCCGACCAGGCGGCGAGCTGCCCCGTCCACAGGGCGTCATCGGCGAGCGGCGGCGCACCGTGGCTGAGATAGAGGGCGGGCATGCGCTCCGGGGCGACGGCGGTCATGACGGCTCCTGACACTCGGACGGGGAAGGTCGACAGGGCGGGTACCCCCACAGGCGCGGACGCGCCCGGAGGGTAGAGACGAACAACAAGCTTGAATGTTCAAGCTCCCAATTTGGAGATTACGCCGTGTTTGTTGAAGTTTCAAGGATGAGGTTCGTACAGTGGGTGTTATGACGACGCAGAACGAGGACACGCGCTGGCTCAACGACGAGGAACAGCGCACCTGGCTGGCATATCTGCACGCCACCATGCTCCTCGAGGACCATCTGGACCGACAGCTGCAGCGCGACGCGAAGATGCCGCACGTCTACTACGGACTGCTCGTGCAGCTCTCTCAGGCTCCGCACCGTCGGATGCGCATGACCGAGCTCGCACGGCAAGCGAAGATCACCCGCTCCCGCCTCTCGCACGCCGTCGCACGGCTCGAACAGCACGGCTGGGCGCGTCGGGAGGACTGCCCCTCCGACAAGCGAGGACAGAACGCGATCCTCACCGACGAGGGATACGCGACGCTGCAGCAGTCGGCGCCGGGACATGTAGCCGCCGTACGCCAGGCGATCTTCGACCGGCTCACGTCCGAACAGCAGAAATCCCTCGGCGAGATCATGCGGATCATCGCCGAGGGACTTCAGCCGAACGAGGCGGGTGCCGATCTGCCCTGGCTCAGGTGACGACCTGGGCCGTCAGGCCGGCCAGGCCGGTCAGTGGGCGATCACCGGGACCCGCGCCTCGGCCTCCTCGTCCGTACCGGTGGCACCGCTCCCGGCCACCGGCGTACCGCCCTGGTGCCCGGTGGTGATGAAGGTCAGAGCGATGCTCGCGGAGATCACGAGGATGCCGACCGCCCACCAGATCGCGCTGGTGTAGCCGTCCACCATGGCCTGCGCCTGCAGAAGCTTCCGCGAAGCCGGGGTGGTCGCGTCCGCCGCGTGGGCGGTCAGGTAGGCGGTGGTGGCAGAGGCTGCGATGGTGTTGAGCAGCGCCGTACCGATGGCGCCGCCCACCTGCTGAGAGGTGTTGACCATCGCGGAGGCGACACCGGAGTCCCGCGCCTCGACTCCGTGCGTGGCCAGGGACATGGCGGGCATGAAGGCGGTGCCCATGCCGAGGCCGAGCAGCAGCTGCGCCGGCAGGATCAGCCCCGCGTACGAGGTGCCGATCTCCAGCTGGGTGAGGAGCAGCATGCCGAGCGCGGCGACGAGGAAGCCGGGGCCCATCAGCAGTCGCGGCGGCACGCGGGTCATCAGGCGGGCGCCGATCTGCGTGGAGCCCGTGATCATGCCGGCGATCATCGGCAGGAAGGCGAAGCCGGTCATCACCGGCGAGTAACCCTTCACGACCTGCAGGTAGTAGGTGAGGAAGAGGAACAGGCCGAACATCGCGATGACGGCGAGACCGAGCGACAGGTAGACACCACCGCGGTTGCGGTCCGTCAGCACCCGCAGCGGCAGCAGCGGGGCCTTGACCCGGGACTCGACCAGCAGGAAGGAGGCGAGCAGCACGGCGGATGCGACGAACAGGCCGACGGTCGTGGCATCGGACCAGCCGTCGGACTCGGCGCGAGTGAAGCCGTACACCAGAGCCACCAGGCCGAGCGTCGAGAGGGCGACGCCGGGGATGTCGAGAGGAGAACGGTTGCGGGAACCGACCGGCTCGCGGATCACGAAGTACGCGCCCACGGCGGCGATCACGGCGAAGGGGATGTTGACGAAGAACGTCCAGCGCCAGTCCAGGTACTCGGTGAGGAAGCCACCGAGGATGAGGCCCACGGCGCCGCCGCCACCGGCGATCGCACCGTAGATGCCGAAGGCCTTCGCGCGCTCCTTGGCGTCGGTGAACATCACCGCGAGCAGCGAGAGCGCGGCGGGCGCGAGCAGCGCGCCGAACACACCCTGCAGTGCGCGAGCGCCCAGCATCATCGCCTCACCGGTCGCGGCGCCGCCGAGCGCGGACGCCCCGGCGAAGCCGATGAGACCGGTGACGAAGGTGCGCTTGCGTCCCCACAAGTCGGCGACGCGACCGCCGAACAGCAGCAGGCCGCCGAAGGCGAGGGCGTAGGCGGTGATGACCCACTGCCGGTTGCCGTCGGAGATGCCGAGGTCCTGCTGGGCGGAGGGCAGAGCGATGTTCACGATGGTGGCGTCGAGGACGACCATCAGCTGGGCGAGCGCGATGAAGACAAGGGCTCGCCAACGTGTGGGGTCGGGCCCGGTATCGGAGATACCGCTCTTTACGGATATGGACGGTGCTGTTTCAGACATGGGGGTACCCACCTCGGGACTTCTCAGGACTGGTGATCGACGAACCCGGTGACGCCTGCGCCCGGCAAGCGCGAAGAAGGGAGTCGAAGAAAGGGGCTGAAGGAAGAAAGGGGCTGAAGAGAGACGAGCTGAAGAGGGAGAGCGACAGGGCGGGAAAACGGGAACTACGAAGAGCCTGCAACCTCAAGCAAGCTCTAGGTCAAGGTGACGCCGGCGGTGCGGTCATGCCGGGCGGCGGAGGTCCTCCAACGTTGCGGCGCTGCCCGGGAGTTCAGAACGGGCCGGGGTCTGCAGTCCGTCGAGGAACAGCTGCAGATGACGGTGTACGAACTGGTCGAAGTTCGCACAGCCGCTGCCCGGCAGGGGCCTGGTGAGCTGGGAGAGCGCGACGAACAGGTCACCGACGGCGATGTCGGTGCGCAACTGCCCGGAGGCGCGCGCCCGCTCCATGACCTCCGCGATCCGCAGCTCCAGGCGACGCCTGGAACCGTCGAGGGCGGAGTGCTCCTCGTCGAAAGTGCCGGAGAGCATCGGACACAGCGCTCCGATCCGTTCGTCGGCCGCGGCGTGCACGAAGCGGCGCAGCGCCTGGAAGGCGTCCGCCTCCTCCGCGAGGGCTTCCTCGGCCCGCTCGGCGGTGCGGTCCATCACCGAGCAGACGACCTCGCGGATGAGTACGGAGCGGTCGGAGAAGTGCCGGTAGACCGTGGCATTGCCGACTCCGGCGCGGCGGGCGATCTCGTCGAGCGGCACCTCGGGGCCGAGCTCGACGAACATCTCCCGCGCGGCACCGACGATCCGCTCGCGGTTCCGCAGCGCATCGGCCCGCGGGCGCGGCGTCCGGCCCGACCGCTTCGATGCGGCACCGGCCTCACCTTCAGCGCCCGCACCACCTGCGGTACGCGCATCGCCTGCGGCACGCGCACCGCCTGCGGTACGCGCGGTGCCTGCGGGGTCTGCGGTGTCGACGTCCACGGCTTCGCTCCTCAAGGTCGTGTACCGGTCCGGCCCTCCGGCCCGCCCGTCCGGCCGACAAGGGAGCCGGTACGGAGGGGGAGGCCGAGGCGGGCCGATACGGGGAAACTCTCCCCGCTTCACGGAACACCCGTGTAAACGGGGAAGGGCTCCCCGGTTATTTCCCGCCCCTCATGTGACCCGCCTCACGTGCCGTTTCGGCAAAAGCACACGATCGGTCGCCCTCAGCGAGCGCCCGCGCAACCCCCGCCACAGGGTGATCGACAAGGGCGCAGCCAGGACCGGCCGGCTGCCACGGACCGGAAGGCGGGCGGATGCAGCTGTCCCGAGAGTGGATATCCAGGCCGCGGCGCAGGCCCGTATTCGCCGCACTCGCGGCCCTCGTCCTCGCCGTCACCGTGACGGCCAGCACCGGCCGCCTCACCGCGGACTCCCGGGCCGCGGGCCCCGGCAGCCCCGGCCGGGCCGGTGCTCTCGCACCCTGCATGATCAGCGGAACCATGGGCATCCAGATGTCGGAAGGCGTCCCCACGAAGCCGGGGTACGCGCGCTCGACGGGCATCGTCCGCGCCCTCAACCTCATGGT
Source organism: Streptomyces cavernicola (assembly GCF_029968035.1). Taxonomy (GTDB): domain Bacteria; phylum Actinomycetota; class Actinomycetes; order Streptomycetales; family Streptomycetaceae; genus Streptomyces; species Streptomyces cavernicola. Next base: position 23,688 of record NZ_JASCIQ010000005.1, on the reverse strand, counting down.
CGACTTCTCCGACGCCCGCGGCCAGGGCCGCGCCACCGACCGCCTCGGCGAATTCTTCCCGCAGACCCAGGAATGGTTCCGCACCAGCTCCTACGGCCGCCTCGACTACCAGGCGCACGCCCCCATCAAGAGCTGGCTGCGCATGCCGCGCTCGTTCGCCTCGTACGGGATAGAACGCGGTGCCCCCTTCGACCCCGGGTACCGCCAGCTGGTCGAGGACATAGTCGAGGCGGCGGACCCGGATGTGGACTTCCGCGAGTACGACCTGGTCAATGTGCTGATGACGCCCAACGCCGGGCCGTCCGCGCTCGACACGGTCCTCTCGGTGACGTTCGCGGGGAACCATGAGGCGCCGGTCGCCGACGGCGTGCCGGTCTCCAACGCGTCCTTCGTCTACAGCCGTCAGGACGACGGCTCGGGCTCGTACCGCGAGACGGGCTATCGCGTACTCCCGCACGAGAACGGCCACATCTTCGGCCTGCCCGACCTCTACACCTCGGACGGCGGCGGGGCCGTCGGCCACTGGGACATCATGAGCGAGGACTGGGGCGCCAACAACGATCTGCTCGGCTGGCACAAGTGGAAGCTCGGCTGGCTCGACGACGAACAGATCAGCTGCGCCGCGGCCCACGGCACGACCAACCTCAGCCTGAAGCCGCTCGCCGCGAAGGGCGGCGGTACGAAGCTCGCCTTCGTACCGCTCGACGAGCGCACCGGGTACGCCATCGAGGTCCGCACCCGCGGCGGCAACGACGAGGCGGTGTGCAAGCCCGGCGTCCTCGTCTACCGCGTCGACGCCGACATCGACACCGGCCACGGCCCCGTCACGGTCAGCGACTCCAGCCGTGACTCGGGCGGCTGCACCCGCCGCCCCAACGTCCACGCGGAACTCTCCGACGCGCCCTACGCCTCCGGGCAGACCTTCACGGACGAGGAGCACGACCTCCGCATCAGCGTCGGCCCGGCCAAGAAGGACGGCACCCACAGCATCCACATCACCCGAACCTGACCCCGCCCCACTGATCCACAACCCCCGAACCCGGCTCTGCCCCACCCGCTACACTGACGAGCACGCCTTGCCTTCGTAGCTCAGGGGATAGAGCACCGCTCTCCTAAAGCGGGTGTCGCAGGTTCGAATCCTGCCGGGGGCACTGTGCCTGACCAGGCATTGCGCGTAGAGGAGCCCTCTCGGAGTCCAATCCGGGAGGGCTTTTCCATGTCTGCGGGGGCAGATCGGGGACACAACTGCCCGTCGCCCTGGCTGCCGAGCCGTGAGGCCCCGCGTACCCGATCGAGGCCGCCGGCTTCGGCTTGTATCCGCACCGCCGGTACGACCTGCACGGCAACCTGGACGGCCGCGGCCCGTACATCGATGCGGACCCATGCCCGCTGGGCCCTGACGGCCGGTCAGAACCCGACCAGCACCAGCAACTCGCTGCACAGCCATGGGCCTTGGCGATGTTCCTCCGGCCCCCGGGACGGCCGGGGGCGTTGCCGAGGTCCCGCTACTTGAAGGAAGCGCTGGCCACCACCGCGTCGACATCTGACTCCTCAGGCGTACCCAACTGCGGGAAGAACCCCAGCAAGAAGACCGACCGGCTGTCGCCCATGGACACCACCGTGATCCGCATGTACAGCTTGGCGCCCTCGCCGTCAGCCATCTCCACCGTTGTCGAGTGCCCAGCGCGACCGTCCACCGTCGCCGACTTGGATTCCTTGAGCTTCGACGAGCCGTTCGGAGCGAAGAACTCCGCGTTGGACCGCGCGGCGAGCTCGGTCGTCTCCTTCAGCTCGGACTCGGGGACGCCGTCGCCCCGTCCGGCGATGACAGTGCTTTTTTCAACCTCACCATCGCTGGGCTGCTTGACGATGGCTGACGTGAAGGGAGAGGCGAGGTCGCCCTTCTGATGCTTCCAGCCTTCAGGAATCCCGTACGAGACCCCTGCCGTCTTGTCCGTCACCCGCGGCCGCCCCGCCAGCGGGGATTGGTCGCGCAACAGCCACCACGCCACGCCGGCCGCGGCGAGCAGCGCGAAGACGACCGCGGCGACGATGCCGATCAGCACCGCACGTCGCTTCCTCGCCGGCACTGGTGGCGCTGGTGGCGCCTGTGGCGCTGTCGGCACCGCCGGGGGCCCGGAGTTGGGCGGATGCGGCGGAATCCCGGGCGACGGCGGAGGAGTTGTCATGCGCCCATCGTCCTGCCTCGCTCTGGGGCCCACATGAGCTGCCGTACTCAGACCGCTACTCAACGCCTTCGAGCCCCGATGGGCCCCTTGTGGCTCCAGTCCGTTTCCGGGCCCTCGCCGCCTCCAGGCTGAGCCGGGCCGGGCAGCGCCGCGGTCGCGGCTTGCTCACGCCGCGCCTCCCCGGCGATGAGGGTGAGAACGGCCGCACCGGCGAAGAGAGTTCCAGGGACGGCCAGCACGTCCCGCCGGCTCTCACTCTTGTCGAGACCTCCGGCGAGGAGGCAGCCACGCAGCATGGCGGCACCGAACAGCAGGAACGGCAGAAGCAGCGGGAACAGCCCCGCCGCGATCCCCACCATGAACCACTTCGACTCCGGCAGCACCAGCGGAATCGGCAGGAACGTCAGGAGAGAAGCGCCAGCAGCACCGCGCTGCACCCGGCCACGATCCCTGCGTGCCACTTGAAACTCAGCCTTGTCTCCATGATCTCCATGCATCCACCCGTCATGTCTCGTGGTCTCGCCGCAGTGGGTTCCGAGGCCGACTACGCCGGCTGCCGCACGCAGGAACCTGCCCCGAGGCCGCAACCAGCAGCAGCCCCTAGTCACGCTGGGCAGGGCCGAAGACCGGTGGCCTTTCGCTCTCCCCCGGCAGACCGACGTCGCCGTCCTTCCATTAGGGGTCGTAGGCGCATGGGACGGACGCCCCGCCCATGAAGTACTCCCGGTCCGGGAACCAGGTGAAGGACATCCGCTCGTCTCCGTCGTCCCGCTGGACGAACAAATCCCAGTTCTGGTTCTTCGTGCCCTCTCGGGAAGACGTGACTTCCCAGCCGCTGCGCTCAAGGTGCTGGCGCAGTCGGCGGAGGCCGGAGACGGCCTTGCTCGCAGGCACGCGGTCCAGGGCCCAGCTGTGGTGCATCCGGTAGGCGCCGTCAACGGTGTCGTCCTTCAGCCCCAGCAGGCCCCCGTCGTAGCAGTAGTCGGCGCTGAAGGTGTTCTCCGTGCTGACACCGATCTCCTCGACTCCCGGCTCAATGGTGCGGTTGAAGCCCGCAACGCCGTACGCCTCCTGAGACTGCTGGAAGGCGCGGCCGGCCATGTCCTCGGGTGCGACACGGGGAAGCTCCTTCGGCCCCAGGATTCCCGTTGCGGCGCGGTCTCGTCAGGCATGCGGGGACGGTACGGCGGCGAGGGGCCGCGGCAGATGGGCTCGGCTACCTGGCGGGGGATGGGTGCTCGTACTCAATCTCAGTTCATCTACGGTCGCGTACTCGAAGGGCTCCTTCAAACTGCGCCACCAGCGCGAGCCCCTCCACCCGCCCCTCAAGAACGCTCAGCTCGGCGTCGTAGGGCACGGCAAGTGGCGAACCTTCTGGAGACAGACAGCTGGAACGAGCTCCAAGTCCCCAACGACGGCGCTCTTTCTGCAGCTCATCGACAGCAGCATCGTGACCGTCGCGCGGGGCAAGGGCTGGGACGGGCAGTCGTACCGTCTCCCCGCTGCCTGGTTCTGCGCACCGATACCGGCCGACGACTCCTGCTACCCCGGAGCCGATTTCTGGGGCGGCAAGGAACTGCATCGGATCGTATGACGCTTGCTTGCGGCGGAGGGCGGCGTGCGAGTGGTGGCCGATTCGCGCCCTACCCGGTGAACGCTGCCCGGTGGTGGGCTGTTCGTTGTGTCGGGGATCATTGCGGCCGCCATCGCCGTCGTCGGAACGTTGCTGGGTGCTGTCGTCGCGCACCGCTACCAGGACAAGATCGCCGCCCGGTCCGCGGCGCACACTGCCCGCGAGCGAAGCCACCAGCATCTCCTCGATGCCTGTACCGACTTCATCGGCCTGGCGGAGGACTATCGGCGGGCGCAGTACGACCGGTGGACGAGCCAGCACGCATCACCCGACTCAGAGGCGACGCTCGCGGCCCGAGCCGAGTCGTACCGGCTCCATGTCGAAGTGCGCAGCAGTGTGTTCCGGCTCCGCCTTGTTGCCCTCGGCCCGCAGGCGCAGCAGCTTGCCGAGCAGGCCGCCGCGATACAGGTGCAGACGCGGGAGATCTTCTTCGCCACCGACAAGGCGGACATGCTCGCCCGCGGCGAGGCGGCGGAGCATGCCTGTGAGGCCTTCGCTGTTCGCGCGAAAGAGGTGCTGGCCGCAGGAGAGTGACGAGCGGCGGCGGCCCTCCGCCATGACGTCTGACGTGGCGTCTGCAGTGCACGCCGAGCAGGACTGGAATGGACTGCGCCGGCACTGGCGCTGGTACTGGCGCTGGCACTGGCACTGGCGCTGGCGCTGGTACTGGCACTGCACTGCACTGGCACCGGCATCCGTTGGCCACACGGCCTCGATCACCGCGCGGGCGGTGGTGCGGCCGTGTGACCCATGCGCGTCAGCAGCCCCGCTGCTTGAGTTCCGCGCCGGCGAACGACTCGGTCCAGGCCCGCAGTTGCTTCGCCGTGACGCCGCTGCCCGATGCCGCCCGCGTCGCCTTGAAGGTGGCCGCCTCGCCCGCACACCGAGCCGTCACCGTTCCTGGCAGGCGCTTCCCCTCGTCGTCGTACCGGAGGCTCTTACCCCAGTCTCCGTAGAAGGCGGCCAACTTCACCTTGGCGTAGCGGAGGTCATCGCCCCAGTGGAGATCGCATCGCACGGCGTGTGAGGTTCGGGTGCCACTGATCGAGACCCTCGCCCCCGCGGGCAGGTCCGCGCGAGCCGTCCATTCGCAGGGGGTGGCGGCTGCTTCCTTCAGAGACAGCGGCCGCGGTTTGTAATACACCTTGCCCGCTGGAAGCTTCAGAGCCTCGGCTCCACAACCGAGCTTGCGGGACGCCCCGTTGGCCAAGGAGACCGCGGACTCGACGAGCTCGGGAGGGGCCGATTCTCCGGACCAGGCTCCGATTCCGCTGCGCACCAGGAGCTTGCGCGGCCGGCCTTCGGCGTCCTCGGGCAGGGCGGGACAGTCAATGAGCAGCTGAAGGGTGTCGTTCACCTGCAGAATGCCGGGCAGCCCCTCTGGCACCTGCCTGCCCAAGATCCAGCCCTCGTTGTCGTCGAACGTGTACCGCAGAATCTCGTCCTGCTCGTCCCGATCGGTGGTCGCCACCACGTGGAGCACCTGGTCCCGGCTGCCGTCAGGCTCCTCGTATCGCAGATCGCACCTGTACCAGCCGGTCTCCTCGATCAGCTTCTCCTCTGCAGGAAGCAGCCGGGCGTCATCCGGTTTGCGCGCGTCGACGACTTCCCGCGGCACCGCCCCACCACACGCCTGGCGTGCCGACCACCACTCCTCGACGTCCTGTCGTACGGCCAGCCCCACCACCGTCAGCACCACGACGAACGCCGCCGTGATCTTCCCCCACCGCCGCACAGCAGCTCCCCCATCACCTAGACGCAGCGGCCCACTACACCACAACCGGGCCATACGGTCGGGTGTCGCAGATTCCAGTCCTGCTGGGCAGCGCCGGTGGTGGAGGGCCGGTGGTGGAGGGCCGGTGGTGAAGGGCCGGTGGTGAAGGGCCGGTGCGGAGGGTGAGGCTCCGCCGCATCGGCCCTTTCTCGTGGGGTTCCTCCGTGTGCCCCTGTGCCGGGCGCCCTTTTCGTGGGGTTCCGCTGTGCCGGCCTGTGCCAACACCTTCGCTCGGGGTCAGAGCAGTTCGGACCAGGTGGTGGGGCCGGCGATGGCGTCCGGGGTCAGATGCCGGGACTTCTGGAAGGCCTTGAGTTCGCTGGTCGTGGCCGGGCCGAAGGCGCCGTCCGGGGTGAGAGTGTGGCCGTTGGCGGTGAGTTGGTGCTGCAGGGCCCTGACGGCCGGGCCCTTCGCGCCGGGCTTGACCGTGGTGATCAGCTTCGACCAGGTGGCGGGGCCGACCACGCCGTCCGCGGCCAGGCCTTCGGCCTTCTGGAACGCGCGGACCTTCGCCGTCGTCCCCGTACCGAACGCGCCGTCGGCGGTCGTCGCGAACCCGTGGGCGGCGAGGAGCAGTTGGACGGTGCGGACATCGACGCCCTGCTGGCCCGCCCGCACCGTCGGCCATGACTCGTCCGGCTGCGGCTTCGGGGCGCCGCCGCCCGCGCCGCCGCCCGCGGCCAGGGCGCGCAGCTGGTCGAGGGTGCCGCGGAACACGTTGCGGTCGCCCTTGCCGGTGGTGCCGTTCGCGCCGGGGAGGCCCGGGATCGCCTCGGACTCCGTGTACTGCCAGAGCGTCCAGGCGGCGCCCGCGCCCGGTACGTCCTGCGGTTCCTTCGACCCGCTCTCGTACCGGGCGAGCCACAGCGGGTGGCCCTTGAAGACCTGGCCCTTGCCGGACATGCAGCCGGTCACGAACGACGCCCGGGTGTAGACGATCGGGGTGACCTGGAAAGCCGCCTCCACCCGGTTGAGGAACGCGGCGAGCTGGTCGGTGCGGAGCGCCTTCGGGCACACCTCCTGGCCGTTCTGCCAGGTGCCCTCGACGTCCAGGACCGGCGGCAGCTCCCCGGCCTTCTTGCCGGTGTAGCCGGCGGCGCGGGCGGTGCGGATGAAGTGGTCGGCCTGGGCGCGGCCGTCGGTCGTGCTCTCCGGGTCGAAGAAGTGGTACGGGGCGCGGAGCAGCGATGTGCCGGACGCGGCCTTGAAGTCCCTTGCGAACCAGGGGTCTTGGTAGCCGGTGCCCTGTGTCGCCTTGAGGAACGCGAAGGAGTTGGACCGGGCGACGCGCTTCCAGTCGATGGCCTTGCCGGTCGCGTCGTGGTTGTGGTGGCTGGTGTCGATGCCCTTGACCTTGTACGTACTCGGAGGGGCGGCCAGGCTCTCGTCCGCGGTGGACAGCAGGGCACCGGCCGCGAGCGACGCGGCGGCGACGGCCACGGCACTCAGGCGCAGTCCGCGACGGCGGGCGCGCGGGTTCCGCTTGGACACAGTCAGATCCCTTTCAGGCGGGCTCAAGTCTCGGTCGTACGAGTGGAGTTGGGCGTACGACCGGAGATGGGGGGTGGTTGGCGTAACCCTGCACCGGCGGCGTCGGCGAGTCCTAGACTCACGGCTGGCCGGCTGATTCATGCACAAGGCCCCGGTGATGCACGGCGGTTGAGCTGGCGTCATGCACGGTGAACTTGGGGGGACGCATCAATGGGCGATAGCGGTACGTCGATGGGTGAGACGTCGCAGGGTGGGACGCCTCAGGGTGAGACGTCCCAAGGTGATACGTCGACGGGCGAGGGGGCCGGGGGCGTGCGGGCGGCCCGGCTCGAACTCGCCCTGCTGCTGCGGAGCTGGTGGGAGTCGCACCCCGACAAGATCACGCAGGAGGCGCTGGCCCGGCGGATCACGGAACGGGGCGTACGGATCAGTCAGGAGATGCTGTCCCGCTACCTGAACCGGTCCCGCCCGACGACGGCCCGCCCCGATGTCATCCGCACCATGCACGAGGTGCTGCGGCGGGAGCCCGAGGAGTTGGACGTCGCGCTTGAGCTGCATGGTCGGGCGACGGCCACGGTCGCCCCCGCCACCACGGCGCCCGGTACGCCGACCACGGACGTCGTCGCCACTGCATCCCCGGACCCGAATCCCGGCCCAGAGCCCCGATCCACCCCCGCCCGCGCCAAGTGGCCGTGGGTCGCCGTCGCCGCGGCTGCCGTGTTCGGGGCGGTCGGGCTCACCGCGTTCATGACGTCGGGCGATCCGCGGCAGGGGACTCCGCCCGAGGGCAGGGCGACCCCGTCGGCCACAGCGGAGGCCTCGCCCACCGGCCACACGGGTACGCAGCCTCCGGCGGAGTGCCGCGGCGAGTCCTGCTACGGCATCGACGCCAAGTACGCCGTGTGCCGGGAGGACGCCGCCACGTACTACACGGGTCGCGCCCACGGAGTCTTCGTCGAGCTGCGGTTCAGCCCTGCCTGCCAGGCGGCCTGGGCCAAGATGAGCGGGACCTCGCAGGGCGATGTCGTACGGGTCACCAACAACGCGGGGCGCAGCCGGCACTACACCCAGCAGTGGGGGCACGACGCCCACACCACGATGGTGGAGGCCGTGAGCCCCGACGACGCGAAGGCCTGCGCCCGCACCCCGCGCGGCGAGGTCTGCGCGACCCGTCCGGCGGAGAGTAAGCCGGAGTCGCTCTCGGACTCGGGCTCGGGCTCGGGCTCGGGCTCGGGCTCGGACTCGGGCTCGGACTCGGACTCGGGCTCGGACTCGGGCTCGGGCTCGGGCTCGGCGAAAGGCCCTGCATAAGCGCAGGTCAGCGGCGCGCATAGCGGCAGCGTGATGCATGCATCGATGCACCGCCGCAAGGCCCTCGGAACGCTGGAACGACTCGACCCGAGCCGTGCAGAGTGAAGCAGCGGCCGACCTCCTTCTCCGGTCCCGCCGCCCCGACTTCCCTCCAAATCCGAGGAGTTCACCATGCCCACACGCCCCACCCCCACGGCACGTCATGCCCGCACCGCGCGCCGGGGCCGGATGGCCGCCGTCGCCGCCGTCGCAGCGCTCGCCTGTGCGGGCCTGGTCACCGTGAACGCCGCCACCGCCTCCACGCCCGCCACCGACACCTCCACGGCCCGTGCGGCAGCGCCCGCCGCTACCTCCTGGCCGACACTGCAGGCCGGGGCGCGGGGTGCGGAGGTGACCGCGCTGCAGCATCTGCTGGTCGCCGGCGGCCGGTCCGTCGCTGTGGACGGGGAGTTCGGGCCCGCGACCGCCCAGGCCGTCAAAGCGTTCCAGAAGGGCGAGGGCCTTGCCGTGGACGGCATCGTCGGGCCCGCCACCTGGGGCGAGCTGGTCCCGACGCTGCGGCAGGGCGCGCGGGGCCCGGCCGTGAAGGCGGCCCAGGCGCTGCTGAAGAGCCGGGGGCAGTCCGTCGCCGTGGACGGGCAGTTCGGGCCCGGCACGGCCGCCGCGGTCAAGGCCGTCCAGAAGGCGAGCGGGCTCACCGCCGACGGCGTCGTGGGGCCGCGGAGCTGGTCCGCGCTCCTCTCCCCCGGATCCGGCACCCCCGACCCCGGCACACCGTCCGGGAACCGGGCCGCGCTGGCCGAGAAGATCCTCGGCACGGGCGGCATCACTCTGGCGACCGTCCACCCGGGCGGTACCCACGCCGGCTCCACCGCCCGGCAGAACATCGTCGACACGGCCGCCGGCAAGGGCGCTCTGACCAGTCCCTGGAGCGACCGGCCGAACCAGCGCGTGGCGCTCGACACCCGGATGCTCGACGGCCTGCTGAAGCTGCGCTCCCAGTACGGCCACCGGGTCTCCGTCTCCGAGATCGTCGGCGGCGACCACAGCTCCAACTCCCGGCACTACGCGGGGCTTTCCTTCGACGTGAACTACATCGACGGCCGCCACGTCGGCGAAGGCGCCCCGCACCGGGACCTGATGGCGGCGTGCCGGAAGCTCGGCGCCACCGAGGTGCTCGGTCCGGGCGACGCGGGCCACAGCCGCCACGTCCACTGCGGCTGGCCGCGCTGAGCCGACCGTACGACCGGGCCCGGCGCCCCCCCTAAGCCGGGCCCACTCCCTCCGCACCCGGAGCACCCTGACCGCCCGGACCACCCGGACCACCCGGCTCATGGGTGATCAACTCGCCTGGCTGGCACCGCAGTACGTCGCAGATCCTCGACAGGGTCGAGAAGCGGATGGCCTTGGCGCGCCCGTTCTTCAGCACGGACAGGTTGACCACGGTGATGCCGACCTGTGCGGAGAGTTCGGTGAGCGTCATGCCGCGGTCGGCGAGGAGCCGGTCGAGGTGGATCCGGATGGAGTGGAGCTCCTCCTCTGGCATCAGATGGTCCCTTCGAGGTCCTCTCGCATGCGCACGCCCTCGCGCATGATCTTCCCCATGATGACCGCTGCGAGCCCGGCGAGGATCAGCACCAGGGGTCCGGAGACCGTCGGCCCGGAGCCCACGATCGGGGCCATGCTCCCGACGAGCCAGGAGTGCGACCAGCCGACGACGAATCCGGCGACCGGCGTGCCCACGGCGATCAGCCACCCGAGCGCGGTGAGCTTGCGGGCCACCGTATCGGTGAACGGGCCTTGTTCCAGTACGGAGTTGAGCAGCCGCGCGAAGTGCAGCAGCGCGAGGGTGCTCAGCAGCAGCCAGGGCAGTTGGCCCCCGAGGTCGGCGGCGCGCTGACCGATCGAGGGGGCTTCCTGGCAGAGGCGCGCGGCGCTGCTGGACGCGTCCACGCCGTCGCCGAGCGGCAGCCCGTCCTTCAGTGAGGCGTTGGCCCAGAAGCCCGTCTCCACGCAGACCGAGCCGTCGTCGGACATGTGCGTCACCGCCGTACCGGCGAAAGTCAGCCCCGTGAGCATCGCGAGGCCGAAGCTCACGGATGCCAGAACCTTCGTGAGTCGCGTGGTCATCGCGTCCCCCTCCTTATCGTTTTTCGATATGTTCGAGAGTAGGAGACCATATCGATATTCGACAGGTCGAGGATTCGGGAGGCGGTCGCCAACGGAGCGGAGACGGCCCGGAGACGGACGGGAGGCGGCCCGGAGACAGCCCGGAGGTGGCCCGGAGACGGCCCGCGCGGCGGGCTTCGGCTACTCGGCGGGAACCTCAGATCTCCCGCAAATCTTCCGGCAGTTCGTTGCTGACCTGCCCGGACGCTGCCAGGGTTTCGACACCCCCCGCACTTCCCCAGCACCTCGCCCCGCACCTCCCCTCTCCTCCCTCCTCCCTCCTCCCTCGCTCCAGGTCACCGGAGGCTCCATGGCTGTCCGTCGTACCGTCCTCGCCGCGGCGTCCGCCGCGTCCGCAGCGGCGCTCCTGCTGCCCGTCCTGACGCCGGCCGGCGCGGTCGCCGCTCCCGCCGCCCCTGCCTCCCCCGCCGACTCGGGGCCCCGGCCGCCCGGCAAGGAGTCCGTCGCCGTCGGCAGCGGGGGTGCGGTCTCCAGCGTGAATCCGTACGCATCGCAGGCCGGGCTCGACGTTCTGCGCAAGGGCGGGAACGCGGTCGACGCGGCGGTGGCCACCGCGGCGGCGCTCGGTGTGGTCGAGCCCTACTCGGCGGGCGTCGGGGGCGGCGGCTACTTCGTGTACTACGACGCCTCGACCGGCAAGGTCAGCACCCTCGACGGGCGTGAGACGGCGCCGGCCAAGATGCAGCAGGACGCGTTCCTCGACCCGGCGACGGGCGAGCCGATCCCGTTCGACGAGGCCGTCAACTCCGGCCTGTCCGTGGGCGTTCCGGGCACCCCGGCGACCTGGGAGAAGGCCCTGGACGACTGGGGCACCGTCGGCCTCGGGCAGGCGCTGCGGCCCGCGACGCGGCTCGCGGACGAGGGCTTCGTCGTCAACGAGGAGTTCCGCGCCCAGACCGAGATGAACGAGGACCGCTTCCGCGACTTCAGCTCGACCACCGAACTCTTCCTGCCCGGCGGGGAGTTGCCGGTCGTGGGCTCGACGTTCCGCAACCCGGACCTGGCGCGCACGTACCGTCAGCTCGCGCGGGAGGGCGTGGGCGCGCTGCACCACGGCTCCATCGGGCGCGACGTGGTCCGCACGGTCAAGAAGCCGCCGGTCGCCGAGGGTTCCACACGGAACGTACGACCCGGCCTCATGGAGAGCGCGGACCTCGCCGACTACCGGGTGGTGCCGCGCAAGCCGACGCACACCACGTACCGCGGCGCGGACGTGTACTCGATGGCGCCGTCCTCGTCCGGCGGCACCACCGTCGGCGAGGCGCTGAACATCCTGGAGAACTACGAGATCTCGCCCGCGGAAGCCGACCGCACCCAGGCGCTCCACCACTACCTGGAGGCCAGCCGGATCGGCTTCGCCGACCGCAACCGCTGGGTCGGCGACCCGGCCTTCTCCGACGTGCCCACCGACGAGCTCCTGTCCAAGGAGTACGCGAAGGCGCGGGCCTGCCTGATCCGGCCCGACGCCGCGCTCACCAGCCCGCTCGCCCCGGGCGACCCGCGCGATCCCGGCCAGGGCGATCCCGGCCAGAGCGATCCCGGCCAGAGCGATCCCGGCCAGAGCGATCCCGGCCAGGACGGCCCCGGCCAGGGCGGTCCCGGCCGGGGCTGCACGGCGGGCGAGGGCAGCAAGGAGCCGTACGAGGGCCCCTCGACCACACACCTGGTGGCGTCCGACCGCTGGGGCAACGTCGTCTCGTACACCCTGACCATCGAGCAGACCGGCGGCTCCGCGATCACCGTTCCCGGGCGGGGGTTCCTGCTCAACAACGAGCTCTCGGACTTCGAGTTCGAGCCGCTGACCCCGGGCGTGCCGCACCCGAACCTGCCGGGCCCCGGCAAACGGCCGCGCAGCAGCATGTCGCCGACGATCGTCCTGAAGGACGGCGCGCCGCAGCTCGCGGTGGGCTCGCCGGGCGGCGCGACCATCATCACCACGGTCCTGCAGACCCTGGTCAACCGCCTGGACCTGGGGATGTCCCTGCCCGAAGCGGTCGCCGCGCCGCGCCTCTCGCAACGCAACCGGGCCACGACCGAGGCCGAGCCCGCGTTCCTCTCCTCGCCGGAGCGGGCCGAACTCGACGCGCTCGGCCACAAGTTCGTGCCCGCGCCCGAGACGTTCACGCCGTCGCCGGAGATCGGCGCGGTCGCGGCGCTCGAATTCGGGCCCGACGGCACGGTCACGGCGGTCGCCGAGCCGAAACGGCGGGGCGGCGGCTCGGCGATGGTGGTGGACGAGAGCGACCGCTGAGCACGCCCTCACAGCCGTCACTCAGTGACCGTCACTGAACAACCGTCACTGAGTGTCCGTCACTGCACAGACGCCCCGGACCGCACCTCCCGGTCCGGGGCGTCTCGCGTCACCGCCGCCTTCCGTACGAGGAGAACCGCGCCCCCGACCGCACCCGCGAGGCCCACGAGCCCCGCGCTCACCCACAGCGGCGCCCGGAACCCCGAGCCCGCCGCGACCGGGAGCCCGCCGAGCCAAGGGCCGAGCGCCGCACCGACGTTGAAGGCCGCAGTGGCGTAGGCGCCACCGAGGGTCGGGGCGTCCGGCGCCGCGTACAGGGCGCGGGAGATCAGCGTCGAGCCGACGGCGAACGAGAGCGCGCCCTGCACGAACGTCAAGGTCAGGACCGCCGGGGCCGAGCCCGCCGCGAGGGCCAACAGGGGCCAGGCCAGGCACAGGGCGGGTGTGCCGAAGGCAAGGAGGCGGGCGGCGTGCGTGTCCGCGTACCGGCCGCCGAGCGTGACCCCCGCGAACGAGCCGACGCCGAACAGCGCGAGCAGCACCGGCACCCAGGACGCGGCGAGACCGGTGACGTCGGTGAGGAGCGGGGCCAGGTACGTGAAGGCGCAGAAGGTCGCGCCGTTGACCAACGCACCCAGCAGCAGAGCGAGTTGGAGACGCGGGCGGCGCAGCGCGGCGAGTTCGCGGCGGGCGTCCGGACGGGGCGCGCCCTCGACATGGCCGGCGGGCACGGACCGTACGAGCGCGAGCAGCGCGGGCAGCGAGAGCAGGGCCACCGCCCAGAACGCGGCGCGCCAGCCCCAGAGTTGGGTGAGCAGCGCACCGCCGGGCACACCCGCCACACAGGACACGGTGACCCCGCCGAGCAGCGCCGACGTGGCGCGGCCCTTGGCGTCGGGCGCGACGAGGGAGACCGCGGTGGCCAGGGCGACCGCGAGGAACCCGGCGTTGGCGAGCGCCCCCACGAAGCGCAGGACGAGCAGCGCCGCGAAACTCGACGTCAGCGCGCCGGCGACATGGGTGAGCAGGAAGGCGCCGAGGAAGCCGAGGAGCGCGGTGCGGCGCGGCAGGCGCAGGCTGAGCAGCGCGGCCGCGGGCGCGCCGACGATCATCCCGACGGCGAACACCGAGGTCAGCGTGGCCACGGTCGGGAGCGATACGTGCAGCTCGGCGGCGATGTCGGGGCCGAGCCCGGAGAGCATGAACTCGGAGGTCCCCATGGCGAAGACGGCGAGTCCGAGGAGGTGGACGGTGAGGGGCATGCGTGGCGCACGAGGCATGTCGAGGCTCCAGCCCTGCCGCCGCTGGGGCGGCAGGAGGTGAGAGGTGATGCGCGAGGAAGGTGAGCAGGCCTCGGCCGTACGGAGGCGGGTCGACGCGGCAGGCGTCGACGGGGTCGGTGCGTGACGCACGGACCCACCGCTCGTACAGCCACCGGACGCGTGGTCCGGTGGCTAGCCTCTGGAAGCCTCGGGGCTCGACATGCCGCGCACGCTAGCCGCCCGCCCGCCGGCTGGTCCACCGAATTCCGCCCGCCGGACTTGCGGCCCGGCCGAAAGACCGGGCCGCAAGTGCGGGGAAACTACCGGGAGTTGGACGCAGGCGAGCGCGAAGTGACGGGCTCGACGGGGTCAGGCGTGTGCGCCCTGCCAGCCGGTGCACTTCACTCGGTCGATGGAGCCGTCGCTGCGCTTCTTCGAGTAGCAGGCCCTGATGTACAACGGAGCGCCCTCGTTGATCTGCTTCAGGCTCCTGTACTTGTAGGTGTTGTACCCGCAGGACGTGATGCTCCACTCGTGCCAGGCGTTGATCTTCAGATCGCCCGTCAGGCAGTAGCCGTCCGCCTTCAGGTCATAGCTGTCGAGGAAGTCACCCTGGTGCGCGAAGGTCACCTCGCCCCCGGCGACGTCGATGCGCTCGTCCGTCCCGGCGTACGCGGCGGTGGCGAAGGTGAGGGACAGAGTGGTGGTGAACGCCACCACGCCCATGCGACCGAGAACCCTCTTCTTACTGGACATGCAGTTCTCCCCCGTGAGAATGCTGAAGACGTCGGAAGTTGAGAGTTTTTCATGTCCCGGCCGGCGGACGCAGCCGATTAACGAGCCTCGCTGACCCGCCCCGTCAGCCGGGGCGAGTCAGCGAGGTCGGGTCAGCGAGGGAAGGTCAGCCGAGGCGGGTCAGCCGGTCTCCGAAGCCCGGCTCGGTCAGGTCCTGCTGCAGCGCGACCGGGACCTCCACAGCGCCGAACTCGCCGTCGCCCACGGTGAGAACGCCGACCTCGTCGCCGGCCTTCGCGACGTGCGGCACGGTCTCGCCTCCGTCCGCCAGCTTCAGCTTCACGGTCAGGCCCGGCCAGCCGACCGCCCCGACGTCCTCGGTGGCGACGACCGGGGTCGTACCGCCGAGACCGTCGTCGACCACGCCGACGACATCACCCTTCTCGACCGCGGGCTTGTCCTCCAGAGCGCCCTGGGCGGCCTCGATCAGCTTCTTGCTGACGTCGGTGACGTAGTCGATATTGGCCACGCCGTTCTGGCCGAACTGCGCGAGGGCGGCGCCGATGATCACCTGGGTGGTGTCGCCGACCTTCTTCTCCGCGGAGAAGAGGAGGTTGCCGCCCGCAGCCGTGGTGGTGCCGGTCTTGATGCCCGTTCCGGTGTACGGCACAAGCCGGTTGAAGTTGGTCTGGATGTCGCCGTTGCTGTCCTTGTACTGGGTCTGCGCGGCGATCTCCTTGAAGACCGGGATCTCCATGGCCTTCTTGCCCAGGATGACGAGGTCCTCGGCGGTGGAGACGGTGGTCTCCTTCAGACCGCTCGGGTCGGTGAACGTGGTGTTCTTCATGCCCAGTTCCTTGGCCTTGGCGTTCATCTTCTTGACGAACGCCTCCTCGGAACCCTGGCTGTCCCAGCGTGCGAGCTGCCTGGCGATGTTGTTCGCGGACGGCAGCATCAGGGCCTGCATCGCCTCGTACTCGCTGAGCTGCTGCCCCTCGGTCACCTTGACCACGGACTCACGCTCGGCCTTGCCCGTCTCGTAGTCCTCGACGGCCTTCGCGTCGACGGTGAAGCTGTCGCCCTTCGTCCCCTTCTTGATCGGGTGCTCGGTCAGGAAGGCGTACGCGGTCATCACCTTCGCCACGCTGCCGATGGGGACGGGCTTCTGCTCGCCCGACGTGCCGAAGCTGCCGACGCCCTCCACGGCCATGGCGGCCTGGCCGCCGCTCGGCCAGGGCATCTCGGGCTTCGCGCCGTCGAAGGTGACGGTCTCGGTGGCGGTCAGCTCCAGTGTCGGAGTCGGCAGCGGGCGCACCGCCTGCACGATCGCAAAGACGATCGCCAGGAGCGCCACGAGCGGCGTCCAGATCTTCACCCGGCGCACGGCGGTGCGCAGCACGGTCTCCGGCGGCTTCGGCCGGTTCGTCAGCTCGGCGAGCAGATCCAGCGGCGGCTTCGGCGGCAGCGGCTGCTGCGTGGTCCGCTCGGGCGGTTCGGGCGGGGCGGGGGCATCGCCGGCCGCCGACGCCGGTGCCTCGGGCGGGAGTTCGGCGCCCACGGCCACGGGGGTCTTCGACGCCTTGGCACTCTCGGTCGCCTTGGTGCCCTCGGTCGTCTTGGTGCCCTGGGTCGCCTTCGCCCTCTTGACGGCCTTCGGCTCGTCGAGGGGCTTGAGGGCTACGAATTTGCTGGTGCGCTCGGACTCGGGCTCGGGGTCGGGATTCTCAGCGGCGGACTCTCCGGCCTCGGACTCGTCCGACTCTGGCTCGTCCGACTTGGGCTCGGCCTTGTCGTCCTCTTCCGCCTCGTCGGGCTCGTCGGCCTCTTCGGCGGGGTCGGGCTCTTCGGCCTTGTCCGCGTCTGCGGGCAGCTTGAGCATGGCCGTCGGGTGGTCGACCTTCGACTGCGGCGCCTTGAAGATCGCGGTGGGCTGGTCGACGGGCTCGTCGGCGTCGCCGGAGTCGTCAGGTTCCTCGGAGTCCGCTTCCTCTTCCGCGTCCTTGTCCGAGTCCTCATCGGGGTCGGCTTCGGGGTCCGCTGCCTCGTCGGCGTCGCCCGCAGGCTCCTCGTCGGTCTCGGCCTCGTCCTCGGCCTTGGCGTCGGCCTCGTCGTCCTCGTCGTCCTCGTCGGCAGGCTCCTCGTCGGCCACCGCGGCCTCGGGCTCGTCCGTAGCGTCGGAATCGGAGTCGGCCTCGGGCTCGGGCTCGGGCTCGGGCTCGGGCTCGGGCTCGGCCGCAGCGCCCTCGGCGTCCTGCTCCGCCGCCTCAGGCTCCTCAGGCGTCTCCTCGGCCTCTTCCGTCGCCTCGGCGGTCTCCTCGTCCTCAGGTGGCCGAGAATCGTCGTTCCCGTCGGATCCGGCGACCCAGGCCGCAACCGCGGCGCGCAGGCGGGCGTCCTTCCCCTCGCCGGCCTCCCCCGCGCCCTCCGACGCCTCGTCCGACTCCGACTCCGTCACCGAATCCGCCTCCCCGGAACCGGAACCCGACGCGGACTCGGACTCGGACCCGGCCCCGGCCCCGGCCTCGAGCTCAGCTGTAGAGATCACCGCGGTCGGCTGGTCGACCTGCTCCGCGACGTCCTCGACAGCGGTCTGCCTGGACACGGCGAGCCGGGGGTCGGCGGGCTGCGCCGCGCGGTCGGCCGCAGACTCACCCGAGGTCTCGCCCGAAGAACTGCCCGAGGACGTCCCCGAAGACTTTCTCTGCCCCGACATGTCGGGGGTCTCGCCCGCCACCAATGCCTCCTCGATACGCCGTGCGCCCGTACCGCGCGCTACGCCTGTGTCCCAACGGTCGGCCCCGCAGGACGGATCCGGTGTCCGAACCATGTACCAGTGTCCTGTGTGCGGGCCTGCCCCCCGGGCTAGACGAGAACGACATATCTCCTGGTTCCATTACGAACCGGACACGCGCTCTCGACAGACCAATGTGAGAGGGGTCACCCTGTCATTCATCCACGCGGGGAGGCATGGATGGGCAAGAGCCGCAGAACGATTCCGGAGGAGCTTCTGCTACTCGCTCTGGACCCGGCCACGGGTACCACAGCGCAGCCGCAGTCGCTCGACCTCGGTCTGGCCGGAGCACAGCTAGTAGAGCTGGCGCTGGCCGGACGGATAGCCCCAGACGGGGATCGTATCGCCGTGGTCGTACCACGGCCGACTGGAGATCCAACCCTGGACTGTGCACTGGAGTTGCTGCGCAGGCGCGGCGCGCCGGTACGTGCGGTCAACTGGATCGGCGGGCCGCGCCTTGGGCTGCGCCAGACCTATCTCTCGCATCTGGAGCGGTGCGGCATGGTGCATGCCGTGGCGGGCCAGATGTGCGGAGTGCTGCCGACGACTCGCTATCAGGCGACGGACACGGCCATCAGCCGGGAGATCAGGTCCCGGCTGGACTCCGCGATCCGCACCGGCGTACCGCCGGACCCGCGGACCGCGGCGCTCGCCGCGCTGGCCCATGCGGTCGGTCTCGGCAAGCACCTGTACCCCGGGAACGAAGGGCGCTCGTCGCGCTCCCGCCTCCGGGATCTGATCAGGCACGACCCGATGGGCGGCCTCGTGGCGCACGCGGTCATGGACGTCCAGAACGGAGTGGCGGCCCAGCCCCGTCGCTCCCCGGCCACGGCCACGGCCCGCAAGCCGGACCGTGCGGCCGCGCAGGAAGCCGGCCCCGGCCGGATTCCGATGCAGCCACGCCGAGGCTCCATGGCACGGGCCGTCGCCCACTGAGGCACAGCCCGTAGCGCACAGCCCGTAGCGCACAGCCCGTAAGGCAGTACGAGCACCACCAGCTCCACGCACCACCCGCACCGCAGGCACCAAAGCGCACCACCGCACCGAGACCGGTTCGGGAGCCGCTGAGGAGCGCGGGGTGGCGGCCGGACGTCCTGGACGACGACACCGGCCACCGCCCCGCGCTCCCGCATGTGCGCAGCACCACGCATGGGACGCGTCGCCCCGAAACCGGTCGCGGCCTCCGTATATCCGCTGTTTTCCAGCGCTGCGACACCCGTTGGTGGCACTCTGCTGAGCAGTAGATACGCAAAGTAGAGAAGTCCTCAGCCGGAGGTGCACGTCCCGTGGCGTCCAATGTCAATCCCACCGTCAGGCGACGCCGGTTGGGCCAGGAGTTGCGCAGGCTCCGTGAGCTCAAAGGCATGACGGCGGAGGAGGTGGCGGACAAACTCCTCGTCTCCCAGTCGAAGATCAGCCGCCTCGAGAACGGTCGGCGCAGCATCAGCCAGCGCGACGTCCGCGACCTGTGCGGGGTGTACGAGGTGGAGGACCACCGCGTCGTCGAGTCTCTGATGCAAATGGCCAAGGACAGCCGCCAGCAAGGCTGGTGGCACGCCTTCGGCGACATCCCGTACAGCGTCTACATCGGTCTGGAGACCGACGCGGCCTCACTGCGGGTGTACGAGCCGCAGGTCGTGCCCGGCCTGCTGCAGACCCGGGCGTACGCCGAGGCGCTGATCGCCGGGGCGCTGCCGGAGACCTCGACGACCGACATCGAGAAGCGCGTCCAGGTGCGCGTGCGCCGCCAGGAGCGGATCAACTCCGGCGAGGCCCCGCTGCGACTGTGGGCGGTGCTCGACGAGGCGGCGCTGCGGCGCGTCGTCGGCGACCGGCAGCTGATGATCCAGCAGTTGGAGCACCTCGTCGAGATGTCGCACGAGCCGCACGTCACCGTGCAGGTCATGCCGTTCTCCATGGGCGCGCACCCGGGCGTGAACGGGCAGTACGCGATCCTGGAGTTCCCCGACGCCGCCGACTCCAGCGTCGTCTACATCGAGGGCGTGACCAGCGACCTCTACCTGGAGAAGGCGAACGACGTGCAGAAGTACAGCGTCATGTACGAGCACTTGAGGGCGCAGGCGCTGAATGTGGACCAGACCCGGCAGTTCATCTCGGAAGTGGCCAAGACCTACGCCCGTGGGGACGCCTGAACGGCGGCCCCAAAGACGTATGCGGAGGCTCCGGTTCTGAAGGCGCGGCACGGTACACCGTCACCTCGTCAATAGGGAAGTCCGATCCGGTATATGCCATCCGGTCGAGTGAATGGCCGCCTCGCTCCGGGAAGTTGGCGAGTAGCGTCGATCACGCCAACAACAACAAGCCGTTGGCATCGCACCCCCACCCAACCGGCGATCGGCAAGCGGAGCGAAAATGGCAATTCAGCAAGGCGCTACGAACACCTGGACCAAGTCCTCGTATTCCACCGGAAACGGCGCATGTGTAGAGGTCAAGTCCCCGGTGATGCACGCGATCGACGTGCGTGACTCGAAGGTCCCCGAGGGTCCGGCGCTGGCGTTCGCCCCCAAGTCCTGGAGTGCGTTCGTCGGTCAGGTCACGCGGGGTACGTGGGGCATCTGATCCGCACCCGCACAACCGCAGTACCGGAAACACCTGCAACACCTGCAACACCTGCAACACCGAAGAGCCCTCTCGACTGGTCCGCCGTCCCGGCCGAGGGGGCTCGGCCTTTCCCTACCGCAGCTGGTCCACGTAGATGTCCGTACCCGGCACGGTCGGGATGAACGGCGCCGCCAACTCGACCCGGCCCAGGCCGGATTCGGCCACTTCCTCCTCGCGCCCGGCGAAGAGTTCCGGCCAGCAGGGGCGCGGGTCGGACTGCAGGAACCAGAGCAGCGTGAGCCGGTCGTCGACGCCCTCGACCTGCTTCACGTACGACATCCGGTCGCCCGGCAGCGGCGTCGGGCGGAACATCACCACCATCGCGGCCGGCGACCCCGCGAGCCTCCCCGGCAAATGCTCCGAGCGCAGCCACTCCGCCAACTCGGCGCGCTGCTCGGGCCCTTCGGCGTCGATGACCTCAAGGACCAGCCCCTGGTACGGGTGGTCCAGGGCGTGGAAGTCCCGCGGGCCCGAGGCGCCGTCGCGGTAGACGGTGCCCACGTGGTCCTGGAAGGCCGTGAAGACGTGCGTACGGTCCTGGTGGACGCGGCCGTCCCGGTTGAGGCGCTTGTTGATGCCGACGGTCCAGCGCATGTGGTCGTCGTAGCGCCCGTCGGTGATCCAGTACGTGGAGAGATAGCAGCCGGCCGTGACGGGCTGGGCCACCGCCGACTTCTCCGGGCGGCGCAGCAGTTGCAGGTCCCTGGTGGCGACCCAGCGCCGCCCCGAGTACATCCACGGCATGGCCATCGCGCCCGCGTAGTAGTGGTCGTCCTCGTACCAGCGGTTGTACGCGTGCTCGTGTCCCGGGTGCGGCTCGACCATGGTGATCAGCGCATGCCCGGGGTGCACGCCGTACGGGCCGACGGCCGCCAGCTCCGCGTAGGTCTCGCTGCGCGTCTCCTCGCCCATGGTCGATCCCCTTCCTTCCGGTACTGGTCCGCCCTACTCTGACGCCCCGTCAGGAATTGCACCAGACCGCGGAGGCGCCGATGCTGCTCGAAGGAAGAACCGTGATCGTCTCGGGAGTCGGCGCCGGACTCGGCCACGAGGTCGCCGCCGCCGTGGTGCGCGACGGCGGCAACGCCGTGCTCGGCGCCCGTACCGAGGCCAACCTCGCCAAGGCCGCCGCGGAGATCGACCCGGGCGGCCGGCACACCGCGTACCGGGCCACCGACATCGGCGACGAGGAGCAGTGCGGGGCCCTCGCCGAACTGGCCGTGAAGCGGTTCGGGCGGATCGACGCGCTCGTCCAAGTCGCCGCCGTGGACTCGCACTTCGGCGGATTGGAGGACGCCGACTTCGCGACCTGGCAGGGCGTGGTGGACGTCAACCTGCTCGGCAGCCTGAAGATGGCCCGCGCCTGCCTCCCCGCGCTGAAGGAACGCGGCGGCGCGCTCGTCCTCGTCGGCACGCAGTCCTCGGTGGCGGCGCCCTCACAGGTGCGGCAGGCGGCGTACGCGGCGTCGAAGGGGGCGCTCGTGTCGGCGATGTACTCGCTGGCGCGCGAGCTCGGGCCGCACCGCATCCGGGTCAACACGGTCCAGCCGGGCTGGATGTGGGGTCCGCAGGTCGAGGGGTACGTGCGGGCTGCGGCGGAGGGGGAGGGGGTGTCGGAGGAGGCGGTGAAGTCGCGGTTGGCCGAGCGGATGGTGTTGCCGGAGCTGGCGACGGACGGGGATGTCGCGGATGCGTGTGTGTTTTTGACGTCTGATCGGGCTCGGGCGATTACGGGGCAGTCCCTGCTGGTGAACGCGGGCGAGGTGATGCGCTAGCGACCCGGAACCCCGGGGGCTACGCCCCCGGACCCTTGAGGGCTCCACCCCCGGCCCACCCGGGGCTCCGTCCCGTGCCCCGGTGGTCGTTCGGCTGCCGCGCCGTCGTGGCTGGTCGCGTGCTTTTCCCCTCCCCGCCCCTTCCCGGCTGTGCCTGATATGCGGCTGCCGCCGCGTGGCTGCGGCGGTGTGTTCTTCGGCTGCCCGCGCCGTCGTGGCTGGTCGCGCAGTTCCCCGCGCCCCTTAAAAACCAGCCCCTGCGGCGTTTGAGCAGCGGGGGTCCGGGGGCTGGCCCCCGAAGCCGTCCGCAGGACTTTCGGGAAGGGGCGGGGAGGGGATCAAAAAACGGCTACGCCCGCGGGTAGCGGAGCAGCCAGCCCGGAGAGGAGCCCGCGGGGCCGTGCAGGGCCGGGCCCTGGGTCATCTCCATGGCGAAGTCGTCCGCCAGCTCAAGCATCGTGGACCGCCCCTCCAACTCCGCGACCCAGCCCGGCGGCAGCGCCGTCTCCCCGTGCAGAGCCCCGAGCATCGCACCGGTCAGGCACGCCACCGAGGACGAGTCCCCGCCCTGGTTCACGGCGAGGCGCAGCCCGTGCCGGATGTCCTCGCAGACCGTCGCGCAGTACACCGCCGCCCCGAGCACCGCGTCCGCCGTGCCCTCCTCGGCGAGGGACTCGACCCTGGCCGGGCTCGGCATGCCCTGGCGGACCGCGCCGAGCGCCTGCTTGAGGGCGTCCGTGACCGGCTGGTGTCCGGGCCGGGCGGCGAGCAGGGCGAGCGCCCGCTGCACCGCGCCGTCCAGGGACTCGTTGCGGGCGAGCGCGTGCACGATCACCGCGTGCGCGCCCGCCGCGAGGTACGCCGAGGGGTGCCCGTGGGTCTGCGCGGCGCATTCGACGGCCAGCTGCAGGACCAGCTGCGGCTCCCAGCCGACGAGCAGCCCGAAGGGCGCGGACCGCGTGACCGCCTCGGGGCCGCGCTCGGCGGGGTTCCGCGGCGACTCCAGGGTGCCCATCGGCTCCTCGCCGAATCCGGCGAGGCAGGCGCGGGACGGCTCGCGGCGGGCGTACAGCCACTCCTCGCGGGCCAGCCAGCCGTCCTCCTTGCGGCGCTCGTCGGGGCCCCACTCGATCTGGGTGAGGGCCCAGCGGCGGTGGGCGCGGTGGATGTCGGTGGGCGGGTGCCAGGCGCCGGTGTCGCGGCGGACCTGGGCGCGGATCAGTCCGTCCACGGTGAACAGGGCCAGCTGTGTGGCCGCTGTGACGGCGCCGCGTCTGCCGTACGCGGGCGCGAGGTCCGCGAGGCCCTCCGCGCCGTGCTCGGTGCGGATCGCCTCCAGGTCCAGGGCCGTGACAGGGGCGCCGAGGGCGTCGCCGAGCGCCGCCCCGAGCAGCGAGCCGCGTACGCGGCTGCGGAAGTCCTGCTGTTCGGCGCGGCCCCAGACCGCCGTCACACCTACGCTCACCGCGCCTCCTCCCACGAGTCGTGTGCGCAGCACTGTAATCGAACGGGGACGGTCCGTTCGGGCTGCGCTTCTTTCCCCTCCCCGCCCCTTCCCGAATCTCCTCAATCGCCGGAGGGGCTGGTCTTCAGGGGCTGGCCTTCAGGGGCGGGGCGGGGGCTGCGGCGGGGCTGGTCCCCGTCCCGCCGGCTAATCCGCCTCC
>NZ_JASCIQ010000049.1 GCF_029968035.1 Streptomyces cavernicola | reverse complement strand
GGCCACCACCACGCGGGAGGCGAGGGCGGCGCGCAAGGCGTCCGCGCGGGTCTGGTTGAAGCGGGCGGGGGTCGGCTGCGAGGCCATGGACGATCTCCCTGGAGTGCGACGGCTGTCGGCTTTGCGGCTACCGGCGGAAGCCGCACGCCGCCAGGGTAGCCGGGAGGCCGGTCCTCTTGTGAAGGGCGTCCAGCAGGCAGACAGCGAGTCGGCCGGGGCGGCTCCGGGGCACCCGGGTCGGGTTCCGGTCGGCGGAGCGTGCACAATCAGCCACCGGCGGAGCGCGCCTGTGAACTCCCGCCGCCCCGAAGGCTTCCGGTACGTGCACGGCGCGTGTGCGGAAGGCGGTCGAGTGCGTCTCGCGTTAGGACAAGTTCGGCATGGGCCGATAGTGTTCAGCATTGCCGAACAGGGCGCGTACATACGGATGGAGTGACTCCGCGTACGCCCCGACCGATGGAAGGGAGCCGACGCGGTGGCGAAGAACATCCAGTCGCTCGAGCGCGCGGCGGCCATGCTGCGGCTGCTCGCGGGCGGCGAGCGGCGCCTCGGCCTCTCCGACATCGCGTCCGCGCTGGGCCTGGCCAAGGGCACCGCGCACGGCATTCTGCGCACGCTGCAGCAGGAGGGCTTCGTCGAGCAGGACGCCGCCTCGGGCCGCTACCAGCTGGGCGCGGAGCTGCTCCGCCTCGGCAACAGCTACCTCGACGTGCACGAGCTGCGCGCCCGCGCCCTGGTCTGGGCGGACGACCTGGCGCGCTCCAGCGGCGAGAGCGTCTACCTGGGCGTCCTGCACCAGCAGGGCGTGCTGATCGTGCACCACGTCTTCCGGCCGGACGACAGCCGGCAGGTCCTGGAGGTCGGCGCGATGCAGCCGCTGCACTCCACGGCCCTCGGCAAGGTCCTCTCGGCGTACGACCCGGTGGCGCACAGCGAGGCGGTGGAGGTCGAGCGCAAGGACTTCACGCCGCGTACGGTCACCGCGCTCGACGCGTTCGAGGAGACGCTGAACCTCACGCGGGCGCGCGGCTGGGCCGACGACGTGGAGGAGACCTGGGAGGGCGTGGCCTCGGTGGCGGCGCCGATCCACGACCGGCGCAGGATGCCGGTCGGCGCGGTGGGCGTCACGGGCGCCGTCGAGCGGGTCTGCGCGGGCGGCGAGCTGCGCTCGGAGCTGGTTGCCGCTGTGCGGGACTGTGCGCGGGCGGTTTCCCGGGATCTCGGCGCGGGGCGTTTTTAGCGCACCGTCGTACGGGGCTCGGCACCAGCCCTGGGGCTTGCAGCCCCAGACCCCGCCCCCTTGTCGGCCTACGGCCTCGTCCTCAAACGCCGGACGGGCTGGATTTGGCACCCCCTGTGACCCCTGCGACGGGCGATTCGGCGTGCGGTTTGCGGGGCGGTGGATAACGATCGCGATACCCATCACACAGCTCTTGACGTCCAGTTAACCCGGAGGCAAAACTGCCGTTCATCGGTCGGCATTGTCGAACACCTACCGGTAATGCAAGGTAGGGTGTCGCAAGGCGGATCGGGCCAACGCCCTCAGCCTGAGGGCGCGAACCACCGGCGGGACCCGTGGTTCGCCTTCCCCTGGACGAAGGACAAAGGAGTCGCGGGTGTCCAGCTCCGACATCTTCATCAGCGAGACCATCGGTACCGCTGTTCTGATCCTGCTCGGCGGCGGCGTCTGCGCCGCCGTCACGCTGAAGCGCTCGAAGGCGTTCAACGCCGGCTGGGTCGCCATCGCGTTCGGTTGGGGCTTCGCGGTCCTCACCGGCGCCTACATCGCCGCCAAGTCCGGCGCGCACCTCAACCCGGCGGTGACCGTCGGGATCATCCTGAAGGGCGGCGAGGGCGCTCCCACGTGGGGCGACGCTCCGGCCTACTTCGGGGGCGAGCTGCTCGGCGCGATGATCGGCGCGGTGCTCGTGTGGATCGCGTACTACGGCCACTTCAAGGCGCACCTCAACGACCCCGAGGTCGCCGAGCAGAAGACCGCCAACCCGGGTCCGGTGCACGGGGTGTTCTTCACCTCCCCCGAGATCCGCAACCCCCTCCAGAACCTCGCCACCGAGGTCATCGCCACCGTCGTGCTCGTGCTCGCGATCCTCTGCCTGGGCCTCACGGCCGACGGCAAGGGCGTGTCCTGGGGCGGCACGCTGATCGTCGCCCTGGTCGTCGTCGGCATCGGTTTCTCCCTCGGCGGGCCCACGGGCTACGCCATCAACCCGGTCCGCGACCTCGGCCCGCGCATCGTGCACTCGCTGCTTCCGCTGCCGAACAAGGGCGGCTCGGACTGGGGGTACGCCTGGATCCCGGTCGTCGGCCCGCTCCTGGGCGGCGCCATAGCTGCAGGCGTCTACAACGTCGCCTTCGCCTGAGCAGCCGCCCCGGCCACCGCGGCCACCGGACCACCGACCGGACGAGCGCACAGCGCCGCCGTACATGAGATTTCTGGAGCACACAGTGACCGACGCACACACCGCAGGCCCGTTCATCGCGGCGATCGACCAGGGCACCACCTCGTCCCGCTGCATCGTCTTCGACAAGGACGGCCGGATCGTCTCCGTCGACCAGCGCGAGCACGAGCAGATCTTCCCGAAGCCGGGCTGGGTCGAGCACGACGCCAAGGAGATCTGGGCCAACGTCGAGAGCGTGGTGGCCGGGGCCGTCGCCAAGGCCGGGATCACCTCCGCCGACGTCAAGGCGATCGGCATCACCAACCAGCGCGAGACCACGCTGCTCTGGGACAAGAACACCGGCGAGCCCGTGCACAACGCGATCGTCTGGCAGGACACCCGCACCGACGCGCTCTGCAAGGAGCTCGGCCGCAACGTCGGCCAGGACCGCTTCCGCCGCGAGACCGGCCTGCCGCTCGCCTCGTACTTCGCGGGCCCGAAGGTGCGCTGGCTGCTCGACAACGTCGAAGGTCTGCGCGAGCGCGCCGAGGCCGGGGACATCCTCTTCGGCACCATGGACTCCTGGGTCATCTGGAACCTCACCGGCGGCACCGAGGGCGGCGTGCACGTCACCGACGTCACCAACGCCTCCCGCACCCTCCTGATGAACCTGCACGAGATGGCCTGGGACGAGCGCATCCTCAACTCGATGGGCATCCCCGCCGCGGTGCTCCCCGAGATCCGCTCCTCCGCCGAGGTGTACGGAAACGCCAAGGGCGGCGTCCTCGACGGCGTGCCCGTCGCCTCCGCGCTCGGCGACCAGCAGGCAGCCCTGTTCGGCCAGACCTGCTTCGACAAGGGCGAGGCCAAGTCCACGTACGGCACCGGCACCTTCATGCTGATGAACACCGGTGACCAGCCCGTCAACTCGTACAACGGCCTGCTCACCACCGTGGGCTACCAGATCGGCGAGCAGAAGCCGGTCTACGCCCTCGAAGGCTCCATCGCCGTCACCGGCTCCCTCGTGCAGTGGATGCGCGACCAGATGGGGCTCATCCAGTCCGCCGCCGAGATCGAGACCCTCGCGTCCTCGGTCGAGGACAACGGCGGCGCCTACTTCGTACCGGCCTTCTCCGGCCTGTTCGCCCCGTACTGGCGCTCCGACGCCCGCGGTGTGATCGCCGGACTCACCCGGTACGTGACCAAGGCGCACATCGCGCGCGCCGTCCTGGAAGCCACCGCCTGGCAGACCCGGGAGATCACCGACGCCATGACGAAGGACTCCGGCGTCGACCTCGCGGCCCTCAAGGTCGACGGCGGCATGACCTCCAACAACCTGCTGATGCAGACGATCTCCGACTTCACGGACGCACCGGTCGTGCGCCCCATGGTCGCCGAGACCACCTGCCTCGGTGCGGCCTACGCCGCCGGCCTCGCCGTCGGCTTCTGGCCGGACACCGACGCCCTGCGCGCCAACTGGCGCCGGGCCGCCGAGTGGACCCCCCGCATGCCCGCCGCACAGCGGGACCGCGAGTACAAGAACTGGCTCAAGGCCGTCGAGCGGACCATGGGCTGGATCGAGGACGAGCCGTCCGAGGACTGACCCGGCCCGCCGGGTCCCCGGACCTTTCGACCTCGAGGACGAGCTGACGAGGAGCAAACACCCATGAGCACCCCCACCCTGCAGAACGGCCCCGCCTACCCGGCGCTCGGGCTGCACCCGGCGGGCGGTTCGAACCCGAGCCGCGCGGAGACCCGCGAACAGCTGGCGAAGGCGACGTACGACCTGCTCGTCGTCGGCGGCGGCATTCTGGGCATCTCCACCGCCTGGCACGCGGCGCAGGCCGGCCTGCGGGTGGCCCTCGTGGACGCCGGCGACTTCGCCGGCGCGACCTCGTCGGCCTCCTCCAAGCTGCTCCACGGCGGTCTGCGCTACCTGCAGACCGGCGCGGTGAAGCTGGTCGCGGAGAACCACTTCGAGCGGCGTGCGGTGTCCCGTCAGGTGGCGCCGCACCTCGCCAACCCGCTGACCTTCTACCTGCCCGTCTACAAGGGCGGCCCGCACGGCGCGGCCAAGCTGGGCGCGGGCGTCTTCGCGTACAGCGCCCTGTCCGCGTTCGGCGACGGCGTCGGGCACCTGCTCTCGCCGTCGAAGGCCGCGCAGGACGTGCCGGAGCTGCGCACGGACAACCTGAAGGCCGTGGCCGTGTACGGCGACGACCAGATGAACGACGCGCGGATGGCCCTGATGACGGTCCGCGCGGCCGTCGACGCGGGCGCCGTCGTCCTCAACCACGCCGAGGTCACCGGCCTGCGCTTCACCAAGGGCCGGGTCACGGGCGCCGACCTGAAGGACCGGACGGACGGCGAGGAGTTCGGCGTGAACGCGCGCCTCGTCCTCAACGCCACCGGCCCGTGGGTGGATCACCTGCGCAAGATGGAGGACGAGAACGCGGCGCCCTCCATACGCCTCTCCAAGGGCGCGCACCTGGTCCTCAAGCGCACCGCCCCGTGGAAGGCGGCCCTGGCCACGCCGATCGACAAGTACCGCATCACGTTCGCCCTGCCCTGGGAGGACATGCTGCTGCTCGGCACCACGGACGAGGAGTACGAGGGCGACCCGCGCGAGGTGTCCGTCACCGAGAAGGACACGGCGCAGATCCTGGACGAGGCGGCGTTCTCGATCCGCGACCAGCAGCTGTCCCGGGACCTGATCACGTACTCCTTCGCGGGTCTGCGGGTCCTGCCCGGCGGGCCCGGGGACACCTCCAAGGCCAAGCGCGAGACGGTCGTCACCGAGGGGCGCGGCGGGATGCTGTCGGTCGCGGGCGGCAAGTGGACGACGTTCCGGCACATCGGCCGGACGATCATGAACAAGCTGGCGGAGCTGCCCGGTCACCCGCTCGGCGAGGACATGCAGCCGATCTCGCAGCTGCCGAAGAAGCTCCCGCTGCCGGGTATCTCGAACCCTCAGGCGGTCGCGCACCGGCTCCTGGTCGACGGCGGTACGCCCGGTCCGCGGATGTCGGCCGACACCGCGCGGCACCTGGCCACGCACTACGGCTCGCTGTCCTTCGACATCGCGCGCCTTGCCAACGAGAACCCGGCCCTCGGGGAGCGCATCCACCCGGACGCCCCGGAGATCTGGGCGCAGGTCGCGTACGCGCGCGACCACGAGTGGGCCGAGACCGCGGACGACGTCCTTCGCCGGCGTACGACCCTGACGATCCGGGGCCTTGCCACGGACGAGGTGCGGGGCAAGGTCGAGGCGATGCTCGGCGAGTCCAAGTAGCGTTTCCTGTACGGGAGTTGAGCGGGGCGGTCACTGCGGTGGCCGCCCCGCTCGCGTGCGCCCGGCTACTCCCGGCGGGACCAGTCGCCGCACTTCCGCAGCCAGTCGGTGAACAGCGCGGTGTCGCCGAAGGACTCGATGCCGTCGTCGTCGAGGGTGCGGCGGCCGTACATCAGCAGGAGCAGGTCGGCGGCGGGGGCGCGGACGGCGACGGCGGCGCTGCGGTGCTGGTGCCGTACGGCGATGTCCTGGCCGTTGTCGCCGGTGAGGTCGATGAGCCACTCGCCCGGGGCGTCGGTGGTGTGGAGGTGGACCGTGCGGTCCGGGCCGAGGAGTTCTCGTCGGGCCTGTTCGGAGGGGAAGGCCTGCGGCAGTGCGCTCATCTCGGTCCACTCGTCGAGGCCGATGAGCGCGGTGCGCGGGTCGAGCTCGTACGGGATGCCGAGGGCGCGGGTCGCGTCGTAGCGGTGGACGGTCGCCTCCACGGCCATGCGGCGGGCCCAGAAGAGGGGGGTGTGCGGGGGTGCGGGCGACCACAGTTCCACGTGGGGGCCGGCTTCGCGGAGGGTCGCGGCAAGGTGGGCGGCGTTGACGGGAGCGTCCTGGGCGTGGGTGTCGCCGAGGTGCTCGGGGCTGGTCGCGCGGGTGCGGACGAGGCGTTCGGCCCAGGAGTACGTGGCCTCCACGTGCCGGAGGAGGTCGGCGAGGGTCCAGCCGGGGCAGGTGGGGACGGGGAGGGCCGGGTTCGCTCCGCGGGTGTGGGCGGAGAGGAGTTCCGTCTGGCGGAGGAGGGTGGTGCAGTAGGTGTCGAGGGCGGCTGCGGGGGTGGTCATGGGTGGATTTTTCCCCTCCCCGCCCCTTCCCGAAAGTCCTCGCCGGACGGGCCTCCTCAAACGCCGGAGGGGCTGAAAAATCAGCCCCTCCGGCGTTTGAGGACGAGCGCCTCAGCGCGATCGGGGGTCTGGGGGTGGAGCTCCCAGGGCCCCTTCCGTCAAGGCGAGACCTCCTCCAGGCGCCGCCCCGCCGTCTCCTCCGCGCCGATGCCCGCGACGACCGCGCCCGCGAGGGCTACGCCGCCGAGGACCAGGAAGACCGTGCCGATCTCGCCGCCCGCGTAGACCGCGCCGACGGCGATCGGGCCGAGGATGACGCCGATGCGGTTGAAGGCGCCGCCGACGCTGCTACCGAGGGCCCGCATGCGGGTCGGGAAGAGCTCCGGCGTGTACACGTACAGGCAGATGTTGGCGCCGAAGAAGAAGACCGCGGCCAGGGACGACCAGACCAGGACCTGGAGCGGGGTGTTCGCGCCGAGCCAGGCGAGCAGGAGCAGCACGGCCGCGGCCCCGCCGAGGCAGGCGGTGATGACCTTGCGCCGGCCGGCCCCGTCCACGGTGAGGGCGACGACCAGGCAGCCGAGCAGGCCGGCGCAGGACGTGACCGTGGAGTAGAGCAGGGCGTCCGAGAGGGACAGGTGGTAGCGGTTCAGGTAGATCGTCGGGAGCCAGGACGAGATGCCGTAGTTGACGAAGTAACCGCAGAACCAGAGGGCGCCGACGACGAGGGTGCGGCGGCGGTAGCGGCCGCTGAGCAGGCCGCGCAGGCCCGAGGAGCCCTTGCCGGGCGGGGTGACGGGCAGGGCCTCGCCGACCGGGGGCAGCGGTTCGCCGGTGGCGCGCTCGACCGCCTTCTCGATGCGGACCATGGTGGCCTCGGCCTCTTCGGCCCTGCCGTGGTCGGCGAGCCAGCGCGGGGACTCCGGGACCATCTTCTGGACCAGGAAGCAGAGGACCCCGGGGATCGCCGCGAGGGCGTACATCCAGCGCCAGCCGAGGATCGGCACGACCCAGGCGGCGACGAGGGCGCCGACGGTGAGGCCGGCCGGGAAGACGAGTTCGTAGAGAAGTACGAAGCGTCCGCGCTTGTGACTGCGGGTGATCTCGGCGATGAAGGTGGCCGCGACCGGGACCTCGCCGCCGATCGCCAGGCCCTGTACGAAGCGGAGCGCCATGAACTGCTCGGGTGAGGTGGTCGCGGCGAGGGCCAGGTTGGCGAGGCTGGAGACCGCGATGCACAGGGCGATGACCTTGACCCGGCCGATGCGGTCGGCGAGGCGGCCGGAGAGCAGGGCGCCCACGAGCATGCCGAGCGAGCCGATGGTGAGCATCAGCGTGGCCGCGGAGGTGGAGAGCTGGAACTCGGTCCGCAGTGCGGGCATCGCGTAGGCGATGAGGAGCTGGTCGAAGGCCTCGAAGAAGGTCACGGCGCCGACGATCAGGCGGACGGTGATGTGCCAGCGGGAGAGCGGAAGTCGCTCGAAGCGGGCGGAGATGGAGGCCCGGACGCCGGCGTCCGGCGTCGTGTCGGGTGCGTTGAGGGTCATGCAGGTACTCCGCGGCGTGAGAGGGGCGGCGGGTCTGGGGCCCCGGGCGGAAGGCCGATGCCTGGGACGAGAAACCGAGTCCTACCCCTGGACCTGATGATGAACGAAGAATCACCGCAGGGCCAGGAATCGGTAAGCCCAAAATTTCTTAGGGCTTAACTTGTATCCCCCGCCTCACCTGCTGACGTCAAGAGCTTGGGCAGGGAATTGACCAACAAAGTTTTGCGGGAGGGGTCTTGCGCGGCAGATATTTAAGCCCTTAGATTTCTAGCGCTTAGCCGAGGTCGCCGACCGAGGCACTTGGCCGTAGACCGCCGCCGCAAGGAGACCCGAATGCCCCCGACTCCCCCGGACGAGGCACTGATCGCCGGCCAGTGGCGCCGCGGTGCAGGCGCCCCGACCGAGACCGTCGACCCGGCCACCGGACGCACGCTCGCCACCGTGCACGCGGTCACCGTCGAGGAGGTCGCCGAGGCGGCCGAGGCCGCGGCGAACGCGGCGGCGGACCCCCGCTGGCGCGAACTGCTCCCCCACCAGCGCGCTCGACTCCTCGTCCGTATCGCGGAGTTGATCGACGCCGAGGCGGAGCAGCTGGCCGCGCTGCAGACCGCGGACACCGGCAAGTCGCTCACCGAGACCCGCGCCCTGGTCGCGAGCGCCGCCGGCACGTTCCGGTACACGGCCGCCGCCCTGGAGACCGCCGAGGAGGCGATCACCCCGGCGCGCGGGGCGTACGTGACGATGAGCGTGTACGAGCCGATCGGCGTCGTGGGCGCGATCAACCCGTGGAACTCGCCGGTCGCGAGCGACGCGCAGAAGCTCGCCCCGGCCCTCGCCGGCGGCAACGCGGTACTCCTGAAGCCCGCCGACTGGACGCCGCTGGTCTCGCTCGCGCTCGGCCGCCTCGTGACCCGCGCGCTCGGTGAACTCGGCCTGCCCACCGCCCTGTTGGCGGTCCTTCCCGGCCGTGGCAGCGTGGTCGGGGACGCCATCGTGCGCCACCCGCTCGTCGGCAAGGTGTCGTTCACCGGCGGCACCTCGACCGGGCGCACCCTCGCCCACGCCGCCGCCGAGAAGCTGATGCCGGTCTCTCTGGAGCTGGGCGGCAAGTCTCCGACGGTCGTCCTGGCGGACGCCGACGTCGAACAGGCCCTCGCCGGGGTGATGTTCGGGGTGTTCTCGTCCAGCGGGCAGTCCTGCATCGCCGGTTCCCGGCTCTTCGTGGCGCGTTCGCTGTACAACGACTTCGTCGGTCAACTCGCGGAGCGCGTACGGAAGTTGCGAGTCGGCCCCGGTACGGCCCCGGACACGCAGGTCGCGCCGCTCGTGCACCACAAGCACCGGGACTCGGTCGCCGCGTACGTGGACCTGGCCCGCTCCGAGGGCGCGAACGTGCTCGCCGGCGGGGCCGTGCCGGAGGGCGAGCGGTACGCCGACGGGGCGTACTACCTGCCGACCGTGCTCGACGGGCTCTCCAACGACGCGCGGGTCTGCCAGGAGGAGATCTTCGGGCCGGTGCTCGTGGCGCTTCCCTTCGACGACGAGGAGGACCTGGTCGCGCAGGCCAACGACTCCGTGTACGGCCTGGCCTGCGGGATCTGGACGCGGGACCACCGGGCCGCCTGGCGGATCGCGCGCCGGATCGACGCGGGCACCGTCTGGATCAACACGTACAAGCAGTTCAGCATCTCCACCCCGTTCGGCGGCATGAAGGACAGCGGCCTCGGCCGTGAGAAGGGCCGGGACGGGATCCGCCAGTACCAGCGGCAGAAGTCCCTCTACTGGGGCACCTCGTCGGCACCGCTGCCCTGGGCCAACTGACCACCCCCGCCGGAGAGTTCACATGACCCACCACCCCCCGATCGCCCGGCTGCGCGCGCTGCGCTCGGTCGAGCTGCTCACCCCGGCCTTCGCCGAGGCCACCGACTTCTACGAGGACGCCTGGGGCCTGGAGGTCGTCGAGTCCGAGCACAGCGCGAGCTGGCTGCGCGGCACCGGCGAGGAGCACCACGCCCTGCAGCTGACCCGCTCCGAGCGCACCGGCCTCGGCCGGATCGTGTTCGCCGTGGCCACCCCCGCCGAGATCGACGAGGCGGCGCGGCGGCTCGAAGCCCGCGGCATCCAGCCGGTCGCCGGGCCCGGCCCGCTCGACCAGGTCGGCGGCGGCTACGGCCTTCGGTTCCACGACCACGAGGGCCGCCTGATCGAACTGTCCGCCGAGACCTGGGCGGTCACGCCGCGCGGCCGCGAGGCAGCCGTGCCGGTCGGCGTCACGCACACCGTCCTCAACACCCCCGACATCGACGCGGCCGTCGCCTTCTACTGCGACGTGCTCGGCCTGCGGGTCTCCGACTGGTCCGAGCACCAGATGGCGTTCCTGCGCTGCAACGCCGACCACCACTGCATCGCGTTCAACCAGGCCGAGTGGGTCTCCCTCAACCACGTGGCGTACGAGATGAGCTCGGTCGACCACTTCATGCGCGGCCTCGGACGGCTTCGGCACCACGGGATCGTCCCGCAGTGGGGTCCCGGTCGGCACGGGCCCGGCAACAACACCTTCTCCTACTTCACCGACCCGACCGGACTCGTCTGCGAGTACACCTCCGAGGTCGCGCAGATCGTCGAGGACCGCTGGATCGCCAAGGTGTGGCGGCGGGTCCCGGAGCTGTCCGACCTGTGGGGCACGGCCGGGCCGCCGTCGAAGGACATCCGCTGCCACATGGCCGGACGGCCGGAAGGAGAGCAGAAGTGACCAGGATTCTGAAGGTCGGACTCGTCGGCTGGGGCGCCATCGGCCGCGTCGTCGGCACCGCACTCGCCCAAGGGGAGATCGAGGGCGCCGAGTTGACCTCCATCGTCGACAACCGGCCGCTCGGCGAGGCCGCGCCCGCGCCGCAGGTCACCTTCGAGGAGGCCATCGACGGCTGCGACCTGATCGTGGAAGCCGCAGGTCAGGGCGTCGTACGGGAGTGGGGCGAGCGCGTCCTCAGCTCCGGCACCGATCTGCTCGTGGCCTCCACCGGGGCGCTCACCGACGACGAGCTCGCCAAGCGGCTGCTCGCGGCGGGCCCCGGCCGGGTGTACTTCACCGGCGGCGCCGTCGGCGGCCTCGACCTGCTGCAGGCCGTACGGCAGCTCGGCCCACTCGACGAGGTGCGCCTCACCACCACCAAGCTGCCCTCGACCCTCGAACAGCCGTGGATGGACGAGGAGTTGCTGGCCCGGATGCGGTCGGCCACCGGCCCCGTCGAGGTGATGGCGGGCACCGCGCGGGACGTCCCCGTGAAGTTCCCCAAGTCGACCAACGTCGCGGCCTCGGTCGCCCTGGCCGTCGGCGACCTGGACGCTGTGCGGGTCCAGGTCGTCGCGGACCCGGGCGCGACCCGCACGCGCCACGTCGTAGAAGCCTCCGGAACGCACGGCGCGTACCGCTTCGAGGTCGCCCACGCCCCCGACCCGGGCAACCCGGCCACCAGCCAGGTCGTCCCGTACGCGGTGCTCCGCTCGCTCGCGGCGCTCGCCGGTCGGACGGGACAGATCCTTTGACCGCCGCCCGGACTGCGACCGCCGCCCGGCCCGTGACCGCCGTCCACGTCGAGGAGGCGGGCACGGCAGGGCCGCTGCTCTTCTGCCTGCACGGCATCGGCTCGTCCTCGGCGGCGTTCGCGCCGCAGCTGGACGCGCTCTCCGCGCACGCCCGCGTCGTCGCCTGGGACGCGCCCGGATACGCCAAGTCCTCCGACCCGGAAGAGCCGTTGGACCTGGACGGGTTCGCGGACGCGGCCGCCGACGTGATCCGTTCGTACGGCG
This sequence comes from Streptomyces cavernicola, assembly GCF_029968035.1. Lineage (GTDB taxonomy): Bacteria > Actinomycetota > Actinomycetes > Streptomycetales > Streptomycetaceae > Streptomyces > Streptomyces cavernicola. Next base: position 46,258 of record NZ_JASCIQ010000049.1, on the reverse strand, counting down.
AGCCCGCGCACGTCCTCGGCGTCTCCTGGGGCGGCGTGATCGCGCTGCGGCTCGCCGCCCGGCACCCGGAGCTCGTGGCCTCGCTGATCGTCGCCGACTCCAGCGCCGGCTCCGGGACCGACCCGGAGAAGGCCGCGGGGATGCGGGCCCGCGTCACGGAGCTCGCCGAGGTCGGGCCGCGCGCCTTCGCCTCGCTGCGCGGGCCCCGGCTCGTCTCGCCCGAGGCGCCCACCGCGCTCGTCGACCGGGTCGTCGACACCATGGCCGGCTCGGTCCGGCTGCCCGGCTACGGGTACGCCGCCGAATCGATGGCCGCCGCCGACCTGCGCCCCGAACTGTCCGCCGTCACCGCGCCGACCCTCGTGGTCTGCGGCGACCGCGACACGGTCACCGGAATCGAGGCCTCCCAGGTACTCGCCGGCGGACTGCACAAATGCGCCTACGTGATCGTCAAGGACGCCGGTCACCTGGCCAACCAGGAACAGCCCGAGCGGTTCAACGCCTGGGTCCTGTCCCACCTGCACATCGTCACCGCTTCGCAAAGGACACGCTCATGCCTCTGACCACCACTGAGTACGACAACGGCGGCGACCTCGGCAAGTACACCGACTCGCTGATCGCCTCCAAGGAGTCCCGCGAGCCCGACTGGGGCACCCTCTCCTTCCAGGAGAAGGCCGGCCCGCAGTACAAGCGCGCACAGATCCGCTACGTCGGCTCCGGCGCGACCGGCAACCACGAGGGCGACAACCGCATCCTGCCCTCCGGCGGCTTCACCTTCTCCAACATGCTGCTTCCCCCGGGCGGCGAGGGCCCGGCCCACACCCACCACGACGTGGAAGAGGCCTTCTTCGTCCTGGAGGGCCAGGTCCGCGTGGGCATCCACCGCGGCCCCGACGAGGTCGAGTACCGCACCCTCGGCTACCGCGACATGATCGTCGTCCCGGCCGGCGTGACCCGCTCCCTGAAGAACGAGGGCGACACCGACGCCCTGTTCTGCGTCGTCATCGGCACGCAGAAGCCGCAGGTCCCGACGTACCCCGAGTACTCGCCGCTGTACGGGATCACCCGTGACTGACCAGTCCTTCGACGGCCGCCGGCTCGTCGTCGTGACCGGGGCGGGCCGTGGCCTGGGACTGGCCATGGCCCGCCGGGCCGGCGAGGACGGCTTCCGGGTCGTCGTCGCCGAGGTCGACGCCGAGCGCGGCGAGGCCGCCGCGGAGCAGCTGCGGGGCGAGGGCATCGACGCCCGGTTCGTCCGCTGCGACGTGGCCGACCCGGCCTCGGTCGACGAACTGGCCGACGCCGTACGGAAGTTGGGCGGGCTCTACGGCCTGGTCAACAACGCCGCACTCGCCAACGGGGTGGGCGGCAAGGAGTTCCAGGACATCGACATCGAGACCTGGGACCGCCTGATGACCGTCAACGCGCGCGGCCCCTGGCTCGTCGCGAAGGCCCTGCACCCGCTGTTCGGCCCGGTCGGACGGATCGTGAACGTCGCATCGGACGCGGCGCTCTACGGCTCGCCCCGGCTCGCGCACTACATCGCGTCCAAGGGCGCCGTCATCGCCCTGACCCGGGCCATGGCACGGGAGCTGGGCGAGCGCGGCATCACCGTGAACGCCCTCGCGCCCGGCCTCACCGAGGGCGAGGCGACCGAGTCGGTCCCGGAGGAGCGGCACGGACTGTACGCCGCGAACCGGGCGATCTCCCGGCCGCAGCAGCCGGACGACCTGGTCGGGCTCGCCGCGTTCCTCCTCTCCGAGGAGTCGCGCTACCTGACCGGACAGGTGGTCGCCGTCAACGGCGGCTTCACCATGCACTGACCCACTGCCACCACCTGCAATCAGCCCCAACTCCCGTACTGGAGAAGGATTATGGATCTGGGCCTCGCCGACCGGACCTATGTGGTCACCGGAGGCAGCTCGGGCGTCGGCCTGGCCACGGTCCGCGCCCTGCTCGACGAGGGCGCGAACGTCGCCACCTGCGGCCGTGACGCCGAGCGCCTGAAGCGCATCGGGGAGCACGAGCGGCTCTGCACCGCCGTGTGCGACGTACGCGACGCCGACGCCGTGCGGGAGTTCGTGCGGAGCTCCGCCGAGGCCTTCGGCGGGCGCGTGGACGGGCTCGTCAACAACGCCGGGCAGTCCCGGATGAAGCGCCTCGACGACACCACCGAGGACGACTGGCGCGACGAGCTGGAGCTGAAGTTCGCGGGCGTGCTCAACCCGCTGCAGGCCGCCCGCGCGTATCTGTCGGCCTCGGACGCGGCGTCCGTCGTCAACGTCAACGCGGTCCTCGCCAAGCAGCCCGAGACGCGTCTGATCACCACCAGCGCCGCCCGCGCCGGCATCCTCAACCTCTCCAAGTCCCTGTCCCAGGAGCTGGCTTCGGACGGCGTCCGGGTCAACTCGGTCTGCCTGGGCCTGGTCGACACCGGCCAGTGGACCCGCCGCCATGCCGCTGCCGACTCGGGCCTCTCCTACGAGGACTGGCAGGCGGAGCTCGCCGCGGACCGGGGCATCGCGCTCGGGCGGCTCGGCCGCGCCGAGGAGGTCGCGTACGCGATCCTCGCGCTGCTCTCGCCGCGGGCTTCGTACATCACCGGAACCAGCATCGACGTCTGCGGCGGAGTCGGCCGCGGCATTCTCTGAGGAGTACCCGCATGCGTTACGACCATGGAGGCGCGCTCCTCGTCGCCGTCCTGAAGGAACTCGGCATCGACACGGTCTTCGGGATTGTCTCGGTCCACAACCTGCCCCTCGTGGAGGCCGTCGACCGCGAGCTGCGGTTCGTGCCCGTGCGGCACGAGGCGACCGCCGTGAACGCGGCCGACGCCTACGGCCGGGCCCGCGGCACCCTCGGCTGCGCCCTCACCTCGACGGGCACCGGCGCGGGCAACGCGGCCGGCTCGCTCGTCGAGGCGCTGGCCTCGGGCACGTCGGTGCTGCACGTCACCGGCCAGGTCGAGACGGAGTTCCTGGGCAGCGGCCGCGGGTTCATCCACGAGACCAAGGACCAGCTGGGCATGCTGACCGCCGTCTCGAAGTACGCGGCGACGGTGACGTCCGCCGACGAGGCGGGCCGGATCCTGCGCGAGGCGGCCGCCGCAGCCCTGGCCGCGCCGGGCGGCCCGGCGAGCGTCGAGTGGCCGATCGACCTGCAGTACGCGGCCCAGACGGACGCTCCCGCGACCGTTGCCGAGACCCCCGCGCCGACGGCCGATTCGGCTGAACTCGCCGCCGCCGCCGAGCTGTTGGCCTCGGCCGAGCGTCCGCTGATCTGGGCGGGCGGCGGCGCGTGCACGGCCGGGCCCGAGCTGGCCGCGCTCGTCGAGGCGACCGGGGCCGGGCTGCTCACCTCCAACTCCGGGCGTGGCAGCGTCCCCGAGGACCACCCGCAGGTCATCGGCAACTTCGCCACCACCCCGGCCGGCCGCACGCTGCTGGCCGACGCGGACCTGCTGCTCACCGTGGGCACACACTTCCGCTCCAACGAGACGTCCGACTACGCGCTCGAACTTCCCGAGCAGCACATCCAGATCGACGTCGACGCGGCGGCGCTCGGCCGCGTGTACCCGGCGACGCACGCCCTGCACGGCGACGCGGCCGACACCCTCAAGGCCCTGCTGCCGCACGCCCGCCGCGCCGAGCCCGCGTGGACCGAGCGGGTCGGCCAGGTCCGCACCGACGTCCGGGCCGCACTGCACGACAACATCGGCCCGCAGGCGGCGATCTGCGACGCGCTGCGCGCCGCGCTCCCCCGGGACGCCGTGGTCGCCCGCGACGTCACCATCGCCTCCAGCAGCTGGGGCAACCGCCTCCTGGAGATGTACGACCCGAAGGCGAACGTCTTCCCGCGCGGCGGCGGCATCGGGCAGGGCCTCGGCATGGGCATCGGGGCGGCGCTCGCCGACCCGGAGCGGCCGACGGTCGCGATCGCCGGCGACGGCGGCCTCGCGGTCCACCTCGGCGAACTCCTCACCCTCGCCCAGGAGCGGCCGCGCATGACCCTGCTCGTCTTCAACGACGGCGGCTACGGCGTGCTGCGCAACATGCAGGACCGGTACGCCGACCGCCGCTCCGGCGTCGACCTGACCACGCCCGACTTCGAACTCCTCGCCCAGGCCTGCCGGTTGCCGTACCTGCGGATCGCGGACGCCGAGGACGCGAAGGCCGTGATCGACGAGGCCGTCGCCTCCGACGGGCCCGTGCTCGTCGAGGTGGACCTGGCGGCGCTCGGCCCGATGAAGAACCCGTTCACCCCGCCCGTCAAGATCCCCGCCGCGTAGGGAGGCCGCTATGACCACCACGACCGAAGACCGTCGCCTCGAACTCCTCGTACGGCGGATGACCTGGGAGGCCGAGGGCGTCCTGTCCGTCGAACTCGCCCACCCCGACGGCAAGCCGCTGCCCGCCTGGACGCCCGGCGCGCACATCGACGTGCACGTGGGCGGGCAGGTCCGCCAGTACAGCCTGTGCGGCGACCCGGCCGCGGGCGGCTCGTACCGCATCGGCGTGCTCGACGAGCCGAACTCGCGCGGCGGTTCGCGGCACGTCCACACCAAGCTGCGGCCCGGCCAGACCGTCACCGTGTCCGAGCCGCGCAACCACTTCGCCCTGGAGGAGGCCGCCGGGTACGTGTTCGTCGCGGGCGGCATCGGTGTCACGCCGATCCTCGCGATGGCCCGCGAGGCCGCCCGGCGCGGCGCCGCCTGGCGCATGGTGTACGGCGGCCGCAGCCGTGCCTCGATGGCGTTCACCGACCAACTGGCCGCGCTCGGCGGGGACTTGACGCTCGTACCGCAGGACGAGCAGGGCCACATCGACCTCGCAGGGGCGCTCGCCGAGCTGCCCGAGGGCACGCTCGTCTACTCCTGCGGCCCCGAGCCGCTGCTCGCCGCGGTGGAGGGCGTGTGCCCGGCGGAGGTGCTGCGCCTTGAGCGGTTCGCCGCGCCGACCGTCGAACGGTCCGGCGACGACGGGGAGTTCGAGGTCGAGTGCCGCACCTCCGGGCTCACCCTCACCGTCGGGCCCGACACCTCGATCCTGGAGGCCGCCGAGCAGGCCGGCCTGAACGTGGAGAGCTCCTGCCGCGACGGCATCTGCGGCTCCTGCGAGACCCGGGTGCTCGACGGCACCCCCGACCACCGCGACTTCCTGCTGTCCGAAGCCGAGCACGCCGCGAACGCCTCGATGATGATCTGCGTCTCGCGCTGCACGTCCGGCCGCCTCGCCCTCGACCTCTGAGCCCCCCTGGGAGCACCGCCATGAACACCGAGACCTGGCCGTACCTGGAGATCCACCAGTCCCGCAGGCACGAGCCGACCCCGTACGAGTACAAGCTGGCCGCCACCCTCGAAGACGTCTTCACCAAGGACGGCCACGAACTCGCCGACGTGGTGCGTGGCCTGAACAACCGTCAGGTGCACGCGCCCGACGGCAGCCCGTGGACCGAGGAGTCCTTCCGCGCCGAGATGCACCGACTGGGAGCGTGACCGAGATGACCATGACTGCCGACCAGATCTACGCGACCGGCCTGCGCGGCCAGTGGCACCCGGTCGTCCCCTCCGACTTCGTGGCCCCCGGCGCGATGCGCAAGGTCACCGTCCTCGGCGAGCAGTGGCTGCTTTTCCGCCGTTCCGACGGCACCCTGAGCATGCTCGCCGACCGCTGCCCGCACCGCGGCGCCCCGCTCTCCCTGGGCAAGCACCTGGGCGACCGGGTGGCCTGCTGGTACCACGGCGTGGAGGTCGAGACCGACGGCACCGTGTCGTCCGTGCCCGGCCTGCCCGGCTGCAACCTGGAGGGCAAGCAGCTGGTGCGCTCCCTGCCGGTGCGGGAGATCGCGGGCGCGGTCCTCGCCTACTTCGGCTCCGAGGAGCAGCCGCAGCCGGTCGAGCTGACGCTCCCCGACCCGCTCACCGACCCGGACACCGACGCGTTCCTCTGCTACGCGGAGTGGAACGTGCCGTGGCGGTACGCGGTGGAGAACCTGCTCGACCCGATGCACGGCGCGTTCCTGCACCACGACTCGCACACGATGTTCGAGGGCGACACGACCGCCAAGTTCCGCATCCGGGAGACCGAGCGCGGCTACTTCTTCGAGAAGACCGACCAGCGGGGCGTCAACTTCGACTGGGTCGAGCTGTGCCGCACCGGCGTGGACTGGGTGGACCTGTCCATCCCGTACCCGCCGTCGGCAGGCCCCGGCGGACCGTTCGGCATCGTCGGCATGGTCCGGCCGCTCGACGAGGAGCGCTGCGCGGTCTTCTTCTGGCGCTACCGCAAGGTCCAGGGCTGGCAGCGCGACAGCTGGCGGTTCCTCTACAAGACGCTGATCGAGGAGCGCCACTGGGAGGTCCTGGAGCAGGACCGCGTGATGCTTGAGGCCATGCCGGCCGACGCCGACCAGCAGGAGAACCTCTACCAGCACGACCTCGGCGTCGTCCGCCTCCGCCGCCTGTTCCGCGCGGGCGCCGAGGCGCAAGCGACTCCCGTCGGGTGACTGTCTCTTTTCGGCCTTCCCCGCGCCTCTGAAGGGGCGCGGGGAACTGCGCGCCCAGCCGACGACAGCCTGAGGCCGCAGCGCAGGGGCGAGCCCCACGACGCGATGGCGGAGGGTGCGGGCACAACTGAGCGCGGCCGAGGGGCCGTTGTTCTCGCGGAAGACGATGTACGTGCGGGAGCGCTTCGCGCCGCACGAGGCGGGCCGCCCTGAACGCGGTGATCGGGTTGCCGCTGATCGCTCTGTTCGTGCGCGGCCGGGGTGTGGCGGGGGCCCGGCGTGAGGGGGTCGGGGCGACGCTCAAGGGCGCGCTGCGGATGCCGCGCCTGGGTCCGATCCTGCTGATCGAGATCGCCACGCTCGCGTACCTGTAGGGGTCGAGCGCGTGGCTGCCCGCGTACCTGCTGGACGATCGGCACTTCTCCCTGAAGGCGATGGGCCTGGTGTCCGCGCTGCCGTTCCTGATGTCGCTGGTGTCCGGCTTCCTCGGCGGGCTGCTGCTCGACCGGCTGCCGCGGCGGCTGCTCGCGCTGCCGTTCGTCGTCGGCGCGACCGGCACGGCGGTGTGCGTGCTGCTCGTCGCCGGTGCGGACAGCGACGGCCTCGCGGCGACCGGCCTGATCCTGGCCGGCGGCTTCTGGGGCCTGCAGGGGCCCGCGATCCCCACCCTCGTCCAGCACTGCGCGCCCGCCCGGTTCGTGGGCAGCGCGTACGGGGTGGTCAACGGCGTCGGGAACCTGGTCTCGGCGTTCATGCCGACGCTGATGGGCGTGGCCATCGCGGCGAGCGGCGGGCACGGCTTCGGTGCGGGCTTCGCCCTGCTCGCCGGGGCGCAGGCGATGACCCTCGTCTGCGGGGTGTGGCTCCTCGTACGGCCGGTTCAGGCCTCGTCGGACTCCTCCGCGGATTCCTCGATGGACCGCTCCAACTTGGAGAGCAGCCGGGCCAGTTGACGGCGCTCGGCAGGGGAGAGCCCGGCCAGCATGCGCCGCTCGTTGTCCAGGTGCTCCGCGAACACCTCGTCGACCTTGGCCAGACCGGCGTCCGTGAGCCGCGAGTACACGACGCGCCGGTCGTCGGCGTCCCGCTCCCGCACGATCAGGCCGTCCTTCTCCAGGCGGTCGATGCGCAGCGTCACGCCGGCCGAGGAGACAAGCCCCGAATCGGCCAGCTGCCCCGCGGTGAGCCGGTACGGGGCGCCGGCCCGGCGCAGCGCGGTCAGGACGTCGAAACCGGCCACGGCCAGGCCGTGCTGGTCTATGGCGGAGGTCAGCCGGGTGTTGTAGCGCAGGAAGGTGCGGTGCAGGCGGGCGAGGACCTCAAGCGGCGAGGTGTCGAGCTCGGGCCGCTCGCGCGCCCAGTCCTCGATGATCGACGCGACGGCGTCCATACGACCGGCTCCGTTCCGCCCGGCGGGCTTCGAGGTGGGCTTGGCGCTGGGCTTCGCGCCGGGCTTCGTGCTCGGCGTCGCCGGGGACTTGGCGGTGGTCCGGGCGGTGGTCTTCCCTGCGGGCCTGCCCGCGGACTTCCCCGCAGGCTTCGCGGCCGCACGCCCGGTCGCCGTCTCCGCGGACTTCCCCGCAGACCTGCCTGCCGACCTGCCGGTCGACTTCCCCTGAGCCCGCTCCACGGACTTCCCGGCACTGTTCCCCGTCATCTGCGACTGCCTTCCCCTCTGCCCGGCCGCACGGCCTCTGCCCCGCACTGCTACGCGGCTCCCGCGAGCCGCCGAAGAAATCTTAGCCCTGAAACACATACGCCTACCTCCCACCCGGGGCCATAATGAGCCGATACATCGGATGTCTACCGGGCGCCGACACAGGCGTTCCGGCTGGTCGAAGCGGGGGCTCCATGGCGGTCACGGACGAGGCGATCGAGAAGATCAAGGGCATGATCGTCTCCGGCGCACTGCGCCCCGGCGACCGCCTGCCCAAGGAGAGCGAGCTCGCCGCCGACCTCGGCCTGTCCCGCAACTCCCTACGCGAGGCGGTCCGCGCCCTCGCCCTGATCCGCATCCTCGACGTGCGCCAGGGCGACGGCACATACGTCACCAGCCTCGACCCGCAACTCCTCCTGGAAGCCCTGAGTTTCGTGGTCGACTTCCACCGCGACGACACCGTCCTGGAGTTCCTCGCGGTCCGCCGCATCCTGGAACCCGCGGCGACGGCGGCCGCCTGCACCCGCATCGAGGACGCCCGGATCGACGCGCTGCAGGCCCAGCTGGACGCCCTCGGCCCGGCGCCCTCGGTCGAGGAACTGGTCGCGTCCGACCTGGAATTCCACCGCGGCATCGTGCAGGCCTCCGGCAACTCCGTGCTCTGCTCGCTCCTCGACGGCCTGTCCGGGCCGACGACGCGGGCCCGGGTCTGGCGCGGCCTCACCCAGGAGGACGCGGTCAGCCGGACCCTCCACGAACACCGCATGATCCTGGCCGCCCTGCGCGACCGGGACGCGGAGGCCGCCCGTTCCTGGGCCACCGTGCACATCGCGAGCGTGGAGCAGTGGCTGCGCTCGACGCTGCGAGCCGCCAACCCCCTGCCCTCCTCGCACAGTTGACCGTTCACAGCTCGGAGGAATAGACCTCTGCGCTCAGGCGCATGCATTACCTCTGGCGTGCGGGCCACAGGGCGTGCAAGGGGGCTGCGGAGGCCCCCCTCGGACGCCGTAAGGTTGGGGCGTACGCGAGGAAACGTCGGAAGGAGGCGCTGGGTGATCGAGCTCGAGGGGGTTCCCGAGCTGGTCGACCCGGTCATGGTGGTCGCGTTCGAGGGCTGGAACGACGCAGGCGACGCCGCCTCCACCGCGGTCGCGCACCTCGACCGCGAGTGGAAGGGCGAGGTGTTCGCCGCCCTGGACGCGGAGGACTACTACGACTTCCAGGTCAACCGCCCCACGGTGTGGCTGGACGGCGGCGTCCGCAAGATCACCTGGCCGACGACCCGGCTCTCCGTCGTCCGGGTCGGCGGTGACAAGCCGCGCGACCTCGTCCTGGTGCGCGGCATCGAACCGTCCATGCGCTGGCGCTCGTTCTGCAACGAGATCCTGGGCTTCGCCCACGAGCTGGGCGTGGAGCTCGTCGTGATCCTCGGCGCCCTGCTCGGCGACACCCCGCACACCCGGCCCGTCCCGGTCAGCGGCGTCACGTCCGACCCGGACCTGGCGCGCACGATGAACCTGGAGGAGACGCGGTACGAGGGCCCCACCGGCATCGTCGGCATCCTCCAGGAGGCCTGCACGCACGCGGGCGTCCCCGCCGTCTCGCTCTGGGCCGCCGTCCCGCACTACGTCTCGCAGCCGCCGAACCCGAAGGCCACCCTGGCCCTCCTCAACCGCCTCGAGGACCTGATCGACCTGCGCATCCCGCTGGGCGAGCTGGCCGAGGACGCGCGCGCCTGGCAGCTGGGCGTGGACCAGCTGGCGGCCGAGGACAGCGAGGTCGCCGAGTACGTGCAGAGCCTGGAGGAGGCCCGGGACACGGCGGAGCTGCCCGAGGCGTCGGGCGAGGCCATCGCCCGCGAGTTCGAGCGCTACCTGCGCCGGCGCGACGGCGGCCCCACGGGCCCCGGCCACGCCACGGACGGCGGCGACACGAGCCCGTTCCTCCGGGACACGACCAGCGACCGCACCCGCCCCCCGAAGCCCAAGCCACAGCCGAAGGACGAACAGCCCGAGGACGACGACCAGGCCGACGACGACTAAATCCAGCCCCTCCGGCGTTTGAGGAGCGGGGGTCCGGGGGCTGGCCCCCGAAGCTCCGCAGGATTTCGGGAAGGGGCGGGGCGGGGAGCAAACACGAAGGCGCCGGACGAGCAGAACTCGTCCGGCGCCTTCGTCGTACGCGTACCGCTAAAGCGCCACGCCGAGCAGCGCGTCCACCGCACGGGACACCACACCGGGCGCCCCCTCGTCCGTACCGCCCTCGGCGGTCTGGAGTGCGACCCAGCGGTCGACGGCCGCGAGCGCCTTCGGGGCGTCCAGGTCGTCGGACAGGGCCTCGCGGATCTCCTCGACGAGCGCCTCCGCGCCCGGCCCGTCCGGCCGGGAGACGGCGGCGCGCCAGCGGTCCAGGCGGTCCACGGCGTCCTGCAGGACCTGGTCGGTCCACTCCCAGTCGGCGCGGTAGTGGTGGGCGAGGAGCGCGAGCCGGATCGCGGCCGGGTCGACGCCGTCGCGGCGCAGCTTGGAGACGAAGACCAGGTTGCCCTTGGACTTCGACATCTTCTCGCCGTCCAGGGCGACCATGCCGGCGTGCACGTACGCCTTGGCGAAGGGGTGCTCGCCGGTGAGGACCTGGGCGTGCGACGCGCCCATCTCGTGGTGCGGGAAGGCCAGGTCGGAGCCGCCGCCCTGGACGTCGAAGCCCATGCCGAGGTGTTCGAGGGCGATGGCGACGCACTCGATGTGCCAGCCGGGCCGGCCGCGGCCGAGGCTCGCGCCCTCCCAGCTGGGCTCGCCCTCGCGGGCCGCCATCCACAGCATCGGGTCGAGCGGGTTCTTCTTGCCGGGGCGCTCGGGGTCGCCGCCGCGCTCCGCGGAGAGCACCTTCATGGCGGCGGCGTCGAGCCGGGAGACCTCGCCGAAGTGGGCGTCGGACTCCACGGAGAAGTAGATGTCGCCGTCCAACTCGTAGGCGGCGCCCATGTCACGCAGTCGCTCGACCAGCGGGACGATCCCGGGTATGGCCTCGACGGCGCCTATGTACTGCTGCGGGGGCAGCATCCGCAGGGCGGTCATGTCCTCGCGGAAGAGTGCGGTCTCGCGCTCCGCGAGGCCGGTCCAGTCCACACCGTCGCGCACGGCCCGCTCCAGGAGCGGATCGTCCACGTCGGTCACGTTCTGGACGTAGTGAACCTGCCGCTTGGTGTCGAGCCACACGCGCTGCACGAGGTCGAACGCGTTGTAGGTCGCCGCGTGACCCATGTGGGTCGCGTCGTACGGCGTGATGCCGCAGACGTAGATACGGGCGACAGGACCGGGGTCGAGGGCGATGAGCCCACCGGTCGCGGTGTCGTGGATCCTGAGGTCGCGGCCCTTGCCGGGCAGGGCGGGGACCTCGGAAGCGGGCCAGGCATGCATGCTTCGAGACTAACCGGACGCCCCTTCCGGATACGAACCGGACCGGATCTTCTGACCGGGAAGGCACTCTTGCGCCCCGGCCGCCGATGTGCCGCAGCCGATCCGTCCGGCCGGGCTCAGGGCAGGCGGCGCCCAGCGCTCACACGGGCGGCCAGGGGATCGCGGGCCACGAACCGTTCGGCGCCGGATGCAGCCCGGACCGCAACAACTCGGCCACCCGCGCCCGTACGGCGTCGACCTCGGCGGGCGTGATCAACTCCACGAGCCGGTCCGCGAGGGCCGCGCCGTCGGCGAGCTCCCGCGCGAGGGCGGTGAGGACCTCGACGGCCTCCGCGGTCAGCGGCTCCCCGGCCCAGCCCCACAGCAGGGTGCGCAGCTTGTCCTCGACGTGGAACGTGACGCCGTGGTCGATCCCGTACAGCTTGCCGTCCGGCGCGGGCAGCAGGTGGCCGCCCTTGCGGTCGGAGTTGTTGATCACGGCGTCGAGGACGGCGAGGCGGCGCAGGCGCGGGTCGTCGGCGTGCACGAGGAGCGCCGTGCGCCCCTCGCCGACCTCGGCGAAGCCGACGGCCTTCCAGCCCTCGCCGGGCTCCTCCGTGTCGACGAGCGCGAGGAGTTCGGGCGCCTCGTCCTGCGGAGCCGGCTCGATCCACAGCTGGACCATGCCCTCGCCGTGCGGCCCGTCCCGCAGCACGGTCGGCGGTACGAGGTCCCAGCCGGTGGCCTGCGAGACCTCGTACGCGGCGACCTCGCGCTCGGCGAGGGTGCCGTCGGGGAAGTCCCACAGCGGGCGCTCGCCGGCGACCGGCTTGTACACGCAGTGGGCGCTCGCGCCCTCGTGCTCGACCGAGCAGAACAGCACGGCGTTGGAGGCTTCGCGGATCCGACCGCGCACGGTGAGCTCGCCGTGCGTGAGCAGCTCGACGGCCTCCGCGGCTGCGGTCACAGGCCGCGCCGGTATCCGTTCTGACGCGGGCATACGTGTCCTTCCGGGTCGAGCGGCAGGCTGCACAGCGGGCACGGCGGGCGGCCCGCGTTCACGACGTCCAGGGCGCGCTTGGCGAAAGCCCTGGCCTGCGCTCCGGAGAGCCGTACGCGCAGCATGGGCGGACCGTTCTCGTCGTCCTGGAGCAGCCGTTCCTCGGCCTCGGCGAGGTCCTCCTCGTCGTCGGCGTCGAGCTCGACGAGCGCCTGGGCCTCGACGACCATGCGCTGCTCCTCGCCGTCCCAGGCGAGCGCCATGGTGCCGACGCGGAACTCCTCGTCGACGGGGGTGTCGAGGGGCGCGCTGTCGGAGATCTCGCTGGGCGCGACGGCGGGCACGGGTGCGCTGCCGCCGCTGCGCCGCACGACCTCGTCGAGCAGCTCGTCCATCCGCTCGGCGAGCGCGGCGACCTGGGTCTTCTCCAGGGCGACGCTCGTGACCCGGCCACCGGCGGAGGCCTGCAGGAAGAACGTTCGGCGCCCGGGGAGCCCGACCGTGCCGGCCACGAAACGTTCCGGCGGGTCATAGAGGAACACCTGACGGGACACGTCCTGTCCTCTCCCTCACTATCGGGTACTGCGGCTGTCGGTCACTGCGCCGTGAAGTGCTGCGTCACGGGCCGCAGTAGACGTGGGTCACCCTACTGCGGGCGACGATCACGGTGCGCCCGCACCGCCCCCGACGGTGGCGTCGCCGCCCCCGCCCGCCTCGGTCCCGTTCTCCCGCGGCGCGAGCCCGCCGAGGTCCCCGGTGTCGCCGAGGCGTACGAGGAAGGGGCGCAGGCGGGTGTACCGGATGACGGTGACCGAGCAGGGCTCGACGGAGATCCGCTGGAACAGGTCCAGGTGCAGCCCGAGCGCCTCGGCGACGAGGGATTTGATGATGTCTCCGTGGGAGCACATCAGGTACATGGCGTCGGAGCCGAAATCACGCTCCACGCGCGCGTTCCACCCCCGTACCGCCTCGGCGGCGCGGTGCTGCATGGCGCGCATGGACTCGCCGCCGGGGAAGGCCGCGGCGGAGGGGTGCTGCTGGACGACCTGCATGAGCGGCTCGTCGGCGAGCTCGGCGAGCTTGCGGCCCGACCAGTCGCCGTAGTCGCACTCGTTGATGCCGTCCTCGGTGTGCAGCGTGAGCTCCGGGCGGGCGGCGAGCAGCGGCTCCAGGGTCTGCCGGCAGCGCTGCAGCGGGCTGCTCACGGCCGTGGCGATGGGCAGCCCGGCGAGGCGGCCGGGCAGTGCGGCGGCCTGGGCGGCGCCGCGCTCGTCGAGGGCCACTCCCGGCGTCCGTCCGGCGAGCACGGCCGCGGTGTTGGCGGTGGACCGGCCGTGCCGGACGAGGATCAGAGTGGGCATGCCCGCCAGCGTAGGCGGCGCGGGCCTCGGGGGTGCGGTCAGGCCCGGATCACGGGAGAATGCGCGCAATGATCGTGGACTGCGCCATCTATCGCGAAGGCCGCCGCACGGACTGTGCGGAGGACTTCTCGACCGCCCTCGGGCAGGCCAGGGCGAGCGGCGACGCGTTCCTGTGGATCGGCCTGCACGAGCCGACGGCGCGGGAGTTCGACCATGTCTCGGCCGAGTTCGGCCTGCACCCGCTGGCCGTGGAGGACGCCCTCAAGGCGCACCAGCGGCCGAAGCTCGAGGTGTACGACGACTCGCTGTTCATGGTCCTCAAGCCGATCGTCTACGACGAGGCCGCGGACACCATCGACTCCGGCGAGCTGATGCTGTTCGTCGGCGACGCGTTCGTGGTGACGGTGCGGCACGGCGTGGGCGCGCCGCTCGCGGCCGTACGCAGGCGCCTGGAGGCGGACCCGGAGGTGCTGCGGCAGGGCCCGACGGCGGTGCTGTACGCGGTGAGCGACGCCGTGGTGGACCACTACATCGACGTGGCGTCCGAACTGCACCTGGATCTGGAGGCGTTGGAGGCGGAGGTGTTCGAGCCGACTCCGGGCGGCGACACCCGGCACACCGCGGGCCGCATCTACAACTTCAAGCGCCAGGTCCTCGAATTCCGCCGCGCCACCATTCCGTTGGCGGCCCCCATGACCCGGCTCGCGGGCGCGGCGGTGCCGTTCGTGCACGAGGAGGCGCAGCCGTTCTTCCGCGACGTCAGCGACCACCTGACCCGCGCCAACGAGAACGTGGAGGGCCTGGACCGCCTCGTGTCGGACATCCTGTCCGCGCACCTGGCGCAGACCGGGGTGCGGCAGAACGACGACATGCGCAAGATCTCCGCCTGGGCCGCCATGGCCGCCGTCCCCACGATGATCGCGGGCGTGTACGGCATGAACTTCGAGCACATGCCGGAGCTGAAGCACACCTGGGGCTACCCGGCGGTGGTGCTGCTCATGGTGGGCCTGGTCTACGGCCTGTACCGGCTGTTCAAGCGCCGCGGCTGGCTGTAACCGGTCGAAGGGGTCAGCGGCTACGCGAACTCGGGGGCCGAAGTGGCGGGCCCGCCAAGGGCGTTGCGGCGCTCCGGCATCTTCAGGGACACCATGCGCCGCCAGCCGCCGGCCAGCTCGTACGCGTACACGGCGTGGATGCCCGCGGCGAGCAGGGCGGCCTTGGGGCGGGACCAGCCGAGGATGCGGCCCATGTGCGCCATGACGGCGAGGCTCACGTCGCGGTAGATGCGGATCTCGGCGTGCGCGCTCTCGCGCAGGATCCGCTGGATCTCCCGGCCGTGCCCGGCGTACGCGAACCGCAGCAACTCCTCGTGGCAGTACGCGAGATGGTTGTCCTCGTCGTGGGAGATCATCTTGACCGCGCGGCCGATGTCGGGGTGGTCGGCGAAGTGCTTGCGCAGCAGGTCCATCTGCTCGGAGGCGCGCTGTTCGGTGACTCTGCTGTGCGCGAGGTAGGTGATGATGTCCTGCTCGCCGAGCGGCCGGTCGGCCTTGAGCTGCTCGTGGGCGAGGCCGATGCCGTGCCGTTCGAGGAGCATCGTGTAGTCGGTCTCGGGCGGGACCTCGCAGGGTTCGAGGCGGCGCTTCTTGAGGAGGGCGTTGAAGATCCGCCCGTGTTTGTCCTCGTCCGCCCCGTGCCGGCTGATCTTGGGGGCGAGGCCGCGCTGGCTCTCGGGTACGAGGGCGGCGATCCGGCCGTTCTCCCAGCCGCCCTGGGACTCCCCGCTGGCCGCGATGGAGCAGAAGAGCCGGAACGACTCGTCGTCGTCGAGGATCTCGGAGAACAGACTCTTGGCCGAAAGCATGACTGCCACCTCCTGGCACGCCCGCGTGGGTGCCCCCGCGCAGAACGAGTCAAATGCGGTGCGAGGTGACGGGCAACACCAGTGTCGGACAACTCGGCCGAAAGGTGGACTCGAAACCCGCACCACGCGCGCGTGGGACCGGCCTCCCGGAAGCCCGCCGGACGCGTAACCGACCGGCCTTCAGGGCGTTGTTACGGGTAACGGCCGTGGCGGGGAAGACCCCCGAGCCCCCACCACGGCCGTAGAGAACTCCCTCCCCCGCCTCAGGCCAGTCCGGCGCGCTCCAGGGCCTCGGTCCCGGCACGCAGCGCGGCGAGCCGCTCGTCGAGCGTGAACCCGGCCGGGGCGAGGGTCAGCGTCGTCACCCCGGCCTCCGCGTACGCCTGCATCCGGTCGGCGATCCGCTCCACGGAGCCGAGCAGCGTGGTGGAGTCGATCAGCTGCTGCGGCACGGCGGCGGCAGCGCCCTCCTTGTCGCCGGACAGGTACTTGTCCTGGATCTCGGCGGCCTCCTTCTCGTACCCCATGCGCTGCGCGAGCTGGTTGTAGAAGTTCTGCTTGCGGCTGCCCATGCCGCCCACGTAGAGCGCCGTGTAGGGGCGGAAGGTGTCGGCGAGAGTGGCGACGGAGGCGGCGTCGGAGCCGCCGAGCGCCAGCGGCAGGGTCGGGCAGACGTCGAGGCCGTCCATCGTCAGGCCGGCCTTCTCGCGGCCCGCGCGGAGGTGCCGGAGTGTGGTCTCCTCGATGTGCTCGGCGGACGGGAAGATCAGCAGCGCACCCTCGGCGATCTCGCCGGTCTGCTCCAGGTTCTTCGGGCCGATGGCCGCGATGTAGACCGGGATGTGCTCGCGGGCGGGGTGCACGGTGAGCTTGATCGGCTTGCCGGGCCCGTCGGGCAGCGGCAGCGTCCAGTGCTCACCGTCGTACGAGAGGCGCTCGCGGCTCATCGCCTTGCGGACGATCTCGACGTACTCGCGGGTGCGCGCGAGCGGCTTGTCGAACTTCACGCCGTACCAGCCCTCGGAGACCTGCGGGCCCGAGACGCCGAGGCCGAGGCGGAAGCGGCCGCCGGAGAGGGAGTCGAGGGTGGCGGCCGTCATGGCGGTCATCGCGGGCTGGCGGGCCGGGATCTGGAAGATCGCGGAGCCGACGTCGATCCGCTCCGTCTGGGCGGCGACCCAGGAGAGGACGGTCGCCGCGTCGGAGCCGTACGCCTCGGCCGCCCAGCAGACCGAGTAGCCGAGCCTGTCCGCCTCCTTGGCGACGGCGAGATTGTCCGCGTCCATCCCCGCGCCCCAGTAGCCGAGGTTGATCCCGAGTCGCATGCGCCGAACCCCTTACCCATGAGTAACGTGCCTGTCGCCCGGACTCTAGCGCGCTGGGGTGCGATCCGTCAGGGGTGGTTATCCACAGGGCTGCCCAGGTTCGGCGGGTCCGCAGTAACCTCAGCGCCCATGGAGCAGAGGCATCTCGGCCGCACCGGCCTGCGCGTGTCCAGGATCGGCCTCGGCACCCTCACCTGGGGCCGTGACACCGACGAGCACGACGCCGCCCACCAGTTGAAGGTCTTCTGGGAGGCCGGCGGCACGCTCGTCGACACGGCGGACGTGTACGGCGGGGGCGAGGCCGAGTACGTCCTGGGGCAGCTCGTCGAGGGCCTGGTGCCCCGGCGCGAGCTCGTCATCGCCACCAAGGCCGGCAGCGTGCCCGACCCGGATCGGCGCTTCGACGGCTCGCGCGGCCACCTCCTCGCGGCCCTCGACGCCTCGCTGCAGCGCCTCGGCACGGACTATGTGGACCTGTGGCAGGTGCACGCCTTCGACCCGTCGACGCCCCTCGACGAGACCCTGCAGGCCCTCGACATCGCGGTGTCCAGCGGCCGCGCCCGCTATGCCGGGGTGTCCAACTTCTGCGGCTGGCAGCTCGCCAAGGCCGCCACCTGGCAGCTCGCGGCCCCGGGCGTGCGCACCCGTCTCGCCAGTACGCAGATGGAGTACTCGCTCCTGCAGCGCGGCGTGGAGCGGGAGGTGCTGCCTGCCGCGCTCGACCTGGGCATCGGGCTGCTGCCGTCCTCGCCCCTCGGCCGCGGCGTCCTCACCGGCAAGTACCGCCACTCCACGCCCGCCGACTCGCGGGGCGCGTCCGAGCAGATGGCCCCGTTCGTGGAGCCGTACCTCGACGAGGCCGCGGGGCATGTGGTGGACGCGGTGGCGACGGCGGCGGACGGGCTCGCGGTCACGCCTCTTGAGGTGGCCCTGGCATGGGTGCGGGACCGGCCGGGGGTGGCCGCGCCGATCGTGGGCGCGCGCAACGCCCAGCAGCTCACGGCCGCGTTGTCAGTGGAGAGCCTTAGTCTTCCTGACGAGATCTGCAGGGCTCTCGACGACGTGTCGGCGCCCGTGCACCGCTACCCCGACCAGGACTGGAGCACCCTGTGAGTACGGAGTCCGCCGCCACGGACGAGACCGGCAGCACCGCACCCGAGCCGGCAGCGGAGGACGCCCTGACACGCACGGCCTCGGCCGAGGACACGACGGAGGATGCGGCTGCGGAGCGGCCGTCCGGCGTTGAGACCGCCGAAGGCGGGGCCCAGGACACCGAGACCGGTGCAGAAGAGGGAGCTCAGCCCACCGAGTCCCAGGCAGAGCCCGCCGAGGACGCTGCCGCTCAACCCTCCGAAGCCGAGGCCGAGTTGGCCGCGCAGCGGGAGCTTCGAGAGCGGATCGAGCGGCGCAAGGCCGAGCGCGAGGCCCCGATCGAGAGCGGTACGAAGCTCAGCGGCACGGCGGCCGACCTCCTCGCCGCCGTCCGCGCCGTGGAGAGCGGCGAGAAGCCGGCCCGCGCGGTGTTCGAGCCCGAGTCCACGCCCCGGCGCCCCGCCCCCGAGCCGGCCCGCAGGCCCGAGCGTCCGGCGCCGGTGAGCGCCCCGGCGGGCCCCGCCGCCGAGACCGTCGACGCGGTCCGGGCGGTGCTCGCCGAAGGCGGCGCCCCGGCCGCGCTCGCCGAACAGGCGGCCACGGCGCTGGGCGACGGGGCGGAGAGCGTGCTCCGCGAGGACCCCTGGCAGCTTCTGCGGGTCACGGGCGTGCGCCCGGAGCAGGCCGACGGATTCGCCCGCGCCCTGCTCGGCGACGCCTGCCGACCGGACGACGAGCGCCGCAACCGCGCCGTCGCCGTCTGGCTCCTGGAGCAGGCGGCCGTCGCCGGCCACACGGCCCTCGACGCCCCGGCCCTGGAATCCACCCTCGGGCGGTACGGAGTGGCGGACGCCGACGCCTCCGTGCAGAGCGCGATCGCCGAGGGCGACCTGCTCGTCTTCCAGGACGCCCTGGAGGAATCCCCCGGCACCCCGACCGCCCCGGCGGCGACCACCGACACAGGCGAGGGCGACGAGGCAGCGGAGCAGGAGCAGCCCGTCCGCGTCCTCGTCGGCCTGGAGCGCTACGCCCTGGCGGAGGAGAGCCTCGCGGACGGCCTGGCAAGGGTGCTCAACTGCCTTCCCAAGGAGGAGAGTCCACAGCAGGCCGCCCTACTCGCGGCCGCCGGTTCCGTCCGCGGCTCGACGGCCGAGCTGATCCGTGCCGTCGCGGGCAGCAGCCTCGTGCTGCACACCGGAGGCGAGGCGGCCCGGACCGAGCCCGCCGCCCTGGTCGCCGCCGCAGCAGCGGCCGGGCTGCGGGTCTGTGCGGCAGCCCACGCGCCGTACGGGAAGCGGGAGTTCGCGCGCAGGGTGGCCGCGCTCTTCGGCGAGGCCGAGGCAGCCGGGGAGGCGGCTTCCGGTTCGGCCGTCGTCGTGACCGTGGCCGAGCTGCTCTCCGGCGCGGCAGGCCCCGGCCGGGACGCCGAGGGCGCGTTCGAGCTCGACCTGCTCGTGCTGCTCGACGCCCCGCAACTGGACGTCGAGGGCGCGGCGATGCTCGTGGAGTCGCTGCCCGACGGCGCGCGGCTGGTGCTGAGCGGCGATCCGGGCGTGCTGTGGTCGGCGGGCCCCGGCCGGGTCTTCGCCGACCTGCTCGCCGCCCGCGCCTGCCCCGTCGTCGTCTCGCGGGTCCCGGACGAGGGCCCGATCGGCGAGCTGGTCTCGGGCATCGGCATCGGCGAGCTGAACCAGGTGGCCGCGCCGAACAAGGAAGTGGTGATCGTCCCGGTGCGGGACGCGGGCGAGGCCGTGCACCGCACGGTGCAGCTCGTCGCCGAGTCGGTGCCCCGCGCCTTCGGCCTGCCCGCCGACGCGACGCAGGTGATCACCGTGGGGCACGGCGGCGCCGCGGGCACCCGGGCGTTGAACGTCGCCCTGAAGGAGCGGCTCAACCCCGGCCCCGGCCGGTTCGGCGGCTTCGACCCCGGCGACCGCATCGCGTACTCCCCCGCGCCCGGCCGGACCGTACAGGGCCGTGTGGTGCGGGCCGACGCGGACGGACTGCACCTGGAGTGCGAGGGCCGGCCCGTCGTCGTCCGCAAGGAGCGCGTGGAGCAGGCCGTGCGGCACGGCTGGGCGCTGACCGCGCACCAGGCCGTCGGACAGCGCTGGCCCGCGGCCGTCGTCGTCCTGCCGGGCGACGCGGCGCAGGGCCTGACCAGAGCGTGGGTCTACACCGCCTTCGGGCGCGGAGAGCGGCATCTGTCGGTGGTGCACGGAGTGGAGCAGGCCCTGCCCCGCTCGGTGGCCGAGCGCCCGGCGAAGCCGCGTACGACCCGGCTGCAGATGCTGCTGCGTACGCAGGTCCCCGCGCCCGAGGCCGCAGCGCGCCAGGACGCCTGACCCCGTACGCACAGGGGCGCCCGGCGGGAGTGACCCGGCGGGCGCCCGGCCGTGACCGACGGCAGGCGGTGCGTCACCGAGCGCGGCCAGGGCGCCCGGTGTCGGCCTCAGGCGAGGCCGTCGAGGTCCTGCGGCGCTGTGCGGGCGGCTGCGCCGCGGCCGCCGGCGGGGCGGGCGTCGTCCAGCTCGTCGTCGAGCTCCTCGTCGAAGACCGAGCTGACGTCGAAGCGGCACACGATCTGCTGCGGGTCCGCCTGGTCGAAGGGCGCGTCCAGCCACTCCCCCGGCTCGGCCGGCTCGTCGGCGGCCGCCACCCACAGCGTGGAGTCGCCCTCCTCCAGGCCGAACTCCTTGTGCCGCGAGGCGATTTCGTCCGGTTCGAACTCGCCGAAGAGCACCCCGAGCGCGGCGTGCACGCTGTGCCCCACGACGCCCGCGGCCGAGGGCTCGCCCGCGGCGGTGTCGGTCTCCAGATCCGCGATGCGCTGGGCCTGGGCCCGCAGCCGCTGCGGCTCGGCCACGGTGTAGTCGCGGCGGATCAGTACGCTCACGGCGTTCGGCTCCTCCGGCCCGGTGTACGGCGGCAGGCCGTCGTCCGCGCCCGGAATCTCGAAGGGTGTGACCTCGTCGTAGGCGTCGTACAGCAGCTCGTCGTACGCCTCCGCCGCCGCGGCCAGCTGGTTGAACGCCTCATGGACGCCCGAGTCGTCCTCCCCCGACCTCTGCTCGACGGCCGCCAGGTGGGCGTCGAGCGCGGCCTTGACCGCCTCGGCGGCGGCACGAACCTCGGCAGCTGTGGGCTGCGCAGCATCAGACATAGTGCAGACGCTATCCGTACCGGGGCGCTGCCCGCACAATAGATGCGATGCCGGAATACGAATTTGTCGACGTGTATGTGCCGCGCGGGGTGTCCCGCAAGGAAGCGGCCCGACTACTGACCGACCACGCCGAGTACGGGCACTGGGAGTTGGACCGACTGAGCCTGCGCAGGGACGGCAGCCGCAAGGTGCGGTTGCGCCGCCGGATCATCCGGCAGCTGCGCGCCACCTGGTGAGCCCGCCCGCCATGCGAACGGAGTGGGCGCCGTCCTGACGGGACCCACTCCGTCGTCGTAACTCCCCGTGTGCGTCAGGCGCGCACGGAGGCCTTGCGGTAGAGCACGGTGCCCGCGAGCAGCATGCCCGCGCCCACCGGAACCGCGATGCCGAGCGGCAGGTCGCTGCCCGTCTCCGCGAGCTCCCCGACGCTCCGGGTCGAGGTGACGAGCTGCGTCTTCGGCTCGTTCGTCGGGCTCTTGGCCCGGTCCTCGGCGACCGGGTCCCGGGGGTCCTGCGGCGCACGGGGGGCCTCCGGGGTCGTGAGCGCCCCTTCGCCGTTGCCGCAGTCGTTGCCGGTGGTGGGGTTGAGGGCGCCGACGCCCGTGACCCCGTTGCCGCAGGCGTTCACCGGCACCGAGATCGGGGCCTGAACGCTGTTGCCGGAGAGGACGCCGGGTGAGTCGGATGCGCCGCCGTCGGCGGTCGCCCCGCTGCCCGAGTCGGTCGAACCGCCGTCTCCGTCGGAGTTGTTGCTGCAGTCGTTGCCGGCGGCCGGGTTGAGGAGGCCGACGACGTTCACGGTGTTGCCGCAGACGTTGACGGGCACCTCGATCGGGGCCTGGACGCTGTTCCCGGAGGCGACGCCGGGCGACCGCTCGGTGCCGCCGTCGGCGCCCGAGTCGGCGTGTGCGTAACCGGTGACGGCGAGTACGCCGCTCGCGGCCGCCACGGTGATCAGGCCTTTGCGCGTGACCTGTCGCATAGGTACTTCCCTGTCTTGGAACTACTGGGAACGCGCACGCCCCACAGTGGAGCGTGCGCTCTAATGCCCAGCAGCCCCGGAGTGCAAGGCGCGCACTCCGGGGCCGCGGGCTCAACCCCTCAAGGGGTGAGGCACAACACGTCAGTTGTTGGCGCAAGTGTTGCCGAAGGCGGGGTTCAGCAGCCCGATCACGGAGACCGTGTTGCCGCAGACGTTCACCGGCACGTGCACGGGCGCCTGGACGACGTTGCCCGAAAGCACGCCCGGGGAGTTCACGGCAGCGCCCTGAGCGCCCGAGTCGGCGACGGCCAGACCCGCGCCGGCGAGCACCAGACCACCAGTGGCAGCCGCAGCAGCGACGACCTTCTTGATCATTATTCCTCCTTGTTGGCAGTGCAGTCCCAGCCGCGGACTGCACCACCTGTAACGAGGAGAGGTGACGGGGGCTACGACCGAACGGCCCCATTCACCCGTTTCAGTCAACTGCGCACACGCAGGCGATTCTTGACCGTACGGGGGCCGGGGCTCAGGACGCGTCGATGAACCGGTCGAGGACGCGCACGCCGAACTTGAGGCCGTCCACCGGGACCCGCTCGTCCACGCCGTGGAACATGCCCGCGAAGTCCAGCTCCGGCGGCAGCTGCAGCGGCGCGAAGCCGAAGCAGCGGATGCCGAGGTCGTCGAAGGACTTGGCGTCGGTGCCGCCGGAGAGCATGTACGGCACGGCGCGCGCGATCGGGTCCTCGGCCTTCAGGGCGCTCTGCATGGCGTCGACGAGCTTGCCGTCGAAGTCGGTCTCCAGGGCCTTGTCGGCGTGCACGTCCTCGCGCTGGACGCGCGGGCCGAGGAGCCGGTCGAGGTCGGCGAGGAACTCCTGCTCGTAGCCGGGCAGGAAGCGGCCGTCGACGTGGGCGGTGGCCTGGCCGGGGATGACGTTCACCTTGTAGCCGGCGCCGAGCATCGTGGGGGCCGCGGAGTTCTTGAGGGTCGCGCCGACCATCTTGGCGATGCCGCCGAGCTTGGCGAGCGTCTCGTCCATGTTCTCCGGGTCGAGCTCGGCGCCGAGGGCGTCGGAGAGCTCGTCGAGGAAGGAGCGGACGGTCTTGGTGACGCGGATCGGCCAGTTGTGCCGCCCGAGCCGGCCGACGGCCTCGCACAGCTCCGTGATGGCGTTGTCGTCGTTCGTCATGGAGCCGTGACCCGCCGTGCCGTCCACGGTGAGCCGCATCCAGTGCATGCCCTTCTGGGCGGTCTCGACGAGATAGAGGCGGAGGTTCTCGTTCACCGTGAAGGAGAAGCCGCCGACCTCGCCGATCGCCTCGGTGACGCCCTCGAAGAGGTCCGGGTGCTTGTCGACGAGGTGACGGGCCCCGTACGTACCGCCGGCCTCCTCGTCGGCGAGGAAGGCGAGGACGATGTCGCGCGGGGGCTTGCGGCCGCTGCGCATCCGCTCCCGTACGACCGCGAGGGTCATGGCGTCCATGTCCTTCATGTCGACCGCGCCGCGGCCCCAGACGCAGCCGTCGGCGACCTCGCCGGAGAAGGGGTGGTGGGTCCAGTCCTGCGCGTTGGCCGGTACGACGTCGGTGTGGCCGTGGATGAGGAGCGCGGGCTTGGACGGGTCCTCGCCCTCGATGCGCGCGACGGTGGAGGCGCGGCCAGGGTGGGACTCGAAGACCTTCGGTTCGAGGCCGACCTCGGCGAGCTTCTCCGCCACGTACTCGGCGGCCTTGCGCTCTCCCGGCCCCGAGTGGTCGCCGTAGTTGCTGGTGTCGATGCGGATCAGGTCCCGGCAGAGGTCGACGACCTCGTCCTCGCCGGAGACCGACGGTGTCCTCTCGCCCCTGCTCGACTCGCTCACGTGGTTCCTCCCGAGTTGCCGCTGGTGGTCCCTCACATACTCGCGCGCCGACCCCCGTCGCCCCAAGGCGGGCCGTTGCCCGCAATGCCCTGTTCACGGCCGCAGGGGGTGGATCGGAGCACCTCGAATGTTTGCTATTGTTTTCCACGTCGCCGCGGGAAACCGCGGGTCACCGGTCCGGGTGGCGGAATGGCAGACGCGCTAGCTTGAGGTGCTAGTGCCCTTTATCGGGCGTGGGGGTTCAAGTCCCCCCTCGGACACAGAGAAGAGCCCCTCGGTTCCATCGGAACCGAGGGGCTCTTTCGTTGTGCGGTCATCCCGGGAATCGTTCGTCCCGGGCATCGTTCGGGGGCTCAACTCCCGTAGGGGCGTGGCCGGTTCGGGGTCCGGACACACGTCCGCCCCGGCCGGGCTCTTGGCGCGCCGGGCGGGGCGGGGGTGTGTGGGGCCGTCAGGAGGCCGTCAGTTGGCCGGGGGCCACGCCTTGAACTGCTTCGGGCGCGGCGGCGCGTACGTACGGACCTTGGAGGTCTTCAGGCCGAGGCGGACCAGGGACTCGGCGATCGTGACGGCCGCGGCGACGCCGTCGACGACCGGGACACCGGTACGGGCGACGACCTGCTCGGTCAGGCCCGCCATGCCGCCGCAGCCGAGACAGATGACCTCGGCGTGGTCCTGCTCGACGGCGGCCGCGGCCTGTTCGACGATCGCGGCGACGGCGGCGTCCGGGTCGCGCTCCAGGTCGAGGACGCCCAGGCCGCTGGCGCGGACGGAGGCGAGCCGGTCGGTGAGCCCGGCGAGCTTGAGCCGGTCCTCGATGAGCGGCACGGCCCGGTCGAGGGTGGTGACGACCGAGTACTTGTGGCCGAGGAACTGCGCGGTGCTGGCGGCCGCCTCCGTGATGTCGACGACGGGGACGTCGAGCAGTTCCTGGAGGCCCTCGCGGCCGTGCTCGCCGTAGCCGGCCTGGATGACGGCGTCGAAGGGCTCCGGGTAGGCGCGCACCTTCTCCATGACGGCGATGGCGGCGAGGTAGCTCTCGTAGTTGCCCTCGCAGGACTCCGGCCCGAAGTCCGGGGTGAGCGCCACGATCTCGGTGCCCGGGGAGGCTACGGCGGCCGCTTGCTCACCGATGCTCTTCGTCATCGATTCGGTGGTGTTGACGTTGACGACAAGGAGTCGCATGGGGTGTTGTTCCTGATCTCGCGTGGTGGTGCGGGTGGGTCCGGTGGAGCCGGTTCAGACGCTCGGTACGGCGATGTCCTCGCCGTCGACGTCCTCCGCCGGGCAGGTGGGCCGGCCGGGCAGGACGACGAAGAGCACGGCGGCGAGCAGCGCGCCGATGAACCAGGAGAAGCCCGAGATGCTCTTGAAGGTCGGGACGAGCGCGATGATCACGGCGACGGCGGAGGCCGGGACGAAGGCGCCGATCGCGCGCGGGTTGATGCCCTTGCAGTACGCGTACGTGGCCTCGGGGTGCTCGGTGTAGAGGTGCGGGACGTTGACGCGGGTCTTGCGGATCAGCCAGTAGTCGGCCATGACGATGCCGAAGACCGGGCCGAGGAGCGCGCCGAGTCCGCCGAGGAAGTAGTTGACGACGACCGGGTTGTTGTAGAGGTTCCAGGGCAGGATGACCAGGCCGATCGAGGCGCTGACGACGCCCGCGCGGCGGAAGTTGAGCTTGCGCGGGAAGAGGTTCACCAGCGTGTAGACGGGCGCGACGAAGTTGGCCATCAGGTTGACCGCGACCGTCAGGACGATCAGCGCCAGCGAGGCGAGGACCAGCAGGAACGTATTCGGGATGGTCTGCACGATGTCGGAGGCGCTGGTGACGACCTTGCCGTCGAGCTTGAACTGCGCGCCGCTGAGGACGACCACGATGCCGGCGAAGAACAGCATGTTCACGGGGATGCCGACGAGGTTGCCGATGTTGATCGACCGGTTGCTCTTGGCGGAGCGCGTGAAGTCGCAGAAGTTGAGCACGAACGTGCCGTAGATGACGACCCAGAGCGCGGCGGCCTCGAGGATGTGCACCCAGCGGTCGGCGCCGGTGAAGGCGTTGCCCGCGTCCATGGCGATGGACATGTCGGCCTTGGTGAACATCCAGACGGCCAGGCCCAGCATGGTGATGAGCACGGCGGGGGCGGCCAGCTCGACGTACTTGCGGATCGCGTCCATGCCGAAGCTGACGATCAGCACCTGGATGACCCACAGGCCGAGGAACGAGACCCAGCCGAGCAGCGAGAGGCCGAGCACGGAGGTCTCTTCCAGGGCCGCGAGGGGCGGGATGAGGGCCTTGAGCAGTGCGGAGAGCACCGTGGCGGCCAGGTAGGTCTGGATGCCGAACCAGGCGATGGCGACGCCGCCGCGGATCATGGCGGGGAGCTGGGCCCCGCGGACGCCGAACGCGATGCGGCTCATCACGGGGAACGGGACGCCCGTCTTCGAGCCCATGTAGCCGGAGAGGCTCAGCAGGCCGAAGAGGAAGACGGAGGCGAGCAGGAACGCCGCGAGGATGTCCCAGACGCCGAGGCCGAGGGCGAACAGGCCCAGGGCGAAGGCGTAGTTGCCGAGGCTGTGCACGTCATTGGCCCACAGGGTGAAGACGCTGTAGCCGCTCCAGTTGCGGCCTTCCTTCTTTGTGGGCGCAAGGTCCGGACTGTAGAGCCGGGTGCTGGTGCCCGTGGCACTCGCATTAGAGGCGTCCGTGGACATCTCTCCTGTGCACGATGCTTCCTGTGCTGTGGTCACACCAGTCACCCTTCCGGGAATTCCGGTATACGGAATCGGTTTTTCGAAGCAGGTGAGCCAGGACGCTACGGCCGGTTTCCCTAAGCGGTCAAGAGGTTCCCGGGAGAAAACCACAGGTGAACGCGGGGCGATCAAGGCTGGAACGCTCGCCTGGCCCCTGAGGACCGGCCGAAACCGTTTGGTAAATGGGATACCAAATCTTCGCTCCGCACAAGGGGTGACCTGGCCACACGCCGCCCGAGCCGCCTCGCCGCGGGCACGGCACAATGGGCGGCATGTCTCGTCGTACGACCTCACCGTGCCCCTGCGGACAGCCGCTCGCCTACGTCGAGTGTTGCGGAAGATTGCATTCCGGCAAGGTTGCAGCGGCCTCTCCGGAGGAGTTGATGCGCTCCCGCTATGCGGCGTTCGCCGTCGAGGACGAGGCGTATCTGCTCCGCACCTGGCACCCACGCACCCGGCCGCCGCGGATCGGCTTCGAGCCCGGCGGGTCGATGCGCTGGGTGGGCCTGGAGATCCTGGACAGCTCGGAGGGCAGCGCGTTCCACAGCACGGGCACGGTGACGTTCCGAGCCCGGTACGTGGAGGGCGGCAGGCCGGGCGCGCTGCACGAGCGCAGCCGGTTCGAGCGGCTCGACGGGGCCTGGGTGTACGTCGACGGGGACGTGTACGAGTAGCCGCCCGCTGGGGTCTAGGAGCGGGTGCGGTCGGTGAACTCCGGCTCGCCGTCGGGGAGTTGGAGCTGACGGGCCGCGCTCTGTCGGGACCACATGCGCAGGGCCATGGCGATGTGTCCGGCCACCACCACGCCCACGGCGAGGGCCAGCCAGTCGTGCACGAAGGTCGCGCCGGTGCGGACGGCGAGCGGGGCGAGGCCGGTGAACCACATCAGCAGGCCGGTGCCGAGCATCACCAGGACCGCCCCTGCGATCCAGGCCGCGTACAGCTTCTGGCCCGCGTTGAACTTGCCCTGCGGGCGCGGCCCCCGCTCGCGGCGGAGCGCGGCCCGCAGCCAGCGGCGGTCCTGCGCGCCGAAGCGGTCCAGGCGGCGCAGGTCGGCGCGGAGCGCGCGGGACGCGAGGCCCACGAGGAGCGGCAGCGGAAGCAGCAGCCCCGACCACTCGTGCACGGTCACGACGAGCGCACGGCGGCCGACGAGCTGGGCGAGCCCGGGGACGTACAGGCAGGCCGCCGAGGCGATGCAGAGCAGCATCAGGGCGGCGGTCGCGGCGTGCGCCCAGAACTCGGCGGGGCTGAACCGGCGGGTGCGCACGGCCTGTTCAGGCCGTCGGGGCGTCGTCGCGGCCGTTGGACCGGCCGACCCACGCGTCCACGTCATAGCCTCGCTCCTCCCAGTATCCGGGCCTGACGTCCTCGGTGACGGTGATGCCGGACAGCCACTTGGCCGACTTGTAGAAGTACATGGGCGCGACATAGAGGCGTACGGGCCCTCCGTGCTCGTAGCCGACCGGCTTGTCCTGCATGCGCAGGGCCACGAGGACGTCGTCCCTGCGGGCCTGGTCGAGGGTGAGGCTCTCGCTGTACGCGCCGTCGAAGCAGGTGAAACGGACCGCGCGGGCCTCGGGGCGGACCCCGGCGGCGTCGAGGAGGCGGGAGAGCCGCACGCCCTCGAAGGGGGTCTCGGGGACGCGCCAGCCGGTCACGCACTGCACGTCGCGCACGATCCGCGTCTGCGGCTGCGCGCGCAGGTCGGCGAGGGTGTACGTGCTGGGGCGGTCGACGAGGCCGTCCACGCGGAGGCGGTAGCTGCGGGCGCTCTTCGGGGGTACGGAGGCGGTCACCGAGTAGTACCGGAAGGCGCCGCCGGCGGGCAGGGCGTCGGTGAGGCCGGTGGGGTCCTGTTGAGCCAGGGCTTCCACGCTGCGCTGCAGGAGGGGGGCGGCGGCGATTCCGGCTGCGCCGAGGCCGAGCATGCCGAGGATTACTCGGCGGCCTAGGGGGGTGCCTTGCGCGTCCGCGTCGGGGGCGGTTTCGGGGTTGGTGTCGGCTTCGGTTTCGGGGGCGGTGTCGGTTTCGGGGGCGGTTCCGGGGTCGGTGTCGGTTCCGGGGTCGGTTTCGGGGTCGTCGGATGGGGTGGGGTTCACGGCTCGAGTTCAGCACTTGGGGGGTGGGGGAGCCAGAGGCGGGCGGGGTTCGTCCGCGTTCCGTCATCTTTTCCCCACCCCGCCCCTTCCCGACAGTCCTACCGGACGGGTCGGGGGGCTCCCCCAGGCCCCCGCGGCTCGGGGCGGGGCTCCACCAGGCTCCCGCCGCTCGGGGGCCCCAGGCTCCCGCCGCTCGTGGCGGGGCTCCCCCAGGCTCCCCGCGGCTCGGGACGACGGCCACCCTGGACCCCGCTTCGTGGCTGCTGGCCCTGGCCCCCGTTTCGTGGCTGCGGCCCCAGGCCCCTACCCGGGGCTGCCGTCCCTGGGTCCCGCTTCGGGTCTGCCGCCCCCTGCCCCGCCTCGGGGGCCAGCCCCCGGACCCCCGCTCCTCAAACGCCGGAGGGGCTGATTTCGCCCCGGCCCTCAGGTGCCGGAAAGGCTGGATTTGCCCCCAGAGACGCGGGAGGCGCTGGCTTTACCTCCTCCCCTCAGAGGCCGGGGATCTAGATTCTTGCGAGGTGAGGGCTGAACTTTGCGGACTGGGCCAGCGATGGGCCCAGACAGGGGCGCGGGGAACTGCGCGACCAGCCACAACGACACGGGCAGCCGAAAGGCAACCGGGGCACGGGGCGAAGCCCCGGGGCGAGCAGCGAGCCGAGGCGAAGCCTCGGGCAGAGGGCCGGAGGGGGCAGCCCCGAGCGGAGGCCACGGGCGAAACTCCAAAGCAGGGCTCGGGGCCCCGCCCCTCAACCGCCAGAGGGCCGCCTTCTCTGAGCCCGAGCAGATCGGGGCCCCGACAGGGGCGCGGGGAACTGCGCGACCAGCCACCTCGACGCGCCAGCCGAACGACGACCGGGGCACGGGCGAAGCCCCGGGGCCGGGGGCGTGGCCCCGAGCAGGGTCCAGCCGAGGTCGTGACGTATTCCTGCGGCAGGGGGCCGGGGCGAGACCGGCCCGTCCGACGTGGGGGGGCCGGTGAGGGCGACCGCTAGTTCGCTGCCTTCTCCAGCTGGAACGCCTCGTTCCCGAGCCCGATGCGCGCATGGACCTCCGGACGGCGGGCCCGCAGTACCGCACCGTGGATCAGTCCGCCCAGCGCCGCCACGCCGATCACCGCGGGCAGCGCCCACGCGAGGGCGGAGCCGGGGCCCGCGCCGACCAGGACGTCGAAGTCCTTCACCGTGTACCCGGCGATCACCAGCAGCGCGAGCCCCGAGAGCGCCGCCGCGACGAGCCGCCAGGCCTGGGCGCGGGCGGCGCCGCGGCGGGCGAAGAAGACGATCACGGCGAGGGACGCGGCGGCCATGAGGACGATGACGCCGAGGGCGCCGACGTTGCCCATCCAGGTGAAGAGGCGGAGCACCGGCACCGTCGGATCGCCGACCGGCCTGTCGTCGGTGGCGGCGAAGGCGACGACGACCGCCACCGAGATCACCGTCTGCAGGAGCGAGCCCGAACCGGGCGCCCCGCTCGCCTTGTTGGTGCGGCCGAACGCGCCGGGCAGCAGGCCCTCGCGGCCCATGGCGAAGGCGTACCGCGCGACGACGTTGTGGAAGCTGAGCATCGCCGCGAACATCCCGGTGACGAAGAGGATGTGCAGGACGTCCGTGAAGCCGCCGCCAAGGCGGTCCTCGGTGAGGCCGAAGAGGAGGCCGGGGCCCTGCTCGCGGGCCGCGTCGACGATCCCGGCCGGTCCCGCCGCGACCGTGAGCGCCCACGAGCTGATCGCGAAGAACAGCGCGGCGAAGCCCACCGCGAGGAACATCACGCGGGCGACGACCACTTGGGGCCTGCTGGTCTCCTCCGCGTACACCGGGGCCTGCTCGAAGCCGACGAAGGCGGCGATGCAGAAGCAGAGGGCCGTGCCGAAGCCCGCGCCGGTCAGCGAGTCCGGGTCGAACGCGGTGAGCGCGAGCCCCGAGGACGCGGGCTCGGCGACCGCCGCCACGTCGAAGACGACGACCAGGAGGCACTCGATGAGCAGCAGAACGCCCAGTACGCGCGCGTTGAGGTCGATTTTCAACCAGGCCAGTGCGGCGACGAGGGCGACGGCCGCCAATGCCGGTATCCACCAGGCGAG
Source organism: Streptomyces cavernicola (assembly GCF_029968035.1). Classification (GTDB taxonomy): domain Bacteria; phylum Actinomycetota; class Actinomycetes; order Streptomycetales; family Streptomycetaceae; genus Streptomyces; species Streptomyces cavernicola. The sequence goes on along the minus strand of NZ_JASCIQ010000049.1, from coordinate 15,115 downwards.
TTGGATGCCCAGATAGGCGCCGAACAGGGCGGACACCTCGAAGCCGAAGATGCCGTAGATACCGACCTGCATGGCGCTGTACGCCACCAGGGCCACAAGGGAGGCGCCCGCGCCCGCGGTGCCGCCGAGGCCCCGGGAGATGTACGCGTAGAAGGCCCCGGCGTTGTGGACGTGCCGGCTCATCTCCGCGTACCCGACGCTGAACAGGGCCAGGACCAGGCCGAGGATGACGAAGAGCAGCGGCTGTCCGACCATGCCCATCACGCCGAACGTGGTGGGCATGACTCCGGCCACGACCATCAGGGGCGCGCTGGCGGCGAGGACGGAGAGCAGCAGGCCCGCCGTGCCGAGCCGGCCGGAGCGCAGGGCGCGCTCCTCGCCCTTGTACGTGTTGATCCGGCCGTCGCGCCTGGCGCCGCGGTCGCGCGTGCTGCTCGAACTGCCCGTCGACATGGTGGGGTCGGTCCTCTCGGGGGTGGGTGGGAGGTTCGGAGTCACGGTCGGGGTCAGGCGGCGCCGAGGGCCGCGTTGCGGGCGGCGCCGAAGGCCTGTGCGGGGTCGCGCCCCGGATACGCCCAGGGTTCCTCGGTGGCGTGGTGCCCGATGCGGTGGAACAGGGCCGCCGCCTCCGCCGCGCGCCCCTCGCAGAACTTGGCGTGCGCAAGGAAGTTGAGGTCGATGCGGCCGCGCGGGTGCTGGGCCCCGTCCCACTCCAGCCACCAGTCGAACGCGGCCTTCATGACGAGCCTGGCCCTGCGTCCCGACCAGTGGCCGGAGCGCTCCGGCGGGGCCGCGGCGCGGGCGACCCGGGCGAGGACCCGGTAGCGCTCGGCGTGCGCGACGACCGGGAGGATCGCGAGCGGGGAGTCCGGCGGGGCCTGGTCGACGGCCCAGGAGGCGAAGTCGTACACCTCGTGCAGCGGGTCCTGGCCCAGGTCGGCGCGGCGCTCGGCGAGGCGGCCGACCATCAGGTGGTGGGCGTGGTGGTGCTGGGGGTGGCGGTGGCGGACCTCGTCGAAGAGGCGGACCACGTCCTCCTCGGAGCCGAGGTTGCGGGCGAGGAGCAGCAGGGCGAGCCACGGCGTGGGGTCCTCGGCGTCGAGGGCGGCGGCTGCACGGCAGGCCTCCTGGGCGCGCTCGGGGCGCTCCTTGCCGCGCAGAGCACGCCAGACCGAGGCGCAGGCGAGCAGGGCGGCGGCGTCCGCGCTCTCCGGTTCGACGAGCCGCCACTCCTGCGCCCACGCGCGCGTGGCGGGCGACTGTCCGAGGACGACGAGGCGGTGGCCGCGGCGGTCCCAGTCACGGCCGGTGGCGGCGAGGAGGGTACGGGTCTCCGTCCAGCGGCCGCGCTCCAACGCGGTGCGCGCGGCGGCCAGTTCGGTGTCGTCGAGGGCGGGGTCGAAGATGTGCGCGGCGCGCTTGCGGGCGCGCCCGAGCGGGGGAGGCGGTGGGGACACCTCGGCGAGTCCTTCCCATCACGGCGGTCAAGCGGAGGGCGGGGACGAGGGTGGGGGCGGGGAGTTGCGGTCTGCGGTCGTGGGTGCGGTGAGTGAGGTGGGGCAAGGCGGGCCTGCGGTGGCCGGTGATCACTCACCGCAGACCGGATGATCACGCACAGCTAAGCGCCAGGACCCCCTCCCGTCAAGGCCGGGCCGGGAGTAATCGATTCAGCAACTCCTGGGAGTACGAGGCCAGTTGAGGCCCGAGCGAATAGTCAGGGGCGGATTGTCAGTGGCGGGACGTAGCCTCGGCGACAGTGGAACGAACGGGGGAAGACCATGAATCCACAACCGCAGCCGAAGCCGAAGCCGATGCCCGCCGACCCGGTCGCCGCCGACGGGCTGCCGCCTCTCGAGTTCGCCTTCCCGGGGCCGCTGCGGGACGCGCTGGTCGCGGCGGTCCTTTCCGGAGCGAAGACGTCGACGACGGGTCTGTTCCTGGAGGGCGAGGAGCTGCCCCGGCCAGGGGACCGTCAGGCGCTGATCGACTCCGCCGGGCGGCCCGTCGCCGTCGTGGAGACCACCGGCATACGCGTCATCGCGCTGGGCGAGGTCGACCTGCAGCACGCCCTGGACGAAGGCGAGGGGTACGCGACGGTGGCCGAATGGCGGTCGGCACACGAGGAGTTCTGGCACAGCGACGGGATACGGGCTGCGCTCGGCGACCCGGGGTTCACGGTCGACGACGCCACGCGGGTCGTCGCCGAGCGCTTCCGGGTCGTACGCGCCACCGGGGCCGACGCCGTCTGAACCGCCCCGCCCCGGCGGCCTGCCCTGACGGCCTACCCCACCGCCCGAGCCGCCGCGCGCCCCGCCGCGCGGCCCGAGAAGATGCAGCCGCCGAGGAACGTGCCTTCGAGGGAGCGATAGCCGTGCACTCCACCACCGCCGAACCCGGCCGCCTCGCCCGCCGCGTACACACCGGGCAGGGGGTCGCCGCCCTCCGTGAGCACGCGCGAGGTCAGGTCGGTCTCCAGGCCGCCCAGGGACTTGCGGGTGAGGATGTTCAGGCGTACGGCGACGAGCGGGCCCGCCTTCGGGTCGAGGACGCGGTGCGGGGACGCGGTGCGGATCAGCTTGTCGCCGAGGAACTTGCGGGAGCCGCGCATCGCCGTGATCTGCAGGTCCTTGGTGAAGGGGTTGGCGATCTCACGGTCGCGGGCGGTGATCTCGCGGCGCAGCTCGGCCTCGTCGATGAGCGGCTCGTCGGTGAGCTCGTTCATGCGGCGGACGAGGGCGGAGAGGTCGTTCTCCACGACGAAGTCGTTGCCGTGGTCCATGAACGCCTTGACCGGTCCGGGCACGTCCGCCCGCGCGCGCCCGAGCACGTCGCGTACGGACTTGCCGGTCAGGTCCGGGTTCTGCTCGGAGCCGGAGAGGGTGAACTCCTTGCCGATGATGCGCTTGTTGAGCACGAACCAGGTGTGGTCGTACCCGCTGTGCATGATGTGGTCGAGGGTGCCGAGCGTGTCGAAGCCGGGGAAGAGCGGGACGGGGAGGCGCTTGCCGCGGGCGTCCAGCCAGAGCGAGGACGGGCCGGGCAGGATGCGGATGCCGTGCTTGCTCCAGATCGGGTTCCAGTTCTCGATGCCCTCGGTGTAGTGCCACATCCGGTCGCGGTTGACGACATGGCCGCCCGCGTCCTCCGCGATGCCGATCATCAGTCCGTCGACGTGTGCGGGGACGCCGGAGAGCATCCTGGCCGGCGGACTGCCCAGGCGCTCGGGCCAGTTGGCGCGGACCAGGTCGTGGTTGCCGCCGATGCCGCCCGAAGTGACGATCACCGCCTGGGCCTTGAGCTCGAAGAGGCCGGTGACGGTGCGGCTGGACTCCTCGCCGCGCTCGATGCCGGAGGGTTCGAGGACCTCGCCGCTGACGGTGTCGACGGTCCCCGCGCTGCGGCCGAGGCCGGTCACGCGGTGCCGGAACCGCAGCTCGACAAGACCGTGCGCGACGCCCTCGCGCACGCGCCGCTCGAAGGGCGCGACGAGCCCGGGACCGGTCCCCCAGGTGATGTGGAAGCGGGGCACGGAGTTGCCGTGCCCGGTCGCGTCGTACCCGCCGCGCTCCGCCCAGCCGACCACCGGGAAGAAGCGGACGCCCTGCGCGTGCAGCCAGGGGCGCTTCTCGCCCGCCGCGAAGTCCACATACGCCTCGGCCCACTTGCGCGGCCAGTGGTCCTCCTCGCGGTCGAAGCCCGCGGTGCCCATCCAGTCCTGCAGGGCCAGAGCGTGGCTGTCCCTGATCCGCATCCGGCGCTGCTCGGGCGAGTCGACGAAGAACAGGCCGCCGAAGGACCAGTGCGCCTGACCGCCGATGGACTGCTCGGGCTCCTGGTCGAGGAGGATCACCTTCCGCCCCGCGTCCACGAGTTCGGCGGTGGCCACGAGACCGGCGAGGCCCGCCCCGATCACGATCACATCAGCGTCGTACGCCATGGTCATCCGTCCTGTCGGCGGTGCGCTTCGCGGCGAAGGCACGGGGTCGGGCTCAGGCAGGTGTTACCGATGGGTTAGATCTTCGGGACACAGGTGCGGGGCGTCAACCGCTGCGGTGGACGTGCCTGGTGGGGCACGGGTTGGATGGCGGCCATGAGCGCTGAGGAGATCATCGACATCGTGGACGAGCAGGACCGCGTCGTGGGGCGGTCCCCGCGCGGCGAGGCCTATGCGAAGGGGCTGCGCCACCGCTGCGCGTTCATCCTCGCCCGCGACGCGGAGGACCGGATCTTCGTGCACCGGCGGACGCCGACGAAGCTGGTCTTCCCCTCGATGTACGACATGTTCGTGGGCGGCGTCGTCGGAGCGGGCGAGTCCTACGACACGGCGGCGCTGCGCGAGGCCGAGGAGGAGCTGGGCGTCTCCGGACTCCCGCAGCCCGTACCGCTGTTCAAGTTCCTGTACGAGACGGACGAGCACACCTGGTGGTCGTACGTCTACGAGGTGCGCTGCGAGCTTCCGGTGTCCCCGCAGGTCGAGGAGGTCGCCTGGCACGCCTTCCTGACCGAGGCTGAGGTGGAGCGCCGGCTCGGCGAGTGGGACTGGGTGCCTGACGGCCTCGCCGCGTACGAGCGGCTCCAGGCCTGGCGTGCGCGGTGACCGGGCACGACCGGGCGGGATCGGGGCGGCGTGATCGGACGCGGGTAGGGTGCGGATAATGAATGGGTTCGTGGAGTCGCTGCGGCTGTGGTTCGCGCCCGCGCGGGTGCGGGACGAGGGCGAGACGCCCGACTACCGCTTCTCGCTGGCCAACGAGCGGACCTTCCTCGCCTGGATCCGTACGGCGCTCGCGCTGGTGGGCGGCGGTTTCGCCGTCGATCAGTTCCTGCCGGACCTGCGCGGGGGGTGGCGGATCACGCTCGCGCTCGCGCTGCTCGTGGTGGGCGTGCTGTGCGCGCTGCGGGCCGTGAACCACTGGGTGCGCTGCGAGCTGGCGATGCGCCGCGGCGAGGACCTGCCGGTGTCCCGGTTCCCCGCGCTGCTCGCCCTGGCGGTCGGGCTCGTCGCCCTCGCGATGGTGGTGGTCGTGCTGTTCGACTGGGCCGAGGGATGACCCGGCCGGCACGAGGGGGCAGCGACGCCCCGGTGCGCGTACGAGGCTGCGGCGACACCCCGGTGCGCGGATGAGCGAGGCCGCCTCGACCGCAACCCCCGCGCGAGACCCCGGACTTCAGCCGGAGCGGACCCGACTCGCGTGGCGGCGTACGACGTTGTCGTTCATGGTCGCCGCGCTGCTCGCGGGCAAGCAGGCACTGAACGGCGGCTCGGGCCCGCTCGCCCTGCTCGCGGCCGGACTCTCGCTGGTCCTGTGGCTGGTGTTCGTGCTGGTCGCGGGCCGGCGCATCCGAGCCCTCGCGAGCGCGCGCCCCAGGCCGATGCGCCGGGCGACGGCGTTCGGGGCGGTGGGCTGCACGATCGCGCTCGCGGTGTTCGCGGTGGCCGTGGTGCGCTGAGGGGCGGTGAGGGGTGCTCGCCCCTCCCCGGGTCCGCCCTTGCGCGGGGGCGCCGTTCGGCTTTCGCGCCGTCGTGGCGGGGGTGCGCAGTTCCCCGGGCCCCTGGGAACACCGCCCGCGCCCCCGAAAGCACCGTCCGCGCCCCGGCGTTACGCACGGACTAATCGGGCATACAGGGCTAGCCTGGTGCCGTCACCCACCCCCGGAACGCACCGAAGGTGAGCAGTATGACCACCCTCCACCTGGAGCACCCCACCCACGAGCACACGCACGGCGAGGGCTGCGGGCACCCGGCCGTCCCCCACGGCGATCATGTGGACTACGCGCACGACGGCCACATGCACCGCGAGCACGCCGGGCACTGGGACGAGTGCGAGCCCGCCGAGCACCAGGCCCACGAGGAGCACACGCACCAGCACGGCCAGGACTGCGGCCACGAGTCGGTGCTGCACGGCGACCACGTCGACTACCTCCACGACGGGCACCGGCACGCCGCGCACGACGGCCACTGGGACGACCACTGAGACGGTCGGCCCGAACCGCACTTCCCCCGCTCCCGCCCCGACTGGCAGGCTCTCCCGTGTGAGCCCGCCGGAAGGGTGCGGCGGGCGGGGGTTCTCGTTGCCCGGGGGTTCTTGTTGCCCGGGGGTTCTCGTTGCCCCACCCCGGCCGGCCGCGCCCCGGCCGGCCTGACCCGGACGGGCGGCGGCCCCGCCCCGCGAGAGCCCGATCACTTTCGACCGACAGGGTAGACGGCATACCGACTGGTCGGCATGATGCTCCTGGGAGTACTTACGCACGGGTCAACACTCAGGGAGCGACAGCATGGCCTCAGACCAGCCACCGGGCCTCGATCTCGACGTACTGCGCGATCATCTCGACCGCGTGCGCCCCGGGCTCGTGCACGGCCCCCTCCAGGGGCGACTGATCGAGGGCGGGCGCTCGAACCTCACGTACACCGTGACCGACGGCGAAGACCGCTGGGTGGTGCGCCGCCCGCCGCTCGGGCACGTTCTCGCCACCGCGCACGACATGAAGCGCGAGCACCGGGTGATCAGCGCGCTGCGGGACACCGCGGTGCCGGTGCCCGAGGCGGTCCTTCTGTGCGAGGACGAGTCGGTGATCGGTTCGCCGTTCTACGTGATGAAGTTCGTGGAGGGCACGCCGTACCGCACCGCGGGCGAGTTGGCGGCGATCGGGGCCGAGCGGACCCGTAAGGCCTGCTTCAACCTGGTGGACGCGCTGGTCGAGCTGCACGCGGTGGACCCGGAGGCCGTGGGGCTCGGCGACTTCGGCCGGCCCGAGGGCTTCCTCGACCGCCAACTGCGGCGCTGGGGCAAGCAGTTGGACGCCTCCCGCAACCGCGACCTCGCGGGGATCGACGAGCTGCACGCGGCGCTCGGCCGACAGCTGCCGCACTCCCCCGCGGCCACCGTCGTGCACGGCGACTACCGGCTCGACAACGCCCTGATCGACGACCGCGAGCAGATCACCGCGATCCTCGACTGGGAGATGTCGACGCTCGGCGACCCGCTGACCGACCTCGGGCTTCTCGCGATGTACAGCGCGCGGCTCGAACTGCCCAACTCCCCCATTTCCACGACCGCTTCGGCTCCGGGGCACCCGGACGCCCGGGAGCTGATCGAGCGGTACGCCGCGCGCTCGGGGCGCGACGTGTCGGCGATCGCCTGGTACACGGCGTTCGCCTGGTTCAAGCTCGCCGTGATCCTCGAGGGCATCCACTACCGGTACACGCTCGGGCAGACCGTCGGCCCCGGCTTCGACCGCATCGGCGAACTCGTACCGCAATTCATCGAGCACGGCCTGACCTCCCTTCAGGAAGGCTGATCCGCCATGGACTTCGCATTCGACGCCCGCACCGAGGAGCTGCGCACGAAGCTGCTCGCCTTCATGGACGAGCACGTGTACCCGGCGCAGCCGGTGCTGCACGAGCAGCACGCCCAGCTCGACTCGCCCTGGGAGGTCCCGCAGATCGTCGAGGACCTCAAGGCGGAGGCGCGCAGGCAGGGCCTGTGGAACCTCTTCCTGCCGGACGCCGAGCACGGGGCCGGGCTGACCAACCTGCAGTACGCGCCGCTTGCCGAAATCACCGGCCGGGCCCCGCAGTTGGCGCCGACGGCGCTGAACTGCGCGGCCCCGGACACCGGCAATATGGAGGTGCTCGCGCAGTTCGGCGACGAGCAGCAGAAGAAGCAGTGGCTGGAGCCGCTGCTCGCCGGTGAGATCCGCTCGGCGTTCGCGATGACGGAGCCCGAGGTGGCCTCGTCGGACGCGACGAACATCGAGACCCGGATCGAGCGCGAGGATGGGGGTACCTCCCGCTCGAGCGGAGCCGAGAGTGGGGGAGAGTACGTCATCACCGGGCGCAAGTGGTACATCTCCGGGGCGATGAACCCCGACTGCAAGATCTTCATCGTGATGGGCAAGACCGACCCGGACAACGAGGACGTGCGCCGGCAGCAGTCGATGATCCTGGTCCCGCGCGACACCCCGGGCCTCACGGTGAAGCGCGCGATGACGGTGTACGGCTACGAGGACCACTGGCACGGCGGGCACGCCGAGGTGGTCTTCGACCAGGTGCGGGTGCCCGTGTCCAGCCTGATCGGCGAGGAGGGCGGCGGCTTCGCCATCGCGCAGGCGCGGCTCGGCCCCGGCCGTATCCACCACTGCATGCGCCTGATCGGCATGGCGGAGCGGGCCATCGAGCTGATGTGCAAGCGCGCCGTGTCCCGTACGGCGTTCGGCAAGCCGCTCGCGCAGCAGGGCGTCGTACAGGAGTGGGTCGCGGACGCCCGGGTCGCGGTGGAGCAGCTGCGGCTGCTCGTCCTGAAGACGGCCTGGCTGATGGACACGGTCGGCAACAAGGGCGCGCACACCGAGATCCAGGCCATCAAGATCGCCACTCCGCGCACGGTCGTCGACATCATCGACCGCGCGGTGCAGCTGCACGGCGCGGGCGGTGTCAGCCAGGACTTCCCGCTGGCCGAGCTGTGGGCCTCGGCGCGCACGCTGATGCTCGCGGACGGGCCGGACGAGGTGCACCAACGCTCCCTCGCCCGGCGGGAGTTCAAGCAGTACCTGTAGTCCCGGAGGTCAGGGGCGCAGCGAGCGCAGCAGCAGGTCGGCGAGGTGATCGGCGACCTGCTGCGGCGTGAGCGGGCCGTCCTCGCGGTACCAGGTCGGCAGGTGGTGGACCGAGCCGAAGTGGTAGTCCACGACGAGGTCGGCCGGGGTGGCGGTGGCGAAGACTCCCGCCTCCTGGCCCTCTTCGATCAGGGCGCGGAACCGCTCGTGGTAGCGGCGGCGTTCGGCGCGCACCTGCTTGTTCTTCTCGGGGCTCAGGTGGTGCATGGAGCGGAAGAAGATCCGGGTGTCGTCGAGGTTCTCGATGGTGGTGACGACGACGTCCGCGGCGGCGTCCCGCAACCGCTGCTCGACAGGGGCGTCCGAGTCCGCGTACGCGTCGAGGCGCTCCTGCTGGAGGCGCAGCACACGCGCGTAGACCTCCTGCAGCAGGTCTTCCTTGGAGCCGAAGTAGTGGTACAGCGCGCCCTTGGTGACGCCTGCCGCCTCGACGATCTCCTGCACGGAGGTGCGGTCGTAGCCCTGCTCGGCGAAGAGCCGGGTGGCGGCGGCCAGGAGCCGCTGGGGGACGGGCGTGCCGGCGTCGGACTCCGTCACCTTGGCCATGGCCGCCACCTGCCTTTCATACGTACGTCTGCTGTCGGGTGGGCACCGTATGCGATCTACGGGTGGGAACGCAGTTCCCGTCGGAGGATCTTCCCACTCGTGGTCTTCGGGAGCTCCGGCAGGATCTCCACCTCGCGCGGGTACTTGTACGCGGCGAGCCGCTCCTTGCAGTACGCGCCGAGCTCGTCCGGATCCGCGCTCGCGCCGGGGCGCAGGCTGACGTACGCCTTCACGGACTCGCCGCGGTAGCTGTCGGGCACACCGACGACGGCGGCCTCGCGGACGGCGGGGTGGCCGTAGAGGACGTCCTCGACCTCGCGGGGCCAGACCTTGAAGCCGGAGGCGTTGATCATGTCCTTCTTGCGGTCGACGACGTAGAGCCAGCCGTCGGCGTCCATGAAGCCGATGTCGCCGGTCCTCAACTCGCCCTGGGGGAAGGTGTCCTGGGTGGCCTCTGCGCGGCGCCAGTAGCCGGGGACGACCTGCGGGCCGGTGACCGCGATCTCGCCGGGCTCGCCGAAGGGCACGTCGGCGCCGTTCTCGTCGACGATCCGTACGACCGTGTCCGGCCCGGGAAGGCCCACGGACAGCGTCCCGGAGGCCGGGTCGACGGGCGCCTCGTGCTGCGGCGGCACGGAGGCGCAGGGCGCGGTGCACTCGGTGAGCCCGTAGCCGTTGCGGATGTACGGGCCGAAGCCGGCGCGGAACTTCTCCACCAGGGCGGGCGGCAGCGGGGCGCCGCCGGAGGAGATCACCTCGAACGAGGAGAAGTGGTCGCGGCTGACGTCCGGGTGCGCGGCGAGCGCCATGAACGCGGTGGACGGGCCGACGGTATAGGCGGGCCGGTGCTCGAGGAACGCGTCCAGGACGACGCCCGCGTCGAAGCGGTACGCGAGGGCGAGGGTGCCCGCGTTGGCGAAGCAGGCGGCGAGCTCGCAGACCATGCCGGTGATGTGGAAGAGCGGCGCGAGCGCGAAGTAGGTCGCGCCCTCGGCGATACCGTGCCCGCCGCGCTGCCGTTCGGCGTTGTACGTGATGTTGCCGTGCAGGTTCATGGCGCCCTTGGGGGTGCCGCTGGTGCCAGAGGTGTAGCTGATCAACGCCACGCCGTCGGCGGCCGGTTCGCGGTCCTCGGGCGGTTCGGCGCCGGCGCGGGCGACGGTGAGGAGGTCGTCGGCGTCGGCCGGCTGCGGGAGCCGTTCGAAGCCGAGGACGCGGGCGTCGCCGCGGCTCTGCAGGTCGAGTTCGCAGGCGGTGAGCACGATCCGTACCGGGGATTCGGCGGCGGTCTCGCGCAGGTACGCGTCCCAGGCGCGGTCGGAGCAGACGAGCGCGGCGACCTCGGCGTCGTGCAGGACGTGCCGGACCTCGCCCGCCTTGTACATCGGGTTGACGGGGACGACGGTGGCCCCGGCCTTCCAGGCGCCGAGCAGGGCGAGGACGAAGTGCGGGGTGTTCTGCAGCATGATCGCCACCCGGTCGCCGGGGCCGAGGCCACGGGCCGCGAGGTGTCCGGCGACGGAGTCGCTGAGCGCGTCCGTCTCGGCGTACGAGAGCCGGCCGTCGAAGTAGGCGAGGGCGGTGTGCCGCGGGGCTTTCGCGACGGCGGCGCGGAAGGCGTGCACGACGGAGGGCGGCGGTTCGACGGGGGCGCGCTGCGCCTCGCTGAGCCGGTCGAGCCAGGGCTTGGCGGCGTAGATCCCGTTCGGGGCCGGGTCGGTCACTGGGCCGCCTCCCACTTCTGCTGGATGTGGTTCATGTTGCCGAGCCAGCGGTCGGGGTCCGCGGCGCGCGCTGCGTAGTATCCCGCGACCTCCGGGTGCGGCAGGATCAGGAAGCGGTCGTCCGCGATGCCCGCGAAGAGGGCCTCGGCGACGTCCTCCGGCTCGATCGCGCTGGGCGCGAGGACGAGTTCACCGGCCGAGCCCGACGCGGTCAGCATGTCGGTGCGCACACCCTGCGGGCAGATCGCGTGCACCTTGATCCCGCGGTGCCTGTACGTCAGCGAGAGCCACTCGGCGAAGGCGTACGCGCCGTGCTTGGTGACGCTGTACGGGGCGGCGCCGACCATGGTGAGCAGGCCCGCGGCCGACACGGTGGAGACGAAGCGGCCCTCGCCGCGCTCCAGCCAGCCGGGCAACAGGGCGTGCGCGGCACGGACATGAGCCATCACGTTCACGTCCCAGGCCGTGGCCCACACCTGTTCGTCGGCGGCCTCGGTACCGCCGGAGGCTAGGCCCGCGTTGGCGCAGTACACGTCGACCACGCCGCCGAGCGCCTCGCGCGCGGGCTCGACGATCGCGGAGGCGTCACCGGGCACCGCGACGGCGCCGATCTCCTCGGCGACGGCCTTCGCCTTGTCCGCGTCCAGGTCGTTGACGGCCACCCGCGCGCCCTCGGCCGCGAACCGGCGGGCCAGGGCGGCGCCGATGCCGGCCCCCGCCCCCGTGACCACGACTGCCTTGTCCCGCATGCTCTCCACCCTGGTCTCTCCCCTCTCGGACTGGCTCTGCGCGATCGCAGACTAACCAGTCGGTATGCCACGGGGGAAGGGGCCGGACGCGACGGTCCGCGCCGGGTTCGTTCCGCGCGGGGCGGGGGCGCAGTAGCGTGCGTGCGCATGTCAGCCGCCGCGCTCATCGATGTCACGGAGGTCACGGAATGAATCTCTCCAGACGGAGCCTGCTCGCCACCGGTACGGGAGCGGTCGCCGCGACCGCCGCCGCCTCCTCCCCCGCCCTCGTCGCGGACCCCACGGCCCGGCACCGGCTGCGCACCGGATTCGAGCGGCTCGCCGACGACGGCTACGGGCTCCTGGCCGGCGAGCGCGTCGGCATCGTCACCAACCCGACCGGCGTGAACCGCGACGTCCGGCACATCGTGGACGTGATGCACGCGGACGAACGCGTGGACCTGGTCGCGGTGTTCGGGCCCGAGCACGGCTTCCGCGGCACAGGGCAGGCGGGCAGTTCGGAGGGCCGGTACGACGACCCGGCGACGGGCCTGCCGGTGTTCGACACGTACCACACGGACGGGCAGGCACTGGCGGACATCTTCACGGAAGTGCGCGTGGACACCGTCGTCTTCGACATCCAGGACGCGGGCTCGCGCTTCTACACGTACATCTGGACGCTCTACGACTGCATGGGCGCAGCCGAGCTGGCCGGGAAGCGGTTCGTGGTCCTGGACCGGCCGAACCCGGTGTCCGGCAGGTCGGCCGAAGGGCCCGTACTGCACAAGGAGTTCGCGACGTTCGTGGGGCGCGAGCCGATCGCGCAGGCGCACGGGATGACGGTGGCGGAGCTGGCGCGGCTGTTCAACGGGGAGTTCCTGGAGCGGCCGGTGGAGCTCGACACGGTGCTGATGTCGGGCTGGCGCCGGGACGACTTCTACGACTCCTCGGGGCTGCCGTGGGTACCGCCGAGCCCGAACATGCCGACGCCCGAGACGGCTCTGGTGTACGCGGGCACCTGTCTCTTCGAGGCCACGAACCTGTCGGAGGGGCGGGGCACGACGCGGCCGTTCGAGCTCCTTGGCGCGGAGGGGATCGACCGCAGGTGGGCGCAGGCGGCGAACGAACTCGGCCTGCCCGGCGTGCACTTCAGGGAGGCGTACTTCGCGCCGACGTTCTCCAAGTTCCAGGGCAAGACGATCGGCGGAGTGCAGCTGCACGTCCATGACCGGGAGGCGTTCGACGCGGTGGCGACCGGGATCGGGCTCCTGGTGACGGCGAAGCGGAGCTGGGACGGGTTCGCCTGGCGCAGCGACAACTGGATCGACAAGCTCACCGGTTCGACGCAGGTGCGCACGATGATCGACGCGGGCGCGGGCCCGGACGAGGTGGTGGCCGCCTGGCAGGACGAGTTGGCGGAGTTCCGGGACCTGCGCCGGAAGTATCTGGCGTACCGCTGAGGATCGGCCCGAGGGGTGCCGCAGGCATCGATACGGTCTCAGTATCCGGGACCAGCCGTCCCACGTATTGACTGCACGGTACACCGATCGCCACAGTGCCGACGTGATCGACGACGACCCCTCCACCAGCAAGACCGCCACCGGCGCGGCTCCCACGGACGCGAGCGACAAGAGCGACGCGAGCAACGAGAGTCCGGAGAGCCTGCGCCGCGTGGCGGTGGCCAGCTTCATCGGCACCGCCATCGAGTTCTACGACTTCTACGTCTACGGAACGGCCGCCGCGCTCGTCCTCAACGACGCCTTCTTCCCCAACCTGTCGCCGGTCAACGGCACGCTCGCGGCGTTCTCCACGTACGCGGTGGCCTTCGCGGCGCGCCCCATCGGCTCGCTGGTCTTCGGGCACTTCGGGGACCGGGTCGGCCGCAAGTCCGTCCTGGTCGCCTCGCTGCTCCTGATGGGGCTCTCCACGGCCCTCGTCGGCCTGCTGCCCGGCTACGGAACGTGGGGCATCTGGGCGCCGCTGCTGCTCGTACTGCTCCGCTTCCTGCAGGGCGTCGGGCTCGGCGGCGAGTGGGGCGGGGCTGCGCTGCTCGCCGTGGAACACGCGCCGCGCGGCAGACGCGGCATGTTCGCCGCGTTCCCCCAACTCGGCCCGTCCGTGGGATTCTTCGCGGCGACCGGCATCTTCTGGCTGCTCTCCTCCGTCCTCGACGACGAGGCGTTCCGCAGCTGGGGCTGGCGCGTGCCGTTCCTGCTTTCGTTCCTGCTGGTCGCGGTCGGCCTGTTCGTCCGCCTGAAGATCAGCGAGACGCCGGTGTTCGCGCGCGTGATGGCCGCTCAGGAGGCCAGCAAGGCGCCCGCGCTCGAGGTGTTCAAGCGGCACCCGCGCGAGCTGCTGCTCGGCGCCGGCGGCATGGTCGTCGCGTACGGCCTGTTCTACACGGCCACCACCTACTGCCTCGCGTACGGGACGAACACGCTCGGCGTCCCCCGGAACACGATGCTCGGCCTTTCCATGGTGGCCTGCGTGTTCCTCGCGGCCGGCACCTGGTTCGCGGCGACCCGCTCCGACGCGGGCGGCCGGCGCCGCCTGGTGCTGGCGGGAAGTGGGCTCGCGGTGGTGTGGGGGCTCGTCCTCTTCCCGCTGATGGACACCGAGCGGCCGGTCCTCATCGCAATCGCGCTCGGCGGTGCGCTGTTCTGCATGGGTGTGGTGTACGGGCCGATGGGGGCGTACCTGCCGGAGCTGTTCGGGGCTCGGGTGCGGTACTCGGGGGCTTCGTTCGCCTACAACCTGGGCGGGGTTGCGGGTGGGGCGGTTGCTCCGCTGGTCGCTACGCGGTTGCAGGGGGCTTTCGGGTCGGGGGCGGTGGGGTGGTACGTGTCGGCTATGGCTGTGGTGTCGTTGCTGTGCGTTTTGGCTTTGCCGGAGACGCGGGAGCGGTCGTTGGGCTGAGACTTTTTTCTTCCCCTCCCCGCCCCTTCCCGAAAGTCCTCAGCGGACGACTCCGGGGACTGCGCCCCCAGGCCCCCCACTCCCCGGGGCTGCCGCCCCTGGACCCCGCTTCGGGGCTTCGCCCCTGGCCCTGGCCCCGGCCGGTTCGGGGCTTCGCCCTCCTACTCCGGTTGTCGTTCGGCTGCCGCGCCGTTGGGGCTGGTCGCGCAGTTCCCCGCGCCCCTGGTTCGGGGCTGCGCCCCGGACCCCGGTTCGTTCTCGGCTGCCGCGCCGTCGGGGCTGATCGCGCAGTTCCCCGCGCCCCTGGTTCGGGGCTGCGCCCCGGACCCCGGTTCGTTCTCGGCTGCCGCGCCGTCGGGGCTGATCGCGCAGTTCCCCGCGCCCCTGAAAGACCAGCCCCTGCCGGGTCTAAATCCAGCCCCTCCGGCGGGGTCCGCCCCGGGGCGGGGGGCAAGGGGCCAAAGTTAGCCCCTCCGGCGTTTGAGGAGCGGGGGCTCCGGGGGCTGGCCCCCGAGACGGGGTCCCGGGCGGAGCCCCGAGGCAGGCCCGGGGGCGGCAGCCCCGGGGCAAGGGGCCCAAGTCAGC
>NZ_JASCIQ010000048.1 GCF_029968035.1 Streptomyces cavernicola | reverse complement strand
TTGCTTCGCAAGGGACGGTTGCGAGGTCATGGACGAATCCTTAAGTTCTCGGGTTACGAGCCCATGCATTCAAACCTCTGACCGCGAGATACGGAAGACTTGATTCCGGATCGTTGTCGTGCATGGGGCCGGGCCCCGACCCGGGGCAGCCGCGGGCCTCCCGCCGTGCCACACTCAGACGCATGCGCGTGTACCTCGGCTCGGATCATGCCGGCTATGAACTCAAGAACCACCTCGTCGAGTGGCTCAAGGCCCACGGCCACGAGCCCGTGGACTGCGGTCCCCACATCTACGACGCCCAGGACGACTACCCGCCGTTCTGCCTCCGCGCCGCCGAGAAGACGGCCGCGGACCCGGAGGCCCTCGGCATCGTGATCGGCGGCTCCGGCAACGGCGAGCAGATCGCCGCGAACAAGGTCAAGGGCGTCCGCTGCGCCCTCGCCTGGAGCGAGCAGACCGCCGCGCTCGGCCGTGAGCACAACAACGCCAACGTGGTGTCGATCGGCGGCCGGATGCACACCCTCGACGAGGCGACGAAGTTCGTGGAGATCTTCCTGTCGACCCCGTACTCCGACGAGGAGCGCCACACGCGGCGCATCGAGATGCTGTCGGCGTACGAGACGACGGGCGAGCTGCCCCCGATCCCGGCCCACCACCCGCAGCAGC
This sequence comes from Streptomyces cavernicola, assembly GCF_029968035.1. Lineage (GTDB taxonomy): Bacteria > Actinomycetota > Actinomycetes > Streptomycetales > Streptomycetaceae > Streptomyces > Streptomyces cavernicola. The sequence goes on along the minus strand of NZ_JASCIQ010000048.1, from coordinate 57,993 downwards.
CGTAACCCGACCGGTCCCGGGGCTCCGCCCCGGACCCCCGGCCGTTTTCCGACTGCCGCGCCGTCGTGGCTGGTCGCGCAGTTCCCCGCGCCCCTATCGGGGCACGTATCGTCGCCCAAATTCAGCCCCTCCGGCGTTTGAGGAGCGGGGGTCCGGGGGCTGGCCCCCGTGCCGACGGCAGTCTTTCGGGAAGGGGCGGGAGGGGATCAAATCCGTGCCCCGGAGCCGCACCCGGACAGGAAACGTGTAACAGGAAACGTGTAAGGAGACCGCCGTGCCCGAGGGGCACACCATCCACCGCCTCGCCGAGGACCACCGAGCCCGCTTCCTGGACCACAAGCTCCGGGCGACCAGCCCGCAAGGCAAGTTCAGCGACGCCGCCGCCCTCCTCGACCGCCAGGCGATGGACACCGCCGACGCCCACGGCAAACACCTCTTCCTCGGCTTCGGCCCCGCCGGTCACGTCCACATCCACCTCGGCCTCTTCGGCAAGCTGAACTTCGGCGACGTACCGGCCCCGCCGCCCACGGACACCGTCCGCCTCCGCCTCGTCGGCCCCACCGCGTACGCGGACCTGCGCGGGCCCACGACCTGTGCGCTCATCACGGACGCCGAGAAGCAGGCGATACACGAGCGCCTCGGCCCCGACCCGCTGCGCCCCGTCGACGGCGTCACGAACGACCCGGACAAGGCGTGGAAGCGGATCTCCCGCTCCCGCACCACGGTCGCCGCGCTCCTCATGGACCAGAAGGTCATCGCCGGCGTCGGCAACGTCTACCGCGCGGAGGTCCTCTTCCGGCACGGCATCGATCCGTACCGCCTGGGCAGGGATCTCTCGTACGACGAGTGGGCCGCGATCTGGGACGATCTCGTCGGACTCATGCGGGAGGGCGTGCGGCTCAACCGCATCGACACCGTCCGCCCCGAGCACACCCCGGAGGCGATGGGCCGCCCGCCGCGCGTCGACGACCACGGCGGCGAGGTCTACGTCTACCGCAGGGCGAACCAGCCCTGCCACATCTGTGGCGGCGAGATCCGCACCGCCGATCTCGCCGCCCGCAACCTCTTCTGGTGTCCGGGCTGCCAACAGCGCTAGGCCCAACCCCCGTACGGGCCCGTCGAGTTCAGAACCCGTGCGGCAGCCACGGTGCGACCGGGGAGGCGAAGGCCGTGGCGGCCTGGGCGAGTGCGCCCCGCCGCTCCTCGCGCACCCGGCCCGCCGCCGCGAGCGCGCCGAGCGAGACCCCGCCGAGGTAGGCGGCGCCCAACTCCCGTACGGACAGGGTGAGTTCGGCCGGGTCGTCGGTGCGTGCGCAGACCGCGCCCTTCGGGCCGCCGGAGAGCCGCCAACGGCCGGTGTTCCAGGGGCAGAAGTCGTCCGTCACCTCCAGGACCACGTCCACGTCCGTGGCGTACGTCCGGGCTTCGAGGGCCGCGCCGACGTCGACCGGGCGTACGTACAGACCGTCCTCGACCCGCACCGAGCAGCGCCGGATGTCGGAGACGAGGAGCTGCCAGGCGTCGTCCGCGGGCCGGTTGCGCAGCACCACCTTCGACGTCAGGTCCAGGTCGAAGAGGTACTGCCACAGCGCCGCGTACGCCGCCGGGTCCTCGGCCTCCAGGTCGCGCAGCCGCACCGCGCCCTCCGGGACGGTCCCCACCCACTCGGGCTGCACGTGATAGCGGGCGTACCCCACCAACTCGCCCGCGCGCTCCGCGAGTACGCACTGCAGCGCCGTGCCGCCGCCGCGCTCCTCCGCCGGGTCCAGGACGCCCTTGCGCTCCCAGCCGGGCAGGCGCGCCAGCATGCCGGGCCGCTTCGGCACCTGCCGCGCGTACAGCTCCTCGCACCGCGGCAGCACGGCCGCCGGGTCGGCGAGCCGAAGCCCGATCTCCTCGGCGCCGGGCGGCAGTTGGAGCCGCACGCGGGCCGACTGGATCTCCGCGCTCATCCGCTGCGTGGCCGCGCCGTACCCGAACCGGCCGTAGATCGCGGGCTCGGACGCGGTGAGCACGGCCAGGGGTTCGCCGAGGGCGCGTACGTCGTCGAGCTGACGGCGCATCATCGACGTGAGCAGGCCGCGCCGCCGGTGCGTGGGCGCGACGCTCACCATGGTGACGCCGGCCGCGGGGACCAGGGCGCCGCCCGGCACGGAGAGGCGGAACGAGAACGCACCCGCCGTGCCCACCACCTCGCCGCCGTCCCAGACGCCGATGGACCGCTCGCACTCGGTCACGGAACGGTCGAACTCCCGCTCCTCCGCGGCCTCCCGCGTGCCGAAGGCGAGCTCCAGGTTACTGAACCAGCGGTCCCAGTCGTCGGGCTGCAGCACACGCACCTCAGTCGTCATGGGCCCATGCCTATCAACGCCCTCGCGCCGGGAGCGAGGCATTTTCGACCGTCACGCGCGGGTTCCGCCGCCCGCTCGACCGAGGGACAACCGGGGCCACCCGTGCGCATCCGAGCCGAGCCTGTATAGAGTCCGCGAGCAATGGCCCTACGACATAGGAGCGGCCGCGACCCCGAGCGGCGCGCGGCAGCGGAGACGTTCCCGGCCCGGCTGCGCAAGCGTCTGCACCGGGCCCGCATCGGCCTGCGCAAATCCGGTGTCGACTACTTCCGCGGCGACGGCTCCGACTGGATCGCCCTGGTCGGGCTGCTCCTGACCATCCCGGTGATCGCCGTCGGCACGCTCGCCATGCCGGTGTGGATCTCGCCCGCCCTGCTCGTCGTGCCGATCGTCGCGGGCGGGCTGCTGCTCCGCCCGGCCAGCCTGCTCGGCCTGTACGCGACGGCCGCCGTCGCCCTGATCGTCGAGTCGGTGCAGCTCGGCCCGTACACCGAAGGGCCCTCGCGGGTCACGCCCGGCATCGTCCTGACCATCGCGGCCTGCGGGTTCTTCGGGCTCGTCCTGGCGCAGTTCCGCAGCCGGGTCGGGGTGCCGTGGCGGCGCGGCGGCACGATGCTGTTCGACCTGCGCGAGCGCATCAAGACCCAGAGCAAGCTGCCCCAGCTGCCGCCCGGTTGGCACCGCGAGATGGCGCTGCGGCCGGCCGGCGGGCAGTCGTTCTCCGGCGACTTCGTGGTGGCCGCGCGCACCAGCGGCGGCCGTACGTTGGAGGTCGTCCTCACCGACGTCTCCGGCAAGGGCATGGACGCCGGCTCCCGTGCACTGCTGCTCTCCGGCGCCTTCGGCGGGCTGCTCGGCTCGCTGCCACCGCACGCGTTCCTGCCCGCCGCCAACGGCTATCTGCTCCGCCAGGACTGGGACGAGGGCTTCGCGACCTCCATCCACCTCGCCCTCGACCTGGACTCCGGGGACTACGAGCTGCTCTCCGCGGGCCACCCGCCCGCCGTCCAGCTGCACGCCGGCACGGGCCGCTGGGAGGAGAAGTCCGCCGAGGGCCCGCTCCTCGGGGTGTACGACGGGGCGCAGTTCGACCCGGTGAAGGGGTGCCTGCGCCCCGGCGACGTACTGATGCTGTTCACCGACGGCCTGGTGGAGACGTCCGACCGGGATCTCTCCGAGGGCATCGACCGACTCACCGGCGAGGCCGACCGCTATGTCGCCGGCGGCTTCCACGGGGCGGCGTGGCACCTCATCGAGGCGGTGGCGAAGGACGTCAACGACGACCGGGCGCTGTTGCTGATCTGTCGGGACGCGTAGGCGGGGTCCCGTCTGCGGGGTGCGGTTTCGTCGCCGGGTGCGGGCCGTCGTGGGCCGGTCGCGCAGTTCCCCGCGCCCCTGAGAGCTTGCGGCTTCGCCGCGCTCTCCCCGAGAAGGCAGCGGCGCAGCCGCACGCCTTCAGGGGCGCGGGGAACTGCGCGAGGACGGACCACCGGCCCGCACCCGGCGACGAAACCGCACCCCCCACGGCGATCAGAGACTCACACCCCGGCGCCGACCCGCCCTTCGGGCAACCCCACAGGAACCCCCCGCCGGCCAGGCGACCGCCCCGCCGCAAGGGGCCCGAGAACGGCAAGCAGCAACACGTACCCCGCGATGAACGGAGACAGCCGCTCGTCCAAGCCCGCGGCAGCGGCCATCGTGGCGAGGATCAGCGCGAACTCCCCGCGCGCGAGCAGCGTCGTGGAGATGTTCGCCGCGGGCCCGGCCCCGAAGTCGTACACCTTCGCAGCGGCGAGGCCCGCGAGGACGTTCATGAGGAGGGTCAGCGCGACCGCGGCGAGGACCGGCCACAGCACCACCGGCAGGTCTCCCGGGTCGATGGAGAGGCCGAAGGCGAAGAAGAAGATCGCGCCGAAGGCGTCCCGCAAGGGGTGGACCAGCTTCCGTATGCGCTCGCCCGAACTCGTGGAGCCGAGCATCAGGCCGACCATGAAAGCGCCGATCGCGTCCGCGACCCCGAACCACTCGGAGACGCCGGCCAGGAACACGGCCGCGCCGAGGAAGGAGATGACGAGCAGCTCGTCGTCCGGGGTGTGGATGAGCCGGCCGACCAGCTTCGTGCCGAACCGCGCGGCGAGCGCGAGCAGGAGCAGGAAGCCGAAGGCCTTGCCGCCGTCGAGCAGGGCCGAGGAGAGGCTGTCGGCGCCGGACAGGATGGGCTGGAGCGCGGCCAGATAGAGGGCGAGGAACACGTCCTCGACCACGATGATCCCGAGGATCGGCTTGGTCTCGGGGTTGCCGAGCCGGCCCGTGTCCACCAGGACTTTGGTGACGATCGCCGACGACGAGATGCCGAGCACCCCGGCGAGGACCAGCGCCTCGGAGGTGCCCCAGCCGAGGGCGAATCCGAAGCCCAGGCCCGCGCCGACGTTCAGCACGAGATACGTCCCGCCGGCGAGGGCCATCTTGCGGCCGCCCGCTTTGAGGTCGTCCAGGTGGAACTCGAGGCCCAGGTAGAAGAGCAGCAGCACCAGGCCGAGTGCCGAGAGCATCTCCAGCTCGTGCGGGTCGGAGAGCAGCACGACGCCGGGCGTGTGCGGGCCGAGGAGGATCCCGGCCAGGATGAAGAGCGGGATGGTGGGCAGTCCGATCCGGCCCCCGAGGCGGGCGAGGACTGCGGCGGCGAGGAAAGCCCCGCCCATGGCGATCAAGGTGTCTGCGTGTCCGATGGGCCGTACCTCCGAGTCGGGTCGTGCGCGGTCGGTGCCGCATGCGTGACGCTCCCTCCGCAGGCAAAGGGAGCGTCAAGAACGCGTCAATACTTAGATTACCAAAGGACTCGGACAGTCCCCGGGGCAGCGGAAACCGAGGGACCGGTGCCGGGCCCGTCGGCCGCGTACGGGAGAATGCCGGGCAGGGACGCGCAGCCGGACTGCGCGGAAGGGGGCGCGGGATGGAGCGGCAGCAGCGACGGCTGAGCCTGGCCGAGGTCGAGGCCCTCGCCCGCGAGGCGCACGCCGCGCAGACCGACAAGGCGGGCCGCCCCTACGCCGAGCACCTGGCGGCCGTCGCCCACGGAGTGCGCGCCCGCGGCGGCGACGCGGAACAGATCGCCGCGGCCTGGCTGCACGACGCGATCGAGGACGCAGCCCTCACCGAGCAGTGGCTGGCCGACGCCCCGCTGTCGGCCCGTACGAAGGACATCGTCCTGGCCCTCACCAAGCGCAGCGGCGAGACGCCGCGGGCCTACGCCGACCGCATCCTCGCGACGCCCGGCGCCGCCCTCGTCAAAACCGCCGATCTCGCGCACAATGCCGATCCGGCCAGGCTCGCCGTCCTGGACGAGCCGACCAGGGCGAGGCTCACGCGCAAGTACGCCGACATGCGCGCGCTCCTCGGACTCGGGGACGACGCATGACGAACGGCGCAAGGGCTCAACTGCCCAGCAGGTCAAAGGGGTTGGCGATGATAGGTTCCCGCGCGTGGTGAACGTGGTGGGCGGGGTGGACACGTCGGGCGGCGCACCCGGGCTGACGTCCTCGGGCACGCCGGCGCGAGCGCAGGCGCACGCGCCCGCGTCGACGCCGGAGCCGTCCGGCCGCCTCGACCTGCGGACCTGGCGCTGGCGGCCCGCCGCGCGCCGCCCGGTCGCCGCCGCCGCGAGCCTCCTCCTGGCCGCCGTGACGACCCTGTTCGCCCGCGCCGCGTACCCGGCGGCCCCGGTGGCGTACGGGCTGCTCGGCGCCGCCCTCGTCCTCGCCGCGGCGGGCGCGCTCACCGCGCGCACCGGGGCAGGGACAGGTGCAGAGGCAGGGGCAGGGGCCGCTGTCGCCGGCCGTGGCAATCGCGGGCTCGCCGCCGTACTGCTGCTCATCGCCGCCCTGCTCGCCGCGGCCGGGGCCTGGACCCTGGCCGACGCGCACGCACTGCCCGGCGCGGCCCGGCTCGCCGTCACCGCGGTCGCCGTCGCGCTCGGCCTGCTGCTCCTCGGACTCCGCACGCCGTTCGCGCGGGCCGGTCTCGTCGGCGCGGGCGCCACCGCGGCGCTCACGGCGCTGTGGGAACTGGCCGCGCTCGCCGTCGACGCCGAACCGGCCCGCCTCGGCGCCCTGCTCGCGCTCGCCTCGGTCGTGCTGCTCGGCCTGCTGCCCCGGGTCGCGCTGCGCGCCACCGGCCTGACGGCCATCGACGACCGCCGCTCGGCGGGCAGTTCGGTCAGCCGCCACCACGTCGCCGACGCGCTCGCCGACACCCACCGCGGCCTCGTCGTCGCCACCGTCCTCACGGCGGGCTCGGCGGCGGCCGCGGGCTGGCTGCTCACCTCGGTCGCGCCCACGCCGTGGACGGTCCTGGCCACCGCGGTCACCGCCGTGGTCCTGCTCGCCAGGGCCCGCGCGTTCCCGCTGGCCGTCGAGGTCGTCGCGGTGTTCGCGGCCGCCGCGGTCCTCGTCGTACGGCTCGCCGTGCTCTGGCTGCGCGAGACGGACGGCCCCGGGCCGCTCCTGCTGCTCGGCCTGGCCGCGGCCCTGCCCCTGTTCGCCCTCGTCCTGCAGCCCGCGCCGCCACTCGCGCAGCGGCTGCGGCGCGCGGCCGACCTGGTCGAATCGATCGGAGTGGTCGGCCTGTTGCCGCTCACGGTCGGAGTCTTCGGTGTGTACGCGCACCTGCTCGGCGGATCCTGAACGGGCAGCAGGGGAGAGGGACATGATGCCGAACGGAGACCAGGACCGGCCCGAGCAGACCACGGCCCCGGGCACGGCCGCGGTACGCGGTGGGGGCGTGCCCGGACCGTCCCTGGCGAAGCCGGCGGACCGGTCGGACACCGCGGCCCGCCCCGTACTCGACGACTTCGCCGAGCCGGCCCCGCCACCTGCTCCGGCGCCAACTCCCGCCCCCACTACGGTTCCTGCTGCGGTTCCTGCTGCGGCTGCTGCCCCTGCCGCTGCTCCGGCCCCGGCCCCGGCGCCTGTCTCTGCTCCGGCCCCTGCCCCTGCCCAGGTTCCAGCTCCTGCTCCTGCTCCGGTGCCGTCGGCTGTGCCGGCGTCCGCGCCGCTGCCGCCCGTCCAGGCCGCTCCGGCTCAGGGTGAGGTGACGGCGGTCATCCCGTCCGTACCGGTGCCGTCCGTGCCGCTGCCGTCCTCAGCCCCGGACGCCTCGGCCGCGCCGCCGCTCCCGGCCGCCCAGCCGCCGCAGGCCCCGGCGCCACCCCAGCCCCAGCCCCAGCCCCAGGCCCCGACGCAGGCCCCGGTGCAGGCCCCGACACAGGCACCAGCAGCACCTGCACCGCCCCAGTCCCCGTACGCCCCGCCCGGGTCCGCCCCCGTGCGCGGCACGTTCAGCTCGCTGCCGGTCGTGGACGACTCGCTCGCCGGGACCCGCCGCAAGCCGCGCCACGGCGAACCGCTCGTCGGCCGCGCCCTGCGCGCCGTGCGCCGCACTGTCTCCTCGTCGGCCGCGCGCGAGGTCGCCGAGGCCTCGCGTACCGCCGAGACGCTGCAGCAGCCAGTGGCCACCGGACGCCAGATCGCCGTCACGTCGATCCGCGGCGGCGCCGGCAAGTCCACCGTCTCGGCACTGCTCGGCCGGACGTACGCGCACTACCGCCACGACCCGGTGCTCCTCGTAGAGGCCGACCCGGCGCTCGGCACGCTGCCGTTCCGACTCGGCGCGCCCTCGCTGCGCTGGACGGTCCGGGACCTCGCCGAGATGCTCGAACCGTCCATGTCCCTGCTCGACGTCACCGGTTATCTCGTCCAACTCCCCGACAACGCCTGGCTGTTGCCCGGCAGCAAGGGCGAGGTCGGCGCGATGATCGACACCAAGGCGTACGAGAAGGCCATGGTGGCGCTGCGCCGCTACTTCGGGGTGACCGTCGTGGACTGCGAGACGCTGCCCGCAGAGGTGGCCCGCACCGCGCTCTCCGCCGCGCACTCCCGGGTCCTGGTGGCCCCCGCCACGTTCGAGGGCGTGGCCAGCACCCACTCCGTACTGCAGTGGATGGCGGGCCTGCCCCGGCAGGTCGTCGCGGGCACGGTCGTCGTCCTCACGGAGGCGGTCCCGCACGGAGGCCTCGACATCGACAAGGCCGTCCAGAAACTCCGCGCCACCGGCGCGACCGTCCACCTGCTCCCGTACGACCGTCACCTCGCGGCCGGCGGCGAGATCAACACGGAACTCCTCGCCCACGCCACCCGCGAGGCGGTCACACACATAGCGGCGGAGGCCCTGTCCCTCTCACTCCGCCGCTGAATGCAGCCCTCCGGCGTCAGCGCCGATGCCGCGCGATCGCCGCGGCGTCCCGCTTGAACGCCCACTCCATCTTCGGCTCCATCGCAAAGCGGAACGCCCGCTGCACAGGCGGCGTGCACAGCGCAGTGACGACCGCAGCCGCGACCACGGTCACGAAAACCTCACCGAGCGGCTTGTGCAGCCACTCGTACTCGTCGAACCAGCCCCAGAAACGGGACCCCTTCGCGAGGAAGCCATGCAGCAGGTAGCCGTACAGCGTGCCTGCGCCAAGCACCGTGAACCACATCTTCCGCTTGGGCACCCAGGCGAAGAAGCACGCCACGAGGACCAGCGAGCACCCGAGCAGCGCGAGCGTCATCACGACACCGCTCCACCACGGCGCGCCCAACTCCTGCGCGCTGTCCCGGTGGTAGAACCACGCCGACGTCATCCGCGGCCCCGCCCAGTACGCGAGCAGCAGTGCGCAAGCGAAGACCGGAATGGAAAGCAGCTTGACCTCACGACGCCGCGCGAGCTGGAAGTGCTCCGGCTTCATGAACAGGCCGATGACAAAGAAAGGCAGGAACTGCAGGACGCGCTGCAGATCGAGGTCGTCGCCGATGTCGGGCGAGATCGAGGCGAGCACCGCGATCGCGATCGACAGCGGAATCGGCCAGCGCACCAGCTTCCACAGCGGAGTGGTCATCCGCCAGACGAACAGCGCGGCCAGGAACCAGGTGAGATACCAGGGGTCGAGCAGGCTGATCGGCTGCGTCGGATCGTCGTCCGCCCACCTCTTGAAGAAGGTGTACGCGACCTCGAAGATCACGAACGGCACGAGCACGCCCGTGACCAGCCGCTTGAGCCGGTCCGCGCGCATGTCGAAACTGCGCGAGAAATAGCCGGAGATCAGGATGAAGGCCGGCATGTGGAATGTGTAGACGGTCATGTACAGCGCCTCGGCGGCGCGGCTTCCGTCCGTCAACGGCTCCCACGAGTGCCCCATCGCGACCAGCACGATCGCCAGGTACTTCGCGTTGTCGAAGAAGGCGTCACGCTGTTTCGCGGGCTTCGCGCCGGGAGCGCTCTGCGCGCCCGCCTCGGCCGAAGCGTCCGTTCCGCCCTGCGACGGCCGTGGAGTCGGCACAGCGGACGACTGTTCCCGGACCGGGGGCAGCGGGTTTCTCTGGTGGCCACCCGGGCGCAGCGAATTCGTCACAGGCCCTCCCGCCACGTACTCGGGGAGTCGATCCGTGACCGCACTGCGCTTTCGGGGGTGGAGGAGGCAGCGTGGAACATCTGAGGCACCCTAGCGGCGGATGAGTGTTTTCGTAAAACCCTCTCCGGACTACCGGAGCGATATCCGCTTATGCCTGTCCGAGTACCCGTACATGCCCTGCCGCATACGAGCCCCGGGCCTCCATGCATAGGGACTTCATAGGCTTCACATATCGCGCGCATACAAGGCCCTTACGTAGTACGTATGCACGTCGTACGCTGCCCGCCCAGGCCTCTTCCGCCACCCGCGCCCCGCCCGCCGCACCCCGCCCCCGCACTCCCCTCATACGCCCGATACGGTCGGAGTGACGAAGCCGACCAAGCGATCCATCTCACCAATGCGGCCTGAATGAACGCCCGTTGTGTCCTCGCTCATCCGGATTCATCGGGCATAACGCCCGCAGGCGACTGCCGATGAAATGTCCCGCTTCAAATACGCGATTCCCTCAACCCCCGTACCGATCCGAGAAGTTGAACTCGCGGTCGACGTACTCACGTACACACTTGCGCACCCGTGGATCATTCGAGGCGGGTGTGGCCGCTCCGACAATTCGAATTACCCGTGAACACCGCACCCGACGCCCGCAACTGCGATACACGTCACCCGTCACGTCCGCCTGCATCCCGGACGCACAGGGAAACGATCAAGCCGAAATCCAGGGCGCGTACGCGGGTCGAATTCAGGCCACGGCGCACGCGCCCGGCGGTCGCGCCCCAGGTGCCACAGCCGCGCGCGTGCGCCCCGGTGGTGCGCCGGTGCCGCGCGAGGCCGTAAGGACGTGCGCGTCATTGGCCAACGATGTGTCACCCGCCGCATAGCCAGGGCCCGTTGGTGGCACGATGGTTCTGGCGGGGGCGTGCGGGGTGCGTGCCTCCGAGCGGGAGTGCGGACCGACCTAGGGTGTGATCAGTGTGGCGATTTCGCTGTCTGTGGTGCTGCTGTTGGCGATCATTCTTGTAGTGATGATCCGTGGAGGCGCACTCAAAGCCGGGCCGGCGGTCGTCGCCGCACTCTTCGGCTTCTTCCTGGCCTCGACCGGCATGGCCGACGACATCCAGCGCTTCCTGAACTCGATAGCGGAGACCATCAACTCCATCCAGTTCTGACGGCGGGGAAGCTCTGACGGCAGGAAGCACGGCACCCGCGCACAGCGCCCGCGTGCGCGGCACACCCACGCGCCGCCCTTGCACCCGCGCGCTCACGCAGAAAAGCCTCCGGCCCGGTTCCGTCTCGCACGCTCGCGCGTGCAGCGGAACCGGGCCGGAGGCCACAGAGCGGGCGACGGGAATCGAACCCGCGTAGCTAGTTTGGAAGACTAGGGCTCTACCATTGAGCTACGCCCGCAAGCACCGCACCGCAGGTCACACCGACCGCGGCACGAAGAGCATCGTAGCGGGTCGGCCCCCTGTGGCGCACACCCCCTCATGGAGAGGCCCCCCGCGGAACCGCTCACGGCCCGCCCCGAACTCTCCTCCCGCACCCCCGCGAATCCCTTGCGAACCCCTCGCCGAACCCCCATGAACAATGCGGGAGCCGCATGCTCGGCGGGCATGTACCCTACGTGTCGCACCGACGGGGTGTGGCGCAGCTTGGTAGCGCGTCCGCTTTGGGAGCGGAAGGCCGTGGGTTCAAATCCCGCCACCCCGACCAGCACTGATTCCCTCGGCGTCTGCGGCATTTCTGACGTACCGTGGTCCGCCACGGAGCCCGGTGGTTCTCCGCTGTCGTACGGGTTCGGGCGCCGCTCGCCGCGGTCCGCCAAGATCGCCTTTTGGGGCGCGTACCTGCTGCGGTTACTATGCAAGCTGCGCGCCCGTGTGTCTCACGTCTGATGAAGTTCTCCCGGGCGACCCAATCCGCTGAAGCCCTCTCCACCGCCCAGTCGCGGCGGGGATCGGTCGAGGCAGAACCCCAGAAGTCAGCCACCAAGGAGACCGAACCGTGAAGAGCGCCGTGGAGACCCTGAACCCGACCCGGGTTCGGCTCACTGTCGAGGTGCCCTTCGAGGAGCTCAAGGACAGCCTCGACGCGGCGTACAAGAAGATCAACCAGCAGGTCACGGTGAAGGGCTTCCGTAAGGGCAAGATCCCTGCGCGCGTCATCGACCAGCGCTTCGGCCGCGGTGCGGTTCTGGAAGAGGCCGTCAACGACGCGCTTCCGAAGTTCTACACCGAGGCGGTCAACGAGGCCGAGCTCAACGTCCTCGGCCAGCCCGAGGTCGACATCACGGAGCTGAAGGACGGCGAGACGCTGAACTTCACCGCCGAGGTCGACGTCCGCCCCACGGTCGAGATCCCGGACTACTCCGGCATCGAGGTCGAGGTCGACGCGGTCGAGGTCACCGACGAGGACGTCGAGAAGTCCGTGGAGCAGCTCCGTGAGCGCTTCGCCTCGACCTCCCCGGTCGAGCGCGCCGCCGCCGAGGGCGACGTCCTGACCATCGACCTGGAGGCCAAGGTCGACGGCGAGGTCCTGGAGGACGGCGTCGCGAGCGGTGTCTCGTACACCATCGGCTCCGGCGAGCTCCTCGACGGCATCGACGAGGCCGTCACCGGTCTCGAGGCCGGCGGCGAGGCCACCTTCACCTCGCAGCTCAAGGGCGGCTCCGCCGAGGGCAAGGACGCCGAGGTCACCGTCAAGGTCTCGCAGGTCGCCGCGCGCGAACTGCCGGAGCTGGACGACGAGTTCGCGCAGCTGGCCTCCGAGTTCGACACGCTGGACGAGCTCAAGGCCGACAGCCGCAAGCGCCTCGAGAACATGAAGCAGTACGACCAGGCCACGCAGGCCCAGGAGCGCGTCCTGGAGAAGCTGCTCGAGCTGGTCGAGGTCCCCGTCCCCGAGAAGCTGCTCGCGGACGAGGTCCAGACCCGTAAGCACAACCTCGAGCACCACCAGCTCGGCCAGATGGGCCTCGACCTCGCCAAGTACCTGGAGATCCAGGGCAAGTCGGCCGAGGAGTTCGACGAGGAGACCCGCGAGCAGGCCGTCAAGGGCATCAAGACGCAGTTCGTCCTGGACGAGCTCGTCAACAAGGAGAAGCTGAACGTCAGCCAGGAGGAGCTCACCGAGCACCTCATGCGCCGCGCTGCCTCCTCCGGCATGTCCCCCGACCAGTTCGCCCAGGCCGTCGTCGAGGGCGGCCAGGTCCCGATGCTGGTCGGCGAGGTCGCCCGCGGCAAGGCGCTGGCCGTCGTCGTCGAGGCCGCCACCGTCAAGGACACGAACGGTGAGGTCGTCGACCTCTCGGACGAGGACGAGACCGAGGCCGCCACGGAGGTCGTCGAGGCAGCCGAGGGCACGGACGAGGACAAGTCTGAGGCGTGACGCTGCGCTCGGCTTAGAGCGGTACTGAGCCCCCGGAACCTGTCGGGTTCCGGGGGCTCAGGCGTCCCTGTCAGGGGCGCGGGGCTGTGACATCTGCGGCTCCGCCGGGTGGGCGCGCTCAGCCCCCACGAGCCGCAGACGCGTCTGCCACGGAATGTCCTACGGCGGCTGCGGCCCGTCGCGGGTCGCTCGCGCAGTTCCCCGCGCCCCTGGAGGGGGCGAACCTGCGCTCACAGCGAACAGTTCCCTCTGCGGGATTCCCCGGAGGGACCCGCGCGTTAGGGTCCATAACTACGAGGGCAGGGGAGTCCCCGAAAGAGGCTCCTGGCCCGCAGAAGACGTGAGACGGCCCGGCGCCGTCGCAAGACGAGCAGGTGGATACGTGACGAATCTGATGCCCTCCGCCGCCGGCGAGCCTTCCATCGGTGGTGGCCTCGGCGACCAGGTCTACAACCGGCTGCTCAACGAGCGGATCATCTTCCTCGGTCAGCCGGTCGACGACGACATTGCCAACAAGATCACCGCGCAGCTGCTGCTCCTGGCCGCCGACCCGGACAAGGACATCTTCCTTTACATCAACAGCCCCGGCGGCTCGATCACGGCCGGCATGGCCATCTACGACACCATGCAGTACATCAAGAACGACGTCGTGACGATCGCCATGGGCATGGCCGCTTCCATGGGTCAGTTCCTGCTCAGCGCGGGCACCCCCGGCAAGCGCTTCGCCCTGCCGAACGCCGAGATCCTGATCCACCAGCCGTCCGCGGGCCTCGCCGGCTCCGCGTCGGACATCAAGATCCACGCCGAGCGGCTGCTGCTGACCAAGAAGAAGATGGCCGATCTGACGGCCTTCCACACCGGCCAGACCGTCGAGCAGGTGACCCGCGACTCGGACCGCGACCGCTGGTTCGACCCGCAGGAGGCCAAGGAGTACGGCCTCATCGACGACATCATGCACACGGCCGCCGGCGTGCCGGGCGGCGGCGGCACCGGGGCCTGAGCCCCGTCCAGCCTCAGCCGTCTTAGCTCACTTCAGGAGACCCCAGTGAACGACTTCCCCGGCAGCGGCCTCTACGACCGCGTGCGCGCCGAGCAGGCCGCCGGACAGTACACCGGCCCGAGCGCCGAGTCCCGCTACGTGATCCCGCGCTTCGTCGAGCGCACCTCGCAGGGCGTGCGTGAGTACGACCCGTACGCGAAGCTCTTCGAGGAGCGCGTGATCTTCCTCGGCGTGCAGATCGACGACGCCTCCGCCAACGACGTCATGGCGCAGCTCCTGTGCCTGGAGTCGATGGACCCGGACCGCGACATCTCGGTCTACATCAACAGCCCCGGCGGCTCCTTCACGGCGCTCACGGCGATCTACGACACGATGCAGTTCGTGAAGCCGGACATCCAGACGGTCTGCATGGGCCAGGCCGCCTCGGCCGCCGCGGTCCTGCTCGCCGCCGGTACGCCCGGCAAGCGCATGGCGCTGCCCAACGCCCGCGTGCTGATCCACCAGCCGTACAGCGAGACCGGCCGCGGTCAGGTCTCCGACCTGGAGATCGCCGCCAACGAAATCCTCCGGATGCGTTCGCAGCTGGAGGAGATGCTGGCCAAGCACTCCACGACGCCGATCGACAAGATCCGCGACGACATCGAGCGCGACAAGATCCTCACGGCCGAGGACGCGCTCTCGTACGGGCTGATCGACCAGATCATCTCGACGCGCAAGATGAACAACTCGTCGGTCGCCTGACCCGAGCACAGCAGTATCTGCTGCCTCTTGGCGCGGTTCGCGGAAGAAGCGAACCGCGCCAAGGGGGGCCCGAACGGGGGGCCCGGCAAGGTACCGTCGGATATGAGGCACCAGGAGCCGTCCGTCACGGGCGTCTCCCAGGCGAAGGGGAAGCACCTCGTGGCACGCATCGGTGACGGCGGCGATCTGCTCAAGTGCTCGTTCTGCGGAAAGAGTCAGAAGCAGGTCAAGAAGCTCATCGCAGGCCCCGGTGTGTACATCTGCGACGAGTGCATCGACCTCTGCAACGAGATCATCGAGGAAGAGCTGGCGGAGACCAGCGAGGTGCGGTGGGAAGAACTCCCCAAGCCTCGCGAGATCTACGAGTTCCTCGAGGGTTACGTCGTAGGTCAGGAAGCGGCCAAGAAGGCCCTCTCGGTCGCGGTGTACAACCACTACAAGCGGGTTCAGGCCGGTGAGAACGGCGGGGCCCAAGGGCGGGACGACGCCATCGAGTTGGCGAAGTCCAACATCCTCCTGCTCGGCCCCACGGGCTCGGGCAAGACCCTCCTCGCCCAGACCCTGGCCCGGATGCTGAACGTCCCGTTCGCGATCGCGGACGCCACGGCGCTCACCGAGGCCGGCTATGTCGGCGAGGACGTCGAGAACATCCTCCTGAAGCTGATCCAGGCCGCGGACTACGACGTCAAGAAGGCCGAGACCGGCATCATCTACATCGACGAGATCGACAAGGTGGCTCGCAAGAGCGAGAACCCGTCGATCACGCGTGACGTCTCCGGCGAGGGCGTGCAGCAGGCGCTGCTCAAGATCCTGGAGGGCACCACCGCCTCCGTCCCGCCGCAGGGCGGCCGTAAGCACCCGCATCAGGAGTTCATCCAGATCGACACGACGAACGTGCTGTTCATCGTGGGCGGCGCCTTCGCCGGTCTGGAGAAGATCATCGAGGGCCGGGCGGGCGCCAAGGGCATCGGCTTCGGCGCGACGATCCACTCCAAGCGGGAGCTGGAGGAGAAGGACCAGTTCGAGGACGTCATGCCCGAGGACCTGGTGAAGTTCGGAATGATCCCCGAGTTCATCGGCCGCCTCCCGGTCATCACGTCCGTGCACAACCTGGACCGCGAGGCCCTGCTGCAGATCCTTGTCGAGCCGCGCAACGCCCTGGTGAAGCAGTACCAGCGGCTGTTCGAACTCGACGGCGTGGAGCTGGACTTCGAGCGCGAGGCCCTGGAGGCCATCGCCGACCAGGCGATCCTGCGCCAGACCGGCGCCCGCGGCCTGCGCGCCATCATGGAGGAGGTCCTCCAGTCGGTGATGTACGAAGTCCCGTCCCGCAAGGATGTGGCCCGCGTCGTCATCACCCCGGACGTCGTCCACTCCAACGTCAACCCGACGCTCGTCCCGCGCATCGTGGGCAAGAACGACGGGCGGCACGAGAAGAGCGCGTAGCCGACGCGGCAGAGCACGTACGCGAAAGGGGCCCGGCCGGATCACTCCGGCCGGGCCCCTTCGCGTCAATCAGCGCCGTACGAGCGTCACTTGGCCTCGACGCGGACCTCGTCACGGACCTTGGCCGTGATGGAGGCCGCCTCGTCGACGGGGATGCTCTCACCCTTCAGGATGGAGTCCGTGTTCTGCGGGATGACCAGGGCGAAGGTGCTGTTGTCGGCCCACAGGCACATCGGCATCTTCATCGGCTTGCCGCTGGACTCGCCGCCCATGCTGGCGCCGAGGTCGACCTCCATCTCCTGGCACCGCATGACGCCGTCCTCGAACCCGCTCGGGCTCATGTCCTGCGGCTCGCCGACCGGCTGACCGCCCCCGGACGGGTTGTTCTCCGCCTCCTGCTTCATGCCGGCGAAGGCGGCGTCCAGGAGCGCCTCGGGGTCGTCGATCTCGCCGTAGGCGCCGTTGAACTGGATGAGCTTCTGCGACATCCCGCTGCCGGCCGTGTACTGCGAGCCGACCTCCTTGCCGTTCTTCAGGCCCCACTTCTCGGCGTCGCGGATCTGACCGCCGGCGGCGTCGGTGCCGGCCTTCTTCTTGTACTCGCCGAGCAGCGTCTCCGGCGTCGTCAGCTCGTACGTCTTGCCGTCACCGGCGGCGACGCCGCCGCCACCGCCGCCGCCACCGCTGCTGTCCGACGCGAAGAACCACACGCCGCCCGCGACGACCGCGAGGGCCACGACCGCGGCCACGATGATGCCGGCCTTCTTGTTGCCGCCACCGCCCGACGGCGGGGGCGGAACCTGGCCGTAAGGGGCCTGCGGCTGCTGGCCGTACGGACCCGGCTGCTGCGGGGCGCCGTAGGGCTGCTGCTGCGGGTAGCCCTGCTGCTGCGGCGGGACGCCCTGGGGGGCCTGCTGCGGGTAACCGTAGCCGGGCTGGGGCGCCTGCGGCTGCTGGCCGTAGGGTCCGGGCTGCTGAGGCTGGCCGCCGTACGGGCCCGGCTGGTTGTAGCTCATTCCTTAGTCCCCTCCAGAACTTATTCGTTCCGAACATCCTGACCGAAGCCGTCGCGGCGCGGGGCGTCGGGGGTCACACCGTTACCAACGAATCTGGTTTCGGTACGGGACCGTGACGCCTCTAAACTGTGCGTCGTGACCGAGAACACTCAGCATCAGAACAGCAGCGTCCCCGAGCCCGAACTGCCGAAGACCTACGCTCCGGCCGAGGTAGAGGGGCCGTTGTACGAGCGCTGGGTAGACCGCGGTTACTTCGCCGCCGACGCCAAGAGCGAGAAGTCGCCGTACACCGTCGTCATCCCCCCGCCGAACGTCACGGGCAGCCTGCACCTGGGTCACGCCTTCGAGCACACGCTGATCGACGCGTTGACGCGCCGTAAGCGCATGCAGGGGTACGAGACGCTGTGGCAGCCCGGCATGGACCACGCCGGCATCGCCACGCAGAACGTCGTGGAGCGCGAGCTCGCCAAGGAGGGCAAGTCCCGCCACGACCTCGGCCGGGAGGCGTTCGTCGAGCGCGTCTGGCAGTGGAAGGGCGAGTCCGGCGGCCAGATCTCCGGCCAGATGCGCCGCCTCGGCGACGGCGTCGACTGGGAGCGCGAGCGCTTCACCATGGACGAGGGCCTCTCCCAGGCCGTGAAGACCCTCTTCAAGAAGCTGTACGACGACGAGCTGATCTACCGCGCCGAGCGCATCATCAACTGGTGCCCGCGCTGTCTGACGGCCATCTCGGACATCGAGGTGGAGTACCAGGACGACGACGGCGAGCTGGTCTCCCTGAAGTACGGCGACGGAGACGAGACCGTCGTCGTCGCCACGACCCGCGCCGAGACGATGCTGGGTGACACCGCCATCGCCGTCCACCCGGACGACGAGCGGTACAAGCACCTCGTCGGCAAGCTGATCAAGCTGCCGCTGACCGACCGCTCCATCCCGGTCGTCGCGGACGAGCACGTCGACCCCGAGTTCGGCACGGGCTGCGTCAAGGTCACGCCGGCCCACGACCCGAACGACTTCGAGATCGGCCAGCGCCACAACCTGCCGAACATCGCGGTCATGGACGAGCACGCCGTCATCACGGCGCACGGCCCGTTCCAGGGCCTCGACCGTCTGGAGGCCCGCTCCGCCATCGTCGCCGCGCTGCGCGCCGAGGGCCGCATCGTCGCCGAGAAGCGCCCGTACACCCACTCCGTGGGCCACTGCTCGCGCTGCAAGACGACGATCGAGCCGCGCCTGTCCATGCAGTGGTGGGTCAAGGTCGGCCCGCTCGCCAAGGCCGCCGGTGACGCGGTCCGCGACGGCCAGGTGAAGATCCACCCGCAGGAGATGGAGAAGCGGTACTTCGACTGGGTCGACAACCTGCACGACTGGTGCATCTCGCGTCAGCTGTGGTGGGGCCACCGCATCCCCGTCTGGTACGGGCCGAACGGCGAGGTCGTCTGCGTCGGACCGGACGACGAGGAGCCGACGGGCGAGGGCTGGACGCAGGACTCCGACGTCCTGGACACCTGGTTCTCCTCCGGCCTGTGGCCGTTCTCCACGCTCGGCTGGCCCGAGCAGACCGAGAGCCTCGAGAAGTTCTATCCGAACTCCGTCCTGGTCACCGGGTACGACATCCTGTTCTTCTGGGTCGCCCGGATGATGATGTTCGGCCTGTACGCGATGGACGGCACCCCGCCGTTCCACACGATCGTGCTGCACGGCATGGTCCGCGACCAGTTCGGCAAGAAGATGTCGAAGTCCTTCGGCAACGCGGTCAACCCGCTGGACTGGATGGACAAGTACGGCTCGGACGCCCTGCGGTTCACGCTCGCCCGCGGCGCCAACCCGGGCGTGGACGTGCCGATCGGCGAGGACTGGGTCCAGGGCTCGCGGAACTTCGCCAACAAGATCTGGAACGCCACGCGCTTCGCGCTGATGAACGGCGCCACGGTCGAGGGCGAACTGCCGCCCGCCGAGCGCCTGTCGGCGACCGACCGGTGGATCCTGTCGCGGCTCAACTCGGTCGTCGCCGAGGTGGACGCGTACTACGAGGACTACCAGTTCGCGAAGCTCTCGGACGCCCTGTTCCACTTCGCCTGGGACGAAGTCTTCGACTGGTACGTCGAGTTGACGAAGACCACGTTCCAGGAGGGCGGCCAGGCCGCCGAGGACACCAAGCGCGTCCTCGGCGAGGTCCTCGACGTCACGCTGAAGCTGCTCCACCCGGTCGTCCCGTTCGTCACGGAGACCCTGTGGACCACGCTCACCGGCAACGAGTCGCTTGTCATCGCCGAGTGGCCGAAGGACAGCACCTTCCGGGACGAGGCCGCCGAGCGGGAGATCGAGACGCTCCAGCAGGTCATCACCGAGGTCCGCCGGTTCCGTTCCGACCAGGGCCTGCAGCCCGGCCAGAAGGTCCCGGCCCGGCTCACCCTCGACGGCACGGCGCTCGCGCCGCACGAGGCGGCCATCCGCCAGCTGCTGCGCCTGCAGCCCGAGGGCGAGGGCTTCGCCGCCACGGCGACGCTGCCCGTCTCGGGCGCCACGGTCGCGCTCGACCTCTCCGGCACGATCGACGTGGCCGCCGAGCGCAAGCGCCTCGCCAAGGACCTGGCCGCGGCCGAGAAGGAGATCACGGCCGCTAACGCCAAGCTCACCAACGAGGCGTTCCTGGCCAAGGCCCCCGACCACGTCGTGGACAAGATCCGCGGCCGCCTCACCAAGGCCGAGGCCGACATCGAGCGCATCAAGGGCCAGCTGGACGCGCTGCCCGCCGCGTGACCCGTAGGTCGTAGGTCATGTGAAGGCCCCGGAACCGCCACGGTTCCGGGGCCTTCGCGCGTACGGCGGGAGGCTCAGGCCCTGCGCAGGCCGAGCCGCACCAACTCCGCGTCCGCCAGGGCGTCCAGGGTCTCCGGATCGCCCTCGCGCCAGCCCTCGGCGAGGCTGCCGGGGGACGCGTCCTGCAGGGTCTGCGCCGTACGGGACAGTTCGTCGAGCGGGCGCATCAGGGCACGCAGGGCGAGGAGTTCACGGCCGTCCTCGGAGGCGGCGAGCTCGTACGCGGCGGCCGCCTGCCGGACCCAGCGGAGCCGGCGCGGCAGCCACAGCGCCAGCACGAGCCCGACGGGCAGCAGGAAGAGGAGCACGGCGCCGCCCGCGGTGAGCACCTCCACGGTGGCCCGGCCGCCCTCGAACCGGTCGCCGGCCCCCGCGACCCCGCGCATCGCCGCGTCCAACCGCTCGCCGACCAGGGGGAGTTCGGCGGCGGACCGGCCGAAGCGGCCGAGACCGGCACCCGAGCCTGCGCTCGAACCGGGGCCGTGCGCCGAGGGGGCGGTCACCGGGCGCGTGAGCAGCTGCGCGAGCCGGTACACGATCGTCGCGGCCGCGGCCCACACCCCGGTCCACAGCAGGACCGCGGCGTCGCCGAGCAGTTGCCGCACTCTGCGGCCGGAGTTCTGGGCGTACCACATGCACCGATTGCACCCCCGCTGCCCGGCAGGCCCGGCAAACCGCGCCGTGACCGCCGCACCCGGTCCCCGGAACGGTCCAGTGGGACCGAGCCCTGGGCGAACGCGCCCCGCGCGCAGGGCGGTTCGCCGCGAACGAGCAGGACCTGGTGGGGCCGCTGGGGCGTGCACGGCTTCGTGGGGCGGGAGTTGGCACTGCTCACGGTGGGGGCAGAGGTGCATGCATGCCGGGTGGCGCGCGGTGAGGCGTACGGGCAGGACCTGGACGAGCTCCCGGAGGCTGCGGGCCGGGCCCCGGTGGGAGGCGAGTGCCGGGTTCAGGCCGCCGTCAGCAGTCGCTGCAGCGCGTCGAAGTCCTCAACGCATCTGCCGAAGCCCAGGGCCACCGAGTCCAGCGGGTGCTCGGCGACCGTGACCGGGATGCCCGTGGCCGAGGTGAGGCGCAGGTCGTGGCCGGGAAGGAGTGCGCCCGCCGGTCGCCCGCCACCGCCCCAACTCGGTGATCACGGCGACCTCCGCGGTGCCGCCGCCGACGTCCACGACCATCGAGCCGCGCGGCTCGGACACCGGCAGGCCGGCCCTGATCGCCGCGGCCATCGGCTCCTCGATCAGGTGCACGGCCCGCGCCCCGGCCCGCTGCGCGGCCTGCACGATCGCCCGTCGCTCGACCGGGATGACGCCGCCGGGCACGCAGACGCCATGCGGGTACGGGTACGGCGGCCCGGCACGACCTTGCGGACGAAGTGCCGGATCATCTCCTCGGCCGCCTCGAAGTCGCCCATCACGCCGTCCCGCAGCGGGCGGATCGCGGTGATCGACCCGGGTGTGCGGCCGATGGTCTCCTTGGGCTCCGCGCCCGCCGCGAGGGCGGTGCGGCCGCCTTCGCGTACGGCGATCACGGAGGGCTCGTCGAGCGCGATGCCCCGGCCGCGGGCGTGGAGGAGGGTGTCGGCGGTGCCGAGGTCGATGCCTATGTCCGTGATCGCCGATTTTGCCGGGCGAAGCCGGGGAGCGGGGGGCCGAAGGTCCCCGACCGGGCGGGGCGAACGTCCTGTCACACCCGCTCCGTAGACTGGACGGCGTGAGTGACCTCCCCCCGGCCGGCGGCCCGAACGACGACAGCGAACCCGACTCCTTCGACTTCGACGAGCAGGAGCGCGAGCCCGACGCCTTCGACGGCATCGTCGACGAAGAGACCAACCGAGACCCCGACCTCGCCGTGATCGAGGCCGGCAGCCGCACCCTGCGCGCCCAGGCGGCCCCGCCGCAGGCCGAGGTCCCGGCCCGCCCCGAGGACCCCGAGGTGGACCGCGCGCTGCGCGAGGTGGAGGCCGAGCTGGCCACCCGCTGGGGCGAGACCAAGCTGGACCCGTCGGTGAGCCGTATCCAGGCCCTGATGGACGTCCTCGGTGACCCGCAGCGGGCGTACCCGTCGATCCACCTGACCGGCACCAACGGCAAGACGTCCACGGCCCGCATGATCGAGGCCCTGCTCGGCTCCTTCGAGCTGCGCACGGGGCGTTACACCTCGCCGCACGTCCAGTCGATCACCGAGCGCATCAGCCTGGACGGCGCCCCGGTGACCGCCGAGCGCTTCATCGAGACGTACCAGGACATCAAGCCGTACGTCGAGATGGTCGACGCGCAGCAGGACTTCCGCCTGTCCTTCTTCGAGGTCCTCACGGGCATGGCGTACGCCGCGTTCGCGGACGCCCCGGTGGACGTCGCGGTGGTCGAGGTCGGCATGGGCGGCACCTGGGACGCGACGAACGTCATCGACGCCGACGTCGCCGTGATCACCCCGATCTCCCTGGACCACACGGACCGCCTGGGCGAGACGCCCGCCGAGATCGCCGGTGAGAAGGCCGGCGTCATCAAGCAGGACGCCACGGTGATCCTGGCCCAGCAGCCGGTGGACGCCGCGCAGGTGCTCCTGAAGAAGGCCGTCGAGGTCAACGCCACGGTGGCCCGCGAGGGCATGGAGTTCGGCGTGGTCTCCCGGGAGGTCGCCGTCGGCGGCCAGCTGGTGACGCTGCGCGGACTCGGCGGTGAGTACGACCAGATCTTCCTGCCCCTGCACGGCGCGCACCAGGCGCACAACGCCGCGGTGGCGCTCGCCGCGGTCGAGGCGTTCTTCGGCGTCGGCGCGCAGCGCGTCGAGCCTCTGGACGTCGAGGCGGTCCGGCGGGCTTTCGCCTCCGTCGTCTCGCCCGGCCGCCTGGAGGTCGTCCGCAAGTCGCCGACGGTCGTCCTGGACGCCGCGCACAACCCGGCCGGCGCCCGCGTCACGGCCGATGCGATCAGCGAGGTCTTCGGCTTCAGCCGGCTCGTCGGCGTGGTCGGCGCCAGCGACGACAAGGACGTACGCGGACTCCTGGAGGCCTTCGAGCCGATCTTCGCGGAGATCGTGGTCACGCAGAACTCCAGCCACCGCGCGATGGACGCGGACGCCCTGGCGGCGGTCGCCGTCGAGGTGTTCGGGGACGAGCGCGTGCAGGTGGAGCCGCGTCTCGACGACGCCATCGAGGCGGCGATCACCCTCGCCGAGGAGGAGGGGGAGTACGCCGGCGGCGGTGTCCTCGTCACCGGCTCCGTCATCACCGTCGGCGAGGCCCGACTGCTCCTGGGGAGGGGCTGACTCCATGCGCGTGCTCTGTTCGTCCACGCTGATCGGCGAGTTCTTCATCATCGGCTTCGCCGGTCTCGTCGCGATGAAGGACCCGGACCTGACGATGGGCACGGTCTGGACGGTCTGCGGCATCGCCATGGCCGTGTCGGTGCTGCTCTGCGGCATGGTCACGCGGCCCGGCGGCGTGCAGCTCGGTTGGGCCCTGCAGATCGGCCTGATCCTCTCCGGCTTCGTGGTGCCCACGATGTTCTTCCTCGGCGCCTCCTTCGCGGCCCTGTGGTGGTGCTCGGTCCACTTCGGCCGCAAGGTCGACGAGGCCAAGGCACGGTTCGCCGCCGAGCAGAAGACGAGCGCGGACCCCGCGTAGCCCACCCGGCCGCAGGGCCCCGGCCCGATCTCGCGTGCGAGGGGCCCTGCGGCGGGCCTGACGCTGAGTAACCGGTGCTGCTCGGGGCCCTGTAGCCTCTGCGTACCGCTCTCCCGTATTTGCACTTTGAAGGAGCCGACACCGTGAGCCAGCGCACCCTCGTCCTGCTCAAGCCCGACGCCGTACGCCGTGGTCTGATCGGCGAGATCATCGGCCGTATCGAGCGCAAGGCGGACTGGACCATCAGTGCGCTGGAGCTGCGCACGCTCGACCAGGACGTGCTGGAGCAGCACTACGGCGAGCACAAGGGCAAGCCCTTCTACGAGCCGCTGGTCGCCTTCATGTCCTCCGGCCCGGTCGTCGCCCTGGTCGTCGAGGGCGAGCGGGTCATCGAGGGTGTGCGCGCGCTCGCCGGTCCGACCGACCCGATTGCCGCCGCGCCCGGTTCGATCCGAGGTGACTTCGGCACGATCGTGCGCGAGAACCTGATCCACGCCTCGGACTCGGAGGAGTCCGCGGAGCGCGAGTTGAAGATTTTCTTCCCCTCGTTCGCCTGAGGCGGATCCCGGCACACCCTGCGCTGATGTGCCGTCAGAAAGAAATTCGCCCCAGGGGCGGCCGTGAATTCCCGGTCGCCCCTTGGCATATGCAAGCCAATCGGGGGAACGCATCCTTCCGTCGGCTCGTCCCCATTAGCGGGGCGGCGAGTGTTCTGCTGACAATGGCGGAGACCCTCGCGCCGTGTCCGTGCAGGCGAGACTACGATGTAAGCCTCCACGCCACAGCACCCACCTCGCCGACCTGACAAAGCCATTGACGCTCGACTTTGGGAAGGCCAGACGCTCCTGATGGGAACCAACATGTCGTTCATCGGCCGTGACATGGCTGTCGACCTCGGGACCGCCAACACGCTGGTGTACGTCAGGGGCCGCGGCATCGTACTCAACGAACCTTCCGTCGTCGCCATCAACACGAACACGGGCGGCATTCTGGCGGTCGGCGCTGAGGCGAAGAAGATGATCGGCCGCACCCCTGGCAACATCGTCGCGGTCCGCCCGTTGAAGGACGGCGTGATCGCCGACTTCGAGATCACCGAGCGGATGCTCCGCTACTTCATCCTCAAGATCCACAAGCGCCGTTACCTGGCCCGGCCGCGCGTCGTGGTCTGTGTCCCCTCCGGCATCACAGGCGTCGAACGCCGCGCGGTCATCGAGGCCTCCACGCAGGCCGGCGCCCGCCAGGTGCACATCATCGAGGAGCCCATGGCCGCGGCCATCGGCTCGGGCCTCCCGGTCCACGAGGCCACCGGCAACATGGTGGTGGACATCGGCGGCGGCACCACCGAGGTCGCCGTCATCTCCCTCGGAGGAATCGTCACAGCACAGTCGATCCGCGTCGCGGGCGACGAGCTGGACAACGCGATCATCCAGCACATCAAGAAGGAGTACAGCCTCCTCCTCGGCGAGCGCACGGCCGAGCAGATCAAGATCACCATCGGTTCGGCCTACGACAACGAGGACGACGAGCACACCGAGATCCGCGGCCGCGACCTGGTCAGCGGACTGCCCAAGACCGTGGTCATCTCCGCGGCCGAGGTCCGCAAGGCCATCGAGGAACCGGTCAACGCGATCGTGGACGCGGTCAAGACCACCCTCGACAAGTGCCCGCCGGAGCTCTCCGGAGACGTCATGGACCGAGGCATCGTCCTCACCGGCGGCGGCGCCCTGCTCCGCGGCCTGGACGAGCGGCTGCGCCGCGAGACCGGCATGCCGATCCACATCGCCGAGGACCCGCTGGACTCCGTGGTTCTCGGATCCGGTAAATGCGTGGACGAGTTCGAGGCCCTGCAACAGGTCCTCGACGCCTCGCCGCGCAGGTAAGCAGTTCAACGATCCGCCGTACAGAGTTTCGTTCCGTACGGCGGATCGTTGATATAGAGGCATAAACCCGACCTGTTCGACGAGTTCGGACGACCCCGGACGGGTTTCGGACGACAAAAACCGCGCCCCGCAGGCGCCGCATAAGCAAGAGGCACAACCATTCCGACGAGGAAGGCACGGCCGCCGCACGTGAGGGACACACGAGAGAGCCGGCTGCTCCTGGTGCTGCTGATCGCCATCGCGTTCGCTTTGATCACGGTGGACATCCGCGGCGGGGAGGACTCCCCGGTCGACGGTGCCCGACAGGCCGCCGCGACGGTCTTCGGCCCCGTGGAGAACGGCGTATCGGCCGCGGTGAACCCGCTCGGCAACGCGATCGAGGCGGTCCGCGACTCCGACGGCAGGCACAGCCGCATCAGCCAACTGGAGCGGGAGAACGCCGCGCTCAAGGCGAAGTTGGGCAGCGACGACCGCAACCGCAGCCGCGTCCGCCAACTCGACCAGATGCTGAAGAAGGCCGGCGCAGGCCAGTACGGCATCAAGGGCGCCGAAGTCATCGCCATAGGAGCCGCGCAGGGCTTCTCCTGGACCGTCACCATCGACGCGGGCGCCAACGACGGCCTCCGGCGCGACATGACCGTCCTCAACGGCGAAGGACTCGTCGGCCGCGTCACCACCGTAGGCCCCACCACCGCGACCGTACTGCTCGCCAGCGACCCGGACTTCACCGTCGGCACCCGTATGGAGAAGACCGACGAGCTCGGCTTCGCCAGCGGCCGCGGCGACCGCAACCTGGCCGTGCAGATGCTCAACGGCAAGGCCAAGGTGAAGAAGGGCGACCGGATGGTCACCTTCGGCTCGCAGGCCGACAAGCCGTTCGTGCCCGGCGTCCCGATCGGCGAGGTCGTCAAGGTCGACCCCTCCGGCGGCGACCTGACCCGCACGGTCCACGTGAAGCCGTACGTCAGCTTCACCAAGCTCGACATCGTCGGCGTCGTCGTCCAGGCCCCGCGCACCGACCCGCGCGACAAGGTGCTGCCCGAGCCCGTGAAGCCCAAGCCCACGCCGACCGTCACGGTCACCGTCACCCCGCCGGGCCCCGGCCAGGAAGGCGAGGGCGAGCAGGGCGTCGGCGGCGACGGACAGGTCCCGCCGGCCGACGGAACAGCGCAGGACGGAGCCGACCCGGGCGCCGCAGATCCAGGCGCCGCGGACGGACAGCAGCCCCAGGACGACCAGGAGTAAGGCCCATGCGTTTCAACCGGTTGCTCCTGTCCACCACACTGGTGGTCGTCGCACTCGTCATCCAGGTCAGCGTGCTCGCCCGGCTCCATCTGCCCGGCGCCGTACCGGACTTGATGCTTCTGACCGTCCTCGGCCTCGCCCTCGTCTACGGACACGTCGGCGGCGCCCTCATCGGCTTCGGCGCGGGACTCCTCGCCGACCTCGCGCCGCCCGCCGACCACGCGGCCGGCCGGTACGCGCTCGTACTCTGCCTCATCGGCTACCTCGCCGGTCTCATGAAGCCCGAGTCCGGCCAACTGCGCTCTGCCACCGGCCCGATGGCCGTCGTGGTCGCCGCCGCCATCGGCTCGACGCTGCTCTACGCGGGCGTCGGCGCCCTCGTCGGCGACACCGGTGCCGCCGAAGTCGGCGTCGGCAGCCTGCTGTTCACGGCCACGCTCTACGACCTGCTGCTCGCGCCCTTCGTCGTGCCCGGGGTCATGGCTCTGGCCAGACGCGCCGAGAACGACCCGCTCTCCGAGAGTTCGAGCGGCGGCAAGAGCAGCGAGGTCTCCACCGGCTGGCTCTCCGCGGGCACCGGCGGCATGCGCATCGGCAGCCAGCGCAACGGCGGCCTGCGCAACGGCGGCAGCCTGCGCCTGAAGTCCGCCAAGGCACGGATGGTTCGCACCGGACGCATCAAGGGGGTCAAGCGGCTGTGAGCAATGCCCACCCGTCACCCACCACCACCCTTCCAACGACTGGGCTGCGCCCATGACCAACATCCCTGAGACCGGGCGGACGCCTCGGGTCCGGATCCGGCTCGTCATCATCCAGGTCCTCGTCTTCTCCCTCCTCCTCACCCTCGGCGGCCGCCTCTGGTACCTCCAGGTGCGCAACGGCGACGAGTACGCCGACGAGGCCAACGGCAACCATGTGCAGCGCGTCGTCGACCCCGCCGTACGCGGATCGATCCTCGACGCCCGGGGCGTGCCGCTCGCCGACAACCAGACCCGGCTCGTGGTCTCCGCGTCCCGCACCGAGCTGATGAAGATGGACGACGACGGGGACGCCGTCCTCACCCGGCTCGCCGGAGTGCTCGGCATGACGCCCAAGGAAGTCGGCAACAAGGTCCGGCTCTGCAACGACGAGACGCCGCAGCCCTGTTGGAACGGCTCCCCGTACCAGCCCATCCCGATCACCGACGAGGCCACGCCCCGGCAGGCCCTGCAGATCCGCGAGCGGGCCGAGGAGTTCCCCGGCATCACCGCCGAACCCACCGCCGTCCGCCGCTACGCCGCCCCCGGCGGCTCCCAGACCTCGCAGGTGCTCGGGTACCTCTCGCCCGTCACGGACGAGGAGATCAAGGCCGCCGAGAACACCTCGTCGCCGTTCCTGCGCTCCGACATGGTGGGCCGCTCCGGCCTGGAGCGGACGTACGACAAATACCTGCGCGGCAAGGCCGGCGTCACCTCGTACGAGGTCGACAAGCTCGGCCGGGTCATGGGCAAGACGCAGGCCGACCCGGGCACCCCCGGCTCGAACGTCGTCACCAGCATCGACGCCCGCGTGCAGCGCGTCGCCGAGTACGAGCTCAACCAGGCGATGAAGACCGCCCGCATGGAGACCGACAAGATCACCGGCCGGAAGTACGAGGCCGACTCGGGCGCCGTGGTCGTCATGGAGTCGAAGACCGGCCGCATCGTCTCCATGGCCTCCCAGCCGGACTACGACCCCAACGCCTGGGTCGGCGGCATCTCCGGCAAGGACTACGCCAAGCTCACCAGCAAGAAGTCCAACTACCCGCTGCTCAACCGCGCCACCCAGGGCCAGGCCCCGCCCGGCTCCATCTTCAAGGTGATCTCCGCGAGCGCCGCCGTCAGGGCCGGGCACTCCTTCGACGACAAGTACAACTGCTCCAGCTCCTACAGCCTCGGCAACCGCAGCTTCGCCAACTTCGAGTCGAAGGGGTACGGACCGATCACCCTCGGCCGCGCCCTCGAAGTCTCCTGCAACACCGTCTTCTACGCCCTCGGCCACAGCGAGTGGAAGCGCGACGGCGGCAACAAGCCGAAGAAGCACCCCGACGACTGGTTCTACCGGACGGCCCGCGACTTCGGCCTCGGCAAGAAGACCGGCATCGACCTCCCCAACGAGGTCTCCGGGCGCATCCCCGACCGCCAGTGGAAGAAGGACTTCTGGAAGGCCAACAAGGACGTCTGGTGCAAGCAGGGCAAGAAGAACGGCGACTACGCCGAGCGGATCGCCTTCGAGAACTGCCTGGAGGGCAACCGCCTCAAGGCCGGTGACAGCGTCAACTACGCCATCGGTCAGGGCGACATCCTCGTCACCCCCGTCCAGATGGCCACCGCCTACGCCGCCATCTCCAACGGTGGCACCCTCTACGACCCCACCGTCGGCAAGGCCGTCGTCAGCCCCGACGGCAAGCAGGTCGACGAGATCAAGCCCAAGTCGCACGGCAAGCTGCCGATCGACACCAAGACCGTCGCCGACCTGAACAAGGCCCTGGCCGGCGTCGCCACCAACGGCACCGCCGCCTGGCGGTTCGGCGGCTGGCCGCAGGACAAGATCCCGATGCACGCGAAGACCGGTACCGCGCAGGTCTACGGCAAGCAGACCACCGGCTGGCTGGCGACGTACACCGACGACTACACGATCGTGATGACCATCTCCCAGGGTGGTACGGGCTCCGGCTCCGCCGGCCCCGCCGTCCGCAAGATCTACGACGCGATCTACGGCCTCGACGCCAAGGGCAAGCAGAACCTCAAGAAGGCCCTGCTGCCCAAGCCGCAGTCCGCGCTGCCCGAGATCCAGCCGGACGGCTCGATCGACGCACCGGAGATCAAGCCGTACGAGCCGCAGCAGGAGGAGCCGCCCACCGAGCAGGAGCTCGCGCTCGGACTCTCCGCACCGGCACCTTGGAGGCGTGACTGATGGCAGGCGGCTTCTCCGTCTCCGGCTACGGGCCCGAACGGGGCTCCTGGTCCAAGCTGTTCGCCCGCGACTCCGTCACCCGACGGCTCGACTGGCCACTGCTCCTCGCCGCGGTCGCGCTGTCCCTGATCGGCTCGGCCCTCGTCTACTCGGCGACCCGCAACCGCACCGAACTCGTCGGCGACGACCCGTACTCGTACCTCGTCAAGCACGTCCTGAACGTGGGCATCGGGCTCGCCCTGATGATCGTCACGGTCTGGCTCGGGCACCGCACGCTGCGCACGGTCGTGCCGATCCTGTACGGCGTCTCCGTGTTCCTGGTGCTGCTCGTGCTGACCCCGCTCGGCGCGACCATCAACGGCGCGCACGCGTGGATCAACGTCGCCGGACTCTCGCTGCAGCCCTCCGAGTTCGTGAAGGTCACGATCATCCTCGGCATGGCCATGCTGCTCGCGGCGCGGGTGGACGCGGGCGACCGGGACCACCCCGACCACCGCACCGTCGTCCAGGCCCTCGGCCTCGCCGCCGTCCCGATAATGATCACGATGCTGATGCCGGACCTCGGCTCGGTCATGGTGATGGCGATGATCGTCCTCGGCGTGCTGCTCGCCTCCGGCGCCTCCAACCGCTGGGTCTTCGGCCTGCTCGGCGCGGGCGCAGCCGGGGCCGTCGCGGTGTGGCAGCTCGGCCTGCTCGACGACTACCAGATCGCCCGCTTCGCGGCCTTCGCCAACCCGGCCCTCGACCCGGCGGGCGTCGGCTACAACACCAACCAGGCCCGTATCGCCATCGGCTCCGGCGGCCTCACCGGCGCGGGGCTCGGCAACGGCTCGCAGACCACCGGGCAGTTCGTGCCCGAGCAGCAGACCGACTTCATCTTCACCGTCGCCGGCGAGGAACTCGGCTTCATCGGCGCGGGGTTGATCCTAGTGCTGCTCGGCGTCGTGCTCTGGCGCGCCTGCCGGATCGCCCGCGAGACGACCGAGCTGTACGGCACGATCGTCGCCGCCGGCATCATTGCCTGGTTCGCCTTCCAGTCCTTCGAGAACGTCGGCATGACCCTCGGCATCATGCCCGTCGCCGGACTGCCGCTGCCATTCGTCTCGTACGGCGGCACCTCGATGTTCGCGGTCTGGATCGCCGTCGGCCTGCTCCAGTCGATCCGGGTGCAACGGCCCATGTCGGCGTAGGCGCGCGGGGGCTGCCCAGGGGCGGCCCGCGCGACTAAATTCGATTCATGGCGGAGACGAAGCGCGAGATCGAGCGGAAGTACGAAGCCACCGGATCCGGCACAGACTCAGACGGCCCCGGGCTGCCCGACCTGACGCGGGTGCCCGGGGTCGCCGACGTCCTGGACCGCGGCACCGTCGACCTGGACGCCACCTACTACGACACCGTCGACCTCCGCCTCGCCGCGGCCGCGCGCACCCTGCGCCGCCGCACCGGCGGGGACGACGCGGGCTGGCACCTCAAGCTCCCCGTCGCCGAGGGCGTGCGCGACGAGGTGCAGGCGCCGCTCTCCGAGAAGGTCCCGCGCGCCCTCGCCGGCCTGGTCCGCTCCCGGGTGCGCGGCGCGGAGCTCGTCCCGGTGGTCCGGCTCCGCTCCGCCCGCGACGTACGCCACCTCGTGGACGCCGACGGGGCGCTGCTCGCCGAGGTCAGCGTGGACTCCGTACGGGCCGACCGGCTTGCCGGAGGAGAGGGCAGCGCCGCGTGGACCGAGATCGAGGTGGAGCTGGCCGAGGGCGGGGACCCGGCGTTCCTCGACAAGGTGGAGAAGCGGCTGCGCAAGGCGGGTGTCGTCCCCGCGGGCTCGGCGTCCAAGCTGGCCCGCGCGCTCGCCGAGACCGGGGGAGCGAAGCCGTACGAGCCCCAGGAGCCACCGGAACCCGTGACCGCGGGGGACCACGTCCTCGCGTACCTGCGTACACAGCGGGACGCGCTCGTCGAGCTCGACCCGGACGTGCGCCGCGATCTGCCCGACGCCGTGCACCAGATGCGCGTCGCCACCCGCCGCATCCGCAGCGCCCTGCGCTCGTACGGGAAGGTCCTCGACCCGGCCGCCACCGATCCGGTCGGCGACGAGCTGAAGTGGCTCGCCGGGGAGCTGGGCGTCGACCGGGACCGCGAGGTCCTGACCGCGCGCCTGCAGGAGGCCGTGGCCGCGCTGCCGCGCACGCTCGTCGTCGGGCCGGTGCGCGGGCGGCTGCGCACCTGGTCGGCGGCGCAGCGCAGCGGCTCGAAGCGGCGGCTCACCGGGGTGCTCGACGGGGCGCGCTACCTCGCGCTGCTCGACGCCCTGGACGCGCTGCTCGCCGAGCCGCCGCTGCTCGGGGCCGCCGCGAAGTCCCCGGAGAGGGCGCTGGCGAAGGCCGTGCTCCGCGAGCAGCGGCGCCTCGCCGCGCACGTCGAGGAGGCGCTCGCCGCGCCGCCTGGCCACGACCGCGACCTCGCCATGCACGAGGCCCGCAAGAAGGCCAAGCGCACCCGGTACGCGGCGGAGGTCGCGACGCCCGCCCTCGGCAAGCCGGCCAAGCGTCTGACCGCCCGGATGAAGGAGCTGCAGAGCGGCCTCGGCGAGCACCAGGACAGCGTGATGACCCGCCTCGCCCTGCGCGATCTGGCGGCCCAGGCGCAGGAGGCCGGCGAGAGTTCCTTCACATACGGAGTCCTCCACGGACGGCAGGAACAGGCCGCCGCGACCGCCGAGGACAGGCTCCCGGGGTGGTGGGAGGGGGCGGTCTCGGCGGCGGATGCGCTCGGCCGGACGCGTTAGGCTTGAGGGTCACCCGTCCCCCAAGCCTCTGGCCGGGGGTGCCCGCAAGCCAGCTCACGAAGGTCGTAGTGATGCCTGCCGAGTCCGTCTTCCCTCAGCTCGAGGCGCTGCTCCCGCACGTGCAGAAGCCCATTCAGTACGTCGGTGGCGAGCTGAACTCCACCGTCAAGCCGTGGGACGAGTGCGACGTCCGCTGGGCCCTGATGTACCCGGACGCGTACGAGGTGGGCCTGCCCAACCAGGGCGTCATGATCCTGTACGAGGTACTGAACGAGCGCGAGGGCGTCCTCGCCGAGCGCACGTACAGCGTGTGGCCGGACCTGGAAGCCCTGATGCGCGAGCACAAGGTGCCGCAGTTCACGGTCGACAGCCACCGCCCGGTGAAGGCCTTCGACGTCTTCGGGCTCAGCTTCTCCACCGAGCTCGGGTACACCAACATGCTCGCGGCCCTGGAGCTCGCGGACATCCCGCTGGAGTCCAAGGACCGCACGCTCGACGACCCGATCGTCCTCGCGGGCGGGCACGCGGCGTTCAACCCGGAGCCGATCGCGGACTTCATCGACGCCGCGATCATCGGTGACGGCGAGCAGGCCGTGCTCGACATGACGGAGATCATCCGCGCCTGGAAGGCCGAGGGCCGGCCCGGCGGCCGCGAGGAGGTCCTCTTCCGCCTGGCGAAGACCGGCAACGTCTACATCCCGCGGTTCTACGACGTGGAGTACCTGCCGGACGGCCGCATCGGCCGCGTCGTGCCCAACAAGTCGGGTGTCCCGTGGCGGGTGTCCAAGCACACCGTGATGGACCTCGACGAGTGGCCGTACCCGAAGCAGCCGCTGGTGCCGCTCGCGGAGACGGTGCACGAGCGGATGTCGGTGGAGATCTTCCGCGGCTGCACCCGAGGCTGCCGCTTCTGCCAGGCGGGCATGATCACGCGCCCGGTGCGCGAGCGGTCGATCACCGGCATCGGCGAGATGGTCGACAAGGGCCTCAAGGCGACCGGCTTCGAGGAGGTCGGCCTGCTCTCCCTGTCCTCGGCGGACCACACCGAGATCGGCGAGATCGCGAAGGGCCTCGCGGACCGGTACGAAGAGGACAAGATCGGCCTCTCGCTCCCCTCGACCCGCGTCGACGCGTTCAACGTCGACCTGGCCAACGAGCTGACCCGCAACGGCCGCCGCTCCGGCCTGACCTTCGCCCCCGAGGGCGGCTCCGAGCGGATGCGCAAGGTCATCAACAAGATGGTCAGCGAAGAGGACCTGATCCGCACGGTCGCCACCGCGTACGGCAACGGCTGGCGCCAGGTGAAGCTGTACTTCATGTGCGGCCTCCCCACGGAGACCGACGAGGACGTCCTGCAGATCGCCGACATGGCAACTGCCGTGATCGCCAAGGGCCGTGAGGTCTCCGGCAAGAACGACATCCGCGCCACGGTCTCCATCGGCGGCTTCGTCCCGAAGCCCCACACCCCCTTCCAGTGGGCTCCGCAGCTCTCCGCCGAGGAGACGGACGCCCGCCTGGAGAAGCTCCGCGACAAGATCCGCGGCGACAAGAAGTACGGCCGCTCCATCGGCTTCCGCTACCACGACGGCAAGCCCGGCATCGTGGAAGGCCTCCTCTCCCGCGGCGACCGCCGCATCGGCTCGGTCATCCGCGCCGTCTACGAGGACGGCGGCCGCTTCGACGGCTGGCGCGAGCACTTCTCGTACGACCGCTGGATGCAGTGCGCCGAGAAGACGCTCCCCGCGTACGGCGTGGACGTCGACTGGTACACGACGCGCGAGCGCACCTACGAGGAGGTCCTGCCCTGGGACCACCTGGACTCCGGCCTCGACAAGGACTGGCTCTGGGAGGACTGGCAGGACGCCCTCGACGAGACCGAGGTCGACGACTGCCGCTGGACCCCCTGCTTCGACTGCGGCGTCTGCCCCCAGATGGACACCCACATCCAGGTCGGCCCGACGGGCAAGAAGCTGCTGCCGCTGACGGTCGTCAAGTAGCCCGCTGTGCCGGGGCGTTGAACGCCCCGGCACAATGCCGGGCATGGCAGAGCTGACCGTGCCCGACGTCCGTTTCCGGGTCTCCTTCCTGGAGGCCATGCGCGAGTTCGCCGACGACGCCTTCGCCGGGCGCACCCTCGCCCGCGAACTCGCCGAGCACGGTGACAGCTGGCACGACGCGGACGGCTTCGCCCGGTACGTCGCCGCCGTCCGGTCCGACAGCGAGGCCGACTGCTACTGGTGGGTCGACGGTGACGCCTTCCTCGGCCGGATCCGGATCCGACGCCGGATCACCTCGCCCGCGGACGACCTCGCCGGGCACATCGGGTACGGAGTCCGCCCCGGTGCGCGGCGTCGGGGTCACGCCACCGGCATGCTGCGGGCCGTCCTGCTGCACGCCGCCGACCTCGGCATCGACCCCGCGCTCGTCACCTGCGACACCGCCAACACCGGCTCCCGCAAGGTGATCGAGGCCGCGGGCGGGGTCCTCGAGGACGAGCGGGACGGGAAGCTGCGGTACTGGGTGCCCACCGGGCGGATCCAAAGCGGGCGTTGACGCGTCGTCCTTGGCGTGGAACGGGAGCGGAAGGTCATGACCCAAGGGCCGGGCGGGGCGTCCGAAGGGTGTCTGGTGAGGGCGGTCCGGCTGCCGGTGCGGATCGTGGTGCTCGTGCTCGTCGTGCCGGTGCGGATGGTCTGGGACGCGCTGGTCGTGTGCGGGCGGTTCCTGCAGCGTGCCGTGCTGCGTCCGCTCGGGCGCGCGCTCGCCTGGCTCGGGCGGGCGCTGTTCGTCGTGCCCTGGGTGTGGGCGTACCGCCGTCTGCTCACCCCGCTCGGCCGCGGCCTGCTGTGGGCGCTGCGCACCCTGGTCGTACGGCCCGTGCAGTGGCTCTACGCGAAGGTCCTCACGCCGCTCGGGCGACTGCTCGCCGTGGTCCTGAAGTTCGTCGGCGACGTGATCGGCTGGACGCTGGTCGC
The DNA here is from genome assembly GCF_029968035.1 of Streptomyces cavernicola. Taxonomy (GTDB): domain Bacteria; phylum Actinomycetota; class Actinomycetes; order Streptomycetales; family Streptomycetaceae; genus Streptomyces; species Streptomyces cavernicola. The sequence continues at coordinate 22,347 of NZ_JASCIQ010000048.1, read as the reverse complement.
GGTGTTCGTATGGCCCTGGGTGGGGTTGTGGCGGTACGTCGTCCTGCCGGTCGGCCGGGCGCTCGGATGGCTCGGGCGGGTGCTGCTCGTGGTGCCGGCGGTGTGGGCGTACCGGAACCTGCTCACCCCTCTCGGGCACGCCATCGTGTGGACCCTGCGCGCGCTCGGCGCCGGGCTTGCGTTCCTGTGGCGTTGGGCCGTCGTCGTGCCGGCCGTGTTCGTGTGGCGGTGGCTGGTCGTCGCGCCCGTCGTCTTCCTGTGGCGGTGGCTCGTCGTCGTGCCCGCGCGGTTCCTGTGGCGGTGGGTGCTCGTGCCCGTCGGGCGGGCCCTCGCCGTCGTCGGGCGGGAGGTCGGGGCCGCGTTCGGGCACGCCTGGCGGGTCGCCGGGTATGTGTCGCGCGCCGTCGGCCGCTTCCTCGGCACACTGCTGCGGTGGGTGTTCGTGGAACCGGTGCGGTGGGCGTACCGCACCGTCCTCGCACCCGTCGGACGCCTGCTGCGCGACGGCCTGTGGCGGCCCGTCGCCCGCACTGTGCGGCAGGCCCTCGACACCACCCGCAGCACCGCCCGCCAGGTACGGGCCGACCTGCGCCGAGCCCTGTTCGGAGCACCGCGCCCCACCCCCGAGGCGGCCGTACCGGCGCCCCACGGGGAACCGGCAGCGCCCGAGGCACGTACTCTAGGTAGCAGTACGACCGCATTCACGAAGCTCACTAAGGACTGACGACACTGGGCAAGCGACAGCCCGAAGGCCCGCCGCCCGCACCGGCGGTGCAGCGCATCCGACTGCGCTACACCAAGCGCGGCCGCCTCCGGTTCACCAGCCACCGCGACTTCCAGCGCGCGTTCGAGCGCGCCCTGCGTCGCGCCGAGGTCCCCATGGCGTACTCGGCGGGCTTCACCCCGCACCCCAAGGTGTCGTACGCCAATGCCGCACCCACCGGCACGGGCAGCGAGGCCGAGTACCTGGAGATCGCCCTCACCGAGCACCGCGACCCCGCGCAGCTCAAGGACCTGCTCGACGAGTCGCTGCCCACCGGGCTCGACATCACCGACATCGTCGAGGCCCGTACCTCCGGCCTCGCCGACCGGCTGCAGGCTTCCGTCTGGGAGCTGCGGCTCGACGGCGTGAGCGTCGAGGACGCCGAGCGCGCCGCCGAGGCCTTCCTCGCGGCCGAAGAGGTCGAGGTGCAGCGGCGTACGAAGAACGGCATGCGCAGCTTCGACGCGCGTGCCGCCGTAGCAGCACTCCAGGCGTCCCGTCCATCAGCTGATAGGCCCGTGGGCACCCCCTGTGCGATACTGCGGCTGGTTGTTCGGCACGTGACGCCTGCCGTTCGACCCGACGACGTCCTGTCCGGTCTCCGAGCTGTGGCCGACCTGGCGCCGCCGGTCCCCGTCGCGGTGACCAGGCTGGCGCAGGGGCCATTCGATGAAGAGACCGGCACGGTGACCGACCCGCTCGCGCCCGACCGCGAGGCAGTCACGGCCGCCCCGGCCGATCGCTCAGGGGCCGCCGGATCGCCCGCCGCGGCAGCGCAGGCGCCGGAAGGTTCCGCGTAGGGACGTCCGTCGTAGCGCAGCCCTCGTACGCGGGAGCCACCTGGGTCGGGCCGCGCGCTGACCACCAAGACTTTCGCCAGGCCGTGCGTACATCGCGTACGGAACCGGCGAGACAGACAAAGAGAGCTCCCGTGCGGCGCCCGCGCCTACCGGACGGCGGCCCCGCGCACCGCGCGCCAGGCCGCGGACGTCACCGGTGCAAGGCGCGGCGCCCGGGAGCCTGACGGGAGAACCGCCCGCATGCTTGAGCCGAACGAATCCGGTGTGACCGGAGAGGCCGAAGAAACCAATAACGCTCCTGGCGACAAGCTGCCGCCGCGCCGTCGGCGCCGCGCCGCTTCCCGCCCGGCCGGACCGCCCACGGCGGCCGCCGAGACGACGCCGGCCGTGACCGCCGCCGTCGAGGACCCGGCGGAGGAGGAGACCGAAGAGGTCGAGGCCGCCGCCCCCGCCGCTGTCGAGCCGGAGCCGGCCGAGAGCGCCGCCCCGCCGCGCGCCCGGCGCCGTGCCACCCGCCGCGCCTCCGCGCCGGCCGGTGCGCCGAAGGCCGCCGACAAGCCTGCCGAGACCGCCGTGGCCGTCGCCTCCGAGGCCGCGCCCGCCCCGTCCGTGACCGCCGAGGTCCCGGCCGCTGCCGAAGCGCCCGCGGAGGCGCCCGCCGAGGACGCCGCCGCCGAGGACGCCGCCGCCGAGGACGCCGCCCCGCGCCGTACCCGTCGCCGTGCCACCCGCAAGGCGACCGCGCCCGCCGGTGCGCCGAAGGCCGCCGAAGAGGTCGAGGCCGCCACCCCCGCCGCTGCCGCTGAGCCCGTCGCGGAGCCCGTCGCCGAGGCGCCGGCCGCCGCCGCTGAAGCGCCCGCCGAGGACGCCGCCCCGCGCCGTAGCCGTCGCCGTGCCACCCGCAAGGTGAGCGCGCCCGTCGCCGAGGAGACGGCTGCCGTCGAGGCCGCGACCGCGCCCGCCGCGGACGTGCCGGTCGAGGCCGCCTCCGCCGACTCCGCCGAGTCCGTGGCCGCGCCCTCCGCCGAAGCGACTGCCGCTGAGGCTCCCGCCGAGGGTCCGAAGCGCGGCCGTCGCCGTGCCGCCCGTAAGGCGTCGTCGATCTTCTCCGAGCCGCGTGGCGCCGCCCGCGCTGAGCAGGAGGGCGAGGAGGCCGGCTCGCGCAAGCCGAAGCGGCCCGCCGTCGCCGTGTTCCAGGCGCCGGTGTTCACCGAGCCGATGTTCCAGACGCCGGAGCGCGCCGCCGCCGCGGCCGCCGCCGAAGCGGCCGAGGAGGCCGCCGAGGAGACCGCGCCGGTCGCCGCTGCCGCCCCGGTCGAGGAGGAGCCCGCCGCCGGCGGTCGCCGCCGTCGCCGTCGCCGTGGCGAGCCCGCCGAGCCGACCCCGGCCGTCGAGCAGGCCGAGGAGCCCGCCGAGGAGGAGCCGGCCGAGGCCGAGTCCGCCGAGGCCGAGTCCGCCGAAGGGGACGAAACGGACGAGCAGGGCGGCCGTCAGGGCCGTCGCCGCCGCCGGGGTGGCCGTCGCCGTCGCCGTGGCGAGTCCGCGGACCAGGACCACGAGGACGAGACCGCCGAGGAAGGCGCCGAGGCCGTCGCCGCCGAGCAGGCCGAGCAGGACGCCGAGGACACCGCGGAGCAGGCCGAGGAGGACGCCGAGGAGGAGCGTGCGGAGCGCGCCGAGTCCGGCGGTTCCGCCAGCAGCCGTCGCCGCCGTCGCCGTCGCCGTCGCGCCGGTGACTCGGCCGCGGAGGGCGAGCCGGGCGAGGGCGACCCGGAGCGCACGGTCGTCAAGGTCCGCGAGCCGCGGCCGAAGAAGGAGACCGAGCCGTCCGACGAGGTGCAGTCCATCAAGGGCTCGACCCGTCTGGAGGCCAAGAAGCAGCGCCGCCGCGAGGGTCGCGAGCAGGGCCGCCGCCGCGTGCCGATCATCACCGAGGCCGAGTTCCTGGCCCGCCGCGAGGCGGTCAACCGGGAGATGATCGTCCGGCAGAACGGCGACCGCACCCAGATCGGCGTGCTCGAGGACAACATCCTCGTCGAGCACTACGTCAACAAGGAGCAGTCGACCTCGTACGTCGGCAATGTCTACCTGGGCAAGGTGCAGAACGTCCTGCCGTCGATGGAGGCCGCCTTCATCGACATCGGCAAGGGCCGCAACGCCGTGCTCTACGCGGGCGAGGTCAACTTCGAGGCGCTCGGACTGGCCAACGGCCCGCGCCGGATCGAGACCGCCCTCAAGTCCGGCCAGTCCGTGCTCGTGCAGGTCACCAAGGACCCGATCGGTCACAAGGGCGCCCGCCTGACCAGCCAGGTCTCGCTGCCCGGCCGGTACCTGGTGTACGTGCCCGAGGGCTCGATGACCGGCATCAGCCGCAAGCTGCCCGACACCGAGCGCGCGCGTCTGAAGACCATCCTCAAGAAGATCGTCCCCGAGGACGCGGGCGTCATCGTGCGCACCGCCGCCGAGGGCGCGAGCGAGGACGAGCTGCGCCGCGACGTCGAGCGGCTGCAGGCGCAGTGGGAAGAGATCAAGAAGAAGTCGAAGCAGGCCTCGACGAGCTCGCCGAGCCTCCTGTACGGCGAGCCGGACATGACCGTCCGCGTCGTCCGCGACATCTTCAACGAGGACTTCTCCAAGGTCGTCGTCAGCGGTGACGAGGCCTGGGAGACCATCCACGGGTACGTCAACCACGTCGCGCCCGACCTCGCGGACCGGCTGCAGAAGTGGACGTCCGAGGTCGACGTCTTCGCCACGTACCGGATCGACGAGCAGCTCGCCAAGGCGCTCGACCGCAAGGTGTGGCTGCCCTCCGGCGGCTCCCTCGTGATCGACAAGACCGAGGCGATGGTCGTCGTCGACGTCAACACCGGCAAGTTCACCGGCCAGGGCGGCAACCTCGAAGAGACCGTGACCAGGAACAACCTGGAGGCGGCCGAGGAGATCGTGCGCCAGCTGCGCCTGCGCGACCTGGGCGGCATCGTCGTCGTCGACTTCATCGACATGGTCCTGGAGTCCAACAGGGACCTGGTCATGCGGCGCCTCCTCGAGTGCCTGGGACGGGACCGTACGAAGCACCAGGTCGCCGAGGTGACCTCGCTCGGCCTCGTGCAGATGACCCGTAAGCGCGTCGGGCAGGGGCTCCTGGAGTCCTTCTCCGAGACCTGCGTGCACTGCAACGGCCGCGGCGTGATCGTGCACATGGAGCAGCCGACCTCCGTCGGCGGTGGCGGCAAGCGCTCCAAGAAGCGCGGTCGCAAGGACGAGCACGTGCACGAGGCGCCGGCCGCCGAGAAGGCGGAGAGCGCCGAGGCCGAGACGGAGGCGGAGGTCGCCGCCGAGGCCGCGGCCCCGGCGAAGCTCGCCGAGCCGGAGTTCAAGCCGGACGAGGAGCTGTACAGCAGCGCTGCCGAGGCCGAGGCGGCCGCGTCCCGTGGCCGTTCGCGGCGCCGGGCCACGCGGAAGGCGACGGCCCCTGCCGGTGCCCCGAAGGCGGCGGAGGAGACCGCTCCGGCCGAGCCGTCCGAGCGGGCGGTGGCGAAGGCCGAGAAGAAGGCGCGGCGGGCCGAGCGCAAGGCGGCTGCCGCTGCTGAGGCCGAGGCTGAGGTCGAGCCCGCTCCGGCGGAGGCGGCTGCTCCTGCCGAGCCGGTCGCTCCGGTCGCCCCGGTCGCTCCGGTCGTGGAAGAGGCGGCTCCGGTCGCCGAGCCCGCCCCGGCCGCCGCCGAGGAGGCCGCGCCGAAGGGTCGTACGCGTCGTCGGGCCACGCGGAAGGCGACGGCGCCCGCCGGTTCGCCCAAGCCGTCCGAGGACGTGGCCGTGGCGGTCGTCGAGCCCACCGTGGTCGAGCCGGTCGTGGCCGAGGCCCCGGTGGCCGAGCCGAAGGCGGAGCCCGCGCCGGAGGCCGCTCCTGCCGAGGCCGCCGCTCCCGCGCGGCCGCGGCGCCGTGCGGTGCGCAAGGCGTCGGCGCCGACCGCTTCCGCTGAGGCGGCCGTCGTGGTCGTCCCCGCGGAGCAGCCGGCCGAGCCCAAGGCCGAGCCCAAGGCCGAGGCCGAGAAGGCTGAGGCACCTGCGGAGGCTCCCGTAGAGGCGACCGCTGAGGCTCCGGCCGAGGCCAAGCCCGAGGCGGAGGCCGCTCCGGCCAAGAAGGCGGTGAAGAAGACCACCGCCAAGAAGGCCGCGGCCAAGAAGGCGCCCGCCAAGAAGGCCGCCGCGAAGAAGACGGCAGCGAAGAAGACCACTGCCAAGAAGACGACGGCCAAGAAGACGGCCGCGAAGAAGACGGCGAAGAAGACCGCCGCGGCGGAGCAGCAGACCATTCCCTCCGTCTCGGCGTCCGCTTCGGCCGACGAGGGCTGACCGGACGGCGTACCGCCCGGCACCCGCTGACGACGGCGCCCCCGCACCCGGTGATTCCGGGGCGGGGGCGCCTCCGTTTTTTGCCCCCACAACTGCCCTGACCAGGACGGGAGTTGGCGCGGAAGTCCGTCCGCAGCGACGGTGGCTGCAACCCTCTACAACCGGCCGGACACTCTGTGTAAGACTCGTGAGTCACACACATGAGCCCACGGTTGTGTGTTCGAGAGCGGTGTCCGGGTGGGACGCGTGGCCGGGGGCAGGGGAGGGGATCGTCTTGCCCGTGCGCCCGAGAGACGCAGTACGGGACCCTGCGGCGAGGCTGCGCACCGGTGCGCGCGGCCTCGCCGTTTTCGTGACCGCCGTGTCCGCGGCGGGACTCCAGCTGACGGGGGCTCAACCGGCGGGCGCGGCAACCACGTCGACGGCCGAACCTCAGGCCCCGGCCGAGCCCCGGGCTCTGGCCGAGGGGCCGATCTTCAACGACCCGCTGGGCGGCACGACCGAGCAGTACGCGATACGCACACGCCTCGTCCACCTCACCGACTCCGCGCTCCCCGGCTCCACGATCAAGGTCGCCGTCTACCACGTGTGGGAGACCACGGTCGTCGACGCCCTGCTGCGCGCGCGGGCCCGCGGGGTCAACGTCCAGGTCCTGCTCGACGAGTCCAGCGTCAGCGACAACCCCACCAACCCCTCGTACGCCACCTTGAAGGCCGCGCTCGGATCGGACCGTACGAAGCCGTCGTTCGCGCTGCTCTGCCCGGCCGGGAAGTCCTGCCTCGGCGACCCGCAGTTCGGGAAGTCGATCATGCACAACAAGTTCTGGCTGTTCTCGGCGGTCGAGGGCGGGCGGAACGTGGTCGTGCAGACGACGACCAACTCGACCCCGTCGGCGAACACCAAGTTCTTCAACGACGCGCTGCAACTGCCGGACAACTCGGCGCTGTACGGCGCGTACTCCGCGTACTTCGCCGAGATGACCCGCAAGGACTGGGCGGCCTGGCGCTACCGCACGGTGACCGACTACCCCTACAAGGCGTACTACTTCCCGCGGGCCGGGACGACCGTCGAGACCGACACCGTGCACTCGATCCTCAACAACGTCACCTGCACGTACAAGGACTCCGCCGGCGTCACCCAGCGCACCAGGGTCCGCGTCGCCGTCTTCAAGCTGACCCGGCAGGTCATCGCCGACAAGCTGGTGGCCCTGAGGAAGGCCGGCTGTTCGGTGTACGTGACGTACGCGGAGACCGACAGCGCCGCGAGCCAGGGCGGGGTGAAGGGCACCTGGGAGGCGCTGCACACCTCCGGCGGGCCGTCCCTGCGCTGCTACAACGACGATCGGGACCCGCAGAACCCCGGTGAGAGGCTCGTCACGCCGTACCTCGTCCACAACAAGTACCTGCTGATCGACGGCGTGTACGTCGGCAAGCGGAACAAGGTCTCCTTCACCGGCTCCGGCAACCACACGGCGCCGGCGCTGCGGGAGAACGACGAGGCGATGGTGAAGGTCGACGACGACTCCGTGCACGACGCGTACCGGTCGCACTTCGACCGGCTGCGCAGCGTCGCCTGGCCGGGCGTCGACGACTCCACCGACCTGTGCAAAGGCGTGCGGTCACTGCCGCAGGACGGCGAGCGGCGCTTCGCGTGAGCGGCCCGGCTCGGTGGCGCGGAGCGGTGGTCCGGGGCCGGTTTGACCCTTCCGGGTGGGCCCCCGTAACCTTGGCCGTCGGCGTGTCCATTAGACGTGCCGCACCCCTGTAAACCTTTCTCCTCCTGGATCTCTGTCCGGGAGCCCCCCGCGCCTCGTGCCCGGGGGAGGCCGATCGCCTTCGCGAGCGGCTGGACTGCAGGGTCCCGTTTCGAGTCGTAGAGAGTGAGATCCGCGTGTACGCCATCGTGCGCAGCGGTGGCCGCCAGCACAAGGTTGCTGTCGGTGACATCGTTGAGGTTGACAAGATTTCCACCGCCAATGTCGGCGACACGGTCGAGCTCTCGACCCTGCTGCTCGTCGACGGCGAAGCTGTGACCAGCGACCCGTGGGTTCTGGCCGGCATCAAGGTCCAGGCCGAGGTCGTGGACCACCACAAGGGCGCGAAGATCGACATCCTGCGCTACAAGAACAAGACCGGTTACCGCCGTCGTCAGGGCCACCGCCAGCAGTACACGGCGATCAAGGTCACTGAGATCCCCACGGCTGCGAAGTAAGGGACTGAGGAGAGATGGCACACAAGAAGGGCGCATCGTCCACTCGGAACGGTCGCGATTCCAATGCTCAGCGGCTCGGCGTGAAGCGCTTCGGCGGTCAGGTCGTCAACGCCGGTGAGATCCTGGTCCGCCAGCGCGGCACCCACTTCCACCCGGGCGACTCGGTCGGCCGCGGCAAGGACGACACTCTGTTCGCGCTTGCCGCCGGTGCGGTGGAGTTCGGTACCCACCGTGGCCGCAAGGTCGTGAACATCGTTCCGGTCGCCTGAACCAAGGCACCGTAGAGCGAGTTCTCTCGCGGTTCTTCTCCGCGGTTCCCACCGCGGAACTCCGAGGGCGGACCTCACTTCTCGTACGGCACTCGTACGGGAAGCGGGTCCGCCCTCGGCGTGTTAGTAGAGAGACAGGCCCGTCAGACCTGTCAGACCCAGTCAGTCAGCAGTACCCCTGGAGGCACCGAACCATGACCACCTTCGTGGACCGCGTCGAGCTGCACATCGCCGCGGGTAACGGAGGTCACGGCTGTGCCTCCGTTCACCGGGAGAAGTTCAAGCCGCTCGGCGGCCCCGACGGCGGCAACGGCGGCCGGGGCGGCGACATCACGCTCGTCGTCGACCAGTCCGTGACCACCCTGCTCGACTACCACCACAGCCCGCACCGCAAGGCCACCAACGGCAAGCCCGGCGAGGGCGGCAACCGCGCAGGCAAGGACGGCCAGGACCTGGTTCTGCCCGTGCCGGACGGCACGGTCGTCCTCGACCGGCAGGGCAACGTCCTCGCGGACCTCGTCGGCCAGGGCACCTCGTACGTCGCCGCGCAGGGCGGCCGGGGCGGGCTCGGCAACGCCGCCCTCGCCTCCGCCCGCCGCAAGGCGCCCGGCTTCGCGCTGCTCGGCGAGCCCGGCCAGACCGGCGAGATCGTCCTGGAACTGAAGACCGTCGCGGACGTGGCGCTCGTCGGCTACCCGAGCGCGGGCAAGTCCTCGCTGATCTCCGTGCTCTCCGCCGCCAAGCCGAAGATCGCGGACTACCCGTTCACGACGCTCGTGCCCAACCTCGGTGTGGTGACGGCCGGTTCGACCGTCTACACCATCGCGGACGTGCCCGGTCTCATCCCCGGCGCCAGCCAGGGCAAGGGCCTGGGCCTGGAGTTCCTGCGGCACGTCGAGCGCTGCTCGGTCCTCGTGCACGTACTCGACACGGCGACCCTGGAGTCCGAGCGCGACCCGGTCTCCGACCTCGACGTCATCGAGGCGGAGCTGAAGGAGTACGGCGCGGGCCTGGAGAACCGCCCGCGGCTCGTCGTCCTCAACAAGATCGACGTGCCCGACGGCAAGGACCTGGCCGACATGGTCCGGCCCGACCTGGAGGAGCGCGGCTACCGCGTCTTCGAGGTGTCCGCGGTCGCGCACACCGGGCTCAAGGAGCTGTCGTACGCCCTCGCCGAGCTGGTGGGCGCCGCGCGCGCCGCGAAGCCGGTCGAGGAGGCGACCCGGATCGTCATCCGCCCGAAGGCCGTGGACGACGCCGGCTTCACCGTCGTACAGGAAGAGGACGGACTCTTCCGGGTGCGCGGCGAGAAGCCGGAGCGCTGGGTGCGGCAGACCGACTTCAACAACGACGAGGCCGTGGGCTACCTCGCCGACCGGCTCGAACGCCTCGGTGTCGAGGCCGAGTTGATGAAGGCGGGCGCCCGCACCGGCGACGGCGTCGCCATCGGCCCCGAGGAGAACGCGGTCGTCTTCGACTGGGAGCCGACGGTGGCCTCCGGTGCGGAGATGCTCGGCCGCCGTGGCGAGGACCACCGCTTCGAGGCGCCGAGGCCTGCGGCGCAGCGGCGTCGGGACAAGCAGGCGGAGCGGGACGAGGCGGAGCAGGAGTTCGACGAGTTCAAGCCGTTCTAGGCTTTCGTGCGTACGTAAGAGGGCGGCACCCGGGAAGTTCCGGGTGCCGCCCTCTTGGTGTTGCTCCAGCTTGTCGTTCAGCGCACTCGGCGCCGTGGTGTTGTGCCCACCCGTTCCGCCCTGCGGAACGATTGCCCACAACAGGCCAAGGAGATCAGGCGCTGACCTCTTCGGCGTCCGCGTCTTCCTCTGTTGCTGCTTCCGCCGTGCGCTGGGCCGGGATCTCCGAGACCAGGCGGGCCTCCGTGCGGGCGCGGCGGGCGTCGGCCTCGGCGCACAGGGCGCGGATCGCGGCGTTGAAGCGGTCGATGGACGGCGGGTCCGACGGGCCGAGCAGGTGCTCCTTGAGCTCGGCGCGGGAGCCGGCGTGCGGGTCCTGCGCCGGGTTGCGCACCGACTCCATGAGCGCGGGCACGCCGTCCGCCTCGGGGGTGAGGATCGTGGCCGCGCGCACCGTCGGGAAGCCCGAGCGGAACTCGGCCTCGGACAGGCCCGAGGTGTTGGCGACCGCGTACGGCTTCTCGCTGCTCAGCCAGTCCGAGACCACCGAGGAGACGTCGCTGATCAGCAGGTCGGCCTGGTTGAAGCAGGAGAAGATCGGCGGGCGGGCGCTGGTGATGATCTGGTGCTCCCACTCCGGGAACGAGCTCCAGTACGCCGCCTCCCAGGCCGCCGTCGCCGCGGCCACGGCCGCCTCGCGGTCCTCGGCCGGCGCGGTCTGCAGCATCATCCGCTCCTGCTCGTCGGTTCCGGTGCGGAACGACGACGAGGTGAGCGCGTCCAACTCGGCGGTGCGCAGGGCGAGTTCCTCGGCGGCCTCGGGGCCGGGCCGGGCGCCGGTGCGCTGCGCGGCGGCCTCGCGGATCATCGCCTTGATGCGGTCGTTGGCGGCGCCGGCGGCCGGGTTCTGCGAGCCCGTCATCGGGTGCGGCTTGTAGAGCAGCCGGACCTTCGGGTCGGCGAGCAGCTCGCGCACGATGTTCTCGCCGGCGAGGACCACCGAGGTGTTGCCCGGGTTGCCGTCCCAGCCCTCCCAGGTGGGGGCGTACAGGACCGTCGTGTACTCGCCGGTGGGGGCGCCCGCGTACGGGCGGATCGGGGAGAGCTGCGGGCGGCCGACCTCCACGACGTCCTTGTCGTCGACGCCGATGTCCGCGAGCTGGTAGCGGTCGCGGGCGGCGGGGCCCGCGACCCAGACCTCGTCGTAGGCCTTCGCGTACGGGTTGCAGGAGGAGAGCTTGTCGCTCTCGCCGTGGTTGATGAACGCGTGCTTCAGGGTGGGGATGCGCAGCACCTGCGAGGTCTTCGCGGCGTTGGCCGGGTGCAGCATCATCTTCAGCGTCGAGTCCTCCAGGGCGAACATGTTCGCGACCTTGGGGACGCACAGGATCGGCACGTCGGTGGCGTCGATCTTCTGCACCATGAAGCGCTCACGCAGCACGATCAGCGGCTTGCCGTCGACCTTGGCGAGCGTGGAGAGCCACATGTTCGCCTGGTACGCGGAGGTGGTGCCGCCGGAGAAGTACATGGCGACGGTCGGCTTGTACTCGTCGAGCCAGGCCGAGAGCCACTCCATGACCTTCTCGTCGTTGACGCGGCGCTTCTTCGGCAGCATCCAGGTGGCCAGGTAGGCGGTGCCGCCGGCCATCAGGGCGAGCGAGATGCCGACGCCGACGGCGCCCGCGAACACGGTCTTGGTGAGCGCCGAGACCATCAGGCCGACCGTCGCGGGGGCCGAGAAGACAAGGAGGCGGTGGGCCTGGCGGCGGGCCAGGATGCGCGGCGGGGCGGCGCTCAGGTGCAGGGCCGAGGCGTCGATGTTGCGCGTGACGATCGGCAGCTGGCGGCTGCGCCGGACCAGTACGGCCAGGGCCTGGCAGACGAAGTGCGCCAGGTAGAAGGTGAGCAGCGCGATGGTGAGCGGGGCCTGCTCGTTGAGCGGGTTTATCCCGGGCAGGCGGAGCAGGCCGACCACGATCAGCATGTCGCGCAGGAGCTGCCGCACCGTCACGTCGAAGCGGATCTTGCCGAGCAGGGCGAGCAGACCCGGACGCTTGTACTGCAGGTACGTGTCGAGGGCCAGACCCCCGGCGCTCGCTACGACGAAGACGGGCAGGTTCGGCAGCAGAGCGCTGGCGAGCTGCGCCGTGAAGAGCGCGAACATCGTGAAGAGCGTGAGTAGCTGCACGACGCGGCGGGTGGCGAGTCCGGCGGAGGGCACGGGCTGGGCTCCTGGCAAAGTTCGGATGGGGGGATGCGGTGGAAACGGTCCCCGTCACGACGCCGTGGGGGAGGGCCGAGCGGGGAAGGCTGACCCCTGACCGTATGACCATCGGCGCTGCCTGAGCAATCTTCCGTGACAACTATCACCGGATACCGGGGCAAAGCGACTGAACCCGTGAGTGAGGCCGGCCGTCCCGCCCCCGAGCTGCCGGAACCCTCGCCTCCGCCCGCGCCGACGATGAGCCGGCACCGGCGCCGACCGCGGACCGGTGCCCGCGCCGCCCACGGGTCGGAATGCGCGGGCGGCCGCCCGCCCCTCTCACGTAGATTGCGGGAGCAGGGATCGTCACCGGTCGTGGCCAGTGGTTCGGCACTGGCCGTAGAACGTCGCCGGTAGGGCAGCAGGGGAACGCAAGTGTCAGGCGCAGCGTCAGGCGTAGCAAGGAAGAGCGTGGCCGAGGCCCGTCGCATCGTGGTGAAGGTGGGCTCCTCCTCGCTCACCACCGCGGCCGGCGGCCTCGACGCGGACCGGGTGGACGCCCTCGTCGACGTCCTCGCCAAGTCCCGCAGCGGCGGTGAGAAGGAGATCGTCCTGGTCTCCTCCGGCGCCATCGCCGCCGGGCTCGCCCCGCTCGGCCTGCGCCGCCGACCGCGCGACCTGGCCCGCCAGCAGGCCGCGGCCAGCGTCGGCCAGGGCCTGCTCGTCGCCCGCTACACCGCCTCCTTCGCGCGCTACGGCGTACGCGTCGGCCAGGTCCTGCTCACCAGCGACGACATGGCCCGCCGCGCCCACCACCGCAACGCTTCGCGCACGCTCGACCAGCTCCTCGCCATGGGCGCGCTGCCGATCGTCAACGAGAACGACACGGTGGCGACGGACGAGATCCGCTTCGGCGACAACGACCGCCTCGCCGCCCTCGTCGCCCACCTGGTCCGCGCCGACCTGCTCGTGCTGCTCTCCGACGTGGACGGGCTCTACGACGGCGACCCGGCGAAGCCCGGCACCTCGCGCATCGAGGAGGTCCGCGGGCCCGCCGACATAGAGCACGTCCAGATCGGCAGCGCCGGCAAGGCGGGCGTCGGCACCGGCGGCATGGTCACCAAGGTCGAGGCCGCCCGGATCGCGGCCGCCGCCGGCATCCCCGTCGTCCTCACCTCCGCGGTGCACGCCGCGGACGCGCTCGCCGGGCGGGACACCGGCACCCACTTCCACAGCACCGGGCGGCGCTCCGCCGACCGCCTGCTCTGGCTGCAGCACGCCTCCACCCCGCAGGGCGCGCTCACCCTGGACGACGGCGCGGTGCGCGCGGTCTGCGAGCGGCGTACGTCGCTGCTGCCCGCCGGCATCCAGGCGGTCGAGGGCGAGTTCAGCGCGGGCGACCCGGTCGAGCTGCGGGACGCCGAGGGGCATGCGGTCGCCCGCGGCCTGGTCAACTTCGACGCCAAGGAGATCCCGCAGCTCATCGGCCGCTCCACCCGCGAGCTGGCCAAGGAGCTGGGTCCGGCGTACGAGCGGGAGGTCGTGCACCGGGACGACCTGGTGCTGCTGCACGGCTGAGGTGCGTGCGTATCGCGTGACGGACGGGCGCGCGTCGCCGGAAACCGCCGGAAGCCGGGGGAGGCCGGGGGGAAGTCCGGGGGAAGCTGCAACAGCCTGTTGACGCCATACGTGCAGCTGGAACGCCGATCCGGCCGAAACAGCGCGCCCTGGGCGGGGGACCTTCCGTAAAAACCCCACGCGAAGCGCCCCGGCCTGTTCAACTTTGTTGCGGGGCAATTGTTTGCGGGGCAGTGACGCGGGCGGGGCAGGTCCGCACGACGAAGGCAGAGCAGGAGGCCGCCGGTGAGACGAGCGCGCCCTGGGGCGGCGTCCCGAGGCGGGGAGCGGGCCCTGACGAGCGTCAGGACGGGCGACGCCCCCGCGGACCCGGACGAGCGGACCGAGCCGACGAGCGAGCCGGCGGAGCAGAAGCGGCGGGCGCCCGCCGACGAGCCCCGCCTGTGGCACGTGACCCTGAGCGTCTCGGGCCCCGCGACCCCGCTCCCGGACATCAGGCGGGGCCTCGAACAGCTCGCCCACGACCACCCGTTCCTGCTGACCAGCCGGTACGCGAACGACCACGCCGAGATCCGGTACTGGGAGGAGGCCCGTGACCTGCACGACGCGGCCGCCGTCGCCCTGCGGCTGTGGGGCGAGCACCGGCAGAGCGCACAGCTGCCGCCGTGGGAGATCGTCGGCCTCGAGGTGATCGACCGCGAGACGTACCACCAGCGCATCGCCGAGGGCTACGGCCCACCGCCTGCGGCCCCCGTGGGCGTCCACCCGTTCTGAACGGCTCCCTTTCCGGCCACCACCCGGCACCGGATCCGGCCGACCTGCGGGGGAGGCGGGGAGGCGGGGAGGCGGGGATGCGGCGCCGCCTCGCGGTGGTGCCCCCTGCCGACCCGCCCCCGTCTCACCTCACATCTCGGAACATCTCGGAGTGCGGAACAGCTGCCGGAACCGGTGAGCGGCCCCGTTACCCTGCGAGCATGACCTCGCTCTCCCCGTACGCCGACATGTCCCCGGTCGCCCAGGCCGCCTACCGCGCCCGCGCCGCGGCCGCCGACATCGCGCCGCTGCCACGGGCCGCCAAGGACGACGCGCTGCTCGCCATCGCGGACGCCCTCGAAGTGCGGACGAAGGAGATCGTCGAGGCCAACGCCGAGGACATCGCCAAGGCCCGCGCCGCCGGCACCAGCGAGTCCATCGTCGACCGCCTCACCCTCACCCCCGAGCGCGTCCGCGCCATCGCCTCCGACGTGCGCGACGTCGTGGCCCTGCCCGACCCGGTCGGCGAGGTCGTGCGCGGCTCGACCCTGCCCAACGGCATCGACCTGCGCCAGGTGCGCGTCCCGCTCGGCGTCGTCGGGATCATCTACGAGGCCCGGCCCAACGTCACCGTCGACGCCGCCGCCCTCTGCCTCAAGTCCGGCAACGCGGTGCTGCTGCGCGGCTCGTCCTCCGCGTACCACTCCAACACCGCCCTCGTCCGCGTGCTGCGCGACGCCGTCGGCGGCGCCGGTCTGCCGGCCGACGCCGTGCAGCTCGTGCCCGGCGAATCCCGGGACTCCGTACGGGAGTTGATGCGCGCCCGCGGCCTCGTCGACGTGCTGATCCCGCGCGGCGGCGCCTCCCTCATCCGTACCGTCGTCGAGGAGTCCACGGTCCCCGTCATCGAGACCGGCACCGGCAACTGCCACGTCTACGTGGACGCCCACGCCGACCTCGACATGGCCGTCGACATCCTGATCAACTCCAAGGCCCAGCGCCCCAGCGTCTGCAACGCCGCCGAGACCCTCCTCGTGCACGCCGACATCGCCGAGGCCTTCCTGCCGCGCGCCCTCGACGCCCTCGCGCAGGCCGGAGTGACCGTGCACGCAGACGAACGCGTCCAGGCGTACGCCGAGAAGTCCGAGGCCACCGTCGTGCCCGCGACGCCGGAGGACTGGGAGACCGAGTACCTCTCGTACGACATCGCCGCCGCCGTCGTCGACTCCCTCGACAAAGCCGTCGAGCACATCCGGCTCTGGACCTCCGGGCACACCGAGGCCATCGTCACCACCTCGCAGCAGGCCGCCCGCCGCTTCACCCAGCTGGTCGACTCCACCACCGTCGCCGTGAACGCCTCCACGCGGTTCACCGACGGCGGCCAGTTCGGCTTCGGCGCCGAGATCGGTATCTCCACGCAGAAGCTGCACGCCCGCGGCCCGATGGGCCTGCCCGAGCTGACCTCGACCAAGTACATCGTCACCGGCGACGGCCACACCCGCTGAGCCCGTCCCGTACGCACGGGCAGGGCGTACGCGCCTGGGCGGCGGGTGCCCGTCGGCGCGTATACAAAGCGGCGAATTCCCTTACGCCCTGCCCAAATTGACCCCCCAGGTCTACTCTGGACCCGTGCCGGAGGACGTGGGGGGCACGCCGTCACCGGACGGCCGGGAGCCCGACGACGACCGCGACCACGGACGTGCGGACGAGGAGTTCGCCGCCGTGGTCTTCGACGAGGACTTCGTCCGCTCCGCCGCCTTCCACGAGCCCAGCGCCGTGGAGCGCCTGCTCGCCGCGGCCGAGGCCCGAGCCGAGGCCGAACACCGTCGGTACAGGGACGAATCCGGCCACGATCCGGAACGCGGCGATCCGTCCGACCCGCACCGCCCTCGCGGCTCGTACCACCCCCACGACGCCTACGACGCGTACGACGCCTACGACCCGTACGGCCACGGGCCCGGCGGCTGTGTCGCCCACGGTTCCGAGGAGTGCACCGAGTGCGACAAGACGGGCGGGAACGGTGCGGGGCGGCGCGCTCCGGGGCGCTGGCACCGGCCCGTCGCCTGGGTCCTCGCCCTCGTCATGGGCATCGGCATGGTCGCCCTAGCCTTCAGCGCCGTGTACCGCGGCAACTCCTCGGGCCGCCAGGATCCGGGCCCGCCGCCCGCCACCAGCGGAGTGGACCGCACCCCCTCCGCGCCGGCCGGCCCCGCCGTCCCGTCCCTGCACGCCGACCGCTCCGCGCCCGCGCCGTAAGTTCTTTGCCGCTGCGGGAAGTTGACGCGTACCAGCGCGTTTACCCGAGGGCCCGGCGACCTACCCTGAAAGTATGGCCGGGCCTGGAGACCCACCTGAGGGCACACCCGAAGGCACACCAGAAGGCGTCCCCGGTGGAGGCGAGGAAGAGTACCGATCCGTCGTCTTCGACGAGTCGTTCGTACGCGCTGCCCGCCTCCAGGAGTTCTCGGCGAGCGAGCGCGTCGGCGAGCACGCGCCGGCCGTCCGCCGCCGCCCCACCGCCGCCGCGGCCGCGGCCCACAGGCTGTCCCGGCAGGCCCTGATCCTCGTCCTGCTGATCGTGGTCGCCTTCGCCACGGCGATCTTCATGGGCGTACGCAACCCGGCCCCGCCCCCTCGCCACCGGCCCGCCGACCCGCTGCGCACGACCGTCGTCCCGCTCGCGCCGCGCGGGGTCGTGCCCGGCGCGCAGGACGCCGCCGCGCTGTTCGCCCGCAGCCCCGCCGCCGAGTACAAGGCCGGGGCCGCCGGGATCGGGCTGCCCGCCGCACGCCGCACCGCGCACTTCTCCGACAGCCAGGTCCTCACCGCGCTGACCACCGCCAAGGACTACCTCGTGGCGTCCTCCCTCGACCCCGACGCGCTCACCGGCGACGAGGTGCGCTCGGTGCGGATCCTGCTCGACCCGGACCAGCTCGATCAGTTCGACCGCAGCTTCGAGCGGCCCGCCGCCGACGGCCGGCACACCGCCACCGGCTGGCTCGTCCGCTTCGACCCCAAGCACACCGAGCTCGCCGACCAGCGCGTCCGCGTCCACGGCAGCCTGCACGTCGACGAGGTGAACTCCGAGCTCATCGACGTGACCGCCGAGCACACCTTCGTCTACGCCGTACGCCCCGCCACAGACGAGAACGGCGACGGCGAGCGCGCCAGCCTCTTCACCGTCCACCGCGTGCTGCACTTCCGCTTCGACCGCGAGGACCTCCAGCGCCAGCGCACCGAACTGCTCACCTCGCACGTCCAGGCCGGGCCGCTCTCCTGCGCGACCGCCTCGGCCGACCGGCTGCGGCCCCTGCTCGCCGGGCAGACGGCGAAGCCGGGCGGCCCCGCGGCGACCGACCCGTACGCGAGCGGAGCGCACGACACGGCGCTGTGCGGCACGCTCGCCGACTCGGCCCAGCCTTCGCCGGGGTCGTGAGGCCGGGCTCGTGAGCGGGAGCTGCGCCCCCTGTCCGTACGGCGTACGCCTTACGCGCGCCCCTCGCTGTCGTCTCGGCCGTCCTGGTCGCCCCTGTCGCCGCGGTCGTCCTCGCCGCTGGGCGTGCCGGGTGCGCCGGACGCGCCGGACGTGCCGGAACCCGCCCCCGTGAACTTGTCCCGCAGCTTGCCGCCCAGGTCGCCCGCGCCGCCCGCGATGTCCGAGACCAGCTTCATCAGCGGGTCCTTGGACGTACGCACCTCACTGGCGTAGCTCGACGCGGACTGGCGGAAGGAGTCGGAGACCGAGGTGTCCTTGTCCTCGTCCCGCTTCGGGTAGTGGCCGTCCATGATCCGCTGGTAGTCGCGCGACTCGGACCAGCGCTTCAGCTCGGCCGCGCGCACCGTGGTGAAGGGGTGCGAACGGGGCAGGACGTTCAGGATCTTCAGGACCGAGTCGCGCAGGTCGCCGCCCGCCTCGTACTCCTCGGCCTGCTCCAGGAACGCGTCCACGTTCATCTCGTGCAGGTGGTTGCCGCCCGCGATCTTCATCAGGCCGCGCATCGACGCCTGCAGATCCTGGCCGACGAGCAGGCCCGCGCGGTCCGCCGACAGTTCCGACTTGCGGAACCACTCGCGCAGCGCCGTCACGATCGCCATGATCGCGACGTTGCCCAGCGGGATCCACGCCACCTTCAGGGCGAGGTTGGTGAGGAACAGCAGGATCGTGCGGTACACCGAGTGGCCGGAGAGGGCGTGGCCCACCTCGTGGCCGACGACGGCGCGCATCTCCTCCTCGTCGAGCAGCTCCACCAGGCCCGTGGTGACGACGATGATCGGCTCGTCCAGGCCGATGCACATCGCGTTCGGCTTCGGGTCCTGGTTGACGTACATCGGCGGGACCTTCTCCAGGTCCAGGATGTAACAGGCGTCGCGCAGCATGGTGTTGAGGTGCGCGAACTGGGCGTCGCTGACCCGCACCGAGTCCGACAGGAAGAGCAGCCGCAGACTGCGCTCGGGCAGCAGCCCGCTGAGCGCCTTGAACACCGTGTCGAACCCGCTGAGCCGGCGCAGGGCCACCAGCGCCGAGCGGTCCGCCGGGTGTTCGTACGCCCGCGAGGAGATCCCGGGGAAGCGGCGGCGCTGCCGGCCGGGGAGATTCTCGTGGCTTCCGGAGTTCTCGGTCATGTGGCCCCCAATTTCTGCGGCTGGTCCCGCCCCCCAAGAACGTCCAGCCTATGCGTTTCGGTTCCATCGCGACGGGGTCGCATCGATCCACTTTTCCGCGCGGGCTACGGTGGCCGGGCAGCACACCGAAGGAGTACGCGCCATGGAGTACGCCCCCACCGCCCTGCAGGCCGCCGCCGAGCTCGCGGCGAAGGATCAGGGGCCGGGCGACACCCTGCGCATCGTCCTCGTCGTCTCCCTCGTCGGCGCCGCCCTGCTCGCCTGGTTCCTGCTCCGCGGCTACGGGAAGGGCGCGGACGACGACCGCGACGACTCCTGAGCCCGGCCCTGAGCCCCGGCCCTTCCTGAGCCCGGCCCTGAGCCCCGGCCCTGAGGCCGTCGCGTACCGCCCCGGGGCCCCGATGCCTGAGTCGGCGTGAGCGCCCGCGAGGCGCCCGCATACGATGTGCGGGAAGTCTCAACCCCGCTCCCACCCGGATAGGTCCTGCCGACGATGAGCCTCCACACCACCGCAGCCCAGCTGGTCACCCTCGCCTCCGGCGGCGGTGAGCACGTAGACGAGCACGCGAGCATCAGCCCTTACGTCACCGGCGGTGGCGCCCTCGTGGTGCTGCTCCTGCTCCTCTGGATCACCACCCGCTTCAACCGCGACCGCTGAGCCGTATCCCACCGCCGACAGGGCACTTGCCTGAGGCCGGTAGGGTCTGCACGCATGGGAGAGCAGGACATGCCTACCGGCCCGTCGCACTCGGGCAAGCGCCGTCTCGGCGTCATGGGCGGAACATTTGACCCGATCCATCACGGGCACCTGGTGGCCGCCAGCGAGGTGGCCGCCCAGTTCCACCTCGACGAGGTCGTGTTCGTGCCCACCGGACAGCCGTGGCAGAAGAGCCACAAGGCCGTCTCCCCGGCCGAGGACCGCTACCTCATGACGGTCATCGCGACCGCCGAGAACCCGCAGTTCTCGGTCAGCCGCATCGATATCGACCGCGGTGGACCGACGTACACGATCGACACTCTGCGCGATCTGCGCGCGCTCAACCCCGACACGGATCTGTTCTTCATCACCGGCGCCGACGCACTCGGCCAGATCCTCACCTGGCGGGACGCGGAGGAACTCTTCGCCCTCGCGCACTTCATCGGCTGCACCCGGCCGGGCCACCACCTCTCGGACGACGGACTTCCGGAAGGCGGCGTCTCGCTCGTCGAGGTGCCCGCCCTCGCGATCTCCTCGACGGACTGCCGCTCGCGGGTCGCCAAGGGCGAACCCGTCTGGTATCTGGTGCCGGACGGCGTGGTGCGCTACATCGACAAGCGCGAGCTGTACCGCGGCGAGTGAGCCGAGAGGGGCACCGGTGAACGACCGACAGCAGGACCCTTACGACCCGTACGCCGACGGCCGCTACGAGATCGTCGGCTACGACGAGTACGGGCAGCCGGTGTACCAGCAGGTCGCACCCCAGCAGGTGCAACAGCCCCCGCAACAGCCCCAGGGTTACGACCCGTACGCCGCGCAGCAGCAGCAACAACCGCAGGGCTACGGCTACGACCCGTACGCCGAGCAGTCCGCCTACGACAACGGCCCCTACGCGCAAGGCGGTTACGGGCAGGGCGGATACGACGCCGGGCAGGGCCCTCAGGCGTACGACCAGGGGCAGGGCGCCGCGTACGACCCGTACGGGCAGGCCCCAGGGACCGCGCCGCAGCAGCGCGTCGAGGAGCAGACCGCCTGGGTACCGCAGCAGCGGCCGGAACCCCCTGAGGCCGAGGCACCGCCGCCTACGCCTGCCGGAACGCCTCGGGGTGAGGCGCCGAGCAACGGGGCACCGCGCGCGGAGGGCGAGTACCGCACCGAGCAGTTCCAGTTCGTCGAGGACCCGGACGACGAGTCCGAGGACGTCATCGACTGGCTGAAGTTCACCGAGTCCCGCACCGAGCGCCGAGAGGAGGCCAAGCGCCGCGGCCGCAACCGGGTGGTCGCCCTCGTCGTGGTCCTCGCGCTCGCCCTGACCGGCGGCGTCGGCTACCTCTGGTACGCGGGCAAGCTCCCCGGCCTGTCCGGCTCGGAAGGCGGCCCCGCGGCGGCGGACGGCCCGCAGAAGCGCGACGTGATCGTGCTCCACCTGCACAACACCAAGGCGCGCGGGACGTCCACCGCCCTGCTCGTCGACAACACCACCACCGGGCAGGGCTCCACCGTCCTGCTGCCCAACTCCCTTGCCGTGACCGACGAGGAGGGCGCCGCCACCACCCTCGGCAAGTCCGTCGACGAGGACGGCGCCGGCGGCACCCGCGAGGCCATCGACACGCTCCTCGGCACCCGCATCGAGGGCACCTGGCGGCTGGACACCCCGTACCTCAACAACCTCGTCGAACTCGTCGGCAACATCGACATCGACACCGATGCGAACGTGCCGGACCCCGAGGCGAAGAATAAGGGCGAGGCACCGCTCGTCAAGAAGGGCGAGAAGCAGACCCTGAGCGGCCCGATGGCTGTGGCGTACGCCACCTACAGGGCGCCGGGCGAGAGTGAGACGGCGCAGCTGCAACGGTTCGGCGCGGTCATGCACGGCGTGCTGCGGAAGATCTCCAGCGACCCGGACGCGGCCACCACGACCGTCAAAACCCTCACTCAGATCCTCGATCCGTCTCTCAAGGAGAACGATCTGGGCGCCTCGCTCGCGAAGCTCGCCGAGCACGCGAAAACCGGTGCCTATAAGACGTCGGTTCTGCCCGTGCAGCAGGACGGCACCCTCACCGAGCAGGCCACCCGGGCCGTGGTCAAGGACGTGCTGGGCGGCAAGGTCAAGAGCCCCGACCAGGGCGACGCGGTCCGCATCAGCCTCTCCGGCGGTGCGCAGGCCGTGCAGCGCGCGCGCGTGGACCTCGTCAACGGCGGCTGGGCGGTGGTCCAGGGCAACACCGCCGGGGGCACGGTGTCGCAGATCACCTATGCCGACGCCGCCCAGAAGGCGCAGGCCGAGGAGGTCGCCAAGACCCTCGACCTGCCGAGCAGCGCCGTCAGGAAGGGCAAGGTGGCGGCGAACGCGGACGTCTCAGTCGCCCTCGGCGCCGACTACAGGGCGGGCTGAACCGCCCGCCCAGGCGCGCCCCGTACCACCTCGGGCCCCCGGGGGGCCGCCGCGGGGCCCCCGGGGCC
>NZ_JASCIQ010000047.1 GCF_029968035.1 Streptomyces cavernicola | reverse complement strand
CTTACCGGTAGTTCACAAACTGCAGCGCGAACTCGAAGTCCTGGCCCTTCAGCAGTGCGATCACGGACTGCAGGTCGTCACGGGACTTCGAGGTCACCCGCAGCTCGTCGCCCTGCACCTGGGCCTTCACGCCCTTCGGGCCCTCATCGCGGATGATCTTCGCGACCTTCTTGGCGTTCTCCTGGGAGATGCCCTCCTCGATCGACGCGAAGATCTTGTACTCCTTGCCGGAGATCTGCGGCTCGCCCGCGTCCAGCGACTTCAGCGAGATGCCCCGCTTGATCAGCTTGGACTGGAAGACGTCGAGGATCGCCTTGACCCGCTCCTCGGAGTTCGCCTGCATCAGGATCTTCTCGCCGGACCAGGCGATCGACGCTCCGACGTTCTTGAAGTCGTAACGCTGGGAGATCTCCTTGGCGGCCTGGTTGAGGGCGTTGTCGACCTCCTGCCGCTCGACCTTCGAGACGATGTCGAAACTGGAGTCGGCCATGTCCTGTGGCTCCTTGTATCGGGGTGCGTTGGGGTACGGCCGGTAGCCCCGGACCGCACGCACAAGCCTAGTCACCGCCCGCGCACCCGGCGGCGATCTATCGGGTGGCGAAGCACCCCCGGGCATCAGGTATCGTTTACGTCGTTGCCACGGAGCAGCCGCAAGGCCGCTTCACGCAGCATCCCAGGCGGTGTGCCCGAGCGGCCAAAGGGAGCAGACTGTAAATCTGCCGGCTCAGCCTTCCCAGGTTCGAATCCTGGCGCCGCCACACGGAGGATAGGTCCCGTGACCAGAGTAAAAGCTGGTCACGGGACCTTTCTCGTTGTCGCTCCTGTGTGACCGGCGTGACCTGTGTGACCGAGCGACCTGTGTGACCGAGCGACCGGCGTGACGGAGGCCCGAGTCGGTCCGGCTCGTCGCTCACGGCGCCATGGTCCGGTCGAAGGACGTGATGTTGAGCTTCACATCGGTCGTCTTCAGCGTGGTGAAGAACTCGCCCTGCGCCGTCTGACCGGGCTGGACGTCGGCCTCGAACTGCGTCCCGTTCGCGCCCCGCGTTCCGTCGGCGTCCAGGGCCTCCCAGTCCCATGTGTAGTTCGACTTCTTGGAGCTGCTGTTGGTGATCGTCCACGTCAGCCAGATGTCGGTGAATCCGGCCTGGGAACGGTCGTCGAGCCCGAAGCTCTTCAGGTCGTCCCGCTCGTTCGCCGTCGCCTCCCGGCCGCCCTGAGGAGACTTCTCCTCGGGAGGCGCCTCGGACGGAGGCTTCGCGGTCTGTTCCTCGCCGGCCGGCGCCGGTGTCGTCTCGTCGACCGAGGTGCAGGCGGTACCGGCGAATGCGAGTCCCACCGCTGTCAGCGCAACTACGAAGTGATTTCTGACGTTCATGCTTCCGAAATTACGCGCGCCTCCGGCCGCCGTTATAGGCCCAAGAGGCCAGACGGCAAGGCCCGAGAGGCCCAACCCGAACCGGCCGAACGGCCAGCGCCAGAAGGCCTGTTGGCCCAGCCTCAACTCCAGCGCCGGCCCCTACCCCAGCGCCAGCATCGCCCCGGCGACCTCGCCCGCAGCCCCCTCGGGAAGCGCACCCGCGGCCTCCTCCAGGACGAGCAGCCGCGCCCCGGGGATCTCGCGCGCGAGCGCCTCCCCGTTGCCGACGGGGAAGAACCGGTCCCGTCGCCCGTGCACGACCAGCGTGGGGACCGCGATCCCGGGCAACCGCTCGCGCCAGCGGGGCGTGCAGTCGAGCCGGGAGAACACCATGCCCAGCTGGTTCGCCGTCTGGACCGCAGGCGAGACGCCGGGCGTACGGTCCCAGATCCGCGCGGCAGTCGCACGCGCGGCGTCGGGATCGTTGCCGAGGATCTCCGCGCCGGAAGCAGCGAACTCCGCCACCGCCTCGCGGTCGGACCAGTCGGGCATCGGCCGCGCGAACAGCCGCCCCAACGCCGCCCCGTCGTGGTCGGGAAGGTCCTCGTCGGGCGGACCGGGCGCCACCGCGCGCGTACCGGCCAAAGTCAGCGCCGAGAACGCGGACGGATGGTCCAACGCCGCCACCTGGGCGACCATCCCGCCGACCCCGATCCCCGCGAGGTGCGCCGGCCCGCCACCGAGGACATCGACCAGCGCGGCGGCGTCGGCGGCCAGGTCGCGCAGGGTGTACGCGGGTGCCTCCGGGTCCGCTGTCGTCGACCCGCCGCTGTCCCGCAGGTCGTAGCGCACCACGCGCCGCCCACCGGCCGCGAGGCGTTCGCAGAGGGCGTCAGGCCAGGAGAGCATGGTCGTCCCGCCTGCGAGCAGGACCAGCGGTGCGTTCGGGTCGCCGAAGGACTCGATGCCCAGAGCGACCCCGTTGGCGTCAACGGTCGTCACCGCTTCACCGTATGCGCCGAGCGCACGAGCCGCCCCCGAACCACCACATCGGCCGCACACGGAAGTTCCAGCTTCGCCACAGCGCAGGACAGGAACGGCTCCCACCGGTAGAAGCGACCGCATGAGACCCCGTTACGTAGGCCACCACACCGGCCGCCACCCCCGAAGCCCGAGGCGCCGGCCCGCGCCCCCGGCACCTCGCAAGCCCAGCAAGGCCCGCAAGCCCCGCAAGTCCCGCCCTGTGACCGTGTTCCCGATCGAGGGGCGCCAGATCCTGACGTACGCGCTGTGGCTGCTCGGACTCGCCTCCCTGGCCGTCATAGCCATGCTCGTCGCAGGCGTGCTCGACCTCGTCCACGATCTGGAGCACCCTTACGACAACGGCTGGTCCGGCTGGCAGTGTCCGCCGGAGGACGCGCCCTGCAAGCCCTGAACCCCGGGCGGCGGCCTCAGTTCCCGGCCACGTCCTTGACTGCGACCGTGACCGGCGTCGCCCCGCTCACCAGCTCCAGGGTCAGACCGACCGTTCCCGGGGTGTCCACCAGCTCCGCGAGGACCGCCGCCACGTCGTCGCGGGGGATCGGGCCGCGGCCCGTCGAGGCCTGCAGGCGGACCTGCCCCGTACCGGCGTCGTTGGTGAGCATGCCGGGGCGCAGGATCGTCCAGTCCAGGGCCGCACGGCCGCGCACGTACGCGTCGGCCTCGCCCTTGGCGCGCAGATACGCGTCGAAGACCTCGTCGCCCTGGTGCGCCGGATCCGCGCCCATCGACGACACCACCACGTACCGCCGCACTCCGGCCCGTTCCGCGGCATCGGCGAACAGCACCGCCGCGCCCCGGTCCACCGTGTCCTTGCGGCCCGCGCCGCTACCCGGGCCCGCGCCCGCCGCGAACACCGCCGCACCGGCGCCCTGCAGGTGAGCGGCGACCTCCTCCACCAACGCCGACTCCAGATCGCACAACACCGGCTCGGCGCCCGCCTCCCGCAGGTCGTCGCCTTGCCCGGGGTTGCGGATCAGGCCCGCCACCTCGTATCCGCGAGCGGCGAGCAGTCGCTCCAGCCGCAACGCGATCTGACCGTGTCCACCAGCGATGACAATCCGCATGATTCCGACCGTACGCCGCGTCGGCCGAAGCCGCCGTGCAACCCAAGCCGCACCTCGGGAGTCACATGAATGTTCATCTTCAAGAGGAGCCTGTCATCAGCGCCATACGCAAGACCCTGATCGCCTCCGGCTGCGCCGCCGTCGTCCTCACGGGTGCGACCGCCTGCGACCCGATCGAGAGCGTCTCCGCAGCACGCCAGGTCGACGACGCAGTCGAGCAGCTCGGTGAACAGCGTTCGCTCACCGTCGAGTTCGGCCTGGACGCGGACGCGGCCACCCTCGAAAAGCTCATCCGGGAGAGCGACGACGCCCAGCGCGGCGACGGCCCCCCGCCCGGCTTCGGCACCTTCCTGAGCAAGGCCCGCGTGCAGCTGTCCCTGCACGCGAAGAAGCCCCTGGCCGCCGCCGAGGAGAAGGACTTCTCCAGTACGTCGATGCAGATCGCCGGCGCCGACGGCGTCATGGTCGAGTACCGCAGCCTGGGCGAAGACATGTACTACCGCGCCGACTTGGCGGCCTTCGGCAAGCTCGCGGCCACCCCGATGCCCTCCGCCGACGACCTTCCCGAAGAGGCACGCGCCCTGCGCAGCGCACTGCAGGGCAAGTGGGTCAAGGTCGACCCGAAGATGCTGCCGGGGCAGGCGGTGCTCGGACAGGGGCCGAAGGAGCCCGCCCTCGACGACAAGGCGCAGGCCAAGCTCCTCAAGGGCATTCGCCACGTGCTCGCGCGTGAGGTCACTTTCAAGGGCCGCGGCGACTCCGACGGCACGTCCCGCATCACCGCGAAGGCCAACGCGCGCTCGCTGCTCACGAGTCTCGCCGAGAAGCTGGAGCCGATGACGAGTGACCTGCCTCCGGGCACCGACCTGCCCACGGCCGAGGACTTCGAATCGGTCCCGAAGAAGCAGGTGAAGGTCGACTTCGTGCTGAAGAACGGCAAGCTGCGTCAGATCACGTTCGATCTCGCTCAACTCGCGGACAAGTCCGATGGTTTGAAGAAGGGCACCGAGTTCCCGCTGACGCTGAAATTCGGTAAGGCCCCGAAGATCGAGCGCCCGGACGACGCCACCGAACTGACCGTCTCCGACCTGATGGCCATCGCCGGTTCCCAGGCCTCCATGCGCTGACACCCCACCGCCCGAACACCTTCAAAACAGCCTGCACGCGCGCGTGCCTCCGGATGCCCAGTGCGGAGACCCGCCACCGCTCCGACCGTCTCGAAAACCGGCACCACGCGCGCGTGCAGCCCGCCCTCAAGCCGTCCCGCCGACGCCCTTCACCCGCCCCTGCCGAGGCAGATCGAGCGCCACAGCGACCGCTGAGTCGCAGTACTCCCGCACCGCACTGGTCCGCGCCACCACCCGGCCCCGATGCACCACGATCCGGCTGTACGCGAGCGACAGCACGCCCGAAAGCCGCGTACCCCGCACCGCGAGCAGCTCGGCGGGGAACCCCGCCTCCACGCGCACCTCCGGCAGCCCCATCGACTCCCGGGCCACCGAACTCACCGCCGCGTACGCCCCATCGGCGTCCAGCCCATGCTGCGCGGCCAGCAGGTACGCGGCCTCCAGCGGGTCCCCGCGCCCCACCGGGTTGGCGAGGTCCCGCAGCGCCCCGCTGCCCGCCGCGACGCGCACCCCGGCCGCCCTCAGCAGCCGTACCGGAGCCGTACCGGAGCCCCGCCGCTCAAGGCCCCCGCAATCGCCCTGCGGCAGGCACACCACGGAGACCCCGGCAGCGGCGAGCCCCTCGGCGGCACGCGCGGCCACCGCGGCAGGCATCCGGCCGAGCCCGCCGCACGGGCCGACGGTCACCACGGAACGCAGCCCGCCCGCCATCGCCGCAAGGCGCGCGAGCCGGGCGGGATCCGCGCCATCGGTGTGCAGGTCGACCGGACAGCCGTGCTCGGCGGCCACTTCCAGCACCGCCTCGACGTACCCCGTGGGGTCCGGATCCAGGTCAGGGCAGCCGCCCACCATGGAGGCGCCCATTTTCACGGCGTCCCGAAGCATCGCCAGGCCGTCGGCGCCGGCGATCCCGGTGAGCAGCCGGGGAACGGCGACCGTCGTCAGGTCTGTGAGTCCCCGCAGCGACCTGCGGGCCTGCAGCGCCGCCTCCATCGCGCCGAGCCCCTGCACGTCCCCGATCCGCACATGGCTGCGCAAGGCGGTTGCCCCGTGGCCGAGTTGCAGGAGTGCGGCTTCGGTGGTGCGCCGCTGGACGTCCTGGACCTCGTACCCGACCGGGCCGTCGACGTCCGCGGTGAGCGCCGTGTCGCTGTGCGCGTGCGGTTCCGCGGGGGCGGGCAGCAGGAGGTAGCCGCTCAGGTCCACACGCGCGGTGTGCGCGGTCAGGCTGCCCGCGGTGCCGACCGCCTCGATACGCCCCCTGCCGAGCCGTACGTCCACGGTCCTGCCGTCGACGAGAGTGGCTCCGCAGAGCAGGAGCGAGGCCGTGTCCTCGGCGGCGCCGTCGTGGTGCGGCGGCTGCGGCTGGCTGTCGGGCATCGCGCTCCCGGCGTGGCTCGAGCGGTCAGGACCACGCGGCGTTCGATCAAGATCACGCAGCGTGTCCCGAGCCTAGGACGCCGATCACGCCGCTTCGAGGAGGAGCGCATTAGTCGTACCGGTGTGGTTCACGAGCAGGGAAGAGGCCTCGGAGGCGCGCGTGGTGACCGTCGCGCAGGGGCCTCCGAAACGGATTTGGGCGAACGGCAGCCGACCGTGTAATGTCTTCATCGCTCGCCCCAATAGCTCAGTCGGTAGAGCGTCTCCATGGTAAGGAGAAGGTCTGCGGTTCGATTCCGCATTGGGGCTCTGGTGTACGGCTCCCTCACCTTCGGGTGAGGGCCTCGCATCAAAGCGGTGTAGCTCAGTCGGTAGAGCAAGCGGCTCATAATCGCTGTGTCACCGGTTCAAGTCCGGTCACCGCTACTAGCAGTAGCCGATTGTGGGGTCGGTCCTCCGGTCGGCTACTCTTTTCTGCGTTCAACCGTTTCATTCGCCCATCCGTCCGTCAAGGAGCACTCACGTGGCTGCCACCGACGTCCGCCCGAAGATCACGCTGGCCTGCGTGGAGTGCAAGGAGCGGAACTACATCACCAAGAAGAACCGGCGCAACAACCCGGACCGTCTTGAGATGAAGAAGCACTGCCCGCGCTGCAACTCGCACACGGCGCACCGCGAAACGCGCTGAATCAGGCTCACATGCGAGGCCGTCCCCTTTTCAGGGGGCGGCCTCGTGTCGTTACCGCCCGTGATCGCCGACGCGGGTGAGGCAGGAACACTGCGGAATACCGCGTAAATCACAGGAGGTGCCGAGTCCATGGCGCTCGACCAGTCCTTCGTGGGGCGGACCTACCCGCCCACCGACCCCTATGAGGTCGGCCGCGAGAAGATCCGTGAATTCGCGGAGGCGGTCGGTGACGCGAATCCGGCGTACACCGACACCGAGGCGGCCAAGGCATACGGCCACCCCGATGTGATCGCCCCGCCGACTTTCGTCTTCGCGATCACTTTCAAGGCGGCCGGACAGGTCATCGAGGACCCCCAACTCGGCCTCGACTACAGCCGCGTCGTGCACGGCGACCAGAAATTCGCGTACACCCGCCCGGTGCGCGCCGGCGACCGGCTCAGCGTCACCTCGACCATCGAGGCGATCAAGTCCATGGCGGGCAACGACATCCTGGACATCCGCGGTGAAGTGCACGACGAGGCCGGCGAGCACGTCGTGACCGCGTGGACCAAGCTCGTCGCACGCGCGGCAGAGGAGGCGTGACGATGACCGCACCCAGCACCACGGCGAAGATCCGGTACGAGGACGTCGAGGTCGGCGCCGAACTCCCCGCGCAGACCTTCCCCGTGACCCGCGCCACACTGGTGCGCTACGCGGGCGCGTCCGGCGACTTCAACCCGATCCACTGGAACGAGAAGTTCGCCAAGGAGGTCGGCCTGCCCGACGTCATCGCCCACGGCATGTTCACCATGGCCGAGGCGATCCGCGTCGTCACCGACTGGGTCGGCGACCCGGCCGCGGTCGCGGAGTACGGCGTCCGCTTCACCAAGCCGGTCGTCGTCCCGAACGACGACGAGGGCGCGGTCATCGAGGTCAGCGCCAAGGTCGCGGCCAAGCTCGACGACGACGCGCGCACCGTCCGCGTCGACCTCACCGCCATGAGCGCGGGCCAGAAGGTCCTGGGCATGTCCCGGGCCGTCGTGCGCCTTGCCTGAAGCGCATCGCAGGACCTCTCGCGGTCCGGGACCGGCACTGTCGGTCCCGGACCGTACCCTTGAGCGCGTGCACCAACTCCACGACGCCCCGCTCGCCCCGCTGACCACCTTCCGGCTCGGTGGGCCCGCCACCCGCCTGATCACCGCGACGACCGACGCCGAGGTGATCTCCGCCGTGCGCGAGGCCGACGCCTCGGGCACCCCCCTGCTCGTCATCGGCGGCGGCAGCAACCTCGTGATCAGCGACAAGGGCTTCTCCGGCACAGCCCTGCGCATCGCCACCCAGGGCTTCGAACTGGACGGCACGAGACTGGAGTTGGCCGCCGGCGAGATCTGGACCGACGCAGTGGAGCGCACGGTCGAGGCCGGACTCGCGGGCGTCGAGTGCCTCGCCGGAATCCCCGGCTCCGCAGGCGCGACGCCGATCCAGAACGTCGGGGCGTACGGCCAGGAGGTCTCCTCGACGATCACCGAGGTCGTGGCGTACGACCGCGAGGCCGGCGAAACCGTCACCCTGCAGAACGCCGACTGCGCGTTCTCGTACCGCCACAGCAGGTTCAAGGCCGACCCGGAGCGCTATGTGGTGCTGCGCGTCCGCTTCGACCTGGAGGACGCGGACGGCCTGAGCGCCCCCCTGAAGTACGCCGAGACCGCGCGCGTCCTGGGTGTGGAGGCCGGGGACCGCGTGCCGCTGGCGACCGCGCGCGAGACGGTCCTGAAGCTGCGGGCGGGCAAGGGCATGGTGCTCGACCCGGAGGACCACGACACCTGGTCGGCCGGTTCGTTCTTCACCAACCCGATCCTCACGGAAGAGGAGTTCACCGCGTTCCACGCGCGCGTGGTGGACCGCCTCGGCGATGAAGTCCGCCCGCCCGCTTTCCCCGACGGGGACGGGCACGTGAAGACCTCCGCGGCCTGGCTCATCGACAAGGCAGGCTTCACGAAGGGGTACGGCGAGGGGCCGGCCCGTATCTCCACAAAGCACACGCTCGCCCTGACCAACCGCGGCGAGGCCACCACGGAGGACCTCCTGATGCTGGCCCGCGAGGTCGTCGCCGGCGTCCGGGACGCCTTCGGCATCACGCTGGTCAACGAGCCGGTGACGGTGGGCGTCAGCCTGTAGCCGGCCCGCGCAGCCCTTCAACAGTCGGCTCAGTAGGCGACGCTCACGCCCTGCTTCACCGTCGCCGGGTCGTCGACCGACGCCAGCATGGCGTGCGCCACGTCCGCGCGGCCGATGGTGCTGCCGCCCCGCAGATTCACGTTCAGGGCGGTCCGGTACGTCCCGGTGACCGGCCTGTCGAGCAGCTTCGGCGGGCGAACGAGCGTCCAGTCGGCGCCGCTGCGCCGGATCTCCGCCTCCATCACCTTGAGGTCGTCGTACACCGGCTTCAGGATCGCGTTGATCAGCACCATGACGCGGCCGTGCAGGAACTTCTGGTCGGGCGGTTCGGGGGCGAGCGGGCCCGCGCTCACCGCGAGGAAGCGCCGCGTGCCCGTCGCATCGAGCGCCTGCAGGACCGGTCGTGTCAGGGCTGCCGCGATGCCCGTGCGGGCGTCGTTGTTGGAGCGGGCGCCCAGGCCGGACAGCACCGCGTCCCGCCCTGCGACGGCATCGCTCAGGGACTCGGCGTCCCGCAGCTCCGACCGGAACACGTCGAGGGCGTCGCCGGTCACCGTCAGCCTGGCGGGGTCGCGTACCACGGCCGTGACCTGATGCCCGGCGGCGAGAGCCTGCTTGACGATCTCCTGACCGATCCCTCCGGTGGCACCGAAAACGGTGAGCTTCATAGCGCATCCTCCCGGGTGGGTGAGTATTTACTTATCCCTAGGGTGGGTAAGTACTCACTCACCAGTCAAGCCTGGACGGAGAGCACATGCAGAAACCGGCCCGAGAGCGGATCCTCGACGCGGCGCACGAACTGATGCGCACGATCGGCCTCGCCCGCACCACCACCAAGGAGATCGCCAAGGCGGCCGGCTGCTCGGAAGCGGCGCTGTACAAGCACTTCGCGAGCAAGGAGGAGCTGTTCGTCGGCGTCCTCAAGGAGCGCCTCCCGCAGCTGGCCCCGCTGATCCACCGCCTGGTCGCCGAACCGGGCGAGCGCAGCGTCGAGGAGAACCTCGTCGAGATCACGCACGCTGCCGCG
This sequence comes from Streptomyces cavernicola, assembly GCF_029968035.1. Lineage (GTDB taxonomy): Bacteria > Actinomycetota > Actinomycetes > Streptomycetales > Streptomycetaceae > Streptomyces > Streptomyces cavernicola. The sequence goes on along the minus strand of NZ_JASCIQ010000047.1, from coordinate 49,761 downwards.
CTCTTCTACGAGCAGAGCTTCCCAATCGCGGCCTCGCTCTACGCGGAGACCCAGCTGCGCAATCGCCACGTGGCGGCCCTGCGCGAGATGGGCACCGGCCCGCACATGCCGATCATGGGCCTCTACGAGTACCTCAAGGCCGAACAGCAGGCGGGCCGCATCGCCCCCGAGGCCGACACCTTCGCCGCGGCCTCACTGCTCCTCGGCGCCTGCGCGCAGCGCGCTTTCGCGTACGACGAGGACGGCCCCCAACCGCCGCCCCCCGTACAGGGGTTCGCGACCGCCCTCGTTCGGACCCTTCTTCAGGGCATCGAACTCCAGGGCATCGAACTTCATGGCGTCGAGCCTCAGGGCATCGAGCCGAAGCCGGACGGTCGCTGACTCAGGAACGGCGGGGTGAGTGAGCGCTCACCCCAGCCAGTCGTCGATCCCCGTAAGGAGCTTCTCGCGCATCTCGGCAGGCGCGGCCGAGCCCCGTACCGACTGCCGCGCCAGCTCGGCCAGCTGCACGTCGTCGAAGCCGTGGTGCTCCCGCGCGATCTCGTACTGCGCGGCCAGCCGCGAGCCGAAGAGCAGCGGGTCGTCGGCGCCGAGCGCCATCGGCACCCCGGCGTCGTACAGCGTCCGCAGAGGCACGTCCTCGGGCTTCTCGTACACCCCGAGCGCCACGTTGGACGCGGGGCAGACCTCGCAGGTGACGCCGCGCTCGGCGAGTCGTTTCAGTAGCCGCGGGTCCTCGGCCGCGCGCACCCCGTGCCCGATCCGGGAGGCGTCCAGGTCGTCGAGGCAGTCACGCACCGACGCCGGGCCGGTCAGCTCCCCGCCGTGCGGCGCCGCGAGCAGCCCGCCCTCGCGCGCGATCGCGAAGGCCCGGTCGAAGTCCCTTGCCATACCGCGTCGTTCGTCGTTGGAGAGCCCGAAGCCGACGATGCCGCGGTCGGCGTACCGCACCGCGAGGCGGGCCAGCGTGCGGGCGTCCAGGGGGTGCTTCATACGGTTCGCCGCGACCAAAACCCGCATCCCGAGCCCGGTCTCCCGGGAGGCGGTGTCGACCGCGTCCAGAATGATCTCGAGCGCCGGGATGAGCCCCCCGAGCCGCGGCGCGTACGAGGTCGGATCGACCTGGATCTCCAGCCAACCGGAACCGTCCGCGAGGTCCTCCTGCGCGGCCTCCCGGACCAGCCGCTGGATGTCCTCCGGCTCGCGCAGGCAGGACCGAGCCGCGTCGTAGAGCCGCTGGAAGCGGAACCAGCCGCGCTCGTCCGTCGCACGCAGCTTCGGCGGCTGACCGGTGGTCAGCGCCTCGGGGAGATGGACCCCGTACTTGTCCGCTAGCTCCAGCAGCGTCGTGGGCCGCATCGACCCGGTGAAGTGCAGGTGCAGATGGGCTTTCGGCAACAGGCTGACGTCACGCACACGCTCCATCCCAAGATCCTGCCGTACGGACGTGCCGTCCCGATAGCCGCTTTACGTCAAGGAGCCACCAAGGAGTACTTGCCCGAACGAACGAACGGGCCCCCGGCCGAAGCCGGAGGCCCGTATCGAAAACGGCCTCTATTAGGTGACGGAAACCGTCACCCCCAAGAGACGAAAACCGTCACTGTCAGCGCGCCTCGGCCAGCAGCTTCTGGATCCGCGACACGCCCTCGACCAGGTCCTCGTCACCCAGGGCGTAGGAAAGCCGCAGGTAGCCGGGCGTACCGAAGGCCTCGCCCGGCACCACCGCGACCTCGACCTCGTCGAGGATCAGCGCGGCCAGCTCGACGGAGGTCTGCGGACGCTTGCCGCGGATCTCCTTGCCGAGCAGGCCCTTCACGGACGGGTACGCGTAGAAGGCGCCCTCAGGCTCCGGGCACAGCACGCCGTCGATGTCGTTCAGCATCTTCACGATGGTCTGCCGACGCCGGTCGAAGGCCTTGCGCATCTCGGCCACGGCGGTGAGGTCGCCGGAGACGGCGGCGATCGCGGCGGCCTGCGCCACGTTGCTCACGTTGGACGTGGCGTGCGACTGCAGGTTCGTCGCGGCCTTGACGACGTCCTTCGGGCCGATGACCCAGCCCACGCGCCAGCCGGTCATGGCATACGTCTTGGCGACGCCGTTCACGATGATGCACTTGTCGCGCAGCTCGGGCACGACCACCGGCAGCGAGCTGAACTCGGCCTCGCCGTACACCAGGTGCTCGTAGATCTCGTCCGTGAGGACCCACAGGCCCTTCTCGGCGGCCCAGCGGCCGATCTCCTCGACCTGCGCGCGCGTGTAGACGGCGCCGGTCGGGTTCGACGGGGAGACGAACAGCAGCACCTTGGTGTTCTCGGTGACGGCCGCTTCGAGCTGTTCCACCGAGACGCGGTACCCGGTGGTCTCGTCAGCGGTCACGAAGACCGGCACTCCGCCCGCGAGCTGGATCGACTCGGGGTACGTCGTCCAGTACGGGGTCGGGACGATGACCTCGTCGCCCGGGTCGAGGATCGTTGCGAAGGCCTCGTAGATGGCCTGCTTGCCGCCGTTGGTCACCAGGACGTTCGCGGCCTCGACCTCGTACCCGGAGTCGCGCAGCGTCTTCGCGGCGATCGCAGCCTTCAGCTCGGGGAGGCCGCCGGCCGGGGTGTAGCGGTGGTACTTCGGGTTCTTGCAGGCCTCGACGGCCGCCTCGACGATGTAGTCGGGCGTGGGGAAGTCGGGCTCGCCCGCGCCGAAGCCGATCACCGGACGTCCGGCGGCCTTGAGGGCCTTGGCCTTGGCGTCGACGGCGAGGGTGGCGGACTCGGAGATCGCGCCGATGCGGGCGGAGATGCGGCGTTCGGTGGGTGAGGTTGCAGCGCTCATGCGCTCCATCGTTCCAGACCGGAAACGCCCCCGGTACGCAGGTTTGCCGGAGAGGTGAAGTGCTTTCTGTTCGACGCCGGGCGCGGGACCACGTACACTCATCGCTCGTTGGCCTTCAACAGTCGGCGCCCCAACAGTGCACTCCGTGCACCGGGACGGATGCTGTACGTTGGGGGAAACCAAAGGGTCGTAGCTCAATTGGTAGAGCACTGGTCTCCAAAACCAGCGGTTGGGGGTTCAAGTCCCTCCGGCCCTGCTACACACACCTTTCGCCAGGATGTGTGCGCATGTACGTACTGCAAAGCACCGCCGTGCGGCTCCACCGGGCGCGGCACGGCCACGACCCGGAATCAGGTGAGAAAGAGTGACGGACGCCGTGGGCTCCATCGACACGCCTGATGCACCGGACGAGGCGGCCGACAGGAAGTCCCGCAAGGGCGGAAAGCGCGGCAAGAAGGGTCCTCTGGGCCGGCTCGCGCTCTTCTACCGTCAGATCGTCGCGGAACTCCGCAAGGTCGTCTGGCCCACTCGCAGTCAGCTCACCACCTACACCACAGTGGTGATTGTTTTCGTTGTCATCATGATTGCTTTGGTGACCGTGCTTGACTATGGCTTCTCGCAAGCCGTCAAGGCCATCTTCGGCTAAGCAGCCGAGCGAAGGGCGCCGCTCCCGGCGCCCCTTTCGCGCGTTCCACCCATCTGTATCCAGGAAGAAGCAGCCACCGTGTCTGACCCGAACCTGAACGACGCCATCGAGTCGGCGGAGTCCGTGGAGGACCAGCTCGACATCGTCGAGGCGGCGGACGCCGAGGAGCCGGACCAGGCCGAGGCTGCCGACCTCGCGGCGGGCGAGCCCGCCGAGGAGGCCGCGGTGCAGATCGAGGACGAGGCCGAGGCCGAGGCGGAGACCGCTGAGGACGAGGTTGCCGTCGAGGAAGCCGAAGAGGTCGAGGACGCAGAGCCGGTCGACCCGATCGCCGCCCTGCGCGAGGAGCTGCGCACGCTCCCCGGCGAGTGGTACGTCATCCACACCTACGCCGGTTACGAGAACCGCGTGAAGACCAACCTCGAGCAGCGCGCCGTCTCGCTGAACGTCGAGGACTTCATCTTCCAGGCCGAGGTGCCGCAGGAAGAGGTCGCGCAGATCAAGAACGGCGAGCGCAAGACGATCCGTCAGAACAAGCTCCCCGGCTACGTCCTTGTGCGCATGGACCTGACGAACGAGTCCTGGGGCGTCGTCCGCAACACCCCCGGCGTCACCGGCTTCGTGGGCAACGCCTACGACCCGTACCCGCTGACCCTGGACGAGATCGTGAAGATGCTCGCCCCGGAGGCCGAGGAGAAGGCCGCCCGCGAGGCCGCCGAGGCCGAGGGTAAGCCGGCTCCGGCCCGCAAGGTCGAGGTCCAGGTCCTGGACTTCGAGGTGGGCGACTCGGTCACCGTCACCGACGGCCCGTTCGCGACGCTGCAGGCGACCATCAACGAGATCAACGCCGACTCGAAGAAGGTCAAGGGCCTCGTCGAGATCTTCGGCCGCGAGACCCCGGTCGAGCTGAGCTTCGACCAGATCCAGAAGAACTGACCCCTCCGGGGATCGGGCCTTTTGGACCCTACGCTTCCGACCAGGTCAGACGGGCTGCCAAAGCCGGTCTGACCTGCTCGGTTTTTAGCCGCACAGTGGTACCCGTTATCGTTGTGCGGTATGCCTCCATCCGGATGATCGGGTGAAGGCGGATCACTCTCACTAGGACCCGGAGAGAGCAATGCCTCCCAAGAAGAAGAAGGTCACGGGGCTCATCAAGCTCCAGATCCAGGCCGGTGCCGCCAACCCGGCTCCGCCGGTCGGCCCCGCGCTGGGTCAGCACGGCGTCAACATCATGGAGTTCTGCAAGGCCTACAACGCCGCGACCGAGTCGCAGCGCGGTTGGGTCATCCCGGTGGAGATCACGGTCTACGAAGACCGTTCCTTCACCTTCATCACCAAGACCCCGCCGGCCGCCAAGATGATCCTCAAGGCCGCGGGTGTCGAGAAGGGCTCCGGCGAGCCGCACAAGACCAAGGTCGCCAAGATCACTGAGGCGCAGGTCCGCGAGATCGCCACCACCAAGATGCCCGACCTCAACGCGAACGACCTGGACGCCGCGTCGAAGATCATCGCCGGCACCGCCCGTTCCATGGGCGTCACGGTCGAGGGCTGACCTCAAACCCCGTTTGACCTGAAGTGGCAGGGCCATGCGCGGCCCGGACCACGAACTCCATACCTGAACCTCAGGAGTAGAAGTGAAGCGCAGCAAGACTCTCCGCGCTGCGGACGCCAAGATCGACCGGGACAAGCTCTACGCCCCGCTCGAGGCCGTCCGTCTCGCCAAGGAGACCTCCGCGACCAAGTTCGACGGCACCGTCGAGGTCGCCTTCCGCCTGGGTGTTGACCCGCGCAAGGCCGACCAGATGGTCCGTGGCACCGTGAACCTCCCGCACGGCACCGGTAAGACCGCCCGGGTCCTGGTCTTCGCGACCGGTGACCGTGCTGCGGCCGCGGAAGCCGCCGGCGCCGACATCGTCGGCTCGGACGAACTGATCGACGAGGTCTCGAAGGGCCGCCTGGACTTCGACGCCGTCGTCGCCACCCCGGACCTCATGGGCAAGGTCGGCCGCCTCGGCCGCGTGCTCGGTCCGCGTGGTCTGATGCCGAACCCGAAGACCGGCACGGTCACCCCCGACGTCGCCAAGGCTGTCAACGACATCAAGGGCGGCAAGATCGAGTTCCGTGTCGACAAGCACGCGAACCTGCACTTCATCATCGGCAAGGCGTCCTTCGACGACACCAAGCTGGTGGAGAACTACGCCGCCGCCCTCGAGGAGGTGCTTCGTCTGAAGCCTTCCGCCGCCAAGGGCCGGTACATCAAGAAGGCCGCGCTCACCACCACGATGGGCCCCGGCATTCCGCTCGACCCGAACCGCACCCGCAACCTCCTCGTCGAGGAGGACCCGGCCGCCGTCTGAGCCCTCAAGGCTCCCCGGTAGCCGCGTCGCGCACGCGTATCGCAGACGGGCCCCGCACCTTCCGAGGTGCGGGGCCCGTCCGCGTTTGTCAGTGGTGCGCGCTAACGTGCAAGCCGTACGCAAGATCTCTCTAGGGGTGGGACAGATGAACAGCAGGACCGTGCGGCGCGCTTGTGTCTCGATCGCGGCAGCCGCCGCTCTGACCGGTGTCGCAGCTTGTGGTGGGGGCTCCGCGGGCAAGGGCGAGAGTAAGGGCGCAGGCGAGGGCGGAGGCTCGCTCAACCCGCTCGCCGCCCTGCGCACGGTCGACAGCAAGACGCAGGACGCCGACTCCGCCAAGGTGGACGGCACGACCACCATGGGCGCCCAGGGCAGCATGGAGATGAAGGGCGGCCTCGACTGGTCGGACGGCGTCACGGGCGCCCTGCGCATCACGTTCACCGACGGCCCGATGGCCGACCAGATGCAGCAGGCCGGCGACACCTCGATCGACTACCGCTACCTGAAGAACGGCTACTACGCGAACATGGGGGAGAAGTTCGCAGCAGCCTCGGGTGGCAAGCGCTGGATCGAGTACGACTACGACACGCTGGCCGAGATGGGCGGTGCCTCCGGCCAGGCCCTCAAGAACCAGATGCAGAGCTCCACGCCGAACCAGACGGTGAAGATGCTGCTCGCCTCCGGTGACGTGAAGCGTGTGGGCGACGAGAAGGTCCGCGGCGTCGACGCCACGCACTACTCCGGCACGGTCGACGTCGCCGACCTCACGGCCAAGAACGCCGGCATGGACGAGAAAGAGGCCGCGGACCTGCGTAAGCAGCTCCAGGACGCCGGCATGACGACCGAGAAGATCGACATCTGGGTCGACGACGAGGACCTCCTGGTGAAGAAGGTCGAAGAGGCCAAGATGAAGAACGGCGAGTTCTCCCAGACCGTCTACTACAGCGACTACGGCGTGGACGTGGCCACCGAGGAGCCCCCGGCGGACGAGACCGTCAACGTCAAGGACCTGATGAAGCAGCAGCCGCAGCAGTAACGCGGCCTTGGAATGACAGTCGCGGCAGGGCCTCAGGAGCCGATTTGCTCGCCGAGGTCCTGCTCGCGTACTCTCCTACAGAAGCCAAAGACCGCTGGTCGTTGCTGTGCTCTCACTGAGGGTGCAGTGGCCGAAGGATCCGCTGACTGCGGACGACCCGCGTAGGTGACTGTGGAAGCGCTCCTGGACGGATTTCCGTCTGGTCGAGCTCACGCCCCGTGCACCTATGCCGGGGCGTTTCGTTTTGTGCAGACGCCCCCTTCTACGTGCCTGATTCAGGCGGTCCGGCGTACGCGGCTGATCGAAAGGTCAGTCGAGGATCATCACCCCGGAAGGAGGCCGAGGCACATGGCGACGTCCGACAAGGTCGCAGCCGTCGAAGAGATCACGCAGAAGCTGCGTGACTCCCACGCAGCTGTTGTCACCTCTTACACCGGACTGACCGTGGCTCAGCTCAAGCAGCTGCGCCGTTCTCTCGGCGAGAACGCTCAGTACCGAGTGGTGAAGAACACGCTGACCAAGATCGCGGCCAATGAGGCCGGGATTCAGCTGGACGAGCACCTTCAGGGCTCGACGGCTGTCGCCTTCGTCACCGGTGACCCGGTCGAGGCGGCGAAGGGTCTTCGTGACTTCGCCAAGGACAACCCCAACCTCGTCATCAAGGGCGGTGTCCTTGACGGCAAGGCGCTGTCCGCCGACGAGATCAAGAAGCTTGCGGACCTCGAGTCCCGCGAGGTTCTGCTCAGCAAGCTGGCCGGTGCCATGAAGGGCAAGCAGTCCCAGGCTGCCTCTGTCTTCCAGGCGCTGCCCTCGAAGTTCGTCCGCACCGCGGAGGCGCTTCGTGCCAAGCAGGCCGAGCAGGGCGGTGCCGAGTAATTCGGCTCGCGTCATGGTCGCTCTCGTCTAGGCACGCCTAGGCGTGGTGGCCGCAGCGGGCCCGAACGTACGCCCGCCTCACATGTACATCCGGCACCAGCCGAATTAGTGGAAGGACCGCCATCATGGCGAAGCTCAGCCAGGAAGACCTGCTCGCGCAGTTCGAGGAGATGACCCTCATCGAGCTCTCCGAGTTCGTGAAGGCCTTCGAGGAGAAGTTCGACGTCACCGCCGCCGCTGCCGCGCCGGTCGTCGTCGCCGGTGGTGCCGCTGGTGGCGCCGCTGCCGCCGCCGAGGAGGAGAAGGACGAGTTCGACGTCATCCTCACCGGTGCCGGCGACAAGAAGATCCAGGTCATCAAGGTCGTGCGTGAGCTGACCTCGCTGGGTCTGAAGGAGGCCAAGGACCTCGTCGACGGCACCCCGAAGCCGGTCCTCGAGAAGGTCGCCAAGGACGCCGCGGACAAGGCCAAGGAGGCCCTCGAGGGCGCCGGCGCCTCCGTCGAGGTCAAGTGACCTCGCGAGTCTGCTGACTCTTTCGAGCCGCAAGGCTCGTGCGCTGTAACGCGCACACACTGAAGGGCGATCACCCATGTGGGTGGTCGCCCTTCGGCGTTCCCGTGACGGCTGCCTTGCACTGAGGACATGGCCGAGTATGGTGATCTTCGTTGTGCCTCCGGTGCCCCCGTGGTGACGTTCGCGGCAGCCCGGTTTGGGCAGGGGGGCCTTGACGAACCGCACGCAGCGCGCAATTCTCAGGACGCGTCGTCACATCGATCCGAATCCGAGGCATGGATCGATGGCGAACAGGGCAGTGTGGATATGCGCCCAGCGACGAGGGGTCTGTCGCTGGAGCCGACAACAGTAGGACTCTGAGGTGTTCGTGGGTCTCAATAAAAACCCGCTCTGGACATCAGTGGGCCGAGTGGCTACACTGACCCTTTGCGCTGCCTGTTAGCTGCCTCCTGCCCGTCACCAGGGGCATGCCCGCACCTGAGCAGAGTCGATTGAACCTCCCTGACCTGGGATTTCTCATTCGGAGCTCGGTATGGGACCGGTACGCGCGTAGTGAGTCCGAGCCCTCGGAAGGACCCCCTCTTGGCCGCCTCGCGCAACGCCTCGACTGCCAATACGAACAACGGCGCCAGCACCGCCCCGCTGCGCATCTCCTTTGCAAAGATCAAGGAGCCCCTCGAGGTTCCGAACCTGCTCGCGCTGCAGACCGAGAGCTTCGACTGGCTGCTCGGCAACACCGCCTGGCAGAGTCGGGTCGAGGCGGCTCTGGAGTCCGGTCAGGACGTCCCCACCAAGTCCGGTCTGGAGGAGATCTTCGAGGAGATCTCCCCGATCGAGGACTTCTCCGGGTCGATGTCGCTGACCTTCCGCGACCACCGTTTCGAGCCCCCGAAGAACTCCATCGACGAGTGCAAGGAGCGCGACTTCACGTACGCGGCGCCGCTCTTCGTCACCGCTGAGTTCACCAACAACGAGACCGGCGAGATCAAGTCCCAGACGGTCTTCATGGGCGACTTCCCGCTCATGACGAACAAGGGCACCTTCTGCATCAACGGCACCGAGCGTGTCGTCGTGTCGCAGCTCGTTCGTTCGCCGGGTGTGTACTTCGACTCCTCCATCGACAAGACGTCCGACAAGGACATCTTCTCGGCCAAGATCATCCCGTCCCGGGGTGCCTGGCTGGAGATGGAGATCGACAAGCGCGACATGGTCGGCGTCCGCGTCGACCGCAAGCGCAAGCAGTCCGTCACCGTCCTTCTGAAGGCTCTCGGCTGGACCACCGAGCAGATCCTCGAGGAGTTCGGCGAGTACGAGTCCATGCGCGCCACCCTGGAGAAGGACCACACCCAGGGCCAGGACGACGCGCTGCTCGACATCTACCGCAAGCTGCGTCCGGGCGAGCCGCCGACCCGTGAGGCCGCGCAGACGCTGCTCGAGAACCTCTACTTCAACCCGAAGCGCTACGACCTCGCGAAGGTCGGCCGCTACAAGGTCAACAAGAAGCTGGGTGCGGACGCTCCGCTCGACGCGGGCATCCTGACCGTCGAGGACATCATCTCGACGATCAAGTACCTGGTGAAGCTGCACGCCGGCGAGACCGAGACGGTCGGCGACAGCGGCGCCTCGATCGTCGTCGAGACCGACGACATCGACCACTTCGGCAACCGTCGTCTGCGCAACGTCGGCGAGCTCATCCAGAACCAGGTCCGCACGGGTCTGGCTCGTATGGAGCGCGTCGTCCGTGAGCGTATGACGACTCAGGACGTCGAGGCGATCACGCCGCAGACGCTGATCAACATCCGGCCGGTCGTCGCCTCCATCAAGGAGTTCTTCGGCACCAGCCAGCTGTCGCAGTTCATGGACCAGAACAACCCGCTTTCGGGTCTCACCCACAAGCGCCGTCTTTCGGCGCTCGGTCCGGGTGGTCTGTCCCGTGAGCGGGCCGGCTTCGAGGTCCGAGACGTGCACCCGTCTCACTACGGCCGCATGTGCCCGATCGAGACCCCTGAAGGCCCGAACATCGGTCTGATCGGTTCGCTCGCCTCGTACGGCCGCGTCAACGCGTTCGGCTTCGTCGAGACGCCGTACCGCAAGGTCATCGAGGGCCAGGTCACCGACGACGTCGACTACCTGACCGCCGACGAGGAGGACCGCTTCGTCATCGCGCAGGCCAACGCGCCGCTGACGGAGGAGCTCAACTTCGCCGAGGCCCGCGTCCTGGTCCGCCGTCGTGGCGGCGAGGTCGACTATGTGCCGGGCACGGACGTCGACTACATGGACGTCTCGCCGCGCCAGATGGTGTCCGTCGCGACCGCCATGATCCCCTTCCTCGAGCACGACGACGCCAACCGTGCCCTCATGGGCGCGAACATGATGCGTCAGGCCGTGCCGCTGATCACCGCCGAGGCCCCCCTCGTCGGCACCGGCATGGAGTACCGCTGCGCGGTCGACGCCGGTGACGTGATCAAGGCCGAGAAGCCGGGTGTGGTCCAGGAGGTCTCCGCGGACTACGTCACCGTCACGAACGACGACGGCACGTACACCACGTACCGCATCGCGAAGTTCTCGCGGTCGAACCAGGGCACGTCGGTCAACCAGAAGGTCGTCGTCGACGAGGGCGCCCGTGTGATCGAGGGCCAGGTCCTGGCCGACGGTCCGGCGACCGAAGAGGGCGAGATGGCCCTCGGCAAGAACCTGCTCGTGGCGTTCATGCCGTGGGAGGGTCACAACTACGAGGACGCGATCATCCTGTCGCAGCGCCTCGTGCAGGACGACGTCCTCTCCTCGATCCACATCGAGGAGCACGAGGTCGACGCCCGTGACACCAAGCTCGGTCCGGAGGAGATCACCCGGGACATCCCGAACGTCTCCGAGGAGGTCCTCGCCGACCTCGACGAGCGCGGCATCATCCGGATCGGTGCCGAGGTCGTCGCCGGCGACATCCTCGTCGGCAAGGTCACGCCCAAGGGTGAGACCGAGCTGACGCCGGAGGAGCGCCTGCTCCGCGCGATCTTCGGTGAGAAGGCCCGTGAGGTCCGCGACACCTCGCTCAAGGTGCCGCACGGCGAGACCGGCAAGGTCATCGGCGTCCGCGTCTTCGACCGCGAAGAGGGCGACGAGCTGCCCCCGGGCGTGAACCAGCTGGTTCGCGTGTACGTGGCGCAGAAGCGCAAGATCACCGACGGTGACAAGCTCGCCGGCCGTCACGGCAACAAGGGCGTCATCTCGAAGATCCTGCCGATCGAGGACATGCCGTTCCTGGAGGACGGCACCCCGGTCGACATCATCCTCAACCCGCTCGGTGTCCCGTCCCGAATGAACCCGGGACAGGTCCTGGAGATCCACCTCGGCTGGCTCGCCAGTCAGGGCTGGGACGTCTCCGGCCTCGGGGACGAGTGGGCGCAGCGCCTGCAGGCCATCGGCGCCGACCAGGTCGCCCCGCGTACGAACGTCGCCACCCCGGTGTTCGACGGTGCGCGTGAGGACGAGCTGGCGGGTCTGATCGAGAACACCATCCCGAACCGCGACGGCGACCGCATGGTCCTCCCGTCCGGCAAGGCCCGGCTGTTCGACGGTCGCTCCGGCGAGCCGTTCCCGGACCCGATCTCCGTCGGCTACATGTACATCCTGAAGCTGCACCACCTGGTCGACGACAAGCTGCACGCGCGCTCGACCGGTCCGTACAGCATGATCACCCAGCAGCCGCTGGGTGGTAAGGCTCAGTTCGGTGGTCAGCGCTTCGGTGAGATGGAGGTGTGGGCGCTCGAGGCTTACGGCGCCGCTTACGCCCTCCAGGAGCTGCTGACGATCAAGTCCGACGACGTCACCGGCCGCGTGAAGGTCTACGAGGCCATCGTCAAGGGCGAGAACATCCCCGAGCCCGGCATCCCCGAGTCCTTCAAGGTGCTCATCAAGGAGATGCAGTCGCTCTGCCTGAACGTGGAGGTGCTGTCCTCTGACGGTATGTCCATCGAGATGCGCGACACGGATGAGGACGTCTTCCGCGCCGCGGAGGAGCTCGGTATCGACCTGTCCCGGCGCGAGCCGAGCAGCGTCGAAGAGGTCTGACGGGTCTGGTCGGGGCCTCGACCTGAGGCCCCGGCCCTGCCCCGGACCCGTACAGACCATGATGAAGCGCCTTATTTCTCGCTAACGCGAGGGGCACAACCCCGAAAGAGGGATTGACGACAAAGTGCTCGACGTCAACTTCTTCGACGAGCTGCGGATCGGCCTTGCCACCGCGGACGACATCCGACAGTGGTCGCACGGCGAGGTCAAGAAGCCGGAGACCATCAACTACCGCACCCTGAAGCCCGAAAAGGACGGACTCTTCTGCGAGAAGATCTTCGGTCCGACCCGGGACTGGGAGTGCTACTGCGGCAAGTACAAGCGCGTCCGGTTCAAGGGCATCATCTGTGAGCGCTGTGGTGTCGAGGTCACTCGCGCCAAGGTGCGTCGTGAGCGGATGGGCCACATCGAGCTGGCCGCTCCCGTCACCCACATCTGGTACTTCAAGGGCGTTCCGTCGCGCCTCGGTTACCTGCTCGACCTGGCGCCGAAGGACCTTGAGAAGGTCATCTACTTCGCCGCGTACATGATCACGTTCGTGGACGAGGAGCGTCGTACCCGCGACCTGCCGTCCCTGGAGGCGCATGTCTCCGTCGAGCGTCAGCAGATCGAGAACCGTCGCGACTCCGACCTGGAGGCCCGCGCCAAGAAGCTTGAGACCGACCTGGCCGAGCTTGAGGCCGAGGGTGCCAAGGCCGATGTGCGCCGCAAGGTGCGCGAGGGCGCCGAGCGCGAGATGAAGCAGCTGCGCGACCGCGCCCAGCGCGAGATCGACCGTCTCGACGAGGTGTGGAACCGCTTCAAGAACCTCAAGGTCCAGGACCTCGAGGGCGACGAGCTGCTCTACCGCGAGCTGCGTGACCGCTTCGGCACGTACTTCGACGGCTCGATGGGCGCCGCTGCCCTGCAGAAGCGCCTGGAGTCCTTCGACCTGGACGAGGAGGCCGAGCGCCTCCGCGAGATCATCCGTACCGGCAAGGGCCAGAAGAAGACCCGTGCGCTCAAGCGCCTCAAGGTCGTCTCCGCGTTCCTGCAGACCAGCAACAGCCCCAAGGGCATGGTGCTCGACTGCGTGCCGGTCATCCCGCCGGACCTGCGTCCGATGGTGCAGCTGGACGGTGGCCGCTTCGCGACCTCCGACCTGAACGACCTGTACCGCCGTGTGATCAACCGCAACAACCGTCTGAAGCGCCTGCTCGACCTCGGTGCGCCCGAGATCATCGTGAACAACGAGAAGCGCATGCTTCAGGAGGCTGTTGACGCCCTCTTCGACAACGGTCGTCGTGGTCGCCCGGTGACCGGTCCGGGTAACCGCCCGCTGAAGTCCCTCAGCGACATGCTGAAGGGTAAGCAGGGTCGTTTCCGTCAGAACCTGCTCGGTAAGCGTGTGGACTACTCCGCGCGTTCCGTCATCGTCGTCGGCCCGCAGCTGAAGCTGCACCAGTGCGGTCTGCCGAAGGCCATGGCCCTGGAGCTCTTCAAGCCGTTCGTGATGAAGCGCCTGGTCGACCTGAACCACGCGCAGAACATCAAGAGCGCCAAGCGCATGGTGGAGCGCGGCCGCACGGTCGTGTACGACGTCCTCGAAGAGGTCATCGCCGAGCACCCGGTTCTCCTGAACCGTGCTCCCACCCTGCACCGCCTCGGCATCCAGGCCTTCGAGCCGCAGCTGGTCGAGGGCAAGGCCATTCAGATCCACCCGCTCGTCTGCACCGCGTTCAACGCGGACTTCGACGGTGACCAGATGGCCGTCCACCTGCCGCTCTCCGCGGAGGCGCAGGCCGAGGCCCGCATCCTGATGCTGTCCTCGAACAACATCCTCAAGCCGGCCGACGGCCGTCCGGTCACCATGCCGACCCAGGACATGGTGCTCGGTCTGTTCTTCCTCACGACCGACGAGGAAGAGCGCAAGGTCATCGGTGAGGGCCGGTCCTTCGGCTCCACGGCCGAGGCGATCATGGCGTTCGACGCCCGTGAGCTGTCGCTGCAGGCGAAGGTCGACATCCGCTTCCCGGTGGGCACCATTCCGCCGCGCGGCTGGACCCCGCCGGCCGTCGAGGAGGGCGAGCCCGAGTACCAGACGGGCGACAGCTTCCGGCTGCGTACGACCCTGGGCCGCGCGCTCTTCAACGAGCTGCTGCCCGAGGACTACCCCTTCGTCGACTACTCGGTGGGCAAGAAGCAGCTCTCCGAGATCGTCAACGACCTGGCGGAGCGCTACCCCAAGGTCATCGTGGCGGCGACGCTCGACAACCTGAAGGCGGCCGGCTTCTACTGGGCGACCCGTTCCGGTGTCACCGTGGCCATCTCCGACGTCGTCGTCCCGGCGGCGAAGAAGGAGATCGTCGCGGGCTACGAGGCGCAGGACGAGAAGGTCCAGAAGCAGTACGAGCGCGGTCTGATCACCAAGGACGAGCGCACCAACGAGCTCATCACCATCTGGACCCGCGCGACCAACGAGGTCGCCGAGGCGATGAACGCGAACTTCCCGAAGACCAACCCCATCTACATGATGGTGAACTCGGGTGCTCGCGGAAACATGATGCAGATGCGTCAGATCGCCGGTATGCGTGGTCTGGTGTCCAACGCCAAGAACGAGACCATCCCGCGTCCGATCAAGGCGTCGTTCCGTGAGGGTCTCTCCGTACTGGAGTACTTCATCTCCACGCACGGTGCCCGTAAGGGTCTGGCGGACACCGCCCTTCGTACCGCCGACTCCGGTTACCTGACCCGTCGTCTGGTGGACGTCTCGCAGGACGTCATCATCCGCGAGGAGGACTGTGGCACCGACCGCGGTCTGAAGCTGCGGATCGCCGTCAAGGGCGAGGACGGCGTGCTCCGCAAGACGGACGACGTCGAGACCTCGGTGTACGCCCGCATGCTGGCCGAGGACGTCGTCATCGACGGCAAGGTCATCGCGCCGGCCAACGTCGACCTCGGTGACGTGCTCATCGACGCCCTGGTCGCGCACGGTGTGGAGGAGGTCAAGACCCGCTCGGTCCTGACCTGTGAGTCCGCGGTCGGCACGTGTGCGTACTGCTACGGCCGTTCGCTCGCCACCGGCAAGCTGGTCGACATCGGTGAGGCGGTCGGCATCATCGCCGCCCAGTCCATCGGTGAGCCCGGCACGCAGCTGACGATGCGTACCTTCCACACCGGTGGTGTGGCCGGTGACGACATCACCCAGGGTCTGCCCCGTGTCGTCGAGCTCTTCGAGGCTCGTACGCCGAAGGGTGTCGCCCCGATCTCCGAGGCCGCGGGCCGGGTCCGCATCGAGGAGACCGAGAAGACCAAGAAGATCATCGTCACCCCGGACGACGGCAGCGACGAGACGGCGTTCCCGATCTCGAAGCGCGCCCGGCTCCAGGTGGCCGAGGGCGACCACGTCGAGGTGGGCCAGAAGCTCACCGTGGGTGCCACCAACCCGCACGACGTGCTGCGGATCCTCGGTCAGCGCGCGGTCCAGGTCCACCTGGTCGGCGAGGTCCAGAAGGTCTACAACTCGCAGGGTGTGTCGATCCACGACAAGCACATCGAGATCATCATCCGGCAGATGCTGCGCCGCGTGACGATCATCGAGTCCGGCGACGCCGAGCTGCTGCCCGGCGAGCTGGTCGAGCGCTCGAAGTTCGAGCACGAGAACCGTCGTGTGGTCCAGGAGGGCGGTCACCCGGCCTCCGGTCGTCCGCAGCTGATGGGTATCACCAAGGCCTCGCTGGCGACGGAATCCTGGCTGTCGGCCGCCTCCTTCCAGGAGACGACCCGAGTCCTGACGGATGCGGCGATCAACGCCAAGTCCGACAGCCTCATCGGCCTCAAGGAGAACGTCATCATCGGTAAGCTCATCCCGGCCGGTACGGGTCTGTCCCGCTACCGCAACATCCGGGTCGAGCCGACCGAGGAGGCCAAGGCCGCGATGTACTCGGCCGTCGGCTACGACGACATCGACTACTCGCCGTTCGGCACGGGCTCCGGCCAGGCGGTTCCGCTGGAGGACTACGACTACGGTCCGTACAACCAGTGAGCTAGTTGCTTGAGTTGAAGGGCGGTCACCCCCTGGGGGTGGCCGCCCTTCGGCGTTCCTCAGGGGGCGTGACTGGGGGTTCCGGCCTGGCGGTGGTGGAGGTGGTGCAGGCGGGTGTGGGGGTCGGGGTGCGGGTCGAGCAGTCGCGCGCGGACTGCCTTCTTCCGTTCGGCTTTCTTCCCGCCGGCTCTCTTCTCGTAGGCACTGTCGGATTTCCGTAGCTGCTGGTGTGGGTGAGGGCGCGTCTCTTCGTGCAGTACGGCGCTGAGTTGCTCGGCGAAGCCGAGGCTCGCCGCGTGCTCGTCGGCGCGCAGCTCGGCGCGACGGGAGACGGCGGCGGTCAGGTACGGGGTGACGAAGGGGAGGAGCACCAGGCCGTACGTCGCGGTCGCGAGCAGGGTCAGGACGATGGCCGCCAGGGCGCCGATCAGCAGCCGCGCACTCCAAGTGGGGCCCTTGAGGCGCTCGGCGAGCTGTCGCATCGGGTGCCGGAGCAGCCGGGCCGGCAGGGCGTACCAGCGGATCAGGAGGGCGGCCCGGGTGTGGCCGCGGACGTGGTGTCCGAGTTCGTGCGCGAGGACCGCGGAGAGTCGGGCGGCCGGCAGTTCGAGGGCTCGGCTCGTGACGGTGACGGTGCGGCCGACCGCCACGGACGCGTTGACGTCGCCGCTTTCCTCGACCCAGAGCTGGTACGCGCGCGGGTTCACGCCCGCGCGGGCGGCGACCTCGCGCCAGGCGTGCTGCAGCGCCCGGGTCTCGCCGGGGGTGGGCAGACGCAGCCCGAACAGCCGCCTGGCCAGGGCGTTTTCGCAGGCGCGGTGGCGGACGAGGGCGCCGCTGAGGGCCCAGACGCCGAGCGGCAGCCACCAGGGCGGGCCGCCGAACCCGTCCACGAACCGGGCGGCCACGCCGACGAGGGCGAGGCTGACCAGGAGCTGCGGTACGTGCAGGGCGAGGCGGCCGAGGGCGGTCGCGTCGAGGCCTCTGCGGGGTGCGGCCAGGTGGACTCGGCCGGGGTGGTGGGTGTGGTCGGTGCCGTCTTGCGGGGTGTGCGGGTCGCGGGAGTTGCGTGGGTCGTGTGGGTGTTGCGGGTTGTGCGGGTCGTTCCGGGCGTGGGCGGGTTCCGGTTCGGGCGGGGTGGTCGGCGGGTGGGGCGTGGGGGTGTCGCGGCGGGTTCTCCGGGGGCGGTCGGCGGTCGGGGTGCCGGTCGGCCAGGCGTCGAGGAGGTCCTGCAGGGACTGGGCCTCGCGTACGGCACGGGCCAGTTCGGGCCCGAGCGGGTCCTCCGCCGACTTCTCGTCGAGGGAGGGCGGCGGGGTCTTCCCGTCGGACGGGACGCGGGGCGGCGGGATGCTCGACAGCCCCTTGAAGGTCGGGGCCGACACCGCCTCTTTCGACGCCGCCTCCCTCGACGGTGCTCGCTTCCCGGGCGGGGCGCCCTTCTTCGGGGAGGCCTTCCTCTGCTGGGCCTCTCCCTTCTGCGGGCTCGGTTTCTCCGGTTCTTCGGGGGCGTGCGGCACGGACATGGGGTTCCTCCGGGGTGCGTACGTGGGGGAGCGGGGCCGGTCGTTCGCGCGGCGGGGAGCGGTCAGGCGACAAGCGGTCAGACGACAGGCGGTCAGGCGATGAGCCGTCAGTCGATGAGCAGGGCCGCAGGGAGCAGGACCGAGGCGCTGCCGAACGCGGTGAGTCCGGCGCGTATCCAGAAGTTCTTGCGGGCGGCGATGCGGCTGGTCTCGGCGAGGGCGAGGAGCAGCGCCTGGTGCGGCTCGCCGTCGGTCTGGTGCAGGGCGGTGCTGAGGCAGCCGGACCGGGTGGCGCGGTGGATGTCGCCGAAGTAGGTGAGCGGGCGGCCGGGGGCCCAGGCGTGCCGGCTGTGCCGCGGGACGACGGCGAGCAGCAGGGCCAGGAGCGCCGCGATCAGGGCGGCTCCGCCGGTCCACCACAGCAGGGCGGCCGGGGCGGAGAGCCTGGTGAGGGTCGAGCCTCGGCTGGTCAGCAGGGTGCCGAGCGCGGCGGCGGTGATGCCGAGCACGCCGACGAGGACGGTGGCCTTGGTGTCGGCCCTGGCCAGCTCGACGCGGAGGTCGGCGAGGAGGCGTGCGCCCGCGCGGGACTGGGCGGCTTCGGGTGCCGCGGGCCGGCTCGGTCGGGGCGGCGCGGCGGTCATGTGGCGGACTCCGGGGGGTGGGGGCGGTTCTTGGAGAGGTGGTCCTTGGAGAGGCGGTCCGGGGAGGGCAGTTCGGGGTGCTCGGGGCCGTCGGAGTCCGTGGTCCTGCTGGTCGCCCGCAGGATGGCGGTCATGCGTGCGGCGATCAGTTCGTGCGGCTCGTCGAGCTGGTGCTCCTCCAGCCGTTCGTTGTCCAACGCCGCCTTGATCAGGTCGAGTTGGGCCAGGAGCAGCTCCGACTGATCCGCCTTGAGGCGGTCCAGGACCGTACTGGTGTCCTGGGGGTGGATCGCCAGGTGCAGGGCGAGCGCGGCGGTGCCGCCCTTGGCCAGCTGGCGCTCGTAGAAGTCGAGGCGGGCGGTCCTGCGCTCGACCTCCTGCTGATCGCGGCGCTGCCACGCCTGGTGCTCCGGAGTCGCCGCCTCCGCCTCGTGCCGCGCGGTCCGCAGCCGGCTCTGGTGGTGCCGCTCCGCCGCGTCCCGCCGCAGCCGTACGGAGCAGGAGACGCGGAGCCCTTCGGCCTCGCCCACCGCCTCGGCGGCATCCAGGGTCTGCTGGACGGCCACCTCGGCGGCGGCGCTCGCATCGATGGCGTACGCGCGGCTCGTCCGCCGCATGAGGGGGAGGAGGCGCCGGGTGAGCAGGCCGGGGACGTCGCGCTCCTGGCTCCGTACGAACGCCTCGGGGTCGACGACGCGCCACGTCACGTCCACGCCGACCTCGAACTCGAAGCTGTCCTCGTCGCTCGGCAGCGGCACCCGCAAGGGGAAGGAGTGCGGGTCCGTGTTCACCTCGTACAGGGCGGCGTACCTGCGCAGCGTCGTGGGCCGGTGCGGCGGCAGGTAGGTCTCGTACGAGCCGTTGCGGGTGACGAAGACCAGGGCGTGGTCGACGCGCCCGACGTAACGGCGGCCGCCCAGGCCGAAGCGGGGGAGCTGCCACACGGCGCGTACGGGGTCGGGGTCCGACTGCCCTTCCGCGGGCGGGAGTTGAGAGACCTGGCCCCGGCCCGGGTGGTGCGGGCGCAGCTCGTCCTCCTCGTCGAGCAGATCGAGCAGGCCGTCGGACAGTGACTCGGGCGCGGCCCCGGCCGACCCGGGCCGGGCTCGTACGGGAGGTTCGGACGGTGGGCCGAAGAGATCCATCGGGGCCTCCTTGAGGGCGGGTGGTGGTGCGGCGCGAACGGTCAGGGAGCGTCGATCTGCGCGAGCAGCCGCGCGGCGACCGGTGCGTGCTCCCGCTCCGCGGCACGCGTCGTACGCAGCAGATGCGTGATGCGCCGACGGTCGGGGAGGCTGCGTGCGAGTTCCCCGAACAGCGCGGCGAGGGCGGGCTCGGAGGCGGATTCCGGGTCGCGGCCGGCCGCGAGGACCCAGCGGCGCAGGACGGCGAGCGCGTCCGTGGTCGCCCGGCGGTCCGCGAGCGCCGAACGCCAGAACGCGATCAGGTCGTCGGCCGTGGCGGTGTCCCCGCTCTCGACGGCGTGCGCGTACCAGTCCAGAACGGTGGGCCGGCCGCTGCCCTCGTCCGACTGACCGCAGGCCTGGAGGAAGGCGGGCACCGCGTGGGCGCGTACGCGTCGGGCGCTCGGGAGAAGCGCCGCAAGCTTTCCCAGCACGGGTTGCCCCACGGAGAGGAGCAGGAGCTCCAGGGCGTCGGCGAACTGCTGGTCCGCCTCGCTGACCTTCTGCCGGGCCTTCTGCCGGGTCTTCTTCCGGGCCTGGGCCTGCGGTCGGTCGCTCTCCTCCTCGGGCTCGTCGTCGGCGGCCCCCGGCTGCGCGCGAATCGCATCCAGCAGCGCCGTGAGCGCCTCCTCGTGGAACAGCGGCCCCAGCAGACCGAAGGCGCGGATCGCGGTCCAGCGGCGGCGCTCCGCCCCACCGGTGCACCACTCGTGCAGGATCCGCAGCACGGTCCGGTCCTCGGGGGTCGCGAGGAGCTGGGTCATGGTGAGCGCGTTGGCGGCGGTGAGCCAGGAGTTGGGGTCGCGGTCGTCCGCCCACGGTTCGATGAGGTGGGCCATGGCGGCCGAGAGGTCGGCGGTGGCCAGCTGCGCGGCCGCCGACGCGGCCCGGGTGCGGACCAGGGGGCGCCGGTCCTCGGCCAGCTCGCGGAGCCATGCCGCGACATCGACGCGGGCGGACGGGTGCAGGTTCCACACCTCGTCGAGCAGGAGCCCCGGCGTCCGCTCGTCCAGGAAGGACGCGCAGAACTTGCCGTCCAGCGGCCCCCACTCGGTGACCTCCGCGGTGACGTACCCGTGGGCGCGGGCCAGCTGGAGCCGCTCCTCCCGCGAACTGCCGAAGACGGGCACCCGGCGCGGGACTTCGGGGTCGTCGGTCTTCTGCAGCCGTACGAAGAGAGCGTCGCTGAGCTCGGCGGTCACCGCGTAGGGCGACTTGTCGAACACGGCGAGGGAGATCAGGAAGGCCTTCTCGCGCAGTTCGGCCTGCGGGTCGGTGAGCCAGCGCGTGACCTGCGCGGCCACCGCGGTCTGCCCGTAGGCGGCGAGCGTCCCTTCGCCGATCTCACCGCGGTGGTACGCGACGAGCCGCTCGGCGAACTCCCTTATCTCGTCCGGCCGATGGCTCCGGTCCAGGAACTCCTTCGCCGCGGGCAGCCCGCACAGCTCGGCCCAGGCGGCCGAGCCGACCTCGTGCGTCACATGGGCCTGCAGCATCTCCTCGGTGGAGGGCGGCTCCCACCGTACGAACGGGATCTCGCCCAAGGGCGCCGAGGGCTCGACGGTGACGACCAGGTGGGCGTCGGCGCGCTCCAACTTCTCCTGCAGTACGAGTAGTTGGGGCAGGAGGAGCGGGCTCTTCCGGCTGACGGGCAGGTTGGACAACAGATATCCGCCCGGGGCGTCGAACTGGTCGGGCAGGGCCGCGAAGGGGGTGTCCTCGGCGATGGCGCGCATCCGCCCGACGCCCAGCCGGTGCAGCAGCATCAGGGCGGCCGTCCGGCGACCGGTGTCCCGCCCGCCGGACAGGAACACGACCCTGGCCGTCGACAGCCGCTCCCGCGCCTCGTCGAAGCTCGGGCATCCGCGGAAGGTCTGGAGCAGGGTCCGGACCTCCGACGCGGGGATCGGCCCGGAAGCGGGGATCGGCCCGCGCGACCCCTCTCCGGGGCTGCCGAGGTTGATGATCGTGTTGCCGTAGTGGGTGCCGCCGCTCTGGCCGAACTGGTCGCGGCCGACCAGCGTCGAGACGATGTCGGGGCCGTGGGCGAGGAGGTCCCGGCGCGCGGCCCACGCCGGCTGCCGGTGGGGTTCCTGGCCCTCGGCCTCGCCCTCCTTCTTCCGCTGCTCGCCGTCCTGCGCGCCCTCGCCCTCCGCCTTGCCGCCGGCCCCCTCCGCCGGGTTCACGCCCGCCCGCCGTTGCCGCGCTCGCCGAAGTTGAAGGTCAGGTCACCGCGGTTGTCGCCCCCGGCGATGCCGTACTGACCGCCGTTGATCAAGGGCCCGCCCTGCCCGGCGGGGGCACCCGGCGCGGCCTGAGCACCCGGCACGGCAGGCCCGGAGGAGTCGGAGGGCTCGGAGGCCTCGGTGAGGGCGGAGGGGTCAGCAGGCTCGGCGGGCTTCTGCAGGTCCGGGTCGGGCAACCCGTGCACCCAAGCCACCGTCGGCCCCTCCTTCGTTTCCACCGGCACCGGGCGGAAGTCCTCCGCTCGTACGCCGAGGGGGCCGTGGCGGACGACGCCCTGGTAGACCGCCTCGGACACGCACAGCACGCTGTCCTCGCCGCGCTGCTTGAGCGCCTCGCGCAGGGGGTCGGAGTTCAGCAGCCGTACGGCGTGGTTGAGGTCCGAGCCGACCCAGCCGCCGAGGTCGTCGACGGCGACGTAGCCGGACGAGAGCACGATCCGGAGCCGCATCTGCGCGCCGGTCGCGAGCAGCCGGTTCTTGCTGTGGAGCTGCGCGGGCGCCTCCGTCAGGAGGGACTTCACCAGCGTCGACACGGAGACCCGGGTGTCGATCAGCTCCATCACGGAGTCACCGCGGTCCGCCCGCATCCGGGCGGTCTCGTCCACGGCGGCCGCGGCCAGGGTGCCGTCGACCACGTCGTACAGGATGCGTCGCAAGTACGCCTGTTCCACGTCGTCGCGGGAGCCGTACTGCTCGATGTCGAAGAGCAGGATCGTGCGGTACACGGGGTCGGTCATGGGGTGCCTCTCGCTCGCTCCGTCGTTGCTCAGCACGATGGCCGGACGCGGACGAGCGGCAGAGGGCCGATGACACGGACGGTCTGTGACCGTGTGCACAGACAGCGGAACGCTGATGTGCCGTCAGGCGGAGCCCTCGCCGATGATGCGCCGCAGCACATCAGTACGGAGGACGACGATGCGCCGCCGCCGGGTCGCGACGACCTTGCGGGCCCGCAACTCCTTGAGCAGCCGCGCCACCGCCTCCCGGGACGACCCGACCGAGCCGGCGAACTCCTGCTGGCTCAGGCCGATGCCGAGCTCGATGCCCTCCGCGGTGCGGTTGCCGTGCGTACGGACCAGTTCGAGGAGCAGCACGGCCAGCCGCTCCCGCACGCTCAGGGCCGCCCATTCCAGGCGGCGCCGGTCGGTCGAGCGCTGCCGGTCCGTGGCGAGCCCGAGGAGCTGCAGCGCGACCGGGGCGTTGCCGGACAGGAACGCGGTGAACCGGTGCTGGTCGATGGCGACGGCCTCGACGGGTTCGAGCGCCGTCACGGTGGCCGAGCGGTGCCGGCCGCTGAGCGCGGCGCCCTCGCCGATGATGTCGCCGGGACCGCGCAGCGCGAGCAGCGCCTCGTACCCGTTGGCGGCAAGGGCCGTGACCTTGGTCCAGCCGTGCAGGAGCAGCAGTACGTGGGTGGAGGGCTCGTCCTGGTGCATGAGGACGTCGCGGGCCCGGTACTTCAGGGGGGCGGCCGATCGCGAGCAGGGCGACGCGGTCGTCCTTCTCCAGGCGCGCGAGGAACGGCACCCGGTCGTCGAAACCGTCGTCGTCCCACGCATGGGTACGCGCCTCGGCCATTGCCGCCCCCGTGTCCTAGGTGCCGAATCCGTCACTCGGCGATCACTCAACGTACTTGACGGGGGCATGCGGGAAACGGGCGAGAATCGGCCGACGTGTCCGGACCGCGACTCCGCAGGACCGGAAGGGTTTCCGGCGTGTCCCGGCCCATCGCATTTGTTTTGACCCAGATCCATGAGGTAGGTACGCTCAGACCTTGTGCCTGGGGTGTGCCCTGGCTCCCGTGCGTGTCCTCAACCGCAAGGGACGTCGTGAACGGCCACCGCAATCCGTGCCCCTCTCGCCTTACGGCAGGAGTCTGCGGGATTCGACACACCCGACCGCGTGGGTCGGCAAAGTTCCAGGTTAGCTTTACTCATACGGCACACAGAAACCGGAGAAGTAGTGCCTACGATCCAGCAGCTGGTCCGTAAGGGCCGGCAGGACAAGGTCGAAAAGACGAAGACCCCGGCCCTTGAGGCTTCGCCTCAGCGTCGTGGCGTCTGCACGCGTGTGTTCACCACCACCCCCAAGAAGCCGAACTCGGCGCTGCGGAAGGTCGCGCGTGTGCGTCTGACCTCGGGCATCGAGGTCACGGCCTACATCCCGGGTGAGGGGCACAACCTGCAGGAGCACTCCATCGTGCTCGTGCGTGGCGGTCGTGTGAAGGACCTGCCGGGTGTTCGCTACAAGATCATCCGTGGTGCGCTCGACACCCAGGCGGTCAAGAACCGCAAGCAGGCCCGCAGCCGCTACGGCGCCAAGAAGGAGAAGTAAGAATGCCTCGTAAGGGCCCCGCCCCGAAGCGCCCGGTCATCATCGACCCGGTCTACGGTTCTCCTCTGGTGACGTCGCTCATCAACAAGGTGCTGCTGAACGGCAAGCGCTCCACCGCCGAGCGCATCGTGTACGGCGCCATGGAGGGTCTGCGCGACAAGACCGGCAACGACCCGATCATCACCCTGAAGCGTGCGCTTGAGAACATCAAGCCCACCCTCGAGGTCAAGTCCCGCCGTGTCGGTGGCGCGACCTACCAGGTGCCGATCGAGGTCAAGCCCGGCCGCGCCAACACCCTCGCGCTCCGCTGGCTCGTCGGCTACTCGCGCGCTCGCCGCGAGAAGACGATGACCGAGCGTCTGATGAACGAGCTGCTCGACGCCTCCAACGGCCTCGGCGCAGCCGTGAAGAAGCGCGAGGACACGCACAAGATGGCCGAGTCCAACAAGGCCTTCGCGCACTACCGCTGGTAGTCGCAACCCACATCGAGACCGAGAGAAGACTGAAGCCTTATGGCTACCACTTCGCTTGACCTGGCCAAGGTGCGCAACATCGGCATCATGGCCCACATCGACGCGGGCAAGACGACCACCACCGAGCGGATCCTGTTCTACACCGGCGTCTCGTACAAGATCGGTGAGGTCCACGACGGCGCTGCCACGATGGACTGGATGGAGCAGGAGCAGGAGCGTGGTATCACCATCACCTCCGCTGCCACCACCTGTCACTGGCCGCTCGAGAACGTCGACCACACGATCAACATCATCGACACCCCTGGGCACGTCGACTTCACCGTTGAGGTGGAGCGCTCCCTGCGTGTTCTCGACGGTGCTGTGACCGTGTTCGACGGTGTGGCCGGCGTCGAGCCCCAGTCCGAGACCGTTTGGCGTCAGGCGGACCGCTACGGCGTTCCGCGTATCTGCTTCGTCAACAAGCTCGACCGTACGGGTGCCGAGTTCCACCGCTGCGTCGACATGATCGTCGACCGCCTGGGTGCGACCCCGATCGTCATGCAGCTGCCCATCGGTGCAGAGGCCGACTTCCAGGGCGTCGTCGACCTCGTCACCATGAAGGCGTACGTCTGGTCGGCCGAGGCCGCCAAGGGCGAGGCCTACGACACCGTCGACATCCCGGCCACGCACACCGAGGCCGCCGACGAGTGGCGCGGCAAGCTCCTCGAGACCGTCGCCGAGAACGACGAAGAGATGATGGAGCTGTACCTCGAGGGCACCGAGCCCACCGAGGAGCAGCTGTACGCGGCGATCCGTCGCATCACCATCGCCTCCGGCAAGGGCTCCGGCACCACCGTCACCCCGGTGTTCTGCGGTACCGCGTTCAAGAACAAGGGCGTTCAGCCCCTGCTCGACGCCGTCGTGCGCTACCTGCCCTCCCCCCTGGACGTCGAGGCCATCGAGGGCCACGACCCCAAGGACGCGGAGAAGGTCATCGAGCGCAAGCCGGCCGAGTCCGAGCCGCTGTCGGCCCTCGCGTTCAAGATCGCGAGCGACCCGCACCTCGGCAAGCTCACCTTCATCCGGGTCTACTCGGGTCGCCTGGAGGCCGGCACCGCGGTGCTGAACTCCGTCAAGGGCAAGAAGGAGCGCATCGGCAAGATCTACCGCATGCACGCGAACAAGCGTGAGGAGATCGACTCGGTGGGCGCCGGCGACATCGTCGCCGTCATGGGCCTGAAGCAGACCACCACCGGTGAGACGCTGTCCGACGACAAGAACCCGGTCATCCTGGAGTCCATGGACTTCCCGGCGCCGGTCATTCAGGTCGCCATCGAGCCCAAGTCCAAGGGTGACCAGGAGAAGCTGGGTGTCGCCATCCAGCGTCTCGCGGAGGAGGACCCCTCCTTCCAGGTGCACTCGGACGAGGAGACCGGCCAGACCATCATCGGTGGTATGGGCGAGCTCCACCTCGACGTCCTTGTCGACCGCATGAAGCGGGAGTTCAAGGTCGAGGCCAACGTCGGCAAGCCGCAGGTCGCGTACCGCGAGACGATCCGCAAGGCCGTCGAGCGCGTGGACTTCACGCACAAGAAGCAGACCGGTGGTACCGGTCAGTTCGCGAAGGTCCAGATCGCGATCGAGCCCATCGAGGGCGGCGACTCGTCGTACGAGTTCGTCAACAAGGTCACCGGTGGCCGCATCCCCAAGGAGTACATCCCCTCGGTGGACGCGGGTGCGCAGGAGGCCATGCAGTTCGGCATCCTGGCGGGCTACGAGATGACGGGCGTTCGCGTCACGCTCATCGACGGCGCCTACCACGAGGTCGACTCCTCCGAGCTCGCCTTCAAGATCGCCGGTTCGCAGGCGTTCAAGGAGGCCGCGCGCAAGGCCAGCCCCGTGCTGCTCGAGCCGATGATGGCCGTCGAGGTCACCACGCCCGAGGACTACATGGGCGAGGTCATCGGCGACATCAACTCCCGCCGTGGCAACATCCAGGCCATGGAGGAGCGCGCCGGCGCCCGCGTCGTGAAGGGCCTCGTGCCGCTCTCGGAGATGTTCGGCTACGTCGGCGACCTCCGCAGCAAGACCTCGGGTCGCGCAAGCTACTCGATGCAGTTCGACTCCTACGCCGAGGTTCCCCGGAACGTCGCCGAGGAGATCATCGCGAAGGCCAAGGGCGAGTAACTCACCCGAGTTCACGCTTTAGGCTTGTCACCGGAGCCTGCTGGGGCATTCCGTCCGATTCCGTGACGGAGTGCCCCGGGCCCCGGCATCCCAGCAAAGATCACCTGGCGCCGATGAGTAAGGCGTACCAGAACCACTCCACAGGAGGACCCAGTGGCGAAGGCGAAGTTCGAGCGGACTAAGCCGCACGTCAACATCGGCACCATCGGTCACATTGACCACGGTAAGACGACCCTCACGGCCGCCATTACCAAGGTGCTGCACGACGCGTACCCGGACCTGAACGAGGCCTCGGCCTTCGACCAGATCGACAAGGCTCCTGAGGAGCGCCAGCGCGGTATCACCATCTCCATCGCGCACGTCGAGTACCAGACCGAGGCGCGTCACTACGCCCACGTCGACTGCCCGGGTCACGCGGACTACATCAAGAACATGATCACGGGTGCCGCGCAGATGGACGGCGCCATCCTCGTGGTCGCCGCCACCGACGGCCCGATGCCGCAGACCAAGGAGCACGTGCTCCTGGCCCGCCAGGTCGGCGTTCCGTACATCGTCGTCGCCCTGAACAAGGCCGACATGGTGGACGACGAGGAGATCCTGGAGCTCGTCGAGCTCGAGGTCCGTGAGCTCCTCTCCGAGTACGAGTTCCCGGGCGACGACGTTCCGGTCGTCAAGGTCTCGGCTCTGAAGGCCCTCGAGGGCGACAAGGAGTGGGGCAACTCCGTCCTCGAGCTCATGAACGCCGTCGACACCGCCATCCCGGAGCCGGAGCGCGACGTCGACAAGCCGTTCCTCATGCCGATCGAGGACGTCTTCACGATCACCGGTCGTGGCACCGTCGTCACCGGTCGTATCGAGCGTGGTGTCCTCAAGGTCAACGAGACCGTCGACATCATCGGCATCAAGACCGAGAAGACCACCACCACGGTCACCGGCATCGAGATGTTCCGGAAGCTCCTCGACGAGGGCCAGGCCGGTGAGAACGTCGGTCTGCTCCTCCGCGGCATCAAGCGCGAGGACGTCGAGCGCGGCCAGGTCATCATCAAGCCGGGCTCGGTCACCCCGCACACCGAGTTCGAGGCCCAGGCGTACATCCTGTCGAAGGACGAGGGTGGCCGTCACACCCCCTTCTTCAACAACTACCGCCCGCAGTTCTACTTCCGTACGACGGACGTGACCGGCGTCGTGACCCTCCCCGAGGGCACCGAGATGGTCATGCCGGGTGACAACACCGAGATGAAGGTGGAGCTCATCCAGCCCGTCGCCATGGAGGAGGGCCTCAAGTTCGCCATCCGTGAGGGTGGCCGGACCGTCGGCGCCGGCCAGGTCACCAAGATCGTCAAGTAATTTGACGCTCTGACCTGGTAGCTCCTTCGAGCTACAGCTCAAGTCGAAGCCCCCGTACGCGAGTTGCGTACGGGGGCTTCGGCCGTTTTCTCAACTGTTCGGTGGGGAGCCGGGTTTGACAAGACCTCTTCGAGGGGTACGCTTCCGGGCCCCGATTGGCGTCCGGTGCGACCCATATGGCACACTGTCCAGGTTGCTCGGTTGAGTGCCGATGCTGTGCGCCTCCCGCCGGGAGGACCGGAAGCGAGTCCCACAGTACTCGTCGCCCCAACTGCCCTCGAGGCAGCGCTGGGACGGACGTACGGGAATCTTCCGGGAAGCTCAGCGCGGGACCCCAGCCAGGCACCTGGTGGGTTTCTTCCCCCAGCTCTTGCGGCCTTGGGCCGCGGTTCCTGTAGCAGGGAAATCCGTACGGATATCTCTGTCAGCGGGACCGCGACACGCCCGACCGCGTGGGTCGGAGGAAGTGTGAAACAGGGCCCCCAGGAGCCAGAGCGTTTCGAGACAAAGGACTACTAAGTAGCCATGGCGGGACAGAAGATCCGCATCCGGCTCAAGGCCTACGACCACGAGGTCATCGACTCCTCGGCGAAGAAGATCGTCGAGACGGTGACGCGTACTGGTGCGTCGGTCGCGGGCCCGGTGCCGCTGCCTACCGAGAAGAACGTGTACTGCGTCATCAAGTCGCCGCACAAGTACAAGGACTCGCGCGAGCACTTCGAGATGCGCACGCACAAGCGCCTGATCGACATCCTCGACCCGACGCCGAAGACCGTTGACTCCCTGATGCGACTCGACCTCCCGGCCGGTGTCGACATCGAGATCAAGCTCTGAGGGCCGGTGATCTGAGAGATGGCTAAGCAGATCAAGGGCATCCTGGGCGAGAAGCTCGGCATGACTCAGGTGTGGGACGACAACAACCGCGTTGTCCCCGTCACCGTCGTCAAGGCCGGCCCGAACGTCGTGACCCAGGTCCGTACGAACGACACCGACGGCTACGAGTCGGTCCAGATCGCCTTCGGCGAGATCGACCCTCGCAAGGTGAACAAGCCCCTCAAGGGCCACTTCGCCAAGGCCGACGTGACCCCGCGCCGCCACCTGGTGGAGCTCCGTACCTCCGACGCCAGCGAGTACACGCTCGGCCAGGAGATCACTGCCGAGGTCTTCGAGTCCGGCGTCAAGGTTGACGTCACGGGCAAGACCAAGGGCAAGGGCTTCGCCGGTGTCATGAAGCGTCACAACTTCAAGGGCGGCAAGTCTTCCCACGGTGCCCACCGTGTGCACCGTATGCCCGGTTCCATCGGTGGCTGCGCCACCCCCGGTCGTGTCTTCAAGGGCATGCGGATGGCCGGTCGCATGGGCAACGAGCGGGTCACCACCCAGAACCTGACCGTCCACGCCGTTGACGCGGAGAAGGGCCTGCTGCTCATCAAGGGCGCGGTTCCTGGTCCGAACGGCGGCCTCGTCCTGGTCCGTACCGCGGCCAAGGGGGCCTGAGGTAACCGATGAGCACCATTGACATCCTTTCGCCGGTTGGCGACAAGGCCGGGTCCGTCGAGCTCCCCGCGGAGATCTTCGACGCCAAGGTCAGCGTTCCGCTGATCCACCAGGTTGTTGTCGCGCAGCTGGCCGCTGCCCGCCAGGGCACGCACAAGACCAAGACTCGCGGCGAGGTCCGCGGCGGTGGCCGCAAGCCGTACCGCCAGAAGGGCACCGGCCGCGCGCGCCAGGGTTCGACCCGTGCGCCGCAGTTCGCCGGCGGTGGCGTTGTCCACGGCCCCGTGCCGCGTGACTACTCGCAGCGGACCCCGAAGAAGATGAAGGCCGCCGCCCTGCGCGGTGCCCTCACCGACCGGGCCCGTCACAACCGCATCCACGTCGTGTCCGACGTGGTCGCGGGCGACGTCTCCACCAAGGCCGCCAAGACCCTCCTGGGCAAGGTCAGCGAGCGCAAGAACGTGCTCCTGGTCGTCACCCGCGAGGACGAGAAGGCCCTGCTGTCCGCCCGCAACCTGCCCCAGGTGCACATCCTGGAGCCGGGCCAGCTGAACACGTACGACGTGCTCGTCTCGGACGACGTGGTCTTCACCAAGGCCGCCTTCGACTCCTTCGTCGCTGGCCCCAAGGCCGCTGAGACCGAAGGGAGCGAGGCCTGATGTCTGAGGCCACCGTCACCAGCAAGACCTTCACCGACCCGCGCGACGTTCTCGTCAAGCCGGTTGTTTCGGAGAAGAGCTACGCCCTGCTCGACGAGAACAAGTACACGTTCATCGTCGCGCCCGGCGCCAACAAGACCCAGATCAAGCAGGCCGTCGAGGCGGTCTTCTCGGTCAAGGTCACCGGGGTCAACACGATCAACCGCCAGGGCAAGCGCAAGCGCACCCGCACCGGTTTCGGCAAGCGCGCCAACACCAAGCGCGCCATCGTGACCCTCGCCGAGGGCGACCGTATCGACATCTTCGGCCAGGCCTCCTAACGGAGCGCCCTGGTCCGATATCGGACGAGGACTGAGAAATGGGAATCCGCAAGTACAAGCCGACTACGCCGGGCCGTCGTGGCTCCTCCGTAGCCGACTTCGTCGAGATCACGCGGTCCACGCCGGAGAAGTCGCTGGTCCGCCCCCTGCACAGCAAGGGCGGCCGTAACAATTCCGGTCGTGTGACCGTCCGCCACCAGGGCGGTGGCCACAAGCGCGCCTACCGAGTGATCGACTTCCGTCGTCACGACAAGGACGGCGTGCCGGCGAAGGTCGCGCACATCGAGTACGACCCCAACCGCACCGCGCGCATCGCGCTGCTGCACTACGCAGACGGCGAGAAGCGCTACATCATCGCTCCGCGTGGCCTGAACCAGGGCGACCGGATCGAGAACGGCCCCGGCGCCGACATCAAGCCCGGCAACAACCTGGCGCTCCGCAACATCCCGGTCGGTACCACGATCCACGCGATCGAGCTCCGTCCCGGTGGTGGCGCGAAGTTCGCCCGCTCCGCGGGTGCCTCCGTGCAGCTGCTTGCGAAGGAGGGCTCGATGGCCCACCTCCGCATGCCGTCCGGAGAGATCCGTCTGGTCGACGTCCGCTGCCGCGCCACCATCGGCGAGGTCGGCAACGCCGAGCAGTCGAACATCAACTGGGGTAAGGCCGGCCGCAAGCGCTGGCTGGGCGTCCGACCCACCGTTCGTGGTGTCGTGATGAACCCGGTTGACCACCCGCACGGTGGTGGTGAGGGCAAGACCTCCGGTGGTCGCCACCCGGTCTCGCCCTGGGGCAAGAAGGAAGGCCGTACTCGTTCGCCCAAGAAGGCGTCGAACAAGTACATCGTCCGCCGCCGCAAGACGAACAAGAAGCGCTAAGGACGGGTTGAGATGCCTCGTAGCCTGAAGAAGGGGCCCTTCGTCGACGACCACCTGATCAAGAAGGTGGACGTACAGAACGAAGCCGGCACCAAGAACGTCATCAAGACCTGGTCCCGTCGCTCGATGATCATCCCGGCGATGCTGGGCCACACCATCGCGGTGCACAACGGCAAGACCCACATCCCGGTGTTCGTCACCGAGTCGATGGTCGGCCACAAGCTCGGCGAGTTTGCGCCGACCCGCACCTTCCGCGGCCACGTCAAGGACGACCGCAAGTCGAAGCGTCGCTGACGAGGCGGGTGCAAAGACTGATGAAGAACACCGAAGGGACAACCATGGAAGCCAGGGCCCAGGCGCGGTACATCCGCGTCACGCCCATGAAGGCCCGCCGTGTGGTGGACCTCATCCGTGGCATGGATGCCACGGAGGCCCAGGCCGTCCTGCGTTTCGCCCCGCAGGCCGCGTCTGTGCCGGTCGGCAAGGTGCTTGACAGCGCCATTGCCAACGCCGCGCACAACTACGACCACACGGACGCCTCCTCGCTGTTCATCAGCGAGGCGTACGTCGACGAGGGCCCGACCCTGAAGCGGTTCCGTCCGCGCGCCCAGGGCCGTGCCTACCGGATCCGCAAGCGGACCAGCCACATCACCGTGGTCGTCAGCAGCAAGGAAGGAACCCGGTAATGGGCCAGAAGGTAAACCCGCACGGGTTCCGGCTCGGTGTCACGACCGACTTCAAGTCGCGTTGGTACGCCGACAAGCTGTACAAGGACTACGTCAAGGAAGACGTCGCCATCCGTCGGATGATGACGTCCGGCATGGAGCGCGCCGGCATCTCGAAGGTTGAGATCGAGCGCACCCGTGACCGTGTCCGCGTGGACATCCACACCGCCCGTCCGGGCATCGTCATCGGCCGCCGTGGCGCCGAGGCCGACCGCATCCGCGGTGACCTCGAGAAGCTCACCGGCAAGCAGGTCCAGCTGAACATCCTCGAGGTCAAGAACCCCGAGACGGACGCTCAGCTGGTTGCCCAGGCCGTTGCCGAGCAGCTGTCCTCCCGCGTCTCCTTCCGTCGCGCCATGCGTAAGAGCATGCAGTCGGCCATGAAGGCGGGTGCCAAGGGCATCAAGATCCAGTGCGGCGGACGTCTCGGCGGCGCCGAGATGTCGCGCTCGGAGTTCTACCGCGAGGGCCGCGTGCCCCTGCACACGCTCCGCGCGAACGTCGACTACGGCTTCTTCGAGGCCAAGACGACCTTCGGCCGCATCGGCGTGAAGGTCTGGATCTACAAGGGCGACGTCAAGAACATCGCCGAGGTCCGCGCCGAGAACGCTGCCGCCCGTGCGGGTAACCGCCCGGCTCGCGGTGGCGGCTCCGACCGCCCGGCCCGTGGTGGCCGCGGTGGCGAGCGTGGCGGTCGCGGTCGCAAGCCGCAGCAGCAGCAGGCTCCGGCCGCCGAGGCCCCCAAGGCCGACGCTCCCGCCGCTGCCGCTCCGGCTGCTGAGAGCACCGGAACGGAGGCCTGACCGAAATGCTGATCCCCCGTAGGGTCAAGCACCGCAAGCAGCACCACCCGAAGCGCAGCGGTATGTCCAAGGGTGGCACGCAGGTTGCGTTCGGCGAGTACGGCATCCAGGCGCTCACCCCGGCGTACGTGACGAACCGTCAGATCGAGGCCGCTCGTATCGCCATGACGCGTCACATCAAGCGTGGCGGCAAGGTCTGGATCAACATCTACCCGGACCGCCCCCTCACCAAGAAGCCCGCCGAGACCCGCATGGGTTCCGGTAAGGGTTCGCCGGAGTGGTGGATCGCCAACGTCAAGCCCGGACGCGTGATGTTCGAGCTGTCGTACCCCAACGAGAAGATCGCGCGCGAGGCGCTGACTCGTGCGGCGCACAAGCTGCCGATGAAGTGCAGGATCGTCAAGCGCGAGGCAGGTGAAGTGTGATGTCGGCCGGAACCAAGGCGTCCGAGCTCCGTGAGCTCGGCAACGAGGAGCTTGTCGCCAAGCTTCGCGAGGCCAAGGAAGAGCTGTTCAACCTCCGTTTCCAGGCGGCGACGGGACAGCTCGAGAACCACGGCCGGCTCAAGGCCGTCCGCAAGGACATCGCCCGTATCTACACCCTCATGCGTGAGCGTGAGCTCGGCATCGAGACGGTGGAGAACGCCTGATGAGCGAGAAGAACGTGACTGAAGAGACTGCCGCCCGCGGCTTCCGCAAGACCCGTGAGGGTCTGGTCGTCAGCGACAAGATGGACAAGACCGTCGTCGTCGCTGTCGAGGACCGCGTCAAGCACGCGCTGTACGGCAAGGTCATCCGCCGTACGAACAAGCTCAAGGCACACGACGAGCAGAACGCCGCGGGCGTCGGCGACCGCGTCCTCCTGATGGAGACGCGTCCGCTGTCTGCGACGAAGCGCTGGCGCGTCGTCGAGATCCTCGAGAAGGCCAAGTAATTCTCCGAGGGGCATCCCCCTCGGAGTTCGTTCCGCCAGGCTCCCGGGGCAGTTCGCTGAACTGCCCCGGGGGAACCGGCAGACAAACAGGAGATAGACGTGATCCAGCAGGAGTCGCGACTCAAGGTCGCCGACAACACTGGTGCGAAGGAAATCCTTTGCATCCGTGTTCTCGGTGGCTCGGGTCGCCGCTACGCGGGCATCGGTGACGTCATCGTCGCCACCGTCAAGGACGCGATCCCCGGTGGCAACGTGAAGAAGGGTGACGTCGTCAAGGCGGTCATCGTTCGCACCGTCAAGGAGCGCCGCCGTCCGGACGGCTCGTACATCCGCTTCGACGAGAACGCCGCTGTTGTTCTGAAGAACGACGGCGACCCTCGTGGCACCCGTATCTTCGGCCCGGTCGGCCGTGAGCTGCGCGAGAAGAAGTTCATGAAGATCATCTCGCTCGCGCCGGAGGTGCTGTAAGCATGAAGATCAAGAAGGGCGACCTGGTCCAGGTCATCACCGGTAAGGACAAGGGCAAGCAGGGCAAGGTCATTGCCGCTTACCCGCGCGACGAGCGCGTCCTGGTCGAGGGTGTCAACCGGGTCAAGAAGCACACCAAGGCCGGCCCCACGGCCTCCGGCTCGCAGGCCGGCGGCATCGTCACGACCGAGGCCCCGATCCACGTCTCCAACGTCCAGCTGGTCGTGGAGAAGGACGGCAACAAGGTCGTCACGCGTGTCGGTTACCGCTTCGACGACGAAGGCAACAAGATCCGCGTTGCCAAGCGGACGGGTGAGGACATCTGATGACGACCACCACCAGCCCGCGTCTGAAGCAGAAGTACCGCGAGGAGATCGCGGGCAAGCTGCGTGACGAGTTCAAGTACGAGAACGTCATGCAGGTTCCCGGCCTCGTCAAGATCGTGGTCAACATGGGTGTGGGCGACGCCGCCCGCGACTCCAAGCTGATCGAGGGCGCCATCCGCGACCTCACCACGATCACCGGTCAGAAGCCGGCCGTCACCAAGGCCCGCAAGTCCATCGCGCAGTTCAAGCTGCGTGAGGGCCAGCCGATCGGTGCCCACGTCACGCTCCGTGGCGACCGCATGTGGGAGTTCCTGGACCGCACCCTGTCGCTCGCGCTGCCGCGCATCCGCGACTTCCGTGGTCTGTCCCCCAAGCAGTTCGACGGCCGTGGCAACTACACCTTCGGTCTCACGGAGCAGGTCATGTTCCACGAGATCGACCAGGACAAGATCGACCGCGTCCGGGGTATGGACATCACCGTGGTCACCACGGCGACCAACGACGACGAGGGCCGTGCCCTTCTGCGTCACCTCGGCTTCCCGTTCAAGGAGGCGTGAGCGAGATGGCGAAGAAGGCTCTGATTGCCAAGGCTGCTCGTAAGCCCAAGTTCGGTGTGCGTGGCTACACCCGCTGCCAGCGCTGCGGCCGCCCGCACTCCGTGTACCGCAAGTTCGGCCTGTGCCGCGTGTGCCTCCGTGAGATGGCTCACCGTGGCGAGCTGCCGGGCGTGACCAAGAGCTCCTGGTAATCCCCTACTTGGGGATTAGCCGGATCTCTCGGTAAGCAAAGGGTCGGCAGATGGCCCTCCCCGCATGGCTTAGGCTGTGTGGGTTGGGCGTCTGCCGCCCTGACCGACTTACTACGCCGTAGGTCCCCGCGCCGCACCCGTCCTGCCTCTGAGTGGGGAGAGGGATGGCGCATACAGGAAACCCCGGCGAGAGAGGCCGAAGGCCAATTCATGACCATGACTGATCCGATCGCAGACATGCTTACGCGTCTGCGGAACGCGAACTCGGCATACCACGACCAGGTGTCGATGCCGCACTCCAAGATCAAGTCGCACATCGCGGAGATCCTCCAGCAGGAGGGCTTCATCACGGGCTGGAAGGTCGAGGACGCCGAGGTCGGCAAGAACCTCGTTCTCGAGCTGAAGTTCGGCCCGAACCGTGAGCGCTCCATCGCGGGCATCAAGCGGATCTCCAAGCCCGGTCTCCGGGTTTACGCGAAGTCCACCAACCTGCCCAAGGTCCTCGGTGGCCTCGGCGTGGCGATCATCTCCACGTCGCACGGTCTCCTGACCGACAAGCAGGCCGGCAAGAAGGGCGTAGGCGGAGAAGTTCTCGCCTACGTCTGGTAACGGAAGGGAACGGAGGAAACAGCTATGTCGCGTATTGGCAAGCTCCCCATCACGGTTCCCGCCGGCGTGGACGTCACCATCGACGGCCAGACGGTCCAGGTCAAGGGCCCCAAGGGCTCGCTGACCCACACCGTTGTGTCGCCGATCGAGATCGCCAAGGGTGAGGACGGCGTCCTGAACGTCACCCGCCCCAACGACGAGCGTCAGAACAAGGCCCTGCACGGCCTGTCCCGCACGCTGGTGGCGAACATGATCACCGGCGTGACCCAGGGTTACGTGAAGAAGCTCGAGATCAGCGGTGTCGGTTACCGCGTCCTGGCGAAGGGCTCCAACCTGGAGTTCTCGCTCGGCTACAGCCACCCGATCCTGATCGAGGCGCCCGAGGGCATCTCCTTCAAGGTCGAGTCGCCGACCAAGTTCTCGGTCGAGGGCATCGACAAGCAGAAGGTCGGCGAGGTTGCGGCCAACATCCGCAAGCTGCGCAAGCCCGACCCGTACAAGGCCAAGGGTGTCAAGTACGAGGGCGAAGTCATCCGCCGCAAGGTCGGAAAGGCGGGTAAGTAAGCCATGGCATACGGGCAGAAGATCCTGAAGGGCGACGCTTACAAGCGTGCTGCCATCAAGCGCCGCCACATCCGTATCCGGAAGAACATCTCCGGTACGGCGGAGCGTCCGCGCCTGGTCGTCACCCGCTCGAACCGCAACATCGTCGCCCAGGTCATCGACGACGTGAAGGGTCACACCCTCGCGTCGGCCTCGACCCTGGACGCTTCGATCCGCGGCGGCGAGGGCGACAAGTCCGCGCAGGCCAAGTCGGTCGGCGCCCTGGTCGCCGAGCGTGCCAAGGCCGCCGGTGTCGAGGCTGTCGTGTTCGACCGTGGTGGTAACCAGTACGCCGGGCGCATCGCCGCCCTGGCGGACGCCGCCCGCGAAGCCGGACTCAAGTTCTGAGTTCTGGTTCCGTAGCTAGCGGAAAAAGAGAGAGGTAATTCCAATGGCTGGACCCCAGCGCCGCGGTGGCGGTGCCGGTGGCGGCGAGCGGCGGGACCGGAAGGGTCGCGACGGTGGCGCTGCTGCCGCCGAGAAGACCGCGTACGTTGAGCGCGTTGTCGCGATCAACCGCGTCGCCAAGGTTGTGAAGGGTGGTCGTCGCTTCAGCTTCACCGCGCTGGTCGTGGTGGGCGACGGTGACGGCACCGTGGGTGTCGGTTACGGCAAGGCCAAGGAGGTGCCGGCCGCCATCGCCAAGGGTGTTGAGGAGGCCAAGAAGCACTTCTTCAAGGTCCCCCGTATCCAGGGCACCATCCCGCACCCGATCCAGGGTGAAAAGGCTGCCGGCGTCGTGCTGCTCAAGCCCGCGTCCCCGGGTACCGGTGTTATCGCCGGTGGTCCGGTGCGCGCCGTGCTCGAGTGCGCCGGCGTTCACGACATCCTGTCGAAGTCGCTCGGCTCCGACAACGCGATCAACATCGTGCACGCGACCGTGGAGGCCCTGAAGGGTCTGCAGCGTCCCGAGGAGATCGCGGCTCGCCGTGGTCTGCCGCTCGAGGACGTCGCCCCCGCGGCTCTGCTGCGTGCGCGTGCCGGGGCTGGTGCGTAATGGCACAGCTCAAGATCACGCAGACGAAGTCTGTTATCGGCAGCAAGCAGAACCACAGGGACACGCTGCGCACGCTTGGTCTCAAGAAGATCAACGACAGCGTCGTCCGTGAGGCGACCTCCGGAGTGGTCGGCATGGTGCACACCGTCCGCCACCTCGTGAAGGTTGAGGAGGTCTGACATGGCGGAGCAGAACCCGCTGAAGGTCCACAACCTCCGTCCGGCCCCCGGCGCCAAGACCGCCAAGACCCGTGTCGGTCGTGGTGAGGCGTCGAAGGGTAAGACGGCAGGTCGCGGTACCAAGGGTACGAAGGCCCGTTACCAGGTTCCGGAGCGCTTCGAGGGTGGCCAGATGCCCCTCCACATGCGTCTTCCGAAGCTGAAGGGCTTCAAGAACCCGTTCAAGACCGAGTACCAGGTCGTGAACCTCGACAAGCTGAGCGCGCTGTACCCGGAGGGTGGCGAGGTCACCGTCGAGGGTCTCGTCGCCAAGGGCGCCGTTCGCAAGAACAGCCTTGTCAAGGTCCTCGGCCAGGGCGAGGTCTCCGTGGCGCTGCAGGTGACGGTCGACGCCGTCTCCGGCTCCGCCAAGGAGAAGATCACCGCCGCGGGCGGTACCGTCACCGAGCTCGTCTGAGTTAACTCCGACGAGGTCTCGATGACTTGAACGATCCCACCGGGGGTGCCTCACAAAAGGGGCATCCCCGGTTGGTCGTTCCAAGGGGGGCGCGTCCGCCGGTAAGGTGGCGTGCACTTGCTACTTTCCGTGCGGTCTGCTTATGGCTCACCGCCCGGTTCTTGCCTGATACGTATTTGTCGATCCTCAAGACCGTCACCTCTGACGCAGTAGCGCGGGGGTCGCAGGAGGCACCGTGCTCACCGCGTTCGCCCGTGCGTTCAAAACGCCCGACCTGCGCAAGAAGCTGCTCTTCACACTCGGCATGATCGTGATCTACCGGATCGGTGCGCACATCCCGATTCCGGGCGTCAGCTACTCGAACGTCCAGGTCTGTATGGACCAGGCGAGTCAGAGCCAGCAGGGTCTGCTGTCGCTGGTCAACATGTTCAGTGGTGGTGCGCTTCTGCAGATCACCATTTTCGCGTTGGGCATCATGCCGTACATCACGGCAAGCATCATCCTGCAGCTGCTGACCGTCGTGATTCCGCGTCTGGAAGCGCTGAAGAAGGAAGGGCAGTCGGGGCAGGCCAAGATCACGCAGTACACGCGTTATCTGACGGTCGCCCTCGCCGTTCTGCAGGGCACCGGCCTCGTGGCCACCGCCCGCAGCGGCGCTCTTTTCCAGGGATGCCCGGTCGCCAGTGAGATCGTTCCTGACCAGTCGATCTTCGTGACCATCACCATGGTCATCGTGATGACCGCCGGTACGGCCGTCGTGATGTGGCTCGGCGAGCTCGTCACCGACCGCGGCATCGGCAACGGCATGTCGATCCTGATGTTCATCTCGATCGCGGCCGGCTTCCCCGGCGCCCTGTGGGCCATCAAGCAGCAGGGTGACCTCGCGGGCGGCTGGATCGAGTTCGGCACCGTGATCCTGGTCGGCCTGGCCATGGTCGCCCTGGTCGTCTTCGTCGAGCAGGCCCAGCGCCGTATCCCGGTGCAGTACGCGAAGCGCATGATCGGTCGCCGTTCCTACGGTGGCACCTCGACGTACATCCCGTTGAAGGTGAACCAGGCCGGTGTGATTCCTGTCATCTTCGCTTCGTCGCTGCTCTACATTCCGGCGTTGATCGTGCAGTTCTCCGGCAATTCTCAGGCCGGTTGGGCCCAGTGGATCCGGAACAACCTGGAGCCAACGGACGCTCCGGTGCACATCACGCTTTATTTCCTCCTTATCGTCTTCTTCGCCTTCTTCTACGTGGCTATCTCGTTCAACCCCGAGGAAGTCGCCGACAACATGAAGAAGTATGGTGGCTTCATCCCGGGCATCCGGGCTGGCCGACCCACTGCTGAGTACCTGAGCTACGTGCTCAACCGGATCACCTGGCCGGGGTCGCTGTACCTGGGCTTGATCGCTCTTGTGCCGACGATGGCGTTGGCGGGCTTCGGAGCAAACCAGAACTTCCCGTTCGGCGGGACGAGCATCCTGATCATCGTGGGTGTGGGTCTGGAAACCGTGAAGCAGATCGAGAGTCAGCTCCAGCAGCGTAATTACGAAGGGTTCCTCCGCTGATGCGTATCGTCCTCGTCGGACCGCCCGGTGCGGGCAAGGGAACGCAGGCCGCGTTCCTCGCCAAGAACCTGTCGATCCCGCACATCTCCACGGGCGACCTGTTCCGCGCCAACATCAGCCAGCAGACGGAGCTGGGGAAGCTGGCCAAGTCCTACATGGACGCCGGCAACCTGGTTCCGGACGAGGTCACCATCGGCATGGCCAAGGACCGTATGGCCCAGCCCGACGCCGAGAACGGCTTCCTGCTCGACGGCTTCCCGCGCAACGTGTCGCAGGCCGAGGCGCTCGACGAGGCGCTCAAGGTCGACGGCGTGAAGCTGGACGCGGTCCTGGACCTGGAGGTCCCCGAGGACGAGGTGGTCAAGCGCATCGCCGGCCGCCGCATCTGCCGCAACGACTCGGCGCACGTCTTCCACGTCGAGTACAAGCAGCCGAAGGCCGAGGGCGTCTGCGACGTCTGCGGCGGCGAGCTGTACCAGCGCGGTGACGACAAGGAAGACACCGTCCGCAAGCGCCTCGAGGTCTACCACAGCGAGACCGAGCCGATCATCGACTACTACCGCGCCCAGGGCCTGGTGGTCACGATCTCCGCGCTCGGCGAGGTCGCCGATGTGACGGACCGGGCGATGGCGGCGCTGCAGAAGTCCGCTTAGGACCTGGCGGCACAACCACACAGCAGCATGCAGTAAGTACGGCCGCGGTGACCGAATGGTCCCCGCGGCCGTACTGTTGAGATCCAGCGGTACTACCGAGAACAGCGGCGGAAGGCACAGCAGGTCATGGTGGAGATCAAGACTCCCGAGCAGATCGCGAAGATGCGTGAGGCGGGGCTTGTCGTCGCCGCCATCCACGAGGCCACCCGCGAGGCGGCCGTCCCGGGCGCGACCACGAAGGACTTGGACGACGTGGCGCGCAAGGTGCTCGCGGAGCACGGCGCGAAGTCCAACTTCCTTGGCTACGGCGGCTTCCCGGCCACGATCTGCACCTCCAAGAACGAGGTCGTCGTCCACGGCATCCCGAGTGAGGACGTCGTGCTGGAGAACGGCGACATCATCTCCATCGACTGCGGCGCGATCATCGACGGCTGGCACGGCGACGCCGCGTACACCGCGTTCGTCGGCTCCGGGCACGCGCCCGAGCTGATCGAGCTGTCGCGGGTCACCGAGGAGTCGATGTGGGCCGGCCTCGCGGCGATGAAGCAGGGCAACCGACTGGTCGACATCTCCAAGGCCGTCGAGTCGTACATCCGCCGCCAGCCCCGCCCCGCCACCGGCAAGTACGGCATCGTCGAGGACTACGGCGGCCACGGCATCGGCTCGCAGATGCACATGGACCCGCACGTCCTGAACTACGTCGAGCGCCGGCGCGGCCGCGGCCCGAAGCTGGTCCCCGGTATGTGCCTGGCCATCGAGCCGATGGTGAGCCTCGGCACACCGCGGACGAACGTGCTGGAGGACGACTGGACGGTGGTCACCACCGACGGCACCTGGTCCTCGCACTGGGAGCACTCGATCGCGCTGACCGAACAGGGCCCGCTGGTCCTCACGGCGCGCGACGGGGGCAAGGCGAAGCTCGCGGAGTACGGGATCACGACCGCACCGGATCCGCTGGCCTAGTCGGCTGCTTAAGGATCTCTCGTTCGGGGCATTCTTTCCGGATTCGTGTTTCCGGGTGCTCTGACGTAGACTGACTCGTCGGCTCTCGTGTATCCGTATGTCTGCATGTCAACCGCATGTCAGGCAGGCGGCCAGCGAGGAAGTCGATCAAGGTAGTCGATTCGAAGGGCAAAGCGTGGCCAAGAAGCAAGGTGCCATCGAGATCGAGGGCACTGTCGTCGAGTCTCTGCCGAACGCCATGTTCAAGGTCGAGCTCCAGAACGGCCACCAGGTCCTGGCACACATCAGCGGCAAGATGCGCATGCACTACATCCGCATCCTCCCTGACGACCGGGTCGTGGTGGAGCTGTCTCCGTACGACCTGACGCGTGGCCGGATCGTCTACCGGTACAAGTAGATCTTGCCTGCATCCCGCTCCTGGCGGGGTGGTGGCACCTGACCCGGAG
Organism: Streptomyces cavernicola; assembly: GCF_029968035.1. Classification (GTDB taxonomy): domain Bacteria; phylum Actinomycetota; class Actinomycetes; order Streptomycetales; family Streptomycetaceae; genus Streptomyces; species Streptomyces cavernicola. The sequence continues at coordinate 7,676 of NZ_JASCIQ010000047.1, read as the reverse complement.
AACCTCACCCAATGAAGGTCAAGCCGAGCGTCAAGAAGATCTGCGACAAGTGCAGGGTGATTCGCCGTCACGGCCGAGTCATGATCATCTGCGACAACCCGCGCCACAAGCAGCGCCAGGGCTGACGCAGGTCTGCATCCGCAGATCTTCGCGCGACGCATAGCGATACGTACATACGCAGGACCCGCCTCTCTTCAGTGATGGAGGGCGACACCCCCGGTCGGAGGCCGGGGACCCGGTTCGTACCGAAGCTCCGCAAGGAGTGGACGGCGGGCGGGAGCGGCCCTGTGGAAGACCTCCGACAATTCAACTGGAGCCATTAAATGGCACGCGTTTCCGGTGTTGACATCCCGCGCGAAAAGCGCGTGGAGGTCGCCCTCACCTACGTGTTCGGCATTGGCCGGACGCTCTCCCAGCAGACGCTGGCCGCCACTGGCGTGAACCCCAACACCCGCGTTCGTGACCTGTCCGAAGAGGACCTGGTCAAGATCCGCGAGTACGTGGACAGCAACATCAAGACCGAGGGTGACCTCCGTCGTGAGGTTCAGGCCGACATCCGCCGCAAGGTCGAGATCGGCTGCTACCAGGGTCTGCGTCACCGTCGTGGCCTGCCCGTGCACGGTCAGCGCACCAGCACCAACGCTCGCACCCGCAAGGGCCCGCGTCGCGCCATCGCCGGTAAGAAGAAGCCGGGCAAGAAGTAGTCCTCAGCGGACGCTTGACCACGCGGTCTTCGCTGTAGGACCGACCACCTCCCGTAGGAGTTATAGATGCCCCCCAAGGGTCGTCAGGGCGCTGCCAAGAAGGTGCGCCGCAAGGAAAAGAAGAACGTCGCTCACGGCCACGCGCACATCAAGAGCACGTTCAACAACACGATCGTGTCCATCACGGACCCGACCGGCAACGTGATCTCGTGGGCCTCCGCCGGCCACGTCGGCTTCAAGGGCTCGCGTAAGTCGACCCCCTTCGCCGCGCAGATGGCCGCCGAGTCGGCTGCCCGTCGCGCGCAGGAGCACGGCATGCGCAAGGTCGACGTCTTCGTGAAGGGCCCGGGTTCCGGTCGCGAGACCGCCATCCGCTCCCTGCAGGCCACCGGCCTCGAGGTCGGCTCGATCCAGGACGTCACGCCGACGCCGCACAACGGCTGCCGTCCCCCCAAGCGTCGTCGCGTCTGACCTTCGGGTCGTCGCAGACCGCTTGGTCTCAGGTTTTCGGGCGGTACGGCTCTCGCAAGGGGCCGTGCCGCCCGTACCCTTGCAGTACTAGTCGGGCATCAAATAGTGGGTGCCCACGACTGAAGGAATCACTTCATGCTGATCGCTCAGCGTCCCTCGTTGACCGAAGAGGTCGTCGACGAGTTCCGCTCCCGGTTCGTCATCGAGCCGCTGGAGCCGGGCTTCGGTTACACCCTCGGCAACTCCCTGCGCCGTACGCTCCTCTCCTCGATCCCGGGTGCGGCGGTCACATCCATCCGCATCGACGGTGTCCTGCACGAGTTCACCACCGTGCCGGGCGTCAAGGAGGACGTCACCGACCTGATCCTCAACATCAAGCAGCTGGTCGTCTCCTCGGAGCACGACGAGCCGGTCGTGATGTACCTGCGCAAGCAGGGCCCGGGTCTGGTCACCGCCGCCGACATCGCGCCCCCGGCCGGTGTCGAGGTGCACAACCCCGACCTCGTCCTCGCCACGCTCAACGGCAAGGGCAAGCTGGAGATGGAGCTGACCGTCGAGCGCGGTCGCGGCTACGTCTCCGCCGTGCAGAACAAGCAGGTGGGCCAGGAGATCGGCCGTATCCCGGTCGACTCCATCTACTCGCCGGTGCTGAAGGTCACGTACAAGGTCGAGGCCACGCGTGTCGAGCAGCGCACCGACTTCGACAAGCTGATCGTCGACGTCGAGACCAAGCAGGCCATGCGTCCGCGTGACGCCATGGCGTCGGCCGGTAAGACCCTGGTCGAGCTGTTCGGTCTGGCCCGCGAGCTCAACATCGACGCCGAGGGCATCGACATGGGCCCGTCCCCGACGGACGCCGCCCTTGCCGCCGACCTGGCGCTGCCGATCGAGGAGCTCGAGCTCACCGTTCGGTCGTACAACTGCCTCAAGCGCGAGGGCATCCACTCCGTGGGTGAGCTCGTGGCTCGTTCCGAGGCCGACCTGCTCGACATCCGCAACTTCGGTGCGAAGTCGATCGACGAGGTCAAGGCGAAGCTGGCCGGTATGGGCCTCGCGCTCAAGGACTCGCCTCCCGGCTTCGACCCGACCGCTGCCGCGGACGCCTTCGGTGCGGACGACGACGCGGATGCGGGCTTCGTGGAGACCGAGCAGTACTAAGAGCTCGGGCCTTCCGGTCCGTTCTCGGGTGCGGGTGCGCTGTGGCTTGTCGCGCTCGCGCGACGGAGTCGCAAATCGACACCGCCCCGCGCCCCTTTCCGGGGCTCGCCCCGGATCTCCGACAGGTAACCGCCTGCTCGGACACTGACTCCGGTACCTGATACGGCCGGGGCAGACACCTAGGAGAAACACCATGCCGCGTCCCACCAAGGGAGCCCGTTTCGGCGGCAGCGCCGCGCACGAGAAGCTGCTTCTGGCGAACCTCGCCAAGGCCCTCTTCGAGCACGGCCGCATCACCACCACCGAGGCCAAGGCGCGTCGTCTGCGTCCGGTCGCGGAGCGCCTGATCACCAAGGCGAAGAAGGGCGACATCCACAACCGTCGCCAGGTGCTGCAGACCATCACGGACAAGAGCATCGTGCACACGCTCTTCACCGAGATCGGCCCGCGGTACGAGAACCGCCCGGGTGGCTACACCCGTATCACCAAGATCGGTAACCGCCGTGGCGACAACGCGCCCATGGCCGTCATCGAGCTGGTGGAGGCCCTGACCGTGGCCCAGGAGGCCACCGGTGAGGCCGAGGCCGCGACCAAGCGCGCCGCCAAGGACGCCGAGGCTGCGGAGTCCACGGAGGCCTGAGCCAGCAGGCTCCAGGTGTGAAGCGGGCCCGCCCCAGTGGGGGTGGGCCCGCTTTCCGTTGTGGGAAGGGATCTTTGGGTGAGTGACGAAGTGGCCGACGGGTTCGTACGCGTACGGCTCGACCTGTCGTACGACGGCAAGGACTTCTCCGGCTGGGCCAAGCAGCGCGAGGGGCAGCGGACCGTACAGGCCGAGATCGAGGACGCGCTGCGTACGGTGACGCGGTCGAAGGAGACCTTCGAGCTGACCGTCGCCGGGCGCACCGACTCCGGGGTGCACGCCCGCGGCCAGGTGGCGCACGTCGACCTGCCCGCGGAGCTGTGGGCCGAGCACCGGGAGAAGCTGCTGCGGCGGCTCGCCGGACGGCTGCCGCACGATGTGCGGATCTGGTCGGCCGAGGAGGCGCCGGCCGGGTTCAACGCGCGGTTCTCGGCGATCTGGCGGCGGTACGCCTATCGCGTCACCGACCACCCCGGTGGCGTCGACCCGCTGCTGCGCGGCCATGTCCTGTGGCACGACTGGGAGTTGGACGTCGACGCGATGAACGCGGCCGCCCGGCAGCTGCTCGGCGAGCACGACTTCGCGGCGTACTGCAAGAAGCGCGAGGGCGCCACGACCATCCGTACGTTGCAGGAGCTCAGCCTGGTGCGCGGGGACGACGGGATCATCACCGCGACTGTGCGGGCCGACGCGTTCTGCCACAACATGGTGCGCTCGCTGATCGGCGCGCTGCTGTTCGTCGGCGACGGGCACCGGGACAGCGACTGGCCGGGCAAGGTCCTCGCCGCGCGGGTACGGGACTCGGCCGTGCACGTCGTACGACCGCACGGCCTGACCCTGGAGGAAGTCGGCTACCCCGCCGACGAGCTGCTCGCCGCGCGCAACCGCGAGGCCCGCAACAAGCGTTCGCTGCCCGGGACTTCGGGCGGGCTAGCCGAGGCCGGCTGCTGCTGAGGCCTGCATCTCGCCGCGCTTGTGGATCTGCTGGAAGGCGAGGCCCTGCAGGTCCTTGGCGACGGTGAAGACGTTCTCGTCCTTCTCCGTGACGGCCTTGCCGTCGGTGAAGCCGGCCGTCGTGAAGTAGGCGTAGCGGCCGTACGAGTTGATGGTCGTGAAGCACGTCGACGTACGGCAGAAGGACGGGACGCCCTTGCCGGGCAGGGAGGTGACGTTGCCCTTCTTGTCCGCCTGGTCCTTGGCCTTGCGGGCCTGCGCCTCGTTCTCGAAGACCGCGACGCCGATGGTGACCGCGACGCCGTCCTTCGTGTACGTGACGCGCATCAGGCGCTCGCAGTCGTTGGCGTTCAGGACGCCGCCGAGGGTGCCCTGGGTGGCGGCCGCGCACTTCTTGGTCGCGGACGTCGCGCCCTTCTTGTAGACCTCGGTGCCCTTGGTGAACTTGGTGCCGGGGAACAGCGACCGGACGGACAGCGGCGCCTTGTCCTTCTTCGCGTCGGAGATGAACTCCTTCGGGTCCGGCAGCGGCGGCGCCTTGGTCTCGGCGAAGGTCGGGCCCGCCGAGTCCGTGCTGTTCGGGATGGACTCGGAGGCGGGCAGCTCCTCCGGGTTCTTCGCCTCGTTCTTGCTGTTGGCGGAGACCACGGCGGTCGCGACGATGCCGGCGATCACGGCCGTCGCCAGTGCGCCGCCGCCGATCATCAGCCACTTCTTGCGCTTGTTGCTCGCCTCAGATGCGTCTGCGAGGGCCGCCCAGTCGGGGGCCTGAGACGACTGGGGTTCCTGCGGTGCGCCGGGCCCCCACTGAGGCCCCCCTTGCCCAAAGCTCATGGGCCGCATCCTAAGGGCTGCGGGGTGCGGGGTGGGGCGGGCGTTACGCAGGGGTGATGTGGGATGTGCGACCCGGCCGGGAGCGCCCGGCCCGCCCTCCTGTCGGCGCCGGTCGCCAGGGGTGCGTTTTGACCCGTACGGGGCGGCGCGGGTACTCTCGGCTCTTGATACGTATTGGCTTCCTCGTTCTCACGCGAATGGGCCTTACGTAGGTTCCCTGGAGCAGTTACCAGTGGCTCGCATACGGGTCAGCGTCCCCGGCATTGTGGGCCCCAGCTGCATGATCGCTTCCTGGGTGCCGTGTGTCTGGACCCCATCCACTGAAGAAGCGAAGGCTACGAAGTGCGTACGTACAGCCCCAAGCCCGGCGATGTCACTCGCCAGTGGCACATCATCGACGCGCAGGACATCGTCCTGGGCCGTCTGGCGACCACGGCGGCGAACCTCCTGCGAGGCAAGCACAAGCCGACCTACGCCCCGCACATGGACATGGGCGACTTCGTCATCATCATCAACGCTGACAAGGTCCACCTGTCCGGCAACAAGAAGACCCAGAAGATGGCCTACCGCCACTCCGGCTACCCGGGCGGTCTCCGCTCGGTGCGCTACGACGAGCTTCTCGACAAGAACCCGGAGAAGGCAGTCGAGAAGGCCGTCAAGGGCATGATCCCCAAGAACTCCCTGGGTCGTCAGATGCTCTCGAAGCTGAAGATCTACTCGGGCGACCAGCACCCGCACGCTGCCCAGCAGCCGGTGCCGTTCGAGATCACCCAGGTCGCGCAGTAACTCCGGCCACAGCCCCTAAGACGTAAAGAAAGATCTGAGGAGAATCGTGGCCGAGACCACCGTTGAGACGCCGGTCGAAGAGACCGAGATCGTCGACGTAGAGCAGTACACCACCGAGTCGGACGCGCCCGTCGAGGGCGAGTACACCTCGGAGTCCAACGCCGCGCGCTTCGGCGACCCGCAGCCGGCCGCCGGCCTGGGCCGTCGCAAGAACGCCATCGCCCGCGTCCGGATCGTCCCGGGCACCGGCAAGTGGAAGGTCAACGGGCGCACGCTCGAGGACTACTTCCCGAACAAGGTCCACCAGCAGGAAGTCAACGAGCCCTTCAAGGTGCTCGAGCTGGACGGCCGTTACGACGTCATCGCCCGCATCTCGGGTGGCGGCGTCTCCGGTCAGGCCGGTGCGCTCCGTCTCGGTGTCGCCCGCGCCCTGAACGAGGCCGACGTGGAGAACAACCGCGGCGCCCTGAAGAAGGCCGGTTACCTGAAGCGTGACGACCGTGCGGTCGAGCGCAAGAAGGCCGGTCTCAAGAAGGCCCGTAAGGCCCCGCAGTACAGCAAGCGCTAATCGCTGCCTGCACACTGCACCTCGAACGCCCCGGCGGCACGCTCTGTGCTGCCGGGGCGTTCGTGTCACTCAGCGCGTTGGGCGTATAACGACAAGAGGCGCTCAACAGCGGAAGTTCGGAGCATCAGACTCGCTCCGAAGGCTTCATGAACGTACGGAGGACACCAGTGGGACGACTCTTCGGCACGGACGGCGTGCGCGGTGTCGCCAACGCGGATCTGACGGCTGAGCTGGCGCTCGGACTCTCCGTCGCGGCGGCTCACGTACTCGCCGAGGCGGGCACGTTCGAGGGGCATCGGCCGACGGCCGTGGTCGGGCGTGATCCGCGAGCGTCCGGGGAGTTCCTGGAGGCCGCCGTGGTGGCGGGCCTGGCCAGTGCCGGTGTGGACGTGCTGCGCGTGGGCGTCCTTCCGACGCCGGCCGTCGCGTACCTCACCGGGGTGCTCGGCGCGGACCTCGGCGTGATGCTCTCCGCGAGCCACAACGCCATGCCGGACAACGGCATCAAGTTCTTCGCGCGCGGCGGCCACAAGCTGGCCGACGACCTCGAGGACCGCATCGAGTCGCTGTACGAGGAGCACCGCACCGGCGCCCCCTGGGAGCGGCCCACGGGTGCGGGCGTCGGCCGCGTGAAGTCGTACGACGAGGGCTTCGACCGGTACGTGGCGCACCTCATCGGGGTGCTGCCCAACCGGCTCGACGGGCTGAAGATCGTCCTCGACGAGGCGCACGGCGCGGCCGCGCGGGTTTCGCCGGAGGCGTTCGCGCGGGCCGGGGCCGAGGTCGTCACGATCGGCGCGGAGCCGGACGGCCTGAACATCAACGACGGTTGCGGCTCGACCCACTTGGAGCTGCTGCGCGCCGCGGTCGTCGAGCACGGGGCCGACCTGGGCATTGCGCACGACGGTGACGCGGACCGCTGCCTGGCCGTGGACCACACCGGTGACGAGGTGGACGGCGACCAGATCCTCGCGGTGCTCGCGCTCGCGATGCGGGAGCGGGGGGCGCTGCGCGGGGAGACCGTGGTGGCGACGGTGATGTCCAACCTGGGCTTCAAGCTGGCGATGGAGGCCGAGGGCGTCGCGCTGGTGCAGACCGCTGTCGGCGACCGGTACGTCCTGGAGTCGATGAAGGAGAACGGTTACGCGCTCGGCGGCGAGCAGTCCGGGCACGTGATCATCCTCGACCACGCGACGACCGGGGACGGCACGCTGACCGGGCTGATGCTGGCGGCTCGTGTCGCGCAGACCGGGCGCAGCCTCAAGGAGCTGGCCGGTGTGATGCGGCGGCTGCCGCAGGTGCTGATCAACGTTCCGGACGTGGACAAGTCCCGGGTGGCCACTTCGGCCGAGCTGGCCAATGCGGTGGGTGAGGCTGAGCGTCAACTCGGGGGCACCGGGCGGGTGTTGCTTCGGCCTTCCGGGACCGAGCCGTTGGTTCGGGTGATGGTCGAGGCGGCTGACATCGAGCAGGCTCGGTCGGTTGCCGAGCGGTTGGCGGATGTCGTCAAGTCGGCGCTGGGGTAGGTGCGTTGGGGGGTGCGGGGGGGGGGGCCCCGGCC